>NZ_JAUOPE010000005.1 GCF_030546755.1 Colwellia sp. 1_MG-2023
TGGTGCCTCGACCCGGAATCGAACCAGGGACACGAGGATTTTCAATCCTCTGCTCTACCGACTGAGCTATCGAGGCAAATTTAACGGCAAGGAGGATAATGAAAATACGTGCAGATAGCAACTGAAATTTTCTCAAGTTAACTCACGCCTTGAATAAATGACTTTTATTTTGAACAAAATTTATCCTTGAAAGTTAAACACGCCCTAATATATTTTTATTCTTAGCACTTATTCGTAGTTGCGCAACAAATTTGAATCATATAGTATCGACCCGACTTGTCGGAGTGCCATTTACATTTTGTATTGGCTGAGATCGCGAAAGCGGGATCCGTAGAACCTGATTCAGACTAATATCTGCGAAGGAAACAAGGGAATTAACACTAACTATTATTTAGTTAGTTTTACACAGCTCCTGTATATCTACACTCCGTCTTTTGTGCTCAAATTTTTGAGCGAACTTACGAAAGGCTGAACCATGACTAAACTAACTCGCCGCGAACGTCGCGCACAAGCAGAGCAATTTTTAACAAACTGTTCAAATCAACGTTTTCCAAACTCTAAAAAAGTCTACATTGAAGGCAACATGCACTCAATAAATGTTGGGATGCGAGAAATTTCACTCGCCGACTCTTTCGTTGGCGGTACACAAGAAAACCCCATTTTAGAGCCTAATCAACCCATTTGTGTTTACGACACGTCAGGCCCTTATACGGATGAAGATACGCAAATTGACGTACATAAAGGGTTAGCTAAATTACGTGCTAGTTGGATTGAAGCCAGAAATGATACCGAAGTTTTAGAAGGGGCAACCTCGGGATATAGTCAACAACGTTTGGCTGACGAAGGCTTAGATCATATTCGCTTTGAGAATCTTCCTAAGGTTCGCCGAGCATTACCAGGGAAAAATGTCACACAAATGCATTACGCCCGCCAAGGTATTATTACGCCAGAAATGGAATACATTGCTATTCGTGAAAACCTTAAACGACAGCAACTTGATGATGAGATGTTAACCCAACAACATCCGGGCCAAAGCTTTGGCGCTAGCATTCCAAATGAAATCACTGCTGAATTTGTAAGAGATGAAGTCGCCAGAGGGCGCGCCATCATTCCATCAAACATTAATCATCCAGAAGCTGAGCCGATGATCATAGGTCGTAATTTTTTAATTAAAGTAAACGCTAACATTGGTAATTCAGCCGTTACTTCATCGATTGAAGAAGAAGTTGAAAAGCTAGTGTGGTCGACGAAATGGGGCGCTGATACCGTAATGGATTTATCGACTGGTCGATATATTCATGAAACGCGTGAGTGGATCATTCGTAACTCGCCAGTACCCATTGGTACCGTGCCAATTTACCAAGCTTTGGAAAAAGTCAACGGCGTGGCTGAAGACTTAACTTGGGAGATTTTTCGCGATACGTTAATTGAACAAGCTGAGCAAGGGGTTGATTATTTCACGATTCATGCCGGCGTATTACTTAGATATGTGCCAATGACCGCTAAACGAGTCACTGGCATTGTCTCGCGTGGCGGTTCAATCATGGCGAAATGGTGTTTATCCCACCACCAAGAAAATTTTCTCTACACACATTTTGAAGATATTTGTGAAATCTGTAAAAAATACGATGTTTCTTTTTCATTAGGTGATGGTTTAAGGCCAGGTTCAGTCGCTGATGCGAACGATGAAGCACAATTTAGCGAGTTAAAAACCTTAGGTGAATTAACTAAAATTGCTTGGCAGCATGATGTGCAAACTATTATAGAAGGGCCGGGGCATGTGCCATTGCATATGATCAAAGAAAACATGGAGCAACAATTAGAGCATTGCGGTGAAGCGCCATTTTATACTTTGGGGCCATTAACCACAGACATAGCACCGGGTTACGATCATATAACCTCTGGTATTGGTGCCGCTAATATTGGCTGGTACGGTTGTGCCATGTTGTGTTACGTCACGCCAAAAGAACACTTAGGTTTACCCAATAAAGAAGATGTTAAAGAAGGTTTAATTACCTACAAAATTGCGGCACACGCGGGGGATCTGGCGAAAGGACATCCTGGCGCGCAAATTCGAGATAATGCTTTATCTAAAGCCCGTTTTGAATTCCGCTGGCACGATCAATTTAACTTAGGATTAGATCCTGAGCGCGCTCGTGAGTATCACGACGAAACCCTACCGCAAGAATCAGGAAAAGTTGCCCATTTTTGCTCTATGTGCGGGCCTAAGTTTTGTTCAATGAAAATAAGCCAAGAAGTGCGAGATTACGCGGCTGACATTGAAGATCAAGCTATCACGATTAAGTTACTTGATGAAGATATCACAACCAACAATGCCGAGCTTAAGCAAGCTGTGCAGGGTATGGCTGAAAAGTCAGCTGAATTTAAAGGATCAGGTAGTGAAATATATCAGCCAGCGAAATAATTACCGTGGTTATTGAACACGTGAATTTATTCGATGACATGAACATCGGGGAAATAAAACCATCATGAAAATTGCGGTCGTTGGAGCCGGTTTAATGGGACGCCTGATTGCTTTGTCTTTAGCAAGGCAAGGCTATCAAGTGTGTCTGTACGACAAGGATAATAAACAAGCCAAGCAGAGTGCAGCTTATGCTGCCGGTGGTCTATTAACACCTCTTGGCGAGTCAATGAGTTGTGAGCCTAACATAGTTGAAATGGGCTTTACCTCCTTAAAAATGTGGCCTGAATTGTTAGCCACATTAGATGAAAATGTTTATTTTCAGAAACAAGGGGCGATCATGGTCAGCCATGAACAAGACAAAGGTGATTACCAACGTTTTGTTCAGCATATCGAGCGAAATTATGGCCAATGTACTGTAAATGCATTAAACAGACAGCAATTAAACGAGTTAGAGCCTGAGTTAACCCCTCAATTTAACCAAGGTTTATTTCTACCCGATGAAGGGCAAATTGATAATCGAAAGTTATTAACGGCCTTGCAAAAACAGCTGGAGCTAGAACAGGTTAATTGGTTTACTGAGGCTGAAGTCTCACAATTAAAGAATCAAGCGAGTCATTGTCAATTAACCGTATACGGGCAAGTTCAAACCTTTGATTTAGTGATTGACTGTCGAGGGGTTGGAGCTAGAAAAAGCTATGGTGAAAAACAACAAACTTCGTCGCTTCACGATTTACGCGCGGTAAGGGGGGAGTTGTTTCATTTATTTGCCCCTGAGGTGCATTTATCTCGGCCAATAAGATTAATGCATCCAAGGTATCAGCTTTATATCGCGCCTAAGCCAAATCATCTTTATTTGGTTGGCGCCACTGAAATTGAAAGTGATGATTTATCGCCAATGACAGTACGCTCAGCGCTTGAATTACTCAGTGCGGCTTATAGCGTAAATGCCGGATTTGCCGAAGCGAATATTCGTCAACATATCAGTCAATTACGACCTGCTTTTAGCGACAATCAACCAAAATTGTTAGTTAATCAACGCTTGATTCAAGTGAATGGCTTGTATCGCCATGGTTTTCTTATTGCCCCGGTAATGCTGAAAAAAGTGACATTAGCAGTGTCGCAATTAGATCAAAAAGTAGTAACAGGAACATCAATATGAAAGTGCATATCAATGGTGAGGCGCTAATACTCCAAAGCAACGACATTAGTAAAAAATCAAAGGCAAATTTAACTGATGTGCTAGCGCAATATTTAACATCAAGGCAGCAAAAAATGAGTTTTGCTGTTGCCCTCAATAGTGATTTTGTTAGTAAAAGCCAATATTCATCGACGCTATTAAATGATGGCGATTCAATCGACGTACTATTTCCTATCGTTGGAGGCTAGCAATGAGTTTATCCATTTACGGCGAGCAACTGAATAGCCGACTTTTAATTGGCAGCGCGCTTTATCCGTCGCCAGATATTATGAAAAAGGCGATTATCGCTAGTGGCGCTCAAGTAGTGACTTTGTCGCTAAAACGGCAAAATCCACAACAACAATCTGGACAGAAAATTTGGCAATATATTCAAGATATTGTAAAGCAAAATCATGGTTTTTTACTACCTAATACCGCCGGTTGTAAAACAGCGAAAGAAGTAGTGACATTGGCACAAATGAGTCGAGAATTGTTTCAAACTTCTTGGCTAAAACTTGAAGTTATTGGTGATGATTACAATTTACAACCGGATCCCGTTGAGCTATTAAAAGCGGCTGAAATTTTGATCAATGATGGTTTTAAAGTTCTGCCGTATTGTACTGACGACTTAGTTTTATGCCAGCGCCTTTATGATTTAGGTTGTGAAGTTATTATGCCATGGGCGTCTCCCATTGGCACAGGTAAAGGTTTGATGAACCCTTATAACTTAGCAACTATTCGTGCTCGTTTGCCTAAAGCCACATTAATTTTAGATGCCGGTATTGGTAAACCCTCAGATGCTTGTTTAGCGATGGAAATGGGCTATGACGGTATTTTACTTAATAGCGCCGTTGCGTTGGCTGACGATCCCATTTTAATGGCTAAAGCATTTGCTGATGCGCTTTTATCCGGCGAACAAGCCTATCGTGCGGGCATTATGCAACAACGACAAACAGCACAGCCGAGCACACCGACATTAGACACACCTTTTTGGCAACAAAATTAACAGGATCATGAATGAATCAAGTAGAGAGTAAAGCCGTCGTTTGGACAATAGCAGGCAGTGATTGTTCAGGGGGGGCAGGGGCGCAAGCTGATATTAAAACCATGCATAACTTAGGTGTCGATGTTGGCTCAGTGATCACTGCGGTAACTGCTCAAAATAGTTTTGGTGTTGAAGCAATTAATCCATTGTCAGAAAAAGTCATTTTGTCGCAAATAATCGCGTTAGAGCAAGTTAAACCCGCAAACGTTATTAAAATTGGTTTACTTGCCAATAATCAACAAGTTGAATTAGTTGTTGAGCAGATCATTCGCTTCAATCAAGAATGGTCAAATAAACCTTTTATTATTTACGATCCAGTCGCCATTGCCTCAAACGGCTCTGATTTAACCGAAGATGATACGTTGCCGACAATCAAAGAAAAATTATTACCGCTTGTTAACTTACTCACCCCCAACGGTAAAGAAATGCAAAAAATTACGGGTGTATTTGCCTTTTCTTGGGATTGTATGGTGGCAGCGGCACAACGAATCTTAACCCTAGGTGTTAGTGCCACTATTCTCAAAGGTGGCCATCTTGAAATTGCTGAAAATAAGTGTGTTGATTATTGTACAGACGGACACGAAAGTTATTGGTTAACTAGTAATAAAATATCAAGCCAAAACAACCATGGCACAGGCTGTACTTTTGCCTCGGCTATTGCCGCCTTAGTAGCGCAAGATTATGCATTAAAAGACGCATTTATTATTGCTAAAGCTTATCTTAATCAAGGATTAAAGGCTGCCGGGGAGAAAAATAGTAATTTTGGTGCGATATGGCAAGGTCAGTGGCCAAGTAATATCAATGATTACCCTGAGGTATTAGTGAATGGCTCTAATTTGGCGCAATCTATCGAATGGTATGAAGAAAAAAATCTAGAAACAAAAGCCAAAGCAGCGAATTTTGAGTCAGGGTTTGCCCCTCTTGATGCTAAGTCACTAGGATTATATCCTGTGGTAGATTCACTTACATGGCTAAAACGGTTATTAAAATTAGGCGTTAAGCTTATACAATATCGTGAAAAAACACTGACTGGTGAGCCGTTAGCACATGCAATCAAGCAAGCAGTTACTTTGGGCAAACAATATAAAGCCATGCTGTTTATTAATGATTATTGGCAATTAGCGATTAAATATAACGCATATGGCGTGCATTTAGGGCAGGAAGATATTCAAACCGCTGATCTCAAAGCAATTAAACAAACAGGTCTTCGCTTAGGTATAAGTAGCCACGGTCATTTTGAGTTATTGAAGATTAAACAATATCAACCTTCCTATCTTGCTATTGGCGCTATTTTTCCAACAAAAACCAAAGATATGACAGGGCAAATTCAGGGGGTAAAAACGTTATCTGATTTAGTGAAATTAACACCTGAAATACCGACGGTTGCGATTGGCGGTATCAATTTAGCGCGTGCCAAATCCGTGCTAAACACGGGGGTAAGTTCAATTGCTGTGGTTACTGCAATAACTGAAGCCCCAGATCCAGAGCTTGCCGTTAAAAAATTTCAGCAACTGATCAAAGAGAGAAATAATAAAAATAAGCAATAGAAAGAATTATTATTTGATGCTAGCTAACTTAACCGTTAACCGGCCAGAACAATACCTTTGAGGAATACCTTTGAGGAATATCTTTGAGCAATGTTCTTTGATAGGCCTGAATATTAAAGTAATTGTTCGGCTAAGTAATCAACCAACATTCTTATTTTAGGAGATAAGTGTCGATTTTGAGGGTATAGCGCCCATATTCCCTCATCAGGGGCACGGTAATTTTCTAACAAAGGAACCAGTTCACCACTTTTTATATATGGCTGAACATAATAATCGGGTAACTGTACTACGCCTAAATCCTTTAAGGCGGCATCGGTTAAACCATAGCCATTGTTGTAGCGTAATTTACCCGTTACTCTAACGCTTTTTTCCCTTCCTGATTCTTTAAAATGCCAATAATCATTAGTGCCCAATAAACAACTATGATGACTGAGCTCTGATATAGAATGTGGCATACCATATTTTTCTAAATAGCATGGCGAAGCACAAACATAGATTGTTCTTTTACCTAGCTTCTTGGCGATCATTGAAGAATCACTTAATTTGCCCAATCGAATTGCTAAGTCGTAACCGTCTTCAAGTAAATCAACTTGGCGATTACTTAAATAAGCAGACACTTCAACATCTTCATATTGACTAATAAAGTTGTTCACTAGCGGTAATATTTGCTGCTCACCATATGTGACAGGGGCTGTTAATTTAATTTTACCATGAGGTTTTGATTGTAAATTGGTGATAGCTCGCTCGGCTGCGTCTAATCCGTCGAGTACACTGCGACAGTGCTGGTAAAAAACACGACCTTCTTCAGTTAGCGATACCTTTCGTGTTGTCCGATAAAATAATTTGGTATTAAGGCGTTTTTCTAAGGCACTTATTTGACGACTAACTTGCGCTGTAGATATTGCCATCTTTTTAGAGGCCAATGTGAAGCTTTCATTTTCAGCGACAAATACAAATTCGCTAACCCCATCCCACTTCATAATTGTTACCTATGTGTAAAAGTGATTTTATAAATAGCTATATTATCATCCTATATGTATTAGTTATAATCAATTTTATCAAAAGTACTAAGGTACTAATGTCTTAAGAGAAAGTACTAAGGTAGAAAATAACTAAATAATTACCTTAATAATGACAATGCTTCTACATTTATTTATTAAAGCGTTTAGAGATGATCTAAATTTCTCTTTTATTAAGCGTGGCACCTTTTAGTTTATCTCAAGAACGTACAGATTAATGAAGAACAAAGTGATTAACGGTTAACTATTACTACGAACTGAATGAATTACTCTTTACCTAATTATTATTTTTAAAAAGTGAGAATTTGAATGACGGATAAATTTATAAAATCAAAAGCCGCTATTGCTTGGGGCCCTAAACAGCCTTTATCTATTGAAGAAGTTGATGTGATGCTCCCTCGCAAAGGTGAAGTATTAGTTAAAATTATTGCTTCTGGTGTATGTCATACCGATGCATTTACTTTATCTGGCGAGGATCCTGAAGGTATTTTCCCAGTCATACTTGGTCATGAAGGTGGTGGTATTGTCGAACAAGTAGGCGAAGGTGTTACGAGCGTGCAAGTGGGCGATCATGTTATTCCTTTATACACACCTGAATGTGGCGAATGTAAATTTTGCTTATCAGGTAAAACTAACCTTTGTCAGAAAATTCGTGAAACTCAAGGTCAGGGATTAATGCCTGATGGTACAACACGTTTTTATAAAGACGGTCAGCCAATTTTTCATTACATGGGCTGTTCGACATTTTCTGAATATACAGTGTTACCTGAAATATCTTTAGCAAAAGTAAATAAAGAGGCGCCATTAGAAGAGGTGTGTCTATTAGGCTGTGGTGTTACTACGGGCATGGGCGCAGTAATGAATACGGCAAAGGTTGAAGAAGGCGCAACGGTAGCCATTTTTGGTCTTGGCGGTATTGGTCTTTCAGCGGTTATTGGATCAACAATGGCTAAAGCATCACGCATAATTGCCATTGATATTAACGAAAGTAAATTTGAATTGGCGAAAAAATTAGGTGCAACTGATTTTATTAATCCAAAAGATCACGACAAAGCGATACAAGATGTGATTGTTGAATTAACTGACGGTGGTGTTGATTACTCATTTGAGTGTATTGGTAACGTTAACTTAATGCGGTCGGCTTTAGAGTGTTGTCATAAAGGGTGGGGCGAGTCAGTGATAATTGGTGTTGCAGGAGCAGGCCAAGAAATTTCAACTCGACCGTTTCAATTAGTCACGGGCCGTGTCTGGCGTGGTACAGCATTTGGTGGCGTTAAAGGCCGTACAGAATTACCTGATTATGTAGAACGTTACTTAGCGGGCGAGTTCAAGCTCAGTGATTTTATTACGCATACTATGGCACTTGAAGATATCAATGAATCATTTGAATTGATGCACCAAGGGAAAAGTATTCGCTCCGTTATTCACTTTGATAAATAATAACTAAACATTTTACCAGTAATTATTTAACTTTATTAGGCAGTTAGTAGCCTCTTATATCTCGAAAAATAAAGAGGCTACATTCAGGGCTTTATCATGACAACAGATTATTTAATTGAAAATACAAGTGCAAACAAGAGTTTTGGTGGTTGGCACAAACAATATTGCCATCACTCAGAAACCTTAAACACTAAGATGCGATTTGCTATTTACTTACCTCCACAGGTAGCTAAAAACCAAAAAGTTCCGGTTTTATATTGGTTATCGGGACTTACCTGCACCGATGAAAACTTCATGCAAAAAGCAGGAGCACAGCGTATTGCTGCACAATTAGGTATTGCTATTGTGGCTCCAGATACTAGTCCTCGTGGAGAAGGCATAGCCGATGATGATGGTTATGATTTGGGACAAGGGGCAGGTTTTTACGTCAATGCGACTCAAGCACCTTGGAATCGTCACTATCAAATGTATGATTATATCGTGAAAGAATTACCTGAACTTATTGAAGCAACTTTTCCTGTTTCTCAGAAACGTGCAATTAGTGGGCATTCAATGGGAGGTCATGGTGCGCTTATCATTGCTATGCTAAATCCCAACCGTTATTGCTCAATGTCAGCCTTTAGCCCTATTTGTAACCCCATCAATGCACCTTGGGGACAAAAGGCATTTAACGCTTATCTTGGAAAAGACCAATCTACCTGGCGAAACTTCGATGCTAGCGAGCTTATGAGAGAAGCCACACAAATGGTTCCTGCAAAAGTTGACCAAGGTTTATCAGATGACTTTTTAGCTGAGCAATTAAAGCCTGAAACATTAGAAGAGGCCGCAAAAGCTAGTGGTTATCCATTAGAATTAAGTCTTCACGAAGGTTATGATCATAGCTATTATTTTATTGCTAGTTTTATAGAAGATCATTTGCACTTCCATGCCAAACATTTGAATGAATAGTAATATAATATATCTCTAACTGTATCAGATTGAAATTTTTGAGCTGATACAGTTAATAACATTCATTCTCTCGATATCCATTGCTTCTTTAATTGCTTTTCCTTTTAATCCTTGCTTGACGAATTTTTTTGCATTAATTTTTGCACATTCATCTGCTATGTTACGCAGGAAGTTTGATTGTAAGTATGTTTGATTTTCACTAGTCAGTCGCCCTTTAAAGTCAGCTTCACAAACGATTAAAAAGTCTTCAAATTCATCGGGTTTTCGCCATACATCGAGTTTATTAAATAAAGTTAAAATAGTTTGCGGCTTTAATTCAAAAGCTCGATGACTTTGCAAGTGAAATTGGCACACTTTTAGGGCTAATGATTTTACTTTATTAGGCACTTTGAATGTTTGACAAACTTTTTCTATTAAAGGTAAACCACGTTGTTCATGGCCAATATGTTTAGGTAGTGAGTCTTTGCTGGATAAGGTTTTGCCCAGATCATGACAAAGGGTGGCAAAGCGGACTGATATTTTGTCTGATAATGTAACACTTTGCTGTAACACCATCATAGTATGAATACCTGAGCAACCTTTTGGGTGATGATTTGCAGGATGATGATTTACAGGATTAGAGATGCCCCATAATGCATCTAATTCAGGCCACAGTTTTTTTAGCGCGCCACAGTCACGTAAAGTATGAAAAAATACTTCAGGATGAGCTTCTGCCAAGCTGCGAGACATTTCTTGCCAAATGCGTTCACCCGATAAAGTCAGTAACTCATCACCTTCACTTATTGCTTGCATAAGTGCCATGGTTTCAGGGGCAATTGTAAAACCATATTGATGAAACCTAGTTGCGAAGCGGGCTACTCTTAATACCCTTAATGGATCTTCGATAAAGGCGCTTGAGACATGGCGTAATATTCTATTTTCTAAATCTTTTTTACCGCCGTAAGGATCAATAATGTCGCCAGTATCACTTAAAGCCATGGCGTTAATCGTGAGATCTCGACGAAGCAAATCATCTTCCAATGAAACATTTGTATCAGCATTACAAATAAAGCCAGTGTAGCCTCTACCTTGTTTACGCTCAGTTCTAGCTAAGGCGTACTCTTCTTTAGTATCAGGGTGTAAAAATACTGGAAAATCTTTCCCTACTTGTGTAAAACCCAGCGAAAGCATTTCGTCTACTGTGCTGCCTACTACCACCCAGTCATGATCATAAACTTCTCGATTAAGTAGTTGATCACGTACAGCTCCACCAACTAGGTAAATATTAAGGGATGTTAAGTTACTAATTTCAGGCATTATTTTCTATTCATTGTTTAAAAGGAGCATAAAGTCACAGCTATAACCGTCAGTAAATTACTACAACGCGTCAAACTTACCATAAGTTTACCATAGTCGTTCGTGATTTTTTGACTTCTGATAGACGACAAGGTACTTTCTTGAGGTTGTTTTTTATATTTAATGAAGAGTTATGTACACAGCTTATTTTGGTTTAAGTGAAGCGCCATTTACCATCGCCCCTGATCCAGCTTATCTATTTATGAGTGATCGCCATCGTGAAGCACTCGCTCACTTAAGTTATGGTTTAGGCGACAACGGAGGCTTTGTTTTGCTCACGGGCGAAGTGGGGACTGGAAAAACCACCATTAGTCGAACTGTGATGGATAAGTTGCCAGAGAATACGCAAGCCTCATTTATTCTCAATCCAACGTTATCGTGTGAAGAATTACTGGCATGTATTTGCGATAACTTAAAAATTCGTTATAAAAAAACCGGAGCTACCCTTAAATATTTAACTGATAAAATTCAAACTAAGCTGCAAAAAAATCACCAAGAAAATATCAATACTTTATTGATTATAGACGAAGCTCAACACCTTAAACCTGAAGTGCTTGAACAATTACGTTTGTTGACAAATTTAGAGACAAATACCAAAAAACTATTACAGGTGATATTAATAGGTCAGCCTGAATTACAGCAACTATTACAGCGTAGAGATTTAAGACAATTAGCGCAACGAATCACCGCACGCTATCATTTATTACCGTTAACAAAACAGGAATTGAGCCAATATATTCAACATCGATTATCTGTCGCTCACTGTACAAGAGCTTTATTTAATAAAGCGGCGATATCTGCTTTACACAAAATATCTAATGGTATTCCTCGAGTAATAAACTTGTTATGTGAGCGGGCTTTAGTGATTGCCTACAGTAAAAACGATGCGGTTATCGGACGCTCTATTATTCAACAAGCCGCTGTTGAAGCTCTGGGAGATCACCAAATAAAAGCGCCAGTTTGGCATTTACCGATGAAAATTGCCTCGTTGATATTGTTAGTTGGTATGGTTGGTTATCTCGGGTATTGGTTTGGTACGGATAAAATATCGACAACCGATGTTGTGCTAAGCACTGTAGCTGATAGCCCAAAAAACAATGACGCTAATCAAACGATTGTTGAAAATCAACTAAATACTAACGTGGCTACAGATACTCAGCAAACAGCTACTTCTACTGTAAATAAAGCACAACCCAATCAACTTGCTCCTCATCTTAATCTAGATAGTCCTACGATTAATCAGTCTAATAACGAAGTCGTTAATGCTGATACTGAACAATTAATAACGGACGATGCTGCTTTAGCTGCAAATATCGAACAACACGCAAAACCTAGGGTGTTAGGATACCAGCCTGAAAAAGTAACGCTAACGCATGATAATAAAGTTATCACAAATGAGCAGTTTGATATTGTTGCTGAACCGGGGGTTTCTGAGGATGTTCTTACCCGCTTTAAAGCAGCTATTGATGAAACAAAACCAACAAATATCATAGAGAATCAACAAAACGTATCAAACCAAAATGATCATGGGTATGCAAATACTAATGACGAGATCATTGATGATGATGTTCAGCAATATCGCGCCGTTCATCAATTGCCTGTGAGATTACAAGAATCGTTACCTTCGTTACAATTTGACATGCATATCTTTGCCACTGAAGGTCAGGGATGGGTTCGCGTCAATGGTAAAGATCGCCGCGAAGGTGAGCAAATTGCTCAAGGAGTGGTACTGACTAAAATTTTCCCTCAACAAGTTTTATTAAGTTATCAACAAGAGCAGTTTACTATGCCAGCGTTATCTAGTTGGTAGAATTATTTTTATTTGGTTGTTGAACTTTGTCAGTTAGTTAATAAAAGCTGCTTTAAAAAAGCCTAATAAATTGATATTAAATTCTTCCGGTTTAATACAACGATCAATTTGGTCTTTATATTTTGATTCACTTAAGTTTATTTCTTGAATAGGGATTGCTTGGTTCATTCTCGTGTTATAAAAAACTCGTACAAAAGGGTGTAATGGTTTTTTCTTGTTTAATTTACTGATCAAGCCTAATTTCCCACTATTTAGTTTAACTAAGGTACCTACAGGGTAAACACCTAAGCATTGAATAAACTTTTCAACAAGTTCTTCATCATAAACATCAGGTGACTCAGCGATCAATGCTTTAAATGCGTTAATTGGATGTACGCTGCTTTTGTAAGGTCGACTAGAGGTCATAGAATCATAAGCATTTACTATAGCGATCATTCGGCCATATTTAGATATTTGATCGCCTTTTAATTGGTTAGGGTAACCGGAGCCATCAATTCGCTCATGATGTTCTTTAACCATTTTAATCGCAATATAAGAAATACTTGGCGATTCCTCTAAAAGCTTAATACCTAAAGCGACATGACTTTTCATGATGTTATTTTCTTTTTCAGTGAGGACAGTTTTTTTATTGAGTATTTCTTTAGGAATTAACACTATGCCAATGTCATGTAAAAAAGCACCAAGGGTAAGTTCTTGAATAATACGTTTATCTATATTTAAATGTTTTGCAAATACTGACATCAATATAGCAACATTTAATGAATGCTCTGTGAGTTGTTTATCTTTAGTTTGTAGTCGCGACAGGCAGGTGAGCGCATCTTGATTTCTAAAAATAGAATCAACCATTGCATCTGTGGTGCTTTGTATATCTTCTGCAGGTAAAGACTTTTCTTGTTTGATTTGATTCAGAATTTTGCTTTGTAAATCTTTGGCACTTTTATAAAGGTGATTGGCTTTTTTGAGTTCGCTGTCTAACGATATTGGCAAGGCTTTATTGTTTGCCGATTGCTTGTTGCCATTAATCGTTTCAATATTAGGCAAAACACTTGCTAAGTTAACGGTTTGTTGTTGTTTTTCAGGTATAATCACCAGAGTCGTTACTCTAGCATTTTGTAGTTGAGTAATTTGTTCCTCGCAAGAAATATAACCTTCAGATTTAATGCTAAGATTTGAGCTGTCCGAAAATGATTTTATATACATGCCGACTTTAAGTTGTTCAATACTGATCACTTTGGAAGCTTCGGTTAAATTATTCTCTTTTTTTGTCATAATTTATTTTAATTTTGAAATGTACATTAGCCTAAAAACGCTACGAACGTATACGAAATCTGGCGCTATTCATCAGGATATTTAGGTAAGTTAAAATCTTCTTAATAATTGTTTTACTTGCAATCTATGCAATAGCTAAATTATTGAAGAATCTCGCTGATAAATTTTAACTGTTGACATAATTATAGAACAAAAAAACACGAATATTGATAACACAGTGTTCGAATGTTATTTGTGATAAATATTTATAGAAGGAGGGAGAAATACCCTGATAAGCATATATCAGGGTAGGTATGTAAGATTCGTTAAAAAGCGGTATATATGAATCTTATTGCCATATCGGCATTTTTGCTTCAAACGCTTTAATAGCATCAATTTTTTTCAGGGTCCAACCAACACTATCAATGCCTTCTTCCAAGCAATATTGATGAAATTTATCCAACGAAAATTGATAGCTTTTGCTTGAGCCAGTAATTTGATTTTTTTCTAAATCAATCGTTAAGTTCACTTCGCCGTTTTCGCAGTCAGCAAAAAGTTCATTGATTTCATCATCAGATAATTTAATTGGTAATAAACCGATATTGATACAATTACCATAGAAAATATCGGCAAAGCTTGGCGCAATAATAACTTTAAAGCCGTATTCCTCTAACGCCCATGGGGCATGCTCTCTACTTGAACCACAACCAAAATTTTCACGTGTTAATAAAATACTTGCCCCTTGGTATTGAGGCGCATTTAAAATGAACTCTGGATTGTCTTGATGCCCTGAAGCATCTAAGTAGCGCCAATCATGAAATAAATGTTTGCCAAAACCAATACGCTCCGTTTTTTGTAAAAACTGTTTTGGGATGATCTGATCAGTATCAACATTTGATGCATCTAAAGGAACGACTAAACCTGAATGTGTTGTAAATTTTTCCATTATTATTGCTCCTTAAGCATTTAAATCAACAAAATGACCAGCGATAGCCGATGCCGCAGCAAGCTCTGGGCTTACTAAGTGAGTACGACTGCCTCGACCTTGGCGACCTTCAAAGTTACGATTACTCGTTGATGCACAACGGTCACCTTCGGACAAAACATCGTCATTCATGCCTAAACACATTGAACAGCCCGGTAAACGCCATTCAAAACCAGCATCAATAAATATTTTTGATAAACCTTCTGCTTCTGCTTGTTCTTTAACGCGATAAGAGCCCGGTACTACAATCGCATTGACCTTGCTTGATACTTTCTCACCATTGGCCGTAAAACGCTTCACCGTGTTTGCTGCTGCGCGCAAGTCTTCAATGCGTGAATTAGTGCAAGAGCCGATAAAGACATTATTAATTTCAATATCGGTGATTTTAGTGCCTGCTTCTAAGCCCATATAGACTAGCGCTGCGGCACAAGAATCTTTTTCTACTGGATCGGTAAAGTCATCAGGAGAAGGGACGACGCCGTCTACTGAAGTTACTTGTCCAGGCGTTGTGCCCCAAGTAATTTGCGCTTTTATGTCTTCAGCTTTTAACGTTAATACCGTATCAAATTGTGCGCCATCGTCAGTTTTTAATGTTTTCCAATCTGCAACCGCTTGTTGCCAAACTTCACCTTTTGGTGCGTACTCTTTGCCTTCTAAGTAATCAAAAGTGCTTTGATCCGGAGCAATTAAACCGGCTTTTGCGCCAAATTCAATACTCATGTTACAAACGGTCATACGTTCTTCCATGGTTAATGCTTCAATTGCACTACCACAATATTCGACAACATAACCTGTCGCGCCGGCACTACCTGTTTTACCAATGATAGCTAAGATAATATCTTTCGCGCTGATCCCTTCACCAACTTGACCATTTACTTCAATTTTCATGGTTTTGGCTTTTGTTTGACGTAAGGTTTGCGTCGCAAAAACATGTTCTACTTCTGAAGTACCAATGCCGAATGCTAACGCGCCAAAAGCGCCATGGGTTGCAGTATGAGAGTCGCCACACACGATAATAGTGCCTGGTAACGTTAAGCCAAGCTCAGGACCCATAACATGGACGATACCTTGGTTTTTATGACCCATACCAAATAATTCAATGCCAAATTCTTTACAGTTCTTCTCTAACGTGCGTAATTGGTTCGCTGCACCTTCGCCTGCGGCATCAATTTCAATAGAGCGGGTTGAAATATTATGGTCCATGGTCGCAATAGTTCGCTCTGGGTGGCGAATAGGGCGGTTATGAAACTTTAAATTAGCAAAAGCTTGTGGTGAAGTTACTTCATGTATCAAATGGCGATCAACATAAAGTAATGGCGTTTCACCGGCTTTTTCTTCAACTAAGTGTTGTTGCCATAATTTTTCATATAAAGTTGTTGCCATTATTATGCTCCTTTTATGTTTATTGCATTGATTTGAGCGCAGATATAATCACCTACTTCGCTAGTGGATTTAGCATTATTTCTTTTCTCAGCAGGGAGTAAATCAGCGGTTAAAATGCCGTTATCTAATGCGCTGCCAACAGCGTCTTCGATTGCTTTGGCTGCGTCGTCTTGATTTAAACTATAACGAAGCATTAGGGCCGCGGATAAAATTTGTGCGATTGGGTTTGCAATGCCTTGACCAGCAATGTCTGGCGCGCTGCCACCGGCAGGTTCGTACATGCCAAAACCTTCACTGTTTAAGCTAGCTGAAGGTAATAAGCCCATTGAACCTGTGATCATTGCACAAATATCAGACAAAATATCACCGAATAAGTTTGGACATAGCATAACGTCAAATTGATTAGGATCACGCACTAATTGCATGGCAGCGTTATCGACATAAAGATGCTCAAGCGTAACATCAGGGTAGTCAACCGCGACTTCTTCGACCACTTGACGCCATAATTGACTCGTTGCTAATACGTTAGCTTTATCAACAGAAGTGACTTTGTTATTGCGTTTTTGTGCCGCTTGGAAAGCTAAATGAGCGATTCGCTTAATTTCACGGCGTGAATAAAACATTGAATCAAAACCGGTTTCTTCTTCACCTTCACCTTTACGACCTTTTGGCTCGCCAAAATAAATATCGCCGGTTAATTCTCTGATCACTAACACATCAAAACCTTGTGCAGAAATATCGCTTCTTAAGGTAGATAATGAAGATAAAGCTGGCTGTAAAGTGGCAGGGCGCATATTACAGAATAAGTCAAAATGACCGCGTAACCCTAAAAGAGCGCAACGTTCTGGTTGTTCTGTTGGTGGTAAGTTTGCCCACTTTGGGCCACCGACCGAACCAAATAAAATAGCATCTGCAGCCTGACAACCTTTCATAGTTACTTCAGGTAAAGCGTTGCCATGAATATCAATCGCGGCGCCACCTACGTCATAATCTTGGGTATTAAGGGTGAATTGAAATTTATCTGCAACTGCGGCTAAAACTTTTTTTGCTTCAACCATTACTTCTGGGCCGATACCGTCACCGGCTAATACTGCTATGTTTGACATTTTAAAACCTATTTCGTAAACGTTATATTTTGTTCGTTATCATAAAATCAACAATAGTTAATTGGTATGACGTGCTACTAATTGCCTAGCGATAATTTTATCGCTGCTTAGTTATTTCTTACTATCTTGTTTAATCGCCGCAATTTTTTGTGCGCGATGAATACTATTAAGCGTATGAATAAGTGCTTGACCAGATGCTTCTATAACATCGGTTGCTAAGCCATAACCATGGAAGTTTCTTCCTTGCCAGGTCACCACTAAATCAGCCTTGCCTAAGCCGTCTTCACCTTCACCTTTGTTTGATATTTTGTAGTCGGCTACTTCGAAATCAATATCAACGGCTTTCTTGATTGCTCGATATAAACAATCGACTGGACCATTACCGGTTTCTGACACTATTTGACTATTTTCGCCAGACAGTAATTTAATACTCGCTGTTGCAAAATCACCACCACCACATTGCACATTTAAAGTATCTAAATGGTAATAATCTTTGGCGTCTTGTTGCTGAAGATTAAAATGTAATGCTTCTAAATCATCATCAAAAACTTGGCCTTTTTTGTCAGCTAATTCTAGAAAATCAGTATATAACTCTTCTAAATTAAACTCGTTTTCTTGATAGCCTAAACTTTCCATTCGATGTTTAATGACGTGGCGACCACTACGCGAGGTTAAGTTTAATTTTGTTTTAGCAATACCGACACTTTCAGGTGTCATTATTTCGTAGGTGTTGCTTGCTTTTAACATGCCGTCTTGATGAATACCTGACGAATGACTAAAGGCGTTTCCGCCAACAATCGCTTTATTTAACTGCACTGGCATATTACATAAATCACTGACTAGTTTTGACGTACGGGCAATTTCTTGGTGATTAATATTGGTTTTCACGCCTAAAAATTCGTGACGAGTTTTCATGATCATGGCAACTTCTTCTAAAGAACAGTTACCAGCACGTTCGCCAATACCATTAATCGTGCACTCTATTTGACGAGCTCCAGCTTGTACCGCCGACATTGAGTTTGCTACCGCTAAACCTAAATCGTTATGACAATGCACAGAAATAATCGCTTGATCGATATTCGGTACGCGATTGAATAAATTAGTGATTATACCGCCAAACTCGTTAGGGATAGTGTAACCAACGGTATCTGGAATATTCACCGTAGTTGCCCCTGCTTTGATGGCATTTTCCACCATGCGACATAAGTTATCGATAGGTGTACGTCCTGCATCTTCACAAGAAAACTCAACATCATCGGTAAATTTTCGGGCAAATTTAACTGCGTTAATCGCCATTGCTTCGACATCAGAAAAGTCTTTTTTCAATTTTTGTTGAACATGAACATCTGACGTTGAAATAAAGGTATGAATTCTGAAATGATCTGCAACTTTTAATGCATCGGCACAGGCTTGAATATCCCCTTCAACGGCTCTTGCTAATGCACAAACACGAGAGTTCTTCACGGTTTGGGCAATTTTTTGCACGGATTCAAAATCACCAGGAGAAGAAACCGGAAAACCAACTTCCATTACATCAACACCTAAGCGTTCAATAGCAAGTGCGATTTGTAGTTTTTCATGCACTGAAAGACTTGCGTTTAACGCCTGTTCACCATCTCGTAATGTAGTGTCAAAAATAACGACTTGGTTATCCATAATTGCTTCCTTTAATAATATTAATAACTACTTTATGCCAAAAAAATTATAAATTACGGGCATAAAAAAACCCGCGAAATTTGGCGCGGGTTTTAATTGTTTTATCTGATTTAATTCAATAAAAAACTATCCGCGCATACTTAATGCGAGGAGGAGGTTAGTACGAATTGTAGAAATTAAATGCAACATATTTAGTTTAACTGTTTTGTTATTACTCAGCCTAATAATTTATTAAAAGGGCTGATAAATGAGTTAGTGGTGTATTAATAACGTATTTACTCAGTTTTTGTCAATAATAAATTAGTTATAACTTAGTTAGTTTTTACCTGTTACTTTAAAATAAATTTGTAGAACTGATTAAATTAGATTTGATGATAATACTATACGACGAAAAGTTTACTAGATATGTTTTTGTATTTACTATATGGTCTACCAGTCGAATATATTTCGATAAATTAATGGACATGGATGACCATTATATTTAAGTAATTTACTTTTAATGTATTTGTGAACCGTGTTTTTTATTCTAATTAAATGGAATTTTATAAATTAATTTGAAGAAACAAATTTTACTTATATCTTTAATACTTTCACCTTTAACTGTTTATGCGGCAGGACCTACTAATTTAACACCAGTAGATGGGACATACATTTCAATGTCTCGGACTAAGTTTAACTCTGAAAATTGGCACACTTCAGCAATACATGCAGGTGCTGAAAATAACTAAGCTGTTTATTTATGCGCAGGAAATGGATCAGCTGAAACTCCGGGGAAATTAATTAACGGTAATTGTTATTATGCAAATAATGGCGATGAGCATAAAAACACCACCTATTATATGTTAGTTGATGAAAAAGCTCAGTTTCAAAGTATCTATAAATGGAAAAAAGCTAGCACACTGACTTCAGGGGCAGAAGCTGTAACTTCTAGAGATTGGGATGCAGGGGATTACATTTATCATTGTGTAGCCTCTCCTTATAATTCACCTAATCAATATGCAGGAAAGTACTTGCCGGGGACTGGTAAATGTTATTGGTCTTATTATGGAGATGAAAAGTCTACTTCTGATGCTAATACGTTTAGTATTTTAGTACCTCGTTAATGCTCTAATGTGAAAATATAAGGGTTATATGGTATAACCCTTTTTATGACCTTGTATTAACAGTAAATTATGTCTTCTAAGCATTACCTTTTTTATATATCTCAAAACTATAGCTTTGCAATACTTCGACCTCTTCAACAGATCATCCTAGATAGAGATGACAAAGTGGCTTGGTTTTTAGAAGGTAAACAAGTAGATGAAGAATACCTTACAGAAAAAGAAATTCAGCTTCATTCGATAGAAGCAATACAACAATTTAATCCGCATGCTGTATTTATACCGGGCAACGTAATACCAAATTTCATACCGGGAATTAAAGTAGGTGTTTTTCATGGTTTTAATTCAGGTAAAGTAAATCGCCGAGGATTTGAAGATCATTTTAATATTAGAGGTTGTTTTGATTTATATTGCACACAAGGGCCAAACACAACGAAAAAATTTAATTTATTAGCAGCTAAACATCAGCATTTTTCAGTAAGAGAAACAGGGTGGCCAGCCATTGACCCTTTGTACGAACCCAAAAATAAAGCAAAAGGAACTACGCCAACGGTATTGATGTGTTCGACATTTTCTAAAGATTTAACATGCGCACCACATTTATTTGAAACTGTGAAAAAATTGGCGACTTCTGGAAAGTGGAATTGGTTAATTCAATTTCATCCCAAGATGAATAAGGATATTGTTGAACAATATAAAACACTAGAAAGTGAACATTTATCCTTTATTGAAACCGATAATATTATTCCATTATTACAAAAGTCAGATGTAATGGTATGTGATACGTCTTCAGTACTGATAATGTTTCTATTATTAAATAAGCCAGTCGTTACATTTAAAAATATATCTCCTAAACCTTATTTAATAGATATAAACGATCCAAATAGGCTTGAAGAAAGTATTGAGTTTGCTTTATCAAAGCCAATTGATTTAATGAGTAAAATAGGGGCATTTATTAAAGATACACATCCATATCAAGATGGTAAGTCTTCGCAGCGAGTCTTAGATGCAGTAGATGAGATGTTGGCAGGAAATAATGTACCAGCTAAAAGAAAACCGTTAAATTTCTTGAGAAAATTTAAAATGAGAAAGCAATTGAATTACTGGAAGTTTTGGTAATTTAACTTGTGACTTAAAGTTCACCAGAAATATAATTTTTTCTATGCCACCATAAATGAATACGGTATTTAATATTTCTAATAAAACTGGTACTTTTTTTACCATGAAAGCCACCATTTAAGGTAACTATATTACTGATCATATTTTTATTTTCAGTGATAGGATACGGACGCAAACCGAACACTGACAAATTAAGCTCACGACAAAATTGCATATCAATATCAACAGGTCGATAAAACTTTTCTCTCGATAATAGCTTTTTTGCGCCTGCAAGGCTTAAGGTATAACCCGTTGCACAATTAGGGATTTTGGTGAAATTAATTAATTCAAATTTATCGTTGAGCTGTTTTTTATACCTTGGCTGATGATCTCTGTTGTCTGCAAGTTTGATCAAATCATATTGCTTAAAGGTGTTGCTATGCTTAAAAATATCGGTGAACGTGGGATTTAATAGCATATCGTCTTCTAGTATTACCGCATACGCTATGTTCTCGGCAACCATTTTTCGCCAAACATTTTTGTGGCTCATGTAACAACCAATTTCGCCCAAACTTAAACCGGCTCTAAAATAGTGCTTATTAAGGGCGGAAGAATAAACTTGGCTGATCTCAGCCTCAGATAAATCTATTCCTTTAACTGCGGAAATACGGGTGTAATCAATATTCAAATTCATTAATTGTTCATGCATATTCGCCATTCTATCTTGAGCGCAATCTAGATTGATTATATAGACAGGACAAGAGGTATTTATATGCATAGTAGGGGCTTATTAATTATCAAAATGAACGTATATATTAAAATAAGGTATCACAGTATTAATGAATAGTGGATCATCAATAACAAATATCTTGGATGAAAAACTCATTAAAGATTGTATTCTACAGATAAAAATAAGCTCGCTTTCTTTTTATCAGCAATATCGTTTTTAAACGTTGATTGACTGACATCTACACCAACGGTGTACCGCCAGTTTCGATAACTATGTTGAATTTTTGTGGAAAGCATACTGGTATTTTCAGCAAACTTTGTTAATGGGTTGCCGATAATAAGGCTATCAATATTTTTGTCGCTATTGTCTTTATTTAATTTCAACATACGCAGTTTTAATGTCATACGGGTATTGGTGCTAATGTTCGATATCAGACCAAAGACTAAACTGCTTGCGTCATTATCATAAAGATTTCCTAGTGTACGCTGTTTATAACGCATACCTGTTTGATAAATATGATGTTCATAAAAACAATTGCCGACTTCAATGGTATCTTCATCAACACAGTCTGTGTAGGTATCAGCATATTCTACAAAGAAAGTAGAGCTAGTATCTAACATATTGATACGCACATCCATGCCAACTTGCGACTGTACTTCAGTTAAGAAGCTGAATGAGCTATTGTCATTGCCATCCTCTGCTATGGATTGTCCGTATATACCAAAAGAAGTATCGAATAAATTGAATGAATACCTAAAGTCATAGCCTGCTTGTTGGTTGCCTGGTTCTTGAGAACCGTCGGCCAAACATTCAAGTCCACCAGCACCACAATTATCTTTACCAGTAAATACATTCCAAAAAGTGGAAGAATCTTTTGGCCGGCCTTTACCACCCCATTGGGCTAATCTTGTTATCCCTATTTCTAAGTTTGGTATCGGTATGAAATTGAGTCTAAATCCCCATAATAAAGTGTCTTTAATGACTCGATTATCGTCCATCACTCCCATGAAAGACGTTACTGTCCATGGTATTGAAATATCAGTAAAAGGTATTGACATTGGGGTCGCTGATTTTCTTGAAATCGCGAGTGCAGGAATTGGTTTAGCATTGTTAGTTAAACCTAAATTACTATCCCAACCGGGTCCCCACCACCTGTCTTGCTTGCCAACAGAAACAACCCAGTTTCCCCAAAAACCAGCGAGATAACTGCCATCAAAATGTTTATCATCGTCTATCGTGGGCGATACATTATAGCTAGGAGACAGATTCAAAGCGAATGAGTCACTCATAAAACTATTCTGAATCGTAACACTATTTTTAGCTCTATAGGTGTCGCCAAAACTTGTAAAACGATTATCATCTGTGGCAAAAGTCGCTTTAATCTGTGTTTGACTTCTTTTGGCTAACTTTAATTGGTGTTGGATATAATTAAATGCATCTATTTCAGATTCACTTAATTTGAAGTAAGGGATTTTTTTTAAATCTTGAGCAATATCAAACCACATTAAAGGAAAAGTTGTGACTGGTGTTGTTATATAGCCAGCATCTACTAAATGTTGAATATTCTCCCTTAAATATAAATTTGAGCTATCAATCCAAGGTTCGGCATTTGTAGAAAGACATAAAAAAAGTAATACATATTGGAGTTTAAGGTGTTTCAAAAATTTATAATGTTTCAAAATATAGTATTCAATTGTTTGAGCTGTAGTGAAAAAGTTAAAATGTTTTATAACAAATGGTTAGATTCTTTATTTCCAGCTTTCCATTGAACCTTTTTTACGCGCTGATAATCTAGGTAACACTAATCCTAAAATCAATCCAATGCCTAAAACGATTGCGCCATTAAAAAAGTATTCTTTCTTTAAGTCTAAATCTTGATTAGATAGTTGTGACTCGGTTTGTGCTAGTTGGGTTTTCAATGAGGCGATTTCGCTCGTCAACTGGCCATTTTGGTCTGTTAGTTGAACAATGTTATTATTGGCTTTTGTTAAATCTGAAGTTATTTGTAAGCTACTCTCTTCATTACTGGCAAGCTTACTGTTAAGTTCTGCAATAATTGCTCTAAGTCCTGGTGTGGTGCTAACGTATTTAGATTCAACCCAAGTCTCTCTATTTTTGTTATCAATAATCTTGGTATAGCCATTAGCGCTTTCATTTGCCAGAGATACTTCATCACCCGCATTTATACTGCCCAAAATACGATAATTATTGCCAGGACCTGCGTGCATATATATAAACAAATCATCAGAAATATAGGCGGGAATACGATTTTCTTCTGTTGTTTGTGTAGTTTCTTCTTCTGCATAAGAGATAAAGCTTGAGATAAAAAGCAAACTAGCGAGCAAACATTTTATTAATTTCATTTAGTTACCAAAAATATCTATATTCTAGTTGAAAATATTATGGGTTTGTCGCGACGATAGCAAGCGAAAAATATTGCTTCATTGAAACAGCTTTTGTAAGGTTAAACTTTTATAATAGGTTTATATCGTAAAACACGATAAAGGTAAGTATGGCTACAGAAGTCGAGCTTAAATATTTAACAATAAGTGATGATGTTTCAGAAAAAGTTTTTAGTTTATTAAAAGAGCACGAATTATCGTTTAAACACAGTGTAAAACAATTATCCAATTGTTATTTTGATACACCTGATCTTGACTTACGCCAACTAGATATGGGGCTTAGGATAAGAAGTTGTGGTAGTTATATTGAACAAACGATCAAAACAGCGGGGATTGTCGTTGGTGGCTTACATCAACGCCCAGAATATAACGTTGAATTAACGGCTTCATTTCCTGAACTTGTTTTATTTCCAAAAGAAATTTGGCCCAACACTGATGATGCAAATAAATTACAAGAAAAATTAATCCCTTTATTTAATACCGATTTTACCCGAGAAATCTGGCTAGTCACCCTCGAAAATAGTGTCATTGAATTAGCGTTTGACCGAGGTGACATATCGTCGCAAGGTCGTTCTGTTGAAATATGTGAAATAGAATTAGAGTTAGTTTCTGGCGATAAAGCAGACTTGTTTACGCTGGCTAGGTATTTATTCAGTGTTTTATCGCTAAGACCAGGGACACAAAGTAAAGCCGCCAGAGGCTATCGTTTATTCTTTAACAAACAAAATATTGAAGAATTAGCGCTCGAGTTAGATTTACACAGTTATGCTGAAGATATTGAATCATGTTTTATTGACGGGGTTAGTCATTGCTTACATCAAATGCAAGTGACAGTTGAGCAATATTTAAATGATAAACGCTTGATAAAGCTCGCAGATTTAGTGGAAGTACTCGCTTTGTTAAGACAAGGTTTTTGGTTATTCGATGAAAAGCTAACAGAACAAACTTTATCGATCAGGAACGAATTAAGTTATTTTATTCAATTGTTTGCGTGGGTCGATAGTGCAATATACTTTCGCGAGTTAATGACTAAAACCGGTAATTATCGCAAAAAGTTAGATTATAGTGAAAAGCTGATTGAACAATTAAAGCTAGAGAAACGACGTTTTCCTGATAAAGCGATGATCACTGAATTACTTCACAGCGAGCGATTCAATCTATTACTGTTAGCGCTATTACGTTTTGTTACTAGCAATAGTCCCCAGCAATATTTTGTCAATACCACACAAGAACCTTTAATGCCATTTGCCAAACAAAAGCTATCTGAAAGTTTAGCGTTATTGTCTGATGCTATGTCGACATTAACCTCAATGGACGCCGAAGAATATTTAAATCAACGTAAATTATTACACCGTAGCTTGCTTACAGGTAACTGGTTTGGCTGTTTTTTTGATAAAAAACAACGAAGTGAATATCGTATGCCATTACAAGATATTCAACTTGGCTTGCGTGAACTACAAAGCCTTTGGATTATTAAGCAACAGCTTGAAAAAATCGATTTAATCAATGAACCCAGCAATAAGAAAATTTTAGCTTGGCAAGCAAGCAAAGTTGAAAATTTATTGATAGCTTTAACGCATAGCAAGAACTTAGCATTATCGTTGCCAGCCTACTGGTTAGCCTAATATGTTTTCGTTGTTTAAAATGAAAGTTTGTTTGACGCTTTTATACGTGGGAACACTTTCAGTGAGTGTCGCGAGTGTTTATCAATTACCGAATGAAAATTCACGTTTAATTGGTGAGCAACTCACATATCAAGTGGAGCAGGGTGACTATTTTCAAGCGCTAAGCGAATATCATAATGTGGGCTTTTTAGCGTTAATTGCAGCTAACCCTGAGGTAGATCCTTTTCTTCCTGAAAAAGGTACTTTATTGGAAATACCGAAACAAATGCTGTTACCTTATGCAGAGCGTAAAGGTATTGTAATTAATTTAGCTGAGTTGCGATTATATTATTTTCCGCCTAATGAATCTCTGGTTTATGTTTTTCCTGTAGGTATTGGTCGACAAGGTTTATCAACGCCTAGAGTGATCAGTTATATCGGTGATAAACGTAAAGATCCCACTTGGACACCGCCACAAGAAATGCGAGAGCGATATAAAAAAGAGCATGGCAAAGAAATGGCGAAAGTTATTCCGGCAGGCCCAGATAACCCTTTTGGTAAATATGCACTCAGACTAGCCAGTAGTGAGTACCTTATTCATGGCACCAATAAACGTATGGGAATAGGACTTCGTGCAAGCTCTGGTTGTATTAGAATGTATGCTGAAGACATTGAATGGCTGTATCACAATGTTAACCTTGGTACGCAAGTTCGTATCGTTGAACAACCGATAAAAATGTCTTATGAACCTGATGGTAAAAAGTTGATTGAAGTACACAAACCACTCACTGAAGATGAAAATAAAGAGAAGAATTTTATTACTCCCGCCGTTACTCAATTTCTTAATAATGATGAAAAATTAATTAAGTTAATTAGCCAACAATTACAACACCCTAATGGCTTAGTGTCCGTTTTACCTCGTACTGAGTCACTGCGTTAATATTTGCGCTAACAAGGTTTTAGATTCAGACGAATAAAGTATGGTTTGTGAAATTTCTTTTAATTCATCTTCGGTAATTTTATTTTCTTGAAATAATACATGAAGTTGACTGATGGCATTTGCTTCGAAAGTATACCCTGCTAATGGGAATTTTTTCGTGATGTTAGCAAGTGTTACTTCATCTTTAATAATAAGTTGTAATTTTAACGTATGAGTCACTTTTTCAGGTAATTGCCAAAACTTTGCTATTTGATAGGTGATCCTAGGAGCGTATTTTTTTAATAATGCTTTAAATGCGGCAGAGTCAGGGGTGCAATTAGGGTTTACAAAACTAAAAGCTTGAATTAATAGTTGAAATACAACCATGGCACCTAAATTTAAGATTAAGCCAATTAAATATGCCGTTGCCTTATCTGTTGGTGAATGGCTAATTGAAAGTAAGCTTTGACAATTATTGCCTGTTGATAAGCTATGCAGCCAGATTTTTTCACCGTAATGTTTAAAGTAAACATTGGCGGTAGGTTTCATGCGTTTTAAATAATGAACAATTATCCCTTCACTTAATCCGTTTGCGCCAATTGTCATAAAGGCCGATTTAAGATCAGTGATCTCTCTATTGTGGTGATTGTATTTAGCTGAGTTTGCGAGCTCTATGACTTTAGCCGCCACCATAGGTTCTTTGTTGATGATACTGATGAGTAGCTCAGTATTAAAGTCATCATTTTTTAACTCATCAATCAGAGTTGTTAAAGAAAGGGGCAACACAGGTAAAGACTTCACTAATGCTTTTGGGTGATCAAGCAGTTTTACTATTTCAGATTCTACAAATTGACTTAATTCGTCGTGACTGATGTTATTAATTGTTTGCCCAAATAAGTAGTGAGAAAATTTATCTGATAATTGGTCAAACTGATTGGTTATTTTTATTTCATTGTTTGAAGGGCTAGCGCTAGAGAGGTTTGATACTGTATTAACAACTTCGTCATCATGTTCATTGAGTTGTTTAGAGTCTTCAAAATACAAATAATTGACTGGTTCAGTGCTTTTTTGTTTTGATGAAAATATTAATTTTACTAACCGAAGAAAAATGGCCGTTTCCTCTGCAAAATGCTGAAAATTATTCTGTCTTATCGTTCAATAAACTGAGCTCAAGCTTTGTTATTTTAGCTCAGTTTATTGTTTTTGCTTATTCGTTACATTACTTTTTATAGCTTTTAGCAATATTATCCATACGCTGGCTGTTTTTTTCATTAGCGTCTTTTAGGGTTTTAATTGTCGCTGTATTTTTTGCTTGTTGGGCATTTAACTTAGAAATTTCCATGGTGAGTTTATCAACTTTATTAGAAAGCGTGCTCAGCTGTTGATCCATAGTGTCTGAACTTGCACAACCTGTAACTAATGCAACGAACGATAATGAGAGTAGTGTTTTAGTTAACATAGCGGTTTCCTTGATACTTTTTAGTATTAATTATCAGTAAATTAACTTTAGAGTACGTGATAAGTTTGCTCAATTCAAATACTGATCTGATGAAAAAGTATGACTATTTAGCCTTTACAATAATTTCTTCAACTTTTTCGACTAAGTTATCTATTTTTTTTTCAAGTTTTTTATTATGCTCTAGCAGCTCTTTATTCTGTTTTCTAAGTTCTCTGTTTTTTACATTAGTGTCTGAAAAACCAACAAATTTATTAACAAATTGTGCACCAACAAAACCTACCATACCCACGCCGATATAAAACATTGCAGCAACGATAATACGCCCTGGCAATGTGACTGGATAAAAATCACCAAAGCCGATGGTACTCGCACTCATTTGTAGGGTCCAAAAGGCATCTTTATATGATTTGATATTACTGTGTTCAGAGGAAAATTCGTAGTGATATAAAGGAAATGAAAGTGCTGCAATTATTCCATAAAGAACAACGATGGTAATAAGTAATAAATAAAATGAGTTATAGTTTTTAACACCAAATTCATCGATGGTATAAGATTTTAATGATGGCTTCATAATAGTGGCTTTATTATTTTTGGTTTACGTAGTGAATTAAATCATCCATCAATTTCTTTTTAATTTCCAGTTGTTGTTCAGGCGCTAACTGATATTTTTTACCTAAAGCAACGTAATCTTCGGCAGATAAACTCACGGTCAACCTTGGTCGCTTCGGCTTTTTATTGACTGGTAGACCTAAAATATCTCTTATTTTATCCGAAGGACTTAAGCCAACTTCTAGGGCTTCTTTTCTGATATCTAATTGAATTTTTTCATCCATATCAAACGCAACTTGCGTTGCTTTAGCCGCTTTTACGGAGGACTGCCATTTTTCAGGTATCTTTCTACTCACAATTAACTTCCCGGAAACATGTCGATAATATCAGTTGTTGGACGATATAACGTTAAAAAAACATCAGTGTCACCATCTTGCCAAACTTCTAACTCAATGCCTGCTGATTGCTCTTTATCTAACAGTTGATAAAGTTCAAATTGTTCACCGGCGTCTTTACCTTCATAAGCAGACAAACTTTCGCTACGATGATCTTTTCGGTGAAAATAACCGACGGTTGAAAAAATAGATTGTTGATATTGTTCGCTAGTCCAGCCTTGCGATAAAGCACTATCTGTTTTACGGGTTAAAAAGGCTTGGCCAGGCTCATCAAATATTGTAGAGAATTCATCAAGATCAAATAAAGTCTCTACATCGTCATGTTGAATTTTAAGTAAAAATTTTAGGTAAGTTTTGTCATCAACATCTAACGTTAAATAAAGCTCGGTGTCATCATTGCCAGTGAGCACCCATTCAGTATCAACATGATTTTCATATTCGTAGCTATTAACGCCAGTTACTTGAAATTGTTGATTTCTTAGGTTTTCAGGTAAAGCAAAACTGTCGGTTAAAACAATAATGTCGCCTGTTAATAAATCACTAACGTTATGAACTTGGCGGGCAGTTTCATCTTTTTTGAATATTTTTTTAAAAAAGCTCATGGCTATTCCAATACAATTTATTTCATATAACCGTCTACTGATAAATTATATAGCAGACGGCTAATATCTATGAACAATTAATATTATTTTTGTTTTGCTTTTAAACGCGCTAATACTGAATTCGCATTATTGTCAGTGGCGCCAATCCCGGCTTCTTTTAATTGAGCTTCTAGGGAGCTGTCTGAATTTTCAGACTCTAACACTTCAGCTGCTTTCATTTGGTCATCAAACTTTTGTTGTTTCGCTTTGATGCGCTCTAATGAATCTTTCGCGTTAAGTAACTTAGAATTACTTGACGAAAAGTTATCAGTGATGGCAGATGTGGCTTTTTGTACACTTTCCGTGGTTTTTACCATTGAAAGTTGACGCTTGTATTCTTGTACTTGGCGTTCACTCTTTTTCACTAATTCTTTTAAGCGGTTTGCATTGCCTTCAAAACTATCAAGGGCTTGCTGTTGTGTTGATAATTCACCTTCTAATGTTGAAATTTTCTCAGCTACAGCTAAAGCTAACGCTTCATCACCTTTATCTAAGGCTTGAACCGCATAACCTTCGTGCTCAGTTATCTCACGTTTAATACGGTCAACTTCACGGCTTGATGCCATTTGTTGGGCCATAACGCCGGTTAAATCTCGTTTTGCTTTAGTTAAATGATTTTCTGCGTCACGAATTTCTTGTTCAAAAATTCTCGTCGCGTTTGCATCTACAATGGTTTCGCCAACTTCGGTTGCACCACCACGGATAGCGGTCATAATTTTTTTAAAAATGCTCATAATAATACTCCAAAAAAGGTGGTTGCTTAAACTAAGTAATCGCTCATGTCATCAATCACTTCGATGGCATTGTTATTTAAAACAGCGAGTTCATGTTCGATATCATCAAACGTTGAGCCAATTGATAAAGCACCAAAAATGACATATTTATCGCCAATTTTTGAAAATGAAGAAAGCGGCATAGGGATATTCATCTCTAGCATACTTTCGTGCATCTCAGCTAAACACTCAGGTTTAACTTCTTCTGTGCCCCATAAATAAGTGATGCATAATATTTGATCATCGGTTACTGAAACAAATACTGGTAACTCTTCACGGCCGATAACGGTAATCTGTAGTACGTCAACTTCGCCCGAAATTGGTTGACAGTCAAAAACCATCCCGGTTTCTGAGTTATCTGCCAATGCATTCAAATGGTTAGCAATTTTGTGAATATTCATGTTGTTCCTCATGTTTATCAAAGGGTCGTTGTAAAATGATATTAACCCGACTGACATATTATGTCAGTGTTGTAAATTTAGCACTGTGACATAATATGTCAAGCAGTGAATGATATTTATTTAAAATTATTTCATTCGTACCTAACTGAAATATTATTGAGTATAAGCATTTTCAAGCCCTTGCTGGTTACGCCATGCTTTTTGATGCAGTTGATAAATAGTATGACTGCCCAAGTAATTAATTTGAATTTCTTTTTCAATTTGATAAAAATTTTGTGAGAATTCAAAAGCACCTAATAACATAGGTAAGGTTAACCATTGCTGTTTTACTTGAAATTTATCAAGTGCTTGTAGTCTTGCAAGAGGACTTAAACCTCGCTTAGAAGCTATTGTCCAACCCCATTCTCCAAAACTCGGCACATTGTCGTGATATTGCTGCACATCGGAGAAATCAGCGGCTTTTACAGTTTTCCCTATAGAAATAAATGCTTCTTTAGCATGATATGGGCTAGTCGACTGTATGGCGAGTAATCCATCAGCTGAAAGTAGCTGGTTTAATCGTGCATAAAAATTTACTGAGTAAAGCTTGTTTAAATCTGGATGACTTGGGTCAGGTAAATCAACAATGATACTGTCAAAAGATTTTTGCTGTGTTAGTAAATTATCAATGGCGATAAATGCATCACTATAAATTAATTCTACGTTTGGGTGAGAAAGACTTTGTTGATTCAGCCTACTTATCTTGCGAGCAAGCGGAGCAGGTAATTTATCACTAGGTTGTTTAAACAGCTCAATCAGCTCTTGATCTAAGTCGATTAAAGTCACGTGTTCGGGCTGCCAAGCTAGAACATCTCTTAATGCTAAGCCATCACCACCACCAATAATTAAAATATTCTCTTGTCGGGCAGAGCCAGCAAGTGCAGGAGCAACCAAATAATTATGATAAATATGTTCATCTGATGACGAAAACTGTAATCGTCCATTGAGATAAAAATTAATGATGGGCTGTTGTTCTAACCCCATTTGACGTTCAGTGAAAGTGAGTTGTTGATAACGAGTTTTATCAGTGTAAACCACATTATCTAAATACAATAAATTACTTAATTGCATTAACCAATGATTACCTTGTTGGTAAATGAAAATAATACCAACGAGTAACAAACAATGAAAACCGACTAAAAGCTTACGCCAATGTAGTTGTTGCCAATAACAAAAAATAAAGACAAAACCTGCCACTAAATTTAACGCAGCGGTTAATGCGCTGGCTTTACTGATATCAATAGTTAATAAAAATAGTACCCAAATTGCGGCACCTATACCGGCACCAATATAATCGGCACCGTAAATTGTGCCTAAATTATTGGCTAGATGCTTTTGATGGATCTGCTCTCGGATTTTTGCAATTAACGGAATTTCCATCCCAATAAAAAAGCCTAACAACAAGCCAAAGAAATAGGGGCTATTAAAGGCTAGGTAGCTTAACTGCTTGAAAAATCCTCCGCGGGGCAGAGCGTCCGGAGGAAGTGAGAAAGTGTCGGCAATGATTTGTGGCAGTAGTTGGGTTACGGCAATTAAACTGGCAATAATAATAATTGCCGTGGTACCAAGAAAGGCGATGATTAATTCAAGCCAAACAAAACCGTTAAAAGCACAACTAATTTTTCGGGCGGCAAAAGCACCTAATCCCATTGAGACAATCATTAGTCCTATCATGGTGTAGATAGCACTTTCCATCACACCTAGTATTCTACCGGCGTAATGAGATAATAAATATTCGTAAATTAGCCCACAACCAGCTAGTACTGCCATGGTGACAATAAGCAACAAGTCATGCCAGATTAATGACTTAGTGGTGACTTGTTGCTTATTCAGGTCTGTCGTGTGAGTTTTTTTCACTGATAGTAGTTAAGCATAATAGTTAAGCGTTAATAGTTATATTTATCGTTATATTTAAGCCATCAGTGCCGTTAAAATCAGTGCGATTGAAATACTGATCGCCATTTCAACACTAGCTACACCAATGTTATGCTGTTGATCAACCTCTTCAACTAAATTGATTCCCCATAAAATAATACTTTTAGCGATTGTTGTAAGCAGTGAAACAAGAACAGTCATCACGACACTAAATATTAGCCAAGCAATTAAAGTTGAGCTCAAAGTCTCAGGATTATATTCAAAGAAGTAACTCGCGGCGGTAACGGCTAATGCGGTGCTGATAACTTGCCCTGCATAGCGAATTGCTAAAGCAACCTGACCATTTGCAAAGGCTTCTTGCATACTATCGTTTTGATTGTTTTTAGCATATTGCCGTTCTTTAATACGAGTGACTAACACTAACATGGCTTGTGAAACAACAAAGCCGGCAACAATAGCAACAAAGGTATTTACATCAATACCATTCACCCATAAAAGTACCGCGCGAATAATAATCGCCGTGGCAATTGCCCCCGCTGCATCAACCAAACCAACGGTAATATTGCGGGCTTTAATGTGTTCGTTTTTATCAATTTGATTTAACGCTAAACGGTCGTGAATGAAACGGCCTATTTTAATTAATACTAAGCCGAGGATGCCGTAAGAGAGCATACCAATAATTTCCATCTGATAGCTCGGTGCATTTTCGCCAGTAATCGCGCCCGTTAAAACAATACCTAACGCGGCGATACTTCCCGCTACGCTGATCCCAAAAGCAAAATTGTCTTCATTAGATAATTCATCTGTGGCATTTACTTGTGCCGATAATCCTGAAACAAATTTCATGGCGCCCAGTAAAATAATGGCTATCGTAATGTCGATAGCTAAATAAATAATTAATTCTTGGCTTAAACCGGTTATTTCAAACAATGTATTCATAATATTTCCTTGATCTCTTCTCGTTATTTGCCACGTCTGAAGCTACGAGAAGTGGTGCTTGAACTGTTGCGAAAGCTGGCATTTTTTGATGCGGTAGTTTTTTTTGCGTAACTGCTTTTACTAGAGTTGCTTGAACTAAAACGTTTTGCACTGGTTTGTGCTGTTTTACTTTGTCCAGATAAACTTGAAGAGCCTGTGCGATTTTTGCTGTACGCGCTAGTATATTTTTGTCCTCTGCTCTCAAAAGATTTTCTTGTGCGGTTATCTAGTTGAGTTTGTTTACGTAATTGGCTAGGAGAGCTATAACGTGTTCGGCCATAATCATTATAATAACTATAGTTTCTCCGACTTCCCCAATCATTATAATAAACACGGCGAGAGCCAAATAAGTCGCCCATCATAGAGTACATGCCATACCACGCCCAAAATGACATGCCATTGCTGCCTGTAGTCCACTGTCCATAATTAGGGTTGCCAATCAGTTGTTCACCTGTGCCAAAATCTTGAGCATTATTCGCCTGCAGGCTTTGTGCTTTTGATAATGCATTCACCCTAGGTAATACACCATCGGACATATCGGCAAGTACATTTAAAGGGTCACTTAGTGCGTCTGAATAAAGTACCGGATCTGCGGCTTGATAAATATTGAGTAACTCATCAAAAATTGCTTGGTTATTGGCAAACATATTCGGCTGAGTTTTTACTGTGTTTAATCGCTCTTTAAGTGCTAAAAACATCGGACTTTGCTGAGTCGCATCTTTGGCGAATTCATCGATCAAGGCAGAAAGCTCGGGTTTCGTTGTACGCAATTTACTGGCATATTGCTTAATCAAGTTGGCGTTTCTAATCTGTCCTTGATCTAACGAGTTACCAAGTTGGGTAATCCTTTGCTCAGTAATGGGGATTTGCTGCGTAATTTGTTCTTTTACTGGATCTGAACATCCTACTAAGATCAATAAAAAGCCAAATAGCCATTTTTTATAATGTTGCATTTCTGCCATATGTCCCTCAAAAATGCTATGGTGAAAATTAAAGAGAATAGAATGGCTTATCTTCAATTTAGTTCAACTAAAAATCAGCATTTGCATTCAAATTCTTACCGAATTAAGTATACTAATAACATTGATGACATAATATGTCTATTGATTTGTTAAATCCATCAATTTAGGTTACGCCAGAGCGTATAAGTATATTGCAACGAACAATTTTAGTCAGTCGAGGTTTAAGTGACAACTTTATTTCGTAAACCATTACTTCCTTGTTTAGAAAAACAACAAAATTTGAGTTGGCAACAATTTAGTAGTCAATATCCAGAGCTTGCTCAGTCTTTAACAGAACAAGCAAGCCATCAAGCCTTAGCTGATTTTAAACACGTCATTGCACTTAGTGATTTTGTCTTACGAAGTACCTTGCAAGCACCAGAAATAGTCATTAATTTATTTGTAACAGAAAGCGTCTACCAAAAAACTACGCCTAACTTTTCCGCTTTATTAACGGCGAAATTACATGATTGTCAAACCGAAGAGTCACTGCATCGGCAGTTACGTTTGTTTCGATTAGAACAAATGGTAAGCATAGCTACGGCAGATTTAGTGCTAAACATTCCTTTAGATGATTCGTTAAAACGTTTATCCGAATTGGCTGATGCTTTGATTTTAGGTGCTTTGGCGTGGTTAAGCGATTTTTGCTATCAAAAGTGGGGGAAACCTACTAATAAAGAGGGTGAGATACAACCTTTACTTGTCTATGGTATGGGCAAATTAGGCGGTAAGGAGTTAAACTTTTCATCAGATATTGATCTCATTTTTGTTTACCCTGAAACAGGTGAAACTATCGGAGAGAGACGCAGTATTGATAATCAATTGTTTTTCACACGTTTAGGGCAAAAGTTAATTACCGCTCTTCATCAAAAAACTGAAGATGGTTTTGTTTATCGTGTTGATATGCGATTACGACCCTTTGGAGAAAGTGGTCCTTTAGTCTTAACCTTTAATGCCATGGAAGATTATTATCAAGAACAAGGGCGTGATTGGGAACGATATGCCATGTTGAAAGCCCGCCTTATCGGTGAAGGAAAATACCATGGAAACTTATCCGATTTACTCAGACCTTTTGTTTATCGACGCTATATAGACTTTAGTGTCATTGATAGTTTACGTCGTATGAAAACGATGATTGCTCAAGAAGTGCGACGAAAAAAACTGACCGACAATATAAAACTTGGTGCTGGAGGTATACGCGAAGTTGAATTTATAGTTCAGGTATTTCAGTTAATTCGTGGCGGCAGAATTAAAGATTTACAACAACGAAATTTATTAACGGTGCTACCCATTTTAGTAGAGCATCAAGAAATTTCTAAGTATAGCAAACAAGTACTTGAAAAGGCGTATCGATTTTTAAGGCGTGTTGAAAACATTATTCAAGCATTAGATGATAAACAAACGCAAACTTTGCCGAGTGATGCCTTAGATCAAGCGAGAATTTTACATGTTTTAGGTGACGATGCCTTCCCATCTTGGTCAAGCTTTTTAGCATATTTAGAAAAGTTAATGTCCGCTGTTCATCAAGAATTTATTGTATTAATTGGTGAGGAAAGTCCTAATCATCATATGGAAAATGACCAATGGGTAACCTTGTGGGAAAGTGAATGGCCAGATGAGGAATCGATAGAATGGATTGCCACCAATCAACCCGATTGGCAAGCCGAAAAAACCTGGCAATTACTTGTTGATCTCAAACGTGACTTTAAACAGCGTTCTATTGGGAATAGAGGTCGACAAATTCTCAGTAAGCTTGTGCCGATTCTTATTAGTCATATCGTTAACATTAACGGCAACGAAACGACGCTTGAACGCATCACCTGGCTCTTAACTAAAATAGTCACAAGAACCGCATATTTAGAATTGTTATACGAAAATGAAGGGGCGTTGAAACATTTAGTTAAGCTATGTCAGGCGAGCAGCTGGCTTGCGGAGCATATGGCAAAATATCCTATTTTGTTAGATGAATTAATTGATCCTAAGTTACTCAATAACCCGCCTGAATTATCAAGTTATGCGGCGGATTTACGGCAAGTTTTGTTACGTATTCCAGAAGACGATTTAGAAGCGCAAATGGATATGCTTAGGCAATTTAAACAAGCGCAGCAATTACGTATTGCCGCAGCTGATATTGCCGGCGTTTTACCTATCACCAAAGTGAGTGATCATTTAACGGCGTTAGCTGAAGCGATCATTGGTGAAGTGGTTAATTTGGCTTGGCAGCAAATAAGTGAACGATTTGGCGTGCCTAACAGTTTAGCTGGCACAGATGATAAAGGCTTTGCCGTTATTGGTTATGGAAAAATGGGAGGATTTGAATTGGGGTACTCTTCAGATCTTGATTTGGTTTTTATTCATAATTGTAAACATGATGATCAAACAAACGGTCAAAAACCTGTGATGGCCAGTCAGTTTTATGCAAAGCTTGCTCAACGAATAATGCACATATTTAACACCAGAATGAATAATGGTGTTTTGTATGAATTAGACATGAGATTGCGCCCTTCAGGCAATTCAGGGGTACTTGTAGTCAATATTAATACCTTCGGGCAATATCAACAAGAAGAAGCATGGACATGGGAGCATCAAGCCTTAGTCAGGGCTAGAGCGACTTATGGTAATCAACAAATTGTACAGCAATACAATGATATTCGACGTCAGATTTTAATTCGGTCACGAGACGAAAATAAACTGAAAAAAGAAGTTATCGATATGAGAAATAAGATGCGCGAGCACTTAGATAAATCAACCGATGAATTGTTTGACATTAAACAAGGTCGAGGAGGATTAGTTGATATTGAATTTCTCACGCAATATTTGGTGCTAAATTATAGCGCTAAATATCATGAAATTTGTCAGTATTCCGATAATATTCGAATTTTCACTACACTTGCTAACGTTGGTATTTTAACGTTAGCACAAAAAGAGTTACTCATTGAACATTATTGTCAATTGCGAAACTTTGGTCATAAAACAAGTTTACAAAATGAGTCTGCGATGATGAATGCACAACAATTTGCGCATGATTCAGAGAGAATCACTGAAATTATTCAGCAGTTTTTAGTATAAAAGATAATATGTTTTGACTCATTGCCCGCTTAACTGCAGGTAATGAGTCGTTAACGTTGACGGCTCTTTAACGGTAAAAGTAAACATTCTTCGTCAAGGTAAGAAAGTTCTTTTTCGATTAATACTAAGGTTCGTTGTTTATAACAAAAATAGGACGATAAACCATCTTGAAAATGTCCACCAATCGCTTTACCTACCCAGTAAGCGGTGTGAACAATATCTTTATTAATTCTAAACGGGTCTTTTACCAAAAAATCTCTATCTAGCCACCAAATCACATCTAAACCGTCTTGTTCAGCATATTCGACTAATTTTTGATGTAAGGTTTGCCCTTTTCTAAATGGCCTGTTATCAACAGTGCCACGCCAGTTTCTTAATAAGGGTCTTGTCGTTAAACGTCGAGCTTCTAAAATTTCTACGAGATCGCCTTTTGGCTCAGGCAAGTAAACAATATTATTGCGGATGCGTGGACCATCATCATCACTACCGTGCAAATTAGCATAGAAACGTGATAAACCTTCAGCGGCTGAATTGCTCGTTTTTTTAGTCGCTTTAGGTTTAGCCTTTGGCGTTGCATTTTGATCCGTTGCGTCTGAACTTACTTCTACCGTTTCTGAGAACAACACGTCTTCGTTTGCTACCAGAAAATAAGCAAGTACTAACAGTATAATTAAAAAAACGGCGTTCTTTATCCAAAAAACCATAGGCTAATTCTAATCAAAAAATAAACGTATTATTGTATACCATACTGAAAACTTCAGATTTATACAATTACTTATAAAGTGATGGATCATCTATATTAGGTCGCGTTTTAAAACGTCTATGTAACCACATGTACTGCTCTGGTTTACGCAAGATAGCTTTTTCAACTTCTTGATTTACTCTTAAGACATCATTTTCATCATTATCCGTTGGGAAATTAGTTAGCGGTGGCGTAATTTCAACCGTATAACCGCTGCCATCCTCTTTTCTTTTTGGGATCATCATCATGGTTTTTGTTTCTTTTTGACGGGCAAAAATTAACGTACCTGTGGTCGTCGCTGTTTCTTTCACCGCGAAATGTGGCACAAATAAACTGCGATTTCTGCCATAGTCTTGATCTGGTAAATATAAACATGATTCTTTATCTCTTAAGGCTTTAATTAAACCTTTGACATCTCGTTTTCCTAACATGTATTTATTAGAACGCCCACGCCCTCTAAATTGAAAAAACTCCATGAGTTGGTTGTTATGTGGACGATAAAAAATGACTAAAGGGTGAGCATGGCCAAAACCTCGACCTATGATTTCAGCACTTAAATAATGCATGGCTAGCAATAATACACCTTGGCCATCTGCTTTTGCTGCTTCGATATGTTCAAGGCCCGTAATAGTAAATTTGCGTTTGATCCGCCAGTCAGGCCACCACCACCCCATACCTGTTTCAAATAAAGCAATGCCGGTATTTTCGAAGTTTTCTTTCAATATGCGTTGACGTTCTGAATCTGACATTTCAGGAAAGCATAATTCTAAATTACGTAACGCGACTTTCTTGCGACTTGACGCTATTTTTAATAGCAAGCGACCGACAGAACGGCCTAGGGCAAGTTGAACTTTATAAGGTAACCATGAAATAGCATATAAAATAATTACCCCAAGCCAAGTAAGCCAATATTGAGGTAATAGAAAAGATAGTTTGAAATTTGGCTGTAAAACTTTGTTTTTACTCACGGGATGATGTCAACTCATTGAATTTCATGTGATACACTATTAATCATTATATCTGTTTAGAGACATAGGATGAAAGTAGATATTCCAGCTTTTAATCAAGCAAGCGTTTTAGTTGTTGGCGATATTATGTTAGATCGTTACTGGTATGGGCCTACACAGCGCATATCTCCTGAAGCTCCCGTACCCGTAGTTAAAATAAATCAAGATGAAGACCGACCCGGTGGAGCGGCAAATGTTGCATTAAATATTGCTTCTTTGGGGGGGAAAGTGACGTTAGCAGGGATCACCGGCGATGATGAAGCGGCGACAACGCTAGAAAAACACCTTAATGCAATGAATGTTGCGTGTAAGTTTGACCGTAACAGCGATATTCCCACTATCACCAAATTACGTGTGATGAGTCGAAACCAACAATTAATCCGCTTAGATTTTGAAGAGTCAATGAATCATGTCGATAAATCTAACTTAGTAAACAATGTTGAAGCATTGGTTGCACAACATGACGTTATTTTACTTTCAGATTATGCCAAAGGTACTTTGTCTGATGTGCAACAACTGATTAATATCGCTAAAAAACACCATGTGCCGGTAATTGTAGACCCGAAAGGCACAGATTTTTCTCGTTATAAAGGGGCAACAATAATTACCCCTAATTTGTCTGAATTTGAAGCGGTAGTAGGAGATTGCAAAGACGAAGCAAGTATCGTTGAGAAAGGCTTGAACTTATTAAAAGATCTCGATTTATCCTCTATGTTAGTTACCCGAAGTGAACAAGGCATGACATTATTGCGCCATGGGCATGAAGAATTTCATTTACCTACACAAGCAAAAGAAGTTTACGATGTCACTGGAGCAGGCGACACTGTAATAGCGACTCTTGCATTGGCTATTGCTGCTAAAGCGGATTACCCACAAGCAAGTGCTTTAGCAAATATTGCCGCAGGTATTGTTGTTGGTAAGCTAGGTACATCTACTGTCAGTGAAGCTGAATTACAAAATGCACTTGCGACAGGGCAGGAAAGTGGCTTTGGTGTGGTAACTGAAGATCAATTAAAAATTGCTGTGAATATGGCACAAGCACGTGGTGAAAAAATTGTTATGACCAATGGGTGTTTTGATATTTTACATGCAGGTCATGTTTCGTATTTAGCGAATGCTGCTGAATTAGGCACTCGACTAATTGTTGCTGTTAACGATGATGCTTCGGTCACCCGACTTAAAGGTGTTGGCAGACCAGTCAACCCGGTTGATCGTCGTATGGCGGTATTATCTGGCTTAGGAGCAGTAGATTGGGTAGTGAGTTTTACAGAAGACACTCCTCAGCGTTTGATAGCTAATATTTTACCCAATATTTTAGTGAAAGGTGGTGACTATCACGTTTCTGAAATTGCTGGCGGTGAAGAAGTAATGGCCGCCGGTGGAGAAGTAAAAGTATTAAATTTTGAAGAAGGTATTTCAACCACCGAAATTATCAATACTATTCGCTTAGAAGATTAATGTTGAATGTTTAGTTTTTAATAATCGGTCAATAAAACAAAAAAGGTGTCTTACGACACCTTTTTTATTGCAAACTTACAGAATTATTTAGGTGCTGAAAGCCCTTTATTAATCGCAATAATATCTTGTTCTGAAATAGTACCGCCAGCACGTTTTAAAGCCAATATTGACTGAATATAACTATAACGTGTTGACGATAAATTACGCTTTGCGTTATACAAATTACGTGTACTATCTAATACATCAACAATGGTACGCGTACCTACTTCAAAACCTGCTTCCGTTGCTTTTAACGCACTTTCTGCCGAAATAACCGATTGTTGCAACGCTTTTATGCCTGAAACCGCCGCTATTACTGTGTTATATGAGTTTCGAGCATTACGAACTGCATTTCGATGCGTTTGGGCTAAATCTTGACTGGCAGCAACATAATTACTTTGAGCTTGACGGACCGCACTCGTTGTTGCACCACCTGAATAAAGCGGTACTGTTAACGTCACGCCAAACGATTGCCCTTGAGTTTTTGTCGTAATATTATCAATAAGATCATCGTCATCAGAACGTGAAATGCTGCCGTTAAGATCTAAGGTTGGGTAATGACCTGAACGAGCAATATTAATATTTTCTTTAGCAATATCAACAGTAATTTTTTGCGCGATTAAATCTAAATTTTTTGCTTCTGCAGTTTGCTGCCATTCGTTTGCGCTGTCTGGCGTTGGTCGAGAGGCACTGAATAACTCTTTATTTAAGGTATTTAAATTACGTGGATAAATATTTGTGATAACACGTAATGCTTCTTCTGAGTTATAAACACTATTTTCTGCTCGAATCACTTCAGTCACCGCATTATCATATTGTGCTTGCGCTTCATGAACTGCCGTTACCGCAGTTAAACCAACTGAGTAGCGTTGTTTTGTTTGCTCGAGTTGACGTTCTATCGCCGCTTTTTCTGCTTCTGCAAACTCTAAATCATCTTTAGCACTTAACACATTAAAATACGCTTGCGTCACCCGCACGATTAAATCTTGTTTGGCTGCTTGATAGCTAATATCGCTGCGATGAGCTGATTTTTTCGCGCTATCTAAACGTAACCAAGTATCGTGGTGATACAATTGCATATTTAAACTAGCGGTTAGTGTTGTGCCTTCATAGTCAGTGATTTGACCGCCATTTCTAAATTCAGTTTCGCCATTATCGTATTTAGCCGTTGCTTTTAAATGAGGAAGCAACACGGATCTTGCTTGTACTATGCCTTCTTGCGCGGATTTAAATTGTGCCTGTGCTTTTAACACAACGGGATCATTTGCTTTTGCTTGCTCATATACTGACAATAAATCTTCAGCAAAAGTCATTGAACTAGAGGCTGCACAAGCTATACCTATAATAAGCGAGGTAATATTTTTTTTCATGTGGGAGCAATTCCTTTCATCATTTTCTAAACTTGTTATTATGTTTGGGCATTATTTTTAGCATGCTAATTATTCATACTATTTTGTAGCAAAAAGCAATTACCCTGCCAAATTTTATTATTTGGACTTAATGATAAATATTAACCGTTAATTGATATCCAACCTATTTTGCCAATGCCATTGAGCTTAGGTGACTAAATATTTGGGATCTAGCTAATAATTTTTATTGTTAATTGATGGTGTATTCTACTTGTTTTAGTGTTTAAGCTAAATAGTATCGTTAGTTGCTGAACCATTCTAGTGTAACAAAATATTTAATGCTAATGGTTTGTCGTAGTGAATTTCCCTTTTTTCTATCAAATTTGACTAAAAATGAACGAAAATATAAATAAAACGACTTTTTTACGATTCAGTCATCAGGATGTTGAATTAAAAGAAAGAGTTAGAAAGTATGCTGGCTTTTTTAATCTCGACCAATATGTTATCCAACATAAGTTGTTTTCGGGAAGAACGAGTGATGTTATCCAGCGAGAAATCTTTGAACGTGGTGATGCTGTTGTACTTATTCCTTATGATCCTGTGTTGGATCAAGTTGTGCTAATTGAGCAATTTCGTCCAGGGGCGCTTCGAGCTGGTGATACACCTTGGATGCTAGAGTTTATCGCAGGCATGTTTGAAGAAGGTGAACAACCTGTTGATGTTGCGATAAGAGAAGCCAAAGAAGAAGCGAATCTTGATGTTGAAGCAAAAAATGTTACTAAGGTAATGAAGTACCTTTCAAGCCCCGGCGGCATGAGTGAAGCCATTTATCTTTACTTAGCAACAGTTGATAGCCGTAATGTCGGCGGGGTATATGGATTGGAGGAAGAAGGAGAGGATATTTTAGTGCATGTCGTGAAAAGAACGCAGGCTTTGGAGTTGTTATCACAAGGAAAAATAGCTAATGCTGCGACAGTTATTGGGTTACAATGGTTAGCGTTGAATCATAAAAGTATTCAAGAGAAAATAGCGGCTCAATAGTCATTTACCTATATTTTCTGAGTTATTATTTTTTGTTTGTAAGTAAATATATTTTCGAGTGAGAGTGTTGTGGCAACATCGTTAAAAAAAACATCGCAATATCGACCTAACTTATCGAATTTGATGAGTCTTTGTGATGTCAATTATATGTTGTTGTTAAGGTTATTAGCGGATAAAGAAAAAGTGGGTGAAAAACGAAGCTTTTTTATTTCTGATTTCTTAACTTATTCACTTGAAGTAAATGAAGTTACTCGCTACACATCTTTAGTGACAATGACGCAAGATTCTTCCATCGATAAATTTAAATCATCGGATAATTATCCGTTTAACGATTATTTACGGCCTAAAATGGTGATCCGGCTATATCATGACGCTCGGATGGCTGAAGTCATTAGTAATCAAGATATTAAACAGGTGAAACCACGTTACGATTACCCTAATCATGCTATGCATCTTCCTGATGAAAAACAGCAGATTAATTTATTTCTTAAAGAATGGTTACAGCTTAGTTTACAGCTGGGTCAGAGTCGGTTAATCACGATCGAATAACGACAATATTTATCTGGAGGTTAATATTTTACGTTTTGCTCAAATAAGCGATTGCCATTTATATCGTGATAAAACAGCACTTCATTATGGTGTAAATGTTTATCAGAATCTTTGTTGTGTGCTTGAGCGAATAAAAAACTTAGCTAGCCTTGAGTTTATTGTTTTTACTGGTGATTTAACGCAAGATCACAGCAATGCTTCTTATCAAAACTTTACTGATGCGATTATAGCAACGAACTTTACTCTGCCTGTTTATTATTTAGCCGGTAATCATGATGAGCCAATACTATTAAGTGAGTATTTGTCTGGATCGCCATTTAAAAGCGCGAAGATCGTGAATAAAAAACATTGGCAAATTCAATTAGTCGCCAGTAAAAGTGCAACTCCTTCAGGAGAAGTTTCAGAAGAAGAGGTTGACAGACTGTTAGCTTGTGTGGATTCCAAAAAACATCAATTTATATTTATGCATCATCATCCAGTAGATGTTGGTTATTTTATTGATAAACATGGCTTAACCAATAAAAATCAATTTTATCAGGCGCTTAATAAAATAGAGTCAGTAAAGGCGGTTGCTTGTGGTCATGTTCATAATGCTTTAGCCTTGAATATTGATACCAATGAAAAAATTATTCCTTTATTCACTTGTCCTGCGACGTCTATTCAATTTGACCAAATGGCATCAACCGTTGAAAACTCAGGAAAACCAGCCGGTTTTCGACTTTTTAGTTTAGCTAATGACGGACAAGTTACGAGCCAAGTGGTTTTTATCGATTAAGGTTTTATCATTAAAATGATCAAAAAAAGTATGCTCTACATTCATGGTTTTAATTCTTCGCCACTTTCTACTAAAGCTCAATTAACTAAACAGTATTTGCAAGATCAGCAAATAGCGATTGATTTTCATTGTCCGCAACTGCGTAATAATCCTAAACAGGCGATTGAGCAATTAGAGCAAATTTTACAGTCAAAACCTGATCACCAATGGTGTTTAATGGGCTCTTCTTTAGGCGGATATTTTTCCACATATTTAGCTGAAAAATATCAATTAAAAGCCGTGTTGATTAATCCTGCGGTAAGGCCTTTTGAATTGTTAGTCGATTATTTAGGTGAACAGGAAAACCCTTATACTCATGAAGTTTATCAGGTAACTGAGCAACATATGATTGACTTAAAAATGCAATCACAAGAAAAAATTTCTAAAAAACACTACATGGTGATGGTACAAACAGGCGATGAAGTGTTAGATTATCAGCAAGCAGTAGAAAAATATCAACATTGCCAGTTAATTGTGCAAGCGGGCGGCGATCATAGCTTTATAAATTATCACCGTATGTTGCCAGCAATCATGACATTTTTAGAACTGCACTAAAATCCACTCAACTTTATAATAATTATCAGAAAAGCATTATGAGCGAACAATATAATTCAGAATCCATTGAAGTGCTTAGCGGTTTGGATCCCGTACGTCATCGTCCCGGTATGTATACCGATACTGCTCGTCCTAATCATCTTGGTCAAGAAGTTATCGATAACTCTGTTGATGAAGCTTTGGCCGGTCATGCGCAAAATATCACGGTTGTTTTAGATAAAGATCAATCGCTAGAAGTGATAGATGATGGTCGCGGTATGCCGATTGATATTCATAAAGAAGAAGGGGTTTCTGGCGTAGAACTCATTTTTTGTAAATTGCACGCCGGTGGTAAATTTTCCAACAAAAACTATCAATTCTCAGGTGGTTTACACGGGGTTGGTATCTCAGTAGTTAATGCCTTATCAAAACGGGTGGATGTGGCTGTTCGTCGTGACGGAAAAATGTATGAAATGGCATTTGAAAATGGCGAAAAAGTTGAAGAACTAAGAGAAACAGGCACAGTAGGGCGCAGAAATACCGGATCACGTGTTAAGTTTTGGCCAGATGAAAGCTATTTTGATTCGGCAAAGTTTTCAGCTCGCAGATTAGTACATTTATTAAAAGCTAAAGCGGTTTTATGTCCAGGTTTGACCATAAAGTTTCATGACAAAAATGAAGATAAAAAATATCAGTGGTGTTATGAAGATGGGCTTTGTGATTATCTGAAAGAATCAGTTAAAAACTATGTCAGTATGCCTGAAGAACCGTTTGTTGGTGATTTTTCTTCACAAAATGAAGCGGTTGATTGGGCGGTAACATGGTTGCCTGAAGGAGGCGAATCAGTTGGTGAAAGTTATGTTAACTTGATCCCAACGATTCAAGGCGGAACACACGTAAATGGTATGCGCCAAGGTTTGCTTGAATCAATGCGTGAGTTTTGTGAATTTCGAAACTTGATCCCACGTGGAGTTAAATTAACTCCTGATGATATTTGGGATAAGTGTGCTTATATTTTATCGGTAAAAATGGAAGATCCTCAGTTTGCCGGTCAAACGAAAGAGCGCTTGTCTTCTCGCCAATGTGCGGCATTTGTTACTGGTGTCGTAAAAGATGCCTTTAGTTTATGGCTCAATGAGCACACTGAAATCGCGGAAGCGTTAGCTGAGTTTTGTATTTCTAATGCTCAACGTCGTTTACGAGCCAGTAAAAAAATAGTACGTAAAAAAATCACGCAAGGGCCAGCATTACCAGGGAAATTAACCGATTGTGGTAGCCAAGATATCACTCGAACTGAATTGTTTTTAGTGGAAGGTGATTCCGCTGGCGGTAGTGCCAAACAAGCGAGAGATCGTGAAAATCAGGCGATCATGCCGCTAAGAGGGAAAATATTAAATACGTGGGAAGTAGAATCTGGCCAAATTTTGGCCTCGCAAGAAGTGCATGATATTTCTGTCGCGTTAGGGATAGACCCTGATACTGAAGACTTATCAGAACTTAGATATGGCAAGGTATGTATTTTAGCCGATGCTGATTCTGATGGTTTACATATCGCTACGTTATTATGTGCTTTATTTACTCAGCATTTTTTACCGTTAGTTCAAGCAGGGCATGTTTACGTTGCGATGCCGCCTCTTTATCGTATAGATGTAGGCAAAGAAGTTTTTTATGCATTAGATGAAGATGAAAAAGATGGCATCTTAGACCGAATAGAAGCCGAGAAAAAACGTGGCAAAGTGAATGTTCAGCGTTTCAAAGGCTTGGGTGAAATGAACCCATTACAACTTCGTGAAACTACTATGGATCCTAATACTCGTCGATTAGTACAGTTAACGGTTGATGAACATTCAGAAACGATGGAAATGATGGACATGTTATTGTCGAAAAAGCGTAGTGGCGATCGGAAAGAATGGCTACAAAGTAAAGGAGATATGGTGGAAGTGATTTAATGGTTATTTCAATCTTGAGCCTGAACTATTGTTGATTGAGTAATAAATTTGTCGCTATATGGTTTACTTTGTTTTTTGAGGCGTTTAGTAATTGATCTGCTTTAATCAAATAGGACACTCTAATAATGGAATATAATTCAATTACTAAGGTGTTAAATGACAAAATGAACAAATAGAAATTACACGGCGGAATTTAAACAAGAAGCCGTCGCATTAGTAACCGAATAAGGTTACTCAGTATCTAAGGCAGCAACGTCTTTAGGTATCACAGATAAGTTGCTTTATAACTGGAAAGCTAAAATTGAAGCTGAGCAATCTTGAGCCAGTTTAAATACTGGTGAAGGAGCTGAGCTGTTAAGGCTACGTAAGGAAAATAAAGAGCTAAGGCTGGAAAAAGTAATGTTTATAAAAGCCAGCGCCCTCCTGCTAAAGGAAACTAGTTAACGTTTAAATCGATTAGGTTGCTATCTTCGGTGTTTCCCGTAGTTAAGCTCTGTAAAGTGATGAAAGTAAGCAGCAGTGTTTATTACGCTTGGCTCAAACGGCCAACGAAAATTATCACAGCGGATCAGCTGAATTTATACCGACAAGCAAAGCATTTCTTTGAGAGAAGCAGAAATAGCTTGGGCTATCGGGAGTTTAGAAAGATATTACGCAGAGAGGGCTTTATCGTCAGTGATTATGGCGTTCAAAAGTTAATGGCAACACTTGGCTTAGTGGTTACTCAACGAATGGCATACTAGGTAACAACCAAGCGAGTATGGATTACGTTGGTGCGTGTTGGGATAATGCTGTTGTAGAAAGATTCTTCGGCAGCTTAAAGCATGATTGGTTGTTAAAAGTACCACAACCGACTCGTGAACATATAAGAAATGATATAACGACATATATGCGCTATTACAACTTAGAACGACTTCATACAGCTGATGGTGATCTATCTATCGCCAGTGGAGTATGAACAAAGTTCCTTAAGAAAAGAGCCCTGAATTAGTTGCGCAGAACAGGTTGAAGTGGATCGCTTATGTGTGCAAATTAACAGTGGCTCTATTTTAGGGAAGTTCGATATATATCTCCTTGAACAGTTCTCAAATGACTGACTACTAGGCTAGATTTAGATACATCATATTCAAAATAGCCTTGTAGTTTGTAGCGTGCAATTAAGGAAGGCTTAGATATTGAAATGTGGTGCAAATAAAACTGTCTACTTTCGTTTGTGACAAAGAAAAAACCGTCACCTCTAATTTTTGGATCAAAATAATCATATGGTATAAGGTTGTTCAGGTCTAAAGACCTAATGTTTGGCTGAGTATTTAGATTTACATTTAAAATGGAGCTTAAGCTGCTTATATATACTCTCCCCGTTGATTTTTCAACCATGTAGACATTGTTTAAATCTTCGTGATCAGTAAAAAAGTAAAGCCACCTTTTAAAAGCCACTAAATCTAATTGAACATTGCCATTAAAAAATGTGTGTGGATTTTCAGTATCTTTTGTGGACACAACGAAGTGTTCATTATTAAGCCAATTAATGTTATGGATTTGCACTTGGCTATCGAAAACTTTATAGGCCTTTAGCTCATCTATAGGCGCACTTAAATTAACTAGCTTATCAATCGGGATTTTCCAAACAGAACTCTGGTCAGCAATCAGTAAATATTTATCGTTTGGAGAAACTTGCAAGTTAGTGAATACTTTTTTCTGTTGAATGTTAAGTACGTTGGTAGCCTCACCATTAGACAAATCACCCAAGTAAATTTGATTTTTACCAGAACGATTAGAGACAAAAAAATAATACGGTTGTTGATGAAATAATGCAGGAATCGTGTCGTATACAATGGAGTTATTAAATATATTTTTCTTATTATCAAATGTTAATAAATTCTCTAGCGCAAAGTTGACTTGCCGAGTGGCAAACAATAGTTGGTCTCCTTGGTACAGAGACATATCATTAGAGAGGTAATGAGAAACATTTGCAATGATAGATTCACTATCATTTTCACGATTTGTATCAATGTGACTTCGCACAATTTGATGTGACGGCGGTGCGGTTGAAAATAAAACATGCTTTGAATCATAATCCCAAATAGCCTCAGTCACTAGATAATCGAAAGTTTTATGGCGTGTTAGCTTTTCTCTTTTTAAATTTAACACATAAAAAGTAGTTTGATTAAGAGAGTTACTGTTCATGATCAACAACTGGCCCTTGTCAGGTGACAAATCAATATTTTTATTGCCACCAGCTTCTACTGCGGGCTGTTTAATTAATTCATGGCTTCCCTCTTGGGTGTCATATCGGTAAACCTGAAAGGAAGATTGACCTGATTTACGGGCAGTGTAATAGAAGACCTCATTTACGTCTTCTAAAACGATGTCTTGTATTTGAATTGTCTGACAACTAAAAACAGCGGTTATATTGGTTAACATTTCAAACTGTTCGAGTTTAGCCTTATAAACATTGCATTGATTGTCATAATCAGCGGAAAAGTACACATAAATTGTATCAGACTTGTTGGTAGCGGTTATCAAGTGAGAAATTTTGTACTGACCTATTTCTATGGTTTTAATTTGATTGGTTTGTAAGTCTTTTAACCATAGTGAGCTTTCAGATTGTCCGAGTTTTTGATTTAAAAATAATATTTTGTTTTTGGAGGGAATTTCGCGGGGAGAATACTCAACTCCCTCTTCTCTGGTTACTTCAAAGCTTGTTAAGGAACTGCTACTGATATTTTTATCTAGAAAAATATATATTACTAACAATGCCATGAATAAACTAACAATAGATGTCTTCAGCATTGGTGACAATTGCTTTGATACTTTATTTAAAGAAGGAGAAGTTTTCTTTGGTAAACTATTAACTGGACAAATAAGTCGATAACCTTGTTTTGATACAGTTTCAAGGTATTTAACATTTTTTGGGTCATCACCTAATACTCTTCTTAAATTAGCAATATGCTTATTAATCGTATTATCAGAAACTATTCTGCCGGACCATAAATTTTCAATTAAGTCATCTCGTGTCACGATTTGATTGGGGTTATTGATAAAATATACGAGTAACTGGAAGGTCTTAGGCTCAACAACAAGCAGGTTTTCGCCTCTATATACTTTTGAGTTAGTAACATCAATGTTAAAGTCACCAAGTTGGAACATGTGGTTAAGCAAACCCTAAATAGATCATATCGATGCTATATTGCCTTGTTTAGTATGAAGTTTGTAGTTTATTTTTTTATAATTATTATCTAATTCACTCTTTTTCACCATTTATTCACCTTATTTTCATTACAGCGATTTCAAAGGTGGGTAGTCTTTATTTTGCTAAATAAAGGAGGCTTATATGAAAAGTATTATTCAGGTGGCTTTAGTTATATTTTCAATGTTAACCGTTGGAAATGTTTGCGCATCAGAGCAAAATGATTTATTGAAGATAAAAAACGCGGCAATCAACATAGTTGACCAATATACTAAACTTGGTTGGTTTAGTGGAACTGTGCTCATTGCTAAGGACGGTAAGGTATTTCACCGGCAAAGTGTTGATATGCAATCGCAAACATTAGGTATAAAAAATAGCACTAAGACGCGATACAATATTGGGTCAATCATGAAAGCATTTACTGCAGTATTAGTGTTACAACAGGTAGAGTCGGGTCACTTAAAAACAACCGATAGTTTAGATAAATTCAAACTAGGCTTTAAAGACTCTAACATAGCCAATATAACCATTGAGCAATTACTGACACATCGTTCGGGCTTACCTGATATATTTAATGCAGAATATAGAGAAAATCCGTTAGCATACGAAACGGTGAGACAAAAGTTACACCTGTTACTGGATACCACATTACTGTTTGAACCAGATACACGGAAAAAGTATTCCAATTATGGTTACGTTGTACTGGGCGCAATTTTAGAAAAAATCACTGGAAAGTCATTTGAAGCATTGCTTAAAGAGAACATATTTTCAAAGGCAAATTTAACCAATTCAAGTTTCAAGCCAAAGGCTAGTCACCCTTTTCAATCAACTCGATACACATACTTACATAACAATAAATTGAAAGAAATAGGGGTTACCGAGCACCCCGGTCCTGATGGTGGAATAGAAGCCAGTGTAGATGATATTCACAAGTTTGTACGTTCGCTATTTTATCGAGATGACATGCTTAATCGTGAACTTTCTCAAAACAGAGATTTTTTCAATATGGCAGGAGATAGTTGGCGCTCATACGGTGGAGGCAGCGGTGTAAGTGCGGCAGTAGAAGTCGATTTAAAAAATAGATATGAAATTGTAGTATTGGCTAATTCTGATAGTCTTGTTGCGGAATTCATTTCACAAAGAATTCTAGATTACATTAAAACAGGAAAGTATGATGAAATTAAGCCTAAGGAAGTCAATTTCGCGTATCAATACTACCTTGAGAACAAATCGTTTAAGAATTTTAACCAAGAATACAAAAATGCAGAGTATAATCTCTTTATTGGCAGAACATTGAACGATTTAGGAATGCAGCTTATTCGAGAGAAGAAATGGGCAGAAGTCTTTGATGTATTCAACTATTTGAAGACTCTTTTTCCTAGTGCTCCTCAAGTATACGATAGCTTAGCTTATGCTCATTACAAGAAAGGAGATAAAGCGAAAGCAAAATTAATGTTTGATAAAGCTAAATCTTTTTCAGCAAAATTCGAAAGTGATTACAGTTCTAATAACTACCGAACGGAATAGTTACATCACCTTTTACTGCACTGAATTCTCATTGAATTTCATTTTTGAGTTAAACGTGACAGGAATGTAATTTAGATGACGATATATAAATGTTCAAATTGGACATTCATACCCGACAGTCGTGAAATTATTTACACATATGGACGTTTAGAGCAACTTCCCAGAAGATTAAATAAATGCTTATTAACTTTGATATCTGCCTGCGGTTCAAACGTTAGTTACGATTAACTGTTATTCAAAGTTTGGGGAACTACATATAAAGATGCGAGTACAATCTCTTCAGTAATATCTGAAGTGAGAAAACTATTTGGGTGCGATAAAGGCGAAAAAAAATTGGCTAAATCAATGCCCATTGCTTTAATTAGTGACATATGGACTCCACTCAATTGAAGCTTTATATCAACTTCACTATAGCACATTGCTAGCAATAGATGCCGAGTGGGGAGTCCATATCATTCTTTATGTGTCATAGAGGTATTGTGAAAATTTCAAATTTAGTAGATTATCCGAGTGCGATTGAGGTTGTCGCCAATTGGTATTTTAATGAGTGGGATCATAAGGATTCGGAAGCGACACTAGAAAGTGTTATCGAAAAGGTTTCTTCAATTTTAAACCGAACCGCATTTGTCGCTCATATTGATGGTGAATTAGCTGGAGCTGGAGAACTAAAATATCGCGAATACTCTGACTATCCGAGCTATAACAATTGGCTAGATGGGATCTATGTACCTACAGAACATCGAGGGAAAGGTATTTCAACAGCACTAATCGAGTTTGCTAAATCAAAGTCGTTTGAGTTACAAATACCAGCTATATATCTTCGTTGTGAAGATCATCTCGTGAAACTTTATGAATCCCATGGTTTTCAAGTTGTCTGTGCTGAAGAAACTAAGCTCATAATGGAGTTCAAAGTGAACACATAACAAACCACTTAAGACAGGACTTTGGTCTTCCCCCATTTTAGTGGACACCTCCTCATTACATTGAGGAGACTAAAATGCCTAAATTTACCCAGCCCCGAAAAACCTGGTTTATCCCATCGATTTCAAAATTAAAGCCGTCGTACTAAGTTATAAAGACGATATCATGTCTAAGGATGTTGCCAAGGCACTCAATATTCATCCGTTAATGCTCAGTCGTTGGTGTAAATTTAGTCCGAAATGATACTGTAAATGAAGCAAATATTTTCCCTCTACACTTACGCATTCTATTTATAAACACTCGGGTTAATAGGGTAATACTGATTTCTTGTTTTAAACACTATCGCTTGAGCGACCACACAAGCAATGAGGTTAATATAGCTTTCGTTTAGCTGAAACATATCGAATAACAGCACAATAACTACAAAACCACTAAACGCAGTAAGTGATGATGTAAGATATTTAAGTTTATCAGATAGTTTCAGTGCCCTTTCCTCCTGTTCAATAAAGTGGTCTTTTTTCTGCCCGTATACTAGTTTCCAGATCATGCCGCTTATATACAGAACCACTGCTGTACTGAGCGCTATTAAGTACAAGACTTTACTTTCTGCTTGCATAGCTACGAAGTAATTGTAGGTAGCAAAAGCAACAGAGAAAGCGTACATCACTATGCCCACCACCACTCGGTGAATTGAAATATAACCTGTTAAGTGGTTGCATTGCAGTTGAGCGGTACGGACTTTAGGATACCGCGTAGATAGGATTTGACTATTCTGTTTGCACCAGTAACCTGAAATAAACAGCGGGGCAAGTTGTATTAAAGCGATCATCAGCATCCAATCTGCTATGACGTTTTGCGTTTTACCTTCCAAATGCAACACAATAAAGGTTGTCAGACCAATGGTAAACGCCAGATAATCAAGCCACTTTCTAACTATTAGACGTTGACGTTCAGTTTGTTCATCTTGCGCATATAAATTTGTAAACACCGTTTGCGGATACTTGGTTAATAAAACCTGTCGACGCTTTCGCCATGTTTTGGATATAAAGATTGAAATAAAAAATAGCTGAAACAGAAAGACGAGGCTAATCAGCAATACAGGGGGGTCATTAAAAAGATTCATAAGACTATATCTCTCTACTTCATGGCGGTTGTAAAAGCATTACGTATTTCAGAATCGGTGAGCCCGAGCTCACGAAGTTGCTTAACACTGGCTGTAATAACAGTTAGTGCTGTTGTATTTAGGTCTGTTTCGCAATGTTCTAGTGCCTGTTCGTGAATGAAAGTCCCCCGGTATCCTTTACCAATAATCACACTGTCTCTTTCCAATAATTTGTATGCCTTGGACACAGTATTGGGATTGATACCCAGATCATTTGCCAGTTGGCGAATAGAAGGTAATAGCATGCCAGGCTTGAGGTTTTTGCTTGCCACGCCTTGTTTAATCTGGTCCACCAATTGAGTAAAAATGGGTGTATCACTCTCGATGTCTATTGCAATATTCATAGCATTTGTAGTCTCTCTTATTCTCACGCCACAAGCTTATTTTGCGAATTATACAACAAATTAATTCGTTGTACTACTTGACATAATAGAACAACTAAAATAGATTGTATTACTTGTTCTACTAGTACATCAATTGCCACTAAGAGGGTTATCCACTATGAAATGCGTTACCGGAAATAAAAAATCTATTGCTTTTAGCCTTGTATGGGCAGGCTTCATACTACTCAGTGCTTACCTATCTCAAGGGGAAGACTTTGCCTCTACCGCGTTAATCTTTGCGATCACTGGTTGGTATATTTCTTATCATTACTTCTTTAAACCGCAATCAGCTGGTTGTTGCAGACAAAAAACATCTGCCAACGGTTCACATATTCACAATGATGGGAGTAACTAATTATGACACCGATTAAAATACTAATGTCGATAGCCTTGCTGATATTCAGCGTTACTAAACATGCAGTGGCAGAATCAACACAAAACAGTGATATTGCAGGGAGTTGGCAGGGGGCCTTGTCAGTATCTGGTCAGAGCGTGCCGCTGTTATTTCATATTAACCCTGATTTAACAGCGAGCATGGACAGTCCTGCACAGGGTGCAACTAATATTCCCATTGAATCGGTAACAATTGAGGGACAAAAAATTTCTATTAATGTTGCGGTCGCACAGGCAACATTTACAGGTGAATTTAATAAACCAAATAACACAATAGAAGGTCATTGGAAGCAAGGACCAAACAAGCTTCCGTTGAAACTGGAAAAAGTGATAGAAGCGGTTAAGACTGTCATTAATCGACCTCAACATCCTACACCGCCATTTGACTATGTAGTAGAAGAGGTTACATTTAAAAACCATAACATCAAGCTAGCAGGCACTTTAACTTTGCCTTCATCAGAAGGAACGTATCCTGGCGTTGTGCTAATCAGTGGCTCTGGACCACAGGACAGAGACCAAACTTTTATGGGCCACAAAACGTTTTTAGTGATTGCTGATTATCTTACTCAGCATGGTATAGCTGTGCTGCGTTTTGATGACAGAGGCGTTGGTAAATCAACCGGTAACTTTGACACTGCTACCAGTGCTGATTTTGCGCAGGACGTATCAGCCGCGATAGACTATCTTTCTTCTCATAAGAATATTGCAAAAGACAGCATTGGTTTAATGGGTCATAGTGAGGGCGGGCTGATAGCACCAATTACAGCGAGCTCAAATCCCGATGTCGGTTTTGTGGTGTTACTTGCCGGGCCGGGCCAAACCGGTAACGATATTTCTATTTGGCAAGTGAAATCTTTTCTACGCGCCAATGGGTTAAGTCTTCAAGCTGCAAAGGCAGGCAGTGAAATTACGGGCGCGTTAAACCATACGGTGATGACTAACCGCGATATAGACAATCTAGCGTCAGAGCTAGAGCTTTCCTACGATAAAAAATGGCAAACTTTTCCTGACGACATAAAAGCTGAAATAAAAGCCATCGGCGGCGGTAAACTGTCCAGCCCTAGAGTGCAGCAGTTAAGTACAAAGTGGATGAAGTACTTTTTACTGCATAACCCTCAAACATACTTGAGAAAATTGACCATTCCAGTGCTGGCAATACATGGTTCCAAAGATACACAAATGGACATGGCACAGAATCTCGACAAAATTCGTGATGCGTTGCAAGAACAAGCGCATCCTCTTACTCAGGTTAAGGAGATCCATGGTGTTAACCACCTATTTCAACGAGCTAAAAGTGGTTTAATGTCAGAGTATTCACAGATTGAAGAAACCATGTCACCTGATGTGTTAGAACTACTCGCCAATTGGGTGCTTAAGGTGGGGACTTGACACGATGTCTATTCGCTGATGACGCACATCTCAACTTTGAAACTTCAGGGAATTAATATGAACCTTAAACAAATACTGTTTGCAGTCATTGAGTTGCTTTTTGCAATGCACTCGAGTGTAGCTGCGAAGAACAGATAGAGCCTAAAAAAACAGACTAGTAAAGCAAGAAGTTAAGCTTTCAGTTCCTACTGACCAGAAAGATGGATTTAAGTTCGGTAATTATTTTGACTTCAGTAACAACAATTACAAGCAATGAAAAAGGCGTGGGCAATATTTTTTGCTATATTTCCTACGCTATTACTGTAATAATTTTTATTTCAATATTTAAAGCACTATTAAAGGGTGAAGTAAATGTAGCCTTTTTATATACGTCATTCTTACTTTTCTGCCTAGTTATTTATCTTATTGGGCGCTTTATTAATAAAAATTTTGACCGCCTTGGAGAAACCCCTTTAACTGTTAGATCAACTGAAATACATAAAGGTTTAATGCATCAAGCATCAATTTTGATAAAACAAAACAATTTTAGCAGGGTCAGAAACGTTTTATTAAAATGTTTATATACAAGATATTCATACTCTGGTGGCACGGTTCTACCAAATGTTATTTATGAAGTACACATACCCATACGTCCTGAGTTTGATGGGAATTCCACAGCATTAAATTTTGAATTTGAAATACCTGAAAATATGCTTAGTTCAGATGATAAGTCGTCGAAGGTCAGGGTAGAATGGCAGTTGTCCTTTAAGTTTCTTGACGGCATAGAAGAAGTGTCTCGAACTTGGACGATAAAAGTAAAATGATCTGCTTATTTTTCAAGAATTGTACAGTCATGTGTATACCTTTTAGTTTGAGTCTGAAGCTCGAAATGATAAAGTAAAGATAGGACATTCTTTGTCCTGCCCGTTCTGTTTCAATAAGCTAATAAATATTGTCACTTTATGGTTTAATAAGTAAGTAATTTTGTCAGTTTATGGTTGATTTTCTCTATCCAAAGAAAATAGCAGTTGTTATTTATATTAGCTTATAAGTTAGGTTGATTTGTCACCTTAGGCTTTAAATCACTTTCAATGTAATTCACTTATATTTATCAGCACCGCTTAGTTTTATTATGGCGGTGCTTTTTAAAAGCTATTTCCCTCTTTTTTACACTGGCTAATGCCTTTATTAATTAGTTCTAATAATTGGTCAAGATCAGTTGCTCTATTAGAAATATAAAAACTTATTTCTTTGTTATCAATTTGAAAAATATTTGCGCCCTTTAATAACTCTTTATCTACATTTGAAAGTACTGTAGTGGGTAATATTGTGCCAACGACTCTAGATTGAGTGGCCATTTTTACCGCTTGTTCATAGGAGTCTACTTCGTGTGGCGTAGCATTTAATTTTTCGATCATATCAATGATATTAGAATGTCTTAATCCTGCTATTTTAATATTTGATAAGTCGCTTAATTTATTCAATGATTGATTTGCCGTAATGAAAAAATAAGTCATATTTAAAAGCGGATTAGCATAGATAGCTATCTCATTGCGTTTTTTCGTTTTAGCTAAACCTACGGCGATATCTACATTTCCATTTTTTAATTGAAATAAAAGCCTAGCGACAGGCAATTCTCGAGGAGTATATTGAATATGTGCTACATCTAAAGCACATTGGAAAATCTCACCGATACTACCTTGAATTTTATTATCTTTATAAAAAAATTCAGGGCCCCCTGAGCCATTTACACCAAGATTATAATGTTGAGCGAAAATAGGTGAGCTTAAAAAAGTTATTACACATAGGTAAATAGAGAGCAGTGCTGTACTAATTACTTTCATCGATAAAAAATTAATCCTGAGCTTTGCAAAAATCACCAAAGATGATTATAAATTCGATTTCGTACATTAATTATAGCTGTTTTATTATTTATGCCATTAGTTTATTTTAACATCATTGTTTTTTATTCGACAAAGTATCTATCTTTACCGATGAATTTAGGGGTTTGTATTGATAATACTTTTAACGGTATTTTAGAGGTTACTTTAACGGAATGAACAACGCCTTTATTCACTCTAATAAAGTCGCCCGGTTTAATGATTTGTTTAGTGTCGTCTAAAAGAAACAAGCCTTCCCCCTCTAAAACATAAATTAGTTCAGTATGTTCTTTATGAAAGTGAGATTTTACTTCGTTTCTAACAAAAATAATAAACTCTGATGAACTATCACCACTGCTAAGTTCATCAATGTGTAAGTTTTTCATATCGCTTGGAGCAGTATAACTACTTAAGTCAGCACCGGCTAAGCAAGGGGTTGTTAAAAAGAGAGAAAGATAAAATGATAAAAATTTAACATTGAAATTCATGGTTAATAAAGTGTAAATAAAATGTATTAATACAGTTATAGCAGAAAATTACTTGCTTTGTTAATTCGCATTTTTATTTGTTGGTGTTTTAGGTTGCATAAGTTGTAGATATTGGTTGCTTCGATATAGATAGTTTTTCAAATTTTCAGCGAAAGGTTTTTACGTTATGCTACATCGAGTATATTTATTGTCATTAAACGTATTATCGGACGATTAACACTATGATTGAGCACAGACTACTTCGCAGTATTTGCCATGCATCTTTAGGCACTAATGATGTTTCACAAGCTAAAGCTTTTTATCAGCCTTTACTAAAAATACTTTCGATAGAGTTAGTCTGTGAATATGAAAATGCGATTGCTTTTGGTAAAAACGGCTATCCGGAGTTTTGGGTACAAATTCCTTACGATCAAAAAGTGTCGAGTCAAGGCAATGGCGTACATTTTGGTTTTGTTGCCACGAATAAAAATCAAGTCGATGACTTTTACCAAAAAGCACTGGCGTTAGGTGGTAAGGATAATGGGCAACCGGGTGTTAGACCTGAGTATGGCGATAAATATTATGGTTGTTTTGTTTCTGATCTTGAAGGAAATAAAATTGAAGCGTGCTATTGGCAGCTAGATAATTAGGTGTTGCTTAGTTTTTATTTGAAACTATTTTGTTGATTTTAAAGGGAAATATAGAGAAATTAAAACGAGGTAGTTAAATAATGAAAATTGACTTTATCATTGTCTTAACTTCGTTTTATACTGACGCTCTTAAAATTATCGTCATAATTATTAACATAAAGAGGTATTTCATTGTTTAGAGGTTCATTCAATTTTTTAAAGTTGCTACCCCCTCTAGTGATGAGTCTTTTGTTGTTGATAACGGGTCAAGTAAAAGCTTGGCAAGCTATTGAGAATAGTACTTTCGACGCTTTTATTCAAAAAGCGGAATCACTTAAAGATATTAATGTTGCACAGGCTTTTAGGTTTTTAGAGGCTCAAAGTCAGCATTTGTCGTCATTATCAATTGAAAATCAATTAATTTATAACAAATTATTAGCGGAACTGTACGTTGAGCAAGCGCAATATCAACAAGGCTATAATCTCGCTAGCGATGCATTAAAGTTAGCAAGAGGGTTAACAAGCCCCAGTATTACCTCCTCAGAGATTCTATATGCAAGGGGCTTTGCTTTAGAAAGTTTGGGAGATTATCAAGCTGCTCGCGAAGATTATTTGAATGGACTAGAAATTGCTGATTCATTAAATAATAAAAAAATTCTCGCCATTGGTTTGGTTAACCTTGGAGCGCTAGATTATTTAATGGAGCAGTTTGATCGTTCGCTTATTATGTTTAATGACGCTTTAGCCATTGCTCAAAAAATAAATGATGATGAATTGTTAGGTTATATTTCTGGCGAAATGGGCATTTTATACAGTCTGATAAATCAAGAAGACAAATCACTTAGTTATCATAAAAGCGCCTATGAGTATTATATAAAAGCGGGAAAAGTACTTTATGCCATTAATACCTTACGAAACATTGCGTCTAGTCATTCAGTCAATGAAAGATATGAAGAAGCGATTGAAGTATATGAGCAAGTACTTGAAAATATAAATGAAATTTCAAATAACGAATTAATTGCTTCTGTATATTCTGGTATGGCTTGGGCACAAGTTAAACAAAAAGATAGTGATCCTGAGGCGTCTTATCAATATATGCTTATCGCGAGTCAATACATAGATCAAACAGAACAAGTAGATATTCCCATAGCGCATGCCCTTGATAAAGGCTACTTATTTTTGGAACTTGGACGCTATCAAGAAGCGTTAGACAATATGCATATTGCAACTGAGTATTTAAAGCAATATGAAGGCAGTGATCAGAAAATTGTCACGACTATCTCAAAACTAAATTTATTGTATTTAAAAGCTGAAACATATTTCAAAATTAAAGATTATCAACAAGCTTATCAAGCGCAAGATGAATTTATATCTTTCGCACTTTCATTACCTGAAAAAAGTAATGTTGATGAAACTGAAGATCTTAGAATGCGCTATGAAAGTGAACAGGCTGATTTGCAAACCAAAATATTAGAACAAAAAGAGTCTGTTCAGTCTTTATTATTATCAGATGCTAAAAATGAGGTTAAATATCGTCAAATATTTATTACTGTTTTTGCGTTAGTAGCATTAGGTTTAGCATGGATATTAATAAAAATTATTAGGGGGCAGAAAAAATTACTGAGAGCAACAATCACCGACAGATTGACAAAGGTTGCCAACAGAGCTCAATTATTGCAATCAGGCGATAGATTATTTACGCAAGCGAAAACTGACAATACTCGCTTAAGTGCAGTTACCATCACTGTTGATAATTTAAGACAAATTAACCTTGAGCATAGCCATAATACTGGCGATTTCATTTTAAAGAAAATTGCAGAGTTAGGACTTGAACATATCAATGAACAAGGGGTTTTTGCTCGATTCGATGCGGGTAAATTTGTCGTTTTACTTATCAATAACACTGAGCAACAAGTGAATGTTATTGTTGATAAAATAAGATTATCAATTGCACAAAATAACTGGTCAGAACAAAACGTTATCCATGTATCTATAAGTATTGGCATTGCACATTTTCATCCGGATAAACATCCAACATTAGCATCCTTGCTAACAAACGCCGATTTGTTAAAGCATCAAGCGAGCAATGAAGAAAAAAATAAGGTAAGCGATGATGAATAATATAATGCCTTATTCAATACTCTTGTTTTTATTGTTATGTTTTTCTAGCGATTTGCGCTCAGAAGAACAACTAAATAAAGCGCCGACATTATTAGATGTTGGTCAGCCTGAAGAATCTCACCTTCTCGATAGCGAAAAACCTTTTCCGGTAGATGCAAAAATAATAGCTTTATTAGAGAGCAGTGAAAAAGAGCCTTTGGTAGCTGCATCTCTGTTATCTAAAGTGAACGAAATTAGTCAAAACTTTAATATCGCTGAAAAGTACTTAATGTTGATTATTCGCGCTAATATCATTACAGAAGATGCAGATATTCATAAAGCGATCAATTGGTTAAATAAAGCTATTTTACTTGAAAATAAAATAGCTTATGCACAATTGATACTTCCAGAGTTTAATCAAATACATTTAAATTTAGCAAAGAGGTATATTCAATTAGCTCAATATAAATCAGCTTATGAGCAAAAAAATAAATATTTGGATAAATATCGTGATTATAGAAAGCAGTTAAGAGAACAGCGCTTAGCCAAGTTAAATGCTAAATACGAGACTGATTTAAAAGTGAAAAAGAATGAATTATTAAAAACCGAACATGAATTACAACGCTTACAACTACAAGAAACAGAAAAGGAAGCGGTGGTTCAACAGCGTAATATTGGAATTTTACTGATCACTGCCATTATTTTTATCGCGCTTTTAATTCGACAATTAAAAATCAATGCTACGTTAAAAAGACTTACCGAACGTGATAATTTAACGCGGTTGTTCAATCGTCAATCTTGTTTTGAACAAGGTGAGATACTGATAGAGTCGGCGTTAAAGTATCAACATGATATCAGTCTAATCCTTATTGATATTGACAATTTCGAACAAGTGAATCAACAGTATGGTTATGTTATTGGTGATGAACTGATAAAAGGTATCAGTGAATTAGGTAAAGAAACTATTCGACCTCGTGATATTTTTGCTCGTATCGCTGGCGAAGAATTTGCGGTAATTTTACCACAAACTAATCATGAACAAGCCAAAGCGATTGCTGAGCGTTTTCGAGAAAAAGTACAACACTTTCGTTACGTTTATCAAGAAGAACAACTACAACTAACAATCAGTGTTGGCGTCGCGACATTGTCACAAACGCAGAAGAATTTTGGAGCATTAGTTAATGCCGCAGATTCAGCATTAACCAAAGCAAAAAATACCGGTCGTAATCAAGTCTGTAGCTATATTAATCAAGATTGCTAATATTTATCAATTTCTAAAACTTTCTTTCATTCAGCTATTTTTTCCTCTGTGATAATCAGCTAAGCTAGACAAAGAAATAAAGGTTTACTTTCGCCTTAATCTATTCAAATTAATAATAATTAAAGTTCTTTTTAGTCATTTTTACATTAAAGAACAACAGGTTTTCATTAATGTTTATTTTTAAAAAGAAAATTTACGCTCAGCGTTTATTTGTTGATTAAAGTTAAACAAAATTAACAGTAGCTAAGTAGTTTATATTGGGAAAATTTATCCATGTCTGATGCGCTTGATTATAGTCTTGATGGTATTGAACAACGACCATTAAGGCAATTTACTGAAGAAGCTTATTTAAATTACTCCATGTATGTCATCATGGACAGAGCTTTGCCACATATTGGTGATGGCTTAAAACCTGTGCAGCGTCGTATTGTTTATGCCATGTCTGAACTTGGTTTGTCGGCTGCAGCTAAGTATAAAAAGTCAGCACGTACCGTAGGTGATGTGCTCGGTAAATTTCATCCGCATGGTGACTCTGCCTGCTATGAAGCTATGGTGTTGATGGCGCAACCTTTTTCTTACCGTTATCCATTAGTTGATGGTCAAGGAAACTGGGGTGCACCAGATGATCCTAAGTCATTTGCTGCGATGCGTTATACAGAATCAAGGTTATCCCGTTTTAGTGAAGTGCTATTAAGTGAGCTTGGTCAAGGTACGGTTGACTGGTTACCTAATTTTGACGGTACGATGAAAGAGCCAAAAACGCTGCCCGCACGCCTTCCTCATATTATGTTGAACGGTATTACGGGTATTGCGGTGGGGATGGCAACGGATATTCCGCCACACAATGTTAGAGAAATGGCTAATGCGTGTGTCAAACTCATTGAATCACCTAAAACTGAAATTGGTGAATTATTAGAGGTTGTTAAAGGCCCTGATTATCCTACGGATGCTGAAATAATTACCCCGGCTGCTGATATTGAAAAAATCTATCAAACCGGTCGCGGTAGCATTAAAATGCGGGCGGTTTATGATATTGAGCATGGTGAAGTGGTCATAACGGCATTACCTCATCAAGCATCTGGCGGCAAAATTTTAGAACAAATTGCTGCTCAAATGACAGCTAAAAAGCTGCCTATGGTTATTGATTTACGTGATGAATCTGATCACGAAAATCCGACTCGATTAGTGGTTGTTCCTCGTTCTAATCGCGTTGATATTGAACAATTAATGCAACATTTATTTGCCACGACAGATTTAGAAAAAAACTATCGTGTAAATCTCAACATGATTGGCTTAAATAATAAGCCAGCCGTTAAAAATTTAAAAAGCATTTTAAGTGAATGGATAGAGTTTCGTCGTGAAACGATACGTCGACGCTTACAATATCGTCTAGATAAAGTGCTTGCTCGACTGCATATTTTAGATGGTTTATTAATTGCGTATTTGAATATCGATGAAGTCATTGAAATTATTCGTAATTATGATGAACCGAAAGCAGAATTAATGTCCCGATTTTCGCTTTCACAAATTCAAGCGGAAGCGATTTTAGAAATTAAACTTCGTCAATTAGCGAAGTTAGAAGAAATTAAAATTCGCGCTGAACAAGATGAATTAAATCAAGAACGTGAAAAATTAGAAAAAATCTTAGGTTCAAATGCGCGCATGAATACCTTAATGAAAAAGGAAATTCTTGAAGCGGCAGAAAAATATGGTGACGAAAGACGCTCGAAAATAATCGAACGTACTGAAGCGAAAGCGTTATCAGAAAAAGATTTAGTGCCAAGTGAACCTGTGACCGTGGTTGTTTCTGAAAAAGGCTGGGCTCGTTGCGCTAAGGGACATGACATTGATGCTAAAATGTTAAGTTATAAAGCGGGTGATGAATATTTATGCTCAGCAAAAGGGCGAAGTAATCGTCCAGTCGTTTTTATTGACTCTTCAGGTAGGGCATATACCACCGACGCTCATACTTTACCAACCGCCAGAAGCCAAGGAGAGCCGTTAACAGGACGTTTTAATTTATCTACAGGTGAAAACTTCGAACAAACGTTAATGGCCGATGACGACGCTAATTACTTATTAAGCAGCGATGCAGGCTATGGCTTTGTTGGTAAATTTTCAGATATGGTTAGCCGAAATAAAAATGGTAAGGCCTTATTAAGTTTACCTGCGAATGCCAAAGTGATTGAACCTAAAGCAATTACTGATCTTGAAAATGCCTTGGTGCTTGCGATCACCACTGAAGGAAGAATGTTGGTATTCCCTGTGAAAGATTTACCGGTTTTAAGTAAAGGTAAGGGCAATAAAATCATTAATATTTCTTCAGCACGGGCAAAATCAAGGGAAGAGTATGTAACGTTGCTTGAGGTTATTACTGATCAAGATGCGGTGACTTTACATGCCGGAAAACGAAAATTAACCCTCAAAGCAAGTGATATTGAGCATTATCGTGGTGAAAGGGGCAGACGTGGTAATAAGCTGCCTCGAGGATTGCAGCGAGTCGATCGTGTTGAAGTTGAGTCGCCGGTTCAAGTGGCATCAGAACAATCAGATGCACCGGAGCCAAGTGGGGCATAATCTATTAAAAGTAGGTTATTGCTTAGTTTAACTTTTATGTAACCAGTTAAGTTTACTGGTTGAAACGATTATTCCCTCTGATTAACAAAGGCCTAGCACGTAACCCATCTTGTTACTTGCTAGGCCTTTTTAATGCGTGACATTTTAATTATTAGTTTTTGAACATTAAAAGATAATGACTACACATGGGAGAATTACAACGTAATTCCTACGCTACATTTAAGTTTTGTCATAAAACTGTCATCTAAAACTCCTAAACTTTTAAGTGAAAGGAGATTTCTGTGTATAAGATTATTCAAAACATTATCCGTAACAAAAAGATCACGGTAGTTTTTCAACCTATCTTTAATATTACCAACCAAACTATTGTCGGTTATGAAGCTTTATCTAGAGGCCCTGCTGATAGTATTTATTACGCGCCTGATGTGCTCTTTAAAGCGGCGACTGATTGCGGATTATTATCTGAACTTGAAATATTATGTCGTGATACCGCGATTCAACAATTTGCCAACTTACAATTAACGGGTAAATTATTTCTCAATATAAGTCCCTTAGTGCTTTTAGATAAAGCGCACCCTCAAGGTGAAACGATAAAGCTTGTTGAAAAAGCAGGTTTAAATTGTCAGCAAATTGTTATTGAGTTAAGTGAGAAATATCCTTTTCCTAATGCTGAGACTTTAAGTCTAGCGTTAGCGAAATATCGGGAGTTTGGCTTTGATGTCGCTATCGATGATCTTGGTGCTGGGTATTCAGGTTTAAAAATGTGGAGCCAATTACGTCCGGATATTGTCAAAATTGACCGCTATTTTGTTGAACATTGTCATTTAGATAGTTTTAAAAGGAAGTTTCTCAAAGCAATATTTGAATTAGCTAAATCGGCTCAAGCAAAAGTGGTGGTAGAAGGCATAGAAACCTTTGAAGAATATGAGTTATTAAGACAGTTAGGCATGAGTTATGCCCAAGGTTTTTATTTATCAAAACCCAGTGCAAACCCTATACGTGATTATCCACGGTGGCTTGAACAAGATTCACTTTATTTCCAATTAAATGCTTGATGAATACACAGTCATTTTTATTTATTGTGCAGCGCGTTAATGAGTTGGCAAAGTTGAGTAATTTTTATATTAGATAATTGTCGATAGTCAAAGTAAGGGCAAATCACTAGTTTTTTGTCGGCATTGACAGCAAACTCTGCTGATAGCCAATGACAAGTTTCAGAAAACCCTAATTTTGTTGCGTAGGTTTTTCCCATAATGATTGAAATGTTATCGGATAATAGTGGTTTGTTTGATACGTGTTGTAATATTTCTTGGGGTGTTAAATTAAATAATAAATTTTCATTGCTGTGATTTTGCAGCAAAGCACAATCTCGAAAGTCTTGCCATGTCTTATATTTTGTTGGGGTTAACTCAAAGGCTAACTTTGCATATACATTAAATATTTTTCGCCAATGATTGCCGGTAAGATCTGCAATTGTCTTAATTTCGCCAACTTGCATAGGACGACAAGCTTGTAGCGTCTGATATTCAGTAAGGGGCGGTGTATTTTCAATAAATACATTTAACTGAGCGGTTGGCTTTCCGAGTCCTTTAAAAGTCATTTAATGCAGAATAATCTTGGTAAATGGTAATAAAAAACCCAGTAAAAACTGGGTTTTAGTTTGAATGTTTTAATTAGCTTAAAACTCGTCCAACATATACTCTAATGAGTCTTCATAGACTTTTAAGTCTTTTTCAAGTTGGAACTTTTCTTTCAGTTGTTCTATTTCACGCCATTTTCTTTTTTTATTACTATTTGTTGCGGCTTTTGGTTGTTTACCAAGAGAGCCAAGTACTTCATCTAGCTTATCCATGGAATGCTCCTTTTTTCTACAACTGCATGATTTTTTTACCATACTTTCTCGAAAATTTGAAACATTTTTTTAAGCTTTTAGCCAAGTAAGTGAATAGTAAGCCTTTTTATTTTTATAAAAGTGCGGAAAGTTGCTTTTCAAGTTTCACTTGGTCAATGGCAAAATTTCTGATCCCTTCAGAGAGCTTCTCAGTAGCCATAGCGTCTTCATTCATCAACCAACGAAACTCTGCTTCCGTCAGTGGTGATTCTTTCTCAATAGCAGGTTGATCATTAAATAACTTTTGCTCTACTTGTTCTTGAGAGTTGGCTAATTCATCTAATAACTGAGGGCTAATGGTTAATCGATCACAACCCGCTAGCGCTAATATTTCACCGCTGTTTCTAAAACTCGCCCCCATAACAACTGTTTGATAGTTTTTTGCTTTGTAATAGTTATAAATTTTACTGACCGATAATACTCCAGGGTCTTCTGCTGCAGGATATTCTGTTCTGCCGGTATCTTTTTTATACCAATCAAGGATACGGCCAACAAAAGGAGAAATTAAATAGGCACCTGCTTCAGCACATGCTTGCGCTTGAGCAAAACTAAATAATAAGGTTAAGTTACAGTTGATACCTGAATTTTCTAACTGTTCGGCTGCTTTAATTCCTTCCCAAGTTGATGCTAGTTTAATTAAAATTCTGTCATTACTAATGCCGGCTTCGTTGTACATGGCGATAAGTTTATGCGCTTTTTCGATCGAGGCTTGAGTATCAAACGATAAACGTGCATCTACTTCGGTAGAAATACGGCCAGGAATTATTTTTAAAATTTCTAAACCAATTAATACTGATAATTTGTCCGCCGCGTCAATAACTTGCTGTTCTGGGTTGTCTGACTGATCTTTCGCCCAGCTTACGGCTTGGTCTAATAAATGTTGATAACTTTCTATCGAAGCAGCTTTAAGAAGTAATGACGGATTTGTCGTGGCATCTTGCGGGTGAAATTTTGCGATAGCTTCAATGTCGCCAGTATCTGCAACAACCGTGGTCATTTTTTTTAATTGTTCTAGTTGGTTTGTCATCATATTTTCCTTTGATTGATGTGAAAAGTGTACCGATTAAGCGTTGAGCAAATCGTAAATAATATGACAAGCGGCTTATTTCTGGTGTGACTTCGATAATTACTCAAATTATCGATCATGAACATTTGAGTTCGAACACTAATTTGTATCAAATCCTAGCAAATTAGCAAGTAGCTTTTGTGAATTTTTATTAAATAATTAGATTATTTGTGCATGCGATAGATCGCGATTTCATCGATTTAAATCTAGCTTCTCTATGATATAGTATCGGCAATGTTAATTGAGTAGGAACCGTTATGTTACTAGTTGTCTCTCCAGCAAAAAATTTAGATTATGAATCACCGTTAACGACAGATAAATATTCACAACCTGAATTATTATCGCATAGCCAATTATTAATTGAACAATGTGCAAAACTTTCTCCTGCAGAGATATCTTCATTAATGGGGATCAGCGATAAATTAGCTGGATTAAATGCCGCAAGATTTGGGCAATGGGCACAACCTTTTACCACAGAAAATGCTCGACCTGCAGTGTTGGCTTTCAATGGCGATGTATACACAGGGTTAGATGCCAAAACCTTAACTGATGCTGATTTTGAGTATGCTCAGCAGCATATGAGAATTTTATCGGGCTTATACGGTTTATTGAAACCTTTGGACTTAATGCAAGCTTATCGTTTAGAAATGGGGACAAAACTTTCTAATGAACGAGGAGCTAACTTGTATCAATTTTGGGGCGAGTTAATTACTGAAAAGCTAAATCAAGCAATTGCTGAACAAGGCGATAATATTTTAATAAATTTAGCATCAACTGAATACTTTAAAGCGGTGAAGAAAAAGTCATTGCAAGCTGATTTGATCACGCCTGCTTTTAAAGATTGGAAAAATGGTCAATACAAAATGATCAGCTTTTTCGCGAAAAAAGCACGTGGCTTGATGGCTAGGTATATTATTGAAAATAAGGTAAATTCATTAGAAGGTTTAAAAGGGTTTTCTGTAGCAGGTTATCGCTATAATGAAGACTTATCAAAAGGTAATGATTGGGTTTTTACGCGTAAAGAGGCGGAATAACAATGCAAGGGGTAGTTATTCAAAATGGTAATTTAATCCAAGGTATAAATAACTACCATTAAAACCAAAAGGGGCGGAACGGCGAGAGTATTTAAATACCCCTGAACTGCTAACAATTTCATTGCCTTGATTGTCTATGATGGTACCGGCATGTGAATTTGCGATGGTGTTTTTATCAGGGGTGACATTAAAAAGATTGTTCACCCCAACATACCAGGATACTTGTCGGTTAAATTGGTGCTCAACTCTTATATCCGTCAATATTTCTGCACCATAGGTTTGTTTACCACCATCTGTAATAGTGTATTCTCCGTAACGGTTTATATTTACATGCCATGACCAGTTATTTTTTAGATAAGTGGAATTTACGCTCAATCTATTTTGGGGCTGCCATTCTTCGATAATAGAGATATCTTGTTCAGAGAACACTTGCTCTATTGATAACGCATTTAATACCGTTGAATTTGGGGCATAGCGTTCACTCACGGCAGTGTCAGTAATATTCCCCGCGAATGTGACGTCGAAATAACCATTAAATATAGGCGTTTTCCATGTGGCAATTAAATCTAATCCTCTTGTTTTTGTATTTACTCCATTAAGAAAAACTTGTGCTTTATCAACGTGATTTTGCTGTAAAATTTCACTTAACGCTGGCGAAAGTCCTGAACCGAGTTTATTGCTGATAACAATGCGGTCATCGATATCAATCGCATAATAATCAAGTGTCACACTGAATTTATCCGTAAATGTAAACACGCTTCCCAGGGTAAAGTTTGTTGATTGTTCTTCCGTTAGCTTTGGTATGCCAATTAGAGAGGCTAAATAACTATCGTTTCTAAAGGTACCGATTTGTTCTGCACTAAAGTGCTCGTTATCATCAATAATAAATTGGGTACTGATATTATTGAAATAAAGCTGTTGCATAGAAGGGGCTCGAAACCCAGTACTGATAGAACTACGGAAAGTGACGCTGTCATTCATTCGCCAATTTGCGGCAAATTTAATATTAGTGGTGCCGCCAAAGTCATTGTAATTATCATATCGTAACGCGCCATCTATTGTGATGCTTTCATTTAATTCGCTGTTTAATTCAACGTACAATGAATTCACTTGTCGAGATTCATTTACCGATGACATCGCTGAAATGCCTGGAAAACCTTGGATACCGCCCAACGCATTGATGTCAAAGTATGGATTGCTTTCTTGACCGTCATAATCATAATAACTGTACTTTTCACCGGGAGTGACTTGGTATTTATCGTTGCGAATTTCTACCCCTAAAGACAAGGAAAAATATTCGTAGATACGTTGTAAATCAATATTAAAGGTTTGTAATGATAATGATAAATCATAAGCCTTGGCTGATTGAGGTATTTGGCTTCTAATTTGATCCGGCGTTAAAATGCCTTGTATGTTTAACAGGTTTGCATAAGAAGCGTTGAGAGAATCTTTGGTTTGATAATCAATGGTGTTTTTTCCTTGGGTGAACGAGATATCAAAAGTAGTGTGATTATCAATTTCTGTTTTAAATCCGAGATTAAATGAAACATCTTTAATATCTGATTGAATATAAGGTAAATACCCCTCTGGGCGAACTGCTACATCATCTTGTAAAACTGGATTAGCTAATTTATTGCCATTATGACGGAAAAATGCATATGAATGATTACTGCGTTTTGAATAAATTGCGAAACTATATAGTTCACCAGATGTAAGAGAGTAGTTGGCGTTATACGCTAAACTTAATTGCTGATAGGCGGGATCCCCGATGCTAAAAGTTTTTCTATTAGCGGTTATTTCTTTTGGGTTTTGCGTGAGATAATCGCCATTTTCAAGTTTTAGACAATCTTGATATTGGCAACTGCCATGTAAACCTGAACGATCTGTTGCCTGATGTTTTAACAGATTTATGGTCGTATTAATAAATCCTTTATCTTGAATATTAACCCCTTTATTAAGGCTAATATCTAGAGTATTCCCATCACCTTGCTGGTATTGCCCTATAGTCGAATGGAAATTACCTGAATTTGCCGAATCTTTTAATATGATATTGATAACCCCTGCAATGGCGTCTGAACCATATTGAGCGGTAGCACCATCACGTAATATTTCTATACGTTTAATGGCCGATAAAGGAATGGTATTTAAGTCAGCACCCGCCGTTCCTCGGCCTACTGAAGTATTGATATGCAATAAGCTCGCATAGTGTCTTCGCTTACCATTCACCAAAATCAATGTTTGATCTGGTCCTAACCCTCTCAATGTTGCTGGTTTTAATACGTCAGTGCCATCACTTATCGAAGAACTAGCAAAATTAAATGATGGAGCGATGCTTTGTAGCATTTTACCTACTTCAAACTCTCCGGTACTTTGCAAAGATTGATGAGAAAGAATATCAACGGGAACGGGTAATTCTTGAATACTTCTGGCGATGTCGCGACTGCCAACAATAGCAATTTTTTCAATTTGATGATGAAATTGATGATTGCCCTTTATTTTGCTAGAAGGAGAGTTCGTTGGTGCGGATGATAAGTCTGTGTTATTGGTTGACGAAGCCGCTAACAGTGACCTGTTTGCTGTTATGCTGAGTTGATTATTTTCTAAGTTGGCAATCAGTCCAGTGTTTCTGAGCAATTTACGTAATGCTTGGTTGAAACTGTAATAACCTTGGAGTGTATTGGTTTGATAGTTTTTTGTTAATTCATATGAAAAAACAATGGTTTTATTCGTTTGTTTTGCAAAGGAGATTAATGCTTGATCAGCGGGTTGTTTTTGAATATCAAAAAGAAAAAGTTTTTCAGCAAAGCTTGGTTGGCAAAAAATTAGCCACAAGGTAATTACTTGAAATACTTTCATTAATAAACACTTTTCCATTAGTAAAATTGGTCGTTTTATTCGAGAATCATTATGCTGACGTAGTAACATTAATGAAAAGTTTACCTTAAAGGCGTTTAAAATTTTGTGACAATTGGCAGTATAGTATTTTTTAAGACGAAGCAGAAGAAGTGAATTTATGAGTGATTTTCTGCTTTACTTAACTGGATAGAGTTTGTGGCATTAAATTTATATTTAATATTAAAGTTATTAGCAAGAGATTCAAGTAAACCATTGATATCACCCGCTTTAAAATAACCGGCTATCTTAATATTACTGACTTCATCATTAGCAATTTCGAATTGAATTTTAGTGTAACGACTTACTTCACTGAGTGCTTCTTTTAATGTTTCACCTTTGAAGATTAACATGCCTTGATGCCATGATAACTCTTGCTCTACTTGTGCATGAGATAACTTAAATGTTTGTTGAGGTATGCTATTTTCAATAATCGTTTTTTCACCATCAGTCGTGATCATGGTTGAGTCATGTTTTTGGCTTTCAGTTACTATCAACTCAGCCAGTTTATTGCTGGGTAATTCATTACTTACCAACACTTTACCTTCGCTGACAAATAACTCTAAATCCAACTCATTATTTTTTTGAATATTAAATACTGTACCCAAAGCAGTGAAAGACTTATTACCGGTATTTACCGTAAAAGCTCTCGTTTTATCAGCAGCAACGTCAAATTGCGCTTCACCATAAACGAGTTTGATATTTCGAGAATTATCGCTGTAATTAACAATGATTTTAGAATGAGTATTAAGAGAAACTTTACTACCGTCAGCGAGTAAAATTTCATTTTGCTCACCAATATTGGTTTGATAACTAACGGCTTTAATATTTGTGGGTATTTCAGAAAACTTAGTGGTTGTTTTGCCGATCAAAATAGTAAAAATACACAGTAAAGCAATTATTAAAAATAAGCTTTTCGCACTAAAAAGGCTTAAACGATGAGTTTTTTCCAAAGGAAAAATGCCATTTAATTCATTTAATTCATTGATGTTGTCGAAAACAGAAGCTGATTTATAAATTGCTTGATGATGGAGGGGATCTTGATTAAGCCAAGCAATGATCTGTGGTTTTTCAGAGTCGGTTAACCCGCGATTTAAACAACGCACCCAAGTTCGTGCTTGCTGTTTAATTTGCTGATTGATTAATCGATTTGACACCCTGTTTGCTTTCCTTAATAACGACAAAATATCTGGATACTAACGTATGCCAATTCAAAAAGTACTAATACTATATAGGATAGTATATTACTTCAATAGATGATATTTTCACCGAAATTAGTTTGCTAAGCAAGTAATATTGAGCATTTGTTCAATATTACTTGCTTGTTTAACCTTAAGAGGGGCTGATTAACGCTTAGCGGAACGCTTGGCTTGCTTTTTTGCTTTAGCTTTAATTTGTGCTTTTGATTTTTTTACTTTAGGTTTCTTTAACGCTACTTTAGCTTCTTTATATTTTGGTCGTAACTCTTCTATAACTCTTCGAGGTAAACGATCGCCAATATAGCGTTCAATTTTAGCGACCACCGCCATATCATGGGCTTCAACCAAAGATATGGCTGTACCTTTATTACCTGCTCGTCCGGTTCGACCTATTCGGTGAACATAAATATCGGCTTTTCTGGGCATATCAAAATTAATGACATGAGTAATATCATCAATATCCAAGCCTCGTGCTGCCACATCAGTGGCAACTAAAACATTTATTTGCGCGTTGCGTAAACGTTCAACGGCTTTATTTCTCTTGTCTTGTGCCATTTTACCTTCTAACCAAGCACAAGGGATTTCTTCAGCATACAGCTTGCCTGAAAGGTATTGCACGGTTTCTCGTTTATTGGCAAAAACCACCGCACGTTTGATCTCTTCTTGCTTTAGCAAATTAGCCAGTAAGGCAAATTTATGATCTTTATCATCGGCTAAATGTAGCCATTGATGGATCTTAGCTTTTTCTTTACGAGACGGGTTTGATTCAAGAAATACGGGATCATTGAGTATTTCTTTAGAAAACTTAACGACACCTGCACCTTCAAGTGTCGCCGAGAAAAGCATGGTTTGTTTACGCCATCTTGCCTCGGCAATAATTCTATTAATGGTTTCAGCAAATCCCATGTCTAACATGCGATCTGCTTCATCAAGCACTAGAATTTCTATTTCACGTGCGTCAAATTGTTCATTTTCTATGTATTCTAATAATCGACCTGGTGTCGCAATTAAAATATCAGTAGTTTCCGTTAAAATTTCTTTATGACTACCATAGTTGACACCACCGGTGATCACGCCACTTTTTATTTTAGTTAACGCCGTTAAGTTTTCACTCTGCTCATGAATTTGTAACGCCAACTCACGCGTTGGCGATAAAATTAACACGCGAGGAAAACCAGGTTTTGTTCTTGGGTAATCAAGTAAATGCTGAGCAACGGGTAAAATAAATGCAGCAGTTTTTCCTGTTCCGGTCGGCGCAGATGCTAATACATCTTTCCCTGCCATCGCAGCAGGTAAAACTAGCGATTGAATGGAAGTAGGTTTTGTGTAACCGGCATTATTTATGCCGCCTAGGAGTTCAGAATCTAGGTCAAACTGCTCAAACATAGTGATTTTAGGCTCGAAATTAAGATGTGCAGATTATAGTGGTAAAGTCGTCAATAACCTATAGTGCACGTTAAAAAGTTTATATTTAATTGATTAACTGGATAATACGTCGTTTATCTCAGCATTAATTTGTTGGCACCATAAGTCGATACGAGTATCGCTTTCGTTATATTGATTATCTTCATCTAACGCTAAACCAACAAAGTGGTTTCCATCCTGTGTTAGCGCTTTCGAAGCGGCAAATTCGTATCCTTGATTTGGCCATAAACCAATCACGTAACCACCTTGGGCGATAACTTTATCATGCAACATACCTAAAGCATCTTGAAACCATTCGGTGTAACCTATTTGATCACCCATGCCGTATAAAGCAACAATTTTACCATTAAGATCTAAGTCATTTATTTCATCCCAATGGCTTTCCCAATCTTCTTGAATCTCGCCATAATCCCAAGTTGATATACCAAAAATAAGGAGTTCAAAATTCTCGCTTTGAGATAACGGAATATCTTTTAGGTTAAATAATTGCACTACACCTTTATCAAATTGGCTTTGAATTTTTTCGGCAGCAATTTCTGTGTAACAAGTCGTTGAGCCATAAAAAAGTCCAATTTCCATGCTTTTTCCTAGCGAGTTATTTGAGAAATTTAATGGCGCGCAGTTTAACAGATTGAACTAATAACAAGCTAGCAGGGATCAAAAAAATTATTGTAATTTTTATCTGCGAATTTGGAAGCGTTAAATACCTGCATAAAAATTGATTTTTCATGCAATACCCTGTAATTTTGTCGCCTCTGTGACGGTCTTATTTGTCGTGTCTTGATTTCCTTTGAGCTGATGCTAATAAAGTTAGTGAAAGGATGGTAAATAAAAATAAATTTGTTAGGAATTTCTATGTTTAAACATCGTGCTTTCGTTTTTTTGATCAGTAGCTTTTTTTGCGTAACTCAAGCGCTAGCTCAAGTTAACAATATACTTTCTGAAAAGTTACAAACTGAGATTAAGGAAACACTCGCCTCTAGTATTAATCTAGAAATTCAATCAGTTAAAGCTTCTCCATTTCCTGAACTTGTTGAAGTAGTGACACAACAAGGTTTGTTTTACGCCAGTAAAGACGGACAATTTTTAGTGCAAGGCAAACTTTATGGGATCGGCAGTAATGAGGTGATTAATCACACTGAAGATAGTTTAGCTGAATTACGCATTGAGGGATTAAAACAATTTAGCGATGGTATGATTGTGTATCCGGCTAAAAACGAAAAACATCAAATCACAGTTTTTACTGATATCACCTGTGGTTACTGCCGTAAAATGCATAAGCAAATTGAGCAATATAATGACTTAGGGATCACGGTTAAATATATGGCTTATCCGCGAGCGGGGGTGACAGATCAATTAGGTAGATTATCGCAAGGCTTCAAAGATTTACGTTCTATTTGGTGTCATGAACAACCAAATGTCGCTTTAACCAAAGCGAAGTTAGGATCATCTGTGGCACAACGAATTTGTGAAAGCCCGGTTGAAGCCGAGTTTAATTTTGGTCGTCAGGTGGGTGTTAATTCCACCCCTGCTATTATTTTTCCTAATGGACTTTTATTACCTGGGTATCGTGAACCTGCCGATTTATTAAAAATTCTTGAGAGCATCAGCGCTGAAAGCTAGTTGTATGACACGCTGCTTTAATATTCTTTGGTAAACAGGCAAATATTTTTTATATGAATAAAGTTATTGTTCGTCGCGAAAAGATTGATGATAGCTTTTTGCCTACATCGTTACATCCCGTTATTAAACAAATATACGCTACACGAGGCGTGCAATCTGAAAGTGAATTATTGCTTAAAGCTCAACAATTAATTTCTGTTGAACAATTAGCTGGCATTGATGACGCCTGTGAAATTCTTTATCACGCTATGGTTGCTAATCAAGCGATTGTTATTGTTGGTGACTTTGATGCTGATGGCGCAACAAGTACCGCGTTAATGATGTCAGCATTAGCGATGTTTGGTTATAAAAACCACCAATTTTTAGTACCGAATCGTTTTGAATATGGTTATGGACTAACGCCTGAAATTGTCAGTATTGCTCATCAGCAAGGCGCACAATTATTAATTACCGTTGATAGCGGCATAAGTTGTATTGCTGGCGTCGAAAAGGCTAAGTCTTTAGGATTGAAAGTCATAGTCACTGATCATCATTTACAAGGTCAGTCGTTACCGCCCGCCGATGCCATAATTAACCCTAATCAGCACCAATGTAGTTTTCCGAGCAAAGCACTCGCAGGGGTTGGAGTTGCGTTTTATTTTATGCTCGCGATGAGAAAATATTTACGCGAACAAAGCTGGTTTTATTCTAGTGAAAATGACGTTCAAGCAACGCAATCACAAGAAACTGAATCACCTGCAAATTATGCCTATAACAATAATGACAATAGTCAGTCGGGAAGTAGCGAGGCACAAACCGCTAGGCCTCAAATAGCTGAACCAAATATCGCGCAATTACTAGATCTTGTTGCACTCGGCACTGTGGCTGATGTGGTGTCACTTGACGCAAATAATCGAATTTTAGTGGAACAAGGGTTAAAACGGATTAGAGCAGGACACACCAGGCCTGGCATTCAAGCGTTAATTGAAATAGCAGGGAAGAACCAACAACGATTAATGGCCAGTGACTTTGGTTTTGCACTAGGGCCCCGAATCAATGCGGCAGGGCGTTTAGATGATATGGCTTATGGAATTAATTGTTTATTAGCTCCTGACTTAATGTCAGCAAGAGTGATGGCGGCAGAGCTTGATAGTTTAAATAAATCGCGGCGTGAAATTGAGCAAGGTATGCAACATGAAGCTGAAACTATCATGAAGCAACTTAATTTTACGGAAGAAAATTTACCTTTTGCAATTTCTTTATTTCATGAGCAATGGCATCAAGGCGTAATAGGTATAGTGGCGGGGCGATTAAAAGAAAAGTTTCATCGTCCGAGTATTGTCTTTGCCGAAAGTGATAATGGTCTTGAGCTTAAAGGTTCGGCGCGATCAATTCCTGGTCTGCATATCCGAGATTTATTGGAACATATTGATAGCCAACACTCAGGGCTTATCGTCAAGTTTGGGGGGCATGCGATGGCAGCAGGACTGACCATCGCCAAAGAAAGCTTTGCGCTTTTTCAGCAGAAATTTACTGACTATGCTGAAAAATGGTTAGATCATGACTTACTTGAAGGGAAAGTGTATTCCGATGGTCCATTATCACTGACTGAAATGACCTTAGATTTTGCTGAAAAAATTAGACAAGCGGGACCATGGGGGCAAAATTTTCTCGAACCGGTATTTGATGATCAATTTACCCTGGTTCAACAAAGAATTGTCGGTGAAAAACATCTTAAATTGGTGGTAGAAAAACAGGGACAAGTTTTTGATGCTATTGCTTTTAATATTGATGTAAAACAATGGCCTAATCATAATGCTAAGCAAGTTCACTTATGCTATCGACTCGACATTAATGAATTTCGAGGTAAGCAATCGTTACAGTTGATGGTTGAAAACTTAACGCTTACCCGATAAGTTTTTCAACTTTCACTTCGTTAAAAATACTTCCTGTTAAATTGCGACAAGCAAGCGTTTATTTACCCGTGTAATTAAGCTACAATGCGCGACTATTTTACTATTCATATTGGCCGCTAATTTAAGTCAAAAGTTATTGGCGTTGTAAAAAGAATTTTAAGTATGCTAGAAGTAAACCCTGTATTAAATAAAATTAAAGAAATTCGTGAGCGTACAGATATGCTTAGGGGGTACCTTTGACTACGATCAGAAGTCTGAGCGCTTAGTTGAAGTTGTTCGCGAATTAGAAGCTCCAGAAATTTGGAATGAACCTGAGCGCGCTCAAGCATTAGGTCGCGAGCGTGCTAGTTTAGAAGCGGTTGTTGAAACTATCGACCAAATGGACTCAGGTTGTGAAGATATTGAAGGACTTGTTGAACTCGCTGTAGAAGAAAATGATGCTGAAACGTTTGAGGATGCACAATCAGAAACTCAAACATTAGAAGCAAGTTTAGAGAAATTAGAATTTCGTCGGATGTTTTCTGGCGAACAAGACGCCAATAATTGTTATTTAGATATTCAATCAGGCTCAGGTGGTACCGAAGCGCAAGATTGGGCTGAAATGCTAATGCGTATGTATCTTCGCTGGGGTGAAGCACACGGATTTAAAACCGAAGCGATTGAAGTAACTGACGGTGATGTGGCCGGTATTAAAGGTTGTACCATCAAATATACTGGCGAATATGCTTTTGGTTGGTTAAGAACAGAAACTGGCGTGCATCGACTTGTTCGAAAATCACCGTTTGATTCCAGTGGACGTCGTCATACTTCATTTGCCTCTGCATTTATTTATCCTGAAATTGATGACAACATTGAAATTGACATTAACCCTGCTGATTTACGCGTTGATACATTTAGAGCATCGGGCGCTGGTGGCCAGCATGTTAACAAAACAGATTCTGCTATACGTTTAACGCATATTCCAACAGGCGCAGTAGTCGCTTGTCAGGCTGATCGCTCGCAACATAAAAATCGTGCGACAGCGATGAAGCTATTAAAAGCTAAACTGTATGAAATGGAAATGCAGAAGCAAAATGAAGGCAAGCAAGAATTAGAAGATGGTAAATCAGATATTGGTTGGGGCAGCCAAATACGTTCATATGTATTAGACGACAGCCGGATCAAAGATTTGCGTACTGGGGTTGAAAACCGAAATACACAAGCGGTATTAGATGGTGACCTAGATAAATTTTTAGAAGCGAGTTTAAAATCTGGCTTATAGTATTTGTATCGCCGTTTATTTATATTCGGAAACAAAGCCATTTAAAAACGAGTAAATTAACAGAAGTAAGTACTAACATTATCAAAAATACATTTTGATATTTTAACCGAGAAAGAAAATGACAGACCAAGCAAACCAAGACGAAAATAAATTGATTGCCGAACGTCGTGGCAAATTAGCGCAAATTCGAGAAAACTGTCCGGCTAACGGCCACCCAAACAAGTTTGATCGAAAACACTATGCAGCTGATTTACAAGCTGCACACGGTGAAAAAGATAAAGAAACGCTTGAAGCTGAAACTGCAGAGTACAGCATTGCTGGTCGTATCATGGCGAAACGTGGTCCTTTCTTGGTATTACAGGATATGACAGGACGTATTCAAGCGTATGCTCATAAAACGGTACAAAAAGAAATAAAAGCGAAATGGGGCACCTTAGATATCGGTGATATTATCGGGGTAACTGGCACTATGCACATGTCTGGCAAAGGTGACTTATATGTCAATATGGACAAATATGAGCTATTAACGAAATCACTTCGCCCATTACCAGAAAAATTCCACGGCTTATCAGACGTTGAAACAAAATATCGTCAACGTTATGTTGATTTAATTATCAATGAAGATACCCGTAATACCTTTAAAATTCGTTCAAAAATTGTTGATGGTATCCGCAAGTTTTTAACAGAACGTGATTTCATGGAAGTTGAAACACCGATGTTACAAACCATTCCTGGTGGTGCGACGGCTAAGCCTTTTGAAACATTTCATAATGCCTTAGATATTCAAATGTATATGCGCATTGCGCCAGAGCTTTACTTAAAGCGTTTGGTTGTAGGTGGCTTTGAAAAAGTATTTGAGATTAACCGCAATTTCCGTAACGAAGGTTTATCGACTCGTCATAATCCAGAATTTACCATGATTGAGTTCTACCAAGCCTATGCTGATTACAAAGATCTAATGAACTTAACAGAAGATATGTTACGTACGTTAGCCGAAGATGTGATGGGCACGTCAATCATTCGTAACACAGTTAAAAATGCAGAAGGCGAAGTGATTGAAGAGAAGTTTTACGATTTTGGTCAACCCTTTGCTCGTCTTTCCATGGTAGATGCCATTTTAAAATATGGTAAAGATTTAGACGAAAATGTTTTACGTAATCCTGAAGATAACTTTGACGCATTGAAAGCCATGGCGAAAGCCGTTGGTGTAAAAGAAACAGAAGCAGCTAAAGTGTGGGGGCCAGGTAAATATATTTGTGAAATATTTGAAGAAGTCGCTGAGCATTTATTAGATCAACCGACTTTTATTACCGAATATCCTTGGGAAGTGTCGCCTTTAGCTCGTCGTAATGATGAAAATCCATTTATCACTGACCGTTTTGAGTTTTTTGTTGGTGGTCGTGAATTAGCGAATGGTTTTTCTGAGTTAAACGATGCTGAAGACCAAGCCGAGCGATTCCAGAACCAAGTAGCTGGAAAAGATGCCGGTGATGACGAAGCGATGCATTTTGATGGTGATTACATTCAAGCATTAGAATACGGTTTACCTCCTACTGCTGGCGAAGGTATTGGCATTGATCGTTTAGTGATGTTATTTACTGATTCACCAACGATTAAAGATGTTATTTTGTTTCCTCACATGAAACCTTTAGCCGATAAGTAACCTAGCTTTTAATGATCTAACTGTGAGATCACAGAAATGATAATTAAGCCCGTAATCAATTTATTGATTACGGGCTTTTTATTGGTGATTGTTCAGGTGTGAAGCTAAGGGCTTTTATTTAATAACTGAGCAGCCTGTTCAGCCCATAATTTATAGGCGGCTTGAGAGGGGTGAAATTTATCATCCGCCAGATATTGTTCAGAGAAAGGAATATCTGCGTGCAATAAATGACAAGCTGGTTTAGTAAGAATTATTTCTGCCATTTTTTGGTTTAAGTATTTTGCCCGAGCGCCCAAGAGCCACCTTAAAGGTTGAGGCAGGGCGGTAAATAAATGCATGGGAGGTAGGGCTGAAAAGATGATGTTTTTCGAATGAAATTGACTTTCTAATAGCATCATTAACTCTGTTAAGTTTTTCTGCCACCGTTTAGCGCTCGTAAAACTAGTTACATCATTAACTCCGATAGCTACCAGAGTATAATCAATATGATCAAATGCGTGATGATGATGTTGTAATGTTTTAATGAGATCGGTAGAGGTAAAACCTGTTTTCGCAATGAGTTGCCATTTCACCTGATACGTTTTGGCTAGGTTCGCGGTAAAATAACCTGATAATGCATGATCTTGATGAGCAACTCCAACCCCCGCAGCAGATGAATCTCCGATGATAAGGACTGTTAATGTTTTACTTTCAGGGCTAACATCTTTATCACAATCACCTTCGCGTGCCCCTTGAGGCTCAGGCAATTTAAGGGTTGTTTTTCGAGTCCATAATCCTTGTATGACCAAAAGCAATATGGCAAAAATAGCTAGAACTAAAATGGCTATTAACATTGTTTTCATTAGACTTTCCTAAACATTTTTGCCTTTTACAAACCTGCTAATAAAATACAAAATTAAGTACTGGCGAGTCCCCAAATGAAAGCAATGGTGCCGGTTATGACAATCATTATCATATAAGTTACCCCAATAAACGCATATTTAACTGTGGTAAAAAAATATCCCTGCTTATAAACACGCTTTTGCATAATAAATAAATATATCGGGATCCAGAAAACGATGGCAATTTCTAAAAATTCGGTAATATCTTTTAAAATGGTATAATCGGCAGCATAATGTTGAGCAAAACCAATAAGCTCTACTATTAAAATAGCCAAGAAAATAAAACTGTGACTATGTAAGGCAACAGTTAAGTGTTCTAAATAAAGCCGTTTAGAAAAAATAAACATCAATTTTAATAGAGCGGCAAACAACGGCAAAAGAATAAACAACAGTTGCGGCAACTTCTCAATCGCTTCTTTAATTAAGGGGGTAGGATCTTCGTTAAAAGCTTTTTTTGCTTTTTGGGAGAGTAACTGAGCGAAATCATTGAGCTTTTTATTATTTTCAGGCGTTAAAAAGTCAAACGATAAGCTACCATCTTCATTATTTCCAAAGGTTAATTTATCGGGCGTTAAATCTTTTTTGTCACCGTTTTTAAAAAGCGTGATGCTTTCAATGATGTTATCTAAATTCTCTTGTTTTTCTTGTGAAAACTGTTCTTTTTCACGTAATTTTTCAAACTCTAATTGTACTAACTTATCTGTGAGGCCTTTAATTGCAAGACTTTTTTGTTTGGTTAAATCTTCTTGATATTGGGAGAATTTTTTAATGTCATTGTCTATTCTTACTTGCTCATCTGGCGCTGCTGTTGCTTTTTTCTCTTGTAATCCGCTAAGGTGCTGTTCTACTTTGACAGCAGAAGATACGGAATCTCCTACATTAAACGCTCCTAAACTTTCATCGACGGCAATAAATTTCAATGTCAGAAAAAAAACAATGCTAATAAATAGATACAGTCTTAATGGCGGCACATAATGCACGCGTCTTCCAGCAATATATTCGTTGGTAAGAAAAGCTGGCTTAAATAATAATGGGATCAAGGTTCGATTTGCGCGCGAGTCAAAACTAAATATATCGTCAAGAAGGTGTAAAATAACACTCCAAAAATAACGTAATGTTGACTCAACCGATTGCCCACATTGAGAGCAATACATACCATGAACTTGCGCATGGCAATTTTCACAGGTTTTCACATCATCTTGCGATAATGTCTGGTTATCTTGGTTTGTTATTGATTTATCAGACATATTCTAAATTTTAATTATTATTTTTAATTAGATAATAACATGAGATTTTATCAATAAAATTGGTAAATCGCTCAAAGGAACAATTTAATTACATTAAATTTACAAAAAATACTCTAACTTACGTGCTGATCTGGCAATGTTCTGTTAGATTTAATGGTAAAGAAGAAAAAGCCAATCGTAGGAGAATTAAAATGGCATTTGAAGTTACTTTTGAATTAAAAGAATCAGATTTAGATCACTTTCGTGACGTGATGAGAAAAGCGCAGTCAGGTGCTAAAAGTCTGACTGAGGAAAGTATCTTGGCAAACGCTAAGAGCCTTAGCCAAGATATAAATGTTGAACTTCCGCCATTTGTCACAGAGCGTATTAAAAAGTTAGAGACGCTTGTTGCAATGATTGAAGATTCAGAGTGGGAAATTCCAGCCGAAGAGCGTACCGATGTATTAAGTGCCTTGGCTTATTTTAGTGATCCAGAAGATCTAGTACCTGATCATATTCCTGTTTTAGGCTTTTTAGATGATGCTATTATGATCGAGTTAGTGGCTGAAGAATTAAAAGACGATATTGAAGCCTTTGAAGAATTCTGTGCTTATCGCTCGCGTGAAGAAGGGCGAAGTGGTGATGCAACCATTACCCGCGACGAATGGTTAGGTGCTAAGCGTCGAGAACTACATAGTCGAATGAGAAACCGTCGTAATACGCGTCGCAGCGGTCGTCGTTCAATGTTTTAATGTTACTTTTTACATTTAAACGATTAAAAAAATCTTCACTTAATGTGAAGATTTTTTTTGCTTTTTTCGTGATTAATTTTGTTTTGCTTTTAACCATATAATGGTCAATAGTGGCCGTGATTTTATCGGACTTGTTAATGAGTAACAAAAAGCATTAAAGTAAAAAAGCCAATAACAATGGCGTTAAATGAAAAAATATAAATAAAACCCCGAAGGCCTTCTTTCATGGTATAGCCTCGATTATTGAGGTACCACCACCAAATAGCCGACATTAATATTGGTAATAAAAAAAACAATCTAATCATCTATCAACACTTTAATTTAATCTGTATATCAACATCATAGAACAAATAATGGCTAATTTCCGTTTTGTTTTTCAATCAATAGCGTTAGGGGCTTTCTGATCGCATATAAAAATAATAAACTTGGGATCACCATCAAGGAGGTTAAGATAAAAAAGAACGCCCAATTCCCATCTAACCAATCTACAATAATACCTGAGTACGAGCCTAGCATCACTCGGCCAAAGGTGCCTAATGACGCCATTAAGGCATATTGACTCGCCGTAAAGCTCTTATTACATAACACGGATAATAGCGCGACAAAGGCAACTGAGCCCCATGCAGAGGTAAAACCATCAACAAAGACAGTAAACGCAAATAATAATTTATTTGGTCCGACAAATGCGATGGCTGAAAAAAGCAAATTACTCGAAGCCATGGCGATGCCGCCAATAAATAGCCCCTTTAAAATACCATATCGAATAGTGAAAACACTGCCAATTAGCGAAAACACGATAGTTGTCGCCCAGTTGATCATTTTAGAGTAATAAGCAATGTCTTCATTTGAAAAGCCTACTTCGCGATAAAAAACAATCGACATTCGCCCTAAATAGGCTTCACCTAATTTGAATAAAAAAATAAACATTAATATCGATAAAGCGAGCTTAGTCCCATTACGATCGAAAAATTCTTGAATGGGGGCCACTAAAGTCGTTAGCAACCATGCGGTGACTCTATGGAACGCTGTAATATGATAATTGTTTTGAATAGTATTATGTTTATTCAATTGTTTATTGAGTTGTGTGAGTTGTTGAATAAAAAGAAACAACAAGCCAACGACTAAAAAGGTAATAAAGGTAAATTGATATTCGCTTGCAATAATGCTTTGTGGCCAAGCCGGATAGCCAATATTTGCATAAACAATACTGATCAAAATCAAGGGTAAAATAAACAAGATTGACAGCGACTTTTTACCGTATTGGGGGAGCACAGTTAAATAATCAGCTTCAATTTTATCGAGCACTTGTTCACGATTACTTTTGGGTTCACTAACCACTAATGCCGTGACAACGAGCACTAACATAATGCCCGCTAATATTTGAAATACTTCAGGCCATTGCCAATTTGGTTGACTGACTAAAATAAAAGGAATACTGCCTAAACCTGCATAGCCTGTCCACCAGCCCGCTGTTGCCATTGCCGAGCCGGCAGCCATAATATTGTTATCGTACCCTGCTAAAGAATCGATACGATAAGCGTCTATAGCAATATCTTGTGTTGCACCCGTTAACGCTATAATTACCCCAAACATTGCCATCAAATTCAGTTGGCTGCTTGCATCTAAATAACTAAGTTGCAGTGCAGCGAAAGCAATAATAAGTTGAGTGACAATAATCCAGCTACGTCTCATACCAACTTTAGCCGTGATAAAAGGTAATTTGACTCGATCAGCTAAAGGTGACCATAAAAAGTTAATACTATAGGCAACAAAAATCAGACCGAATAAACCAATACTCGAACGACTTAATCCCTCATCCTTTAACCAACCTGTCATAGCCGAGCCAATCATTACCCAAGGAAAGCCACTGGCTACACCAAAACAAAAAATGGTGAGTAATCGTTTATTTTTAAAGTAATTAAGGGTTTCTTTTATCGTATTGGGCGAAGACATGCGCTAAATTCAAAATGCTAGAAATTGCTATGGAGACTATCAGACTCGACTTGGGTAAAAAAGGATAATTTTGCCAGCTCTGGTATTATTACTCGTTAATATTGACAATTATGGCAGCGGGCGCCAGCCAATGCAGTCAATAGGATAACTGCCTGTACCATTAAAAAAATCAAGACAGGTATTTATTTCACTGCGGAAATACAAATCTGATGAAAGGGCAAGACTGCCATGCAAACTCATTTCGTGCATCACATGCCAAAATACCCGTTCCTTTGCATTACTTGGTGTATCGTCCATTACTTGTAATAAAGTCCATTCTTCCATCGTATCTACAATAAATTGATCCAATTCTGTGTAGTGGAGAGACTTTTCAATGACGGCTTTGATATAGGCACTAATTTGTAAAATTTTCTCGTTGATAAACTGCTCAATTATCATTACTTTCCCCATTTTAGATAAAGATACATACATGAGAAAGATCACAAAATTGCTTTTTGTGAGTAAATTCTGATTATTATTATTTTAGTAAACTTGATGCATGTAATACTTAATGTATCGTTGATAAAGTGTCACTTGTCAAAAGTCTATCGGAAGTTTTCTGTTAGCGTCTTGTAACTTATAGTAATTTATTTTGAACAGTTAGCGTTATTAAAGGATTAAAATGCAGCAGGCAATAAAGTTGCTTTAACTAATATAATAGGCTCTACAGGGACATCATCCCAGGCCATTGATTCATCATAATCGGTTTCAACGGCTGACATGGCTTCAATGACTTCTTCACCTTCAATAATGGCACCAAATACGGCGTAGCCCCATTTTCTACCTGGGTCTAAGTTTTTATTATCACTGACATTAAAAAAGAATTGTCGATTGGCAGTGTGCGGTCTGCTTTCTTTTGCCATGGCAATTGTACCGCTTTCATTTTTTAAACCATTCCCTGATTCATTGACAATATTTTCATGAGTTTTTTTCATGGAAAATTCTTTATCATAACCACCACCTTGTACGATGAAGTCTTTGATCACCCGATGAAAAACGGTGTTGTTATATTCTCCTGTTACTACATAAGTGAGAAAATTATCCACGGTAATAGGTGCTTTCACGCGATCTAACTCAACAATAATGATACCCATTGATGTTTCAAGTTTAACTTGTGGGTATAAATTATCAGGATCGAGATCTATTTTATTTGCTTGTACAGCAAGCGAAAGGGTCATGAATAAAAGCGATAAATATTTCATAAAAAATCCTGAGCTAAGTAGTAAGCGATAAACTGAATCATTATTTTAAAAATTGTTGAATTTCACTATCGTTTACGATTAATGCGATGGTGTCGCTAATTTGTTGATTAAGGTTTCGCTCTAAAACGGCAAGATCAGCAGCTAATACGCCTTCACTATTCCCTTTATTTTTAAAGGTTTTTGTTAAAGTTTGTTCGTTTGCCGTCACTTTAGCGGTTAAGGTTAATTGGCTGGTGGTGTGATATTTCATTAGCGCTTGATGAACATCAACCTCTGCGGTGTTGATAAATAACTCTATATTATTCATTGCATTCTCATCGATAGTTAAACCATTATTGATGAAAGCTTGTTTTAATAAAGGAGTTAATATTGTATCTAAGTGGTCATGCGCAGGTACTAACTCTATCGCTTTACCCTCACGATGAATGGCAACAATATGACTATTCGCCCGCATGTCTGTTACTGTTATTTGAGCAGTCTTCATCGCATGAAGGGTAGATTTTATTGCAGGAATCTGCGGCGCTAATACCATTTTATTTGTTGTATTAGCGCAAGCGGTTAACATAATAAGGGTTAAACAAGTCGCTAGCGTTTTAAATGGTGACTTTAAATGAGCAAATGTAAGCATAATTTATTTCTTAATGGCCGATAATATGACGAATTTATCATTGCTGGCGATGAGTTTTTCATTGCCAAAAATGCGTTGTAATTTAATATGATAACCAAGTTGCCTGTTACCAACAATACGTAATTCGCCCCCTTTTTTTAAGGCGCGATAACTATCTTTAAACATTTGCCATGCAATATGATCTGTAGTGGCATTTTGTTGATGAAAAGGCGGATTACATAAAATAACATCAATACTTTGCGGCTCAATATCTGTTAAGCAATCATTCACGATAAACTGACAATTATTAGCACTTTCCGGAAAATTAACGTGTACATTGTCTTTCGACGAAGCAACAGCCATATAAGACTCATCGGTAAAAGTTAATAGCGTTTTGGGATTGTCTTTCAGTAACGAAAGCCCGACAACGCCATTGCCACAGCCTAAATCAATAACCTTTTTGTCATTGGTTAATTGAGGTAAATGCTGAATAAATAAACGAGCACCAATGTCGAGTTTTTCTCTGGCAAAAACATTAGCGTAATTTTTAATAATTATGTTGCTGTTGTCTAACTGCCATGATTTTGTTGTTTGCTGTTCGACTGCACTTAATAAAGGATCAAATTGACAAAATACTAATCGCGCTTTTTTTACCGCTAGCGAGGTTTTTGTGATCCCTAAGTGCTTTTCAAATAATTTTAATGTCGATGTTTGTATACTTTTTGCTTTGTCGCTAGCAATAAAATGTGTGTCGGGTGTTAATATTTTTCTAATCTTATTCAGCTGCTCAACCATTAAGTTTTTACTTTTTGGAATTTTATAGAGAATAATGTCTGCAGCTTTAGGTAATTCATCTAAGCTTGAGGCTTGCTTAATATTGGTTAACGTTAAATTGTTTTGTTCACCATTGTGCGCTAACGCCAATTGACTAATATATGAATCAGTAATTGTCTGCACTTTATTATCAGTAAAATTTAACGTAATTGCGCCAAAGTTATCATTGAAAATTAATAGGCGAGAATCATGTTTTATTAAGTGATTATCAAAAACATAATTCACTAAATATTCATCAGCGGCATCCCATGCTTGTAGGCTTCGGTTAACCTGATTAATAGGGTAGCGATCGAGAAATAAATTTTTGTCGTTGATAATGAAAGGACTGAACATAGATAATTAAGCTACTAATTCTGCTAGATGAAAGGTAGCTATTGTGCCAAAATTCAGCCTTAGTCACTAGGGCAAATTGAGAAGAAGTCGATTAAAATTTCATTAAGCGGAGCCACGATTGCTTACTTTCCTAATTTTATTGATTTTAGTGAAAGTAAACTATTGGTAAAACAACTCTTTCAAGACATTGCTTGGCGACAAGATAACATTTCAATGTTTGGTAAAACGGTAGATATTCCTAGATTACAAGCGTGGTATGGTGATAAAAATGCGAGTTATACCTATTCAAAATTAACTTTGTTACCGCTTGATTGGACGCCACTTCTATTACGATTAAAACAACAGGTGAGTGAATTTTGTCAGCAAGACTTTAATGCCATGTTGGCAAATTGCTATCGTGACCATCGTGACTCGGTTAGCTGGCATAGTGATGATGAACCAGAGCTTGGTGAACAGCCTGTTATTGCATCTTTATCTTTTGGTTGTCAGCGTATGTTCCATTTAAAGCATAAAGACAGTAGAGAAAGCGTTAAATTACCTTTACAATCGGGCAGCTTGTTAGTGATGTCAGGTGACACACAAAAAAACTGGCAGCATGCGTTACCTAAATCTCGCGTTGAAAAAACGATGAGGATTAACTTAACATTTCGAAATATCGAATAAATTTTTTTGCTATTGTTTTTACTGTTTGAGCAGTGGTTTAGCATTAATTATTGAAGATAGACATCTAGACTGATGGCACATTTAACCATCAATACTAGAATTAAAGTTATAAATATAAAATTAACAGGGATCATCAAATGACCGTTGAAAGCATTATTGAAGAGAAATTATTAGCTGCATTTTCCCCTTTACATCTTGATGTCATTAATGAAAGTCATCAACATAATGTTGCTCCAGGAAGTGAGTCCCATTTTAAAGTGATTATTGTTTCCAATAACTTTGAAGGTGAACGTTTAATTAAAAGACATCGTGCTATCAACGCTGTATTAGCAACTGAGTTAGCAGAAAAAATTCATGCATTAGCACTTCATACCTATACAGAAAAAGAATGGCATGATTATTATGAAGAAAATACGCCTTTATCGCCAAAATGTTTAGGTGGCAGTAAAAAGTCTGCGTAATGATTAAAGTGGCTATATTTTTACCGGCTTTTAAGTTAATTTAATAGCCACTTTTCGTGTTTATTGATAGGGAAATGTGAGCAATAGCTATCGCTGTCTAGCTCGTTACTCTATGCTTTGATGCGATATAATCTACTACGTTTTTAAACAAAATCTACTACGTTTTTGAACATTGCTATGTATCCTATATTGCAACTATGCTGCTAGCAAAGAGTTGTTTTATCAATGAAAGATTTATTGATACCAACGCATGAATTAGTGGCAATATTTATACTACTTTCTGATTTTATACTCTTCTCTGATTTTAGATGTGGTCGAAGTGAAAGAGGGGGCGCATAAAGACACTGCTATAAAACCATAACTATAAAGCCATAACTATAAAGCCATAGCTATTCACCGCCCCCATTGACTCGATTGAAAAAATAAAACCGTTTAGTGAATCAAGCAAACCCTAATCTTCATCAAAATTAGGTAAAACACCACTGCGACTATGTTCAAAAATTAACGAAGTTTCAACTGTTGTAACAGCATCTCTAGACGTAATAGCATTAAAAACAAATTGACGTAAGTGTTCACTATCTCTCACTGACATATGAATAAAGTAATCATAACTTCCGCCCATATGATATAGACTGACTATTTCTGGTAGTTTTAATAAATCGTCGCGTAATTCATTGACGATTTCTTCTGAATAAGGCTGGAGTCGAATTGCGGCAATCGCTTCAATATTTCCGCCAATACTTTTAAAGTTAATATCGACAAAAGCACCCTTAATAATACCATTTGTTTTCATGCGTTTTACCCGTTCTAAACAGGTAGAGGGTGCAATGCCTATTTGCGAGGCGAGTTCTTTATTGGTGATATCTGCGTTTTTATAAAGAATAGTTAATATTCGTAAATCGATATCGTCTAATTTTTTCATCTTTATCGTCTTGCTATTAAATTTACATCTGATTATTAATTGCATACTACACTTATTATTGTCTGAAAAACTAGTGGAAACTGATATTTAAGGGAATTATTTTCGATAAAGTTAGCTTATTCCGAATTTATGACATACCAATGTTTTTTTCTTAACGAGTTGAACAAAGCTTGTAATAAAAAATGGATGATCATAATTTTTATTTGTGACATATTATGTCAGGTAAATATTTAGAGAAATGAGGTTATATGCCAATTAAATCAATTCAAGATTTTTTAAAGTTAGAAGCATCAAGCGGAATTATTCTTATGATCACGGCGATTTTTGCCATGATGGTTGCCAATTCGCCTTGGTCGGTTTATTACGACATGTTGCTAAATATTCCTGTCGTCATCGCGGTAGGATCTTTTGAAATAGCTAAACCATTATTATTGTGGATTAACGATGGTTTAATGGCGTTATTTTTCTTCTTAGTTGGTTTAGAGCTTAAAAGAGAATTTCTCGAAGGTGATTTATCTCAGCCAGGTCAAATAACTTTGCCGGCAATTGGTGCCATCGGTGGTATGTTAGTCCCCGCGCTTTGTTACGCCATACTTAACTTTGATAATCCAGTTGCGTTAAATGGTTGGGCAATACCGACCGCAACAGATATTGCTTTTGCTTTAGGGATCTTGGCGGTTATTGGTTCGAAAGTGCCACTTCAGTTGAAAGTTTTTTTAACATCGCTCGCTATTTTTGATGATTTAGGAGCTATTATTGTCATTGCTTTTTTCTATACTGAACAATTATCTTTGCTGTCATTATGTGTTTCTGCGGCAATGCTGGCGCTGTTGTTTATCTTTAATCGCAAAGGCATTACTAATACCGCCCCTTATATTTTTATTGGTATCGTTTTATGGGTTGCGGTATTAAAATCGGGAGTACACGCAACATTAGCGGGGGTGATTTTAGCGCTCTTTATTCCGATAAAAGGGGAAGAAGGTGAACCTTCACCTTTGAAGTCTCTTGAGCACAATTTACATTCTTTAGTCGCCTTTATTATTTTACCTATTTTTGCCTTTGCCAATGCTGGCATCAACTTCACAGGAGTAGGACTTGAGCAAATAATCTCGCCTGTGCCGTTAGGCATTATTTTAGGCTTAGTGGTTGGTAAGCAAATTGGTGTCTTTGGCTTTTGTTTTATCGCGATTAAATTAGGTTTTGCTAAATTACCTGAAAATATGAATTGGACCTTACTTTACGGCATAGCAATGTTATGTGGAGTTGGTTTTACTATGAGTTTATTTGTTGGCTCGCTTGCTTTTGAGCAAGACTCAGCAAGTCCAATTTTCCAAGACAGATTAGGTATTGTCGTTGGCTCTCTTATTTCAGGTATCAGCGGTTATTTATTAATTAATAGCGCGGTAAAAAAACTTCCTGATTCATCCGACAATTAAAAAATCTTAAGAGCTAAAATTGGCGATGTTTTTTATCGCCAATTTTCGTTAAACTATCGGCAATTTTTCTCGATTCATTTGCGGTATGAAACACGACTATCAAGATTTGATAACGTTATTCGAACAATGCTTTTATCAAACGTTTAACACTCGATTAGTTAAAGGGGGGGATGAACCACTTTATTTACCTGCAAGTGAACAATGTAGTAATCATCAAATTATTTTTGCTCATGGCTTTTTTGCCAGTGCCCTTCATGAAATTTCCCATTGGTGTTTAGCCGGCGATGCTCGACGACTTTTAGAAGATTTTGGCTATTGGTATTTACCTGATGGCAGAAATGCCGAACAACAAAAGCGCTTTGAGCAAGTAGAAATTAAACCTCAAGCCATCGAGTGGGCATTTTGTGTGGCTTCTGGAAAACGGTTTTCTGTATCTGCTGATAATTTAAACGGAGTCGAGGCTGACACGGTTAATTTTAAACGTGCTGTTTACCAACAAGTTAACATTTATATTGAGCAAGGTTTTCCTGTCAGAGCCCAGACATTTATTGAGGCATTAGCGAATTTTTATCAAGTTCCATTACCTTTGAAATTAGAACATTTCCTCAGTGAAAAAGAGTTATATGAGCATATTTAAATTAGGCCTAATTATTAATCCTATTGCCGGTATTGGCGGTAGTGTCGCTTTAAAAGGCAGTGACGGAGAAGGCATTGCTGAAAAAGCAAAATTACTAGGTGCTCAAGCTAAAGCTAATGATAGAGCTAAACTAGCGCTAGAAATTTTATTGCCTTATCGACAAAACATAGAAATTTACACGGCCAATGCGTTAATGGGTGAAGATATCGCTCGGTCGTTAGGTTTTAAAGTAACGGTGGTTTATCAAGCCCTGTCTTCTGAGACTACCGCGCAAGATACAGAACATACGGTATCAGCATTATTAGCTGAAGGTATTGATTTACTGTTATTTGCCGGCGGCGATGGCACGGCAAGAAATGTTTGTCATATGGTTGGTGACACTTTTCCTGTATTAGGCGTGCCTGCAGGTTGTAAAATTCATTCCGGCGTTTATGCCGTGACACCCAAAGCCGCAGGGCGAGTGGTTGAAATGATGGTAACAAATCAGTTGGTTACCTTAACTGAAGCGGATGTGATGGATATTGACGAATCGCTTTTTCGACAAGGTATCGTTAAAGCCAAACGGTTTGGTGAAATGAAAGTACCGTGTGAGTTACGTTATATTCAAGCGGTTAAATCGGGTGGTAAAGAATCTGATGAGTTGGTTTTACAAGACATTGCCGCTGATGTGATTAATAAGATGGATGATGAACTATTCATTATCGGCTCTGGATCAACAACTGCCTTTTTAATGGAAGAGTTAGGGTTAGAAAATACTTTATTAGGGGTTGATTTAGTTCAACAGCAAACGTTATTGGCAAACGATGTTACTGAACCACAATTGTGGCAACATCTTGAAGATAATCCGGAAGAGAAAGTGAAATTAGTGATCACGTTAATTGGTGGTCAAGGTCATATATTTGGCCGTGGCAATCAACAATTGAGTCCGCGTGTGATAAAAGCGATAGGCAAAGAAAATATCATTATCATTGCCACGAAAACTAAATTGAGTGCCTTGCAATCAAGGCCACTTATTGCGGATACCGGTGATAGTGAAGTTGATAATTTACTTGCTGGTTTTATGGTTGTTACGACAGGATATAATGATGAAGTGTTATACCCTGTTGCTAGCCCACAATAATTATCAACCTCATAAAATAAACAAACAAAGGATGCATGCGTGAAAGTTAAGAATTTAGAAGCGTTATATCAATATTTTGATGAATTAGTAGCACAAGAAGCCGACAGCGATACTTTATTTGCTAGTAGTTACATAAGAGGTTTTATCGCCTTAGTGGCTGTTCAATTTGGAGATGAGAAACAAAAAATTAGCGCTGAGCTTTGTGATTGTGTGAGCGAGCAGCTCAGTAAAGCAAAAACCGAACTGACTCCTCAAGACAATGCAATTGTTAATAATTACTGGTTAAGTTTACAAAAAACTTTACTCGTTTAAGTGAGTTTTATTAACCTAAAATAACGTGAAAAACTAGTCGGTTAAACTTGAAACCGCCGCCGTAAGCTTAGTTAATAACGCTTGTGAAGTTAGTTCATTCGCGTTTACATCAAAGTTGTCGTAAAAACTAGGTATCGAAAGAGAAGCTTTAACATCGCCATTAAAGTATGGCGCTGATGTTACCGCAGCATTTAAAACGCTTGCTGCGCCTCCAGGACCTGGTGAAGTAGCTAATAATACCATAGGTTTATTTTGAAAAAGCTTTTGGTTTATTCGCGATGTCCAATCGAATAAATTTTTATAAGCGGCCGTATATGAGCCATTATGTTCGGCAAATGAAATGATCAGCGCATCTGCTGTTGTAATTTTTTCATAAAATGCTTTCGCTTCTTTGGGTTGCCCTAGAAGCGCTTCTTTATCTTCGCTAAATAAAGGCATTTCATAATCATTAATATCTAACACCTCAACAACCGCTTCTTTAATTAACGACGCTGCATAAGTTGCTAATGTTTTATTAATTGATTTACTACTGCTACTGGCGGCAAAAGTTAATACTTTCATAATCGTGAACTCCATAAGTTATTTAAGTTGTTTTGTAAACGATCGTTAGTATATATTGAGAGTTAAATGTAATTAATATCAGTTTTATGGATAAACTATTTCCAAATGACTTCTAATACAAATTTATTTGATGGTATCGTAATTTTTACTCATGTGGTTAATTGTCGAGGCTTTAGTGCCGCTGCAGAAAAAACTGGACATTCAAGTTCTTACATCAGTAAAGAAATAAATAAATTAGAAGCGCGACTCGGAGTACGCTTGTTAAACCGAACCACGCGTTCGATAAGTTTGACGTCTGAAGGTGAAGTGTATTATCAACAATGTCAGCAAATGGTTAATGATGCCGAGCAAGCGTTAGGTGAATTAGATCAGAATCAAGAAGCGATAAAAGGTGTTTTAAAAATAAGCTGCCCTGTTAGCTTTGGTCTTAATTATCTCCAACCCGTGTTATCGAAGTTTCTTAAACAATACCCATTGATGGCTTTAGATATTGACTTTAATGACCGTCAAGTTGATGTGGTGTTAGATGGTTTCGATTTGGTGATCAGGGCGACTCATCATTTAGAAGAATCAAGTTTGATCTGCCGAAAAATATTTCAATCAAAAGGGGTCACCGTTGCTTCTCGAGAGTATCTTAAGCAATACGGCCGTCCCACGGAACCAAGTCAATTAACTGAGCATAATTGCCTATGTTATAGTAACTTACGGTTGCCACATAAATGGGTTTACCGCTCGTTAAATGATAAAATGATTGTTGTGGATGTGAAATCTAAATTGCTTTGTAATAGCGCTCAACTTGAATTAAGAATGGCGTTAGACGGCCATGGCATAGTGCGTTTACCCGAATTTGCTTTAGAAGATGCCTTGAAAAATGATCAGTTAGAAGTGTTGTTTACGGATTATCAAGAGCCGGCAATTGATGTTTATGTGGTATATCCTAGCCGAAAATATTTATCTCCTAAAATAAGATGTTTCATTGATTTTATTGTCAATGAGTTGCCTAATGAATCACTTTAAAATCAAGTGCATAAATGAATTTTTGTTGTCTTTTGATATAGCCTACTCGTTTTTTCTTAGTTTAGTTTTAGCTAAATTTTCGTTTAATAATATCTCGGATCACAAAACGATTTGGCGAAAGATTAAAAAGCATATCACTGTCAACTGGATAAGGTGCACCAGTTAAGTCTGCGGTTAAAATTTGCGCTAATAAAGGCGCGGTACAAAGCCCTCTAGCCCCTAAGCCAGTTAACAGATATAAATTTTTAATGTGAGGTGCAGCTTGATAAAACCGCCAATTTTTATCTTTTGCTAAATGTTGATAGCTTGTTATATGTTCCTTTATACTTGGCATTGCTCCAACCATAGGCAAATGATCAGGAGTCATGCAGCGTAAACGTGCTTTTCGAGTTACCACATCAGATGGCTGCCACGATGCAATATCAAGGGTTAACTTTGGTAAGCATTTTTCTAGCATAGTTAGATTATAGTGGTCATCTTCATCGCGAGGTACCGTATCAAAGCTGTTTTTATCAAAAGTTGCTCCAATGCAATGAATGCCTTTATGCTCAGGTGTTAAATAACCCTTATGACAAATCACTGTATTCAACTTGCCAATTTTTTTATTGGTATTCATTGAAGTAATTTGCCCTCGAACTGAGCTTAATGGCAGTTCATCAATCGTGTTTATTTTTATGCCTTCAGCGCCACCACAAAAGACCAAGACCGAAGCGTTAAATTCACCTTTATTGGTGTTTATCTGCCAACTTTCGTCATTTTGTTGTGAAATACTGGCAACCTGTGTTGAGGTTTCAATGCGTAAACGATTGGTTTGATGAGCCGCTTTCAGTAATTGTTCGACTAATTCTTGCGGAGCTATCCAGCCAGATTTAGGAAAAAACAATCCGCCATGCGCTAAAGGAATGTTTGCTTGTTGGCTGGCTTGTACTTTATCAATGCTGGTGACTAACTCACTAGGCCAGGCTTGATTTTTCTCAAACGCTTGCTGGCGCTTTTCAAGCGATGTTTTATATGAAATTTCGAGTAAACCACACCAATCATGACTGAAATGGAAACCTTGAGCGTCGAGTTCATCATAAAAGTTTAACGCAGTCCAAAAGGCTTTTTGGTAGAAAAGACTAATGTCATCTTGTTGCTGATGAATAAGCGGAAACAAGGCGCCGATAGCATTGCTGGATGCGCCTTGCGCTACCTTTATATCTTTGCAATAAAGCGTGACTTTTATGCCGTTTTTGGTTAACAAATAGGCCGCACAGGCTGATGCAATACCACCGCCAATAATGCTGACATGTTGAGGTTTAGTGATTTGTGGTCTTAATTGGTAGCCTTTACCAACGCGTTTATTTTGTTGGTATTTTCCTGTTAGAATTTCATTCTTATTACCTAAATATTGCTTTTTTTCTAAACGAAAACCTACGTTTTCTAATCCTCGTCGAATAAAACCGGCAATGGTAAAAGTACTGATGCTAGCTTGGGGTTTTGATAATCGCGCCATTTCTTCAAACAGCTCATCTTGCCACATTTCAGGGTTTCGAGCGGGTGAAAAACCATCAAGATACCAAGCATCAACAAACCCTTGCTGTTTTCTCGGCAGAGATATGGTTTTAAATGCTTGTGTAGAGTCATCAATAAGTATGGTTAATTTTATGTTGTGATCTAAAAAGTGACAGTGAATTTCTTGCTCTGGCGTTTCTGGATAGTTTGCGATCAACGCCTCTTGTTCAGCCTCTAAACTCTTGAGACTTTTTAACGATTTGATTAATTGGCTTTTTGATAGCGGATATTTTTCAGTACTTATAAAGTGCAGAACAGGTAATTGATGGCTTTGCGCAAGCGCTTTATATAATTTAAACGTTAATAAAAAGTTTAATCCTGTACCAAACCCCGTTTCGGCAATAGTAAACTCTTTTGTACTATTGATTAAATTTTCAGCAATGTTGTTGCCTTTTATGAACACGTGTTCGCTCTGTTGATATCCTGATTCCGTATCAAAATAAATATCGTTAAATTTTTCAGAATAAGGAGAGCCGTCTTCTCGGAATGTTATTTTATTGATAGAGGTCACTTTATGTTCAATTATTACAAATAGCACTATACACAAGCGCTATTTTACCTATAATTCATCGTTATTGTCATGGTTTGAATAAATGAGAGTACACGTGTACACTCAGCAGACCAGTTTCTGGGTAAATTTCTGTATGATATGCCCGATTTTTATAAATTTTAAATGGTTAATTAAATGAAACGAGTAGTCATCACCGGATTAGGAATTGTATCAAGTATCGGTAATAACGCTGAAGAAGTTCTAGCGTCTTTAAAAGCAGGCCGTTCAGGTATTACTAAAGCGGACAGTTTTGAAGAACAAGGTTTACGTAGCCAAGTTTGGGGTAAGCCTTCACTTGAACCAAAAGATCATATAGATCGTAAAGCCTTCCGTTTTATGGGAGATGCTGCTGGTTATGCCTATATTGCGATGGAGCAAGCGATTGCCGATGCTAAATTAACACAAGAGCAAGTTTCTGATTTCCGCACAGGTATTGTTGCTGGCTCAGGTGGCGCATCATCAGAAAATGTTGTTGCTACGACTGACACCCTACGTAATCGTGGTATTCGTCGTGTAGGTCCTTATGCAGTACCTAAAACTATGGGTAGTACAGTATCAGCTTGTTTAGCAACACCATTTAAAATTAAAGGTGTGAATTATTCAATTAGTTCAGCTTGTGCAACCAGTGCCCATTGTATTGGTAACGCCGTTGAGCTAATTCAATTAGGCAAACAAGATGTTGTTTTTGCAGGTGGTGGTGAAGAAGTGCATTGGTCATTAGCGATGATGTTTGATGGCATGGGAGCATTATCAGCAGGTCGTAACGAAACTCCTGAACTAGCTTCTCGTACCTATGATGCTGATCGCGATGGTTTTGTTATTTCTGGCGGCGGCGGTATGGTTGTTGTTGAAGAATTAGAGCACGCATTAGCGCGTGGCGCACACATTTATGCTGAAATCGTCGGTTATGGCGCAACATCAGACGGTTACGATATGGTTGCTCCAAGTGGCGAAGGCGCAGTGCGTTGTATGCAACAAGCAATGGAAGGTGTTGAAGGTAAAGTCGACTATTTGAATACGCACGGTACTTCTACTCCAGTGGGTGATGTTAAAGAGTTAGGTGCCATTCAAGAATTGTTTGGTGACGATTCTCCGGCAATCAGTGCAACTAAAGCCATGACAGGTCATGCTTTAGGTGCTGCAGGTGTTCATGAAGCTATTTACTCGTTATTAATGATGGAAAATAATTTTATCGCACCGTCTATTAATATTGATACCCTTGATGAAAAAGCACAAGGCTTAGATATTGTCACTGAAGCCCGTGAAGCCGAACTTGACTTAGTGATGTCAAACAGCTTTGGTTTTGGTGGGACTAATGCCACTTTAGTAATGAAAAAATATAAATAACGATTAATTCTTTGTTATTTTTCGCTGTAACGGCATCAGAAATACTCATTGATAGCTATCAATTCGGTCTTTCTTTTTTTTTACAGACATAAATAACTGCGAATTCACTCGTTATTACATTAAGCCACTTTTACAGTGGCTTTTTTGTTTAAAATATAAAAGTAATATTACGTCAAAAATAAGTGTTGAAATAAATGAATATTTTTTATGATGAAAATATGCCATTTGCTGCAGATTTTTTTGCAGACTTTGGAAAGTTAACGCCGTTTTCAGGTCGTGATTTAACGGCAGAACAAGTTGCTAACGCAGATGTACTGTTAGTGCGCTCAATTACGCAAGTAAATGAACGCTTATTACAGCAAAATAATTCGTTAACATTTGTGGGGACAGCAACCATTGGTTTTGATCATATCGACAGGAATTATTTAGACTCGAGAAATATTGCTTTTAGTTCCGCGCCTGGCTGTAATGCCGTGTCTGTTGCTGAATATGTGTTGTCTTCATTGGTGGTTCTGGCCGAACGCTATCAACTTAAACTGTTGGATATGACCGTAGGCATTGTCGGGGCAGGCAATACGGGTAGTCGATTAAGTGAAAAATTAGCGGCATTAGGGATCAAACATGTATTATCAGATCCTTACCTTGAACAAGATAGATCTGATACTCGAAAGTTTGTTGCTTTAGATGAAGCATTAAGCTGTGATGTTATTTCATTACATGTTCCTAAAACTACTCAAGGCGAACATCCAACGTATCACCTTTTAAATGAACAACGTTTAGCCGCGTTAGCTCCTGAGCAGATTTTAATAAATGCCTGTCGTGGTGAAGTGATAGATAATCAAGCGCTATTGCGATTAAAGCAATCTGGACATGCTCTTAAGCTTGTTTTAGATGTATGGGAAAATGAACCTCATATTTTGCATGAGTTAATTCCGTTTTGTGAAATAACTACTGCCCATATTGCTGGTTATAGCTTAGAAGGAAAAGCTCGTGGTACCGAAATGCTTTATCGTGCATTATGTCAGCATTTGAATGTTCGTGAAGAAAAATCATTAGAAAATTTCTTACCTGAATCAGGTATCAATCAAATTGAAATAAACCAACAATTTGATGAAATTTTACTAAACCAACTGGTGAAAATAGTTTACGATGTGCGTCGTGACGATGGCCTTTTCCGTCAACAAATAGGCTATCAACATGTAAATGGTCATTCATTTGATTATATTCGTAAAACTTACCCAGCTCGCAGGGAATTTTCGGCCATTCAAATAGCGATGACAAAGCAAATAGAGAGTGATGTTTTATATCAACTCGGTTTTCGAAAAAGCAGTAAGTAGTAATAGTAGCGTAAAAGAGAGAAGGGCATGACACAGAAATTTGATGTTTGCATCTTAGGTGCAACAGGTTTAGTTGGTAAAACAATTATGGAAATTCTTGAAGAAAGAGATTTTCCTATTAATAAATTATATCCATTAGCGAGTGCTCGCTCTGCTGGTGAAATTATTGAATTCAATGGCGAAAATATTGAAGTGATTGACGCAGACACCTTTGACTTTAGTCTTGCTCAAATTGGCTTTTTCTCTGCCGGTGGTAGTACTTCAGCAAAGTTTGCACCTATTGCAGGTGAAGCTGGCTGTATTGTTATTGATAATACCTCTGAATTTCGTTACGAAGATGATATTCCATTAGTGGTTCCAGAAGTAAACCCAGATGCTTTAGCGGACTATCGTAACCGTAATATTATTGCTAACCCAAATTGTTCAACGATTCAGATGATGGTGGCGCTCAAGCCAATTCACGCTGCTGTAGGCATCGACCGCATTAATGTTTGTACTTATCAATCAGTTTCTGGTGGCGGTAAAGCGGCAATGGACGAATTAGCAAAACAAACAGCGGATTTACTAAGTGGTAAGCCTGTGGAAACTAAGAACTTTTCACGCCAAATTGCGTTTAACGTTATTCCACAAATTGATGTGTTTTTAGAAAATGGCTACACCAAAGAAGAAATGAAAATGGTGTGGGAGACCAATAAAATATTAGGGGATAACAGTATTCGTGTTAACCCAACGGCAGTGCGTGTACCGGTATTTTTTGGTCATGCTGAAGCCTTACACATTGAAACTAAGTCTCCTATTTCTGCTGAAGAAGCGAAAGAATTGTTAAAACTGGCACCGGGTGTGGTTGTGTGTGAAAAGGACGAAGATTTCCCAACACAAATTAGTGATGCCAGTGGTAAAGATGACACTTATGTGGGGCGTATTCGTGAAGATATTAGCCATAACAACGGCTTAAATATGTGGATTGTTGCCGATAATGTTCGTAAAGGTGCCGCAACGAATAGTGTGCAAATTGCCGAATTATTAATAAAAGAGCATCTTTCATAAAATATATTGTGCTGAAATCACTTAGCTATTGCTAAGTTTAAGATTTATTAAAGAAAAATAAAAACTCGTCGTTATAGTTAACGACGAGTTTTTTTGTTATAAAAAGGGTTCAAGAAATACATTGTATTGAATATAAAAAGCACATGCTTTGATATTGGAATAATTTTTGCTTTGTTTTTTCAGTACTTGGACGAGTCAAACTATTGGCTAACTATAAAAATAATTAGGAAACCTTAATGCAACGACTGTTACGCCTGTGCCTGTGGCAGGTTATATTTATCAGCATTAGTACAACCAGCCTTAATACATTCGCTTTTGAAGAAGGCGGTATTCGTATTCGCGGTCCTAAAAGTACGGACGCTTTTCCCTTTGAACGCTACGGGCCAATTCGTTCATCTGATACTTTATGGAATATTGCCCTACAAGTTCGCCCTGATCCTACGTTAACTATTTATCAGGTTATGCAGGCGCTTTATCAAAAAAATCCTGCGGCTTTTAAAGATAATAATTTAAACCACTTAATTGATGGACACTATTTACAAATACCTTCTAAGTTAGAAATTGCCCAAATAAACCCTTATACCGCTCGACAAAAGTCGGATCAAGACGATCAATCTTGGCAGTCAAAAGTTGTAGAAAAAGTTAAAACAACTAAACCACCTGAGCAGAGTGTTCAGAAAAAAGATTTAGAATTAGCAAAAACTGAAATCAACGACAAATTACAAACCTACGATAATTCTCAAAAAGAACGTTTAGAGAATATCCAAAATGATGTATCTGATTCGATCGATGGTTTACAAGCCTTGTTAAAAGAAAATCAAGTGGTTGATAAGCAATTATCAAACTTTAATGAGCAATTAGAAGTTATTCAACAAGAGTCTGCAAAAGAAGTAGATGAATTAAAAGAACAGCTATCAGCCATGCAAGCCTTGCTAATGAAGCAAGAGGAAAGAGCAGCGGCACGTGAACAAGAATTATTGTTAGAGAAGCAACAAGCAGAATTAGAAAAAAACAATTTTATGACCAGTGCTTGGTTCCTGATTTTAATGGGAAGTATCCCCGCAGCTATTATCATTGGCTCTGTCGTATTTTTCTTACGTCGTAAGAAGAAGCCTGAGCAAGAAGCACCAGTATTAGATAAAACGCCTGAACCTGAATCACAAGCTGAAGAAGTAAAAACTGCAGAGCCAAGTGAGAAAGAAGACACATTATCTTTAGACGATGAATTATCGTTAGATGACGAATTATCACTAGATGATGAATTATCGCTAGATGACGAATTATCTATAGATTTGTCAGAAGATAATGATGGTGACGACTTATTAAGCGCAGATTTAGATGATTTAAGTGATGACCTGTTAGATGATGATGTAATTCATTTGGACGATAGTTTAAATGATTTAGATGACTTAGGTGATTTAGACGATCTAGAAGAAATATCTTTAGATGATGAACCTGAAGAAGTTAGCGAAGCACTTGAAGGTGGTGAATTAGATCAAGGCGATTTAGATTCATTACTCTCAAATATAGACGATGAAGTGGGTGAAGAAGAACCTGAGATTGATATTCTTGAAGGCGGTGCCTTAGATCAAAGTGCATTAGATGATTTACTTCTTGATGTTAGTGATGAAGACGAAAGTCAGGATACTGATGATGTGCTCAATGTTGATAGTATTATCGATGAAATCGAAGAGCCGCAACAAAATGAAACTAATGACAATGCCGAATTAAGCGATCCTGATGACATTGATGCGCTCATGGACTCAATGGCAAGTGCACCTGAAGCTGAAAATAATGACACTGAAAATGCTGCTGATGAAATCCCAGATAATGCCGAATTAACCGATCCTGATGACATTGATGCGCTCATGGACTCAATGGCAGGTGCACCTGAAGCTGAAAATAATGACACTGAAAATGCTGCTGATGAAATCCCAGATAATGCTGAGTTAACCGATCCTGATGACATTGATGCGCTTATGGATTCTATGGCAGGAGACTCTACGGCAAGTGCACCTGAAGCTGAAAATAATGACACTGAAAGTGCTATTGATGAAATCCCAGATAATGCCGAGTTAACCGATCCTGATGACATTGATGCGCTTATGGATTCAATGGCAGGGGACTCAATGGCAGGGGACTCTACGGCAAGTGCACCTGAAGCTGAAAATAATGACACTGAAAATACTGCTGATGAAATCCCAGATAATGCCGAGTTGACCGATCCTGATGATATTGATGCGCTTATGGATTCTATGGCAGGAGACTCGATGGCAAGTCCTGCTGATGAAATACCAGACAATGCCGAGTTAACCGATCCTGATGACATTGATGCGCTTATGGATTCAATGGCAGGAGACTCTACGGCAGGTGCCGCTGAGCCTGAAAATAATGATACTGAAAGTGCTATTGATAAAATCCCAGACAATGCTGAGTTGACTGATCCTGATGACATTGATGCGCTTATGGATTCAATGGCAGGGGACTCGATGGCAAGTCCTGCTGATGAAATCCCAGACAATGTTGAGTTGACCGATCCTGATGATATTGATGCGCTGATGGATTCGATGGCAGGGGACTCGATGACAGCGGACTCGATGGCAAGTCCTGCTGATGAAATACCAGACAATGCCGAGTTAACCGATCCTGATGACATTGATGCGCTTATGGATTCTATGGCAGGGGACTCTGCCCCAACAGCTAAAAAGTCAACTTCAGCAACACCTTCTAACGAAGCAGAAATAAATGAAGAAAATGACAATAACCCGGAAGTAGATAATAAAAATCACGAGCAAATAGAGAATTTTTCTGAAGAATATGTAGCGCCATTTTTGTCTGCTGATTTCAGTGATTTACTTTCGGCAGATGATTCGCTTGAAGAAAAGAAAGAGACTCAAGAAGAAAGCTTAACTGACGAAGACGATATTGATATAGATGCTTTACTTGCTGATGTAGCAAATGCTGATGTAGTAAGTAACGAAAATGACAATGATTCTTCAACTTTAGATATTGGTGATGAAATTGTTTCCGAAGAAACGGCTGATATTGATGAAGATCAATCAAAAATCGAAGATGATATCCTCAATGACATATCGAGTGACTTTGACGAATCTACATTAACTGAACTGTTAAATGAAGATGATAATGAACAAACAACATCACAAGTTGAGCTTTCTCCGGACTTTACTGATAGCAACGTTTTAGCTGATTTATTGTCGGATGATGATAATGAAACTGACCGTGAAAAACCAACTGAAAAAACTGAAGCGACGGAAATCAACGATATTCAGGAGTTAGACAGTTTAGATTTTGATGAACTGCTTGCCAATATTGAAGAGGAAGCACCGGCTTCAACTGACGATGATTTTGACTTATCAGATGATTTTGAAATAGGTGATAGCACTGAGAGTGAAGAATCAGATGACGTCATTGAAAAGCCTTCTGATGCTGTTGAAAAGCATCAAGATGATTTTATTTCTGTCGATTCATTAATTTCTGATACATTGTCTGATTCATCTGAGCAAGAAGAACCTTACGAACAAACGAATATTGATGTTGGCTTGGGGGATTTTCCTGAATTTACCCGTGATGTTAATAAAATCGATGTTGACGAAGAAGATGATAATGGCGCCGCCGCAAAACTTGACTTAGCTAAGGTTTACATCGAAATTGGTGATAATGAAAATGCGGAAGTTATCTTACAAGATGTTGTGAAAATTGGTGATGCGGAACAACAATTTGAAGCACAACAATTACTTGATAATATTAACTAAATTCATCAAAACATTTAATTAATGAGCAGCTGATAAAGCTGCTTTTTTGTGCGTGTTGATTAATATTTGATTTGGGAGTCTTTTTAACGGTTGCTTAGCTTAGGAAAGAAATTACTTTTACACTAGGCTCTCTTTGGGTAATTGAATCGATAAAAACTACTCAATAGCGACTCGCCAAAGTGTTAGAAATAGTAGATAATGCGCGAAAATTAACACGGGTTTAGAAAGTTATGCGCTATGCCTTAGGCATTGAATACGACGGAAGTAAATATTGCGGTTGGCAACGACAAAAGTCGGTTGTCAGTGTTCAGCAAACGTTAGAGACTGCGTTGTCTAAAATTGCCAATGAACCGATTGAAGTGGTTTGCGCAGGACGAACAGATACCGGGGTAAACGCCACTAATCAAGTGGTGCATTTTGATACGAACAACAAGCGTAAAGATGTGGCATGGACATTAGGTGTCAATACTCATCTTCCGCAGGATGTTGCGGTTTCTTGGGTACATGAGGTTAGTGAAGAGTTTCATGCACGATTTAGTGCCACTGCGAGACGATATCGATATATTATTTATAATAAAAGACTCCGTTCTGCCATTCTCAGCCATGGCTTAAGTTTTTGTCATTATCCATTAGATGAAAAATTGATGCATAAAGCCGCGCAATATTTGGTGGGGGAGCATGATTTTACTTCTTTTAGAACCGTACATTGCCAATCTCATTCTCCCGTTAGAACATTATCCCACTGTAATGTCAGTAGAAAAGGTGATTATTTAATTCTTGATGTAAAAGGGAATGCTTTTCTTCATCACATGATTCGAAATATTGCTGGCAGTTTGATGAGAGTGGGGCAAGGAAAAGAAACCGTTGAGTGGATAAATGAAGTGCTAGCAGCTAAAAATCGTTGTGTTGCTGGCATGACAGCCGCTGCAGAAGGTTTGTATTTTGTTGATGTAGATTATCCTACCAAATTTAATATTCCTAAGCGTCAATTAGGTCCTTTATTTTTAGAATAGTAAGAAAACAGACAAAACAGACCAGTTTTTTGTATTCAAAATACCGTAAAATATGCTCTAATTAGTGGTTATATTTAGGTATTATTAAAATTTTAATATTTAATGGCTTAGAAAGAGCCATTAAATAATTTTCGTGCATAGGCAAAGTTAAATTATGAGCTGGATTGAAAAGATTCTCCCGAAAGCAAAATCTACCCAAAAGCGTAATATTCCTGAAGGGGTATGGAGTAAGTGTAACTCGTGTAACGCGGTTTTATATAAGGTTGAACTTGAGCGCCAAATGTCGGTTTGTCCTAAATGTGATCATCATATGAGAATCAGTGGACGTAAGCGCATCGAAGGCTTTTTAGATTTAGGAGAGCGCATCGAATTAGGAGAAGAATTAGAAGCGCAAGATATTCTTAAATTTAAAGATTCAAAACGTTATAAAGACCGTCTGTCAGCAGCGCAAAAAAGCACAGGTGAAAAAGATGCTTTAGTGGTGATGAAAGGTGAATTACACGGCATGCCTGTAGTCGCTGCAGCATTTGAATTTTCATTTTTAGGTGGTTCAATGGCTTCAGTTGTTGGCGCTAGATTTGTGAAAGGTGTCGAATATTGTCTTGAACATAACCTGCCGTTTGTTTGCTTCTCAGCCAGTGGCGGTGCTCGTATGCAAGAAGCATTATTTTCATTAATGCAAATGGCTAAAACCAGTGCAGCTTTAGCTAAAATGAGCGAAAAAGGCTTACCTTATATTTCAGTACTTACCGATCCAACCATGGGTGGTGTTTCTGCCAGTTTAGCTATGCTTGGTGATGTTAACGTTGCTGAGCCTAAAGCATTAATTGGTTTTGCTGGCCCTCGAGTCATTGAGCAAACGGTACGAGAAAAATTGCCTGAAGGCTTTCAACGTAGTGAATTTTTATTAGAAAAAGGTGCAATCGACATGATAGTTGATCGCCGTGAAATGCGTGATACCTTAGCGCGTTTATTAGCTAAATTTACTGGATACGATTTAAAAGTTAGTTAATTGTTTTATAAAAAACACTAATTAAATCCAATACCTTTATGAAAAAAACACATCAAAGCCACTCAAGTCGAAATCTCGATGAGTGGCTTTCTTATTTAGAAAATATCCACAGTACTGAAATTGATATGGGCTTAGAGCGCATATCAAAGGTTGCTCAAAAATTAGCTATTAACTTTGAATTTACCCAAGTCATAACCGTTGCCGGAACCAATGGTAAAGGCACTACTTGTGCTTTTCTTGAAAATACTTTATTAGCTGAGCAACATTCGGTCGCTGTATATTCATCCCCCCATATTGAAAAGTTCAACGAACGCTTACGCATCAATAAACAGGATGTAGATGATACAGCCTTTATCCTCGCCTTTGAGCACATAGAGCAAACTCGCGGTGATATATCATTAACCTATTATGAATATACAACCTTAGCCGCTTTACTCATTATGATGGCTGAAAAGCCTAATTACGCCATTTTAGAAGTTGGTTTAGGTGGTCGACTAGACGCCACTAACATTATTGATGCAGACATTGCTGTGATCACCACGGTTGATTTAGATCATCAAGCCTTTCTTGGTGATAATAGAGAAAGCATTGGTTTTGAAAAAGCTGGCATTATGCGAGAAGGGCAACGTGTAGTCATCGGTGATAAACTACCGCCTAAATCTGTTTTAACACACGCTCAACAACTTAACACCCAAGTTTATCTCCGCGGTGTAGATTTTAACGTTGATTTATTAAATTTTGAAAATCGCTGGTGTTGGCAAAGTCAAAATAATACCTTTAATAATTTACCACAACCTTCTATTCCTAGAGATAATATAGCCACCGCAATTATGGTCCTCGAATTACTTGGGGTTACGCTTGATGAAAAAAAACTGGTGTCTCTAATTGCTTCGACTAAAGTTGCTGGTCGTACAGAGCGGATAGCTGGCCATTGTAAAATTATGTTAGATGTCGGCCATAATCCATTGGCTGCTCGTTACTTAGTCGAACAGATTGCTTTATTGTCAGCAACTAAAGTACATGCTGTAGTTGCTATGTTGGCAGATAAAGATATTTTAAATACGTTAACCCCTTTAATATATTCGGTAGATTGTTGGTATTTGGCAAGTCTAGATGTACCTAGAGGCGCAAACGCTGCACAACTCGAATGTCACCTGTCAAATAACGCGAATCAACTATTAACTTTTGACAATGTCATTGATGCCTATAAAATGGCTCTTTCACAAGCTAAAGAAAGTGATTTAATCCTTGTTTTTGGATCATTTTTTACCGTTGCTCAAGTTAAAAGCTTTATAAAATAGGAGTTATCTTGTCTACACCTTTTCAAAATAGATTAGTCGGTACTATGATAGTTGCAGCCGTTGCGATTATTTTTTTACCTGATGTGCTTGATGGCGATAAAAAAACTTATCAAGAAGAATTTGATAAAATACCAACCGCACCGAAAGTAGACTTTAAACCACAAAATCAATCATTTCCTGATGACAAATTAGCCGTTTTACCAAAAGAAGAAATAAGTGAAGAAATAGCACTTGATGACGAAGTTGAAGAAAAAGAAAACCAAACGATAGCTAATGATAATGCTATGCCAAAGAATGAGGCATTCAACGATGAAAAATCTTTAGCGAGTGTTAAAAGCGATGATGTGAAGCCACAAGCTGTAGTAACAAAAAATATGCCCGAGAAAGCTGTTGCTCAACAAGCATGGGCAATACAACTTGGTAGCTTTAAGCATAAGAAAAATGTTAATGAACTGGTGAAAAAGCTTGAATCGGCTGGCTATACGGTTTTTACAAGACCGATTAAAACCAAAAATGGTACTTTAACGAAAGTGTTTGTTGGGCCAGAATTAATTAAAAGCAGTCTTGAGAAAAAAATCCCTGCATTGAAGACCTTAACTAATGTGCAAGGAAAAGTTGCCCGATTTACGCCAACTAGATGATAAAAATATTAGCTAAATTGCTCGTGGTTCTGTTAGAATGCGCGCCACTATTTATTAGTTAATTTAATTGAGAACTCTCGATTTATGGTTTGGATAGACTATGCCATTTTGGCTGTCATAGGTATTTCCACGTTAATTAGTTTAGTTCGTGGCTTTGTTAAAGAAGCTGTGTCGCTAATTATCTGGATCAGTGCCTTTTTTATCGCGAGTACTTTCTATGCCAAACTTGCCACCTTATTAACGAATATTTCTGATCCTTTTCTGCGTAATGGCGCAGCAATTACTATTCTCTTTATAACAACCTTAATTTTAGGGGCCTTAGTTAATTACGTTATTGCTCAACTGGTAACAAAAACAGGTCTTTCAGGTACAGATAGAGTCTTAGGGATTGTCTTTGGTGCCCTTAGAGGAGCATTGATTGTAAGTGCAGTGCTTTTCTTTATGGATGCATTTACCCCCTCAGCATCAAGTGACTGGTGGCAAAGTTCTCAATTGATCCCAGAATTCAAATTAATAATTGAATGGTTTTTTGAATATCTCAAACAATCATCCAGTTTTCTAAAACAAGCTTAGTTCGGCGGAGAAAAACAGCATGTGTGGTATAGTTGGTATTGTTGGTAATACACCAGTAAGTCAATATTTATATGACGGTTTAACAGTTCTACAGCACCGCGGTCAGGATGCTGCAGGGATTGTAACGATTCAAAATAACACCTTTCGCCTGAGAAAAGGCAATGGTTTAGTAAAAGACGTTTTTCATACGCGTCATATGCTGCGATTACAAGGTAATATTGGTATCGGACATATCCGTTATCCAACTGCGGGAACTTCTAGTTCTTCAGAAGCGCAGCCTTTTTACGCTAATTCACCGTTCGGTATTTCCTTAGCGCACAATGGTAATTTAACCAACGCTGAAGAATTAAAAGAATGGCTATACAAAGAAGCTTGTCGTCATGTAAATACTACTTCTGATTCTGAATTATTACTCAATATTTTAGGTCACGAATTACAAAATATCGGTAACTTTACTTTAACACCGGACGATATTTTTACTGCTATTGCTAATGTTCATAAACGTGTTCGTGGTGCATATGCAACAGTAGCGTTAGTGATTGGCAATGGCATGGTTGCTTTTCGAGATCCTAACGGTATTCGCCCTCTTGTTTTTGGTAAAAGAGAAAGCGAAAAAGGTACCGAGTATATGGTTGCTTCTGAAACAGTCGCATTAGATGCCTGTGATTTTGAGTTTATCCGTGATGTTGCCCCCGGAGAAGCTATATACATTACTGAAGATGGACAGTTTTTCAGCAAGCAATGTGCAGAAAACCCAACCTTCAGTCCTTGTATTTTTGAGTATGTTTATTTTGCGCGCCCTGATTCAACCATGGATAAAATTTCTGTATACGCGTCACGCGTTGAAATGGGGAAAAAGCTAGGTGCAAAAATAAAGCAAGAATGGGCTGATGAAGATATCGATGTTGTTATTCCAATTCCTGAAACATCATGTGATACGGCCTTGCAGATTGCGCAAACATTAGATTTACCTTACCGACAAGGTTTTGTAAAAAACCGCTATATTGGCAGAACTTTTATTATGCCAGGTCAAGAACAACGTAAAAAATCTGTTCGTCAAAAGTTGAATGCGATCAGTGCCGAATTTGCGGGTAAAAATGTATTGTTAGTGGATGACTCTATTGTGCGTGGCACAACCTCTGAGCAGATTATTGACATGGCGAGAGCATCGGGCGCTAAAAAAGTTTATTTTGCTTCAGCGGCACCAGAAATTCGTTTTCCAAATGTATATGGCATCGATATGCCTAGTGCAACGGAATTAATTGCTCATGGTCGTGAGTTAGATGATATTTGTGATTTAATTGGTGCTGATAAACTAATTTTCCAAACGATCGACGATTTAGTCAGTGCAGTTTCGGTGGCTAACCCTGATATTAAAGCCTTTGAAACATCCGTTTTTAATGGCCAGTATGTCACACAAGATATCGATCAAGGTTATTTAGAACGATTAGATGCACTGCGAAATAACGAAACAAAAGAAAACTCAGATAAAAATGCCGATTCTATTATCGATATGCATAATGAAGGTGCTGAATAAATACCTTTTATTGAAATTAGCTCATTAAAAAAGGCACCTTAGGTGCCTTTTTTGTGATAACTCATTAAGTTTGGCTTATACGGTTAAGAAATGTATTCAGTACCGAAGCCCATGCCAAACATAATAGCACTCACTGCCATCAAAGAAACGAGTAAAACCAAGCCACAAGTGACTACAGAGCTAGCATAAATAAAGCCTTTTTCCTCTGGGATATTCATCATGATTGGAATACCTGAATATAGTAAATACACTGAATAAGAAAGCGCAGCTAGCCCAGCTAAAGTGACAAACCATAAAACAGGATAAAGCGCAGTAAGACCAACCATTAACAATGGTGTTGCTGTATAAGCGGCGAGTTCTAACGCTTGTGTGAAATCAGGTTTAGCATCAAATGTTTTTGCCATCCATTGAATAAGGTAGGCGAGTGCAAAGACGCCAATAACTAACCCCGCATACATAGCAACAGACATTGCTAATGCACTTGATTCAGATATTTTTATGGCATCCCCCGCACCAATTGTCCAACCTATATGCGCGGCAGCATAGTAACTACAAATTGCTGGAATCAATGCAATTGTTAGGATATGGACAAAACTGTACATTAAACTTTCATGACGTTTTTCGATGGTTTGCCATTCTTCTTTTGGATGAGCATAAAGCCCCCAGATATGATTTAAGATCATAATATTACCTCTTGCTGTCCCCAAAATATGTTGCTCGCGGAGAGTAACTTTCCGCTAGAACACTTACGTTCAACTTTTTTATTTTTTTATAGTTGATACCTTATTTATGAAATAACTGGAAGCGTACGTCAAGAAGAGTTTGAATTTTAGACAAGGTTTTTGAAAAATCCTCTGTTTTTATAATCAAAAACACAAAAAGGATTTTTTTATATAGTTAAATTAACTATCAACTGACTTTTACTCTCACTACGTTCATGATTTCAATATCAAAGCCTGCCACGGATTCAGAACTCGGATAATAAGTCATATTGACTCGTTGACCTTTTAAAGTTTGATAGAGCTTTTTACGTTTATATTTAAAAGGGACATCAAGATTATCAATCATGATGGTATTTAATATCCAATCATCTACTTCTCGTTGCACGTGTGAAATCACTTTTAGGTTTTCGCTATGAACTAGATCTTGGTGCTTATTGATTAGTTTTTTAATGTTTTTCTGAGTCATAAGTTATTAGTAGGCTATTTATAGCAATGTGATTGGTTAAAGCTAATAAAATGATTTTACGTGACAGACCATAAATAGTTAAGTAAATGGGTTAATTTAACCCATCATCGATATCTCGAGCTCACTTTATCAATTGAAAATATTCTTGCTAAATTGTTTTGAAAATTTGTTTGTTTTATTTCAATTGCACTTTTATTTTGGTGCAAACCAATGAGATATTAGCTTTTATTTTATTTAACCAATTGAAAGTAAAGGATTAATTATAGTGGTGCGAATTTTGTATATCAAGTTCAATACCGTACTTTTTAAAGGTACGGCAAATTAATTCAGGTAACTCAATTGAGACATACTATGGAACAAACATTAAACAAGAAAACATTACCAGTAGATCTGAGTAAAAAAACGATTGCGGTAATGTTAATTGAAAAACAACCGAGTAATCACTCGTTATTAAAAGAAGCGCTAATTGACTTTGGCTATCATGTAACTAAACATATTTCATTTAATGAAAACATTTTAGAGGAGATTGATATTTGTACGCCGGAAATACTCATTTTAGTGACTGACTCACCAAGTCATAAAATGTTAAAGGATCTTGCTGAGGTGAACCAACTTCATCCTTTGCCAATAGTAATCTTTTCTGAAAATGATTCGCCTAATGTCATTCAGCAAGCGATTAAATCTGGGGTCAGTGCATATGTGGTGAATGAAATTTTACCTCAGCGCATACAGAGCATTATTTCTGTTGCTAATGAGCGATTTAAAGCGGTTCAGTCACTACGCAACGAACTTAAACAAGCAAAAGTACAGCTTGAAAGTAGGAAGTATATTGACCGAGCCAAAGGCTTATTAATGGAACAAAAACGAATGAGTGAAAACGAGGCATATAAAACACTGAGAAAAATGGCGATGGATCAAAGTTGCTCATTAGCGATAGTGGCAAAAAACATCATAGATGTATGCCAGTTATTATCGCCAGCGAGATCATAGCTTTATTGTTTAAAGGTTAAGGTATTTAACTTTATCGTAAATAAAATATTGAAATTAAACAACGTTATAAATGAACATTATATGGACACAATGTGTTATTGAAACGAACTATTAATCCTTGTTTTAGTTTAAAAAACGAATAGAGCAATACCTTGATCGTGATCACACTTTACCATAATACATCGATGTTAAAATTTAATGACTGAAGAATAACGGATCTAATACTTAGTGACCAATTTTTTAGAAATGAAAGAATTCCCAGTGAAAATGGAAAATCAAGATATTCACACTGAATACCGTATTAATTAACAATACATTCAAAAAATTATAAGCAAAAAAACGATTACTCGTTAATTAGTATCACGCTGAAAAATTTTAATAAAACCCGACAGAGAAATAACGCATGAAACTCAATAAAACTACTTTATGTCTTGCTTTAACATTGGCGAGTTCTTATTCAACCACTGTTATGGCGAATGATATTGCTACCGCTTTGTCTAATGGTAAAGCAACCGTTGATCTAAATTTACGCTATGAAAATGTTGATCAAGATAACGCTTTAAAAACAGCAAGTGCCTTAACGTTACATACACGCCTTAGTTATGCTACCGGGGAAGTGAATGGCTTTTCTTCACTGGTAGAATTTGAAGATTCACGTAATGTTTTGGGTATTGATGATTATAATAATACTTTAGGTAAAAACACCGATCATTCAGTCATTGCAGATCCTGAATCAACAGAAGTTGACCAAATGCTATTACAGTATAAACAAGAAAGTTTTACGGCAAAATTGGGGCGACAAGTGATCACGATGGATAATCACCGCTTTGTTGGTCACGTAGGTTGGCGACAAGATAGACAAACGTTCGATGGTATTACTTTCGATTATAACGCCTCAGAAAACTTATCTTTTAAATATGGTTATATTACTCAACGAAATCGAATTTTTGCTGATGGCAAAGATATTGACTCAAAAGATCATTTATTTAATGCCGCGTATAAAACTCAAGCGGGAACAATATCAGCGTATAGCTATTTATTAGAAGTTGATAATAATAGTGATAATGCTCTTGATACATACGGTATACGCTTTAATGGCGCGACTCAGTTTGATAAACAAAAAATCACCTTTGCTTTCGACTATGCAATACAAGATGCCGATGCTTCGAGTACAAGTTATTCAAGCAATTACTTATTAGCTGAAGTTGGCACTACGGTGTCAGGTTTAGGCTTCAAAGTAGGTTACGAATTATTAGGCTCTGATGACGGTATGTACGGTTTCTCTACGCCTTTAGCGACATTGCATAAATTTAATGGTTGGTCAGATCAATTCTTAGCAACACCAAAAGAAGGATTAAGTGATATATACGTCAGTATTGGTGGTAAAGCTGTTGGTGGAAAATGGGCGGTTATTTATCATAACTTTAATGCCGATGAAGCAAGTGATACGGTTGATGATTTCGGTTCAGAAATTAATGCCGTATACACTAAAAAGTTTTCAAAACATTATACTGCGGGCATTAAGTTTTCGGCATATTCAGCCGGTGATCCTGCTACGGGTAAAGTAGACACTGATAAGCTTTGGTTATGGGTTAACGCTAAATTTTAATTAATTAGCGTGTTAACCAGCTGTTTAGCTGGGAAAACAGTAAAAGTAAAAAGTGATAAGGCTATCTTTATCACTTTTTTTGTTTTAATTATTAAGGTGATAGTTCAACTTAACAGAGAGAGCAGATAAGTTTTTTTACTTTTTTAAAAAACTTATTCGGAGCTTGCTTGATATTTCGTTATACTTGTCGAACTAAAGTTGTCATTTTATCTCGAGTAGGTCACTTCCTTTAATGGACAAATCAGTTCTTTTTCATACCATCTATCCACATAAAACCAGTAAAGTTTGGGTGGTATTTATCCACGGGGCGGGTGGTAGTTCTGCTATTTGGTTTAGGCAAATAAGGGCCTATCAGAAAAAATATAATATTCTTCTGTTAGATCTTCGCGGGCATGGAAAATCAACTAACTTAGTTAAAAGCTTTGTCGATAATAATTATTCTTTTAACCGTGTTTCCGAAGATATTATTGATGTTTTAGACCATAACAATATTAAACATGCGCACTTTGTCGGTATATCGTTAGGCACCATTATTATCCGTAATATTGCTGAAATTGCACCCGAGTATGTTTCAAGTATGGTACTTGGCGGGGCAATTACTCGTTTTAATACACGTAGTAACTCATTGGTTTATTTAGGTAATGCGTTTAAATACTGCGTACCCTATATGTGGTTATATCGCTTATTTGCTTTTATTATGATGCCGAAAAAACGCCATAAAGAATCGCGATTATTATTTGTACGCGAAGCTAAGCGTTTATGTCAAAAAGAATTTCTACGGTGGTTTAAATTAGCCATGGAAGTGAATCCATTAATGCAATATTTTAAAGAAAAAGAAATTGATATCCCTATTTTATATATTATGGGTAAAGAAGATCATATGTTTCTTGGGCCGGTCAAAGACATGGTTAAGCATCATAAAAATAGTTTATTGCACACTATTCAACGATGCGGCCATGTGTGTAATGTTGAAAATCCAGATGCCTTTAATGAGCACTCTATTGCGTTTATTGACCAACAAAGCTAATGGGTAATATCGGATATCACTTAATATATGTCACTTAGATAATAGCCAAGTAACAATTCAATTGAGCAATTCAAGAGTATTCTATTGTTTGTTTATTCAATATTCACTCTGATAATTTTATTTGTACTACTTTGATGGATTAATAAATCGCCATCGCGAGTTGGACGCATATGCCTAATAATGCCAGCATATACTTTACCTGATGGAATAGCCCAACTTTGAAAGGTTTCCGTTATTGGGTCAAATTTAACCAAAGTATCTGGTCGCATACCTGATTCATTATACCAAACCATATTATCAATCACGGCAATAGCATAAGGGTGCGATTTGCTGCCACTAGGTGATGGCCATTCTTTTATTTCACCAGTGAATGGGTTATATCGACCTAGCTTACCTTGCGATGAATTCACATACCAAATCATGCCGTCGTTAGCGATATCTAAACGTCTGACGCGTGTTGCTTCATTGGGTAACATCACGTCGGTTAACTTCATGGTTATTGGATCAACTTTTACTAAACAATTTCTGCCATTACAGGCCACCCAAGGTGTGCCTTTGTCGTCTATTTTGATGCCATAAGGTTTTGAACGAGGAGCATTCATCGTTACCAGTTTTATTTCACCCGTTATTGGGTCTAACCGACCGATCATATTACTGTGTTGCAGGGTAAACCATAAGATGCCTTTTTCGTCAAAAATAGCGGTGTGAGGATCTTTCGCTTGTTCGTCAGGCATTTTATATTCAGTGATTTTTTTGGTTTGAATATCTAACTTGCCAACACTGCCATTTTTATTGCCTGTATACCAAATATTGCCAGCTTTATCTGTAGTTACAGAATGAGGCATCGCATTTTCTGGTAAAAAATATTCTTTCATTTCACCGGTGTTAGGATTAATTTGACCAATTAAATTTGCCCGTTGTCCTGCCCACCAAATAGTACCGTCCGCTGCCTCTATAGGATCACGAGAACGCTGCCCTAAAGTAGGCGTTTGCCATTGTGTGAAACTAATTTTTGTCTCACCACCGAGCAATGTTGGAGTGCGTAGGGTGTTTGGTGAGTAATTAGTGGCTAAATAATTAAAAAGTTGTTGTTCAACTTTTGGTTGGTTGGATAAGTTAATCATGGTGCTGGTTAACGATTTCCAATCATCTGCACTATAACCAGAGCTACGTGTGATCATATTGGTGCGATGACAACCAGTACAATATTGCTCGACTAAGGCTTTACCTTTGGCGTGTTCGCTATCATTAATAAGTTCCAATCCCGATGCTTGATTAACGACAGTTACTCCAATAAGAAAGGCGATACTAGTCAAAAGCGACTTTGTTAACGTATGAATTCGCATAGAGATTTTCCTCTAAAGATTGAACATATATTCAAGCTTATTCAATGGGAGTTGAACTTTCAAATAAACTTGAAAGATATCTTGGAGAGAAGGGGGAAAATAGAGGTATCTCTCCCCCCTAATATTGCTTTCACAAATAATGCGCGATACGTTGTTCTTACTTATATATTTTTCTATTTACTCAAGTTATAACAATAATGTTCAAAAATGTTTACTTCCATGTCAAACCTGACATGTTTAGAAACACCTTTCATAGATCGCAGTTATTGTATCGGTCAAAGGCTTAGTTTATTCTCAATAGTTACTGAATGCGCCTATGGCGTTTTTTAATGGCCACATTTTAAAGGCTAATTACTTAGAGAGGTATCAATGCGATTCACTATTTTAAGCCGGAAACTCTTATTAAGCGTTTCTAGTGCTGCGATGTTAGGCATAGCAGCCACACCAGCAATAGCTGACGATCATGGAAAGACACTGGCAAATGCCAAAAATAAAGTTACTGCAATGAAAGAAAAAGGCGCAGCCGTAAAAAACAATAGTATATTGCAAACATGGCAAGGACCTTATGATGGAGTTCCTGCTTGGGATAAAGTTAACGTTGCTGATTTTCCAAATGCCTTTCAAGCGGTTATGGAAAGAGTAAAAGCGGAAATTAATGTTATTCGCGATAATCCTGCACCAGCAACCTTTGAAAATTTCACCTTACCAATGGAACTTGCAGGCAGCTTCGCTGATGAAGTTTTCTCTATTTGGGGTGTTCATTCAAGTAATTTATCTAATGAAGAAGTTCGTAAAATTCAAGGCGAATGGATGCCAAAAGTATCAGCATTCTTTGATGAGTTGACGCTTGATCCTAAGTTACTTGAAAAAACTAAAACGGTTTATGACAACAGAAAAAAAGCAAACTTAAACGCACAACAACTACGTTTAGTTGAGCGTAATTATGAACAGTTAGTCAGAAATGGTGCTTTATTAAAAGGTGAAGTTAAAGAAAAACTTATCGCGCTTAATACTGAGTTATCAAAAGCATTTAACGAATTCTCAAATAAAGTATTAGCAGACGAAGAAACCTATATTTATTTAACTGATAAAGCTGATTTAGCAGGTTTACCTGAAAGCTTTATCGCCTCAATTAAAGGTGCTGCACAAGCGCAAGGTAAAAAAGGGTGGGCGTTGAAAAATACTCGTTCAGTGATGCAACCTTTCTTACAAAATTCAACAAGACGTGATTTACGTGAAAAAGTATATAACGCTTATATTAATCGTGGTGATAACGGCGATGCCAACGATACGAATGCTACTATCGCGAAAATTTTAAAATTACGCGCCGATCGCGCTAAAGTGTTAGGTTTTAAAACTCATGCTCATTACCGAATGGCTGATACGATGGCTAAAGAGCCAGAAGCGGCTATGGATTTAATGATGAAAGTTTGGCCAGCAGCTATTGGTCGTGTTAAAGAAGAAGTTGCTGACATGCAGAAAGTGGCTGATGCAGAAGGCGCAAATATTACCATCGCTCCTTGGGATTATCGTTTTTATGCAGAAAAAGTTCGTAAAGCAAAATATGACTTAGATGAAGCTGAAATTAAACCTTACTTTAAGCTTGATAATATGGTGAATGCTATGTTTGATGCGGCAGGTAAGCTTTATGGTATGTCATTCAAAGAAAATACCGGTAGTGTGCCTGTTTTTGATCCAGAAGTGCGTACTTTTGAAGTGAAACGTGGTGACAAAGTCATTGGTCTTTTCTACCTTGATAACTTTGCCAGAGCAGGAAAACGCTCAGGCGCTTGGATGACGACTTACCGTAGTCAGCATGATTTAGGTGGTAAAAACCGTTATGTGTTAGCGTCAAATAACAATAACTTTGTTAAAGGTGGTGAAGGTCAACCTACGCTTATTAGTCTTGATGATGCGTCAACGCTTTTTCATGAGTTTGGCCATGCCTTACATTACTTAAACTACGATATTACTTATCCAGGTTTAGGTGGTACACCAAGAGATTTCGTTGAGTACCCAAGTCAAGTAAATGAAAACTGGTTACTTACGCGTTACATCTTAGATAATTATGCTAAGCATGCACAAACGGGCGAACCTATGCCGCAAGCGTTAGTTGACAAAATCAACAAATCAAAAACCTTTAACGAAGGGTTTGCCACGGTTGAATATTTATCATCAGCTATTGTGGATATGATGTTACATAATCGCGAAGAGCCGGTGACTGATCCAGATGCGTTTGAACGTGAAACATTGAATAAAATCGATATGCCAAAAGAAATTGTCATGCGTCATCGTTTACCGCACTTTAATCATTTGTTCTCATCTGATTCATATTCAGCAGGTTACTACAGTTATTTATGGTCTGAAACCATGGATGCAGATACATGGGCAGCCTTTGAAGAAGCAGGCAATGTATGGGATAAAGAAACAGCAGAACGTTTCCGTTCGGTGATACTTGCTACAGGTAACGAAACTGATCGTAAAGAAGCGTATCGTAAATTCCGTGGTCGTGATCCTGAAGTTAAATACATTTTGAAAAAACGTGGTTTTCCTGTCCCGAATGAAAGTAAATAATCTTCTTTAAAGAGCAGTGAAAATCAAAGGGAGCGATAATTCGCTCCTTTTTTATCTCTAAAAGTAAAGTGATTACAGCTTGTTATTGACTCATAACGGATTAATGGGAGCTAGCAGTAATTAATCGTGTTAATGTTTAGTGCTAGTCTTGTATTCCAGAGAAAATGAAGTGTAGGGTGATTCATTTTCATTGTTTATGACTGTAATGGAACGAATTACATAGTTGTAATTATTGTCTAAAACATGATTAAAGATTAACCGTTAAATGATTACTTTATTTTAACCAACGCGTTAACACTTCTTCGAGTTTATTCGGGTTTACAGGTTTTGATATGAAGTCGTCCATTCCGACAGAGATACACTTAGCTTGATCTCCTTTCATAGAGTTTGCCGTCATGGCGATTATTGGTATTTTTCTATTCAATACTTCAGAGTGTTCTGCTCTAATATTTTTCGTTGCTTCATAACCATCCATAATGGGCATTTGGCAGTCCATTAGCACTAAATCAAACGGTAAATCTTTTAAAGAACTAAGTGCTTCTTTACCATTCGCTGCTACATCAACTTGTATGCCGAACTTTTGCAGTAATCCTTGTGCAACCCGTTGATTTATGGCGTTATCTTCTACCACTAACACTCTTGCTTTAAATTGAGGAATTTGATGAGCTGTTAAATGGTTAGTAAGCTTTTTGTCTGAAGCGTTCACGCCAGAAACTTTTTTCAGGGTTTTATATAAAATAGATTCATCGATTGGTTTGTTTAAATAACCATTAAAGCCAACGGCTTTAAGTAAATCGCTATCGCCTCTAAGACCTTGTGAAGTCAGCATTACTAGGCGTGTATCTGCTAGATTTTTTTTACTTTTTATTACTTTACCTAATTGTACGCCATCCATTTCAGGCATTTGCATATCTAAAATTGCAATTTGAAAAGGTGAGCCTTGATCAGCAGCCTCATTAAGTGTTATCAAAGCATTTTTACCTGAATCAACCGCAGTACTTTTTGCCTGCCATTTGTTTAATAATTGCGTTAATAAGGTTCTGTTCGTTAGGTTGTCATCTACGATGAGTATTTTTTGATCTTGTAGATTATCGAGCGATTCTTTAGATAAAGCGCAATGGGCGTTTTCAACATTTAATGTGAACCAAAATGTTGAGCCTTGACCTTCTGTACTTTTTACCCCTATTTCACCTCCCATCATTTCTACTAATTGTTTGCTAATCGTTAAACCTAAACCAGTGCCACCAAATTTCCGGGTTGTTGAATTGTCTGCTTGACTAAATCTTTCAAACAGGTTCTTTTGTTTCTCTTTACTGATCCCTATTCCCGTATCTTTAATTTCAAAGCATAATTTTGTTCGTTGTTTGGACTGTTCTACGACACGACAAAATACTGAAACTTCACCTTTGTCGGTAAATTTAATTGCATTACTGATTAAATTATTAAGTATTTGTCTAATCCGGCCAGGATCAGCGATATAAGATTGGTTGGACATGCTATTGCCAGGACAAATTAAGTCTAATCCTTTTTCGTGTGCCTGAAAAGCAATGCTACTCCCGATTTCATGTAAGAGTATACTCAAATCAAATTCAAGTGGTTCAAGATCTAACATTCCCGCTTCAATTTTAGAAAAATCTAGAATATCGTTAATAATAATTAACAAAGATTCAGCACTGTATTTTACGGTTGAAGCAAAGTTTATTTGCTCTTGTGTTAATTGGGTGTCAAGCAAAAGGTTGGTCATACCGATAACACCATTCATTGGTGTGCGGATCTCGTGACTCATGTTTGCTAAGAATTCATTTTTCGATTCATTGGCAACTTCCGCTTGTTTTTTTGCGTCAGCTAAACGTGCTATGGCTGATTTTTGACGGGTAATATCTGTTAGAACAGAAATGTAGCCACCAAGCTTATTTTCATTATTGTAAAAAGGCACTATGGTTGTATCTACCCAAAACCGTTCGCCACTTTTCGTGCGGTTACAAATTTCACCATTCCAATGGCCACCTTTTAAAACAATTAAATACATTTCGCGCCAAAAAGCCGATGGATGCTGATCAGATTTAAGTATGCTATGATTTCTGCCTATTAGTTCTTGATGACTATAACCACTAATCGCACAAAATTTGTCATTGGCATAAACGATATTGCCTTTAATATCAGAAACCGAAACAAGTGAATGTACGTCCATTGCTTTTTTTTGAGCGGCTAGATCACGCTGAGTCGCAATTAATTGCTGTTCATTTTCTTGGCGTATAGACACTTCTTTTTTAAGACGTAGATTCATTCGATAAAAGATAAAAATGATCAAGATTAAAAAGGCTAGTATCGGCAGAGACCAAAAAAGAATCGTAGTAATATTTGCGCCTGATTGAACATGAATGGATAACCAATTATTTGCGATGGCGGCACGTTGTTTTTCTGTCATCGATAGAAATGTTTTATTTAAAATAGGGACTAATGGTTCCAGCCCTTTACGAACCGCCATGGTTAATTCTAGTTTATATGGCGTAAAAGCGGTGATAATAATATCATTGAGTTTATGCTTATTGATTTCGTAGTTTATAGTCGCAATAGAGTCCATAAAAGCATCGATTTTTCCTGATTGTAAGAGCTTCAAACCTTCTTCTACGGTATTAACACTGATTAACTCAATATTGGGGTGTTTTTGCTGAATAAGTTCGTCATAGACATAATCAGTAATTAAACCGAGCTTTTTGTTGTCTAGCGAGCTTAAACTTTCGGCATAATAAGCATTTTCCTTACTTACTAGCACTAAGGATATTTCAAAGTAAGGTTCGGTAAAATTGATGTTTTTTGCTCGCTCTTCGGTAAAGAAAATAGCTGACATTACATCTACATTTCCTTGCTTAAACCCTGCAAAGGCTTGTGCCCAAGATAGTTCTTTTTGAGGCATGAAAGTTACGTTAAGCTTTGATTCGGCGTGCTTGATGTAATCTGCTGATATGCCACTAAACTCTTTATTTTCATCGTAAAATTCAAACGGTGCCCATTGAGGATCTACGCCGAGAGAAAAAGCATTATTTTTTAGTAACCAATTATTTTCTTCTTCAGTTAATAATGGCATATGAGGGAATGTATCAAAAAATGGTTTTAAGGCAGGTAGCCAATGTCTTTCTAATGCAACGACTTCTTCAACAGGAATATTTTCGATACCTTCATTAATCTTTGCTAATAATTCTGGTTGTTCTTTAGCAATTAAGCCGAAGACATTATTTGATAATATTACTTCGTCTGAAATAACGAATACGCCACTAATGCCTCTCTTCGCCAATTCAGCCATTGCATGGGGTAATTCTGCGATAACACCTTGAATTTCATTGTTGCTATCTTCTAATAAACGAGTGATTGCTTGATTAAAGTCTTCGTGATTAACCACGTTAACATTTGGAAAATTATTTTTAACATAAGTTTCTTGGTAGCTAAGGCGCTTGGTTGAAATTTTTATACCGTCAAGTTCACTGAGTTTTGTGGATTTATCGAAATTTCGCTTATAAATAACTCTGGATTGGACATTATGTATCGGTAAGGTAAAGTCTGCCCACTGTTCGCGCTCAGTATTTTTAAACAACCCAGCGTGCATGGTATTTTTTAGTTTAATTAACTGCAGGCCATCTTCGAGAGAGCGTAGCGAAATTTTAATTGGTGTATTGTTTGTTTTTGCCCATAGTTGCCAAAATTCTATATAAAGCCCACTTGGTGAGCCATTTGGTAACATAAAACTAAAAGGGTAATTTTTTTCTAGGGCTACAATATGTATAGGAGTCTTTTCTTTTGACGTATTTTCTTCAGCCAATGAACACGGACTACATAATAGCGTGGCAATAAAAAAGCAATGGAAGAGGATTCTTAATTTCATAATACTCATAGTAGTATAACTAAAGACATTTGTTTATTTTTAGTTTGTTTTTTAATGTATTAGCTATATTTTTAACATAAGTTTAAAGTGAAAAATATGGTTTAGACATTCTAGTGTGAGTCATTAAAAAGGTTTGGCTGATAAAAGAGAATAATAAACTCAAAGATTGTACATGCATCATAAGTTATGAGCAGACAAGTAAAACTCAAATCATGCTTACGTGAAGAGTGTAGTGTTAACCGATAATGGCAGTACTTTTGTGTAAAAGCTAAAACGAGTATTATGTAGTCAGTCCTGTCGCTTTAGCAACGTCTAAAGTGTCAATATGTTGTTGAAAACGTACGGCTTTACCTTCTTTCATTGTCCAAATATGTACCGCCTGAGGATTCATCGACACGCCTGTTTTTTTGAATGTGCCAACATATTTTCCGGTGGCTATTATGTGATCTCCAGCGTCATATAATGTATTCATATGTACGGCAAATTTATCCCACTCGCCACCACAACGTGCAAATACACCTTCTAAAACGGCTTGCGGGCCTTGGTAGGGATTGTTATCAGCATAAGGGAAATTTTCTGCTTCATTCCAGATAATATCTTCGTGTAATACAGCTAAAACATTTGGCATATCACCGTTTGTAAAAGCTGTATAAAGTTCTTTAATGGCGTCATAGTTTTGTGAAGACATGTTTTTTCCTTGTAAAAAAGTGTTGTTATAAAGAATGTTAAATTTTATTGTTATTTTAACGTGTTAAGGATGCAAATATTATCCGGTTCAAATTCAGTACTATAAATATAGGGCTTAAGAAAGCTTTACGCCAATTGTTTATCTTGAGGAAAATAAACGGTGATGCCTTTGTTTTTTAGTTATAAATAATGTTTAAATTTTCAGTTTTAATTTAATGTAAAAAAAGCACGTGAAGCTATTCGTCGTATGATAAAATTTGTGCATACCTTTAAGTTAAAACGAAAAATGATTAGACATGTCGATTCAGGAATTATTAACGCCAATTTTATCCTTCCTTAAATGTGAAACACCACAAGCGTGGCTTGATGAAGCCGTTAAAAAAGAGAATTTAGATATAATTCTCATTGATCACTTAATTTGCGAATTAAAAGCCGCGCAAAGTGCGATGTTTTTAATTCGAAAATATGCCGTAGATAAAGAAAGTGCCAATGCACTTTTAGCTTGGCTTGAACCTTTTGAGACCTTTATTTATAAACGTGAAGGTGATTGGCGTGAATTACCAGCAAAGAATAAGTTATCTAAAACGGTGATCCCAAAGTCAAATGCTAAATACGGACAAGATCTCATCGATAAAATGGTGGTGTTAATCAAAGAAGAACTTCATCATTTTTATCAAGTATTAGAAATAATGGATGAGTATGGTGTTGAATATAAAAGTATCACGCCATGTCGTTACGCAAAAGGTATGCTGCGTAATGTTAAAACGTTCGAACCTGATGCTATGGTTGATAAGTTAATTGTTGGGGCCTATATCGAGGCTAGATCTTGTGAGCGATTTGCCAAATTAGCGCCACATGTTGATAAACGCTTAGGGGATTTTTACATCTCATTATTACGCTCTGAAGCAAGGCATTATCAAGATTACCTCACTTTAGCCCAAGAAATATCAGGTCAGGATATTGCGGAACGAGTACAGTTTTTTGGTGAGGTAGAAGCCAAGCTAATTTTATCTGACGACCAAGACTTTAAATTCCACAGTGGCGTTCCTGCGTAAAGTCACTGACATATTCGCAATTTTTCTCAGTTCTGTTTATTATCTTTAGTTATTCGATAGAACTTCTTGTCTTTCAACGCTCATATAATAATAAAATAGGGAATTACACATGAAAATAGCACTTACCTTAGTGGCAGTAGGTATTTTAACTGCATGCCAACCTAGTTCAGTTTCTCAAGACTCTAACAACACCTCAGCGACTAAGCCATCATCTAGCATAGAGAATACAGCGCTTTCTGAAAGTGAACGTTTAAATGAATGGTTTGCAGTGAAATATGAAGAAGACTTGCAAATGAGCCCTATGATGTTGACGTTTTTAGGGCGAAAAGAAAAGTATGACCAAATAGATGATATGAGTGAGGCGGCAGAAAAAAAACGACTTGATTGGCAAGCAAAGACAGTTTCAGATTTAAAGGCTCAGTTTGATTATGATAAATTGGATGATGAAGCTAAGACCTCTTACGGTATTTGGATACATCAATATGAACAAGCGTTAGCCGGTCAAAAGTATAACCATAATCAATATATTTTTACTCAATTCAATGGTATTCAAGCATTTGCTGCACAATTTCTGATCAACTTTCATAAAGTAGAAAATGAAAATGACATGATCGCGTATAACAAGCGTATATCTGGCGTGGCAACCGCAATTGAACAACTGTTGGTTCGAGCAAAAGAAAATGCCAGTAAAGGTGTGAGACCCCCTCGCTTTGCTTACCAAGGGGTGATTGAGCAAGCGAAGAATTTGATTGCTGGCGCACCTTTTATAGAAAGTAAAAATGATGTGCCTTTATGGGCTGATGCGAAAAGAAAAGTTGCCAGTTTAGTTGCAAGTAACGAAATCGATGATACGCGTGCTGCTGAACTTGAAGCGCAGGCGAAATCAGCATTAAATGATGCTTTTTTGCCGAGCTATCAAGCTTTAATTTCATGGTTTGAGGAAGATATTGCCAATACCGATGCTATCGCGAAAGGGGTGTCTAGCCAACCTAATGGAGAGGACTTTTATAATTTCAGATTAAAAGCGTCAACCACGACTGAACTAACGTCGGATGAGATCCATAGTTTAGGCGTTTCTGAAGTTGCTCGTATTACCACAGAAATGAATACCATTAAAGATAAGGTTGCATTTGAAGGTGATTTACAAGAGTTTTTCACCTTCATTAAAACAGATGAACAATTTTTCTTTTCTAATACTGATGATGGCAGGTTAGGCTATATCAGTGAGACAGAAAAACACTTAGCGGCTATTAATCAAGAATTGCCAAAATTCTTTGGTATTTTGCCTAAAGCTGAATTAGTGGTTAAACGCGTTGAATCTTTTAGAGAGCAAGATGGTGCTGCACAGCATTATTTTCCCGGCACTCCTGATGGTTCAAGACCAGGTGTTTACTATGCACACCTTTCAGATATGAGTGCAATGCCCAAAAATGAAATGGAAGGCGTGGCTTATCACGAAGGTAACCCAGGTCATCATATGCAAATTTCAATTGCACAAGAATTAACCTCTATTCCTCAATTTAGAACTCAAGCTAACTTTACAGCCTACAGTGAAGGTTGGGGATTGTATGCTGAGTTGTTAGCTAAAGAAATGGGGCGTTATCAAGACCCATACTCTGATTTTGGCCGATTAGTAAATGAAATGTGGCGTGCAGTTAGGTTGGTTGTTGACACAGGATTACATGCAAAAGGTTGGACAGAGCAGCAAGCTATTGAGTATTTTAAAGAAAAAACACCTATTGCAGAAGAAGCGATTGTTTCTGAAGTTAGACGTTATCTTGTGCTACCAGGTCAAGCGACATCATATAAAATTGGCATGTTAAAAATTATGGAACTAAGGGCGCTTGCTGAAAAAATGTTAGGTGACAAATTCGATATTAGAGGATTTCACGATACAGTACTAAGTGGTGGGGCTATGCCTTTATCTGCATTAGAACTGCGTGTTACTAACTGGATTGATAGAATGAAATCGAGCTAATTTTAACTTGATAAATGGATGGATTTCGTAACTGTGATTCTATATCTGTAAGTTTATAATCCACAATAAAAAGTCAGCGTAATTGCTGACTTTTTTAATTCGAAAAAATACTTTATTAAAATACTAACTTATAAAACAACACAACAGTTTCTACCGGCATGCTTCGCTTGATAAAGGGCAGAATCAGCTACTTCAAACACTGATTTCCAGTTTTGATATTCTTGATACTCAGCAACCCCTGCTGAGATTGAAATTGAAGGTAAATAGGTATTCGATTTTTTTTGTTTTAATTTTAAATTTGTAATGGCAATACGAATTTTTTCGGCGATGTTTTTAGCTTCTTCTTTCGTTTTATTCGCTAATACCACCATAAACTCTTCTCCACCAAAGCGCACTGCAAAGTCAGTAGAGCTAATATGATCTTGTATGGTTGAAGCAACTCTTTGAATGACTTTATCACCAATTGCATGACCAAATTCGTCATTAAATTTTTTAAAATGATCAATATCAATAGAAACCGACGCATGAGTACTTTCCAGAGCTAGGTCTTTGAGTTTCTCTTCACATCCTCTACGGTTATATAAACCAGTCAATGAATCACGCATGGCTTCTTCACGCGATGCTTTTAATTGTGACTTCAATTGATTAACTTTGTTGTATGTTTTTTCAAGCTCACTGGTTAGATCATTATGCTGTTGCTGTGAATCTATTAAGGTTGAATTGATAAATCTTACCAGCGGCTTTAATGAACTCGCTTGATCTGAATTGGCTAATACTCGGTCAGCTTTTTTGAAATTTTTGGCGATCTGTTCGCCATTAATTGCTTGGCGTTCTAATTGTTCCATTGTTGATGTTAAGGTGTTTTCAAAAGGGGTGATAAACATCTTTTCAACATCTTCAGAGTTTGAGAAAAACTCGAGAAATAACGATTCAATAAACACAGCATCTAACGAACCATTCCAACTAATATACTCATCAAGCAAGAGATTCATTTTTTCATCTTTCTTAGATAAGTAATAATAAATGACAGAAAAATTAATTGGTGTAGGAGATACTTCATAATTACAGAGGAATTTGATTGTCTCTTCACTAAGTTTTACGGCGGATGAATAAGTATCGTGAGTATTCATTAATATTCCCTTAAAATAACTCTAACTGATTGGTAAACTATGTGATGACTTGCTATCAATCATAGTAAATATTTAAATATCTACAACTACATTTTTTGGTACTTTAAAATTCCGAGTAATAATTAAATCAAAAGAAGAGCTCTATATAATGATTGTTATGTGTAGATTACTTTCTTTTATATTTTGCTATAAACATTTGATTAATAATGTGATGGTATTTATTAATAAGTTGTTAATAAACACTTTTAGCTTAAATGAATTTCTCTTTTAGGTAAATTATACTTTTGTATAAAGTGATCATAAAAGTTATCAAAACTTTGTTAAAAGTAATATTTAGTTCGATGAAAGAGGGTTAAATAATAGCTCTTTATTCTTAGGGGTAACTTTAAGCCAAGCGCCTTGTTCGTACCAATCACCTAAAACAATTCTTTGCGCAGGAAGGTTATTTGCGGTTATTTGATGCGTGAAAGGTCTATGTGTATGGCCATGGATTAATACTTGAGATTGATATTGCTCTAGGCAGGTAACCACTTCGGATTCAGTCACATCCATAATATCTTGTGATTTTATTGCTGTCGCGGCGGCACTTTGTGAACGGTAGTTCTCTGCTATTTTTCTTCGCACAAAAAGCGGTAAACTTTTAATGATGGCTTGCCACCACCAAGAACGAGATTTTTTGCGAAATGCTTGGTAGTCAACATCGCGCGTGCATAACGTGTCACCATGCATAATCACCACAGGCTCCCCATATAAATTTATTAATGTAACTTCGGGTAACAGCGTCATCCCCGACATTATTGCATAGCGTTTTCCTAATAAGAAATCGCGATTGCCATGAATGTAAAAAATAGGGATATTTTTATCGGCAAGTGCTTTCAGAGCGGCAGCAATTTCATGAATAAATTCGTTGGTATCATCATCGCCAATCCAGTATTCAAATAAATCGCCGAGAATATATAAGGCTTCGGCATTTACTGCTTCGTTTTTTAAAAACGATAAAAAACAGGCCGTTATATCAGGCCTGTTTTGTGCTAAATGTAAATCAGCGATGAAATATGTTACCGCTGATTTATCCGGTGTTGCCATCGTGTTTATTCTACAATTGTGCTTTCAATGATAATTTCTTCTTTCGGTACATCATCATGATGACCTAAACGACCTGTATCCACTAAAGTCATTTTATCAACAATGTCCATGCCTTCGACCACTTCACCAAATACACAGTAACCCCAACCTTGTACCGATTCATTTTTAAAATCTAAAAAGTTATTATCGACTAAGTTAATAAAAAATTGAGCAGAGGCAGAATGTGGATCTTGCGTACGAGCCATTGCTAACGTACCACGCTTATTGCTTAAACCATTACTTGCTTCATTTTCAATAGTTTCACGTGTTTCTTTTTCACCCATGCCTGATGAAAAACCACCGCCTTGTGCCATAAACCCTTTGATCACACGATGAAAGATTGTGCCATTGTAAAAGCCATCTTCAGCATATTGTTGGAAATTTTTAGCGGTAATTGGCGCTTTATCAAAATCTAATGCAATTTTGATATCACCTAAAGTTGTTTTAAATGTGATCATTTTAATGTACTCATAAGAAATAGTGTGAGAATTGTAACCTAAAGCAAGAATCTGTAAAGGGAAGTGATGACCATAGTTAATAGTTCGGGTACAATTATCGAAAATTTTATCTCAATCTATTCTTTTAAATTTGGAGTCAAGCAACCTCATGTTACAGATATACAATACTTTAACCCGTAAAAAGGAAATTTTTACACCAATTCAACCCGGTAAAGTAGGTTTGTATGTTTGTGGTTGTACTGTTTATGACTTATGCCATATCGGTCACGCAAGAACTTATATTAGTTTTGACAATATTGCGCGTTATTTACGTTTTTCTGGTTACGATGTGAATTACATACGTAACATCACGGATGTTGAAGATAAAATCATCAATCGCGCCATTGAAAACAATGAAACGACGGAGCAATTAACTGAACGTACTATTGCCGCAATGCATGAAGACTTTGACGCATTAAACATGGCGCGTCCTAATCTTGAGCCGCGTGTGACCACTCATATGCCAGAAATTATTGCCATGATCGAAACGTTAATTGCCAAAAAGCATGCGTATATTGCTGGCGATAATGAACAAGGCGATGTGTTGTTTGACGTTTCAAGTTATCAAGATTATGGCAAACTTAGTGGCCAAAATTTAGAACAATTACAATCAGGCTCGCGTGTTGAAGTGGATGAAACAAAACGTAATCCAATGGATTTTGTCTTGTGGAAATCAGCGAAACCTGAAGAGCCTAGTTGGGATTCTCCATGGGGAGCTGGTCGTCCAGGTTGGCACATTGAATGTTCGGCAATGAATGCGAAAGTGCTAGGTAAGCATTTTGATATTCATGGCGGCGGCTCAGATCTACAATTTCCTCATCATGAAAATGAAGTAGCGCAAAGTTGTTGTGCGCTTGATACTCCTTATGTGAATTATTGGATCCATACGGGTATGGTGCAGGTTGACCAAGAAAAAATGTCTAAATCGTTAAATAACTTTTTTACGATAAGAGAAGTGCTGTCAAAGTATGATCCTGAAACCACACGTTTTTTCTTAACCACAGGGCAGTATCGCAGCCAGCTGAATTATTCAACTGAAAATTTAGAGCAAGCACGTGCGTCAGTTGAAAGAATTTATACGGCTTTACGTGATGTTCCTGTTATTGAAGGTTTTGAATTAGATAAAGATAATACGTTTGTGAAGAATTTTTGCGCGGCAATGGATGACGACTTTAATACCCCAGAAGCATTAGCTGTGCTTTTTGAATTATCGAAAGAGCTGAACGTTGCTAAACAAAACAATGGTGAAAATACCGTTGAATTGGCATCGTTGTTAAAAGGCTTAGGTGGTCTATTAGGTTTATTACAGTTAGATCCAGCAAGCTTTCTTCAAGGGACAGGAGATACTGACGAAGTGGCTGAAATAGAAGCGCTAATTAAGCAACGAAATGACGCTAGAGCTAATAAAGATTGGGCGAGTGCCGATGACGCACGTGATAAATTAAAAGCACTGAACGTTATTTTAGAAGATAGTGCTGGCAAAACGACTTGGCGTAAAGCGTAATTTATAACAAGATGGTTTGAGTACAACTATAAAACAAAGAGGCCAGCATTTTGCTGGCCTCTTTGATCAATCGCTTTTTGAAAATTAGCTGTGAAATTTCTCGCAAGCAATTAACGTGTTTTCAATTAAACTGGCAACTGTCATTGGACCAACGCCGCCCGGAACAGGGGTTATAAATGATGCTTTCTCTTTCGCAACATCAAAATCTACATCGCCGACTAACTTGCCATCATCTAAACGATTGATACCTACATCGATAACAATCGCACCTTCTTTGATCCATTCACCTGGAATAAATTTAGGTTTACCTACCGCAACCACGATTAAATCAGCATTACGCACTTTTTCTTCTAAATTCTTGGTGAATCTGTGAGTTGTAGTAATAGTGCAACCGGCTAGTAATAACTCTAAAGTCATTGGACGGCCGACAATATTTGAAGCACCAATGACTAAAGCATCTAAACCATGAGGTTTAACACCGGTTGATTGGATCAGCGTCATAATGCCTTTCGGTGTACAAGGTCTTAATCCTGGTAAACGTAAAGCAAGCTTACCGACATTAGAAGGGTGGAAACCATCAACGTCTTTATTGGGAGCAATGTGCTCTATCACTAAATTTGCATCTAAACCGACAGGTAAGGGAAGTTGTACCAGAATACCGTCGATCTCATCATCATTGTTTAACGTTGATACTAGGTCTAATAATTCTGCTTCTGTTGTTGATGCTGGCAAATCATAAGAGCGAGATACAAAGCCAACTTCTTCACAAGCGCGACGTTTACTGCCGACATAAACTTCTGAAGCGGGATCACTACCGACTAAAATAACGGCTAATCCCGGCGCTCTTAAACCTTGCGCTACGCGAGCACTGACCTTTTCTTTAACCGAAGTTCTTAATTGTTGAGCGATGGCTTTGCCATCAATAAGTGATGCAGTCATAATTCCTAGGGTGTCGATATGAAAAAAACAACGCATTTTCTCATAAATTCCATCGCAGGTGTAGGTGAATTTTTTGATATGTTATAGATATTGGTTATCATTTCTATGGTAAAAGTTAATTCATCGAATTTTTGGTTGTTAGTATTAATATTAACCAAATAGTTTCTCTATGAGGAAAGGTTGCTGTAAAAGTGAGCGAACGAATATTTATTTGTAAAAAACGTTTGACGAAGAACAGCCAACTAGGTAATATCCGCACCCGTTGAAAGCAAGCATGTTTTTAGTGTTTGATTAGACGAATGTCGGTGATTAGCGCAGCTTGGTAGCGCACTTGGTTTGGGTCCAAGGGGTCGCAAGTTCGAATCTTGCATCACCGACCACTTTCTTTTTTATAAATAATTTGAAAGTAACCTGTTATAAGGTACTGTGCGCCCTTAGCTCAGCTGGATAGAGCAAGTATTACCCCCTAGGGTATTACCTAACTTATCAGAATGTAAGGTTTTCGTGGTGTGTAGGGTAGGTAACTTTACCCATCTTCTGATAAAAGTTACCATGGTAGGTAACATGTTTATTTGTCTAATAATTCAAATAATCATATTATTTACAAATAAATATTAGTTTTTTATTATAGACTACTATTTGTAATAAAGGTCCGTTAGCTCAGCTGGATAGAGCATCCGCCTTCTAAAAGTAAAATTTGGGCCTTATTGGTGAAAACCTCTAAGTGTAAGATGTCAAATTCAGGGAAACCTTCCATGTAATGATGATGGCAATCCTGAGCCAAGCCTTACGAAAGTAAGGAAGGTGCAGAGACTAGACGGCATCCACCTAAAGCGAAAGCAATGGTGAAGGGATAGTCCAGCGCACGAAGCCAGTAATGGTGGCAGTGAAAACTGTAGTGTGATGAAGCGGAGGGTCACAGGTTCAAATCCTGTACGGACTGCCATTTTCTTTTATTTAGCTTTTAGTTAAATATCTCATTAATAATATTAATATATTATTTTTCTTAAATATATCTTCTGATATAAAAAATACTCCATTAAAGCTTCTATAAGTCTATTTAGAGCACTTAATTTAATTTTAAGTACAATAAGTTGCTTAGCATAAATTATCACTTAAATCGTATCCTGGCTTTTTAGATGAGTATTGATTAGTTAAAGTATTTTAAATTTATTCTCCTTTAATTCCCTTGAGCCAAGCTAAAAATATCTATTCTTGTGCATTGCACTATCGTTTACGCGATGTGAACTAAGCAAAAAGAGAACGCTAGCTTATTAGGTAGGTCATCAATCTCACACGCGATAAATAATCTTCTTTTGAATATCATTCATATCACTCGTACCTGTATTTTGTAAACCCAAAGCATACTTGATTTAGATACATTCCGGTTTATTTGTCTTAGATGAGTTTTATTTATAAAACAGTGCTAAATGACATTTTGAATATTTATTTTTTAGTATAGATTTCAGTGTATTAACTGTGAAACAATGACCGTTAGGAGTTAATTAATAGGAGATAACATAAAAAATATTATTGAGGTAATAAAATGAGCGTAAATTGTTTTTATAAAAGTGAATTAAAAGAAGAGTTGAAAAAAGAGCTACTTCACAACAAAGATTTTAGTAAGAAAGAATTGGAGTTTCTGTACTTTAAGCTATTTGAAATAATCAAAGAGTACGAGTTTTCAAAAATTTTAATTAAGCAAAATGTAAGTGTTGCTGGTGACGAAGGCATCGAATATTTATATTTTATTGACGGTCAGTACTTACCATTTCAACAAAGAAAAGATTTCGCAAGGTATGTTTTCAACAAATCTAAATTTGCGACAGATTTAAAAATGTCTTATCACAATCACTATGGCGAAGTTCTTATTAAATTTCTAGAAGCTGCGACAGCAGCATTAGTTGATTATGCTATTTCAGGTGTATTTAAAGATATAGTAAGTAATGGAGGGCTACTTGTTACGGCTCCAATGGAAAAGGCTTAATGTGCTTCAATCCTCCTAATTATGGATGCTGCTCGTATTAAAGTTCGTCTAATCGAGAAAAATTTTCTAGCCATGATATGTATTACCTTGATGAATAATATCAATGCAGTAAAAACTGTTTATCATATTACTAAAAGTGAAATTTAGTGTAATAATAGGCATGACTTTGTATGTGTTATCATATGAAGTAAGGCCGTATCAAAGAGGCCAGTTCCCACATTAGCGGACGAAATGGATTTACTTTGAGTAGTTAGTTAATTCGCATAGCGGATCATTTTCCAATAAAAATTTATTCAACAAGAAGTGCAGTGGGCTTTTTGTTGTTTATTTTTGTATTGGTGAATAAATGTCGCTAAAAAATGACGACTTGCTTAATAATGTAAAAAGACAGGCAAAAAGGCTTTCAAAAAAAATATCTATTCCGCTTGGGCAAGCCCAAGAAATGTTGTCCTATGTTGTTTATGGCTGTGATAGTTATGGACAGTTAATTTCATTGCTGAAGTCTGACTCCTTTGAAAATAAAAATTTGATATTAGCGGCTTTACACCCTAAAGCAGAAGACTTCCTTCTGAAATTTCTCAATACTGATATGAATAATATTTTGTCTCGTTTTAATGAAAGGGTTGAAAAAATAAAAATAAACGAAAATAGCGTTGTTGAAATTTTCGGTATTGAACCAACTGATTTTAAAAGTAAAATAAAATAAAATCCTTTTAAATTATACAGATACGTATAATTCTGTTCTGTTTACAATCGTTTTACTCTCATATATATTAGCAAAAAAGGCTGAACGGACAGCCTATGCCTACACATATTTAGCTGATATTTAAATATGAACGATGAAGCAGAGCATCCGTAAAAATTTGGTTTTCATAATTAACAAACTGGCGTTAGTAGGCTGTTGTTTGTTTTAATTTATGGATAACTAAATGATCACATCAGACACATTAACCTTAAAGTTAAAACTCCAAGCTAAACTTCTTGCAAAATCCCTAAATTTACCTGAATCATTTGGTTATGATTTATTAGCAAAAACTATCTACCAACATATAGACTTTGAAGATTTATGCGACTCAATAGCTGAATTTAATTATGCATCAAGTTTTGGGGCTTTATCTGAATATCAAAAGTTAAAGTACGTATTGATCTGTGAAGTGGAAGATAAAGAATTAATTGAAGAACTTCATTTAGAAATAGAACAAATGGCGATTCGACTAGAATCGAAGGCAGTAATAAATATTTCTGATATTGATTTGATTTCAAATTTATATAAATTATTTGGTCTTGAGAATGAGTCAAAATACATTGTAGATGCCGAGCACATCGAATTGGATTGGCAACTATGTTTTGATTCATTACAAGATCATTACGCTGTTTTAAGCACTGATCTGTTAATCAATGAAATACCATTCCGTTTTCTAGCAACAAAAGTTTCATTTGATGAGTTCTCTGTTGATAACGTAAAGCATTCACTTCATACGAATCTTACACAATCAGATGACTCATCTGCTAAAACAAACGAAGAAAGAATAAAAATAGATGAACATATAAAATGGGTAGCTGATAGCTGTGACTGCTTATCAAATTTTGAATCAGATACTCCTGACCGCAATCCTTCTTATTTTAAAATAAATAACCAAAACTATCTGGTATTTGGTTTCCCATTATCACCGCATTTGTCAATCACTGACATTGGACACGCCCCCAATATTAATATTCGGATAAAAGATACTGAAGAAAAGCAGGTGTTTATTTTAAATTTAGGAAGTGAAAGATTAACTCTTGAGTGCATTTTTCTGAACAAAATCGAGGACGGTGAAAAGTGCTATTCACCGAAAAACCAATGGATTAATGATTCACTTTTATCTCGTAAAGATGCATGTCAATTTCGAATTGTTTTCAATAACTCATATTACCTAATGATCTTGAGACCTTTTGCTCACGTAGATTGGCTGGTGAATGCGTTATGATAAAAACATTCTTAAAAAGCGCAACAGTATTGAGTGTTTTTGATTTCCATAATGATGAGAAAATTTTTCTTGGGGAAATGTTATTCGGTATTGTTCATTCAGATCAAACGTATCTATTTGAGAAAGGGCAAAGGGTAATAACATCAATTATCAAATCTCAAAATAACTTTGAATTCATTACAAAAAGCGATAATTGTTATGTCACTGAAGATAAACCCGAAAGTTTTGAGTTGAGATTATCTGAATTTGTAGTTATGAGACATTTGTTGCTTTCACCTGCTGAAGTAATTGAAGCAAGAGAGAAATTAGAGCGTGAAGATGCAAAACGATTACATTGAACGGTGGTCAAATGATACATAGTCAAAGAGCAATAATGACCTCAGTCGATCATCTCAATGAAAATTTTGAAGTCAAAGTAAATAGGTGCCCAACTGAATTTTAAGATGATTCAGATAGCAGTGTATTATTTTCACTGCCAAAAGATAAATTCAGTGACTATTTTGAAGTTGGTGATTTGATTGAATTCAAAAGCCTGGGTAGTTCCAGCCTAGAAATTGCCAACTTAAGCTGCAAGGTGCTTAGGCCAGCTAAGTTTAAACGCGAGCTAAACTCAATATTGAGGCGGTTAGATGATCATCATCATCCGTTGAAACGATGCATTTTATTAACCGAAGATAGCCTTGTTTTATTGTCTATAGACAAGAACACTGAAGAGTTAATGCTATTAAAGAATCAGCAAAAAATTTAGAGTAATCATGAAAAATTTTGAAGATAAAGTTGTTAAAGTGATCTCTAAACTCACTTGTAATGGTTGTGGCGAACATGCAACTCAAGATGACTACGAATTTCATGAGTTTATAAGTATTGATCATAAATGTGGCTATGGAAGTATTCACGGTGATGGCAATCAAATCAGTATTGATCTCTGCCAGAAGTGCTTTGCTGATATGTGCGGTGATAGTTTAACCGTTATTGAGCCTAATGATGAAAAGCATGATAGTTGTTCACGAATTGATGTAAAAGATATTTTGTCAGCAAATAAAATAAGTAATCAGGAAGAGTTAACGTCTGCGTTAAAGCGGCTTGATCAACTGTGGGATGCTCAACACCTTTCAGAATCTGGAGGTGAGTTTCATCAACTAGTTGACTTGATTACTGCTTTTGAAGGGAAAAGCTGGGATTCATATTTTGGAACAGTTTATGCCGCATCAGATGATTTTATGTCGGAGCGTGCAATTACTGTTGGTAAATCTTAACAAAGTGGTATTAACAGTAGTAGGTGTTAACGATTTATATTCTGCCTGCATAACCCTAAAAGGATTAACTATCTAAAGATTTTATGATCCCACATGCTTCAATAGTATTGTTTGAACCACAAGCACTTGCCATCTGTTGTAACTCTGCTTTAAGCGCTCTTAATTCTTTCATGCGCTTATTCACTAATGCGAGTTGCTGATCAATTAATGCATTAACGCTAGAGCAGCTTTCTTCTGGCTTATTTTTTAATTCGATAAGACGTTTAATATCATTGAGTGATATATCTAGGCTGCGACAATGTTTTACGAATTCCAATTGTTTTAGTGCTTTACTATCATACAGCCTAAAATTACCTTCTGAACGGTTTGGATTTAACAGCAATCCTTCTCTTTCATAATATCTAATTGTCTGTATTGAACAACCTGATTTTTTTGAGAACTCGCCTATTTTCATAAAATTCCCTAACAAACTTGACTCTATAGTTACTATAGGATTTATAGTAATAATATACAAGTTAACCGGAGTATAAAATGGCTGAGAAATATTTAAATAATACGAATGTTGTTAATTTTGAACACAAGAATATCCAATCTCTTATTAATAAACGAGGGTGGAAAAATTTGGATGATTTCAACAAAATTGGTGCCGCTTATCAGTTTGTAAAAGATGAGATTCTCTTCGGCTATAATGAAAGCGATGATATTGCAGCAAGCGATGTGCTAGCAGATGGTTATGGGCAATGTAATACTAAGGGTAATCTATTAATGGCACTCTTGCGTGGATTAGGTATCCAGTGTCGTTTCCATGGTTTTACCATTGATCAGCAATTACAAAAAGGTGCCATTCCCAGCTATATATTTTGGCTAGCACCTAAATATATTATCCATAGTTGGGTAGAAGTTTATTTTGATGGGCACTGGATTAATTTAGAGGGCTTTATATTAGATAGGCAATACTTAACCTCACTACAGCAGAAGTTTAACCAAGAAAAAGATGATTTTTGTGGTTATGGTGTTGCGACAAAGTGCTTTTCATCACCAGATACAGATTGGCGTGGAGAGGATACCTATATTCAAAAAGAAGGTATCCATGACAACTTTGGACTTTATAATTCCCCTGATGAATTTTACCTAGAAAAAGGCACAAATTTATCAGGAGTAAAACGTTGGTTGTATCAACGCGTGATCCGTCATTTGATTAATATGAATGTATCAAAAATTAGAAATACAAAAGCACTGGAGGTACAAAATGCACAACCATAGTCACAGTCACCATCATGAAAAAAACGACCGCATTGGTTGGGCGTTTTTTCTTAATGTGATATTTACTATTATTGAATTTATTGGCGGTTGGCTAACCAACAGTACCGCGATAATGGCTGATGCAGTTCACGATCTTGGTGATAGTCTTTCAATAGGTTTTGCGTGGATTTTAAGTCGTTTTTCAGATAAAGAAGCATCAGACAAATTCAGTTATGGTTATCGCCGACTTACACTTTTTGGTGCATTGGTAAATAGTATCGTTTTGATTATTGGTTCTATTTGGGTTTTATTTGAAGCAATACCGAGGTTGTCCAATCCTGAAATGCCTGTAGTTGAGGGGATGCTGGGACTTGCCATACTCGGTGTTGTCGTTAACGGATATGCGGTATTTAAATTAAAAGCGGGTGAAACACTAAATGAAAAAGTGCTGACATGGCATCTACTTGAAGATGTACTTGGCTGGGTTGCTGTTCTTATTGTTTCTGTCGTACTTTTTTTTGTTGAACTGCCAATTTTAGACCCTTTATTATCAATTGGCTTCACGCTATTTATCTTATTTAACGTTTTTAGAAACTTGAAATCAACGTTGGTACTTTTTCTTCAAGCGGCACCAGAAAAAGAGACCCAAGAACGTATTAAACAATCATTAATGGAATTTCCAGAAGTTAATGGTATCCATCACATGCACTTTTGGTCACTAGATGGTGAAAGTCACGTTTTAACAGCTCATCTTGAGCTGAGTGACAACTTTGAAGTTGAAAACTTAATTAGACTTAAACAAGAAGTTGCAACTAAATTAGCTTCCTATCATTTATCGCATACGACGATAGAGTTTGAGTTTTTAAATGAAAGTTGCCGAGACGATGCGAATTAAACTTTAAAAGTTGAAATAAAAAAGATTAAATATAAAAGCAGCTTAAACATAAATTAAGCTGCTTTTGGGGCATTAAATTTCGTCAGATTGCTGTTTACTAATCTCTGAGCCATGCGCCCACTGATATAAAACAGGTAATACAAACAAAGTTAAAATGGTAGAAGATACAATACCGCCGATAACAACTGTTGCTAGTGGTCGTTGTACTTCTGCTCCAATTCCAGTGTTTAGCGCCATTGGAATAAAACCTAAACTTGCAACTAGTGCCGTCATTAAAATAGGTCTTAAACGAATGATGGCACCTTCAATGATCGCTAAGTAAAGATCGCCTTTTTCATGCCAAAGGTCTCGAATAAAAGCCAACATAACCAAGCCATTTAATACGGCAACACCTGACAATGCAATGAAGCCGACACCTGCCGAAATAGATAAAGGCATGTCTCTTAAATAAAGAGAGAATACGCCCCCAGTTAATGCTAAAGGCACGCCACTGAAAATGATCAATGCATCTTTTAATGAACCAAATGCAATAACCAAAATACCTAAGATAACAACTAATGTGATCGGCACAACTAAGCTTAATCTTTTACTCGCTGACTCTAGTTGTTCAAACGTTCCGCCATAATCAAGCCAGTATCCTGCTGGGATTTCTCCTTCCTGATTAATTTTAGCTTTCACTTCTTTGACAAAACCGCCTAAATCTCTACCACGTACATTGACGGTAACCACAACTCTTCTTTTTCCGTTCTCACGGCTAATTTGAGCAGGTAAATACTCTGATTTAAGCTCTGCAACTTCTTCAAGTGGCACATAGTTACCATTCTCAAGTGGAAGCGGCAGATACTTCAAGCCATCGATATCCGTTCTTATTTGCTCTGGTAAACGAACAACTAACTCAAACCGTCTGTCACCTTCATAAATGATCCCCGCAGATTCACCGCCTATTGCTGTGGCAACCCAGTCTTGCAGTTCAGTAACACTCAAACCATACCTACCAAGCGCTTCGCGTTTAGGGATTACCGATAAAGATGGAACACCTGTGACTTGTTCCATTCGGGCATCTGCTGCACCATCGACGGTTTTCACAATATTTAGAATATCTTTTGCGGTCAGTAATAACCGATCCAAATCATCGCCAAATACTTTGATACCTACGTCTGCTCTAACACCTGAAATCAATTCATTGAAACGCATTTGAATAGGTTGAGTGAATTCATAGTTGTTGCCAGGAATGTTTTTCAATACCTCTTCCATTTCTTCAACTAATTCACTCTTCGGTTTTGAAGGTTCATTCCAATCTTTGCGTGGTTTTAATATAACAAAGATATCAGCAATACTCGGTGGCATTGGGTCAGTCGCAACTTCTGGAGTACCGATGCGCGAAAATACTTTATCAACCTCAGGAAATGCTTTAATACGTTTTTCAAGTACTTCTTGCATTTCTACTGATTGCTCTAGGCCAGTCGAAGGAATTCTTAACGCCTGTAGTGCAATATCACCTTCATTTAATTGTGGAACAAATTCTGTCCCAAGCGTAGTTGCTAACCAAAGGCTATACCCCATTAACAGCGTTGCAAATGAAACAATAATCCAACGAAATTTCATTGCCATAATTAGCAATGGTTTATAGATAGACTTGGTTGAACGAATAACAACACTTTCTTTTTCGCTGATTTTACCTTTCATAAATATCGCAACAGCAGCAGGAACCAGTGTAACTGAAAGGATCATGGCTGATATTAACGCCATTACGACAGTTGCCGCCATAGGATGAAACATTTTCCCTTCAACACCAGTTAGGGTGAAAATGGGTATGTATACCACTGTGATAATGGCTACACCAAACAGGCTTGGACGTATGACTTCTGAAGTGGCTTCAAAAACAGTATTTAGTCGTTCCCTTAGGTCTTGCCTATGACCGTTGTGTTGCGCCTCAGCTAACCGACGAACAGAGTTTTCAACGATGATGACAGCCCCGTCCACTATCAAACCAAAGTCCAATGCACCGAGGCTCATTAAATTGGCAGATACTCCTGCTTGTACCATACCTGTAATTGTCATTAACATTGATAGTGGTATTACGGCGGCTGTTATTAATGCGGCGCGTAAATTTCCAAGCAACAAGAAAAGTACAACGATAACAAATAGCGCACCTTCAACGAGATTTTTGGTAACGGTTGCAATCGCTTTATCTACTAAAGTTGTTCTATCGTAAACAGGCTCGGCGGTAATACCCTTTGGCAGAGATTTTTGTATTTCGCTGAGCTTCTGTTCCACTTCTAAAGCAACGGTGCGAGAATTCTCACCAATCAGCATCATGGTTGTACCAAGCACTGTCTCAATGCCATTACGAGTAGCAGCCCCTGTTCTAAGTTCTTTTCCTATAGCAACATTGGCAACATCACTTATTTTTACAGGAATACCATCGTTCTTTTTGATGATGACATTGAGGATTTCATCTATTGACGCAAGTTGCCCAATGGAGCGCACCAACACTTGTTGTCCGTTTTGCTCTATATAACCCGCGCCACGGTTATCATTGTTTTTACGCAATGCATCAGATATTTCTTCAAAGCTTACACGATGAAAAAGTAATTTTTCAGGTTTCGGCGTGATGTGATATTGCTTGTTGTAGCCGCCGATGCTGTTGACCTCAATGACGCCTTTAACTTGAGCCAATTGCGGTTTAATGATCCAGTCTTGAATTTCCCTCAGGGCAATAGCGGTATAAGGTTCTCCATTAGACATTTTAGCGTCAGGAGAAGCTTGCAGTGTATACATAAATATTTCGCCAAGCCCTGTAGAAATAGGACCCATTTCTGGCTCTAAGCCAGAGGGAATAACGCCTTTTATCGCAGCTAGTCTGGCATTGATTAAGTTGCGTGCGAAATAAATATCTGTTCCCTCTTCAAAAATAACGGTTACTTGGGATAAACCATATCTTGACAGGGAACGGGTGTGAGACAGTTTTGGTAGTCCAGCTAACGCGGTTTCTACAGGAAAGGTTACCCTTTGCTCTGCTTCTAAAGGTGAATAACCGGGAGCAGAAGTATTTATTTGTACCTGTACGTTTGTTATATCTGGAACTGCATCAATGGGAAGTTTTTGATAACTCCACATACCAACGCCGATGATTACCATCAGCAAGCTTAATACTAAGTAGCGCCTATTTATTGCAAGACGCAAAATTGATTCAATCATATTGCGTCTCCTAATCGTCGTCTTCTACTTCAGATTTCAATATATCTGCTTTAATCAGATAACTGTTTTTGTTTACATATTCAGCGTCTTTACTGAGGCCATCAATGACCTCGATATAGTTTTTGTCTGAACGACCGAGGACAAGTGGTGCAAACTCATACTCTTCATCTTCTTTTACAAAGACACCAAATTGTCCTCCCAGTTCTTGGATAGCAACTTTCTCAACGGCTAAATCCACCTTGAATTGATTTATTTTGACGTTGCCTTTTAATAATTGACCTGACGTTAGCTTTAACTCAGTGTTGTTTAAACGTACACGTGCTAAAACATAAGACTGATCTTTAGCTGGAATTATATTGGTGATGGTTGAGTTGAATGCCTGTTCACCATGCTCAATATCAACAGGTTGACCGACTTTAATTTGATTATATTGGCTGGTAAACACCTTAAATTCAGCCCACAAGGTGTCAAAATTGACGATTTCAAACAAGCTAGTGTTTTGCGTGATACCGCCAATATTTCCATTTCGCTGTAAAACAGTCCCAGAAACAGGCGATGTTATTTTATAAGTATTTAAGCTCTCATTAGATTCAATAACGGCTAATAGATCGCCTTTTTTTACCGTATCACCAACAGTGGAGTTTATTGTCTTTATAACGCCGTTATATCTAGCGCCAACTTGAAATAATTGTTCAGCGCCTATCGTCGTAGAGCCGTATACAGGGATAGTTTGGTTCAACGTTTTTGAAGCTAAATAGGCTGTTTCAACACCAACCTTTTTTGCCATGTTATTGTCGATTTTGCTTATGCCTTCTTCGCCTTCATGTTCATCTTCACTAGCGAAAACACTTTGAATGGGTGACAAATACCCAATAAAAATCAATAGTGCGAGTAAATAGTTTTTCATTTTTAATTCCTAAACGATTCAGTTAATAACTGAATCAATAAATTGTTATTAAGCTTAAAGTGATGCTTTTTTTAGAGTGACAGCGCTTCGTTTGTTAGTTTTTCTATCTCTGCGCCATAAATTAGGGCAGCAGATGCCGCATCAATGAGGGTTCGCCGAGCATTTAACAGCTCTTGTCTAGCCGATACATAATCAAGATATCCATATCGACCTTTTTGATAGGCGTCTTGAGTATCTTCCAGTGCATCTTCAAGCATTGGGATAACCGACTGCTTTAATGAATTAGCTGTTAATATGGCTTGTTTTCTATTGGAGTATGCTCGTAGTAAGTGATTTCTAAACCTCAACTTAGTCGCCTCTTTCTCTATGGCAACTTGATCACGCTCTGCTAAGGCACTAGCGATTGCGCCAGAATTTCGCTTTTCAGCAAACAAAGGTAAGCTAAAACCAGCGACCAGTGCCGTATCATTAGCTTCTTGAGAGCGCCTAACACCGACAGACCATTTGATATTGGCAGTTGACTCTGTTTTAGCTAACTGTATTTCAGCCTCTTTTAGTCGTTGTTCGCTTGCATAGATTTGAATCGCTGGATTTTTTTCTAACTTCGCAAAAAGGCTGTTAAAGTCACTGTTATTGCCAAACTGAAAAAGATCACCTTGTACTTCAGAGAAGGTTACAGAGTTTTCTCCCCAGAAAGCTGCTAAAGAAAGTTTTAAATATTCCAAGCGCTTTTGTTCCGATTGAACAGTTAGATTTGCCTGAGCAATAACTGCTTTTGAGCGTTTCACTTCAGCCTCAGGAGTTGCACCTGCGCGGTTACGTTGAGATACAATCTCTAACGTTTCTTGTGCTAACTTCAGTGCATTATCTGCCAATATAACTCTTTGTTGGGCTGCAAGTACTTCCACGTACTTTTCAGTGACTTGAGCCATCAAGTTTAGTGCTGCTACCTCTTTTTCAGCAGTGAGCAATGCTCTTGAGTTTGAAACAAGCCCAATTCGCGCTGAGCGTTTATCTCCCATTTCAATAACCGAAGATAGAGCGACAGTTAATTCTGCGCTTTCGAATGCAGAGAATTCACCTGAGCCTGCAAAGTTCTCGGCTTCAAGTTCTAGTTCATAAGCGGGATTTAAACTTGCTGTTTGTTCTCGTCCTATTAATGCGGTTTGTTTGAAATCAAATATTTTGAGTTCAGGATTTTGTTTAAGCGTTCGCTGTATTGCCTCTTGAAGATTTAACTGCTTTTCAAATGCATAAACATTAAATGTAAAAAGTGACAAAGCGAGAAACGCGATATATTTGAGCCGAGGTGTTACACACCTCAAAATTTCTATCTTGCGATGCACACAGGTATAAAGTGCCATATATACTTTCCTATAAATTTATATTGTTATTTAGGTCAATAATGTTGACCTTTTTAAATTTGATATAAAAATTAGGCGTATTTAGGGGGACGAAATGGCACCGACATATAGCCTTTTAGCTCAGGAGAAACTAAGGCGTAGGTAGGAAAATGATCTATTGCTTGTAAAATATTACAAGAAGAATCTGCATTTAAAAACAAGTGACAACAGCAACAAAAATTACAATTTTCAATTGAACTGTTGCTATTATTTACTTCAAATATATTGGAGGTTTCTGAAGCTTTTAGTGGGGTAGTTGACTCAGTTAGTGATGTGTTAAAAGAACTTTCTATCAAGTTTATTTCAAGCTCTTCTAGCGAAAAAAACACAGACTGCACCGCGATTAAAATCATTATAACGTATGATATATATGGTTTGAAATATGATGGGTGCATTAGGTTCATTGTTATCTAGTTCGCTTCAATCAGTCTGATAGTTCCCAAAGGCGTTGGGACTATGTTTAAATCTGAAACATGAGTAAACCCTGATTCAACCACCAAAGAGGGAATAACTCCATCTACATTATCTTTTGTAGTTTCGAAACCATCTAATACCTGAACGACAAAGAACAATATCCGTTGAAATATTGAAGTAGGCTTTCCCCAGTCTGCAATTATTAAAGTACCGTCCGGTTTCAGTACCCGACGAATTTCAGTTAATGTCGCGAGCTTAGCTGAACTGTTTAAGTGGTGAAAAAACAAACTTGAAACTACGATGTCAAAAGAGTTTTCATCAAAAGGCATTTTTTGTCCAAAGCCCTGTCTAAAAGAAATATTTAGATCTTTGCCTATAACTTTTTTCTGTGAAATATCTAGAGCGGTTTGGTCTGCATCTAAGCCTATTACGGTATGTTTAGGTGATTTTTCAGCTATTAATTTTGTGAGCGTTCCTGTTCCACAACCAACATCAAGTAGATTGTTTCCTTTGACGTTGGCAACTTTATCAACAATCAGCTTTTTAAAAAATGCTTCTCTCGTGGTGATAGCAACGAGGCTGTCATAAAAACTCGTTAACCAATGAAATCGTAGTGGTGGAATGTAGGTATTGTTTTTCATAAGTTCATTTACCTTTAGCCGTTTGAGCCAGACTTAAACTAGCTATACAGGTGTCAATAATGGTTTTAAAATTTAAATAAATGGTCATGATTGATTTCAGCTAATACTTTAGCTGTAAGATGCGGCGAGCACCGTTTAAAACGACAAGGGCAATTATCAAACCAATCACTAAATCTGGATAACGGCTGCTTGTTACTGTAACTAATAAGCCAGCTAAGATTACGCCAATGTTTGCGATAACGTCATTTGCGGAAAAAATCCAACTCGCTTTCATATGAGCGCCGTCTTCTTTATTGCCAAATATTAAAAACAGACAAGCAATGTTAGCGATTAGTGCTATTCCACCAAATATCATCATTAAAGATGACATAGGCTCACTACCATAAATAAAGCGTCTTACGACTTCACTCAAAGCACCTAGCGCTAAAATAATCTGAAGCACACCAGAGATATGTGCCGCTCTAAGTTTCATGCTGATACTTTTACCTACCGCATAAATAGCCAAACCATATACGGCAGCGTCAGCAAACATATCTAATGAGTCTGCAATAAGGCCAGCAGACTGTGCAATAATCCCAGCAATTATTTCTACAAAAAACATGATCCCGTTAATAGCCAGCAACCATTTTAGCGTTGACGCTTCTTTCATCTCATTTTTTTGGGCTAGATTTTTTGCTTTTGCAGCTTCTGTGCTGCAACTTTTTTTTGTTGATTCTAATTGAGAACCTAAATTTAGTGATTGAAGTTTATTTGTGATCTCTTCTAAATTGTCATCATGGAAAACTTTAACCAATCGATTAGGGATATCAAATTGCAACCCAACGGAAGGCTTAATAGAGTCAAGCGCTAACCTAATCAATCTCTCTTCTGAAGGACAGTCCATTTGAGGCACTTTATATGTACTGACAAACGCGCCACCATAGTTATCTAATTGTGTATCAATTTTTACGTCTTCGTTGGTAGGAGATGATTGACACTGACCACTACATTTTTCTGACATATTTAACATTCCGTAACAATATTTCGTTGAGTATAAAATCTATAGCAACTATAGAGTCAATAGGTTTTATAATCTTTATTGGTGAGTTTCCGACATTAAGTATTAAGACGATTTAACTCTTCTAATAACATCCCAGTTTTAAGATTAGCTAGTAAAATAACTGCTCTTAATTAAGTTAGTGGTGATGCTCAATGAATGATTACTAACTACTGTGTAAATTATGAGGCATTGCGATTCCTTGAACGATACATATACAGTGAAAATAATATCAGAATGGTCACCTGAGCTGTTATACCTTGCCAAGTAGAACCTATACCGAACCATGTAACTTCCACATTAATAGGTAACGGAGTGATTCCTATAATCGCAGCCTCTTGAAGAGCTGAGATGGCTTTACCCATTAATATGAATGATAGAACTAAAAGCAAGTAAGTTGTTGTAGAAAAGAAACGAGCAATTGGCAATTTAACAGAATATCTAAACATTCCCCATGCAAGAATCGATAACACAGCTACCCCGAATAAAAATCCACTGATAACAAATGAGTATTGAGTTGTTGAGGCTTGTGTTACAAGTGATTGATAGAATAAGACTGTTTCAAAAACCTCTCGATAAACAGCAATAAATGAGAGCACTGCTAGTCCCCACAGTGTACCCGCTTCTAATTGTGAATTAATGTGCTTTTGAATATATGCCTGCCAATGTTCAGCATTCGTTTTGCTATGCATCCAGATCCCAACATAAAACAACATTACTGCTGCAACCATTGCAGCAATACCTTCCATGACTTCCCGACTCGCACCACTGATATTGATAATTGACTGTGCTACCGCCCAAGTAGCAAAACCTGCTAATAGCGCACTGAACCAACCAAAATGGACATATTTTAAGGCATCATGACGTTTAGTTCGAATTAATACTGTTATTAAAGCCAGTACAACTAGCAACGCTTCTAAACCTTCTCTTAGTAAGATAACTAAGCTTGCAGTGAAAAGAGCTTCATTTGACAAAGTGGTTTCTGTCAACAATTCTTCCGCATCATGGAGTTGCCCCACAGTAATCTCCATAAGGCTTTCAAATTGATTAACCTGTTGCGCGTTACTTAAAACTTGACGAAGCTTAATCAAGTTTCCTTCGATGCTTTTTCGTAAATCTTTGTCTCGTGCATCCAAACTATTTTCAATTAATTCAAAACCATCTAGATAAGCACTCACAGCAAGTGTCTTAGCCTTCTCGTACTCCTCATTTTTATACGCATTGCTTGCGGCAGCTAATTGAGTTTTGGTTATAGCGATAGGACTACTTTGATTGGTAAACAATAATGTAGGATTAGCCCTTAATCCTTCAATTTCATTTTTAGTTAATCCGTCAGTTTCTGTCGATAACTTTAATGGACTATAATTTATCCAATTTTGTAATGAAATTGATTGTGATGGTTTTGTTAATTCACTTGATGATTTAAATGCCAAACCACCTACATAAAATGCAAGGGACCATTTCTGCTGTTCTTTTAATTGTGTAAATGCAGGCATGGCAGTGTCATCAAGCCCATTAGATATGGCATCAAATAAGCCTAAAAGTGAACGGTTTTCTGCACGTGTTTTATCGGTAAAATCGGTAGGAGCAGGCTCTAATCCCGATGCCAAAACACCATTTCCTTGACCTGAAATACCATGACAACTCGCACAGTTATTTTCAAATAAAGAAAACGTCGCTTCTTTAGAAAGTAACCTTTTAGGGAGAGGTAGCTCTGGCATCATAGCCAATAATGAAATTCGTAACTCAGATGTAATTTTCCTGACAATATTTGCATTTTGCTTAGTTGAAATAGCTGTTTGTAAAGCTAATGCTTTCTCATTGAGTGAACGCATATAATTATTATTAATTGACGTTTTTTCAACTATCAACTTGGAGAATTCAAGCATTTCTTGATATTCATCATCGTTAATAACTTGGCCGTCCTTAATAGCCGACTCATAATCAACACCTACATATTCTGCTAATTGTATAATTTGTCGATGCTGCGAAAACTCTTCCAAATTGGAAGCTATACAAAATTTTGAAAAAAATGCTGTGACTAGCAAGATCAAATAAGCTAGCGGCTTTAAATAGTTATAGTATTGGCTTTCCTGTTTTACTTTTGGGGAAAAGGGCATAAAATGAGTTCCACAGTTCAAATCTAAATGATATTTATTATCACATTGTAAAATCTATAGTGGCTATAGAGTCAAATAAAAAGTTATTTAATGTAAAAGCGTGGAAACTGACTGGGAAAGCTAGTTTAAGTAAATAGTTTCTGCTAGTATTTTAATTACTATATTTACTAGGTAATAACTTTGAACCTTAATGTTGTACTAAAAATGCTATTGGTTGTTTCGATTGTTTTACAATCGTTAACTGCTGTCGCATCTTCAACATCTGAGAATCACCAGATTGATATAGAACATCTTCAAACTCAACATGATCATGCCGATGACCGAAATGCCTTAAACGATAATACAGATGATGAGCAGCATAATGAAAAAGATTGTCATCACTGCGGTCATTGCAGTGGCAGTCACTTATCTTGGATTTTAGTCAGTAATTCAAATACCACGGGCAAACTAAACATTATCAATAAAACGCCATATCAAATTGATCAAACAAATACCTACCTTGAGGCGATACTTCGTCCACCCATTTCTTAATTAGATTGATTTTTAATGACCTATTTATCCTTTAATAAAGGATAAATAGTTCGTGTTTATTAATTTTAAAATTAAGAATTTTTATGTATATATATTTAAAAAATACAGGGTTAGTCCTGTCTTTATGCATGGCTGTGAGTTTTTCAGTTGTCAGTTATGGCAAACAGAAAAATATTTCATGGCTAGATAGTCAAATAAATAAAGATCCCGAAGTTGTTGCGGCTAAAGAGTTACTTAATGCAAGTAATCATAGAGCAAAAAGCTTAACTCAAGCCGTATATAACCCAGAGCTTGAAGCAAGCTATGAAAAAGAGGGGGATTTTGATAATTACTCTATTGGTATCAGTCAAACGATTGATTTTTGGGATAAGCAATCAGCAAATAAAAGCATTGGTGAAATTGATGTTTATGCAAACCAGCAACAGTTGTTATCTCTACTCGATTCTAAAAAGGCTAACGCTTTAACTGCAATAGTTAATTGGCAAGCAGCAAAAAAGGCGGCTCAGTTACTTTCAGAAAGAGAAAATCAATTACAAACGCTCGTTGGAATTGTTGAAGATAAGCGAAAAGCAGGACTTCTAGAGCCACTTGACGCTGAACTGGTCTATTTAAACTTGTCCCAAATTTTCAGTGAAATATCTGAGTCGCAAATTGCTTTGAAAAATGCAGAGGTAAAGGTTCAGGAGTTATTGCCTGATTGGACGTCTAATACTGCCAATTTGTTTTCATTTACTTTTGGAGCAACAAGCTATTCATTTAACTCTCAGTGGGTTGAAGATCATCCAAAAGTTAAACTCGCTAAAGCGCAATGGAAGGGACAACAAACTAAAGCTCAGCTAACCACTATGGAATCTAAAGCTAATCCAACCATTGGAATTAGCGCAGGGAGAAGTGGAGATGAAGACTTGGTTGGTTTGACTTTCTCAGTTCCTTTAAACATCAGAAATAACTATTCAGATACTGTTAAAGCCGCTTATTCAGAAGCAATTGCAGCAGAGGCTAACTTTCGGTCGGTTTATCGAAAGCAGTCTTTTGAAGCAAAAGCTAATTATGAATCGTTTAATGTAAGTAAAAAATACTATGAGCAATGGCGAAAACTCACACAAGGCAGATTAGATAGCAGCGCAAATTTATTAAATAAGCGCTGGGAAGCTGGTGACATCAATACTTCTGACTACCTACTTGCATTGAATCAACGTGCTGAAGGTCTTCACGCAGGAATACGTTTGGAAAATCAATTCAAGCTTGCAGAAATATCTTTCGTTTTAAGTATGGGTCAGTTATCAAAATTTGAGATTTGAACGTTTACTTTTTCAGTAGCGAAAAACGAAATCTTAAATTTATCAAAAATATAGGTTACAAAAATGAATACAATATTTAGTAAAAAATTATTAGCCGTAGTAATTAGCAGCCTGTTAGTTGGGCTTACTACAAATCATCATGCTTTTGCACAGTCGTCAGATGGTACTGGTTCTGTCGCAAAGGTTTCGAAGCAAGATGTAAAAGAACATAAAGATGATCATGACGATCACGAAAAGGGACATGAAGAAGAAAAAGATGGTCATGATGAGCACGGCCATGAAGGTGATAATAAAGAGGAAGAAGAGCATGAAGAAGGTATCACTATTGATCCAAAGAAGATGTCGCTTGCTAACATCAAAGTGGAAAGTGTTAAGCCTGAATATCAATTTAGCACCGTGTATGCACCTGGCGAAATAAAAGCTAATGGCTATAAAAGTTATGTGGTATCCCCACGTACAGAGTCAGTTATTATCAGTCGCCATGCAGCGCTTGGCGAACATGTAGATAAGGGACAAAAACTGGTCACTCTATTTAGTGAGTCCATGTCACAAGCGCAAGCGGACTATCTAATCGCTTCAACGGAATGGCAACGTATTAAAAAACTAGGTAATAAAACAGTAAGTGAAAGCCGCTTATTACAAGCTGAAACGACTTACAACGCTTCATACGGAAAACTCATTGCTTTAGGGTTAACTGAAAAAGCAATTAAAAGTATTTCTAATAAGGATATTAAGGCATTCGGGCAATATACGTTAACGGCACAGCGTGAAGGAGTAGTGCTTCAAGACGACTTTATCCAAGGGCAACGTGTTGATGCTGGGGATACCGTTATGTTGCTAGCTGATGAAAAACAATTATGGGTTGAAGCAAAAGTTTCTCCAAATAAAAAGCTTAATTTATCAATTGACTCTCCTGCGGTACTTAAATTAGAAGGCCAGAGTTACAATGCCAAAGTTATCCAAGAAGCCCATACAATTGACCCTATTACTCGTACTCGAATTATTAGATTAGGAGTAGAAAATTCGGATGATAACCTCCATTCAGGCATGTTTGTAAAAGTTTACTTTCAGTTCGCCACAAAGCAAAAAGTGATGGCTGTGCCAGAAGAAGCATTGATCCGCAGCGCAGATGGTGATTGGACCGTATTTGTCGAAGACCACCCTGGAGAATTTAAAGCTGTAGAAGTAGAACTAGGCCGAGCCTTAGGTGGTTTTAGAGAAATCATTGGCCTTAATAGTGGAACGCGAATTGTAACCAAAGGCGCATTTTTTGTTGCGTCTGAAATCGCTAAAGGCGGATTCGATCCGCATAACCACTAAGGGGCAAAACTATGTTTAATAAAATAATAGATTGGTCTGTTAATAATAGACTCCTGATTTTGATTGCGCTGTTTGCCACCATGGTTGGCGCAATTATGGTTATTCCAAAACTAAATTTAGATGCCTTTCCTGATGTTACTAATGTTCAAGTTGCTGTAAATACTGAAGCGCCAGGACTGGCTGCTGAAGAAGTTGAACAACTCATTACGTACCCTATTGAAGCGGTAATGTATGCCTTACCTGATGTAGAACAAGTGCGCTCAATTTCTAAAACGGGCTTATCTGGCGTAACGGTTGTTTTCAAAGAAGGCACCGACATTTACTTTGCAAGACAACTCGTATTTGAGCGTCTTCAAGCCGCAAAAGAACTGATACCTGAAGGTGTTGGGACACCCGAAATGGGGCCAAACACCTCAGGGCTGGGCCAAGTATTTCAGTACCTTCTTATTTCTGATAAAGATGCAGGCTATGATGCTATGGCGCTTCGAAGTCTTAACGATTGGATTGTGAAGTTACTCGTTATGCCTGTCGATGGTGTTACTGATGTACTCTCCTTTGGAGGTATTGTTAGGCAGTACCAAGTAAATGTAGATCCATCTAAGCTTCTTTCTTATAAATTAACCCAAGAAGACGTTGTTGGTGCCCTAGATAACAACAATGCCAATGTTGGCGGATGGTATATGAATCGTGGGCAAGAGCAGCTTGTTATTAGAGGTACAGGTTGGTTTGAAAGTGGTGACGCTGGAATAAGTAATATTAAACAAGTTCCCGTCAAAACAGTTGATGGGACGGTTGTGACGGTTTCGGATATTGCTAAAGTTGAAATGGGCAGTGAAATTCGTCAAGGTGCTGTCACTATGACGCGAAAATCACCCAATGGTAAAGTAGAGAACTTAGGTGAAGTTGTCTCTGGTATTGTCTTAAAACGCATGGGGTCAAATACTAAAGCTACCATTGATGGTATCAATGCAAGAATCCCATTGATTAATCAAGCATTACCTAAAGGTGTTCGCTTTGAGCCATTTTATGATCAGGCTGATTTGATTGAAAAAGCCGTTGATACGGTAGTTGTTGCACTTTCACTAGCATTTATTTTCATATGTATTGTATTGGCTCTATTCTTAATGAATTTACGTGCAACCTTCTTGGTATTAATTTCAATTCCAATTTCTATTGGTATTGCGTTAATGATCATGGCTTGGTGGGGGATATCTGCTAACTTAATGTCGCTAGGCGGAATAGCTGTCGCTATTGGTATGCTAGTTGATGGCTCTGTCGTGATGGTTGAAAACATGTTTAAGCATTTAAATAGACCAGACTCTACCCACTTAAAAACTGTAAAAGAAAGAGTGCCTAGTGCTGATACTGATCCACATGATGTAGAACAAGATGAGCATGGTATTAAATTACGTCTTCAAAATGCAGGTAAAGAAGTGGCTCGTCCCGTCTTTTTTGCAGCCTCTATTATTTTAGTCGTATTTACGCCTTTATTTAGCTTTGAAGGTGTTGAGGCAAAGTTATTCCAACCTATGGCGATAAGTATCATTTTAGCTGTTATATCCGCTATTGTGGTTGCGTTGTTTATTGTACCCGCTTTAGCAACTTATTTATTTAAGTCAGGTGTTAAAGAAAGAGAAAGCTTTGTTCTTAAACCATTAGATAAACTCTATAGAAAAGGTCTAACATTCGCTTTAAAACATACCAAGTTAATTATCTCAACATCTTTTTTATTGGTTGTGTCGGCTTTTGCGTTGGTTCCCTACATTGGTACTGAGTTCGTTCCAGAATTAGAAGAAGGGACGATTAACTTAAGGGTAACCCTTGCACCTTCTTCTAGTTTAGATACTGCGCTCACTGTGGCACCAATTCTAGAAGAAAAACTAATGGCTTTTCCTGAAGTAACCTATGCATTAAGCCGAATTGGACGAGCAGAAATAGGTGGAGATCCAGAGCCAGTTAATAACATAGAAATTTACATAGGATTGAAGCCTGTTTCTGAGTGGTCAAGTGCATCTAATCGATATGAACTTCAAGAAAAAATGGAGAGATCTTTGGAAGAATTCCCTGGGTTGCTACTCAACTTTTCTCAACCTATTGCGACTCGTGTTGATGAGCTACTATCTGGCGTTAAAGCTCAGTTGGCGATAAAGCTATTTGGTCCTGAGTTAGACGTTTTAGCGGCTAAGGGTCAAGAGATTGAAGCAGTTATTAAGAGTGTTGACGGTGCAAGAGATGTTGCTCTTGAGCAAATTGCAGGTGAAGCGCAACTTGTCGTAAAACCTAATAGGCAAGAGCTATCGCGTTTTGGACTTTCAGTTGTTGATATAATGGAAGTTGTGCGAGATGGTATTGGTGGGGTCGAAGCTGGACAAATCATCAATGGCAATGAACGTTATGATATTTATGTGCGTATTGAAGAAGAATATCGACGAAATAAGGAAGCTATTTCAGATATTCGAATTCAGTCACCAACAGGTGCTTGGGTACGCTTAGGTGATGTTGCAACAGTTTCATTTGAATCAGGTCCTCCTCAGGTTAGACGCGACGATGTTCAAAGGCGTGTCGTTATTCAAGCAAACGTTCAGAATAGAGATATGGGCAGTGTAGTAGCCGACATCAGAAAAGTTATTGCTGAGAAAGTTGACCTACCTTCAGGCTACTCGGTAGCAATAGGTGGCCAATTCGAAAGCCAGCAGCGTGCTCAAAACAGACTAGCTATCGTTGTACCTCTATCTTTAGCGCTAATTGCATTGTTACTTTATTTTGCTTTTGGCTCTGTTGGTCAAGCTATGCTGATTTTAGTGAATGTGCCACTTGCAGTTATTGGTGGTGTATTTTCTTTGTATCTAACAGATCAGTATTTGTCAGTGCCTAGCTCCGTTGGTTTTATTACCTTATTCGGTGTAGCGGTATTAAATGGGGTTGTAATGGTAGAAAGCATCAACCAACGAATAAAAGATGGCTTAGAGGCTTCCAAGGCAGTTTTTGAAGGAGCAACGTCAAGATTAAGACCTGTACTTATGACAGCAATTACATCTGCATTAGGATTAATCCCAATGCTAATGTCAAATGGTGTAGGTGCTGAAATCCAGCGCCCACTTGCCAGTGTTATTGTAGGTGGTTTGGTAACGGCCACGCTGTTAACACTGTTTGTATTACCTGTTTTATATCGCTGGTTTTCAAGGAAAAAAATTGAGGAGTTGTCTCGTTAACTAAGATAGCCTAACTTAGATTATTCCGTATTAGGTACGTAGCTGATGCGGAATAATTTTATATTTTACGTGGTAAGAGATGGGTCATTGTCTTTCTGGAAAAAGAGGTGGTTTGATCTACTGCTATAGTAAAGAAGATATTTTAATATACAGCTCTTTTGCTTGTGCGTGATTTAAATTATTTGCTGACTTATTTTGACCAATAGTTGAAGTGACACTTACAGCCTCGTTAGAGGTTTGTTCGATATCTTTTGTGGTTTTTGCTCCATTATCTTTATGCAAGCGTTCTATACCAATACTAGAGATATTGACCGAATCACTAGTAAGCACGTTAAGATTTAATTTCGTTACGGTATTTAAAAACGGCAGACCAGCACTAGCGGAATTTACATCCGCTATATTTGTATTGACACTTAATAGGTTAATACTCAACATTACTTATACTCCCCTAGTATCCAATTATAGTATCTTGTTGGGGAAATCGCCATTTTTCTATTAGATAACAAAGCTAACAATATTTGTGATCGGATACTTTTAATGGGCACTTCAGCTTTAAGCTCATTATTTGTGTATATTAGGTAACAGTAGAGGGCGAACTTCTTCCATATTGTTTTGATTAACCTGCACAGCATGAAAGCTCAGATACATCTTTATTAAAAGTTTGAGCACACAGCTTTAAACCTTCGACCATAGTTAGGTATGGAAATAATTGGTTTGCCAAATCAGTAACGGTCATTTGGTTACTGATAGCTAATGCCGCACTCTGTATTAACTCTCCACCTTCATGTGCTAAGATCTGTGCCCCAATAATGCGCTCACTTTCACGCTCAGCAACTAACTTAATAAAGCCATCAGTTTCAAAGTTAGCTAACGCCCTCGGCACATTTTCCATGTCCAAAACTCGACTAATAACATCAAGTCCTTTAGATATAGCTTGCTCTTCAGTTAAACCTACCGTTGCAACTTGTGGGTCAGTGAAAATCACAGCAGGCATGGTAGATAAATCAAGTCTAGAATCACCGCCTGTCATATTAATACCAGCTCTACTTCCTGCTGCCGCAGCCACATAAACAAATTGAGGCATGTTAGAGCAATCACCTGCGGCATAGATATTCGCTATTGATGTTTCCATGCGATCATTGACTTTGATCGCACCATTTTTTTCTGATTCAACACCAATACTGTCCAAGCCAAGTTTAGTTGTATTTGCATTACGACCTGTAGAGATGAGTAGTTTGTCAGCCTTTAAAGTCCCATCATTAGTACCTAATGAGAATTGGCTTCCATCATGACTTACAATGCTTGCCTGCGTATTATCTAGTATTTTGATACCTTCATTTTCAAAGCACTGTTTAAGCTTTTCACCCAAAAGAGGGTCTTCTGAATACAATAAAGTATGTCGTGCTAACACAGTTACACGAGTCCCTAAACGAGCGTAGGCTTGAGCGATTTCTAGCGCAACAACTGAAGAGCCGATTACTATTAAGCTTTCAGGTAACTCTTGTTCAAATAGTGCTTCTGTTGATGCCCAGTAAGGGGTATTTTCTAATCCTTTAATTGGCGGAATTGACGGAGTTGAACCAGTGGCTATCAATATTCGATCTGCATGCAGTTCTTCATTAGTGCCATCTGGTTTTTGGATAATCAATGTACTTTCGTTTTTAAAACTCGCATAGCCTTTAATCAAAGATAATGCCGAGTTTTTCTTTAGAATACTTTCATATTTAGCTTCGCGTAGCTCTTCAACACGAGACTTTTGTTGATGAGCTAGCAGAGCACGGCTTATTTGAGGGTTATTATTCTCAAGCCCATCAAATGGGTTTCTTCGTTGTTGGTGCGCTAATTGCGCAGCACGAATTAAAATTTTCGATGGAACACAACCAACATTGACGCAACAACCGCCAATAACATCAGCACCTTCTATAATGGTCACTCGTGCGCCATTTTCAGCGGCTTTTATAGCGCAAGCAAAAGCACCAGAGCCGCTACCGATAATAGCAACATGTAGCTGCTCGCTTTCACTCTTAGAGCAACAGCTTGTTGAGCATTGATCCGAAGACATAATAATTCCTTAAAGTTTTGTTGCTATTAATCTTTGGTGCATTTGTTATGGCTAAACTAATCAACAAGCAGACTTATGCAAAATCTTACTTGGTAGTTTTTACTTTTGCTGGGTAGCCAATATTTGTAGACGCTAACGCAATAGCTTCAATGCTGGCCTTGTTAGGATCAAATAAAACAGTCGCTGTTTTTTCATCATAATCAACAGTAGCTTTTACAACACCATCTACTTTTTCCATCGCCTTACGTATAGTTATATTGCACATCTTGCAGGTCATTTTCTCAATCGAGAAAACTTTAGTAGCTACTTCTTGAGTAGCAACATTACTGGTTGCTTCAGAGTGTGGCATTGCTAGTGTGTTGCCAAACATAAGCATTGAGCTTAACAGTATTGAAACGGTAATTAATTTTTTCATTGTTTTGCCTCTTTTTAATATATGTTCAAAATTAACTTGATTGGTTAAATCGTATTGTTATCAGTCAACTTTTGTTAATCACTTTTCTATTAAGCAATAATGTACTCTGCGTAATAGGGAAAACTCATCATCACGATTAAAATTATGCTTACAATCCAAAACATAATACGCTGATTCTTTAATACTTTAGGGTTAGCGCAAATTGAACCGTCCTCACACTTTTGAGGGGCTATATACAATTTATAAAAAACTACGCCTAATATAATGAGGGTTATCACAGTAAAATATCCGCTATAAGGTTCCATAGCAGTGAGGTTACCTACCCACGCACCTCCTATGCCAAGTGATAGCAATAACAATGGGCCAATACAGCACGCTGACGCACCTAAACCAGCAACAATTGCTAATAGCAAAGAACGATTAGGTGTGGGGGAACTCGTCATAATTAAATCTCATATAGGCTAATATAAGATAGTTTACACTCTGGGGTATAGCACAGAGTCAAGAGGGTGTTAGGTATTTTTTAAGAGAATTAGAAAGGTTATTTTTCTAAAAAGCCTTTTTGAGATAATCCATCGATGAAGCCACAGTGAGTAGTATCATCAGTATGACAAGTTGATATTAAGTCATCCAATGCAGCTTGAATCGTGAGCAAGCCAGCGATTTTCTGTTGGATTTCGTTCCGTTTTTCTTTTGCTAAGCTTTGAACATCACCACAATGTTGATCACCTAAAGTTAACAACTGCTTTATTTCCTCTAACGAAAACCCAAGCTGTTGAGCACGCTTTACGAATCGAATTCGATCTACACTTGTATCAGGGTAGTGACGAAAACCGCCTAACGGCTTTTCAGGTTCGACAATTAAGCCTTTGCGTTGATAATGCCTTATTGTCTCAATATTTACATTAGCGGCTTTTGCGAGTCGGCCAATGGTTAATGGTGGATTGTTTTTAGTCATTTATACTGCCTTTAAATTAGTTTGTATTTATAGTGCAGAATTGAAAAAGGTATTTAGTAGTAAACGTACTATAAACTGTTTTTCATATTACCAAAAGTGGGATTTAGTTTAATAATAGGCAAGTCTTTGTGTGCTTGGTCATGTGGAGTCAGGCCACATCAAAGAGTTCAGCAATCACGATTATGAACGAAATGGATTTACTTTGAATAGATAGTAAATTCGCGTAGCGAATGTGTACCAATAATACTTACTCGTCAAAAAGGCTTTCGAAAAAATTATCTATTCCGCTTGGCCAAAGCCAAGAAATGTTGTCCTATGTTGTTTATGGCTGTGATAGTTATGAACAGTTAATTTCATTGCTGAAGTCTGACTCCTTTGAAAATCAAAATCTGATATTGGCGGCTTTACACTCAAATGCGGAACTCTTCCTGTTAAAAATCCTCAATACTGATATGAATAATATTTTATCTCGTTTTAATGAAAGAGTTGAAAATACAAAAATAAATGAAAATATCGTAGTTGAAGTTTTTGCTATTGAAACAACTGATTTTAAATGGAAAATAAATTAAAGTCTTTTTAAATTATGCATATACGTATAATTCCTTCCTGTTTACAACGACATTGTACTCATTTATATTTGCATTTAAGGCTGAACGGACAGCCTATGCCTACACATATTTATAATTAAGTATGAACGATGAAGCGGAGCATCCGTAAAAATTTGGTTTTCATAATTAACAAACTGGCGTTAGTAGGCTGTTGTTTGTTTTAATTTATGGATAACTAGATGATTTCAGCTCTAACCTTAAATCACAAATTGAGACTTCAATCGAAATTTCTCGCTAACTCACTCAATATACCTCAGGCTCATGGTAAGGATTTATTAGCCAGGGCAATCTATTGCACACCAAATTATGATTCTTTAACTGAAATACTCTTTCAAGAGATGTGCGGTACGAAAATATTTGGGACAATTCAACATCATTGGTTAAAGTACCTTCTGATCTGTGAATGTGAGGATCAATTGCTTATTGATGAACTACATAAAAGCATTGAGTTTATGGCAAAACGCCTTGAAGGAATGGTAGTAATTAATGTAAGCAAGGTTCGATTAATTTCTATTATTTATGAGCTATTCGGTTTAGGAGATGAATCGAAATACATTATTGCTGCGCCAAGTGAGTTTAGTCTTGACTGGAAACCTTATTTTAAAACGTTGAACAATAACGAAGCCGTTCTTTATTGTGATTTCAGAATTAATCAAATTGCATATCGACTCATTGCCACTACATTTTATCCGAAAAATTTTAGAGAAAATAATTTTGATAAATCATTAGTTAAAAATCTAAAACAGGATAACGAAGATTCAGAAATTGCCATAGCTGAAAGTCCATTTATAGACGAGCATAAAAGCTGGTTTTTAAATACGGTTAACTTTTTTACCAATTTCGATTCATTTTGTGATGATGAAGTTCCTTATGTGTATAGCATTGAGGGAAAAAGGTACGCGGTATATGGTTTTCCTTTATCCCCAAGTTTAACAGAAGGAATCAACAGTAATTTACCAACACTTAAAATATCAATTAGAGATATTTTAGAGAAGCAGGTTTTTATATTTTATTTTGAGCAGCAAAGGCTGATATTCGAATGTATTCATGTTGAATCACCCGCTATGTCTATGATCAATTATTGTGAATTTAGTAATGGCGTTAAAGAAATACTGCTAAACCATAAAGACGCACGAAAATTCCCAATCATTCTTCATCAATCATATTTCTCCACAAGTATTCGACCATTTTGTGATATGGATTACTTGGAGAATTCTATATGAATGAATCATTAAGAGAGTAACCAATAGAGTCGTCTGTTGATAATGTCAAAATGAGGGTTTACTTTTGTTGATTCATCTGTAGTGGTAAAGCAATCTCGCTACCTGTTTTGTAAAAATACTTATCAAAGCATTTAGTAATAATGCGTTAGGGGATTTAGATATGGGAGCTATTGTGAGAGGCGTTTATGAAAAAGCACAAGGAAAATCAATATCAATCAGTGTTGTTGATTAAGAAAAGTATTTCAGCTAGAGCTATCGCTTTCAAATATCTATGATAATCGTGGCTTTCTGTCAATATATTAAAGTTTCTTACCATTAATGTGTTCTGGTAAGTACTTATAAACTTATACATTGTTTTAAAATTAATTTGTTGAAAAATAGCACTTGTTATGTGAGTATGTAATTAATTGAAATATTTTGTTGGTTAGCTGTGAATTCTAATTTCTCCAAAACATTAATGGTACTGCTAGTCTGTTTGACCTTTGTTTGTCAAGCGGTCGCGTCTACTGTTATGTCTTATCATATGATGAGTATGAAGGGAGATGGTGGGCAAGAACAAATGCAAACTATGTCAATGATGGATCATAGTGACCACTCTATGATGAGTCATTCGTCTGATGACTCAGATGAAGAAAAAGATGACTGTTGTGTTAATAGTTGTAGTTGCTTTACTGGAGGGTGCTCAAGTATCGCTGCGCTAATGAAAGATACAAATGATAGTCTGTTTATTGATTCATCATCAAAAATATTCTCATATTTATACTTGGCTCAAAGTCAATCCTCATCCTCTCTATATAGACCTCCCATATTAAGCTAAATACAGAATAATTGCGCCTAAAATTTGGCTCACTTATATGAAAATTATCTGTATTAGGCTTTTTGATCTCTGCGTTTAAGTATTTTAAGCAAAATCAAGAATAACCTAATCAATTCAAATATTAATTGATATCCCTTTGGGGGGGTTATGTTTTCCAAAAAATTTACGTTAAAGGCTGTTGCTGCCTTTACTTTAGTCATTGCTATTGCAAGTTGTTCAAAAGAAGAAGTTTCAGTGACTTCATCTAAAACACAAAATGCTAAACCTCATCCTATTCTTTTAGAGGTTTATAAGAGTCCTACATGTGGTTGCTGCAAAAAATGGGTTAGCCATATAAATGAGCAAGGGTTCGAATCAAAAGTTCATAATTATCAAAACTTTACAGCGGTTAAAGAAGAGAAAGGAATAGAGCCTCGATACCGTTCTTGTCATACCGCTATATCAAAAGATGGTTATGCATTTGAAGGGCATGTTCCTGCCAAATTTATTCATAAATTTTTAAAAGAAAAACACTCTGACGATGTTATTGGATTATCTGTTCCTGCAATGCCAGCGGGAACTCCCGGTATGGAAGTAGGTGATAAATTTCAACCTTATAAAGTGTTATTACTTAAGAAAGGGGGCGCTTATGAGGTCTATGCTAGCGTTCAATCTTATGAGGAGCAGTTTTAATGAATAAATTTAAAAATATCAGAAGTTTAAGCGTGAAATACTGTGCGGGTATGTTAGCTCTTACAGTGCTAACTGCAAATTCTGCTGATATTCCTACTATTACTTCTAGTTCAGCCTTAACTTTTGAGAAAGCTATCAAGTCTGCGCAGAAGAATGATCCATGGTTAACGGGAAATGTTCATAAGCAAAATGCTATTGAAGCGATGAGTACAGCCGTAGGCACGTTACCAGATCCGAAAGTATCTATAGGGTTAGCCAATTTACCTACAGATGGCTTTGATTTTGGACAAGAGGGAATGACACAAGCGAAAGTTGGCATATCTCAAATGTTTCCTCGTGGGGATACATTGTTGATTAAACGAGAACAACTCAAGATTGAAAGTGAATCATTCCCGTATCAACGAAAAGATCGAGAGTCCAAAGTAGCTGTTACTGTTGGTAGCCTTTGGTTGGATGCATACAGAGTTCAAGAAAGTATTGCTTTAATTGAAAAAAACAGAACACTTTTTGAACAGTTAGCGGATGTTGCTGAAGCAAGTTATTCGTCTACTTTAGGTAAAACAAGGCAGCAAGATATTGTAAGAGCGCAATTGGAGCTTACAAGATTAGAAGATCGTTTAGATGTCTTAAGACAACAACAAAACCGCTTTGAAGGTATGTTGTCTCAATGGTTAACAGAGTTTTCTATAGAGAAAAGTTCTCAAAGTGAAACTTATGTAGACGATGATTTTAACCTTCATAATATCGTTTTGACTAAGCAATTACCTCAAATTGACCTAGTAAATAGCAATATAGTTCTTACAGATAGCTGGTTACGCCCTAGTGAACTGGCAAAGTATATTGCTAATCACCCTTCACTTGTCGCAGTTGAAAAGAAAATTAAATCAACAAAAACTGGAATTAAATTGGCAAAGCAAAAATACAAACCTGAGTGGGGAGTTAATGCTAGTTATGGTTACCGTGATGATGATCCAATGGGAAATAGTCGAGCGGACTTGTTCTCTGTAGGGGTTACTTTTGACTTGCCGCTTTTTACAGATAATAGACAGGACAAAGAAGTTAAGTCAGCTATTTCAAAAACAGAAGCTATAAAAACTGAAAAATTATTATTGATGAGGAAATTGCTCGCATCATACTCCAGTGCAAAAGGGCGCTTACTTCGATTGAAAGATAGACAGAACTTATACAAAGACAAGCTACTGCCTCAAATCCATGATCAAGCTGAAGCTTCGCTAACAGCCTACACCAATGATGATGGTGACTTTGCCGAAGTAGTTCGCTCACGAATCGCTGTATTAAATGCGGAAATAGATGAGTTAACGCTTAATGTCGAAGAGCAGAAGTTATTACTAGAACTTAATTACCTTTTTATAGGCAGCAGAGAACCTGTCGTTAGTAACAAAAATATGAATTTATCAAATAATAGTGGTTTCACTGTTATTTCGGGAGAAGAATAATGAACAACAATATTAAGCCAATAGTAATTGGCATGGTTATCGGTGGCTTTTTAACATTTGGGGTTTATAGCTTTATGACCCCTACAAAGAGTGGAGAAGCAAGCTCTGTTGTAACGGCTGAAAATAAGCCGCTTTATTGGGTAGCTCCAATGGACGCGAACTACAAAAGAGATAAGCCAGGAAAATCACCAATGGGTATGGATTTGGTACCTGTATACGACGATGGTGGTAAAGGACCTGATGAAGGTCCCGGAACCATTCGTATCTCTCCTGATGTTGTAAATAACCTCGGTGTAAGAACGGCAATAGTTAGTTATAAATCATTACACACTGAAATAAATACCGTTGGATATGTTGCTTATGACGAAGATAAGTTAGTTCATATCCATCCACGTGTACAAGGATGGATTGAAAAACTATATGTTAAGGCTGTTGGAGATCCTGTTAAGAAAGGACAACCTCTTTATGAAATTTATTCCCCTGAATTAGTTAATGCTCAAGAAGAATTATTATTAGCGTTAGATCGTAAAAATAGTCGATTAATTAGTGCTGCTGAAAATCGATTGTCAGCACTACAACTTCCACAATCATCAATTGTAAAACTGAAGAAAACAAAGAAAGTACAGCAAACAATTACTTTTTATTCTCCACAAAATGGCGTGGTGGAAAATTTAAAAATACGTGAAGGATTCTTTGTTAAGCCAGGCTCTACCTTGATGTCAATTGGTGATTTATCGGAAGTATGGGTTGAAGCTGAGGTGTTTGAGCGTCAAGCGGGTCAAGTCAAAACAGGCACCCCAGTAACCATGACGCTTGATTACTTACCAGGAAAAACTTGGCAAGGAAAAGTTGATTATATTTACCCGACACTAGATGCAAAAACTCGCACCGTAAAAGTACGTCTTCGTTTTAAAAATGAAGAGGGTGAGTTCAAACCTAACATGTTTGCTCAAATTGCAATTCACACAACGGGTGATGAGCAAGTTTTGTTGATCCCTAAAGAAGCACTTATTAGAACAGGAAACCAAGATAGAGTTGTTCTCGCCCTTGGTGAGGGGAGTTTTAAATCAGTAGCTGTTTCTGTAGGGCGATACGATAGTGAAAGTGTTGAAATACTTGAAGGATTAAGTGACGGGGAAAAAGTGGTTAGTTCAGCACAGTTCTTATTAGATTCAGAGTCAAGTAAGTCTTCAGACTTCAAGCGTATGAATAGCGTTATTGCTGATGCAGATGATTCAGTACCTTCTTCAGTGTGGGTCTCGGCACAAATACAAAGTTTGATGGCTAATCACAAAATGTTGACATTAACTCACGATGCAATACCTGAGTGGGATTGGCCAGAAATGACAATGGATTTCATTGCCAATGATTCAGTTGATTTCTCACAGCTTAACGAAGGTCTTAACTTACATGTAGAAGTGACTAAATCATCAAGCGGAGACTATCTGGTGACTAATATTCATGTCCCTGATGAAAGCTCTAACAATGATACAGCAATAGAGACAGATAGCGATGTAAGCTCTGCCACAGTAACAGGCACAATTAACTCATTAATGATTGATCATGGGATGATCAATATTAGTCGTTCTGCTATTGAGAAATGGAGTAGACCTGCTGCAACGGTAGATTTTATTACCGCAGAAGGAGTAAGTTTATCACCGTTTGAACAAGGAATGGAGGTTAAGTTTACCTTTGAGATCCGTAACGGTAACTTTGTCATTGTTGAAATTTTTCAACTAATTGAGAGTGAAAAAGCTAATAGTTCTTCAAATGAAGAAACTGTTGTTGATCACTCAAACCACTAGTGTAGGAGTATACTACTAATGATTGCTTCTATAATTCGTTGGTCAGTTGGTAATCGGTTTTTCGTATTACTGGCGACATTCTTATTGGTTGGCGTAGGTTTGTACTCAATCAACAAAACCCCTATTGATGCACTACCAGATTTATCTGATGTGCAAGTGATAATTAAGACAAGTTACCCTGGTCAAGCACCACAAGTGGTTGAAGACCAAGTGACGTACCCTATGACTACAGCAATGCTTTCTGTACCAGGCGCTGTTACCGTAAGAGGGTATTCTTTCTTTGGTGACTCTTATGTCTATGTCATCTTTGATGAAGATACTGATTTATATTGGGCACGTTCCAGAGTGCTTGAATATTTGAGTCAAGTAGCACCAAGCTTACCGAGTGAGGCAAGACCACAATTAGGCCCCGATGCTACGGGAGTTGGCTGGGTATATTTATATGCTTTAGTGGATAAAACAGGCCAACATGACTTAAGCCAATTACGTAGTATTCAAGACTGGTTTTTAAAATTTGAACTACAAACTGTGCCTGGTGTTTCTGAAGTTGCAGCACTTGGTGGAATGGTTAAGCAATATCAAGTAAGAGTCAATCCAGATAAATTAAGAGCATTTGGTATTCCTTTATCGTTAATTCAAACAGCGATAAAGCAGGGCAACCAGGAAATAGGTGCCTCAGTTGTAGAGATGGCTGAAGCAGAATACATGGTTCGAGCAACAGGTTATTTAAAAAATGTTGATGATTTAGAAAATATCCCCTTGGGGGTTAACCAAAATGGTACACCACTACTGTTGAAAGATGTTGCCGAAATTGGTACTGGACCACAAATGCGCCGTGGTATCGCCGAACTTAACGGAGAAGGTGAAACCGTAGGCGGTATCGTAGTCATGCGCTTTGGTGAAAATGCTCAACAAGTGATAAATGGTGTTAAAGATAAGCTTGAACAACTTAAAAAAGGTTTACCTGACGGTGTTGAAATTGTTCCTGTTTATGATAGATCTGCGTTAATTGAAAGGGCAGTAGATAATCTATCTTATAAATTACTAGAAGAATTCGGTGTTGTTGCTCTTGTATGCATAATTTTCTTATTTCACGTGCGTTCATCTTTAGTGGCAATTTTTAGTATTCCTGTTGGAATATTAACAGCTTTTGCTGTGATGCATTGGCAAGGGCTGAATGCCAATATTATGTCATTAGGTGGTATTGCCATTGCTATTGGCGCAATGGTTGATGGTGCAATTGTCATGATTGAAAACATGCATAAACATATGGAGAAAACACCATTAACTAAAGAAAACCGATGGCAAATTGTAATTGAATCAGCAAGTGAAGTAGGTCCAGCATTATTTTTTACATTACTGATCATTACCGTTAGTTTTGTTCCTGTGTTTACCTTAGAAGCTCAGGAAGGCCGAATGTTTGCTCCTCTTGCTTTTACTAAAACTTATGCAATGGCTGCATCAGCGGCACTTGCTATTACCTTAGTGCCAGTTTTAATGGGGTACTTTATCCGAGGTAAAGTACTTCCTGAGCATAAGAACCCGGTAAATAAGGGGTTAACTTATATTTATATGCCAGCCTTGAAGGCTGTTTTACGTTTTCCAAAATCAACCATTTTAGCCGCTTTAGCTGTTCTTGCTGTTGGTATTTATCCACTTGATAAGATTGGTAGTGAATTTATTCCACCGCTTGATGAGGGTGACTTAATGTATATGCCTACCACGTACCCTGGTATTTCTATAGGTCAAGCAAGGCAGTTATTGCAACAAACAGACAAGCTAATTAAAACGATTCCTGAAGTAGAGACTGTGTTTGGTAAAGTTGGCCGTGCTGAAACTGCAACAGATCCTGCGCCATTGACAATGATTGAAAGCTTTATTCAATTAAAACCCAAGGAAGAGTGGCGTGAAGGCGTTACTACGGAAAGCTTAAAAAAAGAACTGGATACTTTAGTTAAATTGCCTGGTGTAACCAATGCGTGGGTAATGCCTATAAAAACACGTATTGATATGTTAGCAACAGGGATTAAGACCCCTGTTGGAATTAAAGTAGCGGGACCTGACTTATCAGTAATTCAAGATATTGGTAAACAATTAGAAGAAGTCTTGAAAGATGTTCAGGGTACTGCATCTGTTTACTCTGAACGGGTTGCGGGTGGTCGTTACGTTAAAGTTGATATTCATCGTGCAAAAGCGGCTCGTTATGGTTTAAATATTGCTGAAATTCAACAAGTGGTTGCTACGGCTATTGGAGGGATGAATGTTACTAAAACTGTTGAAGGGTTGGAACGCTACCCTGTGAACTTACGTTACCCGCAGGATTATCGTAACTCTCCAGAGCAACTTTCTTTATTACCGATTGTTACGCCTAATGGTCAAAGGATTTCATTAGGCGATGTTGCTCATGTCTTTATTGAAGATGGGCCTCCGGGTATTAAGTCAGAAAATGCACGATTAAATGGTTGGGCATTTGTTGATATTGAAGGGGTAGATGTAGGAACTTACGTTGTTGAGGCAAAAAAGGTTGTCGCAGACAAGTTACAGCTACCATCTGGCTACTCAATAAATTGGGCGGGCCAATATGAATATATGGAACGCGCAAAAGCCAAATTAACTTACGTTGTACCATTAACGCTTTTCATTATCATTATTCTATTGTATCTAAACTTTAGAAACTTCATTGAAGTTGCAATGATTATGGGAACTTTACCACTTGCTATGGTTGGTAGTATCTGGTTGATGTATCTCGAAGGGTATAACTTTTCAGTTGCTGTTGGTGTCGGTTTTATTGCGTTAGCGGGAGTTGCTGTAGAGATAGGCGTCATAATGTTGGTTTATTTAAATCAAGCCTATAAAGAAATGATTACGGATCATCAAGAAAGAGCTATTTCAACCTCTAAAGCTGATGTACTTCAAGCAGTGTTACATGGTGCTGGCTTACGAGTTCGTCCAGTAATGATGACCGCTGGTACAGTCATTGTTGGTTTATTGCCTATTTTATATGGTACAGGTACTGGCTCAGAAGTGATGAGTCGTATAGCTGCGCCTATGGTGGGAGGTATGTTTAGTGCCGTTATTTTGACCTTATTGGTTTTACCAGCACTATTTTATTTATGGCGTGCTAACTCATTAGAAGACAATGATAAAACTAAAAAGAAGCCATTTAGCTTATTAAAAAGTAGCCGTAAATATCATAAATGGTTAATGCTGTTTTTAGGTTCGCAATTTGTTATTTGGTCTGTTACAGGGGCTTATATGGTGTTTTTTGATATTGATTATATTCATGGTGATACCTTGGTAAAGAACCATCAAACTAAAATTAATACAAATAACATTAATTTGTCGTTAAAAGACATCAAGAAAATCTATCCGGACGCTGAAAAAGTTAGCCTTGGTAAGTTTATTGATAAAGAAGTTTACCGCTTTACGGTTAAAAATGGAGATAAAGAAGAGTTTTATTTGCTTGATGCAAGTAATGGCGAGTTATTAACACCATTAAATAAATCTTTGGCTATTAAAGCAGCAAAACATTCATTTACAGGTAGTGATGAAGTGGCAAGTGTAGAGTTGATCACAGACAATCCTCCTTTTGAATTAAGTAGGAGGGTGCATAATGCACTGCCTGCATGGAGAGTCAATTTTACTGACTTAGGAAGTCCATCCATATATATATCAGCAACGAACGGCAATTTACTAGCAAAGAGACATGAGTTCTGGCGTATTTTTGATTGGATGTTTAGGTTTCATGCGATGGATTATGAGAAAGGCGAAATTGATAATTCCTTACTTTTTTGGGTGACTTTATTCAGTATATTAGCCGCCCTAGCAGGTTTGGTATTAACGTATTTTAGAGTATTTAAGCCATCTAAACTTGATGATGAATTATTGCTTAATGGGGAGGCTAAATAATGATTTTAATTAGAAAGATACATAAATGGGCTTCTGTGATAGTTGGCATTCAGTTTTTATTATGGTTGTTGAGTGGCATTTATTTTAACTTAATGGATCATACCAAAGCTGCGGGTCATACGTATAGAAGTCATGCGCACCATCAGACTGAAGTTAATAATAACAACTTTATTGATTTAAAGGAGGTATTGAATAATTTTAAACCTGCAATCTCAATAGAGCCTACCTATATATTAGGGCAAGCATACTATTTATTAACTCATCAAAAAGGGCTATATAAAAACTTTAAAAATCGTTATAGCTTAGTTAATGCATTAACTGGTGATAAAGTGGTTATAGATAGCACTTTAGCATTAGAAATTGCAAAACAATCGTATAATGGGCCAAGTGATACTAGCTCAATTAAACTCCTTCACCCGCCTATAGAAGACTTTCCAAAACAGAAGAATGCCGCCTGGCAAATAAACTTTGTTAACGATATTAATACAAGCGTATACATTGAGGCTGAATCAGGGCGATTAGTTGGTCATAGTGATGATCATAAACGCTTTGCTGGGATCTTTTTTATGCTGCATTTCATGGATTATGCTAATGAAGGAAGCTTTAATAATATTCAAATAATATTGTTCGCTTTTATTACGCTTTGGTTATCGTTCAGTGGACTTATTTGGACAGTAGATCTTGGCTTGCGTGGACAATATAGAATTAAATATTTTTCTAAATCACAAGGGGTTAAGCTATTTGACAAAAACCAAAAAAGTATGGGCACTGTAATACTATCTAACCATACTAACCTACTAGATGGGCTTATTGAGCATGATATTGCATTACCTTCAACTTGTGGTGGGGGAGGAACTTGTGGTCGTTGTAGAGTAATGATAAACCCTATGCTTAAATCAACATCAGCAGATCACGTACATTTTAGTGATAAAGAGTTACAGCAAGGTTATCGTTTAGCTTGTCAGCATTTTAGTACGGATGTAGAACATATGACTTTAATGGATGTGACGGAAGCTAAAAAACATACCTTAGTATTATCTGAAAGTCGTTTTTTAACTCCTTTTATGAAAGAGTTACGTTTTAAAGTACTAGGTGAAGTTCCTATATCTTATAAAGCTGGTGCATTTATGCGATTTTTTATTCCAGCAGGAAAAGGTGTCTCAATTCCACTAAATCTGCCTGAACATTTAAAAGCTAATTGGCACCATATAGAACAATTAGAGTATGAACATCTTGCATGTACACGTAGCTATTCATTAGCAGAGTCACCATTGGTCACGGATGAGTTAGTTTTTACAATTAAAATACAAACGGCCCCACAACATAAAACTTTACCGGGTGTTGGTTCTAGTTATTTATGTAACATGGCTGAAGGCACATCAATAGAGGCTATCGGACCTTTTGAAGAGTTTTTTGCTAAGAAAAATAGCCAAAAAACTATGGTTCTATTAGGTGCTGGCTCAGGAATGGCACCTCTAAAATCATTAATCGAAGAGCAAGTGGCTATAAAAAACATAGAAAATATTAATTTAAGAAATATTCATTTCTTCTATGGAGCACGCTCAGAAGATGATTTGCTTTATGCTGATGAGTTTTACCGATTCGCAGAAAATAATGAGAGTTTTCATTATTATCCAACTCTTTCGAAGCCTAGTGATGATTGGTTGGGAGCAACTGGCTATGCACAAGAAATTTTATCACTAAATTTTGAAACATTAGGACACATTGACGACTTAGAGTTTTATTTATGTGGGCCTAAAAATATGATGACAGAAACAATTAACTTCTTAAAAGCGAAGGGCGTTAAAGACAGCGCAATAGCTTTTGATGATTTTACCTAAACACTTTTAACTGGAGAAAAAAATGAAAAATTTTAGAAAAGTTGCTTTTATAGTAATACCTGCAATTACTTTATCAATTAGCGCAACTGCACATGATCCAAAACTACATGTAAAAAAAGCAGAAAAAGCTGATTGTAGCAAAATGGACCACAGCAAAATGGATATGAAAGATCCAGTTGCTATTGCCATGATGAAAAAATGTATGAAGCAAGCTGAGAAATCAAAAGGAAAGATGGACCATAGCAAAATGGATCACAGTAAAATGGATCACAGCAAAATGAAAAAAGATGAGCATAAAACAAAAAAGAAAGATGATCAAAACGAGCATAATCATTAATTAACTTTATTAGTCACTTAATACTTGTGTTAAGTGACTTCTGTCTCAAAAGGAAAGCGTATGAAAATATTTAAATTTCTATTACTGCTTGCTGCCTTAGGTGTAGGTGGTGGGGCTACTGTCATGTACTCAGGTATTGTTAATGTTGCAGCAGATGAGCCTCATAGTGATTTGGTCTTTTGGTTATTAGAACAAACCAGAGAAAACTCTATTAAAAAAGCTGCGCAATCTATTGAAGTGCCTGATTTAAGTGACCCTGAATTGTTACTAACAGGTGGTGCTGATTACGAATACATGTGTTCTAGTTGTCATTTAAAACCAGATCAAATAGAAAGTGATATGAGCTTAGGGTTATATCCTGTACCACCTAATTTGGCAGTTTCAGGTGAAAGCCATAAAGGAAATGAACAAGGTGATGAAATAGAGTCTGCTCGTAAGCATTTTTGGGTAATAAAACATGGTATCAAAGCATCCGGAATGCCAGCATGGGGTAAAACGCATGATGATCATCGTATCTGGGCAATGGTCGCTTTTATAAAGCGTTTACCGACTTTGACTCCTGAGCAATACCAAGTGCTTACAGCGATAGAATAACATCCAACTAAACTAAAAAAGGGAAAATAATGATAAAAAATAAATTTCCAATGATGATTGTCTGTTTAGCGGGGGTATTTTGGGGAAGTGTAAGTATTGCTCAAGATAATGCACACCATTCGGAACAAAAGAATGAAATGTTTATCGGTGTTGATTCATCTGCCGGAAGAGTGGTTACTCAATTCCATCAGGCGTTGAAAACAGGAGATAAAACTTCAGCGAGAAAACTATTGGCTGACGATGTGTTAATTTTTGAAGGAGGGAGAGTGGAGCGTTCTGCTGATGAATACGCTCACCATCATATGTTGTCAGATATGAAATATCTTTCTGCCACTCATAGTGAATCATTAGAGCATAATGTAAAAGTCATGGGTAACAGTGCTGTTTCGATGTCTCGCAGCAAGACCACAGGAACATACAAAGGAAAAGAACGTAATTACGAAGGAATGGAAACTATGGTATTAGAAAAACAGCATGGTGAATGGAAAATAGTCCGTATCCATTGGTCAAACTTATAATTTAAGTAAATAATAAAGGATAAAAGAATGATCAAATATATTACAGCAACTATTTTAGTCGTCATAAGTTTTGTTAGTTTTGCTCATGGCGATGAGAAATATCAAGACAAAGATAAACAGGCAATAATCGATATCATTTCGAGTATTAAATATGGTTGGGAAAATGGAGACGGTGCGCCATTTAGAAAAAACTTTCTTGATTTTAAAGGTGCTCGATATATAGAAGGTGGTGGACAAAATGCAGGGTTAGATTCATTAGTTGAACATCATGTTGAGCCTGAAAAAGATGCACTGGAATATTTGAAGCTGAATTTCAGTGATATTGAGGTTCATTTTGAAGGTAAAAACAAGAGCTTTGCTTGGGTTATTGCTGATACACGCGTGAAAGGAAAAGTAAATAAAAGTGGCCGTGAGTTTGATAAAAGTGGTTACCAAACATTTCTTTTTAGAAAAGTTGGTGATGTATGGAAATTAGTACACAGTCACTCTTCTAGCCGTGATTATAAACCTAAGAAAGAACATAAGCATTAATTTGTATTAGTTTATATATACTTCCTCAAAGAAATTTATCCGGTTAACTGTAGTAGCTCAGACCTGAGCTAACAGTTAACCGTTTTCTAGCGGTGTTTTGTCAGCTTAGATTTAATTAATACCATATCGTTTAAGTATCGTTTTATATCGATCTGTATTTTTGAGGTTTGACAGGGCTTGCTGATACTTTTCAACCAATTCAAAGTCAGTTGATTCACTAAAGAAAATTCCTATATCACCTGAAAGATCGTCAATTGTCATTAAACTTTCGACAAGTGTAAGGTCAATATTTTCTTTTTTGGCAAAGTATTTTAATACCATTGGGTTTTCAATAAGTAAATCAGTTCTCCCGATAAAAAAACGCAAGATATTTTGTTTATCTGAAGAAACTATGTGATGTTTATAACTATCAACAAAATTTAATGATTTAAAATAATTGTGACGCGATCCTTTTCGAACGACACCAAATGAATAGTTTCTAAGATTATTTATGTTAGTTAGTTTTATATCGTTTTTAGATTTGAATTTGTAAATGTTTATAGGGAAATGAGATATTGAGCCTATATAGTATTCATTCTTGAATTCAGTTTGATTTTTTATCAAACTGATAAATAACTTATTCTTACCTTGCAAGTGTGCTTGTTTAATTCTTGCGACTGGTTCTATGACGATTTCAAATTTATCGTCTGTTTCTTTAAATAAAAGGTTAAGGATGTCAATTGCTATGCCAGAGTACACTTTACTTTCATTATTGTATGATGACAGGAAAGGCTCATCATTTAAATGAACATTAATTGTGTCTGCATTAACCAGCATACTTATAAAAATACTACAGAGAGTTGCTATGTGTTTTTTAATTTTAATTTTTCCACATTAGTTCAATTTACTATACAAGTTAGGGAGTCGTATTTTTCAATGTCAGAAAATACGATAGTTACGTAATTAACTCTCCTTCCTTATAAAGCGATAATAAATAATTAACACCAAATTGATAAGATAGCTCTGAAGGGTGTTCGATATCCCAATTGGCTATGTCTGCATTCAGACCTTCTTCCAATTTACCTGTTGTGTTTTCAATACCTAATGCTTTTGCTGCATTGCATGTGATTCCAGCTAACGCTTCTGTTGGAGTCAACTTAAACAGTGTACACGCCATATTTAACATTAACAATATTGAATTAATAGGTGATGTGCCTGGATTTGAATCTGTCGCTATCGCGATTGAAACGTTATTATTTCTTAACAATTCAATAGGAGGAGTTTTTGTCTCTCGGAGAAAATAATAAGCTCCAGGGAGTAATACTGCAACCATACCTTTTTCTGTCATTGCATTTATTCCCTCTTCATCAATGAATTCTATATGATCACTTGACAGTGCATTATATTGTGCAGCTATTTTTGTTCCGCCTATATTTGATAACTGCTCAGCGTGAATTCTTACTTTCAAATCATTTTTTACGGCAGCTTTAAATACTTTTTCAGTTTGTTGAATGTTAAACCCAATGTTTTCACAAAATACGTCCACAGTTTCAGCGAGTTTTAATTTCGCTATTTTGGGGATCATTTCTTCTGATACAATTCTTATATAATCATCGGGGTTATTTTTGTATTCTGGGGGAACAGTATGGGCACCTAAAAATGTCTTGTGAATAGATAAAGGTGAATTCTTATCTAACATTTTAGCAACGTTCAAAATCTTTATTTCATTTTCTAAATCGAGTCCATATCCAGACTTGATTTCAATGGTAGTTACGCCTTCATTTTTTAATGTATTGAGTCTTTTAAGTGCACCTTCATAAAGTTCATCTTGGCTAGCTTTCCGTGTTGCTTCGACGGTAGAAATAATACCACCACCAGCCCCTGCAATTTCTTGGTAGCTTTTACCTTTTAAACGCATTTCAAATTCTTTCGCTCGATTAGAACCGTATATTATGTGTGTATGACAATCAATTAATCCAGGTGTAATCCATTGTCCATTGCCGTGAACGACCTTTACTTTATCAGGGTTATAATTGGGCAAATTGCCTTTTTTACCAATCCATAAAATTTTTCCACTACCAATAGCAATTGCACCGCCAAGGATTTCACCATAATTTGAACTGCTGTTAGTCATTGTTGCTAGATTAAAATCAATGAATAAAATTTCCCAATTATCAGAAGTCATATGATTTAACATTTTTTAGGAACCAATGGGTTAATCTTACATATTATTGTTGTATATACAACAATAATATGTAATTGTATATACAACTTGGTGGTGGCTTAAAAAACTACGAGCTGCATTGTGTTTTCTATAATTAAGGATCTTTCCATGAACTCAACTAACTCTTTACAAGATACTCGAATAGATAATAGCCGTGTAGTTAGAGCTGACAGAGGCAGTAAAATTACTGCAAAAAATTGGTTAACGGAAGCTGCTAAGCGAATGTTAATGAACAATTTGGATCCTGAGGTTGCAGAACATCCACAGTCATTAGTTGTGTATGGTGGAATTGGTCGTGCAGCGCGTAATTGGGAATGTTATGACAAAATCATTGAGGTTTTAAACCGTTTAGAAAATGACGAAACTTTAATGGTGCAATCTGGAAAACCTGTAGGCGTTTTCAAAACTCATGCCGATGCACCACGCGTATTGATTGCTAATTCTAACCTTGTACCAAATTGGGGAGACTGGGAGCACTTCAACGAGTTAGATAAAAAAGGCTTAATGATGTATGGTCAAATGACCGCTGGTTCATGGATATACATCGGTTCACAAGGCATTGTCCAAGGTACTTATGAAACATTTGTTGCAATGGCAAAACAACATTTTGGTGGCAATGCCAAAGGTCGGTGGGTACTTACAGGTGGTCTAGGTGGTATGGGGGGTGCTCAACCACTAGCAGCGACGATGGCAGGGTTTTCAGCACTTGTTGTTGAATGTGATGAAACTCGTATCGATTTTCGTATTAATACACGCTATGTTGATAAAAAAGCAACATCACTAGATGAAGCATTGGCGATGATTAATGATGCTATATCTAAAGGAGAAGCTATATCAGTAGGTTTGTTAGGTAATGCCGCTGATGTTTTTCCAGAATTAGTTAAACGTGGTATCACTCCAGATGTAACAACTGATCAAACATCTGCTCATGATCCATTAAATGGTTATTTGCCGCAAGGGTGGACCATGGAGTATGCCGCAGAAATGCGTAAAAAAGATGAAGCAACTGTAGTAAAAGCTGCTAAAAAATCAATGGCAGTACAAGTACAAGCAATGCTTGATCTACAAACGGCTGGCTCAGCTACAACAGACTATGGTAATAACATTCGCCAAATGGCAATGGAAGAAGGTGTTAAAAATGCCTTTGACTTTCCTGGATTTGTGCCTGCTTATGTGCGCCCATTATTTTGTGAAGGCATCGGACCTTTCCGCTGGGTGGCTCTTTCTGGCGACCCAGAAGATATTTACAAAACCGATGCCAAAGTAAAAGAATTAATTCCTGATAACCCTCACTTACACAACTGGTTGGATATGGCTCGTGAGCGCATTGAATTCCAAGGCTTGCCTGCACGTATTTGTTGGGTCGGTTTAAAAGACCGCGCTCGTTTAGCCTTAGCTTTTAATGAAATGGTAAGAAATGGTGAGCTTTCAGCGCCAGTAGTTATTGGTCGTGATCACTTAGATTCAGGCTCAGTTGCTTCGCCTAATCGTGAAACTGAAAGTATGTTAGACGGCTCAGATGCAGTTTCAGATTGGCCATTACTGAACGCCTTACTTTCTACTTCGGGTGGTGCTACCTGGGTAAGTATTCATCATGGTGGTGGTGTTGGCATGGGCTTTAGTCAACACTCTGGCGTTGTTATTGTAGCTGACGGTACTGATGCAGCCGCTAATCGCTTAGGTCGCGTACTTTGGAATGACCCTGCAACTGGTGTTATGCGCCATGCTGATGCCGGATACGATATCGCAAAAAAATGCGCGATTGAGCAAGAACTAGACCTGCCAATGATTGATGGTGCCAACGGCAAAAAAGGAATTTAATCATGACAATCATTAATAAATTAAACATTACTCCTGGAGAATTGACACTAACCCAATTACGAGCTGTAACTAAATACGATGGAATTAAGTATTCACTTGATGAGAGCGCTTTCGGTTCAATAAATAAAAGCGCCAAGGCTGTACAGAATGTTATTGAAAAAAATCAAGTAGTTTATGGTATTAACACGGGTTTTGGTTTACTTGCCAGTACGCGTATAAAAAATGACGAATTAGAATTGTTACAACGTTCTATTGTGCTTTCTCACTCTGCTGGTTTTGGCGAATATATGGAAGACTCTACTGTACGCTTAATGATGGTGTTAAAAATAAATTCATTATCTCGTGGCTTTTCAGGTATTCGTTTAGTGATTATTCAAGCATTAATTACCTTACTTAATGCGGAAGTTTATCCATGTGTACCTAAAAAAGGTTCTGTAGGGGCATCTGGCGATTTAGCGCCCCTTTCTCATATGGTTTTACCATTGCTGGGCGAAGGAGAAATGTCACACAAGGACGAGGTTATTCCAGCCCTAGAAGGTTTGAAAATTGCTGGATTAGAGCCATTAACTCTAGCGGCTAAAGAAGGATTAGCTTTACTTAATGGTACACAAGCATCAACTGCATTTGCTTTGGAAGGATTATTTCATGCTGAAGATTTGTATGCGGCAGCTACAGTTATTGGTTCAATGTCTGTTGAAGCGGCACTAGGCTCTCGTGCACCATTTGATGATAGAGTTCATCAAGTTCGTGGTCAGAAAGGCCAAATAGACTCCGCTATGGCTTATCGTCATCTACTGTCAGCAAATTCTGAAATAGGGGATTCACATATTGAATGTGAAAAAGTTCAAGATCCTTATTCATTGCGCTGTCAACCCCAAGTGATGGGCGCTTGTTTAACACAAATTCGTCAAGCATCGGAAGTACTTCATATAGAAGCAAATGGTGTTACAGATAATCCATTAGTGTTCGCTAATGAAGGTGATTTTATTTCCGCAGGTAACTTCCATGCAGAGCCTGTTGCTATGGCTGCTGATAACTTAGCTATAGCTATAGCTGAAATAGGTTCTTTATCTGAACGTCGTATGGCGCTACTAATTGATGCAAATTTGAGTAAATTGCCTGCATTTTTAGTTGAGAATGGCGGGGTAAACTCCGGTTTTATGATTGCCCAAGTGACTTCTGCCGCATTAGCGTCTGAAAACAAAACGCTTGCGCATCCTGCTTCGGTAGATAGTTTACCAACTTCGGCTAACCAGGAAGATCATGTTTCTATGGCTGCATTTGCAGGTCGTCGTTTAGCTGACATGGCAGAAAACACAAACGGTGTTCTTGCTGTCGAATACTTAGCCGCCGCACAAGGTCTCGATTTTAGAGCACCATTAAAAGGCTCTGATAAAATAGAGTTGGCAAAAGCAATATTACGACGCTCTGTTAGCTTTTATGATAAAGATAGGTATTTCGCTCCTGATATCGCCGAAGCATCTGAAATTATCAGTGATGGTGAATTAAGCATGTTAATGCCTGAAGAATTATTACCTAGTCTTTAATAACTATTATTAAGAGTAAACACATATGCCTTTAGTCTCATCAGATAATCACTATTTAAAATCCTACATAAGAAAACGTCAAGGGGAAACTTGCTTAGGAGAGGTTATTCATTCTTTTGATTTATCAGGTGAAAAGGATTATGTTGCCAACTTAAAAGAATTAAAAGGTAAAGGTGTGCGTTTTATTCTTCTTGGGATCCCTGAAGATATCGGTCCTAGAGCTAATATGGGTAAACCAGGTGCTCATAAGGGCTGGCACGCCTTTCTAAGTAAATTTTGCTCGTTGCAACAGAATGAATTTATTAAAGGTGAACAAATTGCCGTTATGGGGCATATAGACTGCCATGATTTACAAGACTTAAGTGTAAATTTGGATCCTAACACCGGTGAACATTTAAATCAGTTACGATCACTTGTGAGCATGCTTGACGAAAGAGTGTTTAAAATTTGCCAATTAATTTTTAACGAAAGTCTAACACCAATTATTATCGGAGGTGGGCACAATAATGCTTACTCTATATTAAAAGCTGCAAGTATAAGTTATGGCTCGCCTCTGAGTGCTATTAATTTAGATCCGCATACTGACTTTAGAATGCAAGAGGGACGGCATAGTGGAAACCCTTTTAGCTATGCTGCTCAAGAAGGTTACTTAAAAAATTATTTTAATATAGGAATGCATGAGTTAAAAAACTCATACGCTAATTTAGAAGCGCTAAAGTCTAACGGATTCAAATGGCTTAGTTACCAAGATATTTGGGTGAGACGGGAGCATGATTTTGATTCTGCAATAGAAAAAGGAAAAAACTACTTAAAAAAGAAAAAGTTACCTTTTGGAATTGAATTAGATGTCGATTCAATTTCATTAATGCCTGTAAGTGCATATACAAATTGTGGAATTCAAGTAAAGGACGCTGAATATTATACCTATTCTTTAGGTAAGGAAAGGTCTTCTTGCTACTTACATCTAGCTGAAGGTGCACCAGAACAACACCCTAGTAATTATGATGCAGGTATTAGTGAGGTAGGGCAAGTGTATTCTTCATTGGTGATTAGCTTTATTCAAGCAAAACAGGGACTTTAATACTTTACTTAAGATGTATACTACTTGTTAGCTTAAATCTATCAGCAGGATGATATAAAACAGCGTAACTTATAGGATGTCCGTTTGATAATGTAATTCTAGTCACTTTTAAACAAGGAACGCCGTCTTCCAATTTCAAATTATGTTTTAAAATTTTTGTTGGTGTGATGGCTTCTATTGTAATTTCAGCATCAGTTAACGGAGCAACGGAACATAAATATTCATTTACAGTTGTTTTACTGAAGTCTTGTTCTAAAAATAATGGAACTTCTTCAGCGCTCACATACCTTTCTTCTAATTGAAGTGGAATGTTATTTTCCAAATGAACAATTATAACTTTGAACACTTTTTTATTATTTGCCTCTAATGTATAAGCTAACTCACCATTTGGAACCAAAGTTAATTTACTCAGCACGGTCATACTGTGAGTATGGCCTCTTGATTTTATTTCCTCAGATATATTTCTAATTTCCAATAATGAGCTTTGAGCTTGTGAAGGTTCAACAAACGTACCTACGCTAGGAACTCTTTTTAATAAACCTTGTGACACAAGCTCTTCAATAGACTTTCTAGCGGTCATTCGGCTTGCTGAAAACTGCGTAGCTAACTCCGTTTCAGAAGGGATTTTAAAACCCTCAGGCCATTCTAAGGATGACAGTTTTTTATTTATATAGTCAGCAATGACTTTATATTTCGGTAAGTTCATAAATTTTAAATTTTCGTCAATATGATTCTAGGCAGTGTGCCCAATAAACTTGATTTACGTTATTTTAACAGTATGTAAACTCCCTGTATATACTAGCGGGTAAATCCTTTATTTAGAGAGTGATTCTTTTATAATTTTTAATAAAACACAAGAAGAAAATACCAAAACATTAATTTAAAAAATACTGTTGTATATACAGCGATATTATTGTATAAAGTTCATACAATAATAAAAAACTACTAACTAAAATCAGAGAGAGTAATAGTATGAAGCACTTTAAAAATAACTTAAGCCCGATTACAAAGGCTTTGTTGCTAGGTGGTATTATGTCTTTTCCTGCATTAGTCAATGCAGAAGAAGCCAATGAAGAAGTTGAACGAATTGAAATAACAGGTTCAAAAATTAAGCGAGCTGATATGGAATCAGCTAGTCCAGTTTCTGTTATTACCGCTGCTGAAATAAGCATGTCTGGTATTTCAAATGTTGAAAACTTATTACAAGAAATGTCTTTTTCAGCAGGTGTTGCTGGTAATGCGACCAACGCTTATTGGACAAGTGGTGGTTATGGTACAGCACAAGTAAACCTTCGAGGAATGGGAATTAAGCGCACGCTTGTTTTATTTAATGGAAGAAGAGTTGTTGGAGGGGGAACTGGAGCAAACAGTTCTGTCGATTTAAATATGGTTCCAACTTCAATGGTTGAGCGTATTGAAGTATTAAAAGATGGTGCTTCGGCAATTTATGGCGCTGATGCTGTTGCTGGTGTAGTAAATATCATCACTAAAAAGGATTTTGAAGGTGCAGAGCTTAATATTAAAGCTGGTATTACTGACGAAGGGGATGGTGAAAACCAAGATATTAATCTTACCTTAGGTGGAGATTTTGAACGAGGTAATGCAGTTTTAAGTTTAAATTACACTAATACTGAAGCCGTTCGTCAATCAGATCGTATCGATTGTGCTAAATTTGGTACAGAAGAAGGAAAATTTCAATGTTTTGGTAGTGGCACAACTGAAGGGGGTAGAGCATTACTTGCAGATGGTAGTCAGGTGCAATTTAGCCAAGATGAGAACAATGGTGATGCATATGGTCCATACAATAGTGAAGAGCATGGGTTTGAATGGATCCCTTATTTGAATGCTGTTAGTCCTATGGAACGCATCAATATTTCAAGTTTTGTTAACTATGAAGTGAATGATTCAATACGTTTATTTACAGAAACTATGTATACAAAACGTAAAGGTAAGCAAATTGTTACGCCTCGCAATGGGTTTGCAGGTATAAAAGTATCTCAAGATTTTACTTATAACCCAACTGGTCAAGATTTAGAGTTTCAAAGTCGCCGCAATACAGAGTTAGGTGCCCCCTTCTTTTTCCAAGAAACTGATACTATTCGTATAGTATTAGGCCTTGAAGGTGACTTTGATAATGGTTGGGGATGGGATTTTGCTTTTAATTATGGCAGAAATACAGGAACAGACGGATGGACTTTTGATATCGACCCAGCTAAAGCTGCACAGACTTTAGATGATAGTATTTGTACTTATGATAATAGTAATGGTATTCCTTGTGGGGATTGGTTTGGTGTAAACCAGCTAGATCAGGGTGTTATAGATTATGTAAAGTATCGCCGAGAAGGAACAGGTGGTAATGAGATGCGTAGTTGGACTGCTAATATTTATGGTGATTTATTTGAATTGCCAGCAGGTGTATTAGGGTTTGCTGCTGGTGTAGAACACCGAGCTGAAGATGGGTGGCGTGACCCTGATTCAACTGTGTTAGCTAATGGTAATGAAGATCCTATTAGTGGTAGTTATGATGTAAGTGAAGCATTCATCGAGTTATCAGTTCCGTTATTAGCCGATATGCCCTTGGTAGAAAACTTAACGGCAGAAATGGCAATGCGTTATTCTGATTACAGTACGGTTGGTGCTGAATCTACGTATAAACTTGGTATTACTTGGAAAGTTAATGATGCATTAATGATCCGTGGTGTGCAGTCTACAGCATTTCGTGCTCCCGTTATCACTGAGTTATTTGGTGGTACTAATGGAGAAAACTTAAGAACTATAGATCCTTGTGAGAATGCTACAGGGGTAATTGCTGCTAGTTGTTTAGCAGACGGAGTTCCTGCTGACTTTGTTCAAGACGGTACAACTGTTTTAACAAGTGTTGGTGGAAATCCGGAACTTGGTGCAGAATCAGCAGATACCACTACTATAGGTATTGTGTGGGAGCCTGAATTTGTTAAAGGTTTATCTACTACGTTAGATTACTTTAATATAGAAATTGAAGATTCTATTACTTCAGTAAATGGCTCTGATATGTTGAAGTTATGTTATGAAGATCCTGTAGGAAACTCACAATTTTGTGATACTTTTACTCGTCATCAAGTGACTAAGCAAGTTAATCAACTTCAGCAACGCCCTGTAAATGCAGCCGTAGAAAAAGTTAGTGGTATTGATTTTAATATTGCATATAAATTTGAATTATTTGGTTATGATGCCAAAACAAATTTGGATGTGACGCGTTTATTAGATCATGAAAGTACACCTTTTGCTGGGCAGCCGACTATTGATAAGGTTGGGTATATCACTGAAGATCAAGGTAGTTATACAGAGTGGCGCAGTAACTTTAGCTTGTCATTAATAAGCGATGATTGGATGGCTAGTTATTCTCTGCGTTATATTGGTGGTGCTGATGATGTTAATGGAAATGACTTTGATCCTCTTGGTAAGTCTGTCGATTCAATAACTTATTCTGATATTTCAGCGTCGTATATGTTTAATGACGAACTGACTATTTCGGCAGGTATTGACAACTTATTAGATGAAGAAGCGCCTTATTTAACCTCTTGGAATGATGCTAATACCGATGTAATGACTTACGATTTACTCGGTCGTAGAGGTTTTGTAAAAATGTCTTATCGTTTTTAAAGCCCTTTGATAGCTTAAGCTTGTCACACCTCCCTGGGTGACAAGCTTTTTTTATATATGAAATAAAAGGTTATTTTTTGATATTAATTTTAATTGTATTTACTTTTTTATATTCACCATTTACGTTTTCTAAGAATTTAGAACTGGTCTTTCAAGCAAAGGAAGTAAACAAATCTGTTTATATGTATTCAGAAGATAATGGACTAACTTTTGAAGGCATAATGCCAAGTATCTTGAATAGGGTAGCAAAAAAATCAAATATCAAAATATCCTTCTATCATGTCCCTTCTTCTAGGGTAGAAGAGTACCTTTTTACTAATAAGTTGGATGGTTCTTTGATGAATAAAGAGTGGCTAGATAACCCTGAAAATTTTTTATTCACAAAACCTTTTTTAAAGTATGGTTACTTTTTATTTAGTACGAAAGCTATAAACGAAAAGCAAGGTTACGAGAATTATCTAACAGGAAAGAGAATTTGCACTCATAGGTCATATTTGTATCCTGAATACCCTGTCTTATCAAAGCTATTTGATGAGAACAAATCAATTCGTATAGATAGCGAAAATGATTTATCCATGCTTAAAATGTTGTTAAAAAATCGGTGTGAAGTTACCATTATTGACGAACATACTGGGGATTGGTTGATAAATAACCTGTTTAAGAACGAATCTTTATATCGTTCAAATAAGCCAATATTTAATGTTGAATTGACTATGGCATTTACAACTCAATGGCAGCCATTTGTAAAGGAAATTAATAACTATATTGATAAAATTAACAAAACCAATGAAATGGAGAATATAATAAAAGAAGCGAAGGCTATAAAATATTAACTTATCAACATAATCAATTGAATACAAATGTTAGTAATAAATTTTAGAACATTAAACCGCTTTAAAGGTTTTGTTTCTAATAACAATAATGTATTAAATTGGCTTGCAACAAAGCATAGATTTAACACTTTCCTTTGATCTAGAACATGATAATTTATTGATAATCAACTAGTATAGATTTGTGTGGAATTATTTATGGTTAGTCCAGTGTCTAATTTTAAAGGTTTTATTGTGCTTGTAATGATTTTGTTGTTAACACAACAAAGTTTTGCTGCCTTTATGCCTATGAACTGTGAAGACATGAAAGGTGCTTCTGTAGCTGCCCAAGAAAAGAATTCACACAAAACCTCCCAAATGCACGAACACAACTCTGTATCAAAAGACAAAATGGCTTTTCATGAAGAGTGTGATATTTGTGACTCCAATGATTGTCGCTGTGGTGAAATGGGAGGATGCTTTACCTCATACTTCTTAACCACAACTCAAAAATCAAATAATGGATTTATGTTATTTGTAGATCATGGCAAAAGATTTTTATCTCCAGATGAACACCCCTACTCAGGTGTCTATTTACACCCTTTTAGACCTCCTATCTTTATTTAAAAACAGGATCAGTTCGTTTTAAAACGTATTCTGATCGTTCTAAACCTTTTTAGGTCTTTGCTGTGAACTGTGCGCTGGTGGTTTATATCTCTCATCTGTCGTGTATTGGTGTTTTTGTGTAATGCTTTTTAGTAAATAAACCTAATTTGATAACTTGACATGTGTCTTAGACACAGGTGTAAGCTAAACATAAGTAATTAGAAACGTACTTTGTTTTGAAATGATATAGGGGGGCTACTTGATGAGAGTAACGGAATTAGCAAATGCTATGAATACAACACCAGATACGGTGCGCTATTACACCCGGATAGGTCTAATTTCTCCGGTCAAAAGCACTGAGAATGGCTACAAATCTTATGGCAAAAAGATACAGCAGAGATTGAAATTTATCTTAAGTGCTCGGAAGTTAGATTTCTCAGTAGAAGAGATAAAAGAGATTTTGACTGAAGCAGATAAAGGTCACACTGCCTGTCCACTGGTAAGAGAAATTGTAGAGCATCGCCTTGCTGAAACAGAGAAACAATTTCAAGCGGCATTACTATTAAGAGAAAAATTAAGAAACGCAATAAGTGATTGGCAGACTAAACCGGATAAAGATCCTACTGGAAGTATGATCTGCCACCTTATTGAGGGAGATCTAGATGACGGAGGTAATGATGAATAAATTAACAAGCAACCTCGTTAGCAATAATACTCAAGAATTGATTATTGATGGAGCTAGTTGTGCTAGTTGTGTTGGTAAAATAGAAGTAGCGCTGAAAGGTGTTCCTGGTGTCGATAAGGCAGAAATGAATTTTGCTTTACGGACTGTTTCAGTAACAGGGAAAGTAGGTGTTGATATTCTAATTAAGGCCATCGAAGGCATAGGTTATAACGCCAAATCAGCAAACGAAACTAGTGATGATGAATTGTTGGATGAAAAAGAAGTAGCAGATCAAAAATACTATGCCAGCTTAATGAAGCAGATGTGGATTGCGCTTGGTTTAGGTGTTCCGTTGATGATTTACAGTATTGCTGGTGGACCTATGACGGTTGAAACAACCCTAGAACGAGGTGTCTGGCTATTTATTGGGCTTTTATGTGCCGCCATCATGTACTTTGCTGGTAAGCATTTCTATATCGGTGCATGGAAATCATTTGTAAATCACAGTGCCAATATGGATACCCTAATTGCTTTAGGCACAGGCACTGCGTGGATTTATTCGATGGTAGTTGTTTTCTTTCCAATGGCGTTACCTGAGATGGCTAGGCATGTCTATTTTGAAGCAACTGCAATGATCATTGGTTTGATTGATCTAGGGCTAGCTTTAGAAGTAAAAGCGCGTGGGCGAACCAGTGAAGCGATAAAACGATTAATTGGCCTTCAGGCAAAAACGGCTCGCGTAGTTCGTGATGGCAAAGAAATTGATATTGCGATTGAGCAGGTGTTACTTAACGATGTTGTTCGGGTTCGACCCGGAGAGAAAATTTCGGTAGATGGTGTTGTCATTCAAGGACATACCTCTATTGATGAGTCGATGCTAACAGGTGAGCCAATGCCTGTTGAGAAGGTTGAAGAAGATGAAGTGGTAGCTGGCACATTAAACAAATCAGGCTCAATTTTGTTTAAAGCGACTCGTGTTGGTAAAGATACTTCATTAGCTCAAATTATTAATATGGTTAAACGAGCGCAAAACTCTAAACCGCCTATTGGTCGCTTAGCGGATGCTATTTCAGCTTATTTCGTACCAGTGATTATGATTATTGCCATTGTCAGTGCGCTTGTTTGGCTTAACTTCGGTCCTGATCCAACATTAGCTTTCGCTGTTGTTTCGGCAACAACGGTTTTGATTATTGCTTGTCCTTGTGCGCTTGGTCTAGCAACTCCGATGTCAGTGATGGTTGGAGTAGGTAAAGCTGCTGAAGCAGGTGTGCTTATTCGCAATGGTGAAGCATTACAAACCGCATCAAAAATTACCACTATGATCCTAGATAAAACAGGAACGATTACCGAAGGCGCTCCTAAGGTTACCGATGTTCTTATTGCTGATAGTAAATTCACCAAACAGTACATCTTAACGATTGCATCAAGTATTGAAAGTGGTTCAGAGCACCCTTTAGCCCAAGCCATCATTGACTCTAAAATTGAGCAAGATATTGAACCACAAGCAGTTACTGGCTTTCAAGCTATAGCAGGTTATGGTGTTAAAGCGCAATTTAATGATCATCAAATACTTTTTGGCAATCTAAAATTGATGTTGAAAAATGATGTTGAATTAAATGACTTTGTTGCAAAGGCACAAAATCTTGCTGATGAAGCAAAAACACCTATGTATCTAGCTATTGATAAGAAGCTGGCGGCAATTATCGCAGTTGCTGATCCAATTAAAAAAGATTCAATTGAAGCCATTAAAAGACTAAAAGCTAATGGCATACGTGTAGTAATGCTCACTGGAGACAATAGAGCAACTGCCAATGCTGTCGCTAAGAAAGTTGGCATCACTGAAGTATTTTCTGAAGTTCTTCCTGAAGATAAATCCAATAAAGTGGCGGAATTACAAGCTCAAAATGAAATCGTCGGTATGACAGGAGATGGTATTAATGATGCCCCAGCATTGGCATTGGCCAATGTTGGATTCGCCATTGGTACTGGGACCGATGTGGCAATTGAGAGTGCTGATATCACCTTGATGAGAGGATCACTCCATGGCTTAGCTGATGCAATAGCTATCAGTAAAGCGACCCTTAGGAATATCAAACAAAACCTGTTTGGTGCATTTATTTATAACGTTGCAGGAGTTCCATTTGCAGCAGGTCTACTTTATCCATTTTTTGGATTGTTATTAAACCCAGTAATTGCAGGTGCAGCAATGGCTTTCTCTTCATTAACGGTTGTAAGTAATGCAAATCGATTGAGATTGTTTAAGCCTCAATAACATTAAATAAAAGGAAGAAATGACATGATGATCATTAATTTAATTGGGTTGGTACTAATAGCGTTAATTATCTGGTGGTTTTGGTTATATAAACCAGCAAAAGCAATTGATTCTACTATGGAAAGTGTAACCGTTATCGTAAACAACGGTGTTTATAACCCCTCTAGAATAATAGTAGCAAAAGGTAAAGAAACGACTATCAATTTTCTTCGAAAAGACGGGAGTCCTTGTGCAGCAACAGTCATTTTTCCTGATTTTGAAGTCAGTGAAGAGTTACCTGTTGATGAAAGTAAAGCGATTGAATTACCTTCTATGGCACCGGGTCAGTATCCGTTTCATTGTCCAATGAAGATGTATAGCGGCACTTTGATCGTTGAGTAGGAATATTTTGAGGACGAAAATGAGCAACAAACAAAAATCTTTTTGGTCAACTGTATAGTCCCTAACTCAAAAGTCACTAGCTCTCAGCTTATTTTCAAAGCTGATCGAGCACTTTATAAGGCAAAAGGGGAAGGAAGGAATAAAACAATTTGCCTTATAGACAGTGAAAACTACTAATAAATAAGTAAGATAAAAATTTTCAGCTACAACAATAAACAAAAGCTCAATTCTTTATATCTTTAAATATCTCTTAAAAGTTTTAGATTAAACTTTTAGTTTGTCCAAAGACAATTAGAATTTTTAGCGCAATTTTCAATTCAGGCTAGGCTTCTGGTGGAGTATGCAAATTAATAATTATTTCAAGAATATCCTTTAAACCCGTATCACTTAACACCTCATCACGCTTTATCGCATTTAGTGCTATTAGCTCTCCAGACTCACCAAAACCAACATGGCTAGAGTGCGATACTTTTAAAAAGTCTCGCAACACTCCAATATCATCCTCATCTAAAGTTAACTGTTGTGACTCTTCATAACTTAATTCAGCTAAAGGTTTAGATAGGGTTAATTTCGGATTAGAACGTACTTCTTTTAACGTGTTTACTTGATTGCGTAATCCTTTAACTTCACCAAGTAATAATGCCATTTTATGTCTTAATGTTAAGTCTTCTATCTTAACAAGATCGGAGTCTTCTACGAATGACTCAGGAATAGTATTTTGTAGATCTTTGCTTGATAAATTAACAGCATTTGCGGTAGTTGAGTGCTCAATCCATGCGTCAATTAACAACCTGTAAGCATTTGTCGTTTTTCCATTCACCTCTTTCTTATTATAGTAGATGGTTCTCGGTTTAGTGATGATACCCTTTGAACTCAAAATTGTTATTATCGCTGTAGGTGAAACAATGCCACCTGAGCTTGTTATTTTTTGACTCGTCTCATGGATGTTCGTAAGCATTTGTTCTGTCGTTGGGGTCTTTGCTTCATTCTTTAATTTGTTATATGTCGCAATAACTGTATCTAAAGAGATTTTTTTCATATTCATTATTATTTTTTCTCGTTATTTAATGATGGAACCGAATTGGCTTTTAAAAGGTTGTTTATGTCTGTAGCTTGCTTTTCTATACCAAGCTCTGCCAAAGTAATTGAGCCATTATGTAAATTTTCAGACTCTTTTGCCCCAACTTTTGAAAGTAGTAATTTTGCCATAGCATCAGAAGCTGCTTCTTTTTCTTCTTCAGACAATGGTGAAAATGATATTGGATTAGCGCCATTGTTTAATAATATCTGATCAATAAAGTTGTTCCGTTCTAATTCAACTCTAGTATCTGATATTTCTGGATAAATTCTACTTGCTTGAACAAGCAGATCTTTTAAATGAAAAGCTGATGTTTCAATAAAATTTGTTTCTTCACCATATTCGACTTCGATAGGGATTAATTCATTACCCTTGGTAAAACTCTCAATATCGCCTTTACTGGCAATTTCTCTGACTTCTTCGAGTAAATTATATGTCGCATGAGCATCCATGATTATTCGATCTAATTCTTCAGATTTGGTTTCAATAATAGTATTGAACGACTTGATTTCGTCAATTGTTTCAGGAGGACACAGATGAATTTCTTTTCGTTTTTTATAGTTATATTGTTCTTTTTTTAATACAGCCTGCTTCTTCTTAATAGCTTCTATATCTGTACTTATCTTACTGATGTTTTCCAATAGTTTATTACCGTGTAACCACAGTTCAATCATCCACGGTACACCAGTGACTAAATGGCGACAACGAACACAATTTCCACGGCCACCGATAACAGCACCGTATTTAGCTTTTGATGATTTGGTTGCTTTTTTAATGACCTCACCACCATCATCACAACGTGTACCACCAAAAGGACAAATGCCCATGCCACTGCCGCCCCATGTTGCCATATGACTTCTTGATAGCATCAGGTTTTGTACACCTTCTTTTTGGTTTGCAACCAAGTAACGCATGGCATCTTCTAATGTTGCGTCTTTTAACCAACGTTTTAAATTTTCTTTAGACTTGTTTTCTAGGTCTCTTTTGGCTTTAGATAATATGTCTGTAATATGACCATTGGAATATTTGATGTAGTATATCGTCATTAATATCGTGGAGTGACCTGCGATTATTTTACTGATCACCTCTATAGGAACACCTGCTTCAGCCAAACTTGTAAGGCCAGCTACTCGTAAACCATGCGGTGTGAATATTGAACGCTCAGGCTGATTTGTTTGTGAATTTCGTTTAGTGATTATAGTTACATCATGACCTTCGGCCTGCACTCGCTTCTCAAGCTCTTCCATCAACAGCCACCAAAATCGCATTAGTTGATTATTTGTAGCAGGGTAGCCAGCTTTTGAGTCTAATGGACTGCGAAATAGATAAAATCTATCAGGCGTTTGTGCTATTACAGATTGAGAAGGTTTTGAGTCACTATTTATGCCCTTAGGCATATCTTTATATGAGGCAGGGTTTGCAACAGGAAAGTATTTTTCTTGCCATTCTCGTAGAGTATGAAGGTGGTTGACTAATATTTCATTATGCCATGGGATTGTATAACCAGATTCCGGACCAAAACCAACAGCAGCATCTTTGGTTTTATTTGTACTAATATAAAACCCAACAGACTCTTTTAGACCTGTGATATTTTTTGTCAGTACACCTCTATTAGGCTTTTGTTCTGAACGACTTGACCAATAGTTTGCATGTGGAGAATCATTGTTAACCCAAGCTTTCATGATCGGGTTGTATTTTTCTATATCACCTTCACCAGAATCCAACATTTGAACTTGGATCTTTCTGAGCGGGATCTCAATCATTGTCAAAAACGTATATGTTTGAGCTGGACACCAAACTTTCTCAAGAGTATTCGTTTTTTCATTAAACCAATCAAAATACTGAGACTCAATAGACTTAGGCCACTTAAAGTCATCTTCAGTTAGAATTTCGTTCAAAGTAAGTAGAAAACTTGTGGGTATGACTATTTTGTCTGACTCAGCCAAACCTTGAGAAAAAATGCCTGTTAGCTTTTCATATTGGTAGTTAGAAATGAGTGGATAACCGATTGATAGTACGTCACCATCTTCACTATCTTGCATATAGTTTTCTATAATATAGATAGAGAATTTATAAAGATAGCTGAGATGTTTATTGTACGAGTTAGGATGTTTTTCTTTGAACGAGCGGTGAATAGATTCGTGCCTTTTTTCACTCAAATATTTAAAAGGTTCTTGAATATCTTCTGGTAATGTATCTAAATAAATTAAAAAATGTTTAACTGCCGATAAATGGTTTTTTGAAGATTTTATATGTTCATCATCAATCCACTCATTGGCGAGTGTAAACCATTGTTTTTGATTAGGTGTTAGTTCGCTCTCTAAAATAGAAAGGTTAGTTGAGCGTTTAATTTTTGCATATTGTGCAAAAAAGTCATCTTTTGATAGATGAGTTAGCATTAAGCCTATTTTTCTAAAGGCTATTTGGTATCTTTCTTTAATGCCCTCATTATATTTGAGGGTCGGTACTTTAATTTGATCTAGTATTTCTTTCCAAAGCTCAGGAGTGACTTCTTTTAAGTTTTCAACTTTCCCATGCTTAATTATTAACAATGCTAAGGTGAAGATATCTTTTTCTACAGCCGCCTTAGTTTGTTCTTTTATTTTTTTTCCATGAACATTAACTTTTTCAAAAAGCTCAAGACACTCTTTGTGTATTGAAGAAGACCTAGCTTGTTCATCTAAATTAGCAATGCTCTTGAGTAATGTTGAATAATCATCAACATGTAAAGGTTTAATCAACTCGGCAAATGACATTTATTCTCACCCTATGTTTTTATTTATCTATGGGAGATTCAAAAAACTCTAAATTATTATGAATATATCCTTTGCTTCAATTAGGCTTTCTAAACAACTTTATTTAAAGAGAGTATACTTGAATTTTATTCTATTTGAAAGTTTATTTTCATTATTATCTTTTTATATCAGTAGGTTAGGTACTCGTTGTGTGCTGTTGTTCTAAAGTTTTAATTACTAACACCAGCCAGATAAACGCTAAAATAGTAATATAATGACCGAAAGAGCGTGACAGTAATAAGGGAAAACACCATCTGTTATCTGCTGAATTACTAATTAACGTTAAATGTTCAATGGCTTGTTTAAAAAATCAAAGCTTGGCTTAATGTACAAGGCATCTCTTGCTTCATTTAGTTTCTGTTGAATACCTTCGTTGGTAGGTTTGTTGTATGCTTCTTGAGATAAAATACTTCGATGCTTAGCACATTTTTGGATGACTTTATTAGGAATACCAACATCTGTAAGGGTTCCTAGATAAAAATGCCTACTACCATATGGAGTGGTTCCATATTCCTTCCCTCTAGGGATTGTTATCCCTAATACTACTTCTACTTTATCTAATGCTCTTTCAAATGCACCAATATAAGCACTAACACTGTAAGGTAGCCCTTGATAACTTTTTCCTGTGTTATGATCAATTCCAGCAGAAACAAATAGAAATGGGTGGGTCGGATTACCCTTTTTTGTTGCTAACAATTCTAATTTGGGGCGGTACTGATTGATGTAATAGATGTACATTGTATTAAAAAGTATTGCTGCTCCTTTGTGCATAAAAAACACAGGAGCGCTTAAAGAAGAATCGAGTTCTAAGTCTTTCCAATTAGCTCTCATACTTTTAATGGGATGCCTATAGCGCGGTAACATTCCTCTTTGAGCTAAATACTCTTTTCGAGTAACATTTTCTCCAGCTATAAAAGTAGAAGCTTCGATAGGATGTCTTAAAAACACTTGGGAATCATAATTGCTATTCATATCTAAAGGATTTACATCATTAATCCATAGATGAAAGGGTTCGCTTTCCCTGATCCCACCGAAAAATAATAACAGTGTAATCATCTTTGCTGTTATGTCTTCTTGATCACCCAGCAACTGAGCATTTGGATCTTTTATAAAACCATATTCAAATAAAGGGGCAATCAACTCTTCTGGAAATCTTTTTGCTTCAGAACTTGTTCTTGAGCGACTACCCGAAACACCAAGATTACTAATATTGTTCGTGTTTCTGTTTTTAAGTTTGATTGCTTGTTTGTTGGCTTTATTTAAGTGACCTAAGAAACTTCTTTTTTTGATTTTAATTGCTGTATGTAAAAATTTTAAAGATGCCACTTCATCAACAGGCTTGATGATTTTATTATTTTTCAATAATGGTGTATTAATAATATCTTCATTATCACAATAGTCTTCAAAATCTAAAATAGCGGAGCATAATCTTTTTGATACATCTAATGAAGATGGAGGCCAGTACAGTTTTAATTTATCCGAAGCTGTTTCGTTATCAATTGTTCCATTTAATAGTGCCCAAGAGAAAAGCTTAAATGTAGTTCGGTGAATCTGAGGATTATGGTAATTAACAAAGCCTTCTAATGCTCTACAGTAATCAAAGAATAAACCTACAGCTCTAGCTCTAGTTTGCATCCATTGATAACTTGCAGAAGGATTTGATATGAAATACTGAATAAGGGACTCCATCCTAGTAATGCCACTTGGAGTATTTAAATATAGAACAGGTATAGCTAGACCTTTCATGTGTTCTACATTTTGTTTTATAACTGTATGATATTGAGGAGTTGGACTATGCTTCATTATTACTCTAGCTTTGCTTACTATTTAATCTCTGATTTTAAAGTAACATTTACTAGGGGGTAAAACAAATTTAATATATTTTAAAAAGAGGTTGCTTTTTAGTATTTAAACTCTATAATGCACCTATTCCTTGCTTAGGCAGGTAATAGCAGGTAACTCTGTTTAGGATGAGATACGAGCAACGCCCTTCTAAGGCGTGGGTCAAAGGTTCGAATCCTTTAGGGCGTGCCATATAACACAGGCGTGCCAAAGAAATTATGGTGGCTATAGCTCAGTTGGTAGAGCCCCGGATTGTGATTCCGGTTGTCGTGGGTTCAAGTCCCATTAGCCACCCCATTTTTCTTCTACCTTGATGAAAAATAGAATATATCGGTGATTAGCGCAGCTTGGTAGCGCACTTGGTTTGGGTCCAAGGGGTCGCAAGTTCGAATCTTGCATCACCGACCACTTCTTTAATATATACCTCAACAAAGTAATATTCTCTAAAAAACTAAATATTCAAGTGATGATGAGAGCTTGCGAAGCAAGTCAACAAAATTGTCTGGAACAATTTTGCTCGCGAAGCGACCCGTAGGGCGAAGTACAGGACGTACGGAGTCATCTTGCATCACCGACAATTTTTTATTATTTATCTCAGCCTCACAAGATTTAGCAAGTTAAAAAATGTCTTTATACGAAAATCTGATACTCTTTTGTTAAATGCCATGCATTTCACTACCAATGTGAATACTTTATAAAGAGCCAGTTAAAAGAAAAACACCTTATTTTTTCAATCTTTTTATTGATATATCGATATTTTTACCTGGTTTCTGAAAATTAATTGCATTCCCCCCTCGACTCTTGTTAAAACCATCGCTATAATTTTGCGTCATTATTTTTTAATCTGAACATCTTTTATTCGCATCTTTAATTAGAAAGCGGGTTCTAAAGCTTTTTAGCTAAAGGATTGCGGGCAATTAATGTATCGTTAATTGTTCACTATAGATAGATGCGTTATTGAAAGCGTAACAAAGCGCTAAGTATTGAGGTAAGTAAATGCAAGTTTCAGTTGAGACTACACAAGGTTTGGAACGTAAATTAACTATTTCTGTTCCAGCAGATAAAATTGATGTTGAAGTGAAAAACCGTCTTCGTCAAATCGCTAAAACGCAACGTATCAATGGTTTCCGCCCTGGTAAAGTTCCACCGTCAGTTATTCAAAAGCGTTACGGCGCATCTGTTCGTCAGGAAATTGCTGGTGAAGTCATGCAACGTAATTTTGTTGAAGCTATCATTGCAGAAAAAATTAATCCTGCCGGTCGTCCTCAATTTGTTGCTAAAAGCAATGAAGATGGTAAAGATTTAGAATTTGAAGCAACCTTTGAAATCTACCCTGAAGTAGAAGTAAAAGATGTTGAAAAAATTAAAGTTGAACGTCCAGCGGTTGAAGTAACTGACAAAGATTTAGATGAAATGTTTGTAACTTTACAAAAGCAGCACCAAACGTGGAAAGAAAACAAACGTAAAACTAAGAAAGGCGATAAATTAACTATCGATTTCTTAGGTCGTGTTGACGGTGAAGAATTTGAAGGCGGTAAAGCTGAAGGTTTCGAATTAGAACTTGGTTCAAATCGTATGATCCCAGGTTTTGAAAAAGACATCATTGGCATGAAAGTTGGCGAAGAAAAAACTATCACAGTGACTTTCCCTGAAGATTACCATGCTGAGAATCTTAAAGGAAAAGAAGCTGAATTTGATATTAAAGTAAATAAAACTGAAGGTCCTGTATTACCTAAAGTTGATGAAGATTTCGCTAAGTTATTTGGTGTTGAAGAAGGTGGTGTTGAAGCACTTCGTGAAGAAGTGAAGAAAAACATGACACGTGAATTAAATCAAGCCGTTAAAGCTAAAGTAAAAGAGCAAGTGATTGAAGGTTTACTTGAAGCGAATGACCTTGAATTACCTAGTGCATTAGTTGCTCAAGAAGTAGATGTGTTACGTCAACAAGCAATGCAACGTTTTGTGGGTCAAATGGATCCTAAGAACATGCCTGAACTTCCTGCTGATATGTTTGAAGAGCAAGCTAAGCGTCGTGTAAAAGTTGGTTTATTACTTGGTGAAGTTATCAAAACCAATGACTTAAAAGTTGATGAAGCTAAAGTAAATGAGTTGATTGAATCAGCAGCATCTGCTTATGAAGATCCTCAAGAAGTTATTGAGTATTACAAAACTAATAAAGAAATGAATCAACAAATGCAAAACGTTGCTTTAGAAGAGCAAGCTGTTGAGGTATTAATTGCTTCTGCAAAAGTGAAAGATAAAAAGTCTAGCTTTCAAGATGTAATGAATCCTGAAGGTAAATAAGCTATTTTCATTGACAATAGCTTAAGCAATCGCTTAAATGGCTTATATGGAAACATATGAGCCATTTTTTTATATTAAGGAAAAATAGTTGTTTACTTCTCAAAATAATTCTCAAGATCTAACAAGTATCACTGAAAGCGCATTAGTCCCTATGGTTGTTGAACAAACAGCGAAAGGTGAACGTTCTTATGATATATATTCTCGCCTTTTAAAAGAACGTGTAATTTTCTTATGTGGTCAGGTAGAAGACCATATGGCCAACTTAATTGTTGCTCAGTTACTGTTTTTAGAATCAGAAAGCCCAGAAAAAGATATTTATTTATATATTAATTCGCCGGGTGGTTCAGTAACGGCGGGTATGGCTATTTATGATACGATGAAATTTATCCGTCCGAATGTTAGTACGGTCTGTATCGGCCAAGCGGCAAGTATGGGCGCGTTCTTATTATCAGGTGGTGAAAAAGGGAAACGTTATTGTTTACCAAATGCACGAGTGATGATTCATCAACCTTTAGGCGGCTTTCAAGGGCAAGCATCTGACTTTGAAATTCATGCTAAAGAAATTCTTTATATCAAAGAAAAAATGAATAAATTAATGGCTGAACACACCGGGCAGTCACTTAAAAAAGTTTCAGAAGATACTGATCGTGATAACTTCTTAAGTGCAGAAAGTGCCGTTGAATATGGATTAGTTGACTCCATATTAGAACAGAGACTTGATAAGTAATTAAGAAAATAATTACTTCACATTGTTATCTGTGAAATTTATGAAATACTTAACAGTATTAGTGTTTAGAATTTAAGATTAGAGGTACCGTATGACCGATATTAAAAAAGGTGACGGTGATAACGGAAAGTTATTGTATTGCTCTTTTTGTGGCAAAAGCCAACATGAAGTACGCAAACTTATTGCAGGTCCGTCTGTATTTGTTTGTGACGAGTGTGTTGAACTTTGTAACGATATTATCAGAGAAGAGATCAAAGAGATTTCACCAAAGGAAGAAAAAGAAAGTCTTCCAACGCCTGTGGAAATCAGAACCAGTTTAGATGATTACGTGATTGGCCAAGATCACGCGAAGAAAGTGTTAGCGGTTGCAGTGTATAACCATTATAAGCGTCTGCGTAATGGTGACTCTCACAATGGTATCGAATTAAGTAAAAGTAATATCTTACTAATAGGACCAACAGGTAGCGGTAAAACCTTATTAGCGGAAACCTTAGCAAGATTGCTTGATGTGCCATTTACTATGGCTGATGCTACCACGTTAACCGAAGCCGGTTACGTTGGTGAAGATGTTGAAAACATTATTCAAAAACTTTTACAAAAATGTGATTACGATGTTGAGAAAGCGCAACGTGGTATCGTATATATAGATGAAATTGATAAAATTTCTCGTAAATCGGACAACCCGTCTATTACACGTGATGTATCAGGTGAAGGTGTTCAACAAGCATTATTAAAACTTATTGAAGGAACGATTGCTTCTGTGCCTCCTCAAGGTGGTCGTAAGCATCCACAACAAGAGTTTTTGCAAGTTGATACATCAAAGATTTTATTTATTTGTGGCGGTGCATTCGCAGGCCTAGATAAAGTAGTACAACAACGTTGCGATGTAGGTACAGGTATTGGTTTTGGCGCTGAAGTTAAATCGTCTGATCAAGGTAAAACATTAACTGAGCGTTTCCAAGATGTTGAACCTGAAGATTTAGTGAAATATGGTTTAATTCCTGAGTTCATTGGTCGTTTACCGGTAGTAGCAACATTAACGGAGTTAGATGAAGACGCTCTGATCCAAATTTTACAAGAACCTAAAAATGCGCTGACTAAACAGTTTACTGCGTTATTTGATATGGAAGATGTTGAATTAGAATTTAGAAAAGATGCGTTACATGCTATTGCCAATAAAGCCATGGTAAGAAAAACTGGGGCACGTGGTTTACGTTCAATTGTTGAAGGTGTTCTACTTGATACTATGTATGAGCTACCTTCGATGGATAATGCCGCTAAAGTTGTGATCGATGAAACGGTAATAAAAGGTGAATCAAAACCAATTATTATCTACGAAACACCGCAAGATAAAGCAGCCTCAGATAGCTAAACACTTGTCTTAAATTACGAGTTAAACAATAAAAAGAGCCAGATTGGCTCTTTTTTTTATTCATTTGTTGAAAGATAATCTATTATCCCCATATAGATTTTAACATCATTATAATTATCTCCTATCGATTTCCAAGAGAGTACCTATGTCTGAAGAATTAGCTGAAGTAACCCAAGTTGCTGAAATTCCTGTTTTAGCTTTGCGTGATGTGGTTGTTTATCCACAAATGGTGATCCCATTGTTTGTTGGACGAGAGAAATCTATTCGCTGTTTAGATATAGCGATGGAAAGTGATAAACAAGTCTTTTTAGTGGCGCAAAAAGATGCTGCTATTGATGATCCTACCGACGACGATGTATATCGAACTGGTACTGTCGCCACTATTTTGCAAATGTTAAAACTTCCTGACGGTACCGTGAAAGTATTGGTAGAAGGGGTACGTCGTGCTGAAATCACTGCTTTTATTGAAACCGAAGAATATTTTACTGCCGCGATCGATTATTTAGCACTTGAAACTGCTGATGTTGAGCATATAGAAATCTTAGTTCGCTCAGCCATTTCACAGTTTGAAGGTTACGTTAAACTCAATAAAAAAATTCCACCAGAAGTATTAACCTCGTTATCTGGTATTGAAGATCCTGAACAGCTTGCAGATACCATGGCTGCTCATATGCCATTAAAATTGGCTGAGAAGCAAAAAGTTTTAGAAATAAAAAATGTTGCTGAACGTTTAGAACATTTAATGGCATTAATGGAAGGTGAAATCGACTTATTACAAGTTGAGAAAAAAATTCGTACTCGCGTTAAAAAGCAAATGGAAAAAAGCCAACGTGAGTATTATTTGAATGAGCAAATGAAGGCCATTCAAAAAGAGCTAGGCGACGATGAGGAAGGCGCTAATGAAGCTGAGCAAATTGAGAAGCAAATTGATGAAGCTCAAATGCCAAAAGAGGCGAAAGAAAAAACCTTAGCCGAATTAAAAAAATTAAAAATGATGTCACCCATGTCAGCCGAAGCAACGGTCGTCCGCTCGTATATTGACTGGATGATAAGTGTTCCTTGGAAGAAGCGTAGTAAATTAAAGCGTAATTTAAAACTTGCTGAAGAAGTGTTAGAAACAGATCATTACGGTTTAGAAAAAGTCAAAGAACGTATTCTAGAATATTTGGCCGTACAACAACGCGTTTCACAATTAAAAGGACCAATACTTTGTTTAGTGGGGCCTCCAGGTGTGGGTAAAACCTCTTTAGGGCAATCAATTGCTAAATCTACTGGCCGTAAATATGTACGTATGGCATTGGGTGGTGTTAGAGATGAAGCTGAAATCAGAGGGCATCGCCGTACATATATTGGCTCACTACCAGGCAAGTTAATTCAAAAAATCGCGAAAGCTGGCGTGAAAAACCCATTATTTTTATTGGATGAAATTGATAAAATGGCCTCTGATATGCGTGGTGATCCGGCTTCAGCTTTGCTTGAGGTGTTAGATCCTGAGCAAAACAGCAGTTTTAACGACCATTACTTGGAAGTGGATTATGACTTATCAGATGTGATGTTTGTCGCCACTTCAAATAGCATGGATATACCTGGTCCATTATTAGATCGAATGGAAGTGATTCGCTTATCGGGTTATACCGAGGACGAAAAACTTAATATTGCTAAGCGTCATTTACTGACTAAGCAAATTGAACGTAATGGCTTAAAAGCCAAAGAAATTGAGATTGAAGACAGTGCCATTATTGGCATTATTCGATACTACACACGAGAAGCTGGTGTTCGTAGCTTAGAGCGTGAGGTTTCAAAATTATGCCGTAAAGCGGTTAAGGCAATATTACTTGATAAGTCATTGAAAAAAATTACTATTAATCAAGATAATTTATCTGAATATCTTGGTGTGCAACGTTTTGATTACGGTAAAGCGGATGATGAAAATAGAGTAGGTTTAGTGACCGGTTTAGCATGGACCTCAGTAGGTGGCGAGCTTTTAACGATAGAAACTGCTTCAGTGCCGGGTAAAGGTAAGCTTTCTTACACAGGTTCACTAGGTGATGTTATGCAAGAGTCTATTCAAGCGGCTATGACGGTTGTGAGAAGTCGAACAGAGGCATTACGCATTAATGATGATTTCTATGAAAAACGTGATATTCATGTTCACGTTCCTGAAGGTGCAACACCAAAAGACGGTCCAAGTGCAGGTATTGGCATGTGTACCGCGCTCGTTTCAAGCTTAACAGGTAATCCAGTTAAAGCGGATGTAGCAATGACAGGAGAAATAACATTACGTGGTGAGGTATTACCGATAGGCGGATTAAAAGAAAAATTACTGGCGGCACATCGTGGTGGTATCAAAACAGTTGTTATTCCAAAAGATAATGAACGTGATTTAAAAGAAATTCCTGATAATGTGAAAGCTGATTTAGCAATTTATCCGGTAAAATGGATTGAAGAGGTCTTGGAAATCGCTCTTGAAAATCCAGTGGAAAAATTTAAATTGGCCGATTAACTACTGAAATTCGCTGTTTTTTTGTTTAAAAACACAAAAAAAATGAAAAAAATGATAAAAAAATGCAATTAGGGCTTTTCAAACGCTGAAACTATGGTAAGTTAATGAAGCTTAAAGCCCTAGACCCCAATGTAGATAAGGGGTCTAGTTAAGATAAAAAAAATTGTCTGTTTTTAAATTTCTTTAACTCAGTGCTTGATGTTCAAAAAGAAGCTTGATATAAAAGTTTCTGCAGGACGCTAAAAACAGAAGATAGCGCTGAATAATAACAATTGAAGGGGAATACACTGTGAATAAATCTCAATTAATCGAGAAAATTGCTGCGGGTGCTGACATTTCTAAAGCTGCGGCTGGTCGTGCATTAGATTCATTTATTGAAGCGGTTACAGAAGAGTTAAAAAGTGGCGAGCAAGTTGCTTTAGTTGGTTTTGGTACTTTTTCAGTACGTGACCGTGCAGCACGCACTGGTCGTAATCCACAAACTGGTGCAACTATCCAGATTGCTGCTGCTAAAATACCATCATTCAAAGCTGGTAAAGCTTTAAAAGATGCATGTAACTAATCACAGTTGCTTTTAAGTATTTTTAAGACCACCTTCGGGTGGTCTTTTTATTTGAAAATTAAAATTTTACTTGTTGTCGATAATTAAAATAACGAGTTTTTTACGATTATTGTAATCTGTTACTTCAAGGTCGGCAGCACATCTGATAAGATCGCGCGCAATAAAAAATACTTTCGTTAAACACACCTAGTGTAAAGAGAAAAAGATGTTAGAAAAGATAAGAGAAAACTCTCAGGGGTTAGCGGCAAAAATTATACTTGGTTTAGTGATTTTAACATTCGCACTTGCTGGTATAGGTAGTTATACAAATAGCGTAGATACATCAGTTGCTGAAGTGAATGGTGAAAAAATCACGCAAGCTGATTTTGAAAAAGCTTACCAAAATCAACGCAACAGAATGGCACAACAGTATGGCGATATGTTTGAAACTTTATCAAGCGATGCAAACTATATGGCCAACTTTCGTAAAAGTGTGGTTGATAGCCTGATTAACCAAACCTTAGTTGATCAAGCTTCAGCAAACATGTCAATTCGCGTTTCTGATGATCGAATTAAAAAAACAATTCTCGAAATGCCTGAATTTCAAGTAGAAGGGGTTTTTGATAATAACCGTTACTTAGCATTAATCAATCAAGCTGGGTTTTATCAATCTTCAGATTTTCGTGATTATTTACGTGTTGAAATGACGCGTCGCCAACTAACACAAGGCTTAGTTGCTAGTGAATTTAGTTTACCTTATCAAGAAGCTCAATTAACGGCGTTGCAAAGCCAAAAGCGTGATATTCGCTTTGCGAGCATTTCTGCTAAACAGTTTGAGCAAGGTATCGAAATTTCTGATAAAGACATTAATGATTATTATCTTGCTAATCAAACACGTTTTGAGAATCAAGAAAAAGTAAAAGTAGATTACATTGCGATTGATGTGAATGATATTGCTCAAACTATCAATGTTTCTGACGAAGATATCAGCACTTATTATCAAGAAAATATGGCTAACTACCGTAAAGAAGTGCAACGTAGAATTTCGCATATTTTAATAGAAATCTCAGATGATGAATCTGCAGCTGAAGCACAAATCAAATCAATTCAAGACAAGCTTGCGAATGGCGATGACTTTGCTCAAATAGCTCAAGAATTATCTGCCGATACTTTTAGTGGTGAAAATGGCGGTGATTTAGACTGGTTTGAAGCGGGAATTTTTGGTGATGAGTTTGATACAGCCGTTGTAGCTTTGAATCAAGTCGGTGAAGTTAGCAATGTTGTTAAATCTGATGCTGGTTTACATTTAATTAAATTAACTGATTATCAAGCGGAAGAAATACAAGCATTAGCGGATATTAAAGATGAAGTTACTGAAGCAGTAAGTAAGCAAAAAGCTCAAGATAGATTTTTTGAATTACAACAAACGGCTGCACAATTAAGTTTTGAAATTCCAGATAGCTTAGAAGACGCAGCAAGTGCAACCGGCGTTGAAGTTTCTACTTCAGCATGGTTATCTCGTTTTGGTAATGCAGCGCCATTTGATAATGCTAAACTAATTGATGCCGCATTTTCAGACATGATCATTCAAGAGCAATTAAATTCTGATATTATTGAAGTAACTGACAGTTTAGCCGTTGTGTTGAGATTAAATGAATATCAAGCAGCACAAGTTAAGCCATTAGCTGAAGTTTCAGAAGAAATAAAAACCATATTAATTGCTCAAAAAGCGAGTGAAAAAGCGCAAACAATTGCAGATGAGTTATTAACGTCATTTAAAGCGGGTAGCGATATTTCAGAACAGTTAACGGCTCATGGTGCTAGTTTTATTGTTAAAGCTGATGTTGCGCGATTCGGTAGCGATGTGGATGCAAGTATTACTCGAGAAGTGTTTAAATTACCACACCCAGCTGAGGGGGCTATTTCAGCAACAACAGTCAATTTATCAAACGGCGACTTGGCAATTGTTGAAGTTCAAGCGGTTAAAGCTGGTGAAAGTAGCTCACAAGCAAATTTTGCTGAACAATATACTCAGCAATTAGCGCAATCAGGCTATCAAAGTTATGTTGAAGCTTTACGAGACGAAGCAAAAATAACGCAGCGTAGTGTTGTTGATACAACAAGTCAGTACTAATTGGCGTTACTTGATTGATTATTAAAGGCACCTTTTGGTGCCTTTTTTGTTTGTTGTTTTTCTTAATTTTTAAATGATTTCATAGAGTTAGACGATTAGGGCGGGTTGATCTTGCGAGGTTAAATTAAGCTGATAACCCAAAAGGGCAGTTTTCTATTAAGTTTTACAATAGAAGCTGGAGGATTAGTTGTTAGGAAGCTTGAAATGCTGATTCATAATAAGCTTTTTAGTGTATTTATGTTGAGGATTCTTTAATAATTGTTGGGTATCACCCACTTCCAATACGCGCCCCTTACACAGCACCATCATTTTATCACTGAAATGTCTAACAATACCTAAATTATGAGAAATCAAAATATAGGCTAAGCCCATTTGTTGTTGAAGATCGAGTAATAGGTTAATCATTTGCGATCGTAAAGAGGGATCTAAAGCTGCAAGTGCTTCATCTAAAATAATAACTTGAGGCTTTAAGATAATCGCTCGGGCAAGAGAAATTCGTTGTTTTTGCCCGCCTGAAAACATATGAGGATAGAAACTCATATGCTCACCTAGAAGACCCACTTTTTGTAATGTTTCTTGAATTAACTTATTACGTTCAAGTTCAGTTAAATCGGTATTTAACCGTAAAGGTTCATCAAGTAATTGTTGAATGGTTAAACTAGGGTTTAACGTAGTGCCAGAGTCTTGGAATATCATTCTAATATGCTGACAACGTTGTTTAAAATTACCATGCTGTAGCATCTGCCCATTCAGCTTGATGTTGCCCGTCGTCGGTTTTTCAGCCCCTACGAGTAATTTAGCTAAGGTCGACTTGCCTGAAGCCGTTTCACCGACAATCGCTAATGTTTTATAGGCTTGTATATCAAAAGATAAAGGTTCAAGTGCAGGTATTGATTTTCGGTTGAACCAAAAGCCATTGAGTTTATATGATTTACTTAAATTACTGACTTGTAATAATGAAGTCATGTTAATAACTTCCCTTTAACGAGTAATGGCAACTGACTTGGTGACCATGATAATTCTTAACTTTAGGTGCTTGAACACAGGCTTTTTGTGCCTTTGGACACCTTGGTCCTAATCGGCAACCAATAGGTAAATGTTGTAAAATAGGTATACTTCCAGGCAAGGTCATTAATCTTGATTTCATCGGAATTTGCATATTCGCTTTTGGACTACTGTCGACTAAAGCACGAGTGTAAGGGTGATAGGGTTTATTGAAAATATGTTGTGTTGTACCTGCTTCGACGAATTGTCCTGAGTACATAACCGTAATAGTATTTGTCCAATGGGTTACGTTTTCTAAATCATGACTGATCAACAAAATTGACATGTTTTTAAGTTGATTTAAACTCGCGAGAAGTCGAAATATTTGGTTTTGATTCGTGCTCTCCATCGCTGCTGTTGGTTCATCAGCAATCAATAGTATTGGTCTTTTCGCTAAGGCCATGGCAATCATGACGCGTTGACATAATGCTTCTGTTAATTGATGGGGGTAACTTTTGGTGCATACTTCGTGATGTTTAATACCAACTTTATGTAATAGATTAGCAGCTGCTAGTTTACGTTGTTGTTTTCTCTGCCAGAAATAACCCGTTAGTTGTTCATCATCAACCGCTTCTTCAAGCTGAGCACCAATTGTGGTGGTAGGATCTAAACAGGCCATGGGCTCTTGAAATATCATGGCAACATCTTTTGAAATAACCTTTTTTCTTTCATCGACCGATAAGCGCATTAAATCAATACCACGCCAATGAAATCGGTCGGCATCTACTTGCCATTTATCGTCTAAAACACCAACAATCGCTTGGGCTAATAACGATTTACCTGAGCCAGATTCGCCGACTAACCCTCGAACTTCGCCTTCTTTCATCGCTAAACTCACGCGATCAACAGCTAATATGGGAGTAGTTGAAGTCAACAGTTTTATAGATAAGTTACGAATGTCGAGTATATTCATTAACTTTCCTTACGGGCTTTGAGTGCGTGTCTCATACCTTCGCCAACTAAATTAGCAGCAACCACTGAAAATAAAATAGCTAAACCAGGTAGGTAAACGGTCCAAGGTGCGATATAAAATAAATCAATCCCATTTGCTAACATCGCCCCCCATTCAGGCATAGGAATAGGTGCGCCTAATCCTAAAAAGCCTAACGTGGCAATGTCTAATATTGCCGCTGATTGAGCTAAAGTAGCCTGACTAATTAGTTTTTCAATAATGTTTGGGAAAATTGAGTAATGTAAAATTCTGATTGAATTTGCACCATCGAGGCGCGAGGCTAAGACGTAATCTTTATTAAACTCTTCTGCTACGGCATTTCGGGTGATATGAATAAACTGTGGAATTAAAACCATTACTATTGCCCACAGGGTGTTATTTAATCCAGGTCCTAAAATTGCGACGATAACAATAGCTAATAATAAGGACGGAATCGATAAAATCACGTCTAAAAAGTGATTCAAAAAACTAGATTTAACCCCTTTAGTCAACGCCGATAAAGAACCTATAACGACGCCTATCACTAATGAAATTAGCACTACAATAAAGCTTAAACCGAAAGTTAATGATGTACCGTGTATAAGGCGAGATAACATATCGCGCCCTAGATTATCAGTGCCGAGTAAGTAACTGACGTCGCCATTGTCATCCCATGCTGGAGGTAGAAGCAAGCTATCTAGGTGATTTTCAACAGGAGAATAGGGGGAAATAAGCGATGAAAAAATCGCCAAAAAGCATAAAAATAGAAAACAACCAAAACCTATTTTCACTACAGGCGATTGACGAAAATGAAACCATAGTTGCATTAATGGAGAAGGGAACTCTTCTTCTTGATAAATATTATTGCGGGCCACGATGTGTCTCCCGGGCAAGAGGGTTTAACGTTGCATAAATAAAATCAGTCAATATATGAACGAGAAATATAAAACAAGACAACGCTAACAGCCCACCTTGGATTGCAGTGTAATCGCGCTGATAAATACTTTCAATTAACCAACGGCCAATACCAGGCCAACTAAAGATCACTTCTGTCACCATGGCTAATGTTACTAAATTAGCAAATTGTAAACCAACGTCTCTAATAACATTCACTAAAGCATTTCTAATCGCATGGCGATAAATAATTTGTTGAAATGTTAAGCCTTTTGCCATAGCTGCTTTTATGTAATGGGTATCTAATACATTGAGCATAGAGGTTCTGGCTAACCGTATAAATATGGTGGCAGGTGCTAAAGCGACAACACAAGAAGGTAAAATAATATGACTACTGGCATTTTGAAATGCCTGCCATTTATAAGGACTATCACTTAATAATATGTCTATAAACTGAATGCCTGTTACTTGTTTAATTTCGTACAGCAAACTTATTTGACCAGCAGAAGGTAACCAGCCTAATTGGATTGAAAAAATAAGAATGGTAAGTAATCCAAGCCAAAAAATAGGGATTGAATATCCAATCATGGCAAAAGATAAAATAAAATCATCCGCCTTTTTTCTATGGTTTATCGCGGCGATAAATCCGATAGGTATCCCGGTAACCATTGCAATGAACAGGGCCGTCATGGTTAATTCAATCGTGGCGGGTAAATGATTTAAAATTTCCCCATATATTGGTAATTGACTGGTCATTGAAACACCCCAATTACCTTCAAATAATTGATTTAAATAGATCCAATATTGCGTAATAAGAGATTCATGTTTGCCATATTCTAAAGCAACTAATTCAATTCCTTCAGGCGTGGCATTTATTTGCCCTGAAATATTTATGATTTGTTCGCCAGGAAATAAAAAGCTTAAACTGAAAGATAAAATGCTTAATATCAGCATAGTAAATAAAAATAAATTAAGTCGTCGAAGCGTAAAAATCAACATATTAGTTTTTACTCACTCCATTAAAGTCGATACCACCAAAAGCATTTAATAATGGTCCTTTAATTTTTGTGGATCTTGCTTGGAATCGTTTTGAATGAGCAATAGGCAGTAATGGGAGCTCTTCTGCGACAATGTTTAATGCTTGGAAATAAAGCTGTTTACGTTCTTTTATATCGGTTGTCAGTAAGGCGCGGTGGATAATATCGTCATATTTTTCATTACACCAAAGCGTTCTGTTATTGCCTGTTTCCGCTGACGCGCAACTTAATAATGGTTTGAAAAAATTATCGGGATCTGGATGATCAGCTGACCAACCAAGTAGAACCGCATGATGTTCCCCTAATGCGACTCGTCTTAAAAATTCTTGCCAGTTAAAACTGATGATATTAACTTGTATACCTATTTTTTGTAGATCTGCTTGAATGAGTTTTGCCATAGTAACGGCGTCTGGATTATAGGCACGTTGCACGGGCATAGCCCATAAATCTATTGAAAAACCATCGGGTAAACCTGCTTCTAGTAATAATTCTTTTGCTTTAACAATAGAATAATCTATCACTGGAATATTGCTATCGTAAGCCCAAGAAGATGGAGGTAATAGAGAAGTCGCCGCTTCAGCTTTCGCATCGCCAAAATATACCGTTTCTAAAATCGCTTGTCTGTCAATTGCATGTCCTACAGCTTGCCTGACAAGTTTATTATCAAAAGGGTATTTCGCGGTATTAAAACCTAAATAGCCAATGTTAAATGCGGTGACATCATTTAGAGCCAATTTCGGGTTTTGAGTGATTTTTTCATGAGCAATCGGATAGGCCACAATGTCACACTCGCCGGCGAGTAATTTAGTGAGTCGGCCAGTATTGCTAGGAGTTATATCAAATACGAGTTGTTTTAACGTAGTGTTACTGCCCCAATACTGTTCATGAGGGTTGTAGCGAATAAAGGAACCACCTCTATACTCTTTCAATTTAAAAGGGCCTGTCCCTATGGGTTGAAAATCTATGTTTTCCATTTGATCTTGTTTAATCAACTGCTCTGCATATTCTTTCGATAAAATTATTGCGAAATCAGTCGCTAAATTTGCTAAAAAAGAGCTATCAGCTCTATTTAGGGTAAATCTGATCGTGTAATCATTGATGCGTTCTACAGACTGAATAAGGTCAGAAAAGCCAACACTTTGAAAAAAAGGATATCTCCCCCCTGATACTTGATGATAAATATGTTCTTCATCGAGTATTCTATTAAAACTAAATAAGACATCATCAGCGTTTAGCGGTCTAGTTGGCATGAAGTAATCGGTTTGATGAAAGTTGACATTTTTTCTTAAATAAAAGGTGATTTTTTTGTTGTCACGTGTAACATGCCAAGATTTTGCTAGAGAAGGGGAGATACTATTGTTTTTGGCATTAAAAGTAATGAGTTGATTGTATAACTGTTTAGAGGTTGCATCGATAGTAACGCCAGAAGTAACCAGCTGTGGATTAAAAGTTTCAGGCGCGCCTTCACTACAATAGATAATACTATTGGCACTTAATGAAGCTTTGTTTTCAGAGTTACAGGCAAATAAGCACCAAGACATGGTAAAAAATAGCAGGCTTTGCAATTGCTTTGAAAAGTAACTCGCCACAGTAATATCCTTACCCTTCTTCGTTTGCACTACTTTCAAGTAAATTATATTTTTTCAAATACCCTCTTAATTGATGATAGGTTAATTCTAAAGCATCGGCTGTTTTCTTTTGATTATATTGACAACTTTCTAAGGCTGATTTTATCAATTCAACTTCATAATCTTGAGAGAGTGACTTAAGAGATAACGGAAATTCAAAACTTTGTTTTAAGGTTGTCGTCATTTTTTCTACAGGTTCACTAACTGTTTCAGGTGTAGTTGCAGCTGCAACTGTAGGTTGACTAACAACTCTATCTTGCGTTTTTATCCGTTTTGATGGGCGATAAGGAGATTCAAAGGGATCAATGACTAAATCGTGAACAGGTAGATGAGGATTGTTACAGCGATAAACACTACGTTCGACGACATTTTTTAATTCACGAATATTACCAGGCCAATCATAATCAAGCATGGCTCTTTTGGCTTTTTCGGTGAAACCACTAAATAACTCAAATTCAAGTTCACGTGCCATGTTAATCGCAAAGCTTTCTGCGAGCACCATAATATCTTCAATCCGTTCTCTTAGTGGTGGTAAAGTGATTACGTCAAATGCAAGTCTATCGAGTAGATCTGCTCTAAATTCACCCGCATCAGCCATAGAAGGTAAATCTTCATTGGTTGCCGCTATTAAACGAGCATTTGTTTTAATAGTACGTGAACCACCAACACGTTCAAATTCGCCATATTCAACAACCCGTAATAATTTTTCTTGGATCAGGCCGGAAGTATTCGCTATTTCATCGAGAAATAACGTACCTTTATCTGCTCGCTCAAAACGGCCTTCATGACGTTTATTCGCACCCGTAAATGCACCACTCTCATAACCAAAGAGCTCACTTTCTAGTAAGTTTTCATTTAAAGCGGCACAATTGAGTTTTAAATAGTTTTGATCCCAACGTTTAGATAAGTAGTGTAAGCGTGCTGCTACTAGCTCTTTACCTGTACCGCGTTCACCAATAATTAATACCGGTTTACTCAGTGGAGCAATTTGAGATATTTGCTCAAGTACTTCTAAAAAATTGTTTGACTGACCAATGAGGTTATCTTGTTGACTAAAGCGAGACATTGTTGACCTAATTATTGGTTTATTTGGCTAACAAATAGTGTATTTTATTAATTGCAAGGATGAAAGCCTTTTTTAAAAATATAATAAAATTAGTTAAAACAAGGCATTAGCTATTAAATTAAAAGTGGCTTAAATCCTGAATAGTATTTCAGCAGAGTTAAAAAATTTTATTTGAATGAGGAAGTAGTTATGGGTGTTTTTTCAAGATTTACAGATATTATCAATTCTAATATCAATAGTTTATTAGATAAAGCAGAAGATCCTGCAAAAATGGTGCGCTTAATCATTCAGGAAATGGAAGATACCTTAGTTGAAGTGCGTTCATCATCGGCAAAAACCTTAGCGGATAAAAAAGAACTTTCAAGACAAGCGCAACGTTTTGAAAAAGACGCTGAGCAATGGCAAGAAAAAGCTGAGTTAGCTTTAAGTAAAGGACGAGATGATCTTGCCCGAGCAGCGTTACTAGAAAAGAAAAAGTGTACAGAAAGTGCCGCATCTTTAGTGGATGAACTTGCTCATGTTGATGAGCACATTACAAAGTTACAAGGCGAAATCTCGCAACTTCAAGAAAAACTTGCTGATGCGAAAGCTCGTCAAAAAGCGATAATAATGCGTGAAAAAACCGCGAGCTCTCGCTTAAAAGTGAAAAAGAATATCGATAGTGAACGAGTGAATGATGCGTTAAGTCGTTTCGACAGTTACGAACGTAAAATTGACGATATCGAAGCACAAGTTGAAGCGTATGACATGGGCAGTAAATCACTTGCTGATGAAATTGCAGAACTGGAAAATGATGAAAATATTGATGATGAATTAGCACAATTAAAAGCTAAAATGAATAAAGATAAAAAATCTAAATAAGTCATTAACTAAATTCATCGAAGAGCTGTAATAAGTAAGGAGAAGTATCGTGGAAGAGATTATCGTAGCCCCAGTCATTATTTTTATGTTAGTTGTCGCACCTATATGGCTGGTGCTTCATTATCGAAGTAAGCGACAAATTAGCCAAGGGTTCAGTGAAGAAGAGTATATTCAATTATCTGAGCTTTCAGAATTAGCCGATAAAATGACTGATAGAATCAAAACATTGGAAGCTATCCTTGATGCTGAAACGCCAGATTGGAGGAACAAAGTATGACCATTAAAGGCCGAGGTGAGTTATATAGAAACCCAAGCCAAGGTAAAATAGCTGGTGTATGTGCCGGTTTAGCCGAATACTTTGGCTGGGAAACGTGGTTAGTTCGTATTTTAGTGGTATCAGGCGTGTTACTTGGTATGGGCTGGTTTGTTGTTATTTACATTGCTGCATGGTTTATCTTAGATAAAAAGAATAGCAAAGTAACAGCATCACCAGTAAAAGATAAAATTAAACAAGCTGTTACTAATGCGACATCTGCGTCGGAAAAGGATTTTGCATCAGAATCTATTAAAGTGAAATCACGTATTTGGCAAGCAGGTGAGCCACCAAAACAAGCGTTTCATGATATTAGAAGGAAATTTAACACGTTGGAACGAGAGCTTCGACAAATAGAACGTTATGTGACTTCTCCCGAATTCACCGTTTCTAGAGAAATAAATAACTTGTAAACACACCGTGTAATTACACATCAATTAAGCGGCTTTAGCCGCTTTTTTATTGTATATAGATCAAAGATTTATTTCTTAATTATTTCGCTTCGAAACACTGTGAAATCAATCAATAAGTCGTTATTATATTTGTAATAGCTTAGGGGCTGTTGATCTTTCGCGGTTAAATTTTAGCCGAATCCTTCGGACAGCGTTTGTTGGTCTTTTTTACGGCGTTGCCCCACAAGGATGTGGGGTAAGGTGACTTTGCAGGAGCATAAAGTCTTTATCGCCTTTTTATGTGGAAAAACCCTATTACAAAGGCTCTGCCTTGTATAAATACTCAACAAAATGCTGTAAAAACAATCTCGAAAGATCAACAACCCCTAATCTCAACGAAATCAATAATAACGCTGATTTAATAATAATTCTAAACATAGGTGAGCATGATCTTTTATGGCATTTATTAATAATGAAACACTCAATGTTTTTAAACAAAAAGCCAATCAACTGGTCAATCGTACTTTTGATAAACATATTAATCTTGCGGTTACGGGATTAAGTCGAAGTGGTAAAACGGCCTTTATTACGTCATTTGTTAATCAATTAGTGAATGAAAATAGCCAATCAAAGTTAGATTTTTTTAATGTTATCCATCAAGGGCGTTTTATCGCCGCGAAAAGAGTGCCGCAAAAATCGTTACATGTTACACGATTTGCCTATGAAAAATCATTGTCTGCTTTTACTCAAGCGCCTCCTACTTGGCCTGAACCAACTCATGGCATCAGCGAATTAAGACTTGCAATTCGTTATCAACCAGAAGATTCACTATTAAAATACGCCACAGACTCTGTGACGTTATATGTTGATATTACCGATTACCCTGGAGAGTGGTTATTAGATTTACCTTTGTTAAACCAGACGTTTGAAGAATGGAGTGATGCTACTCATTTATTATTAACGGAAACCGTTAGACGTGATAAAGCACAACCTTTTATAGATAAAATACAACAATTAGATCCTTTTGAAGCTGTCGATGAAGATAAGCTTGCTGAATTATCTGCAGAATACACAGAGTTATTACTTCATTTTCGTCATCAACTTGGTTTATCTGTCATTCAACCTGGACGCTTTATTTTACCGGGCGATCTTGAAAATGCGCCGATATTGCAGTTTTTCCCTTATACGAACTTTAAAAATATCGATATAAATCAATACCAAAATGCAGATGACAGCTCTTTAATTGGTATGCTTAGAGCTCGATATCTTGAATATAAAGAAAGAGTCGTAAAAACATTCTATAAAGAACATTTTGTTAATTTTGATCGACAAATTATTTTAGCGGATTGCCTAACATCATTAAATTCAGGGCCAGAAAGCTTTAAAGATTTGCAACATGCGTTGAACTTAATTATGGAAAGTTTTAACTATGGGAAATCTGGCATATTTACCCGATTATTTTCGCCAAAAATAGATAAACTGTTATTTGCTGCAACCAAAGCAGATCATGTTACTCCTGAGCAGCACGAGCACTTAACGGCCTTACTTAACCAATTAGTGCATCAATCACAACATCAACTGAGTTTTGATGAAATACCAATGGCAACGTTAGCAATTGCCTCTGTAAAATCGACAAAGTCAGGATTCGGAGAACATCAAGGTGAAAAAATACCTGTGATTCAAGGACGAAAAGTTGGGGATGACAAGCTAATGACGCTTTTTCCTGGAACCGTACCTAATAAAATTCCACCTCAAGAATTTTGGCAAAATAAACCCTTTAATTATATATCGTTTGCTCCATTAGAAGTGGTGGCTGAAAATCAAGCATTACCGCATTTACGTATGGATCAAGTGTTGGAATTTTTGCTCGGAGATAAAATAAAATGAATGAAGAAAAAGAAAAATATCAACAGCAAATATTATTTGATGAAACAAAAACAGAGGAAGATAAAAAGAATTTACCTTATCCAAGTCAACAAGTTATCTTGGAATCTGATGAAATAGAAATTGTTGAGTCGCATGAAGCTTTAGCAGACGAAGTTATTGAAAAATCTAAACCTAGGTGGCTATGGCGAATAGCATTTTTCATCTTAATGATTTTAGTGGTTTTTGAAGCCGTTGAATTTTTTATGCTAGGTTTTTCACAAGAACCATTTATTGCAAGCTTATACGCGGCGCTTTTAACGATTATCTCATTAATTACTGGTGGGACAGTCATTAAAGAATATCGAGGTTTACGTCAATTTAAACGTCGAGAAAAATTGCAAAAATCAGTTAAAGAAAGTTTATTAAGTGATGAGCATCAAAATGGTCAACAATTGTGTCAAAAAATATCAGAAAATTTACCTTGTGACCTCCTTGTGCAGCAAGAACAACAGTGGCAAGAAAATATTGATGCTGATTTGACTGATGCAGAACAGTTACGTTTATATTCAAGACAAGTGTTAAGTTCTGTTGATAAAAAAGCATTAGATAAAACTTGTAAGTATTCAACCGAGTCAGTGGTTTTAGTGGCATTAAGTCCTATTGCTATTGTCGATATGTTACTGATGCTTTGGCGAAATTTAAAAATGATTGATGAAATTGCTAATTTATATGGTTTAAAACTTTCGTATTGGTCACGTATTAAGTTACTCAAACAGGTTTTTATTAATATGGTGTATGCTGGGGCAACCGAGCTTATTGCCGATGTTGGTACGGATCTCATTGGTGCTGATTTATTAGGCAAACTTTCTGCAAGACTTGCACAAGGTTTAGGTGCGGGTATGTTAACAGCAAGACTTGGACTGAAAACAATGCATTTATGTCGTCCTATTCCTTTTGAAGAGGATGCTCCAAAACTCAAAGATGTTCGAAAGCAATTAATCAGTCAAATTAAATCGTTGACCAAAAAAGATAATAAGTAAGGATTTTACCTGTGTAATTACTTGCAAAGTAAGTGAGTGATAAATTGTTAACAGCATGAAAAATAAGCTGAAATAATTTAAATGTAAAAACGAATGTAACAGAAACAATACAAAAAATCATATCGTATAAAAAACAGCCGAATTATGTTTGGTGATTTTTCTTATGACTCTAGCTTATGATGATCTTAAGCAAAATAGCTCAACAGCTAAATAATAAGATGACTTAAAAACTGTTGAGTTAATTTAAATTTATTTAAGGTTTGAATCATGGCAAAGGCGACACAATACGTCTCTAGAGTACCAGACGAACAAGGTATCATTCATTGGTCTGAAGAAGAAAATAACGTTTGGCAAGAATTAATACAAAGACAACTTTCCTGTATTAAGGGTACTGCGTGTGATGAGTATCTTGAGGGGTTAGAAAAATTAAAATTACCTACTGATCGCATTCCGCAATTGGAAGAAGTAAGTCGTGTTTTAAAAGAGTCGACTGGTTGGGTATGTGAGCCTGTTCCAGCATTGATAGGTTTTGGTCAGTTTTTTAAATTATTATCAGAAAAAAAATTCCCAGTAGCAACGTTCATTCGTTCTCGTGAAGAATTCGATTACTTACAAGAACCTGATATTTTTCATGAAATATTTGGCCATTGTCCATTGTTAACGAACCCATCGTTTGCCAATTATACAGAAGCTTACGGTAAAATGGGCTTAAATGCCTCAAAAGAACAACGGGTTTTCTTGGCAAGATTATACTGGTTTACCGTTGAATTTGGTTTGTTAGATACTCCTGATGGCTTAAGAGTCTATGGTGGCGGAATTATCTCTTCGCCAAGTGAAACTAAATATGCGCTTCATGATGAAAACGTTGAAAGAAAGACATTATGTGCTGATAATATTCTTGATGTGTTAAGAACGCCTTATCGAATAGATATTATGCAGCCCGTTTATTATATGCTGAATAAAGTAAGTGATTTAGACGACATTAGAAAATACGAAGTGGAAGATATCATGGCGTTAATTGAACAGGCTAAGTCGTTAGGTTTGTTTGAAGCCAAGTTTTCACCTAAAGCATCAAAAATAGCAAGTTAAGGAATAATAATGAGTTCTCAATTATCTGCACAACAGTGTGAAGCATGTCATGTTGACGCTCCTAAAGTAAGTGATGAAGAATTAAGTGAATTAATGTCGCAATTGCCTGATTGGGTTCCTGAAGTTCGCGATGGTATTATGATGCTTGAACGCGTTTATAAGTTTAAAAACTATAAACAAGCATGGGCATTTGCCAATAAAGTTGCAGAACTAGCTGAGGAAGAGTTTCATCATCCCGCGACATTGTTAGAGTGGGGGAAAGTTACTGTTACGTGGTGGACCCATGCTATAAAAGGGCTACATAAGAATGATTTTATCTGCGCTGCCAAAACAGATAAATTATTGTAATATTTAGTTACAACTAATCAGAAAAATAAAAAGCCTCTGTAAATCAGGGGCTTTTTTTTATTGTAAAAATTAGTTTACAATAAACCGTTAATCAAAATTTTTGAGGATAATTAAATGCGTTTGGAAATTGGCTGTCAAGACCGTGTCGGTATTGCCCAAGATGTGTTAACTATATTTGTTGAGCGCCAGATAGATTTACGTGGCATCGAATTAAAGCAGCCAGGTAAAATTTATATTAATATTCCTGATTTAGAATTCTCAGAATTACAAACTTTTATGCCGCAGTTGAGGTTAATAGAAGGAGTGCTTGATGTTAAAACTACTCCATATATGCCTTCTGAGCGAGAAAAAAACGAGCTTTCAACACTAATCAAAACTTTCCCTGATCCTTTCATCTCTATTGATGCGAAAGGACATGTGCGCATAGTAAATAATATTACTGCGTCACTCGTTAATTGTAGTGAAAGTGACATAGTTGGTGAAAATATTAATCAATGGGTTAAAGGGTTTAATTTTAACCGCTGGTTAGACAGTGACGAAGTATTTGCGCAAACACGTCGGTTAAAGTTTATCGACGATGATTATGTTGCCGATATCATTCCAATACATGTCACCGATAATATTGGTGAACCTGTGCTTGCAGGCGCGGTTTTGATACTTAAATCTGAAGCCCGTTTAGGCCAACAAATAAATGCCTTTAAACAAGCAAATGAAAATAGTTTTGCTGGTATTCAAGCAACCAGTGGCAGTATGCGTAAAGTGATTCGCGAAGCAAAACGTATGTCGTTACTTGATTCTTCTATGCTGATTGTTGGTGAAACAGGTACGGGAAAAGAATTATTAGCCCATGCTTGTCATGCTGCTAGTGATAGAACTGAAAAACCATTTATGACATTAAATTGCGCCTCGTTACCAGATGAAGTGGCTGAAACGGAATTATTCGGTATAGGTTCACCTAATTCTAAAAATAGTAAAAAAGGTTTGTTTGAATTAGCCGATGGCGGCACTATTTTCTTAGACGAAGTAGGGGAGATGTCACCAAAGCTACAGATAAAGCTTTTACGGGTGATACAAAATGGTATTTTTCGACGTGTTGACGATGAAAATGAAATTACGGTTAATGTGCGAATTATCAGCTCAACTAACCATGATTTATTAACAATGGTGTCACAAGGTGAATTTAGAGAAGATTTATATTATCGTTTAAATGTTTTGGGGCTTAATATTCCATCATTACGAGAACGTCGCTCTGATATTATTCCTCTTGCTGAGTTTTTTATCGCTAAATTTTCTCAACGGATAGGTAAATCGAATATTACTATATCGGATGATTGTCGAGATTTTATTGAACATTACCCATGGCCGGGCAATGTTAGGCAATTAGAAAATGTGTTAATTCGTGCAGTGTCACTAATGGAAGGCAATGTTATTATGACCAATCATTTGCAGTTACCTGCGTATACGCGTGAACATGGTTATTTAGAGCAAGAGTTTGAAGGTACTCTTGATGCCGCTGTTAAAGGCTTTGAAGCTGATCTATTAAGAAAACTATACCCTGCGTACCCAAGTACACGTCAGTTAGCCAAAAAACTGGGGTTAAGTCATACTGCTATAGCCAATAAGCTTCGTGAATATGATATTAATAAAAAAACGGTAAAAATATAACTACGGCCGTGTCGTCATAGGGTTAAATTGCATTTTTTATTCCGTCGCAAGTTGTTTAATTACACTTGAATGTAAAGAATGCCTAACAATTTCAACTAAGATAATTAGTCATGGGAGATTGGTCTGCTTTTTTTCATGACTTACCATAGTGCAATACATTATTTTTACAGAGTACGGTTATGAAACTATATGGTTATTGGCGATCTTCTGCTGCTTATCGGGTTCGCATTGCGTTAAATTTAAAAAATATTGAAGTAGAATCTATCCCCGTTCATTTAGTAAAAAATGGTGGAGAACAACATTCTCTAGAATATGAGAATTTGAATCCTACACATCTTGTGCCGACACTTGTTGATGGTGACCTCGTGTTAAATCAATCCTTAGCTATTATTGAATATTTAGATAATAAGTTTCCGGTCACACCGTTATATCCAAATAACTACGCAGAGAAGGCTATCGTTCAAGGACTCACATTAGATATCGCTTGCGAGATCCATCCGGTGAATAACTTAAGAGTCCAGCAATATCTAGTCAATGAATTGAATTGTGATGAACCAGCAAAATTGCAATGGAGCCATTATTGGATGGGAAAAGGTTTTACCGCATTAGAGAAAAAGCTAGCAAAAACAGCAGGGTTATATTGTTTTGGAGATATAGTTACTATGGCTGATCTGTGTTTAGTTCCTCAAGTGTATAACGCTAATCGTTTTAAACTTGATATGACTTCATTTCCTCTTATTAATAGCATAGTTGAACGTTGTAACCAGCTTCCCGCTTTTATAAAATCATTACCCGAAAATCAGGCTGATGCTTTATAAGTTTGTATGATGTTAGTATTGATGCAAGTGGTTTAATTTTTATCACTGATAAATTAGCCAAACAGTAGATTTAATATTGTTACATTTAAGTCAGGTTTTATTGGCTTTATTTGATAAATGTACTTGCATCGTTTCATAAAAAGCGTTGCAATAGTCTCTTCACCTCAACAAAGTTTTATTATTGGTAAATCCATAGGGTGATGCTTTCGTTTTAAAGTAACTTACATTAAGGTCATTATGGAAAACTCTCAATCTACATCATCTTCGGTTCCATGGGGTATTATTGTTGGAATTACGATTGTTATCCTCATCACACTTTGGTTCGTATTATCTGAAGATGAAGTTACGCCTGTAATTCAAGTGCCAGTGGTAGAAGAAGTCGTTGAAGTACCACCTCCTGCACCTGAAAAGGTTGAACCTGAAGTTATTGAAGAGCCTATTGTTGAAGAAGTGATAGAACAACCGGTAGTAGAGCCAGAATCTCTATTGCCGACACTTGATGAAAGTGATGCGTGGTTAGAAGAAAAGCTTCCCACGATAACTTGGCGAAAAGAATTACTCAAATTAGTAATAGATGACGATATGATCCGTCGATTTGTTGTTTTCACGGATAATTTTTCGCAAGGAATATTAGCGTATGAACATAGTCCTTTAATTAAACCAACTACTTCATTTTCTGGTCGTGAAATAAATGAAAATGGTGAAATAATTATTAATTGGGATGAAACATCTTCTAGGCGTTTTAGTTTATATGTTGATTTATTACGTTCCGTTGATAGTGAAACTTTAGTCAGTTGGTATTTCGAATTAAAACCATTAGTCGATGAAGCTTATCAAGAATTAGGTTATCCCGAAGAAAACTTTACTGATATTTTACAAGACGCTATTACTAAAGTACTTGATATGGAAATACCTAAAGATCGCATTGAGTTAATTCGTCCTAGTGTGATGTATCAATTTAAAAATGAAGAAATTGAAAGACTCGATGATGCTGAAAAATTAATGCTGCGTCTCGGGAAAGAAAATTTATTGGTGATCAAGTCTGTTCTACTTGAAATTAGCGAAAAAATCGCTAGAGAAAATAAATAGAGGTTATTTTGCTTCCTCAAGTACCTGTTGAAGTTCCACAAACGAACTACCGTTTTGTGAGCATGTTTTCATATAAGTTATTGACTTTATTTGGCTGGAAAATCGTAGGAGAGCTTCCTCATGAACGTAAGTTTATCCTTGCGGTTGCTCCACATACTTCTAATTGGGACTTTATCGTTTCAGTTTTAGTGATGCTTGCACTGAATTTAAAGGTCACTTTTATGGGAAAAAAGAGCATTTTTGTTTGGCCATTACGATGGTTTTTATTAAAAATAGGGGGCGTTCCTATTGATAGGCAACACCCACAAGGAATTGTTGGCCAAATGGTTGAGCTTTTTAATCAAAGCCAAGCAATGATTTTAGGCTTATCTCCTGAAGGTACTCGAAGTAAAACGAAACAATGGAAAACAGGTTTCCTAATCATTGCTCAACAAGCAAACATTCCTATCGTACCAATAAGCCTCGACTTTAAGAAAAAAGAAGTAAAAATTCATCACCCTTATTTTGTCAAAGATAATATCGACAGCGCTTTAACGGAAATTAAAGCAGAATTTATTGATGTTTGTGCAAAAAATCCCCACTTAGTATGATTTTTACGGGTAGTGCTTGCATCACCTAACAGTATTAGCGATAATCCTTGCCGCTAAATAGCAGTTCTATGGTGACTTTTTCGGTCCCTTCGCAATGATACTCTGTGAACTCGGCCAGGTCCGGAAGGAAGCAACCGCAGCAGACGACTCATGTGCCGGAGTGTGGCTGGAGAAGTCGCCACCCAATTCAATTAAATCAACGACTTACACATCTTATTAGCTTTTTGCTACATGAGGTGCTACATGAAAGCGACTAATATCCCTTATCTTCATTGTCGAAATGGTATTTATTCGTATCTTATTAATCTAATATTAAAGAACGTATTATAAATAATGGTTAACCATGACGCCTTATTTTGCTAGATTATTGTTTTCGATATAAATAATTTGTTATTTAAAGTTCAATTACTAGTTGTCAGTTTTAATTGGTTTGTTTATATTATTGTACGTTTATCTAATAAGGAAGTTAAATGACCCTCGAATTGGTTGAGCCTACAGAGCAAGAAAAAACGAATAAAATTGATATATTTGAACTCCTTCCGGGAAAAATATTGGACATTCAAATAAACCATCCTGTTCAAGTTCGCCTTAAAGTACCTTTAATTGGTTATGAACTCGGTAATTATATTATTTTAAAATACCCTAATGTACCGAGTGTAACAACGTATAGTGATGTACTTGTTGAAGGCAATGTTGTGGTGGTCAGGTACTTGTTAGAAGGTGATAAAGGATGCTGTTTTGCTTTTAGAGCAACCATAAGAACAATCACACAAAAGCCGGAAAAGTTTCTAATTTTATCTTATCCAAAAAAAATTGAAAATAGACAACTACGTCTTCACCAACGCATAACAATGCATCTCCCTGCTGCAATCTCACTGAATGAGCCTAATCAAAGTAACGTAAGAATTAATGGTATTATTGGTGATTTATCATTGCAAGGTTGTGGTTTTACCTTTAAAGCGGATAGCGATTCAATAAAAGTTAACGAACGAGATATTTTTGTCTGTGTAGCTCACCATAGTAAAGGAGAAATTTTGATCCCTGCGAGAGTTTGTAACAGTAGAAATGAACATGGGAGAGTGAATGTGGGGATTCAATTTAAAGAAGGTGATAAACAAGTATTATCCTTGCTTGATCACCTATTTATCGATCAAAGTAGTTTACAAAGTTAATTGTTATGCAATTTCATAAACTCTAAAGATTTATTTATTGCTACTTTTACGTTACTTTCCATTTCAAAGCGCTCAGACGCAGGTAAATAAAAGGCCATATCAACTTCATGTCTAATATATCTGTTAGGTAATTGATTTAAAACTACACAAGTTAAATCTGCAATAAAGTCCGCATCATACTTTTCTTCAAGCTTTAACGCAGCAAAATGTAGAACAACTAATTTTTCATAATAATTATGAATATCATCTGAAATTTTCATGATTAACCTCTTGAGTTACTTTGTATTAAGCCTAATGCTAGATGAAATAAAAAGCTAATGATTTTATTGAGTAAAACCAACTTTTTTAAAGTTTAAGAAAACTTAACGTTTTTCGCTGACTTCAATTTGTCTTTCAAGTTTGGATATCGCCTGGCGGCACCTGCCTAATCGTTGATGTATAATCAATAATTCATCAGATATTTTATCTTTTGCCTTTTGATTTGCTTGAGAAAATTGAATTTGCTTTTGTTCAAGCATGTCTAACAAACGTCGTTCAAATTCATGGGTTTCTGAGAGCTTTTGATATAAAGTTTGGCTGGGTAGTATTAATGACTGAGCAGCTTGGCGATATTTTTTATCTTTCAGCATTTTTAAATGTTGTTTAGAGGCGTTATTTTGAGCATCGTTAGCATCAATTGCATTTTTTATTGCCGATATTTGTTGTTCTATTAATGCTAATCGTGCATAAGAAAATTGTACTTTGTTCGCCTTGATTAATGCGAATAATTCTTTTGATTTATTAATGACTTCATCAACGTAATGGGAAAGCTTATCGCTATTTGTACTAAAGAGAGTTTCAGAGAAAATAGGACTATCTTTACGTAGTGAGAATGACTTACTTTTACTGTTAGCCATATCTATATTCACAGCTTGTGCATGTAAGTTAGCTAATATCTCTTGTATTTTTGTTAATGAAGAGGTTTTCATAGATATAGGCCTATTGAAGCCAGGCTTGGTAACCTAAATTACATGACATACCAACCACGACTGTTATAAAAACAGGACGTATAAATTTATTACCAAACTTAATGGCCCAATGCGAACCAACCCATGCACCAAGCATGATAAAAATACCCATAGTTACACCAAGTAATAAATTGACATATCCTAGATATATAAACGTTAATAAACTAAAAAAGTTACTGACAAAATTTGTCGAACGCGCTAATCCACAACTAAGTAGGATATTTATTTTATAAAGCGCACTGGAAGATGAAGTCCAGAAAGCGCCTGTTCCGGGGCCTGCGACACCATCATAAAATCCTAAAATTAATCCTTGAGATGCTTGTTTTGCCTTCAATCCTTTGGTTTCTTCGGGTAAGCCTTTGTCGTTATAAACGGTCCCTTTTGCGAGTAATGTGTATATAGCAGTAGAGATTATTAGAATAGGTAATGCTTTATCTAAAAACTCAATTGATAGGTATTTTACCATTATGGTGCCTGCAATTGCGCCAATAGCAGTAAATAGGATGGATGTACGCCAAAATTTTATATCAAAAAGTTTTTTTCTATAGAATGTTATTGAAGCGGTAAATGAGCCAAACGTGGCAGCAAGTTTATTTGTACCTAATGCTACATGAGGAGGAAGTCCTGCTGTTAGCAATGTGGGTATCGTCAACATACCGCCACCGCCTGCTATAGCATCAATTAGCCCGGCGAGAAACCCTACGCTACAAAGTGTTATCCATAACTCAAAATTCAATACAACATCCATTAAAGGCAATATTTCCAGTCTATGATTATCTAAAAGAATGGAGTTTAGCATAATGTTAACTGAACAGAACCTGCTATTTAGGTGTTGTTTTGCTCTTATTACAATTTAATCAATAGGATTTTTATACAATAATGTCTCTTTATCTTTACGTAAAGGTTATGTTCTCTAATATGTTATTGAAACTTAATGATTTAATAATTATCTGTTGGTGACTATTCGAAACGCTTGTTTTTGATCTTCACTTGTGGAGGGTTGTCTTTAACTTATTGATATTAATATTTAATTTTGTTTTTGATATTTATTTTTACAGTAGTTGAAATTTTATAACCTATAAATTGTAAAGTTTAGGTTTATTTTTAAGTTGTTGAAATATATATATATTGAAAAATTAATTTGTATGTGAATTTGTAACTAATGTTACTGAATAGTTACAATTGGTATTGACCATAAATAGAAATTAAGTTTACTATCCATATTGACAGATCAGGTCAATGACCAAAATTATAAACAAACAAAGCAATATAGCTTTGATTTTAAACACTAGAATCACGAAAGTGATCCAGGGAGAAAATATGTATAGCAATAGTAAAATAGCTAAAGCTGTTCGTCTTGCCATGATTTTTGGTGCAGGCGCAGCAACAGCAGTTACAACATCATCAGTTTCAGCTGAAGAAGAATCAGCTGAGAAAGTTGAGCGTATAGAAGTTACAGGTTCACGTATTAAACGTGCCGATATGGAAACTTCTAGCCCAATTCAAGTAACAAGTGCTGAAGATATTGAAATTTCAGGTTTGACTCGTGTAGAAGATATGCTTAACACATTGCCTCAAATTGAAGCATCTTCAACAATTTTCTCGTCAAATGGTGCTAGCGGTCGTGGTGGCATCGATATGCGTGGTTTAGGCGCTCATCGTACATTAGTACTTATTAATGGTCGTCGTATGCAACCAGGTGGTGGTTCAAGTGGTTCTGCCGATGCTAACGCTATTCCTGGTGCATTAGTTAAGCGTGTTGAAGTAATGACCGGTGGTGGTTCTTCTGTATACGGTGCTGATGCGGTTGCAGGTGTTGTTAACTTCGTAATGGATGATGACTTCGAAGGTTTAGAAATTGACTTCATTGGTGGTGGTTACCAACATAATAACGATAACTCATACATCCAAGGTTTAATGGATGAAAAAGGTTTCGAATATCCTTCAGGTGGTTCAGATATCGAAGGTAAAAACTTCGGTATAGAAATTACTATGGGTAGTGACTTTGCTGACGGTAAAGGTCATGCAGTTACATATGCAACATGGAAGCGTAACAATGAAATGAAGTTTGGTACTCGTGACTACACTTCTTGTGCACTAGACGCAACAGCGACTTCATGTGGTGGTTCTGGTAATGCTGTTATCCCTAACTTTTACTTAAGTCCAATTGGTGCCGATGGCCATTTTGATTGGGGTAATTACGAATATTTAACATTAACTTCTGATAGTAATTTCCAACCTTCATCTGGTAATGTATATAACTATAACCCAGTTAACTTCTTCATGCGTCCAGATGAAAGATTCTCATTTGGTTCTTTCGTAAATTACGAAATTAATGATAATTTCATGCCGTACATGGAAATTATGTACATGCGTGATCAAACTAAAGGTCAAATCGCTGAATCAGGTACTTTCTTCAACGAAGAATACCGCATTGATTACGATAGCCCATTACTTAGTGATGCACAACGTGGTTACTTAACAGATGCATTTGGTTTATCTTCAGGCGATCAATTTGCAACTTATATCGGAAAACGTAACGTTGAAGGTGGTGCTCGTGCATCAATTATTCAACATGATTCATTCCGTGTTGTATTAGGTACTGAAGGTGAACTTAATGATTCTTGGTCTTACGATGCAAGTATTCAAGTAGGTTCAACTACTGTTGATAACGTTTACATTAACGATTTCTTCGCTCCACGTATTACTACAGCGTTAAGTGCTAATGGCGAAAGCTGTGCTGATACTGCTGACTGTATTCCTTACGAAGTATTTGCTTACCAAGGTGTTACAGAAGAATCAGCTGGCCTATTAACGGGTGTTGCTTCAATGGTCGAACTTTCTGACCAATTTATCTTTAGTGCTTTCGTTTCTGGTGAGTTAGATTTTACAATGCCTGGTGCTGATACACCTGTTGCTGTTGTATTTGGTACAGAATACAGAAAAGAAGAATATGAACGTGTTGTAGATGAAGTATACGACAAAGGTTTATTATTAGGTCAAGGTGGTCCAACTCATGCATTAGTGGGTGGCTACTCAGTTCGTGAACTTTACACAGAAGCAAGTATTCCTTTACTTGAAGGTAAAGAATTTGCAGAGTCTTTAGTGCTTGAATTAGGTTACCGTTATTCAGATTACGATGTAACAGGTTCAGAGCCAACTTATAAAGTAGCTTTAGACTGGACACCAGTTGATGATTGGAAAGTACGTGCAAGTTATAACCGTGCAGTACGTTCTCCAAACATTGGTGAAATGTTTGCTAGCCAAGGTTTAGGTTTATGGTCTGGTGAAGATCCGTGTGCTACTGATACTCCATCATTCACAGCTGCACAATGTGCTAATACCGGTGTAACTGCTGCTCAATATGGTAATATTGCGGCAAGTCCTGCAGGTCAATATAACGGTGTTTACGGTGGTAACCCTGAATTAACACCTGAAATTGCTGATACTTTCTCTCTAGGTTTAGTTGGTCAACTTAGTGATGAAATTGATTTCTCAGTAGATTACTGGAAAATTGAAATTGATGAAGTAATCGGTACAGTTAGTGAAGACGTAACATTAACGCAATGTGCTACAACAGGTAACGCTGCTTTCTGTGATAACATTAACCGTAACAATGGTGGTAGTCTTTGGGCTGGTACACAAGGTTTTATCACAGCAACAAACATTAACCTTGCAAGCCGTAAATGGGAAGGTGTAGATATTACTGCAGCTTACAACACTGAATTATCAGGTAACCCATTCAGCGTTACTTTAATTAGTACTTACATGATGACTAAACAGTACGAACCACTTCCAGGTAACCCTGAAGCGATTTACGACTGTTCTGGTACTATCAGTGCTAAATGTTTCCCTCAACCAGAGTGGAGAAGTGTAATCAATGCTAATTACGACATGGGCGATATTGGCTTAAATGCTAAATTACGTATCAATGGCGAAGTTTCAAACGGCGATTACGATGGCGATGATAACGATGATTACTTAGTAGGTACAGGTATTGGTTCTCAAACTTACCTTGACTTGAGTGTTCGTTACACAGTATCTGAAAATATTACTACTCGTTTAGGTATTAATAACATTTTAGATGAAGAGCCACCAATGACTGGTAACACAATGGACCCAGGTGCATTTTATGACCAATTAGGTCGTTACATTCACGGTTCAGTTTCTTTAACTTTCTAATAAAAAGTTAAAAAACAAGATAAAGCGGCAAACTGCAAAGTTAGCCGCTTTTTTTTATGGTAAAGTTTTATTAACGCTATAATTAAATGTAAATCAATGAAACAAGAATTATCTATTAATCATGCTATAACTCTGTTTAATTCAAATAAACAGCAAGCAGGTATCAAGGTTATCGAAGAAATACTTAACCTTGAACCAAACAATGTTACAGCTCACCAAGTGATGGTGAAAGCTGGTTTTCAACAAAAAAATCATGTCTTGGCTGAAAAGCACTTGTTAGCATTGATAAAAATACAACCATCAACAGATAGTTACTTTCAGCCATTAATTGAATTATATGGCTTTCAAAAACGTTGGTGTGATTTAGCAAATATATATAAAGAACTAGCTGCGAAACATCCAACTAATGCTAATCATCAATTTAATTGCGGTTATTATTTAAAACTTTGTGGAAAGTTCTCACAGGCAATAAAATACTATAAGCAAGCCTTATCATTGAATATAAATGATGCCTATGAAGTTTATTTAAATATCGCCATTATTTACAGTGAGCATTTATCAGCCCCTCAAAAGGCGATAGATCTATTATTAATCGCTATTGAAAAATATCCTAATCAAGACTCATTAAAATACAATTTAGCTAATGTGTATGAACAATTAGGCGATAAAAAGTCAGCTTTTTCTATGTTTCAAAGTGCGTTTAGTCAAAATCCGAAGAATTTTGATGCATTAGCAAGACAAGCTGATATTTATAAAATTAATTCGAAAGAAGATGAAATCGTTAAAACCATGAAAGATATCTTTTCTGACAATAATATTGAAAAAAAAGATAAAGTTAATATTGCTTATGCATTAGGAAAAGCACATGACGATTGTAAAGACTATGAGTTAGCCGCATCATTTTATCAAAAGGCCAATGAATTAGATCAAGTGTATTTACCTCGTTATGAGCCAGAAAAGTTCGAACAATATATTGACAATATTATTAATACTTTTAATCAAGATTGGTTTAAAGCAACTTCTCAGCTCTCTAATCAAACACCTAAAGAGTCGCCGATCTTTATATGTGGTATGTTTCGTTCAGGCTCAACATTATGCGAACAAATAATTGCTAGTCATTCGAAAGTAAATTCCGGGGGGGAACAAGAATTTTTTCACCGTTCAATCCTCAGTGATTTTCCTGATTTTCCGTTAGATGTACCGGAAAAATTTGCATCAAATAGAGACAAGCTTTTAACAGATTATTTGAATGAAGTTAAAGAGTTTAAATCGGGGGGGGATTTATTAACGGACAAACGGCCAGATAATTTTTTGTACTTAGGATTAATAAAAACCTTAATGCCCAACGCAAAAATTATTTGGACAAAACGTTTTATTTTTGACAATTGTTTATCAGTTTTCTTTTTAAGGTTAGGCTCATCAATGTCCTACGCAACAAAAATAGAAAACACATTACATTTTTATAAACAACAAGAAAAGTTAATGAATCATTGGTTGTCATTATTTGGCGATGATATTTTAGCTTTTAATTATGATGAGCTAATTAGTGAACCTGAAGTAAACATACGAGAACTAATTTCTTTTTTCGATTTATCATGGGAAGAGTCATGTTTAAATTTTCATCAAGCAAATAACCAAGTAAAAACTGCTAGTGTGTGGCAGGTGAGACAACCTTTATATAAAGGGTCTTCTGGTCGTTGGAAAAATTACCAGCAATATTTTTCTTTTGACTATTAGCGCCAATATTAAATATTTAACGAAAACTTATTGTTTACGGATAACATCATGAATTTTAACAAGCAGCAGACTATTACTCCTCAACAACGTGATTGTTTGCAAAGAGCGGAAAAAGCTGTTTCTGCAGGAAATATACCTTTAGCTGAATCTGAATATAGAAAGCTAATAGCTAGTCACATTCAAATCCCACAAGTCTATTCACAGCTTGCAGTTATTTGTGCTCAATCAAACAGGATTGATGAAGCTAAAAAGTTATGGATGTTTGCTCTACAGTTATCCCCTAATTTTCCTGATGCTCTTATTGCTTTAGGGGATGTATGTAAATTTGAACGCAATTTTAAACAAGCCATTGTTTATTATCTACAAGCACTTAGTGCCAAGCCTAAACTTGCCATTGGTCATTTAAATTTAAGTTTTTGTTATTTACAGATAGGAAAACTCGAGGAAAGTGAACAATCTTGTTTAAATGCACTAGCTATTATCCCTAACTTTTCGCAAGCAGAAGATCACTTAGGGCAAATTTATATCGTTAAAAATGAGCTAGGAAAAGCACAGGCTTTATTTGAAAAACAATTAAAAGTAAATGGTAAAAATGTGAAAGCACTTTACACACTAGGGAATATTGTAAAGTCTCAAGGCAAACTTGAAAAAGCAAAAGCATATTATCAACAAGCAATCACCATTTATCCTGAGTATTCACAAGCCCATTTTACCTTTGCTACTATTAATAAGTATATTGATAAAAATGATCCACATATTGCATTAATGCAAGAGGAATACAACAAAGCTAATCTACCTACTGAAAATAAAATTCAGTTATCTTTTGCTTTATCTAAAGCTTATGAAGATTTACAGGATTATTCCCAAGCATTTAATTACTTAAAAACAGGTAATGATCTTCGACATGCGAGAAACAATTATACTATCGAATCGGATAAAGTGTTTTTTCAAAATATTATTGATACCTTTACAAAAGATAGCATAGATAAAATAACATTAAGCTCGCAACATTCATCTAAGCCTATTTTTATTATTGGCATGCCTCGTTCGGGTACTACGTTAGTCGAAAAGGTTTTAGCTAGTCATTCAAAAGTGCATGGTGCGGGCGAATTAGAACACTTTTTTAAATACTCAACAGAAGACTTTCTAACAGAAAATAATAACTTTCTATTTGCACCTCTAGAGCACTATCCAAAAGAAAAGTTAGAAAGAATAGGACAAGAATACCTTAAACAGTTAGAGAGTATTAATTCTAATTCAGAGTATATCACCGACAAATTACCTTTTAACATGCTAATGGTCGGATTTATAAAACTTGTTTTTCCTAACGCTAAAATCATTCACTGCGTCAGAAATGCTAGAGATAATTGTATGTCAATTTTCAAAAGAAATTTTACTACTGACAATTACCGTTTCGCATATAACTTAAAAACTCTCGGTCAATTCCATCTGTTGTATCAAAAACTGATGGAACATTGGCATAATAACTTTCCTGGATCTATCTATGATATTGAATACGAAACTCTGATAAAAAATCCAAAAGATGAAATTAAAAAATTAATACAGGTATGTGATTTAGACTGGGAAGAAGCTTGTTTGAACTTCCATCAAACAGAAGCTGTGATAAAAACGGCGAGTGCTTATCAAGTACGGCAACCCATTTATGATACCTCTGTTGGTTTATGGCAAAAGTATGAAGATAACATTGCTGAGTTATTGAATGAGTTAGCTGTTAACGATAAATAACAATCGTAATTCATTATTTACTAATTTCTTTAATAGTAAAGAATGTAGTTAATATAGCAGGAATTAAAGGTCGCCAATTATCCCAATTATGACCTTTATTATTTTTTATAAAAGTAACATCATAATTCTTATGAAGAAGTGTATTATAGAATTTATAGATCGCTTGACCGTTATCGTTTTTTCCACCAGATGAAAGAAACATTTTTAATGGAAGAGCAGGTGACTTTGCATATAAACGACGAATAATTTTCAAGTGTTGCTCATTTGCAGGAGATTGCATGACTAAACCACCAAAGTATTTATTAGCAGTTAGTCCAAAGCAAGCAGCATTTAATCCTCCAAATGAAATACCACCTATTACTCTATCTTCTCTTGCTAAACTGACAGGAAAATTGTAACTGATTGTAGGAACAAGTTCGTTTATGAAAAAACTGATGTATTTTGAATTACACATAAATTCATTGTTTCTTCTATTTTCGATTAAATTATGTGGATTTCTACTGTCAATGAAGATGACATAAATTGGTGAAATTTGGTTCGAAGCAATTAAATCATCCAGTACTGTTATAATCTCGCCACTTGATAGATACCACTGACCGTCCGTCAAATATAAAGTAGGGAGCAACACTTTTTGAATATCTGTCTTTGGAGTATAAACTCTATAATTTAGATCGTATTTTAAAATTTCACTTTTGAATAAATAGTTAGTTGATAAAAAACCGCTTGCATGAACCGACTTTGTATTATTAACAATCGCAATGAGAATCGAAGTTAGTATAAATCTTTTCATAACAATCACTTAGTTTTTTTATCGTTAGTATTTTTACAAATGAGATTAATAATTTAAGTTATTTTGTAGAATGACAAAAATAGTAATTTATTATTTATAATTGTAATAATATTTGACTTACTACGAACAACTTAGTAAAACATAGGTAGCAAATATTTAATACATAATTTAGGGGTTATTTTATAGTCAATTTAGGCAATAAGTTAATAACTTGTTGGTTAATTATTACTAAAACAGGTTGATTTTTGTACTTTCTACTAAATTAACCACCTTTTTACTATGTTCAGTTGACATAAACACTGTCGTCTGGGAATATTGCATGGTTTTATTCTAGAGAAATTAAAACTTAAAAATGGCAGATTATTAAATTTGCGTTAACAATAATATTTGTTATCAAAATTCAATAGCAATGGTTGGGAACTATGTCCAAATTAAGCAAGAAAAGCCTTATCGCATCAACGATAATCGGCTCATTAGCATTAACAGCAAGCACTTTCGCTTCTGCAGATGCATTAACTGAACTACATAAAGCGGAAGCTCAAGTATTTAAAGCTTCTGAAAAGTCACAAAGCAAAATCGATAATATCTACGAGCAAACGTTAGAATTATTAGCTGAATACCGTAACACGGTTGATGAAGCTGAAATTTTATCTGGCTACAACGATCATGTTCAATTAATGGTTGATGATCAAAATGCCAATATTAAATCGCTTGAAAAGCAAATTGCTGGTATCGATAAAACTAAACAAGGTGTTGTACCATTAATGTACAAAATGATCGACACATTGGAAAAATTTGTTGAACTAGATGTACCAATGAACATTGCAGCTCGTAAAGAGCGTATCCAAGGTTTACGCGATGTTATGGGTAACTCAAACGTTTCTGTTTCTGAGCAGTTCCGTTTAGTGTTAGAAGCTTACGAAATTGAAGCAAACTACGGTACCGTATTTGGTGTATATCAAGCAGAATTAGACTTTGGTGGTCAAACATTAACAGCTGATTTCTTACATATGGGTCGTATTTCTTTCGTAGCTCAATCTCTTGATATGAAAAATGCATGGGTTTGGAATAACGAAACTCGTTCATGGGATGTGTTAGACGATGAGTACCTTAAGCCTATTACTGATGGTATTCGTATGGCTCGTAAGCAATTACCATTAGATTTAACCAAGTTACCAGTATTTGCAGCAGGAGCTAAATAATGAAAAAAGTAATTAATTATGTATTGCTTGCTGCATCAATGACAGCAGGTATTGCTACTTCAGCAAACGCTAACGATTTGAACGAGCTTTTAAAGCAAGTTAAAGCAGATCGTATTTCTGAAGCTAAAATTGATAAAAAGCGTGAAGCTGAATTTACTTCTGCTCGTGCTGATAAACAAGCTTTATTAAACAAAGCTAAAAAGCAATTGGCTGATGAGCAAGCTCGAAATAAGCGTTTGACGAAAGAATATGCGGCTAATGAAATTACACTAGCGCAAAAAGAAGTTGAATTAGATAACGCTAAAGGTACTTTAGGTGAAATGTTTGGTGTAAGTCGTGCAGCTGCTGCAAATGCTTACGGTCAAATTGCTACTTCAATCGTTAGTGCTGAATACCCAGGTCGTGGTGAAGCATTAGACGCAATTGCTAACGCTAAAGCTATTCCTGAATTAGAACAACTTGAAGAGTTATGGTTTGCTTTGCAAACAGAAATGACTCAATCAGGTGAAATTTCACAGTTTACAGCTGAAGTAACAAACTTAGATGGTTCTAAATCAACTGAACAAGTTACTCGTATTGGTACATTTAACCTAGTTTCAGAAAATGGTTACTTAAACTACAACGATGAAGTTGGTCAAATTCAACCATTGGCTAAACAGCCTGCTGGTTACATTGCTGATTCAGCCTCTAACTTCTTCGGTGAAACTTCTGGTTACTCTCCTTTATATGTTGATCCTTCTCGTGGTGCTATCTTAACGTTAGAAACGCGTAAGAAAACATTAGAAGAATTTTACCATCAAGGTGGTACAGTTGGTTACGCAATCACTGTATTGCTAATTATTGGTTTATTAATTGCCCTTGAGCGTGTTGTTGTACTTGGTGCAGTTTCTTCTAAAATGAAAGCTCAACAGAAGAACCTAGACCAACCAAATAATAACAACCCATTAGGTCGCTTATTAACGGTGTATCAAGAAAACAAAGGTGCTGATGCTGAAACATTAGAACTTAAACTTGATGAAGCTATTTTGCGTGAAACTCCAACGGTTGACCGTGGTATTAGTTTAATCAAGATGTTTGCTGCCATAGCTCCTCTAATGGGTCTATTAGGTACAGTAATCGGTATGATTATGACATTCCAAACAATTACCTTGTTTGGTACAGGTGACCCGAAAATTATGGCGGGTAACATCTCATTAGCACTTGTAACAACTGCTCTTGGTCTTATCGCCGCATTACCACTAATTTTAGTACACAGCATTGTTGCTGGTCGTAGTAAAGCTGTTCTTCATAAATTAGACGAGCAAAGTGCTGGTTTAATTGCTGCAATTGCAGAGAAGGAGTCTAAATAATGTTATTCCTGATAGAGCTTGTTGAATCTGTCAGGAGTTTTATTGCAACTGGCGGTAATGTACTTTATTTTGTCGCCTTTGCTCTCTTATTGATGTGGATTATGATGGTAGAACGTTATTGGTTCTTAGCATCAGTTTACCCTAAGATGCGTGATGAAATTATCGCAAATTGGGATGCACGAACTGATACAACATCATGGTATGCACATCGAATTAGAGATACATGGATCTCCGAAACGGCAGAATTACTTGAACGTAACATGATTACGATTAAAACTTTGGTGGCAATGTGTCCACTGATTGGTTTACTTGGCACAGTAACGGGTATGATTTCAGTATTTGAAACTATGGCTCAACAAGGTACAGGTAACCCTCGTCTAATGGCTTCTGGTATTTCGATGGCAACTATCCCAACTATGGCGGGAATGGTTGCAGCATTATCAGGTGTGTTTTTTAGCACAAGATTAGACGCTAAAGTTAAACTAGCAAAGGCTAAACTGGTTGACAGTTTACCTCATCACTAGAGAGAGATTAGAATGGCACGTAAACGTATTCGTGAAGACGAAGAAGCGGCAATTGATATGACGCCGATGCTAGACATCGTATTTATCATGCTTATATTCTTTATCGTAACTACTTCTTTTGTTAAAGAAGCTGGTATTGAAGTTAATAAACCTAAAGCGGCTAATCAGTCTAAACAAAAGTCAGCTAATATTTTCATTGCGGTGAAAGATAATGGTGAAATTTGGTTAGATAAACGTCGTGTTGATATAGAACGTGTAGCGGCTAACATTGAAAAATTACTCGCTGAACAACCAAGTGAAGTTGTGATTGTTCAAGCAGACAAAGACGCTAAGCATGGCGTTGTTGTTAAAGTAATGGACGCTATTAAAGAAGCGGGCATAGACAGAATTTCTATCGCTGCAGCTAAGGGGTAGTTATATGGTTCGCTTATTAGTATCAATACTATTAGGCGCAGCTGTTACTTTTGCATTATTTTCTTTTATGGCTTTTCTAATATCCAGTGGTGATAGAAGAGAAGAAGAAAAATTAGAAAATATTATTGTTGAAGTTAACACTACGCCACCTAAGTCAGCTGCTGAACAAAGACGTCGTGTGCCGCCTCCGCCGCCGCCGCCGCCTAAAACGCCACCTAAGCCTCAGGCTCCAGAGCCTGAAGTTAATAATACGTCTGGTGGATTAACGTTTAATATGCCTGGTGTACAATTAGCAGGTGCAAATGCTGGTATATCGGCTCCAGGTGCAGGTTTTGGTCGTGATGGTGATGCAACACCAATTGTTCGTATTGAACCGAAATATCCGATACAAGCAGCTCGTGATGGTAAAGAAGGTTGGGTTAAACTTTCATTTTCTATTAATGAGATTGGTGGTGTTGAAGATGTAACAGTTATCGATGCAGAACCAAAACGTATTTTTGATAAAGAAGCTAGACGTGCTTTACGCAAATGGAAGTACAAACCAAAAGTTGTTGATGGTAAACCATTACGTCAAACGGGTTTAACGGTACAATTAGACTTTAAAATGGATGGAGGTTCATAATAATGAATAAGATTTTAACATCTTTAACTTTATTGGCTTCATTAGTGTTAGTACAGCTGCCGACATCTTTTGATGTTAGCGCAGCAAGTGCTGAAAAGTCAGAAAAGCCAAAGCGTAAAACTCGTTTAATGGGACCTTCAGTTGGTAAGAAAGTGGGTAAAGCATTTGAGCTTTACTCTACTGATGATATCAAAGGGGCACTTGCTTTACTTTTAGAGATCGATGCAAAAAGCGATTATGACAAAGCTATTTTGGCTCGTTATATCGCTGTAATGTACGCAACTTTAGGTGATCAAGAAGCGAAAGCGATTGAATATTTAAAGAAAGCTGTTGGTCCTGATATTTTGAATGAATCTGATCACGGTGAAGCAATTAAATTGTTAGCTGATTTACAGATGCAAACAAAAGAATATGAAGGTGCTTTAGCAAATTATAAAGCTTGGATGGATTTTACAGGTAAATCTGATGGTGACACTTGGGTGAAAATTGCTCAAGCAAACTATGAGTTAAAACGCTTGTCTAAAATGATCACACCTGCGGATAATGCCATAGCAGCCTACGGTGATAAACATAATAAAAATCCTTACATCTTAAAACTAACGTCTTATTATGAGACTAAAAAGTATAAAGAGGCCGTAAAGGTTCTAGAAACAGCGGTACAACTTTTTCCTAACGAAAAAGCCTTCTGGAAACAATTAGGGAATTTTTATCTTTTAGTTGAAGATTATGATCGTGGTATGGCTACGTTAGATTTGGCTTATAAACAAGGATACCTTGAAAAAGAGTCTGAAATCAAAACGTTAGCTAGTTTATATGCACAAAATGGTATGCCTTTCAAATCAGCAAAATTATTAGAAAAGCATATATCATCAGGGCTTGTTAAACGAGATGATACCAATATTTATTCGCTAGCTAATGCTTGGCATGCAGCACAACATATTGATAAAGCTGCTAAATACTATGGTGAATTAGCTAAAATGACAAATGAAGCTAAACACTATAGTAAGCAAGGTACGTTGTTAGCTCAGGATGAGCAGTTTGAAAAAGCGGTTGTTGCTTTAAATAAAGCGATTGACTTAGGTGTGCCAAATAAAGGTAGATTGTATATGAGCATTGCAGAATCTCATTTCTATCTTGCACAATATAAAGAAGCTTATGCTGCTATTCAAAATGCAATGAAAGATCCTAAAACTCGTAAGGGTGCTAAAGGATGGGTTAGTTATATTAAAGATACTGCCGCACGTAAAGGCAAGTCTATTTAATTTAGCAAAGACCTACAAAAACCAGCCTTATGGCTGGTTTTTTTATGTCTTTAGCATAGTAGAAAGTATCTTAAATATTTGATCTAGATCAAATATTCCTATCTAAATGACAACATTTCGGCTAGAATTCGCGCCGTTCATTTTGTAGTTTATTTCGGAGAGTAAAGATGTCACAACATGAAAATTTTAAAGATAGCTCATCAAAACGTCATTTATTTGCAGCCTTTACAGCATTAATTGCTGCGCCATTGCTTCCTATGTTAATGGGTTGGTTTACGGTTTTAAGTTAATCATTAATAAGAGTAGATCAATAATATGCATATTTTAATCGTTGATGATAAACAGCCTGTTCGTGAAAAAATTGCTGTTTTGCTTAGTCAGTTAGGCTATACCTTTGAATGTGCGAATAATGGTTTAGATGCCTTAGAAAAAGCTCAGAACGCGACTTTTAACTTATATATTATTGATCATCTTATGCCTGTGATGAATGGGATTAAATTAATCACCAATCTGAAATCACGAGAAGTTACTGCACAGGTGCCGATTATATTTATGAGCACTCAAGACATCAGTACATTTACAAATCTTCCAGAACTTACCTTAGTAGAGCAGGTAATTTCAAAACCAATTGATGAAAAGTTATTCATACAACACTTAAAGCAACTATTGGTTGAAAATTCTCTCGTACATTCACTATAAAAACTGTTCGTTTTCCATTATTCTTTAGCAATACTAAATAAAAAATATTGCTGATAATGACAGAAACACAAATTTCACAACTTCAAAGCGCCGTTCACACTATTCCTGATTACCCTAAAAAAGGTATTTTATTTAGGGATGTAACGGGAATCTTAGATGACGCTCATGCATTTCAATTAACGATTGATTTGTTAACGGATAAATTTAAAAACCAAGGCTTCACTAAAGTCGTAGGGACAGAAGCTCGTGGCTTTTTATTTGGGGCACCTTTAGCATTATCATTAGGTGTCGGATTTGTTCCTGTGAGAAAGCCGGGCAAACTTCCTCGAGCTACCTTTGCAGAAGATTATCAACTTGAATATGGCACAGATACGCTCGAAATTCATCAGGATGCTTTAACAAGTAATGATAAAGTACTTATTGTTGATGATTTACTTGCCACTGGCGGCACTATTGAAGCAACAAGTAAACTAATAAAAAAACTCGGTGCAAATGTATCTGATGCAGCTTTTATTATTTCTTTACCTGATTTGGGGGGTGAGAAAAAGCTCGCTGATCTAGGATTATCGGTTACTTCACTCCTTCAATATGAAGGTGAATAAGGATTTTATGAGCTATCAAGTTTTAGCGAGAAAGTGGCGACCTAAATCGTTTCATGAATTGATGGGGCAAGAGCACGTAGTTACCGTGCTAACTAACGCCTTAAAACAACAACGCTTGCATCACGCCTACCTGTTTACTGGCACGCGAGGGGTAGGCAAAACCACGATTGCTAGAATATTTGCTAAAAGCTTGAATTGCGACATTGGTGTTACTGCTGAACCGTGCGGTAAATGTGATACTTGTTTAGATATTGATCAAGGGCGCTTTGTTGATTTATTAGAAATTGATGCTGCTTCAAGAACCAAGGTGGATGACACTAGAGAAATTCTTGATAACGTGCAATATGCTCCGACAAGAGGGCGTTATAAGGTTTATTTGATAGATGAAGTGCATATGCTTTCTAGAAGCAGTTTTAATGCTTTATTAAAAACCTTAGAAGAACCTCCTGAGCATGTTAAATTTATTCTGGCAACGACAGATCCGCAAAAACTTCCCGTAACCGTTTTATCTCGTTGTTTACAATTCCATCTAAAAGCGTTAGCAGTACCACAAATTGAGCGGCAACTTAACATCATTTTAACAGCAGAAAAAGTTTCTGCAGAGCCGTTAGCTATCTCGTTATTAGCAAAAGCTGCCCGTGGTAGTATGCGTGACTCATTAAGTTTAACGGATCAAGCTATTGCGCAAGGCGAAGGTAGTATAATCGCTAGCAACGTTCAGAAAATGTTAGGTGGCGTAGATCATCATTGGGTATATAAAATTTTAATCGCCTTGATAAAACAAGATGCTCAAACCTTAATGTCTTTATCATTAGATATTGCATCCTATGCTCCAAATTATGGCCGCTTAATGGCTGAACTAATTCAACTATTACATCAAGTTGCTATGGCGCAGGTTGTGGATAGGCACTTTGATTTATCACCTGAGCATAATCAATTATTAGAAAAGTTTTCTCAAGCCATGAGCCCAGAAGATGTGCAGCTTTATTATCAAATTGTTTTGGCTGGTAGAAAAGATTTGCCTTATGCTGCTGATGAACAAGCGGCATTTGATATGGTGTTATTGCGATTACTGGCGTTTAAACCGCAAAAACATGCGATAACAGTAGAAGAGCAGGTTAAAACATCTGTTGATTTTACTGCTTCAGAGCTTAACGCGTTAAATCAACCCGCTTCGGAAAAACTTTCGATAAATGATAATAAAGCCATTTCTCATACATTCGTACAGCCTGTTTCTCAGGTAATAGATGATACAGATGTTGATAAACTTTCAGCCGAGTTAGAAAGTATTGAACAACAAGCGGCTCAATGTTTAAAAGAGGGTGAAAATACTGATACTTTTACCTCGTTAGATGAATCGTTAGCTGAAAACCCCGTCCAAGTAGACGCTACGAAGAAGGGTGATTTTACAAACGTTAATCAAGCGGAAATAGCCCTTACTTCAGCTTCATCGATATCTGATGTGCCAAATGTTGACCTAGAGCATTCTATCGAGGAAACCTTGTCTAATGAATCTCGTCCTGATGAGTCCTTGTCTAATGAACAAGCACCATTATTGTCAGAGGAAGAAATAGCAAAAGTAAGCCCTCCTCAAAATGCTTCGCCTATCGATTCTATTTTAGCTAGTAGAAATATGCTTCGTAGTCGTAAAAAAGCCTTGGAGAATGATGGAAAAAAGCATAATGACGCCTCTGAGCGTCAGAAAAACACAGAAAAAGTAATCAATAAACCGGTAATAAATGATGTCCCTGATATTGCAACAATTTCGGAACAACCATTTACTCCGGAAGTGATCGACCCTAGTGTGGTAAAAAAAGCTAATCAGGTTGACCGCTGGGCTAATATTATCGATTCAATGGCGTTAAATGGTCGTTTAAGGCAATTAGCTCTTAATGCAACTATTTCAGACGCTTCAGATGACGAAAAATTTATCTTAGAGTTAAATACTTCTACTAAACATTTAAAATCACCCGTAGCATTAGAGCAATTAGAACAGTTTGTCTCCGATTACTTTGACAAACCCATGAAGGTTGAAATTACGGTTGTAGAAGAAACTATTGATGATCCATTTCAGATTCAGGGTAAAATCAACGATAAACGCTATGATTATGCCAAAGAATTACTGTTAAAAGATGAAGTCGTTCAATCTTTTAAAGAACATTTTCAAGCTGAAATAGATGAAGAGAGCATTATTGCTCGGTAACCTAGACTTGAATTTTAATTCATTAACCACTATCGTGGCGGCAATTTAATTTTGTAGGAGATATTATGATGAAAGGTGGCATGGGTAACTTGATGAAACAAGCCCAACAAATGCAAGCGAAAATGGCTAAAGCTCAAGAAGAGTTGGCTAATATGGAAGTTATAGGCGAGTCTGGTGCTGGTATGGTTAAGGTGACTATGACGGGGAGTCATAGTGTTCGTCGTGTAGAAATTGATGACAGTTTAATGGAAGACGATAAAGAAATGGTTGAAGACTTAGTTGCTGCTGCTTTTAATGACGCAGTAAGACGAGTTGAAGAACAAAATAAAGAAAAAATGGGAGCTTTAACTGGTGGCATGCAATTACCGCCAGGAATGAAAATGCCATTTTAATGATTGTGTGATTTTCAACAAAAAAGCTCAAGTGAAAACTTGAGCTTTTTTGGTATTAAAGAGTGAATATAGTCAGCAATTACCACTTTTTCTTTGGTTGGAACAACATATCTAAATCATCTTCTTCAGCTTTTGCTTTTTTAGCTGCATCTGCAGCATTGGTATTTTTCAAAGCCGCAGTAATTTCTTCTAATTGATCTTCTAATTCAGTTTTCTTTGCCATGGTATAATCTGATTGCTTAGGATGGTCTGTAAGCGTTTGTATGGCTTTTTCATAATATTGACGAGCAGAGCCAAGCATTTCTTTTTGGTGAGCCTGCATGCCTCTTTTATGTAAGCTCTCAACATTAATTTTTAATTGCATGGCATCAAGTTTTAAATCTTCATTCATAAAGGATTGTGCATCTAAGGCACCTTTAGACTGCTCTGATTTCAACATTATTCTTAATTTTTTAATGGTTTGGAGAATAACGACCAGCTGTTGATCATTGTCAGGTAAAATAAAACTTTGATCTTGTCCTGCGTTCGATGAAGCTAAATCCACAGAAGCGTTTAAACGAGCTTCCATTTCACTTATTCTATTTTTAATCCCTTTCATTTCAGGCATTATTTTTGCCATGTTTTTCACAGCATTTAAGCTTCTTTGGTTAAGGATCTCAACCACTTTAGGGTTAGGCGGTAAGTGAGCTAAGTTTAAAAGTAACTCTTCAGTCTCATCTATAATTGCTTTTTGTTTAGCGGCTTTAGCACGTTTTTCTTGTTCTTGTTTTTCTTTATGTTGTTGAATTGCATTCACGATTACTACAATGATGATTAAAGCAATCACTAAACCTATTATAATACCCATAGATAATACTCATTTGATGAAAATATGATTTATTAGTCTCAGTCTACAAAAAATGAACTGTTAAGCATAGAGATAAGTTACGCTTTTAATATGAAAGTTATTTTTGATGAAATTTTATTAGAATTTACTTTGTATTGATGCTTTATTAGCCTTTTACTCTATTTTATGGTGTAATATTACATCAATAAATGGTTTATTATGAAAATTAATGAAATTTTTTTACATATTCGTTAAGTTTCTATGGAATAAATTGTTATTTAAGTATATATTTTTTGCATAAGCCACACTGAACATACATTATGAAGCTGCAACAATTACGTTATATCGTCGAAGTACAAAATAATAATTTGAATGTTTCTGCTACGGCAGAAAGTTTATTTACCTCTCAGCCAGGTATTAGTAAACAAGTACGAATGCTTGAAGATGAATTAGGCATTCAAATTTTTGGTCGTAGTGGTAAACACCTTACTCACGTCACTTCTGCTGGCAAAGAAGTGATTAATATTGCGACTGAAATATTATCGAAAGTTGAAGCGATTAAAGCTGTTGCTCGAGAACACACACAACCAGATGAAGGTAAGCTTCGAATTGCTACTACTCATACACAAGCAAGATACGCATTACCTGATGTTATTCAAGGTTTCATGAAAAAATATAGCAAAGTATCTTTGCATATGTATCAAGGGACACCTGCACAAATTAGCGATGCGGCAACGAAAGGCGATGCTGATTTTGCGATAGCGACTGAGTCTTTTCATTTATATAACGATTTGATCATGCTGCCATGTTATCACTGGAATCGTAGTATTATTGTTCGCCCAGATCACCCATTAGCGAAGAAAACCAATATTACGATTGAAGATATCGCTAAATACTCTTTGGTCACATATGTCTTTGGTTTCACTGGTCGTTCAGAGTTAGATACCGCATTTAATAAAGCGGGAGTAGAGCCTAAAATAGCCTTTACTGCTACAGATGCTGACGTTATAAAAACTTACGTTCGAATGGGCGTTGGTATTGGTGTTATCGCCACTATGGCAATGGATCCAAAACTTGATAATGATTTGGTTACGATTGATGCAAGTCACTTATTTAATGCCAGTACGACTAAAATAGGCTTTAGACGCGGAACTTTTTTACGTGGTTACATGTTTGATTTTATTGAGCGCTTTGCTCCACATTTAAACCGCGATTTAGTTACTAGAGCAGTATTATTGAAAAATAATACTGAAGTTGAAGAACTATTTTCAAATATTGAGTTACCTATCAAATAACTTTTGTTTAGGTAATTTTTGGCCTTGGTGAGTTTTAGGTCCATTGACAGATATTTTACGGACTCGTTAATAAAAAAACCTATGTTAAACTAACATAGGTTTTTTTATCGATAACGGAATATGAAAGGTGATTAACACTCTATAATATTAACCGCTAAACCACCACGTGACGTTTCTTTATATTTTGTTTTCATGTCATTGCCTGTTTCCCACATGGTTTTGATCACTTTATCTAATGACACCTTTTGAGTGCCTGTACCACGAAGTGCAAGCCGTGATGCGTTTATTGCTTTAACTGAGCCCATGGCATTTCTTTCAATACAAGGAACCTGTACTAAACCACCTACTGGATCACAGGTTAATCCTAAATTATGCTCCATACCTATTTCAGCCGCATTTTCTACTTGTTTAGGTGAGCCTCCCATCACTTCAGTAAGCGCCCCAGCAGCCATAGAACAAGCAACACCAACTTCGGCCTGGCAGCCACCTTCAGCGCCTGATATGGTCGCATTGGTTTTATATAAAATACCAATAGCGGCCGCGGTTAATAGATAACGAATGCAATCTTCATCTTTAACAGGCTTAATAAACTTATCGTAATAACATAAAACGGCAGGAATGATACCCGCAGCGCCATTAGTAGGCGCAGTCACTACACGGCTACCCGCTGCATTTTCTTCATTCACAGCTAATGCAAAAAGGTTGACCCAGTCCATTGCAGAAAGTGGATCATTATTACTTTCTACAGAAAGCGAGCGGTATAATGCCGGGGCTCTTCGGTTGACTTTTAGCCCACCTGGTAGTATTCCTTCTGTTGCCATACCTCGTTCTACGCTATCGCGCATCGCTTGCCAGATATTGATTAAGTTACGAGTGATGGTTGCTTTATCATTTAAGCACAACTCATTTTCCATCATGATGGTACTAATACTTAAGCCTTTTTCACTTGCCAGCGAGATTAATTCATCGGCACTAGAAAATCGGTGAGGGCGGTCAATATTACTGTGTAAGGAAAGTGCTTTGTCTTTTTCTTTTTCGAAATCACAATCACGCACGATAAAGCCGCCACCAATAGAGTAATAAGTCTCTTGAAGCACTTCTTGTTCGCCATTGTATGCGTATAGCGTCATAGCATTCGCGTGAGCAGGCAATGTTTTTCGTCGGTGATAAATAATAGATTCATTTTTTGGAAAACTAACCGTTTTTGTTGCTGATAACTGTACGCTTTCACTTGAAATAACGTCATTAAGTATTTTATCGATTGAATCAACAGGGATAGTTTCAGGGGATTCTCCTGATAAACCGAGTATTACGGCTTTACCTGTGCCATGGCCAACTCCCGTTTGACCAAGGGAACCAAACAATTCAGCTTTTACTCGATCAACTTTTTCAATTAAGTTTTGTTCTTTTAAATGATCAACAAAAAGTTTGGCCGCTTTCATTGGACCAACCGTATGGGAGCTCGATGGCCCAATGCCAATTGAGAACATATCAAATACACTAATCATGTGTTAAACCTGAATTATTATCCGTAAATACACGGTAAGTTGAAATTTTATATGGTAATGATAACTGAAAGTATTCATCTAGATAAACACTTTTATAGCATATGATAGACGGTTATGAGTGATTAGGTAGGGTTATTTCTTATATGAAGGCTGAGGTCGTTTAAAATAGCTGCTGTGGCTCCCCAGATATTATATGACTTATAGGGCATAAAGTGCACTGAATGTTGCCCCTCTTTAAGGTTCACTTCAATGGTATAGTGCTGCGTAGGCGTTAAAAAATGATGAAAGGGGACATGAAATATTTCAGCTACTTCATTTTCATCAATCGCATACAAAGGGCTGCGCTTTAATATTGCCACAACAGGAGTTATAGCAAAGCCACTCATAGTTTGATAAGGATGTAACTGACCGACAATGTCGCATTCATCCTTTTCAATACCCACTTCTTCATGAGCTTCTCTTAACGCAGTTGCAATATGATTTTCATCAAAAGTTTCTACTTTTCCGCCCGGAAAACTAATTTGTCCAGGATGGTGCTTTAAGTGTTTAGCTCTTTTGGTTAATACCACATAGAGTTGGTTTTCTTTCTCAAATAAGGCAATAAGTACAGCTGATTGAGTGAATGTTTTAGGCTTCGTGAGTAAAAGTTCTTGATTGTTTGACTTTGTTAATTGGCTTAAATTAAAACGTTGTAAAAATTCATTTTTAGTCATGATAATTCACATTTAATTTATTAACTATGGACAACGATAATTCATCGAAGATTTTTTATTCATCCGTTTTTTAAAGTTTTGCTAAAACCGGTAAAATTTTATTTACTTTATCATAAGATTCTTGATATTCAGCGTCGACATTAGAATCCGCGACTATGCCGCCACCAGCCCAACAATGTAAAGTGTTTTTCTCACCGGATTTATCACAAACTAAGGTTCTAATAGTTATACTAGTATCCATATTTCCGCAGGCTGAGATATAGCCAATAGAACCACAGTAAATGCTTCTGCGTTGTGGTTCAAGTTCGTCAATGATTTCCATCGCTCTTATTTTTGGAGCGCCCGTTATTGAGCCACCAGGAAATGCTTCTCTGAGTAAGTCTAAGGCATCAAACTGACTTTCCAGCTCACCAGTAACGGTACTGACTAAATGATGAACTGCAGGGAAACTTTCCACTGCAAATAATGTTGGCACTTTTACTGTGCCAGGAAGGCAAACTTTGCTTATATCATTTCTGAGTAAATCGACTATCATCAAGTTTTCTGCTTTGTCTTTTTCAGAATGTTGCAATGCCGTGGCAAGCGCGTGATCTTGCGCTTTATTCGAGCTCCTTGGTTTCGTACCTTTAATGGGTTTGCTCTGTACGGTATTTTGGTTTACTCGTAAAAATCGCTCAGGGGAAATACTTAAAATACTGTAATCGGCTAAACGAATAAATGCTGAGAACGGTGCTTGGTTTGCTTCTCTAAGCACTTTATAAGCTTGATATTCTTCACCTTGATAGTGCGCACTAAAACGCTGTGTAAGGTTTATCTGGTAGCAATCACCAGACAATAAATATTGTTGAATTTTGGCAAATTTTTCTTGATATTGTTCTGCTGACATATTGCCTTGCCATTGCTGAACCAATTTAAAAGATTCAACTGATCGTGAGTGTTTTTCACTAATCAAAGCATGTAAATAATTTTCTATTTCATCTAATTGATTTTCATCAGCAATTAATGAATATTGCTGTGTTTTATTGTCATAAATAATCGCTTGTGAATAAATGCCAACGGCCATTTCAGGAAGATTAATATCTTTGTCTGCTTGGCAAGGTAGTTGTTCAAAACGTCTACTTAAATCATAAGAAAAATAACCGACAGCTCCAGTCATAAATGGTAATTCAGTAACTTGTATCTCAACTTTTTGGTAAAATGCTTGTTGAACCGCTTGTAAAATAGTTACAGGATCGTCGCTACTATTTTCTAAACGCTGCTCGGAGATATAATCTACTATAGTGTTGTTATTTATTGTTGTTACAGTGATTTCGGGTTGCCAAACAATTATGTCATAGCGACTATCGACATGTTCACTGTGGCATGAGTCTAACCACATTGCCCACGGCTGGTGGGCAAACTGCTCGAATAACGCTTGAGGTTGAAGCGTATGACTAAAGTGCAGAGGTTTTGCCTTGATAACGGCGTTATTATTGAGAAGCAAAATTAAACCCTAATTTTAATTGTTCTTAAACTTTTTGATAAAAGTTAGCGCGCATTGTGGTGGCGAGCTCGTTATAAGCAGGGTATCATATCGGCAAATTTTTAACTTTCAACGTTTTCGCTCGCAAATGTTGATTTTACATTTCCTAACTGTGTAAAGAGATTGTTATGGCTATCATTAAACAAGAAGATTTAATTGAGAGTATTGCAGATGCATTGCAATATATATCTTACTACCATCCCCTTGATTTCATTCAAGCATTAGAAAAAGCCTATCATAAAGAAGAGAGTCAGGCAGCAAAAGACGCAATCGCGCAGATATTAATTAACTCTCGTATGTCTGCTCATGGTAAACGTCCTATTTGTCAGGACACAGGTATTGTTACTTGTTTTGTTAAAGTGGGTATGGCTGTGCAGTGGGACAACACGGACTTAACCGTTCAGCAAATGGTTGATGAAGGTACTCGACGTGCTTATTTGAATCCTGACAATCCTCTACGTGCTTCAATCGTTAAAGATCCTGCGGGTGCGCGAATCAATACTAAAGATAATACGCCTGCGGTAGTGCATATTGATATGGTTCCAGGGAATGAAATTGAAGTGATGATCGCGGCGAAAGGTGGCGGGAGCGAAAATAAATCGAAAATGGTGATGCTAAACCCAAGTGATTCAATTGCTGATTGGGTGGTCAAAACTTTACCAACGATGGGTGCGGGTTGGTGCCCACCGGGGATGTTAGGTATAGGTATTGGTGGAACTGCTGAAAAAGCAGGCGTACTAGCAAAAGAAAGTTTAATGGATCCTGTCAATATTCAAGAACTTATCGATAAAGGCGCTGAAACAGCTGAAGAAAAGCTACGTTTAGAAATATACGAACGCGTTAATAAACTTGGTATTGGTGCACAAGGTTTAGGTGGATTAACCACTGTAGTTGATATCAAAATTAATTCAGTACCAACACATGCTGCGTCAAAGCCAGTGGTGATGATCCCAAATTGTGCGGCTACTCGTCATGTACATTTCCACCTTGATGGCTCTGGACCTGCTGATTTATCTCCTCCTAAGTTGGAAGATTGGCCGGAAATTACTTGGGAAGTTGGCGAAAATGTTCGTCGAGTGAATGTTGATGATTTGAAAAAAGCCGATATCAGCGACTGGAAAACAGGTGAAACAGTTTTATTAAGTGGTACTATTTTAACTGGACGTGATGCTGCGCATAAGCGTATTCAAGATATGCTGGCAAAAGGTGAAAAACTGCCTGTCGACTTTACCGATAAATTTATTTATTACGTAGGGCCTGTTGATGCCATTGGTGACGAAGCGGTAGGCCCAGCGGGTCCAACAACGGCAACTCGTATGGATAAATTTACTGAAATGATGCTGGCAGAAACGGGCTTACTTGGCACCATTGGTAAGGCTGAACGAGGTCCAGAAACGGTAGAAAGTATTAAAAACCATAAGTCGGTTTATTTAATGGCTGTTGGTGGCGCAGCGTATTTAGTGTCTAAGGCGATTAAAAAAGCCAAAGTTGTCGCGTTTGAAGACATGGGAATGGAAGCTATTTATGAGTTTGAAGTGGAAGATATGCCTGTTACTGTCGCGGTTGATAGTCGAGGTGAATCAGCTCATGTTACTGGGCCAGCAATTTGGCAGGCAAAAATAGAAGATTTAGATAAAAAGTTATCTAAATAGATTCCAAACCTTATTATTCACTGAAAAATTTAAGCGCTCAAATGAGCGCTTTTTTATTGGAAAAAGTCGCGATAATCGTTCGACACCTGAGAGATTTTTACTACACTTATTCTTGTATTTTTTAACGAATTTTGAAGAATGACCACAGATTAAAAGGATAGAAGGTGGAAACAACGATAAGAAAAGTCACCATTATATATTACCGTGATGTCTCCCTTGAACTGATGCATGAAACCGTTTGTTTTCCACAAAACAATAACGGACGAGTGATTATTTCAGAAGAGTTTAAACAAGGAAAGTCGGTAATTGCCGTTTGTGAAGGCGAGGTTAACATTCTAAATAAAATAGGAGATAGAGTAGAAAATATAGATGTAGAAGATGAAGCTTAGCTAGCTCATCAATAAAAAAGTTAACCTTCACCATTAATTATGTTTAAATGACTGTTAATAAATACAGTGGTTAGTTGGTGTGCCGTGGTTGATAAAATTTTAATAATATTAGATTCATTTCAAAATGAACTGATTGTTTCATGTGTATTGATAGTTGTCTTGCTTTTCACGTTGATGTTATCAAAAGTAATGTCACTTTCTAAAGTGCTTCAAGACCAGCAGTCAGACATTAAACAATTACTTAGCCATATCGAATTAACCTCAAATTTATCTGAAAAACAGCAACAACAAATAATCAAGCAACAATTTGAATTTAAACATTATATTGAACAACAATTTTCAGATTTTAAAATAAAATTTCTGAATCAATTTAATGAACAATCTGCTAAACAGTTTTCGACGTTAACTGAATTTAATAGCAAACTACAAACCACTCTTCATGAACATCAACATTTGTTTAATCAGAACCAACGTCAATCAGTTGATCAATTGGTTGATCATTTAAATAAAGCGGCATTAGCGGCTCGTGATGAGCAAGCGAAAACCTTAAAGCAATCAAGCGATGCCATGGCGGTTAAAATTAATGAACTGACCACGTCTACTGATAATCGATTAAAAGAGATCAGTGGCCAAGTTGAAAAACGACTTGCAGAAGGCTTTGAGAAAACAACGAAAACTTTTAATGATATTTTAAAGCGTCTAGCGTTAATTGATGATGCTCAGAAAAAGATCACCGAATTATCAACGAATGTCGTAAGCCTACAGGAAGTATTAAATGACAAACGCTCGCGTGGCGCTTTCGGTGAAGTACAACTGAATAGTTTGATCCGAAATGTTTTACCTGAGCAACACTTTTCATTGCAACATACTTTATCAAATGGAAAAATTGCCGATTGCATTTTGTTTTTACCAGAGCCGACCGGTAATGTGGTGATTGATGCAAAATTTCCGTTAGAAAGCTATAAAAAAATGATGGATGACGTGTTAGGTGAGCATGACAGAAAAGCAGCAGAGCGACAATTTAAGCTCGATATTAAAAAACATATTAATGATATTAGCGATAAATATTTAATCGAGAAGGAAACATCAGAAGGCGCGATAATGTTCATTCCTGCAGAGGCCATTTTCGCTGAAATTCATGCCCACCAAAGTGACTTAGTTGATTATGCAAATACTAAGCGCGTTTGGCTGGCGTCACCGACCACCTTGATGGCCATATTAACGACATCTCGTTCAGTGCTTAAAGATGAAGCAACTCGTAAGCAAGTACATGTGATACAAAACCATTTATCATATTTATCACAAGATTTTTCTCGTTTTAAATCTCGATTTGCTAATCTAGCAAAACATATTGACCAAGCGGCGATGGACGTAAAACAAATTCATACCTCAGCCGATAAAATTTCAACACGTTTTGAAAAAATAGAAAATGTTGAATTAAATCATGATGATAATGATAAAGAAGATGATAAGCTTGCTACTAAAACATTAAAAGGCGTTAAAGCTTAATGCTGACTTTTAAAAATGGGTTGTTATTCAATTGACTTGATAAGCAAAAGTACGGTTTCTACCATATGATTTTGCTTGGTATAGAGCTTCGTCCGCATGTAACAATATTTTATCTAAATCGTCATCTGGGTTAGCGTTACTGGCGATTCCTATACTGACAGAGCAATTAAAGTTAGGCTGTTGAGGAAGCATAATGTTATGTTCAGAAATATTTAACCGTATACGTTCAGCTATTTGATTTGCTTCTTGAAGTGTAGTTTCTGGCAATGCAATGACAAATTCTTCACCGCCTAAACGCGCGAAAATATCTTGTTCTCTTAATAATGAAGTCGTTAAGGTGCAAATTTCAGTTAAGCAAATGTCCCCCGAAAAATGGCCATATTTATCATTGATTTGTTTAAAGTGATCAAAATCAATTAATAGAATAGATAAAGGCCTTGGGTATTCTTTTTCCTGAAAAATAAGCTGGTTAAGCTTTTCGAAGAAGTATCTTCTATTGGCAATGCCGGTTAAGCTATCGGTTGTCGCTTGTAAGCGAAGTTGTTCCTCATTACTTTCAATTTGATTGATGAAAATGGTGAGTACGACAATTACTTCTAACATAATAAACAATATAACTGATTGATAAATTAACTCATTTGTGAATGGTGATAAAGTAATTAGCGGCGAAATGTTCTTAGTATTTTCACAATATATAAGTAAAATGATCGATAAAATACTCAGGAATAGTTTTTCTTTTTTATCTTTTGTATCGAATAATAGATATGCGCCTGTTGGCACTAAAAAGTAATATAAATGAAATCCCGATTCATTAGTGACATATAGATTGGTGCAAACTAGCAAATGCAGCATTAAGGTGAGAAAAAACCATACTTTAGCCAATTTAGATAAATATTTTGCATTAAGGTATAAAGGCATTAAATAGCATAGTGTAAATAAGCTATTAATTAATGCTACTATTGGGTGCTGTAAAACGAAGATATAATTTAGAGTATAAAGCCCTGAAATTATTACAGTAATTAATGTAACAATATTGGTTGTTTTTATTTTATTGGCTTGTGAAAAAGGTAAATGTTCACTGCCTGAATTTACGAGATTGGATAAAAACATGCTACGACTCTCAAATGGCTACCCTTTATATTATACGGGCTATTTAAGTGATTCATAGTAGATTTAATAAAGATATATTCTAGTGATCAGTGGCTAATTTGAATAATGCCTTGAGGTTATAATTTGATTCAAAAATTAGAAGGGTTAAAAACTACATTATGGAGTGGTTTGGCGGTAAGTTTATTAATAGTAGCAACCCTTGCTACTCAAAATTACTGGCTAGTAAAAATCAACTTTATTGAGCAAGTTTTGATGGGAGTATTTGTTGTTGGGATGTTATTCTCTGCGCAATTTTCTCGCAGCCGGTTTACCTTATTAATTGCTCTTTGTTTTGGTTACTACTTAGTTAGTAAGAATGTGTTTGCTGGATTTGATATTTTAAATCAAAATCCTCAATGGCTATATCTATCAACGTTATTTGTTTTAGCCTACCTAACGTTAATTAAAGATCGTGCACTTATTTCAATCCATGGCATTGTCCGAATTATTGGTCTTTGCCTTTGTATCGTTTTAGCGAAACTTTGGTTGATTGCGATGAGTTGGTTACAAGGCTATAGCACTAAAAATAGCCTAACCTATCTGGATATTGAATTAATTATTATAAATTTCCCTTTATTTGTTGTGGCGCTTTTGGTGCTATTTAAAAGCTTACGTCAGCCAAACTTATTAGTTTCTTCCTTGTTAACTACGTTAATTGTCGGCAACCTTTATTTTAACGAACAGATTTCCTTACCTCTTAGTGTTATGTTTAGCTTACTGGTTTTACATTACATTGTAGTGGTGGTAATTGATTCGTATTATTTAGCTTATCGTGATGAATTAACCCATTTACCTTCGAGAAGAGCATTGAATCAATATGCTTTGTCTTTAGGGCGTAAATATTGTGTCGCTATGCTAGATATCGATCATTTTAAAAAGTTTAATGACAATTATGGCCATGATATTGGTGATCAAGTTTTGAAACTCGTTGCGGCAAAACTTGCTGAAGTAAAGTCTGGTGGCCGAGTTTTTCGTTATGGTGGTGAAGAGTTTACCGCGATATTTCCCCGCAAAACTGCAGATGAAGCACTTGATGAACTTGAAAAGCTGCGTAAGTCAGTTGCTGATTATAATATTGTGATTCGTCATCCGATAAGAAAAACCAAAAAATCTCGTCAAGGCAAACAGTCAGAGTCTTTAAAAACGGTCAATGTTACTATTTCAATTGGCGTGGCGACAAGACAGACAAAAAATAGTTTTGAGCAAACGATAAAACAAGCAGATCAAGCGTTGTATAAAGCGAAAAAGAAAGGGCGAAATCAAGTTTGCCAATAGGTAGAAAGTGAAAAGCTCAGGTCAGTATTTCTCTCTAATGAGTAGGCTGAAATGAGCTTGACTGTTTAAGCGCTTTTTAAACTAAATATTTTGAAAATAGTGGTTTAATTTAAAATAGCGACATTTACAAAAACTACCGATAACAATACCGGACAAACATATCGTAAATAATTACCCCAAAGCGCTAACCCTTTTCGGTCTTTTTGTAATGATACATCACGTAACTTATTGCCTCGCTTCCATAACCAACCGACGACAATAAAATAAAACAAGCAGCTTAGTGGCTGCAAAATTGTTGTTAATACGCGAATAAATGCGCCAAATAACACATCAAAAAACGCAATAAGTAATCCACTGCTACATAATACTATGATGGAAACTAACCAGGTTGCTTTTTTACGCGTAAAGCCTTTATCTTCAACCATATAAGCAACAGGTACTTCGGTTGAAGAAATAGTTGAAGTAAGAGCCGCGATAGAAAGAAGTAAGAAAAAACCGCTCGAAACAATTAAACCTATCGTGCCCATAGAATCAAACAAGGCAGGAAGAATATGAAAAATTAACTGACCTTCACCAATGAGCTGATTGTCTTGAAAAACTTGTAAACCAGCATGATCTGCGACAAATAGCGCAGGAATAATTAACAGTCCCGCTAAAAAGGCAATAGTGGTATCTAATGCGGTGATTGATAATACTAGTTTCCCCATATCTTTATCTTTTTGCATATACGAGCCATAGACCATCATGCCTCCGACACCAATAGATAAAGAAAAGAAAGCTTGGCCCATCGCTGAGATTATTAATTCAGGATCTGTAACACGAGCAAAATCAGGAATAAGATAAACTTCTAAGCCTTTTTCTGCACCAGGTTGTTGCAAAATATAGATAATTAAGCCAATTAACATAATGAGTAAAATTGGCATTAAACGCGCTGACCAACGCTCAATGCCGGCATTAACCCCTTGATGAATAATTGCCGCGCCAAGGAAAATAAAAATTGGAGTGAAAAGAATGTTACGCTCTGTGCTTGAGGTCGCTAACCAAGCGGAGGTTTCTGTCATTCCTAATAACTCAGTTACCGCAGATAGAGTATGTGCTAACATCCAGCCTGCTACTATCGTATAAAAGCTTAGCATCATGATTGCGCCACATAAGCCAATAATACCGGCTTTTCTACCTAAGCCTTCAGAAAAGCTACTGCAAGCGTCACCTAGGGCTGATACAGGATTTTTTTGGGCTTGGTTGCCGAGATATATTTCAGCGTAAAGCGCAGGTAAGGCGAGTAAAACGGTAACGAGTAAATATACAAATAAAAAGGCACCGCCTCCATTATTGGCTGCTTGGGTTGGAAAGCCCCAAATATTTCCTAATCCAATAGCGGATCCAGCGGCCGCTAAAATGAAACCGATACGGGAATGAAAAGAGTCTCTAACCATGGTCATATATTAACTACATTATATTATTATTTGCGTTGAGCTTACCGAGTTCAATCTCGTTAGTGAAGTTATTTTATAATTTCAGTAATTTTTCTTTCATATCAAAAGTAAAAACTGTAAAAAAATACAGACAATGCAGTTTTTCTCTTGAAGTTAAACGGCTCAGTACCCACATAACTAAACAGTGCTTAATTAAGCTCAATAATGAGTAAATAGACAAACAGAATATGTTGCAATATCAAATAATTCCGGTAACTAAATTTCAACAGAACTGCACACTTTTTTGGTGTGATATCACGAAAGAAGCGGCAGTTGTCGATCCGGGTGGTAATGTTGAACTCATTATAAATGCCGTTGAGCAGCATGGATTAACGTTAACTAAAGTGTTATTAACTCATGCTCATATTGATCATGCCGGCGCAAGTCGCGCAATTTCAAAGGCGTTTAATATTGTTATTGAAGGCCCTAGTAAAGAAGATCAGTTTTGGATTGATTTGATCCCAGAGCAAAAAAAGCAGTTTGGTTTTACTGAAGCAGAGCCTTTTTTACCTAATCGCTGGCTAAATGAAGGAGATACTGTAAGCTTTGGCGAAATTGAGTTGCAGGTATATTTTTGTCCAGGTCATACGCCAGGACATGTCGTGTTTTTTCATCCTGAAACAAAATTGGCACAGGTGGGCGATGTTTTATTTAAAGGCTCCATTGGTCGGACTGATTTTCCAAAAGGCGATCATGCAACTTTAATTCATTCGATAAGAAATACGTTATTCCCTCTGGGAGATGATGTGCAATTTATACCGGGTCATGGCCCTATGAGTACCTTTGGTGCCGAACGTAAAAATAACCCATTCGTGGGTGATTCAGTTAGTTAATTAGGATAAATACAATGGCCTCAATGGTTTATCGCTTTCAACGTCGTTTAAAAAAAATTGATTCAAGTCCAATCTTTCAATGGACTGTGATTGGCGTCATTATCATTTCGGCGTTACTGATTGGCGCCAAAACACATGATTTGCCAGCCCCCGCTGTGCATTTATTATCGGTACTAGATTCTGCTATTACTGTCTTTTTCTTAATAGAAATTATTATTCGCTTTATGGCGACCCCAAAGAAAAATGAATTTTTCAAAAATGGTTGGAATATTTTTGATACCGTTATTGTCATCGGTAGCTTAATTCCTGCGGGGGGCTCAGGTGTTTTATTGGCGAGGCTTTTACGAGTCTTTCGAGTATTACGTTTAGTTTCAATGGTGCCAGAATTACGTTTATTGATAAACGCCTTAATTAAAGCCATTCCACGCATGGGCTATATTGCCTTACTTATGTTTGTTATTTTTTATATTTACGCCGCAATTGGCAGTATATTATTTGAAGATATTAATAAAGTGCTTTGGGGAGATGTTTCTATCTCTATGTTAACTTTGTTTCGCGTGGCTACATTCGAAGATTGGACAGACGTGATGTACGAAACCATGGCAGTGCATCCGATGAGTTGGATCTTTTATCTGTCCTTTATTTTTTTAACGGCCTTTATCTTTTTAAATATGATGGTAGGTACCATTTTAGAAGTGATGGGGCAGGAACACGAAAGTTATCGTGCTGAATTACATGGTGAAACGGAAGAAGGCGGTGAGCCTGCAAGTCGAGCGCAAATTGATAACCTTGCACGAGAGCTAACTGAAATTAAAGCGTTACTTCAACAGACAAGCGAGCAAAATAAAAAAGAATAATTTTAACAGGCTGAAATTTTGTATAAATTACTATAAGCGCGTACTATAAAAATCACATTCATTATTTGAGATTGATTACGCGCTTTTATGTTAGCTTATTTCCAAAAAACTCTGCTCGTTTTCAGCCTAATCATAACAACAGTTTGCAGTGCTCATGCTGAGCCAAATCTCGAACAATCACCTCAAGCTTCCATTACTCAAAAAATTTCCTCTATCGAAGAAAATCCAGATAAACCTCAAGTGTTATTTCAACTTAAAGAATTATTGGATGGCTATAAGTTAAAAAACAATGAAAGATTGCAAGTCCTTAAGGCGATTGAAAGTCAATATCGCAATACCAACGACTTTATTAAAGCCATTGAAACGGTTAACCGCATTATTCTTTTATCTGAACAAAACAGTAAATCGGTAGAGCTGGCACATGCCTATAAAAGGCTAGGTATATATCGTTATTTAAAAGGTGAATATGAGCAATCTATTGAGCATTATACTGACGCATTAGCTATCTTTAATGCCCTAGATAGGCCCATTTTAATTGCTAATATGCATAACAATATAGGCTTAGCACAAGCGGCTTTAGGGCAAAATATTCAAGCGATCAATAGTTATCAATTAGCAAAAAGTATATATCAGGAAATTGGCAGCGAAATAGATAATATTGATATTCGTTTCAATATCGCTGGCCTATATTTAAAATTAGAACGTTATGACACTGCGATTGAAGCATATTTAGATGTTATTGAAAAACGCAAAGAGATTAGCGATTTTGAAGGTTTAGCTCAAGCTTATAGTGATCTAGGGATTGCTTATAAACAGTCAAATAAGCCAGAAGTCGCATTAGAATATATGCAAAAATCATTGGCGTATTATTTACATGAAAATGACTTATTTAATCTTGCTTCTATTTACCACAATATATCTGAAGTATATTTTGAATTAAATCAGCATGATAGAGTGTTATCGTTTGCAAAAAAGTCTATTGATATTGCTCAACAAAATGAATATAAAACAGCATTATCTGGAGCTTTACATACTTATGCGAAAGGCCTGTATTATTTAGGCAATGCAAAAGGTTCATTAAATTATTTACTACAATCCCAAAAAATAGCAGAAGAACTTACTTATGCTAAACAGCTATTAAATAATTATTCATTATTTTCATTAGTTTACGCTAGCCTTAATCAACCTAAGCAAGCATTGAAATTTCACCAGTTATATATTTTGGCACGTAATAAGCGAGAAAATGATAATTTTAATTTGTTATTAGCAAGTTATGAATCAGAGCAATTAAAACAACAAGTGTTACAGCTAAAACAAAATGAAAAATTACAACAGTTAGAATTGTCTAAAACAGGGCAAAAACGTAATTTTATTATCATCGCTTTTGTTTTATTGGTTTTGATTGCCTTCTTTGTTTATCGGAGAAATGCGGAACGAAGATCAAAGCTTGAGTTAATCAGTAAAGTCAAACAACGCACTAAAGAGCTCGAATTATTAGCCGATAAATTACAAGCTGCGAATAAAGTAAAAAGCTTATTTTTAGCTAATATGAGCCATGAAATTAGAACGCCTTTGACAGCGATTATTGCTCAAGCAGAAGCCTTAATTTATGAAGATATTAATGAATCAACTTTACATACAGATATTAATATTATTTATAGCAACAGTTTACATTTATTGGAATTGATCAATAACATTTTAGATTTAAGTAAAGTTGAGGCTAATAAACTCGATTTAGATATTCAATCGCAAGATTTACATATCATACTTCAAGATGTTGCCAGCATGTTTAGTGAACAAGCAAAAATTAAAGGGTTAACTTTTTCTGTATATCACGCTTTACCGGTTCCTTTTGTTATTCCTATCGATGGTATCCGTATTAAACAAATTCTCATTAATTTATGTGCTAATGCGGTGAAGTTTACCAAGCAAGGACACGTTAAAGTCATTGTGAAATTAGCATCTAATCAAATTATATTCTCTGTTGAAGATACCGGCATAGGTTTGAGTTCTTCGCAAATTAACAGTCTGTTTGAGAGTTTTACACAAGGTGATAGCAGTATAAGTCGTCGTTTTGGTGGTACCGGACTCGGACTTTGTTTATCACAACAATTAGCTCAGTTGATGCAGGGGAATATAGACATCTCTAGTGTTTTAAACCAAGGAAGTACCTTTGCTTTTAGCTTGCCATGCCCTCCAGGAATTGAGGAAAAAGCGGATAATCAACTTCATCTCATCGAATCAACGATTGAGGCAAATACGAGAAAAGAAACCGTTGAAAAAATTTCGGGGACTATCTTATTAGCTGAAGATCATCAAGATAATCGTCAATTAATCAGTCGTTTATTACGATCTTTAGGTTTAGAAGTTTATACAGCGAAAAATGGTAAAGAAGCGGTAGAGAAGTTTCTTCAGTATCAGCCACAAGTGATTTTATTAGACATTCAAATGCCTGAAATGGATGGTATCGAAGCCCATACTATTATGAGGCAAAAAGGGGCGACACAACCTATTATCGCCTTAACGGCTAATGCAATGGCTCATGAAGTGGAAGAATATTTAGCACAAGGCTTTGACAATCATCTTAAAAAACCTATCGAGAGAAAGATATTTATACAAACCATTTGTCACTATTATCAACACAAAGTGTGCGCTGATAAAGTTGAAGAAGCTTTAAATCAAGTGGATATGTCTGATTTGATTGAACAGTTTAAGTCTAACCTAGTCTTAGAACAACAAGACATTATTTTACACATTAAAAATGATGATTATGACCAATTATCTCAACTTGTTCATCGTATTGCAGGTGCCGCACAAATGTTTGGATTTTCTGCGCTTTCTCAATATGCTATCGCGTTAGAAACCTCGTTAAAAAATAAAGAATTTTCACGAGTGAATGATCAATCTCAAACACTCTTAAATGAGATTGATCAAGTCTTATGGTAATTTAAATATATTGAAGTTTTGAATATAAAATGTGAGCAAATAATCTCAATAACTTGATTTCATCACTCATTCATTTATCGCTGTTAATCAATATCGATTGAAAAGAGTTGTAGCTTTTAGAAAGTATTGAATAGGAAGGAGTTTTCGGGATCAATAACGAAAACTCAATGATTAATAATAGATCACATTCAAAGATAAATAGTCTATATTATAAGGGCTTTTGATCTTTCGAGATTTTTTTTCAGCATTTTGTTGGGTATTTATACAAGGCATATCCTTTGTAATAGGGTTGTTGCACATAAAAAGGCGATAAAGACTTTATGCTCCTGCAAAGTCACCTTACCCCACATCCTTGTGGGGCAACGCCGTAAAAATGACCAACAAACGCTGTGCGAAGGATTCGGCTAACATCGTTTACGCTTTGTAGAGTAGTATTTGCTTAGAATGACTAGGCTACACACTACTCGCCGCGATTAAAACGATTTTATCTGAACAAAATTTAACCGTGAAAGATCAACAGCCCCTAATTATATTAAGAAAATTAAACATTGAGGATATTATGTCTTTTAATATATTGCGCAAACTTCAGTTAATGGCCATTGCGATTATTGTTTTATTTACTTTTGTCATTCTCATTATACAATCCCATAGCGATACTATTGCAGATGACTTTGAGACTTTTTATCAGCAAAACTTTAAGGTTTCATTACAATTTGAACGGATAAAAGAAGTCCAAGTTGACACTATGCTTAATGTCAGAGGTCTACAGATAAGTTATTTACTCGCATTAACTAATCAAACCCAGGGTTATTTAGATAAAATTAAAGCGAACGAAGTAATAACGCCTAAATTGTTAAATGAGATGATGAATAATTTTTCAGGTCAATCTGAAAAATTAAAAAAATTAAAAACCTTAAGTTTAGATTTCCAAAACAAAGCTTCGTTGTTTGTTTCTGCAATGAACAATGCCCCTGATAACAAAGCGCCATTTCCAGTTTTTAAAGCCTTTACCACTTCTTACGATGAACTTATTGCTTACTCTAGCGAATTTAAAAAGCAAGTTGATTTATCTGCTGATATTACCCACGACTCTGTAAATGACAACATAGTACAAAGTAGTTATGTCTTTTATATTGGTATTATTCTCGCCATTGTTATTTCTCTGATATTAAGCTTTCTTATTGCTAATAAAATTAGCAAAGGGATCCAAAATGTACGAAATACAGCAGGCGAATTAGCAAAAGGCTCATTATTGCAAAAAGCTCAAGTATTTAGTCATGACGAAGTATTAGAGCTTGCAGATGCTTTAAATAATACCATTGATAGCTTGAAAGAAACCATTATCAATATTGGTGAATCAGGGGAGTTAGTTAATAAAAATAGCATCAATATTATCGATATTAACAAAGATATGTTAACTAGCTCTAATTCTATTACCGATAATACGAATCAAGTTGCAACGGCAATAGAAGAAATGTCACTCACGAGTGATAACATAGCCAAGAGTACCACTGAAACCGCCTCTTTTGCGGCAGAAATTAAAAACTTAACTGTGCAAGGGTTAGCGTCATCTAATGAATCAGTAAATGAAATAAACATGCTCATTGAATCATTAATAGAATCAGCAAATGTTGTACAACAGTTAAAATCAGAAACGACCAACATAGAACAAATCCTTGAAGTTATTCGTAGTATTTCAGATCAAACCAATTTACTCGCTTTAAATGCAGCCATTGAAGCAGCAAGAGCAGGAGAGCAAGGACGAGGTTTTGCTGTAGTTGCTGATGAAGTGAGAGGGTTAGCTCAGCGCTCTCAAAACTCGGTGAATGAAATCGAAAGCTTATTGGGTAACTTAACTCAAGCAGGTGATGAAGCAGTTAAACAAATGAATGAGAGTTCTGATACAGCAAAATCATTACAACAAAAAGTTGAAGAAAGTAATGCGTTAGTGAGTGATATCCAATTAAAGGTAGACTTGGTTAATGATCAATCGCATCAAATAGCTACAGCGGCAGAAGAGCAAAGTGTGGTTGTTTTAGATGTCAGTAAAAATATGCATGAGATAAAAATATTAGTTGATGATAACTTTAATTTAGTCAATCAATCGAATGAATGCAGTTACGAAATGAATGAGGCAAGTCAGCAAGTGCAAGATAGAGTGAACTACTTTAAATATTAAGTAAATTGTTTACTAATTAACTTTATTGCTTTCAAAATTAACGCCTTCAATATTAATCCGGATTTATTAATATTGAAGGCAATAAGTAAATATTCAGAAACAATTACTGTTCAACATATTGAAATACTTCACTAATACTGATCTCGAAAATTTCAGCAATTTTAAAAGCAACTTCTAATGAAGGCGAATATTTACCTTTTTCAATAGCAACGACAGTTTGTCTTGAAACACCTACCAAATCAGCTAAAGCTTTTTGGGTCATCTCATCATGATCAAAACGTAATCGACGAATATTATTGGTGATAGTTTTCGTCATCTTAAAAACCTCTGCGATAGAAAAATAGTTGCGTAGAAAATTTTGCTATTTCAGCGACTAAAGCAAAGATAATAATAAAATGCATCACTTTATATTCATTCGGAAGATCTATAGCTAGCAGCTCTTTTGAAGGAAATATAGCGAGTGTTGATAAGGTTGGGAATACTGTGTACAAAACGGTTAATAGTGCGCCAACAGACAAAATCCCATAAGCATATCGACTACCGCGTAAGCTAATGAGTATATCCCTTTCGTCAGCAGAGTAATCGGCATCTTTATTATCAATAATCGCGATGGTAATTTGTAAAAGTATCTCCAGTACAATGGTTTTAATTACGACTGCTAGCAATAAACTATTAACGGTTTCAACCGTTAGCTGGCTGTTAGCATTTAATGAGAAAAGTGCTAAAAAGTATTCTAGCCAAATATAAATAAGTATTGCTAATGAAATCCAAGTACTTCTTTCTTTATAAGACATAATAAATCCTTGAGTATGTAAAACCATACATGATGTTAAATATTTTTTACATTGCAAATGTTAGTGCTGATTCCTCTTTGTGTCAAATATATTTTACTTAAAGTTTTATTTACTTGTCATTTGATTGTGATTTTATGGGTTCATATCAAGAAAAAAATAAGAGGTATTGAGTAAGGTTTTGTTAAATAAACTTTAAGAATAATAGGTTAGGTCTTATTTTGAGTGGGAGGAGAGCTTTCAACTTTATAGAAAAATAGCGATGAGAAAATCTTGTATGTCAGTCCTAGTTCAACGCTTATATTAATAAGCTATACAGTTAATGATATTAGCTTAGCGATTGTTTTTAAATTTCGTGTCGTCGCAATCACCTTTAATTTACTCTCGATAAAGTTATTAGATAACTTAGTTTTTCCGTACCCGTTAGGGCAATGTAAATAAATGACTTGTTGATCAATTACCAGTTGCTCGGGAGCTTTCACATAACTTAATAAATGACTAACTTCATCAGGTTTAGGTAGTGCATTTAAAAAACTGACCAAAACTTTATTACCTTCATTGGCAATATCAATATTTTCAAAAGGAAGTTCATGAAAAATGTTGTTTAGTTGTTCACTTTTAATGACTAAAACAGGCACATCAAAACTATATACTTGTTTAATTTTATCTTGTAATACTACAGCTAATTCTAGCGCATCTTCACTCGCTGATTTAAAACAAATATTACCACTTTGAATATAGGTTGATACTTCTTCATAGCCAACATCTTGACAATGGTTTACTAGATCAGCCATCTTAATTTTCTTTTGTCCGCTAACATTGATGCCGCGTAATAATGCTATGTATTGTTGCATTGAGATACCTTAGTTTAGTGATGCGCTAAATTTTAATACGGCCAATTAATATATCTTTAAACATAACCCAGTCACCAATTAAGCTATACAAAGGATAGGTAAAAGTAGCAGGTTTATTTTTTTCGAAAAAAAAGTGCCCTAGCCAGGCAAAACCATATCCAATAATCGGGAGTAATAAAAGTAAGGTTAGCTGTTGTGTCACAATGACATAACCTAAGGTACATAATACAAGGAGTGAACCTATAAAGTGAAGCCGGCGGCAAATACGGTTTTTATGTTGGCTTAAATAAAAAGGGTAAAAGCTTTTGAAAGATTGATATTGCTTAGTCATAGAAAAACTCACTAAAATTTGTACTAATTAATGCTACAGTGAAAAGTTCACTAGCCTATGCTAGCTCAGCTTTGAAGTGATTACCTTTAAGCCGATTATACACATTGCACCCCCCATGATTCTGTCGAGCCAATGCCCCATTTTTTGAAATTTGAGATTGATTTTAGGTCTTGATAATAAAAATACCACAGTCGAAAACCACATAAGTTGAATTATCATCATCCAAATACCGTAGATAACTAAGTGCGTGATTGGAATATCAGGAGAAAGTACAACCGTAAAAAGTGCAACAAAATAGATAGGTGCTTTAGGGTTTAATGCATTGCATAAAAAGCCAATACCGACGGTTTTTAAGGTAGATGATTGTTCAATCGACACTTTACCTTCAGATAGCTGATTCTGAGGTTTGGCTCTTAGCCCGCAAATTCCCAAATAAAGTAAGTAGCTGCCACCGAGTATTTTAATCACCCATAACGCGGTTGAAGAATTTGCAATAATTGTAGCAAGACCAAGCGCTGAATAAATGATATGAATTGATAAGCCTAATGCTATGCCAATACTGCATAGCAAACCTGACTTTTTTCCATGGCTGAGTGTTTGCTGGCTGACCAATATAAAATCAGGTCCCGGAGAGGCAGCAGCTAATAAATGAATAGAAGTAATTAACAGTAAACCTGACCATAAGTCCATTTCAGTTTTCCTTACTCAGTAGATAATAATTAGGCTATCACCGACAATGAAAATGTTCAATTCAACCTTGCTAAAATTGTTTGTTCACGGATAATATTGCGCCTTGCATTAGATAAAGAGCTTAATATGCGTTTAGATAAATTCATTTGTAAAAGTACGGAGCTAACCCGAACGGAAGCAAAGCGCTTGTTAAAAAGTGGTAGTGTGTGCGTTAACGGTGAAATAAGTAAAAATGCGGCCATGCAAGTGCATGAAAATAACGATATTACGGTTGAGGGGCAAAGCTTAGTGGCACGCGAATCTCGCTATATTATGTTACATAAACCCCTTGATACCATTTGCTCAAACGTTGATGAAGGTTATCCATCGTTATTTCATTTAATTGACGTTGATAAAGCGTTTGATATGCACGTTGCTGGTCGGCTTGATGCAGATACTACTGGGCTTGTTTTGATCACTGACGATGGTCGTTGGTCGCATAATATTATCTCGCCGAAAAAGCAGTGTGAAAAAGTGTATCGAGTATGGCTTAGAGATGAGGTTCGTGCTGACAGTGCAGAAAAATTTAAAGTGGGCGTACAATTACAAGGTGAAAGCTCATTAACGCTTCCTGCCAAATTAAACATTATCAATGAAAAAGAAGTCTTACTGACCATCACCGAAGGAAAATATCATCAAGTTAAACGCATGTTTGCGGCAATCGGCAACAAAGTTGTTGGTTTACATCGTGAGCAAATTGGTCATATAAAACTAGCTGAATTACCTATGGGTGAATGGCGTTATTTAACGGCAGAAGAAGTTAGTGAATTCCTTTGATTTTCTTTTTAAGCTTAATTGATTCGAAAAATCATAAAGTACTTTTCAGTTATATTTGCAAAGATCAAAAGCCCTAGTAGAAGATAATTATTTTGTCAAAATAATATTAAAGATTTGTATAAAACTGCCGATATTTTGATCATGTATTTCAAATATGAGTCAATTAGTTAGGTAGGTTATGGATCTTTTTACGGAATTGTTAAAACCATCAAACAATTTTAAAACAGAAAGTACGACTAAAGATCGTAAACAGAATAAACAAAGTAAATACCCTAAGTCGGTGCAAACTCGTCAGAGTTCACCAGCAACAAACAGGGAAAATACGGTTATTCGTAAAGCTTCTAATTGGGATGAGGTTGAACGCCGCTCAGGAAAAGATCGTCGTGAACAAATGGAAGGTCGTGGTCGTTGGTTAGAATCAAGAGCTGAAAAAGATCGTCGACAAATAGCGAAAGCTATTCAATTCAAAATTTAATTTCAACTCTTTGAAGGGGGTTCTGCTTACTTGTTATTTAACTCATTAAATTTAGCTAATTGCTCTTCAGTTGCAGGTAATTGATATTTTTCTTTCCATTCAGCGTAAGGCATACCGTAAACTTGTTCTCTAGCTTCGTCAATATCAACGTTCACACCTAACTTTTCTGCTTCGGCAACTGTCCATTTAGAGAAACAATTTCGACAAAAACCAGCAAGGTTCATTAATTCAATGTTTTGTACGTCTTTTCTATTATCTAAATGTCTTAATAAACGACGAAATACCGCCGCTTGAATTTCAATTTCTTTATCCATTTTTAATTCTCTTTAAAGTAGATATTGTGATTTTGGTATACCTAATTATTCGTGTTCACGATAACTTCTTCGGAGTCATCCATTGGTAACTCAGGTCGTTGGTGTCGTCGAATTTGTATGATCATTCCCATATAAGGGTGATCGAAATAATGTACTTCTCTACTGATCATGCGTCGATCTTGAGTCATACGAATTGGGATGGCTTTTGGGCTTCTCATTACTTCGCCAAAATCAGCTGTATCTCCTACCACGCTAGTTTTTAGTTTTAGACTTTCTTGCTCAGCAAGTGTCATATTTAAAATACTAAAATCGTTAGCCACGTGTAAATAATTGCCAATTAAATAAACGTCAATTAAACCTTCAAGATACCAAGGTTGCACAGGGGCCAGAGGTTTATTCTCGATCATGACGTTATTATTAATAGCATTTAACGGTGATTTTGCTTCAGCGGGATTATTTAACCTTGCAACGACATCTTCAACGTTATTTACTTGGTGAATATTGTGAAGGATCTCGTTTATTTTTGCTGATTTAATCTCTTTCTTCATATCTCCAACAAAATCAGCAACTTCAGTCGAGTTATCAATGGTATGCTTTTGGTGATTTTCAGATAAAGTAAAAATAGCATTCAAACTTTGCTCTTCTATTAAACTGGCCTGTTTTTCAGCATGATAAGTTGCTAGATTTTTTACATATTGTCCTTGAAGATTATCGCCAGCAAATATTTTTAGTGGCTGAGAGTCTTGTTTTTCAAAAACCGGTTGTCGCCATGCTAAATGTAGAATAGGGCGGAAGTCTTTGCTGCGTCTTAACTGTTTAACAATATCTTTTAATCTGAGTGAATCTTCACTTAATAAATAAGGTATATCACTGTAAATATGTTCTACATCATCAATGGTTGTTGGCACAGCATTTACTTGAAAACCATGATATGAATAGAGGTTTTTATCGACATTCAATTGCATAAAATCATGCAGAGAAATAGCACAAAGGGCAGAAGATGCTTTGTTATTTTTATTGGTTTTTGCAAAAACAGGATAATTAATATATTGATTAAATTGAATTTTCGAAAAAACTTGTTCCGCTTCAATAACGAGTGCTTTTTGTTCTTCAGTGATTAAGGAATCATTGATTTTATTTTCAGCTATAAGCGTTGAATCAAGATCTTCATCGCTAGAATTATTAGCCTCAACGTGACTTTTATTATTTTTTTCCGCATAGGTAAAACCTGCTTTGAGTTGTTCTTGCTTGGTTTTCATGCGATCAAAAAAGTTATCATTATCGCCAGCTTGTGGGGGAACTTGATCATGATTGGCGCTTTCAGAGGGCATAATAGTGTTATTTTCACCCGTTGAATTTTGTTGATTGACCAGAGCTTGTTCAACAATTTGTTCTTCATTGAGGTCTGAAAGTGTTTTATTTAGATAAAATGTTGGCCAAACTGTTGATTGTTCTAAATAAGTTCGTTGATCATTGATTTGATTACAAACGGGTAATAACTGTTTTAAACTTTCAATGTCTGGATTTAAATAAGGCGTGATCAAATCGAGAGAGTTCGCATAGTTTATGGTAAAATCTTGTTCAGAAAAGCTTTCTTTTGATTTGGTTTTATCATCAAGCTGACTGATCAGAATAACTTCAATTTCAAACCAATCGCCAAGCCATTTACTTGCCGACATAGCCGATAAAGAAAAAAATAAACTAGAAAATAAAACCAGACTTTGTTTAATATTCATCAATTTCCTAAAGTAAATGATAAGCTTAACTTTGGCTAATAAGCGCTTTATAGCGCTCATCATACCTTGTATTTTATTCGCTGTTAATTAAGTTTTTTACTCAAATCATTCAGTATCGAAGTGATCATCATAAAACGTGATTTTGCATCTTCTGTTGCCCGTACAAACTTTAATTTATTCGCACCATCCATTTTAAAAACACTGGGTTGAGATTGAATTAGCCCGATGATGAACATAGGGTCAACTTTAGTATTATCACTAAATTCAATTGAACCACCTGCCGGTCCTGCTTCAATTCGAGCAATACCAATTTTCTGCGCTTTTAACTTCAATTTTGCAATATGCACTAAATTTTTTGTCGCTTGTGGTAACAAACCAAATCTATCAATAAGTTCTACTTGAATATCATCTAGCTCAGTTTTCGTTTTAGCACTCGCAATACGTTTATATAAACTTAATCGTAAACTCACATCAAAAATATAATCATCAGGCAGTAATGCTGGAACCCTAAGTTCTACTTCGGTTTGTTGTGCAGTCATTTGATCTAATGAAAGTTGTTTGCCTTCTTTTAATGCGGCTACGGCTTGATCTAACATTTCCATATATAAACTAAAGCCAACTTGGCTCATTGAACCGCTTTGATCTTCACCGAGTAATTCACCCGCTCCTCTAATTTCGAGATCGTGAGTAGCTAGCGTAAAACCTGCACCTAAATCTTCTAATGACGCAATGGCGTCTAGTCGCTTTTTCGCATCTTTGGTCATTACTTTTTCATGTGGCGTGAGTAAATAAGCGTATGCTTGATGATGCGATCGGCCAACACGGCCACGTAATTGATGCAATTGTGCTAAGCCTAAATGATCAGCTCTGTCCATAATAATCGTGTTGGCGCTAGGTACATCAATGCCAGTTTCAATGATGGTAGTACAAACTAAAACATTAAAACGTTGATGATAAAAGTCACTCATGATGCGTTCTAAATCACGTTCTCGCATTTGACCATGTGCGGTTACTATTTTTGCTTCAGGCAATAAATTTTGAATATCAGCCGCCACTTTTTCGATCGTATCAACGTTGTTATGTAAAAAATAAACTTGGCCACCGCGTAAAACCTCACGCAAGATAGATTCTCTAATTAAGGCATCGTCGCGTTGACGGACAAAGGTTTTGACCGCTAATCGTTTGGCCGGTGGTGTGGCGATAATAGATAAATCTCTCATACCACCCATTGCCATATTCAGTGTTCTTGGAATAGGTGTTGCGGTTAAGGTTAAAATATCAACATTCGATCTTAGTTTTTTAATTTTTTCTTTTTGCTTTACGCCGAAACGATGTTCTTCATCGATAATTAGTAAGCCAAGATCATGATACTTAATACTATTTTGCAATAATTTATGCGTGCCAATTAAAATATCAATATGGCCTGATTCTACTTTCGAAATCACCTCGTTTTGTTGCTTTGCGGTTTTAAACCGCGACAATACTTCTACTGATACTGGCCAGTTAGCAAACCTGTCTTTAAAGTTTTCATAATGCTGCTGGGCGAGCAAGGTGGTGGGTACTAAAATAGCAACTTGCTTACCGTCATTCACTGCGATATAGGCTGCACGCATGGCTACTTCAGTTTTACCAAAACCAACATCACCACACACTAACCTGTCCATGGTTTTATCTGAGAGCATATCGCTTACTACGGCGTTAATGGCTTGCTCTTGATCATGGGTTTCTTCAAAACCAAAACTATTGGCAAAGGCAATATAGTCATCTTTATTACGAGAAAATTGATAACCTTTGTTGTTGGCACGTTTCGCGTAAATATCAAGCAGCTCTGCGGCGACATCTTTAACCTTTTCTGCGGCTTTTCGTTTCGCTTTGGTCCAAGTGTCATTGCCTAGTTTATGCAATGGGGCGTGTTCTGCATCGCTACCAGAATAGCGACTAATTAAATGAAGTGAGGCAACCGGCACATATAATTTAGATTCACCGGCATAACTGAGTGTTAAAAATTCAGTGGTTATGCCACCATTTTCTATGGTCTGTAAACCGACATAGCGACCAATACCATGTTCTATGTGAACAACTGGCTGGCCTATTGACAGTTCAGCAAGGTTTTTAAATATGGCATCGGCTTGAGTATCTTGCTGCTTTTTTCTACGCCGTGCTTGACGAACTCTATCGCCTAACAACTCAGACTCGGTAACTAAGGCAATGGCATTTTTAAGCGATGAGCCTTTACTTTGAAAGATAAATCCGGCTGATAATGCATTGACGGTAATGCCAATTTGTTCATTGGAGTCGACAAAACTTTCGATATCATCAAATTGCTGCGGGACCATATGATTGCGTTTTAATAATTCTAAAACACTTTCCCTTCGGCCTTGGCTTTCTGCAACAAATAATACTTTTTGTGGTGTGGTTTTATCCGCAATAAAAACATTTAATAATTCGAAAGGCTGTTTTAATTGATGATTAACCGTTAGGTTTGGCAATTCATTAATATCATAATGAATAACGCCTTTACTTTCTCTACTTTCCTGCTGCTCTTCAATTTCAGCCTTGTTGTTTGTATCGTTATTGAGCAAAGCTGTGTCATCACTTGCCGTATTTTTCGGCATATGAGGAATAGAGATGCGATCAAAAGGTTTTAATGCACTATATAATTCATCTTTATTTAAAAATAACTTGCTTGGTTCTAGTAGTGGACGAGTAGGGTCGTATCGCCTGTCTTCATAACGATATTCAACATCGAGCCAATATTGCTCAAGCGCTTTATCTATATCGCCGGTTACTATGAGTAAGGCATTTTCAGAGAGGTAATCACAGAGTGTATTGGTTTGTTCAAAAAACAACGGCAAGTAATATTCTATGCCAGCGGGCAAAATACCATCGCTTACTTGATGATAAATAGATTCTTTATTGATCACGCCAGTGAATAATTCACGGTATTGTTGGCGAAATAAATGGATGCCCGCTTGATCTGTTGGAAATTCATGCGCAGGCAATAATTCAATGCTTGGAATTTTATCACTTGAACGTTGGTTATCGGGATCAAATAAACGGATCTCATCTATTTCATCATCAAAAAAGTCTAATCTAAAGGGGGTATTACTACCCATGGGATACAGATCTAAAATAGCGCCTCGCGCAGAGAACTCGCCATGTTCCATCACTTGGTCAACATAACGATAACCACTAGCTTCTAGCTCTTGTCTGAGTTGATGGAGATCTTTTTTATCGCCTTTTTTAATTAATAAACTATTGCTTTCTAGATATTGCTTTGGCGCAAGTCGTTGAATTAACGTTGAAACGGGCACAATAACTATGCCTCGTTCCATTCTTGATAATTGATATAAAGTGGCTAAGCGTTGAGAAATAATATCTTGATGAGGTGAAAAAGTATCATAAGGTAAGGTTTCCCAATCGGGAAATAAACAAATAGAAAGTTCGCTATCACGGTTTATACTATATAACTCTTGCTCTAATCGAAGCGCCGAAGGAGTGTCATGAGTAATTAGCAGTATTGGTTTTTCCGATTGTTTCGCCGCTTGATAAATAGCGATAGTGCTACTAGAACCTAATAGGTTATGCCAAGTTTTTTTATTCGCCACTTTCCCTCGACGCGAGGTTAAAACGGGTGAATATAGTTGATGTAATTTACTCATGAATAGTTTCGTTCTTTATACTTTTTTGTCGTGTTAATGCTATTAATTTCGATGTAACCGGTAATTATCGGTCGAGGTAAAATCACTCAGCTATATGATAACATGCGAGAATTTAAAGTTGGGTATTTTCAGCTGAAATAAATAATCATTGAACACTTGGCGATGCCAAATATGTTTTCAGTAAACTTTACTAAGAATGAGAGGAAAACGATTTACCAAGGTAGTATACTTCCCCAGTTAACCATAAACTTAAACAACCACTTTAATTAGGAGTCCTTAGTGACCAATAACGATGTTTTACGCCGTATTCGCTACACCTTTAATTTACGAGATGAAAAAGTAGTGGCAATTTTTGCTCACGCACAATGCAAAGTGAGTGAATCTCAGGTTCAAAACTGGTTGAAAAAGGATGATGATGCCGAAATGGTTGAACTGGCTGATGTTGAACTTGCGAGTTTTTTAAATGGCTTTATCATTGAAAAACGAGGAAAAAAAGACTCAGAGCAACCTAAAGCAGAAAAAACATTAACAAAAAATATTATGTTAATGAAATTGAAAATAGCATTGCAGTTACAAAATGACGACATTATTGATTTATTAGCTAGTACTGGTTTCACCCTAGGAAAGTCTGAATTAACGGCATTTTTTAGAAAACCTGATCATAAAAATTATCGTCATTGCAAATCACAATTTTTACGTAACTTTTTACAAGCGTTACAAGATAAACATCGTAAAGCGTATACGCCAAAAAAAGCTAAAAGTAAGCTTGTCGGTTCCCAAGCTTCTGGTGTTGAAAATGAAAGTGTTGATACTGGTTATAAATCTGCTCGAGCAAATGCGAGCAAACGCTATGTAAATCCCAATGCGACCAAAACAGATGCGAAAAAATCTTCACGTAAAGTTTTAAAGTTAAAACCTGAAGATATTTATAAAAACAGTTAATGACTCAACAACTTATCCCCTTTATAAGTCAGCTTGCTTTCACTGAACAGTTACAATGGCTTGAACGCTTAAATGAGCGGTTATCAAAGTCCATGTCGTCTCAAGATCGTTCTTATGACACCCCCATAAAAGTGGTGCATGCTGATAGTTTATCTACTCTCGAAAGGTCGCAATGTGAAATTGCGATAGTCGCTAACCCTGATCCTAGCGTATTAACTGATTTTCCTTGTTTGGTTTGGGTGCAAAGTTTATGGGCAGGTGTTGAACGATTATTGGCTGAAATACCTTCGCCTACTTTTAAAATAGTGCGTTTAATAGACCCATGTTTGGCGCAAACAATGGCTGAAGCTGTTGTGGCATGGAGTTATTATTTACATCGAGACATGCCACTTTATTTGACTCAACAACGGTGTCAACATTGGCAACAACACTCGGTTGCGTTAACAAATCAACGGACAATCGGCGTATTAGGATTAGGTGAGCTAGGACTGGCGAGTGTTGAAAAACTTAGTTTAAATGGTTTTAACGTTTTAGGTTGGAGTCGCAGACAAAAATCTATCGATAATGTTGTTTGTTTATCAGGGCAAGACGGATTAGAACAGCTCTTTTCTGCAAGTGATATTGTCGTCATTTTATTACCGTTAACGGAGCGAACTGCGGGCCTTATTAATCGAACCTTATTTAGCAAAATGAAACCAAGCGCGGGATTAATTAACTTCGCTCGTGGCAAGATTGTTCATCATCAAGATTTAATTACCGCATTAAATGAAAAACAACTTTCACATGCCGTGTTAGATGTATTTGTTCAAGAGCCGCTACCGCAAGATGATAAATTGTGGCAACACCCTAATATTACCATTTTGCCGCATATTTCTGCCCCGACAAACCAAGTAACTGCTTGTCAGATAGTTTGTGAAAATATACAAAATTATTTGATATCGGGGAAAATCCCACGCTCAATTGATTTATCAAAAGGGTATTAAAAAAGCCATTGAGGTTAAAAGTCATTCTGCTTGATTTAAATCAAAATATAATTCTATTTAGCCGATAAGATAGACGATACCATTTACTCGACTTGTTAATATTATGACTGAGAAACCTATCGTTTATTCATGCTCGGGGTGCTCTAATGTTGCTCGTATCGCACACGATATAGCCTTAAACCTTGATAGTGACGGGATTGCTGAAATGTCGTGTGTTTCAGGCGTGATTGGTAATGTTGCACCCATCAAAGATATTGCGACCTCTGGCAGAACAATTATTGCGATTGACGGCTGTGATCTTGCTTGTACTAAAACCTGTTTACGTGCCGCAAAGGTTGCACTTTCGCATTATTTTGTCATCACTGATTTAGGAATAGAAAAACGTGATAAATGGCAAGACTCTTTAACCGATAATAGTAAAGCCATGGTTCATATTTACGGTGAATTATCCAAACATGGTATTAATTTTAGTGCTTAAAAGCGCATTTTTTATAAATCAAACGGGTTAACTTGTTCTTGGGTGAAATATCATTATGATAATGATTCTTTCCAAGGGATAAATAATGACCAGGTTTTTTACTCTATTAGCGAATGTATTTTTTCCGATAAGGTATTTATTGGCTTTTATTTGTTTCGCCTCGCTATTTTTAATCATTTATCTATTAGTTTTTGCACCGTTAGAATTACAGTCTCTCTATTTAACCGCTTGTTTATTAAGTTTTCTCTGGTGTTTAGTTTTATTTGTTTTGTGCCATAGTTTTCATGGTGAAGTTGCGAGTAAAAATTCATCCACCGCTGAATCGAAACCTAAACTAGGATTTTTCCGCCGTATCAAGAAAAAGCTCTCTAAAATTTTTTTATGGATTTACAGTGTTGCTTTTCTTGCGCTAATTATTGTGTCTTTGCATTTAACAATAAAAGTATTAACACTTTAGACTATTACGTAAGTTGTTATTAAAGCCAAAATTTTGCTTGCTGACAGGCAACGAAGCAAATACTCTTTACCAATCCTATTAATTCTTTATATGAGTTTGTGATGCGATTTTTATCTCGACGTTTAGTAATGCCAAGTGACTTAAATTATGGCTATTCATTATTTGGTGGCAGAGTCTTGCAATGGATTGACGAAGAAGCGGCGGTTTATGTTATTTGTCAGTTAGAAACTAATTGTTTAGTGACGAAACATATTGGTGAAATCAGCTTTGAAGCTCCTGCGATGCAAGGTGATATAGTTGAATTTGGATTAGAAACGAAAAAAGTAGGCAAGTCTTCAATTACCGTTACTTGTTTGGTACGAAATAAAGTCACGAAAAAAACGATTTGTTTAGCCGATGATATTGTTTTTGTTAAAGTTGATCCCGAAACTCGACAGCCCGTTCCTCACGGTAAAACGCTTGAAGCGTTAAAACAACAAACCCTTGATGAAGTAAAAACACTGAATCTTTAACTAAGTTTCAGCTTTTATATTGATTAATTTATTTAATTTTATTTACCACTACAACAACCCTTAATTATTTTTGCCCATAGCTTTAGGTGTTATTTTCTTTTTTACCTAGAGTTTACCTGTAATTTAGCATCGGTTAAATATTTGTCACTAGTGTGTTGGTGATGTATAACACTATTAACTGTTTGTATTTTCATCACAGGAAATTGCTATGACAACTCAATGGGATGCTGATAAACCAATTTACTTACAGCTTTATCAGCAAGTAATAACGCGCATACTCGATGGGTATATTAAAGAAGGTGAAGCATTGCCTTCGGTGAGAAAGGTTGCCTCACAATATCAAATTAATCCTATTACGATTTCGAAGGCTTATCAAATGTTGCAAGACGAGCAGGTGGTAGAAAAACAAAGAGGTAAAGGACTTTTCGTTATCAAGGGGGCAAAAGGTACTATGTTAGCGCGAGAAAGAGAATCCTTTTTAACCCAGCAATGGCCACAAATATTACAACAAATCACACGATTACAATTATCAACAGAGCAACTTTTATCAAATAGTAAGGGGGAGAAGTAATGACTCAGTTAATTTCTATTTCTCATCTAAATAAAAGCTACGGTAAAAATACCGTCGTGTCAGATTTCAATTTATCTGTGCATTCGGGGCAAATTCTCGGATTAGTGGGTCCAAATGGTGCCGGTAAAACAACGTGTTTACAGGCTATGTTAGGTTTAGTTGATTATCAGGGGAATATCGATATTTTAGGCTTTAACCCTAAAAAACAACGTGAAAAAATGCTCGAACAAGTTGCATATATTGCAGATGTTGCCGTATTACCTAAGTGGTTGAAAGTGAAACAATCACTGGAGTATTTAGCCGGTATTCATCCTCGCTTTAATCGTGAAAAAGCGGAGGAGTTATTAGCTAAAACCAATATTAAATTTGATAGTAAAGTAAAACATTTATCAAAAGGGATGGTAACACAGTTACATTTAGCGTTAATCCTGGCGATAGATGCCAAAGTGTTGATTTTAGATGAACCAACGTTAGGACTTGATATTTTAACACGTCGTCAATTCTATACGCATTTATTGGAAGATTTTTATAATGAAGATAAATGTATCATTGTGACCACACATCAAATTGAAGAGATAGAACATATTCTAACGGATGTAGCGTTTATCCAAGACGGAAAACTCGTACTTGCTGAAAGTACCGATAACATCAAAGAACGCTTTCAATTAGTGGCCGTTACTCACGAAAATGTTGAGCAAGCGCATGCGTTAAAACCGCTTTTTACTAATAGTTTAATGGGGCTGAACATGATGTTGTTTGATAACAAAAACAGGGATGATTTACAGCCGTTAGGTCAAGTAAGTGTACCAAGTTTGGCTGATATTTTTGTTGGTGTCTTAGCTAAGGAGGCAATCTAATGAATACGTTGCAATTTACCACGAATATCAAAAAAGAATTATGGGAATATAAAAAAATATTTTTATGGATCCCTATTATCTTAGCTATATTGTTTATCTGCGCCCCCTTTATCAGTTTATTATTAAATGACATTTCAAACGTTCATTGGTTAACTAGATTTGAACGCATTGCTGAACTTACCCAATCAGAAGGCTTGTCACAAATAACCTTTGGTTTTATCTCGGTATTATTTTTACCTTTTGTTATCACTTCTGGCATCGTTCAGCTTTATTATTTTATTGCTTGTTTATATGATGAACGTCGCGATTTATCCATTATGTTTTGGCGATCGCTGCCTGTTTCTGATGCGATGAGTGTTGGTGTTAAGCTTTTGGTGGGGGCGTTAATTCTCCCTGCGATATTTTTAATAGCTGCTACAGGGGTCGTACTTGTTTTTCTTATCATGATAGTGATTGCAAGTATTGTTCTTTCACTAGGTTATGATATTTCTTTATGGCAATTATGGGCTAATGGCGACGTAATTTGGCACCTTGTTTCTTCATGGAGTAGTTTATTGCCTTATTCATTATGGATGTTCCCAATTTATGCTTGGTTAATGTTTGTCTCTGCTTTTGCCAAAAAAGCGCCCTTTCTTTGGGCCGTTTTGCCCGTGATTATTGTGTTATTAGTAGAAAGCTTTTTTGTGAGTTACTTTGATCTCAATACTCGTTTTTTTGCTCAAACGTTAATGGATTATTTTGCAATCTCGCAAAATGCTTTAGATGTCTATGCTAATCAACACACTAGTATTACCGTGATACCTTTTAATGTAATGAAAGATAAAATAAGCCTGGTTGCTATATTACTTGGTGCAGGCTTAATGTACGGCACATATTGGATGAGGATAAACAAAAGCCAATAGCTTAAACCAAAGGCTCCTGTGACTTTAAAGTAAAAAGCGACTAACTTAGATTAGTCGCTTTTTTGTGCAAATAACTATGAAAAAAGTCAAAGCTAAAGTCGACAAGAAATGCTCTTGCGAAAAGAGAGGCTACATACTGACGATAAAGTGTGTCTAAAAGAATAAGAATGTGTCAAAAAAACAATAATATTACTGGCCTGAACAGTTATTACCATTGCCGAATGCTTTAGCTCCAGAGATTCTGTTGCTGCTATCAACCATAAAAGTTAATGAACAAAAATTACCAGCGACATGCATTGAGTTGGAGTGATCATACTCAATAATTCTATTACCGTCCTCAAGCTTTAAAAAACTGTCGGGCGTGCCATATTGTTCGATCAACGAGCCAAGCGATTCACCTTGCCACTGCGAGACATTTCCGTTTGAAGCACATGAAGCAACGAATACCATGAAAATACTGCTAATTACGACATTTTTCATTTTACTACTCTAGATATCAGTTACTGAATAAATTGATTATATATTGAACTGGTAAGAGTTGTAAAACATGTTACAGGTTAGACACGCTTTGAAATGAATTGACGTGTTCATATTACTGAACAACACACTTTTAGCTTGATGATTTTATTCAATTTCATCGGTAATGAAATCTAAATAATTTTTTACCGCGAAATATCGAATAGACTTTTTAAGTTTGACTTTTTTAGCGATAAGCAGGCCGTCACAATAAATTTTAACCACCTGTTTATCGCCATTACTGTCGGCTTCATAATCATGAAAAGGATTGAGCCTTAAGTTATCAAACTCTGTTTTCATGATCAGTTTCATCAAGTTACCTAATTAAGTTATCTAATTCTTGTTTGGCTAAATAACTGTCCATCATCGAACGTAATAATTTATAAAGCAAAATTGAACCATCTATTTCTTCTTTACGGTTAGTTAAACTTTCAATGTTTAAACCAAGCGGTAAATTATAAGGTAAAACCGCATCTAAAATTTGTTGTAAGCTATTGGCACATATACGAATAGATTCATACAGCGGTTTTTCCGCATTTAAGATCCGTAAAGAGGTAGCTTCTGGCACGCTAACACCTAACCATTCAATAAACTCTAAAGTTTTTTCACTACCACAAGGTGAAAACGTTAAAATAAAACGTTGGGGTTTAATATTTAACTTTTTACATTCAATAGCATAGCGCGTCAGCATATCAATAGTCGCTTGTGGATTATATATCGCTTGCGATATAAAAAAGTTACAACCTTGCTGATGCTTTTCAATTAATCTTTCGTGCTCATTGCCTTTTTTAGCATGACGTTCTGCGATAGTAACGCCGCCAATAAAAAATTCATTTTGATTATCTACTAGGGTTTTATATGCATTAGCTAATGAAAGAGAAATGGTGTTTTTCTTTGAAGGACTTCCTACTAAAACAATGTCACGAATGCCGTATTCTTGCCATGCTTCGTTCGCCCATTGATTAAAGTCATCGGCATTTGATTGCACAACACTTTTATAAGTGATGACAGGGCGTGCTGACTTTTGATTTAACAATGCAGAATAATGTCTTGGATCATGCGTGGTTTTAAACGGAAAAGGACGAGGTTTATTGGTACGAGAGTCTTCATCTTGAATGTCATATACAATCAAACCATCGAAATCAATATCGCTTACTCGTTCAAGTAGTTTACTGGCAATACTTTCTACTTGTTCAATTGGAGTATCACTTTTGGGTGGTGTTGTACCAATAAAGTATACGCCTCGCGTAACATCGTTATATCTTGCTTTTAGCTCTGATCCGTTATTCACTGTTTTTTTCGTTCTTAACAATTTTAATTACTATAATGATACCCCTTCTCAAGCTAAAAATCTTACTTAACGATATGCTAAAAAGTGATTTATTATCACAAATAGCATGAAATACCATCATTCAGCTTTATTTAAATAAGATAAATATCATAATCTTGCAGTAAAAATAACAGGGAGTTTATGAAATGTGCATATGTTTTTAAATGCAGCATTGACGTTTCCACTATTAAATTTTTTGGCCTTTAGCTCAAGATTTGAAGTCTCTGAAAATACACGTAAATCTACTTTCTCATAACTGTCTTTAAGTAAACGATCAACGTCAAAACTTAGCTTGGCCATTTCGTTTAAAAACTTAGTTTTAGCACCTTATCAATGCTTTTTGCTAACAGGGCATTTAATGATATTTCTCAATCATTCACTCAACAACCATGACTGAAACCCATTTCACCTGGCAATTTCAAATAATGAAAGTAATTGCTGTCGCTTTTGGCGTGATGGCACAAACGTTATTACCTGATCCACAAGTTGAAAAAAACATTGAAACCATGATCGTTGCTAAACGAAATATTGATGAGCAAGAAGCTGAAAAGAACAATAAAAAAGGCAATACAACCGAGTAATAATGTAAGTTGATTATATTTTTGCGATTTGTTTTAAGATATCGTCTTTATTTTTCATCAGTTTAATTGCATTAAATAACGCTTCAGCTTGCGGATATTGTAGTTTTAAATAGCGTAACCACTGTTTTAAGCGACTCGAAAAATAGAAACTTTTATCGCCTTGCAATTCTAACTGTGCATAATGTTGAAATAATTGACTAACAGATCCCCAAGGCATTTTATCTTCTTTTTCTTTGACAACATTTGCTAAGTTAGGCATGGCTAATGCGCCTCTACCTAACATGATATTTGCTGTTTTTGCTTCTCTTATGCATTGTTTTGCATCGGATAATGACCAAATTTCGCCATTAGCAAACAGTTCAATGTTATATTTTTCGCTGATTTCACCAATGTGATGCCAATAAGCGGGTGGGTTATAACCATCACGCTTTGTTCGTGCGTGTATCGTTAATTGATTGGCATTTGCGCTGGTAATGGCACTGACAATTTCATCTAAAAGTGAAGCATCATCAAAACCCAAACGAATTTTTGCGGATAATATTTGTTCCTGTGGCAATGCTTGTTTTACGCTGTTTACAATTTGATAAATAGTTTCAGGCGTTTTTAATAAAACAGCACCACCTTTACTTTTATTGACCGCTTTTGCTGGACAGCCAAAATTTAAATCTACACCATGCGAACCTAATTCAATGGCTTTAATGGCATTCTCAGCCATCCAATGTGGTTCTTGACCGAGTAATTGTACCCGAGTTGGTGTGTTATTTAGCGTAAAGCCACCGCGTATTAATTCAGGGGATATTTTATGAAATATATGGGTAGGAACTAGCCTATCTACAACGCGTACAAATTCAGTTATACATAAATCGTAACAATTTATCGAGCAAAGTAAATTACGCATAAGCTCATCTGCCACGCCTTCCATTGGAGCTAATATGACTTTATTTATTTGATTAATCATTAAAATAGTTTTTGTTAATAGACTTATGTGTGAAGTTCACATAATCTTTTAGAGATAAATAAATTGAGGATTGAAATTTATTTTCAAACGTCAGGTCTTGTTAATAAGTAGTACTTAATTACTGTTGTGTAAAAAGCTATTCAACACATCATACTAGATATAATGTCTAAGTTTACAATATAAAGGAAAACAATATGAATATAATTAAAAAATCAGCTGTTGTGTTAATGTTAAGTGCATTTGCTTTAACTTCGTTAGTCAGTCTTTCAGCCAAAGCTGAATCGAATCCGTTTGAATCTCAAGACATTGTTACTATCGTTGATGACCATGCTAAAGAACATAAGTGCGGCGAAGGGAAAAAAGATAAAAAAGGAAAATGCGGTGAAGGCAAGTGTGGCGAAGGGAAAAAAGCCATGAAAGGAAAATGCGGAGAAGGCAAGTGTGGTGAAGGGAAAAAAGCCATGAAAGGAAAATGTGGCGAAGGCAAGTGCGGCGAAGGGAAAAAAGCTAAGAAAGGAAAATGCGGCGAAGGCAAGTGTGGCGAAGGTAAAAAAAGTAACAAAGATAAAAAAAGTAAATGTGGCGAAGGTAAATAAATATTATCGTCAAATAAGTTTCGTATAGTAAAAGCCACAGTATTGTGGCTTTTTCGTTTTTTAAACTATTTATTATTTTTTCAATTTCATTGAAGATAATCACTTTCAATTATTCATTAAAGTTTCAGGTATTATTGTTTAAAATATGTTGAAATTTATCAAAAAAAGTAGCGAGTTATGAGTCAAAACGTTGTAATTACAGGTGCAAACAGAGGTATTGGTTTTGCAATGAGTAAAATATTTACTGAGCGAGGAATGAATGTATATGCATTATGTCGTCAGTCTTCAGAACAACTCGACACCTTGTCCAAACAAACAGAAAATTTGCATGTTATTCCAGGTATAGATGTTGCAACTGATGCGGGAATCACTGCAATGGCAACAGCATTAAAAGATATCACTATAAGTATTCTTGTTTGTAATGCAGGTATTTTACGCGATGAGCAATTAGGCTCATTAAATATTGCAACCCTGCGTGAGCAGTTTGAAGTAAATGCCATTGCTCCTTTACGTTGTGTTGATGCATTAGCACAGCAGTTTATTCCAGGTAGTAAGGTGGCAATGATAACTTCTCGTATGGGATCTATTGCAGATAATGGTTCTGGAGGTCGCTATGGTTACCGAATGTCAAAAGCTGCACTCAATGCTGCGGCTATGTCTTTATCAAAAGATTTAGCGAGCGAAAACGTCGCGGTGGGAATTTATCATCCAGGCTATGTTCAAACGGAAATGGTTAATCATGGTGGCGATATAAGTGCTGATGAGTCTGCTGGTAAATTAGTTAATTTAATTCTCGATTTATCGATGCAAGAATCTGGCGTTTTTAAACATTCCAATGGACAAATTCTTCCTTGGTAACAGAAGAAAAATCATACAAGCCCCAGTATGTTCGTATTTGGCGAACCGTTCAAATGATCCCTTTAGGTAAAGTTGCTACCTATGGACAAATAGCGGATTTAGCGGGTTTACCCGGTAGAGCACGTTTGGTTGGCAAAGCATTGGGAGCCGTGCCTAAAACAGGTTGGGATAAACAACCTGTTCCTTGGTATCGAGTGATTAATGCCCAGGGAAAAATTTCTTTTCCGCTCAACAGTGAATACTTTTTAACTCAAAAAGGCTTATTACAAGAAGAACAAATCATTGTTATAGGGGCAAAAATCAAGTTGTCGAATTTTCAATGGCAACCTGATTTGTCTGAATTATTATTTAAACTGACCTATTAAATTTTCTATGTATTTAAGCGTGTTTATCACTATAAGCTTGAGGTTCTCCCGCCATCTACTGGCAAATTTATACCTGTAATATAACCCGCTGAAGGAGAAGCTAAAAAACCAACCGCGGCGGCAAATTCTTCAGGTTTAGCAAACCGACGCATCGGGATTTGTGCTTTTTCATTGATAGTCGCTTGCTCAAAAGTGATATTTTGTTTAGTTGCTTTTCCTTGAATAATCGCGTCTAAACGAGCTGTTGCTGTCGCGCCAGGCAGAACATTATTTACCGTGATACCAAATTCGCCTAACTCAAACGCTAAGGTTTTAGCCCAACTTGCTACGGCACCACGAATAGTATTGGAAACGCCTAAGTTAGGTAAAGGCTGTTTTACAGATGTAGAGATCACGTTAATAATTCTACCGTAAGCTTTATTTTTCATATATGGGAGTAATGCTTGTACTAAATGATGATTAGAGACTAAATGTAAATTAAACGCGTCAACAAAGGCATTACTGTCAGCTAAATTAGCAGGTCCGGGGGCTGGGCCTCCGGTATTATTTACTAATATTTCAAATCCTTTATTTTCACTCACGGCATGATTGATAACCTGTTTCACTTGCTCTGGTTGACTAAAATCAGCTATCAAGATTTGATGGTGCTGGCCTTTACTTGTGTCTAATTCACTTAGCACAGCTTTTAAAGAAGCTTCATTGCGCGCAAACAAGGTTACGTTAGCGCCAAGCACTGCTAGCTCTAAAGCGCATGCTTTACCTATTCCTTGACTACTACCACACACCAAGGCGTTTTTTGAAGATAAATTAATGTTCATAAGATTTTATTATTGGTTGTCTATTTTTTTATTTAATCACATAAACGAGATGAATGATCTAACAAATATATTTTATTTTATGATGATTTATTTTGACAGGTGTCAGATCCTTTATTAAGCTAGTTAAAATTTATTTATGGCGCTCTAACATGCTAGATCAAGGTTTTACTGTTTCTGGAAAAGGACCTATGGTTGTGTTTCTTCACAGCTCTTTAAGCTCCTCCAAACAATGGGCTAGTTTAGCGAATGAGCTCAGTAAAAACTTCACTTGCATCAATATTGATTTATTGGGTTATGGTAATGCGAGTTTTCCGCAAGTGGCTGAGTATAATTTTGAGGTTGAAGCTTCTCGAATTATTGATATTGTTGATAGCGTCAATGTAAATGGAAAATTTCATTTGATAGGGCACTCTTGTGGGGGCGCTATCGCATTAAAAATAGCGGTTGAGCAATCTCATAAATTACTCAGTTTAGCTTTATTTGAGCCTGTAGCATTTCATTTGTTAGCGCAGTCAACTAACAATGAACATCAGCAATTTGCGACTCATGTAAAAAAATTTGCTGATGAAATTGCGTTGGGTGAAAACAGCAAAGGTACTGAAACTTTTGTTGATTTTTGGAATGGTACTGGCTTTTATGCAAACTTACCCATTAAAGTTCAAACAATAATGGCCGCTCAGTTCGAAAAAGTAAAATTAGACTTTGTCGGTATTTTTCATGAAACCTATACTATTGCTAATCTTAAAAATATCCAGTGTCCATGTTTAGTAATGTACGGAAAGTACACGCAACAAGTTAGTAAAGAGTTAAGTCATACCATAGTTGATGCACTTGATTCGGTTACTGTTGAAGAGGTAGATGCCGGACATATGGCGCCAATCAGTCATCCTCAGTTAATGTTCCCTTTCATTTCTTCGTTTATTTATCAAGGAAAGTGATTTCATATTAATGCTTCTTTTCGAAGATATTGAATGCTAAAGTGTCGACATGAACACGTCTTTTTCTACTTTGTTAAAGTTAGCTATATTCGCTATTTCTTTCGCACTCTCGTTAAATATTGAAGCTGAATCTAACAGTAAAAATACTGATCCATTGCCAATAAATATTCATAAAATTTGTGAATCTTCTTATGATGATTGTTTAACTTTAATACCGCAATATTTGCAAGAAACACCTAAATATAGTCGCTTATGGTATGCCTATAAACTATATCAACTAGAGGCATTATTTGCGTTAGAGCGAATTGAAGATTTAGAACAAATACTTTTACCTGTTATTTCAAAGCAAGACTTACCTGAAAAATTTCAAATTTATGTCTATATTTTGAATGCCAAAATAATTCAATACAAAGGAAACCCAGAGTTAGCTTCTCGTTATTTTAATGAGGCGAAAGATTTACTATTGGCGGTAAACAAGGATTGGCCGAAACCATTTGAATTAATAAAAGTAGCGAATATGCTGCTTTACTTGAAGCAATATCAAATAGGTTATGAGATGTTGCTAGGCTTAGATAAAAAATTTAATCATTTCACTGATGCTAATTTCAAATATCAATTGTTCACCAATTTAGGACATTTTGCTTTAAATTTAGGTGATCATACCAAGCATCAAGAGTATCGATTTAAAGCCTTACAATGGGCAGAGATGACTGAAAATAAGAATAAACAAGCAATCGCCAATTTTAATGTGGCACGTTCTCATCTGTTTGTAGAAAGCTATGATGTTGCGTTAAAATATTTTAATCGCTCTTTAACTGAAGGGATAAATGCGCGAAATCAAAACCTAGTAAATAAAACTTATCTCAATATGGCAGATATTTATCAACGAATGAATAATCGCAGTAATGTAAAAGTGCTATTGAAAAAGGTTGACTCGAAAGACTTGAAAGGGGCTTATGCAAAGTTATTCAAGCAGTTATCTCAATAAAATTGAATAAAAAAGCCCGGTGACAAACCGGGCAAAATAAGGGAGAAACATGTCGATTTAGGTGTTAATTAGAGTTACCTGTTAGCAAGCTTTTACCATTAATGGCAATTTTTCTTGGTTTTAATGCTTCGGGTATTTCTCTTTCTAAATCAATATGTAACAAACCATTTTCCATAAAAGCACCAATGACTTTAACGTGATCGCCTAATTGAAATTTCCGTTCAAAATTTCGTTCTGCAATGCCTTGATGTAAAAATTTTCTATCAGATATATCTTTTTCTGTAGGTTTATTGCCTGTAACAATTAAGTTGTTTTGTTTGGATTCTATCTCTAACTCGTTTTCCGCAAAACCGGCGACAGCCATAGTTATTCTATACTGATCGTCTGCAAGTAGTTCAATGTTGTATGGAGGGTAAGACGATTGTTTATCGGCTCTTGATGCTTTGTCAATTAAACCAGCTAAGTGGTCAAAACCAATAAATGAACGGTATAGTGGGCTGAAATCTGTATTAGTACGCATAATTCATATCCTATTTAATTTAGCAATATGCTGTTAATTTGCTTAATAACTTGATGTTCGTTGTCCAACTTCTGTTGCGACTAAACATGTTTGCGTGTATTAAACAATAAATTGTGCCTTTCAAAATGAACAGGCGGTTTAAGTGGTAGCCCCTGTCGGCGACTACAATTAAATAGATAAGGACAAGAATATTTATTTCAAGGAAATAAAAGCATTTATTTTTAAATTAATTGTTAGTTATTGATTTTTAATGATTTTCATTTGATGCACTGAAGGCTGTTATATTTCCTTCAGTGCATCCTATCGATATTATTGTTGAGGTTGAGTTACTGAAGTTAATTTATTCAACTCTGAAAGCGCAAGATCGTAGTTAGGATGATTGGAGATATTTTTAACTAATTCTTTGTAGGAAACTTTACCTTGATTATCAATAATAATGATCGCTCGAGTTAATAAACCCATATCTTTAATTAAAAGACCATATTGACTACCAAAGTCACGCCACACTGCGTCTGATAATACTTGAACCTTTTCGACATTTTCGTTTTTACAAAAACGTTTTTGGGCAAAAGGCAAATCGTTACTAATGGTTAGCATGACGACTTCGTCAGAGAAATTGCTAACTTCATCATTAAATCGTTTAGTTTGCAGTGAGCAAACTCCAGTATCTAAGCTAGGAACTACTGAAATCAGCAAGGTTTTATTCGTAAAATCAGCTAAAGTCACTGGCGAAAAAGTACCGTTAACTACTTTAAAGTTTGGGGCTTGATCACCAATTGCTATTTGATTGCCCAATAAAGTAATAAACTTTTCACCGGCCATGACCAGGTTATTTGTTTCAGGTAGGGAATTAGTCGAGGCAGTATTTGCTAGTACATTGAAAGCAAATAATAAATTTACAATGATTAAAACAAAATATCGAGTTAGTTTCATAAAAAAAGTGAGAAATTTAGTCATCAGTAAATAAAGCTTAACCTTGGCAAAAAAAAATAGCCATAAAATAGTTTTTTTTTTAATTATTACCTATTGTTATAAAGTACTACGTACTATTATGAGTATGTTTTTTTATAAAACATCGTTGTTTTTAATGCGAAAATATTAGAGTGATTTTATGTCGACCCCCTTATTAATTTGTGATGATTCGAATATGGCACGTAAACAGGTGGCAAGATCGCTGCCTGACGGATGGGATGTTGATATTAGCTTTGCAACGAATGGAAGAGAAGCCATTGAGTTGATAAAAGCCGGTAAAGGTGATGTCTTACTACTCGATTTAAATATGCCTGAAATGGATGGCTATCAAGTATTAGAAGCGATAGTCAAAGAAGATTTACCTACTATGGTTGTTGTAATATCAGGTGATATTCAGCCAGAAGCTCATCAACGTGTTACCAGTATGGGAGCACTTGATTTCATTAAAAAGCCGGTTAATAAAGATAAATTAACAGATATATTAAAAGCTTATGGCATTTTCTCTACTGATGAAATGTCATTTGAGCCGATTGTTAATACCGTTTTGGAAGAAAAAGTTAGCTTAACACCTATGACTGAACCTGTGAGCCCTCCTGAAGTGATAAAAGAGGCTGAATGTGAGTTTGTCGAATTAGATGCTGATTTACGAGATTGTTATCAAGAAATTGCCAATGTCGCCATGGGGCAAGCAGGTGATTTACTGGCACGTTTATTAGATGTCTTTGTTGTTCTTCCTATTCCGAATGTTAATCTCATTGAAGTGAGTGAGTTAAGCATGGCATTGTCGGCTGTTGAAGAGTATGAAAGTACTTCTGGTATTTGCCAAGGATTTATTGGTGCCGGTATTTCGGGTGAAGCATTATTGATTTTAAATGACTCTAGCTTTAAAGATGTTGCTTCTCTAATGAATTATCAATATGAAGTTGATGAAAGTACAGAGCTCGAATTATTAATGGATATGGCTAACTTGCTTATTGGCGCTTGTTTAAAAGGTGTTTCAGAGCAGTTAGATATGACCTTTAGCCAAGGTCATCCTGTCGTATTAGGTCAACATAGGAAAATTTCTGAATTAATAGCTACAAATTCAACTAAATGGAAACGAACATTAGCGATAGAGATCAGTTATAACATTGAGAACTATCCGATAAAATGTGATTTGTTGTTACTTTTTACTGAAACATCAATGATTACTTTAAACAATAAAATTGCTTATTTACTGGATTAATTTATGTCGTTAGAAACAGATCAAATTAATGAATTACATTGGTTGATGGAAATGCTCCATACCATAGATGTTGGTTTAGTGGTGTTAGATCGTCAGTATAATATTCAAATTTGGAATGGTTTTATGGAAAACCATAGTGGGTTATTACCTCGAGAGGTAAAAGGAAAGCAACTCTTTGAAATGTTCCCTGAAATACCCAAAGAATGGTTTGTACGAAAGTCTGAATCTGTTTTCATGTTGAAAAATAAAGCGTTTACTATCTGGGAGCAACGGCCTTATCTTTTTAAGTTTCAAAACTATCGTCCGATCACTGGTACCGCCGATTATATGTATCAAAATACGACATTTATCCCATTAATGTCATCAACCGGTGAGGTTACTCACTTATGTTTAATTGTTTATGATGTTACCGATAATGCTACGCATAAAAAAGACTTAGAGCAGGCAAATAGTGAGTTGGAAGTGTTAAGTCAAACCGATGGCTTAACCCAATTATTTAATCGAATGCATTGGGAAAAATGTTTACAAAATGAATTTAAACGTTGGAAACGCAGTGACAACCCTAGTTGTTTAGTGATGATAGATATTGATAAATTTAAAAATGTTAACGATAAGTATGGTCATGTAGTTGGTGATGAAGTGATTCGTGATATTTCTGAAAAAATTAGAGATCATGTTAGAGAGACGGATGTAACCGGTCGTTATGGTGGTGAAGAATTTGCCGTTATATTGGCTGATACAACATTAGATAACGCTACTATATTTGCCGAAAGATTACGCGCGGAGATTGAGAATTCAGACGTTAAATATAATGATATTGACATCAAATATACGATAAGTTTAGGAATTGCTGAAGTCGATGACAGTATAAAAAGCTATGAAGCATGGATAGAATGCGCCGATGCTGCTTTGTATCGTTCAAAAGAAGATGGACGAAATAAAGTATCACTACACCCAAAACAAGGCTAGTTAATAAAGCATATTCATAAATGTATATTGATAAAACAGCTAGTTTCTAAATGTATATGGCTGTTGTTTTTAAAGACTTGCTGTTGATATAAATAGCAGGTCTTTTTTATTGTGTTTTATTTGACGGTTCATATCGCATTTATTGTGAGGAAATATTATCAATGAAGACTATGTGGGCTGTGCGTAATGCCCTTGTTCTTACTACAAGAATACAGTATCAATTTACTTGGTTGCGTTATTTTAAACGCTTGTTTAAACTGTCAGTATTAATCAAGAAAAAAACTGGCAGTAATGGCTTATGAGCACTAAAAATAAAATACTGGATGCAGCTGAGAGTTTGTTTGCTGATAAAGGCTTTAACGGTACATCATTACGTGAAATTACCAGTTTAGCGGAAGTGAATTTAGCGGCGGTCAATTATCACTTTGGTTCTAAAAAAGAATTAATAAAAGCGGTGATGTCTCGTTATATGAACGAATTATCACCTAACTTGCAAGCTTCTTTACTCGTTATTTGCCAACAAGAAACTAAACCTTCGTTAAATGAAGTGTTTTCGGCGTTTATTGACCCGCTTTTATCCTTAAATGTTTTTAGAGAAAATGGCACCAGTAATTTTTTACAACTATTGGGGCGAGGTTATACCGACAGCCAAGGCTTTTTACGTTGGTTTTTAACTACCCAATACCCTGAAGTTATTACTAATTTTGTGACTGCGGTTCAGCGCGCTTATCCAGAACTTTCAGCCGAAGATATCTTTTGGCGATTACATTTCACCATGGGGACCGTTATTTTTACTATGTCGTCAAGTGATGCGTTAATGGATATTGCTAAAAATGATTTTGAACAAGATGTTGATATTTCAGATGTTATTCGTAAAGTGATCCCGTTTGTTGCTGCTGGAGTTGGCGCTCCTTTATAAGAATATTTATCTAACCTCATGATTGTTTACAAAATGATAAAACGATAAATTATTCAATCATCACTATGTTATTTAAGCTTAATTGGGTAGAGTTACTTCCTATAAAATAACAAAGAAATATGAATCGTTTTTATGGGTCCTATCATGATGGACGTGCTCGGCACGTCACTTACCGAAGAAGATAAAGAACTTTTGAGTCATCCTCTCATTGGTGGCTTGATTTTATTTACACGTAATTTTCAATCTCCCCAGCAGCTTGCTGATTTAGTTAACAATATTCGTGTTGCAGCTAATAAGCCCTTATTAATTGCGGTTGATCACGAAGGAGGGCGGGTACAACGCTTTCGTGATGGTTTCTCTATTATTCCTGCCATGGGAAAACTACTGGATTATGCTGATCAAGATATCGTAAAAGCCCAGTTACTTGCTAAACAAAGTGGTGCGTTAATGGCACTAGAAGTACAAGCGATTGGTATTGATATTAGCTTTGCGCCTGTGCTCGATATTAATGGTATTAGTGAAGTTATTGGACTACGTAGTTTTCATTCGCAACCTGAAATTGTTACTCCTTTAGCGCAATCTTTTATTGAAGGTATGCAATCAGTTGGTATGAAAGCAACAGGCAAGCATTTTCCTGGTCATGGTAGTGTGCAAGCGGACTCTCATGTCGACTTACCGATAGATAATCGTAGTTTTGCCGATATAACTGCCCAAGATTTAATCCCCTTTAAACAATTAATTGCTGCAAACGCTGTCGATGCCTTAATGCCCGCACATGTTATTTATCCTGATATTGATAACAAGTCTGTCGGTTTTTCGCGTATTTGGTTACAAGATATTTTACGTAATCAACTCAAGTTCAATGGTGTGATATTTAGTGATGATTTATCGATGGAAGCTGCAAATTCTATTGGTGGTTATGTTGAGCGTTCTGAAGCTGCACAAGATGCCGGCTGCGACATGTTGTTGTTATGCAATAATCGTCAAGCTTTGATAAAGGTTATTGATAACGCTCAATTAGTTCATGATTCAACGAGTGAAAAACGAATTACCTCCATGTTAAAAACTACCGATATCTCATGGCAAGCTATGCAACAGCAGCCAATGTGGCAAGCGTTATCTCAAGCCAATCAGCAACTATTAATGCGAGAAAAATAGCATGTTGAAAATTAATAACTCTTTGATGATTGTTGCAGCACCTTTAATTGCCGTTTTTAGTTACTTTATACTGCTACAACTCGGACTAGCTGAAAAACCAGCAATTGCCGCCGCTATTACTTTACTAACGGTTTTATGGTGGGTGACAGAAGCTATTCCTATTCCTGCAACGTCCCTGGTGCCTTTTGCCTTACTCCCTTTGTTTGGTATTGTCGATCATAAAACCGTCGCTTCTTCATTAGGAAGTCACGTTATTTTGTTATTAATGGGCGCATTTATGCTCTCAAAAGCCATTGAAAAAAGTGGTACGCATCATCGTCTTGCCGTTTATATGGTCAAACTTGTTGGTGTCAGTAGTGCGAAGCGTTTAGTGCTAGGATTTATGTTAGCAACAGGCATATTAAGTATGTGGATTTCTAATACCGCAACAACCCTTATCATGCTGCCTATTGCGCTTGCGATTTTAACCCACGTTAATAATCCCCAATTAAAAGTCGCATTAATTTTAGGTATTGCTTATGCGGCAAGCGTTGGCGGTATAGGTACGCCGATTGGTACTCCACCAAACGTAATTTTTATGGGGATTTATGAAGAGCATACCGGTGAGGAATTTGGTTTTTTAAGTTGGATGAAAATTGGTGTCCCTATTGTGCTAATCGTGTTACCTATTATGGCGTTTTGGTTAACGAGAAATATTACCTTAGCGCAAAAAATTGAATTACCTGCATTAGGCGCTTGGCGAAAAGAAGAAAGCAGAACACTTTGGGTGTTTGGCTTAACCGCCTTAGCATGGATAACCCGTAGTGAACCTTTTGGTGGTTGGAGCGACTTATTTGGTGTAGAAATAGCAGGTGATAGTACCGTAGCGCTTTTAGCGGTTGTTATCATGTTTTTAATCCCTAATGGCAAAGGTTCAAGGTTACTTGATTGGGAATCAGCTAAAGAGATCCCATGGGGAATGTTGTTATTATTTGCGGGCGGTATTGCTATAGCCAAAGGATTTGTTGCTTCAGGTTTAAGTACTATATTAGGTGATTGGTTAACGTCTTTGGCAAACTTGCCAGCCATATTAATGATTTTAACGATTTGTTTAGTGGTGACATATTTAACTGAAATTACCAGTAATACAGCAACCGCTACTTTATTAATGCCTATTTTAGCCGTTGCCGCTGTAGCTTCTGGTTACGATCCAAGTGTTTTTATGATCCCTGCAGCTATGTGTGCAAGTTGTGCATTTATGCTGCCAGTGGCAACCGCGCCTAATGCCATTGCTTATGGTACAGGTGAAATTACGATTCAAGATATGGTGAAAGAAGGGGCGATTTTAAGCTTTATAGTGTCTTGTATCGTGGCAGTCACTTGCTATTTATTATTATTGTCTTAAAGATAAAAAAAATGCCTTAGTGTTAACTTGTTAACATTAAGGCATAAACTACATTTTATAATCTCTGGGGGAGATATATTTAACAACGAGTATAAATTAAGCGTGTTCATAATATCGAAACTGTATGACGATTTTATGACAAAAAATTGATGATGAAAAAAAAGAAAAGGTTTATTTGTGGGTAAACATAAACTGCAACATTTTTACATTGCTGAAGAACAATCAATTTATTTATTGAGCCATAAAGATGCCACAAAACTTAAAAAATGGGTGGATTTATGTCAACAACAGTTGAAGTTATTAGGCTTTACAGACATCTCTCTTATAGGTAAAGGCGCTTTTGGCTTTGTGTTTGGTGGTAAAAACAGTAATGGTTTAGCACAAGTATTTAAATTCTCTCGTATTAATTTACCACAGCATGTTCAAGATAGGCTTGCTGAAGAGGCTGAAATTCAAGCGCAGTTAGCGCACCCTAAAATTCCTAAAATCATCGAATATTATAAAATTAAGCGACAGTCAATTGTCCATATGGCGCGTGCACCAGGTATTAATTTAGAGCAATATTCTCATTTACATGGTCCATTGCCACCGGAATTAATCGTTCATATCGCCTTACAATTAGCCGATATCTTATTGTATTTGCGCGATACGTCTTTGCATCAAAAAGGCAAACCTTATGTGCACGGAGATATAAAACCGTCTAATGTGGTATTCCATGAAGAGAGCCAACAAGTGTATTTAGTTGATTGGGGTTCTGCGGTCACTGCACAACTTGATATCCGCGGCAACACTACGTCCAATAATGTCATGGATTTGATGAGCAGTGATTTACAAAATTCCAACGCACGCTTAGGTGATGTTTATTTTATTGGCCCTGAGCAAATGAATGGCGATTTATCTTCGCCGCGTTTTGATGAGCAAGGCTTAGCTGCAACTTTATACGCATTAGCGTCTGGCCAATCATGCCGCTATGGTCACAACGTTATCACCCCAAGTTCCTTAGGGTTGCCTAAAACATTAGCAAAAATTATTGAAACAATGCTCAGTGATGATCCGAAACAGCGTAGCAAAGCGGGGGATTATTTTTTTAATCATTTAAACTTATTAAAAAACACAGTTTTGGCAAGTACACCTACAAAACCTGAAATTAAACCATTAATACCTGTGTGGATAAAAACAGCAAAACAAGAAATAGACACAGTCGTTTATGGCTCACGAAAATCTTTTTTACGTGAAGAAAGCGACAGCGATTCGTTATCTGATATTGACGATGCTCAGCTAGAAAAGTATTACAAAAATTACTTAATGGGTATGGGAGATACCGAAAAAGCCTTTGTTGCCGCGGTCAGCCGTTTAGGTAATTTTCCTGTTGTGGGTGGCTTGGCCATTCGTTGGGAAAAAGAAGGCGTTTATATTGATTCAAATTTAACGATGTTTGACCAATCATTGAAAACCTCTTTTCAAAGTGCGGTTAATAATATGATAAGGCTCGCGCAAGGTATTTTTCGAGTTGGTGTTTTTAAAAGCTGCTTGTTTAATGCTCGTAATACTTTACATGTTGAACGTGAAGATGAAAATTCACCCTTTACCATCACGCCTGGGCAAAAAATTCACTTTGATATCAGTGATGTACCAGAAGTTGATGACATTACCAAATTGCATTCTTATTTTGAGGACGGTAAAGATCCTGATGAGTATTTATACTTGCCGGATGAAATTATGACGGTTTTAACTCGATTAAACTCAATTCATCATACTGGTTGTATTATTTTTGAAGTGTTACCCACGCACTTAAAAATCCATAGCTATTTGATGTTGTTAAACCATGATAAAGAGCAAGAATTTAGGCAATGTTTAGCTGAAATATTGCAACTTTTACCGACTATCAATGGTCAGGGAATTTCTGGATTTATGAAATTACCCTATAAAGATACTCGTTTTTTTGAACATATAAATAAATTGCCGGAAAAGTTTTACCCAGCAAACCCTAAACTTAAAACAAACAAATAAACGACTATATTTATTTTTGACATCAAGATTAATGCACTCATCACCAAATGGAGAAAAATATGGCAGACAAAATAGGTGAAATGGCTTGGCTCGACCTTTCCGTTAATAATGCTGAACAAGTAAAAGACTTTTATCAACAGGTCATTGGTTGGCAAAGTGAAGCTGTGTCGATGGGCGATTATAATGACCATACCGTTATGTCGCCAAGCTCTGGAGAAGCGGTGGGCGGCATTTGTCATGCACAAGGATGTAATGCTGATTTGCCTCCCGCTTGGTTACCGTACTTTTTAGTGGAAAATGTCACAGAATCTGTGGCTCAAGTATTAGCCAACGGCGGTGAAATGGTCACTGAAATTAAATCTATGGGGGATGATAAATATGCGGTGATTAAAGATCCCGCCGGCGCGGTTTGTGCTATTTATCAAAAAGCTTAAAAAACTTCAGGTAAACGGTACTGAACAGTTTCCGTTTACCTTTGGTCGTGCGTTATTTTATCTTCTTTTCTTTCAATCAAAAGCTAAAAGGCTTTATTTGATTGATATTCGCTTGCTGACAAAAAGCATCAAAACCTTCTGCTAAACGTTCCGTTTCCGCTAAAACCGTACGCCAATATTTAATACGGGTAGGAGCGTCCATTTCAGTGAAATCTTTCCTATCAGGGATTTTACCAAAGGGGAGTGATGCAACAAATTGCGCAGACGGTACTAACATCACAACATTTTTATAGTGATTTTCTTGCACATTACGGGCTAAGTTTTTATCAAACCATCCTGCTTTTGGCTGCGCATTAAAATGAGGATATAAAATTAAACCGTCATTTTTTGCTGATTGGTTATGAGAAAAATTACTATCAGAAGCACTAATTTTAGGTGATTGTTCTTCGATGTTTAAGTCAAAATGATAATCAATAATTCCGCCATCTCGGTACATGCCACTTGGTGAATGTGGAATATCTTTGACACCTTGCATCACCATAGGAATGGAGCCAGAAGCAAGCAAGGCATCTTTTAAATTACTCAAGGTTAATGGCTGATAAAAAGTGTCAAATTGACAATGGTCGGTGAGTTTTACTTGGCTGTTTGGGTGATGAAATACATAACGTTGATATTGATGTTTTAATAAGTTTCGATCAATGCGATTAAAAATGATACTGCTTAATAAGCCTAAAAACTGTAATGGCCTACTTTCAAAGCTCGTTAACCCTTGGCATTTTGCTACAATAAAATGCGCTTTAAAGATCGGGTTGTTGATTATCTCCTCAATGCCATGATTACCGTAAACAGCGTCTAATAAGGCTTTTGCTTTTGTGGTAATTTCAATAGCATCAGCTTTTTCGCTATAAACCGTTTCACTATAAATTTTAGCTAGCCGAGTAATTGCAGCAATGGGATCTTTTTGAGCTAACGCCCCAAAACGAAAAGCGCCAGCTGATGATCCAATTAAGTTTAATGGTGTGGTTCTTTCTTGAAAAAACTCACCAAATATATACTTATCAAGTCCGAACAAAGTAAACCATTTCGGGCCACCGCTGGCGCCTAACATAGAAGTAAACAATTGTTGAGAAAAGCCTTGTTCTTGAATGGTTTTTAAGGCGGTTTTTCCTGCGTAAATTTCGATCATTAAAGCTATATAACCTTATTAAGTATTAGCAATGTGAATTTGGAGAATATAATAGTGGATTAAATGAACCAATGACAACTAAAAGCTCAAAGCTGCCATAGAGATTTCATAATTTGAAGTTAACTTTTAATGCTATTCAGGTAATTCATGTTCGTACCAGAATAACATCTAGAAAACTCTAATAAACTCGTTAAGATTATTTTGATGAATCTAATTAAATTGCGAGTAAAGTAAGAAACACGATGTCACAATCAAAAGACCTCCCATTAATTGATTAAAAAGCTTTAATTTAAAGTCGCTATTTAAAAGTATTGCTACTTTACTTCCTATTACAGACCAAGAGAAGAGAGATAAATAACATACTAAAAAATAGATCAATGAAAAGGTTAAAAACTCTTGATGACTATTGGGTAAGGAAAACAAAGAAACGCCAGCCATACAGGCTATCCATGCCTTAGGATTTAACCATTGCAATAGAAAGCCTTGTATAAATGTTGGTTGTTTCTGTTTTTTTATATTTAATTCTGGTATTGAAGTCATAATTAAATAGCCCATATAAACAATAAATAGTGCCCCAACAACGGCTAAGTATTTTAGAAAGCTTGGATATAAATTAATAACATTAGAAAAACCTAATCCAATGAATAACAACAGTGATGTGAAACCAATCGTTCCACCTGAAACGAATGAAAATGTTTTACGTACTCCGTAGCTTGCACCTGAAGATACAATAACCATATTCACAGGCCCTGGAGATATTGACATAGCTAATGAGAATGAAAACATTGCGATAAATAACGACATAACTTTTCCTATATTTTTTTATAAACTATATATCTACTTTATTACTTGGATAAGGTGCTACAATTAAGTATCACTGTTCTAAATTCTTTAACAATAAAACGAATGATAGATGAATTACGATCAATAGCTATTTTTGCTGAAACGATAAAACAGGGTTCTTTTCGAGCTGCTGCAAAAGCGCTTAAACTTTCACCTTCAGTCGTTAGTTATCAAGTTACTCAATTAGAAAAATCTGTAGGTACGGCTTTAATTTACAGGTCGACTAGACATTTGTCGTTAACATCTGAAGGGACTGTGTTATATCAGTATGCTTTAAATATGATCCAAGCTGCACATCAAGGATTAAGCCAAATAACTTCAGATAAGCAAGAGCTAAGAGGTACTTTAACCCTGACCCTACCTTCAGCCTTAATCAAATCGGAGATAAGTAAAAAAATATCTCAATTCAGCAAATTACACCCTTGTTTGAATTTTAAATTATTTTATACCGACAATAGACAAGACCTTATTGTTAAAGGCATTGATTTAGCATTTAGGGCAGGCGAAATGGATGACAGTAGCCTTATGTCTAAACGAATTGGAGAAATTAATAGAAAACTAGTTTGTTCTTATGATTATTGGAAAGAAAATAAAAGACCTATCTATCCTGATGATTTAACAAAGTGGAATTGGATAAAATTAGATATGCTCCCGAATTACAGAACTTTAATAAATTCTGAGGGAGCAAAATGTGAAATTGGTTTTAAAAGTAATATCTGTGTGAATAGTGTTGAAGCTATGACTCAGCTATGTATAAATGGCGCAGGTATAGCTACTCCTCCTGATTTTTTAATCGAAAAAGAGATAAAAAGTAATGTTTTAGTTGAATTGTTACCAAACTGGCAAGTTGAACCGATTCCCCTATACGCAGTTTGGCCGAGTAATGTTTTTCAAAATAGCAGTGCGAAACGTTTATTAGATTTTTTAAAATGAAAAATCTTATAGATAAACTACGTTATTTCTTTAATACACAACCAAATACCATTTAGGAAAAATGGAGTTATTTATAATACTTGAATGACCGCAATGCTGGCAAATTTGGCTATCATCTACACTTAATTTCACTTTTTCAAAGAATAATTTTATGAAGGGCAATTAATAACAAGACTCAATGATTATTATAAAATATCAGTGTTTAGCTTTTCAAAACAAACCATTTCGGACCACCGCTGGCGCCTAACATAGAAGTAAACAATTGTTGAGAAAAGCCTTGTTCTTGAATGGTTTTTAAGGCGTGTGAACCTGCATAAATATCAAGCATAATTTCTGTTATTACTCTTTTAAAATGGTTTATTCTGTTTGTTTTTATTTTCGTTGACTTATTTTCACTGACTTATTTTCACTGACTTAAGGTCGCGGACTTATCGTTGATGAAAAAATTGATGGCAAACTATAGGTTTGACCAACGATAATGACTTTGGTTACTTGGCACAAATAAGGTTTGATACAAATTAGTGGCATAATCGTCTGTCATACCTGCAACATAATCTGCAATAACCCGATGACAATTAGTCCCGTCACTTTTCGCTCGTAAATAACGTGCTTTAGCATTGGTTGGTAACAATCTTTCAGGATCAGAGGCCAGTGCTTCAAAAAGTTCCATGACGACTTGTTGACCTCGATACTCAACTTGTTGAATCGCGGTTTGTTTGATAACAAATTGAAAGACAAAATCTTTAAATATTTGCAGTGCTTTTTTGGCAATATCAGGATGCTGGGCATTGTATCTTAATAGCGGCTCTGAAAAATTGATACCGTCAATTTCATTCAGATCAACCAAGACAATTTCAGTGATTAAATAATTGACTAATCCACCAATGGCTTCTTTTTGTAGGTGATGTTGTTGGCTAAATAATTGCTCGGTTAACGTTTCACTGATTTCCTTTAACCATTCGTCATCAAGCATTTTAAGTTGCTTAACGACATGTTCTTCAAAGTCATTTTGGTTAACAACACCTGTAACAATAGCGTCTTCTAAATCGTGAATGCCGTAGGCAATATCATCAGCGAGCTCCATAATTGAACAATCAATTGATTTATAAAGAGTTTTGTTGTGTTTGTTTTTGTGTTGAGTCGTTTGTTGAAATAATGATTTATCTTCAGAGGTTAACGGAGAAAGTACCCAATTTAATCCTGCTAAATCATCTAAATACAATCCTTTTGGCGGATGGCAGTCTGCTGCTTTTAGTTGACGGTGAGACGATAATGTTTTTACTTGCGCTGCAGATGATAAGCAATCAATTGTTTGTGGATACTTCATTAGACCAAGCAAGGTTCTGCGAGCTAAGTTCATGCCGTAATTTTCACTATAAGGCTCTAGTTTTGAAACAATTCTGAACGTTTGACCATTACCTTCAAAACCGCCAAAGTCACGCATCATATAATGTAAAGCCACTTCACCACCATGACCAAACGGGGGGTGACCAATGTCATGAGCCAAACAAATGGCTTCTATTAAGGTGTCATTTTCTGGGAATAAGTTGGCCGTAAGCTCTGGAAATTTATCGCGCAGTTGAGCGCTAATACCAGAGCCAATTTGTGCTGCTTCTAATGAATGAGTTAGACGGGTTCGATAAAAATCACTTTGACCACTGCCCATGACTTGAGTTTTAGATTGTAGTCGACGAAAAGCGGCAGAATGAAGAATTCTTGCTCTATCTCGCTGGAAAGGGCTACGGTGATCTTGTCGACGTGTTGCCACTTTAGTAAATTGTCTCGTTAACCAGATATTATTCATAGCAGACCTAATATATTAGTAAAATACATGCTAAACTTTTCAAGTGTTGTCGCAAATAGTTTCTTAACTTTCACGTTAACATTTTACTTAGTTTATTGTTAGTAACAAACGATATATTGTTGAAAGTTATAGAAAAGCAAGGGTGTAAATGGGGTCTTTATATAAAATAATTTGTTGTTTCGTTTTTATCGCTCCATTGTTAAGTAGTGCAGCAGAATATACAAATCAAGCATTTGAAAGTAAAAAAGTTTTTACAAATGAACGGTTATTAGATAATCAAACCTTAGAGTTAATCACTGGTTTAGCAAAACCTCCTTTCATTCTTGAAGATCAACAGCGAGGTTTACAACTCGATCTGATCAGAGAAGCCTTTGCTAGTGAAAACCTGAGTGTACATTTTAACGCTATGCCTTTAGGGCGCAACCTTACAGGATTTCGTCGGATGAATGCTGACGGCATTATTACTTTGCCGCCAAGTTACGAACACCCAGCACTCTTTATGTCAAAACCCTATATTATTTATCAGAATGTAGCGGTGAGCCTTGCTGAAGATAATTTTACCATTGATAAAATATCTGACCTGTCAGATAAAAGCATTATTGCTTTTCAAAATGCTAAGAAATTTCTCGGTGAAGATTATGAAGGTGCTATTGCCTATTCTATGGATTATCGAGAAGTTCCCGATCAAATGAAACAAATTGAATTATTGTTTTTACGTAGAACTGAAGTCATTATTCTTGATATTAATATTTTTAAGTACATTGTTAAAACACAAAAAAATGCGCTATTTAATAAACCATTTACTTTCCATTATATTTTTAATGAACGCCCCTATTCAGTGGGGTTTAAATCTAAAAAATTAAAAGAGACGTTTGATAATGGTATTGAAACAATTAAAGAAAATGGTAGTTATCAATTGGTGGTAGATAACCACTTGAATTAAAAGATTATTTATTAGCGATAAAAATAGCTCTTTTCGGTGCTGGGTAACCCTCAATTGTTTTTGACTGATCGATAGGATCAAGAAAATCTTCGAGAGATTCTGTGTCTATCCAGTCAGTTTTACGTTGCTCGCCAAGCGCTGTAACATCGGTATTTACAACCCGAATATTGCTAAAACCACAACGTGATAGCCATGCACACATGGCATCACAGCTAGGTAAAAACCATACATTGCGCATTTTCGCATAGCGCTCACCAGGAACTAATACGGTATTTTCATCCCCATCAACCACTAATGTTTCTAACACTAATTCACCGCCTTTCACCAGTTGTGCTTTTAACTGATACAAAAAGTCAATGGGTGAGCGTCTATGGTATAAAACCCCCATAGCAAATACAGTGTCAAAGGCATTTAGCTCTGGCAAGTGTTCAACACCTAAGGGTAATAAGTGAACCTGGTTGTCATTAACAAAGTGCTGTATGGCGTTAAACTGAGTAAAAAATAATTGGGTAGGGTCAATGCCAACAACAAATTTTGCATCTTCACCTCGCATACGCCATAAGTGATAACCACTACCGCAGCCTATATCTAATACATATTTGTTTTTTAATGGACTTATATGAGGAAGCAGGCGGTCCCATTTGAAATCAGATCGCCACTCAGTATCAATATGTAAGCCATGAATATGGTAAGGCCCTTTACGCCACGGTTTAAATTTTCTTAATAAGTTTTCTATGCGTTTAAATTCGCCTTCATTAATATCGTTTTTTTCACCCACAATGACACCATCTTGCAAATTAATGCTAGAGGGGGTTGTTTTGGGCAAGGCATCCAGTGTTTTTTGCCATTGTAGAAATTCACCATGAAGCTCTTGTTTTTGCCAATGAGTAAGTTGAGCGGGTAAAGTATTTAACCAATGGGATAAGCGATTTTGAGCGATTTCTTGATAAAAAGTATTAAAATTCATTGATGTAACTACTTATTTAATGGCGACTAAAGAATAAAAGTTAAAACATTGAAACCAAGGCGTTACATGCGTAAAACCGGCGTTTTTCAATCGCGTTATTTGAGTTTCAATCGTATCTGTGAGCATTACTTTTTCTAGTGCTGTACGTTTTTGAGCGATTTCTAAATCACTATAGCCATTTGCACGTTTGAAGTTATGGTGTAAGTCAGTTAACAAGCTTTGACATACTTCATCGTCCTTGGATAGTTTTTCTGATAAAACCAATGCGCCTCCTGGCAATAAGCCGTGAGCAATATTATTGATCACTTGTTCTCGCTGACTTGGCTCAATAAATTGTAGGGTAAAATTCAGTACGACCATTGAAGCATTTTCAATAGGGTAATTTACAATATTTCCTTCCACTATTTCTGCAGGGGTTTCACCTTTAAAAGCATTGATATGCATTTTACAGCGTTCAACCATGGCAGGAGAGTTATCAACACCTATAATAATACAGTTTTTTGCTTTAATACCTTTGCGCATTGCAAGCGTTGCTGCCCCTAAGGAACATCCTAAATCATAAATGTTTGAATTATTAGTGACATATTTCTGACTTAATTGAGCAATCGTTTCTATAATAGTATTATAGCCTGGCACTGAACGTGAAATCATATCAGGAAACACTTCTACAACTTGTGCATCAAAAGTAAAATCTTTCACTTTACTTTGTTTGTTTGAAAAAATTAAATCGGTTTCTGAACGAGGCATAGCGTAAAGTCATTGTTTAAAAATACAAGTGATTGGTATTTTAACTGAAAAGCAGTGATCAATAAAACGGATATATAACGATGAGCAAAGTATTTATGCAAAATACTTATCAATAGAACCATGAGCAGGGGTTAAGTTTGAAATATTGGTCTTTAACGTTTTTAATTTTTATTACACTATTTTTGTGTAGCAATGTCTTCGCTCAAACTGAGCCAGAAATACCACAACCGATAAAAATAGCCGTTAATAAAAATTCATTCCCCTTCCACTTTCAAAATCAACAAGGTCAGCCTGATGGCATTATGGTTGATTATTGGAAGTTATGGGCAAAAAAACAAAATGTTGAAATTGAATTTGTTCTTATGGGCTGGTTAGAAACGTTAGCTTCGGTGAGTGAAGGAGAAATGGACATTCATGCAGGACTAGTAAAAACTGACGATAGAGCAAAAAAATTTACTTTTACACCGACCTTTTTTAATCAAAAAAGTAACATTTACATTCATCGAAATTATAATCATATAGACAATATCTCTCAATTAATGCCGTTTACTATTGGGGTGGTTGAAGGCTCAAGCCATATTGAAAAACTCAAAGAGATTAACCCAAATTTTATTTTGAGAGAGTATAAAGATAGGTTCGCATTATTTGATGGTGCCCTTAACGGTGAAGTTGCCGCTTTTAGTATTTTAGACAGAATATTTCGAAACTATGAACGAAGAAAAGAATTACTGACACAGTTTCCAACTTATCGGCGACTATTATTAAATAAGGATGAATATGTCTCTGCACTTTCCATTGAAAATAAGAGCTTATTTAATTTTGTCAAACAAGGAATGGAAAAAATCACCTCTGAAGAACGTGCTGTTTTAGAGAAAAAGTGGTTAGGCTTTAATAAAAGCTCAGATAAACTGTTACTGGCATACACCCCTAATTTGTTACCCTATATGGGGGTATCTAATACGGGGGAAGCTCAAGGATTGTTTGTTGATATTTGGCGATTATGGTCAAAACAATCGGGTTTAGCTGTCGAGTTTATTCCTGAAAAAATGTCTGAAGCGGTTGAGTTAATAAAAGAAGGGGGTATTGACGCACATATTGCATTTCCCAACAACCAACTCTCCATTGATCATTTGACCTTAGCACAGCAAGTTTATGAGGTGCCATCAAATGTTTATATCTCTAATAATATTCCAAATATAACAGAGCTTGCTCAGCTTGAAGGTAAACGTTTGGGGATATTTATTTCGGCACCTTATATTGAACAGGTACAGAAAAATTATCCAGACCTTCAATTGGTTTTCTTAAAAAACTATAGTGAAATGTTAAATGCGATTAAACAGGATGAGATAGATGCTTTTGTCGGTGCAGTAGAAACCACTCGAGAACAATTAGTTCAGGCAAATTTACAGTCATCATTTTATAGTTTAGCAACCAGTCCATTTCGAACCAAAATATTTGCGCTTACACAAAAGAAAAACGCACGTTTAGTTGAAATAATTAAAGAAGGTTTTGAAATCCTTCCACCTGAAGAAATACTTAAATTAGAAAAACATTGGTTATTGAATACCGATGAAGGTTATTACAAAGTTAATGCTAAAAAAGTTCAGCTAACGACAGATGAAAGAGCCTTTAGAGCAAAAATAAAAACTGCTAAAGTTGGTATCAATAAAAGTTGGCCCCCAGTAGAATTTGTCGATAAAAACGGTGACGTTAAAGGCATTAATGCCGATATTTTGGCGATAATTAGTCAAAGAACCGGCGTGAATTTTACCTTTCAGACCTATGACAACTGGAACGATATGTTCCAAGGGTTGTTAAATAAAGAAGTGGATATCTTAGGGAGCGCTTCAGCTTCGGTTGAACGAAAAAAAGTGCTCTCTTTCTCCGTGCCATATTGGGATATGCCATGGGTTGTTATTCATCAACGACAACAAAAAAGTGGCTTAAAGTTAAAAGATTTTTACGGGAAAAAGTTAGCGATCGTTAAAGGTTATCAAATAGCGAAAGTTATCCAAGAAGAGCATCCTAGTATTCTTTTAACACTAGTTGATGATCACGAAGAGGGCATACAAGCGGTCCAACAAGGTTCCGTGCAAGGTTTAATCGAAAATATTGCTTCAGCCTCTGAGTTAATTCGCCGTGAAAGTTTAATGACATTATATATGTCTGTGATTGATGAATTTAAAATTGATGAAAATAGCTTTGCCATACGTAAAGATTGGCCAGAACTCACTAGTATTTTTAATAAAGCTTTAATGAGTATTTCAGAAAGTGAACGACAAACTATTTATGAAAAATGGTTTGGTATTAATTTAGAAACCGGATTCGATAAAGATACTGTTTTGAGGTTATCAGCCCAAATTGGGGTGATCATTATTACCGTTATTGTTGTTATTGTCGTGTGGAATCGACGTTTATATGTTGAAATACAAACCAGAAAGTCGCTTGAACAAAAAATGAAGCATATGGCAACTCATGATGAACTCACTGGGCTAGCAAATCGTGTTTTGTTAAAAGACAGAATTAATACGGCGATTAACTTTCACCAACGTCAGTCGTTAAAAATGGCCTTATTGTTTATCGATCTTGATGGTTTCAAAGCCATTAATGATACTTATGGTCATGATGTTGGCGATGAATTATTAAAACGAGTGGCTGATAGATTATCTCAATGTGTACGAAAGTCTGATACAACCGTACGATTTGGTGGAGATGAATTTGTCTTATTACTGACGGGGCTTCATAACCAAAATGAGGCCGCTTTTATCGCAGAAAAAGTACTAAAACTGATGCAACAACCATTTCAGCTTTCTATCGCTGAAGCGAAAATAGGTTGTAGTATTGGGATTGCAATGTATCCCGGCGATGCTAAAACTGAAACCGACTTATTAAAAGAGGCGGATCGATTAATGTATGAAGTAAAAGCTTCGGGTAAAAATCATTATGTATTTAGTTCTTAAGCTTGTTTCGTCGCGCTCTATGTCGTAATTAGGTTTTTTAACATCTCATCGTGAATACTGGTGACATTAATCTTGATTGCTTTATAATGTCGGCAAAATTTTATCCGAATAGAATCAAGCGAATTATCGGTCGCTAAATTCTCGAAATATCAAGGCAAAACGAGTATGCGCAGTCTTTATTGTGGTGAGGTGAATGAATCTCACATTGGTCAAGAAATAACATTATGTGGTTGGGTTAACAAACGTCGCGATTTAGGCGCTGTTATCTTCTTAGATATACGAGACCGTGAAGGCATAGTTCAAGTTGTGTATGATCCAGATTTACCTGATGTGATCAAAAAAGCCAACACCTTACGCAACGAATTTTGTGTGCAAATTAAAGGGAAAGTACGTGCTCGTCCTGAAGGACAAATCAATAAAGATATGAAAACGGGTGGCATTGAAGTATTAGGATTAGACCTAACTATTTTAAATAAGTCAGCGCCATTGCCTCTTGATTCAAACCAAACTAACTCTGAAGAGCAGCGTTTAAAGTATCGTTATTTAGATTTACGCCGTGCTGAAATGACCGAGCGTATGCGTTTTCGTGCCAAAGTAACCTCAGCGGTTCGCTCTTCGCTTGAGTCGCAAGGATTTTTAGATATTGAAACCCCGATTCTTACTGCTGCAACACCTGAAGGGGCACGTGATTATTTAGTGCCAAGTCGTACGCATAAAGGACAGTTTTTCGCTTTACCGCAATCGCCACAATTATTTAAACAATTGTTGATGATGTCGGGAATGGAGCGTTATTATCAAATCGTTAAATGTTTCCGTGATGAAGATTTACGTGCCGATAGACAACCAGAATTTACGCAAATTGATATTGAAACCTCTTTCATGTCTTCTGATCAAGTGATGGAAGTGACAGAAACAATGATCCGTGAATTGTTTCAAACCATGTTAGATGTTGATTTAGGTGAGTTTCCACGTATGCCATATTCTGAGGCGATGTCTCGTTTTGGTAGTGATAAGCCAGACTTACGTAACCCATTAGAAATTGTTGATGTGGCAGATATTTTAAAAGATGTTGAGTTTAAAGTATTTTCAGGCCCTGCAAATGACGAAAAAGGCCGTGTTGCTATTATATGTGTGCCACAAGGTGCTGCGAAATTCTCTCGTAAAGGGCTTGATGAATTAACGAAATACGTTGGCATTTATGGTGCTAAAGGCATGCCTTGGTTAAAAGTGAATGATATTGATGCCGGCATGGAAGGTTTACAATCACCTATCTTAAAATTTTTGTCTGAAGACGCGGCTAAAGCATTACTTGAACGTGCAAATGCTAAAACGGGCGATATTATTTTCTTTGGTGCCGATAACTACAATGTTGTAAGTGAATCATTAGGTGCTTTACGTCTTAAGTTGGGTGAAGATTTAGATCTGCTTGAAGGTGAGTGGAAACCATTATGGGTAGTTGACTTCCCAATGTTTGAAGAAGTTGACGGCCATATGCACGCGATTCATCACCCCTTTACCGCACCAACAAACTTAACCGCGGAAGAGCTTGAAGCCAACCCTGTTGGCGCATTGTCAGATGCCTACGATATGGTTTTAAATGGCTGTGAGTTAGGCGGTGGTTCTGTGCGTATTCATAATCAAGATATGCAAGCTGCTGTGTTTAGAATTTTAGGTATCAGTGACGAAGAAGCACAAGAGAAATTTGGTTTCTTACTTGAAGCACTTCAGTACGGTGCTCCACCACATGCTGGTTTAGCCTTTGGTTTAGACCGATTGGTGATGTTGATGACAGGCGCGAGTTCTATTCGAGATGTGATGGCATTCCCTAAGACAACTACCGCGGCTTGTCCATTAACTAATGCACCAGGCCATGCAAATCCTGAACAGTTAAAGGAATTAGGGATCACTCGCATTCAAACGGAAGAAAAAACAGCTACAGCTGAATAGTTGTTAACCTAGTTATCTATACGTTTAAAGCAGTAAATATGTAAATATTTACTGCTTTTTTAATGGCAGATTATTTTTCTACTTGATATAAAGGTATGAAAAATGAATATCTTTGACCTTTCAGTGACGCTAAAGGAATTTATCTTTGTCTATTATTTTAGGAATTGATCCTGGCTCTCGAATTACCGGTTATGGCGTTATTAAAAAAGAAGGGCGTAAACTTTCTTATTTAGGTAGCGGCTGTATTAAAGCATTTTCTGCCAATAAAGAAGATGAAAATTTCAGTGACAGACTGCAAACGATTTTTGCTGGCGTATCAGAGTTGATCATTCAATTTAATCCTGAGCTATTTGCTATTGAACAAGTGTTTATGGGAGTTAACCCTGGGGGCGCTTTAAAGCTTGGTCAAGCGAGGGGAGCTGCGATTGTTGCAGCAACCAATAATGGCTTAACTGTTGCCGAATATTCTGCCCGACAAATCAAACAATCGGTGGTTGGTACTGGAGCAGCCGATAAAACTCAAGTTCAGCATATGGTAAAGTCTATTTTAAAACTTCCGGGAACTCCACAAGCGGATGCAGCCGATGCTTTAGCCGTGGCATTGTGTCATGCTCATAGTCATGACTCTTTAGATAAAATGGCCGGTCAAGCAAGCAAAATGGTAAGAGGTCGTTTGCGCTAATCTTCGTTATTGATGTATTTGATAACAACAATTTATCCCAATCGGCTTAACAGGTACTTTACTGTATAAATATATAGTGTTATGGTTTCGTAAAATAATTTCATTCAAGGTTTTGTTGCTGTGATAGGTCGTTTGCGTGGTGTTTTGTTGGAGAAAACTGCTCCAGAAGTATTAATTGAATGTGGTGGTATTGGTTATGAAGTAACGATGCCAATGACGAGTATTTATGCTTTACCAGAGTTAAATGAAGAAGCGATAATTTATACGCACTTTGTTGTTCGAGAAGATGCGCAATTATTATATGGCTTTGCCAATAAAGTTGAGCGAAAACTTTTTCGTTTAGTGATCAAAGTTAATGGTGTTGGCCCTAAATTAGGCTTAGCTATCTTATCGAGTATGTCGGCGGATCAATTTGTTAGTTGTGTAAACCATGACGACTTAACAACGATTGTAAAAATTCCAGGCGTTGGTAAGAAAACAGCAGAGCGCTTATTAATTGAAATGCGTGATCGCCTTAAAGATTGGCAAACGGGTGGCGATGCAAGTTCTTCAGAAGGCTTTACTTTGAACGTTCAGCAAACTGATAACTATGTGAGTAATGCCAAAGGTGATGCAACTAATGCCCTAGTGTCATTAGGTTATAGTCAACAACAAGCCGACAAAGCGATTAAATCAATATTTAGTGCTGATAAGAGTAGCGAAGACTTAATTAGAGACGCATTAAAGGCTATGTTATAAATATATTATCCATATTTGATACGTTAATTGATAAATAAAATGATAGAGAAAATAAATGATAGAAGCTGATCGATTAATTGAGCCTGTTGCAACGCTAGAAGATGAAGGGGTTGATCGTGCGATTCGTCCAAAATTATTAGCGGATTATACCGGGCAAGATCATGTTAAAACCCAAATGGAAATATTTATAGAAGCTGCGATAAAACGTGGCGAGCCTCTTGATCATTTACTCATATTTGGTCCGCCAGGGTTAGGTAAAACCACATTAGCGAATATTGTTGCCAATGAAATGGGCGTGAACATTCGCACAACCTCGGGACCAGTATTAGAAAAAGCTGGTGATCTTGCGGCACTATTAACTAATCTGGAAGAAAATGATGTGCTTTTTATCGATGAAATACATCGATTAAGTCCTGTGGTTGAAGAAGTGCTATACCCTGCAATGGAAGATTATCAATTAGATATTATGATCGGGGAAGGACCTGCTGCTCGGTCAATCAAACTTGACCTACCGTCATTTACTTTAATTGGTGCTACAACGCGAGCAGGAGCATTAACATCACCCTTGCGTGATCGATTTGGTATCGTTCAGCGATTAGAGTTTTATAACACTAAAGATTTAACTGATATTGTGACGCGTTCCGCACATTTTCTTAATTTAAATATGGACGGAGAAGGAGCCTTTGAGGTGGCGAAACGCTCGCGTGGCACTCCTAGAATTGCTAATCGATTATTGCGACGAGTGCGTGATTATGCCGATGTTAAAACTGCGGGTGAAGTGGATCAACACACCGCAAGCAATGCCTTGAATATGCTCGAAGTTGACCACGAAGGCTTTGATATTATGGATAGAAAGCTTTTATTAGCTATTATTGAAAAATTTAATGGCGGGCCAGTAGGATTAGATAACGTTGCGGCAGCTATTGGCGAAGAAAGAGAAACGATTGAAGACGTTCTTGAACCTTTTTTAATTCAACAGGGCTACTTACAACGTACCCCGCGAGGTCGAATAGTAACAGATAAAGCTTATCAACATTTTTCAATAATAAATCCAGAATAAAAATATAACCACTCTCTGATAAACCTTACTTAATATAAATTATCATTTAAAAACAGTTATTTAACTTATGATTGTTTACTTTCTTGTTAAATTTCAGACAAAAAAAAGCCCGCTCTAATAAAGCGGGCAACTTAAATTCTAAGTTACTAGAAGGAAAAAATGTTTCAAAAAACATGTCAGAGAGAATAAATAAACGAGTTATCTATTCAAAATCTAGTCATGATAAAACCTAGGGGGAGAGTTTTTTCATGGACTAGCTCAGAAAACAAAAGCATTATATGAATGACACTGGATAAAAACAAACGAATTAAATTTATATTTCGCATTAGAAAAACTAATGAATAATCAGTATTCTTGATTTGATAGAACACAACAGGAAGTTGGCCGTAAAAAGTCAGAAAAGTTATATTCACACTTTCTTGCAATCTCTTGCTTTAAACACTTGTTTGCATAGCTATTATTCTATTACTATAGAGACTTGAAGTTTTAGATTAAAAGCCATACATAAATTCATGCAAACGCTTAGTAATACATTTCAAATCCGAGTTTACTATGAAGATACTGATGCAGGCGGTATTGTTTATTACGCTAATTATTTAAAATTTTGTGAGCGTGCTCGTACTGAATGGTTAAGAACGCTTAAAATTAATCAATCCTTTTTTTTAGAACAAAACTGTGGTTTTGTGGTCAGACACGTTGAAATGGATAACTTAGCCTCGGCTAAACTGGATGATTTACTAACAGTAACTTCAACAATTAGTGAAATAAAACGCGCTAGTCTTAGGTTTACTCAACAAATCACCAATGAACAACATGTTTGCCTTTGTAAGGTAGAAGTTGTTGTTGCTTATGTTAATTTATTACGTGGTAAACCTTGTGCAATACCAAACACGATATTAGGAGCGTTAAAAGGTGTCAGCTGAACTTTCTTTTTTAGATTTATTTTTACAAGCGAGCATATTAGTTAAAGCGGTGATGTTAACCTTATTAGGTTTTTCAATTGCTTGTTGGGCGATGATTTTTCAACGTAGAAAAACCTTACGCGCTGCGCGAGAACAATTACAAACTTTTGAAGATAAGTTTTGGAGTGGCGCAGATTTAACAAAATTATATAACGAAGTGTCAGCCAGATCGCATATTCATGGCATTGAAAGTTTATTTGTTGCAGGTTTTAAAGAATTTGCTCGTTTACGAAAAAGTCACATTAGCACGCCACAAATCATTGTCGACGGTACACATAGAGCGATGCGTGTTGCTTTGTCTCGCGAAGTCGATGAATTAGAAACTCATTTACCGTTTATGGCAACCGTTGGCTCTATCAGCCCATATATTGGTTTATTTGGAACGGTGTGGGGTATTATGAATTCATTTATTGCCTTAGGCGCTCAAGAACAAGCAACATTAGCACAAGTTGCACCAGGTATTGCCGAGGCATTAATTGCAACAGCTATGGGGTTATTTGCCGCTATTCCGGCTGTAATGGCCTACAACAGATTTACCCATCATGTTGAAAAATTAGAGAATAGTTACGGTAACTTTATGGAAGAATTTTCCAGCATTTTACAACGTCAAACAACGAATGAATCATAACGTTAGGTAGGGTGAATTATGTATAATCGTGTCAGACGGCGTAAGGTTGCAGAAATTAATGTAGTTCCTTACATTGATGTGATGTTAGTTTTACTCATTATTTTTATGGTAACAGCGCCTCTTATTACCCAAGGGGTTAAAGTTGAATTACCTAAGGCAGATGCAGAGCCTTTAAGTAAAGACAGTAAAACGCCTCTTGTTGCTTCTGTTGACGCACAAGGTCAATATTACTTAGCCGTAGGTACCAGTAAAAATGAGCCTATGTCAGCTGAAGAAGTTGCCACACTAGTTGCTGCCCATCTTAAGGCAGAGCCAGACACGCCCGTTGTGGTTAATGGTGATGGAGCGGTATCGTATGACGCGGTCATTCAATTGATGGTTCTATTACAACAAGAAGCCGGTGTGCCTTCTGTTGGCTTGATGACTGATTCGGTGGAGAAATAACTAGGTGAATCATAAGTTGTTCAGCGCTATTGCAATCAGTGTGGCGTTACATTTTTCTTTGATTTTAGTGTTAGTACTTGGTGACTTTTCATCGCATACACCTAAGCCGACACCTACGGCGGTTCAAGTACAACCCATTCAAGCTGTTATCGTTGATAGAAGTAAAGTAGAAGCGCAAGTTAATAAACTGAAACAGAAAAAACTTGATGAAGCTAAACGTATAAAACAACTTGAAGAACAGGCGGCAGCAGCGAAGCGTAAACGCATAAAAGAAGAAACTCGCATTAAAAATTTAGAAAAACAACGTCAGAAAAAAGAACGTGAGAAAAAAGCAGCAGACGATGCGGCTAAAAGAGCGAAAGCAAATGCAGCTGAAAAACTCCGTAAAAAGAAAGAATTAGAAAGAAAGAAAGCTGAAAAAGCCGCCGCCGATGCTAAAGCAAAACGTTTAAAGGAAGAAAAAGCAGCAAAAGAAGCTGAACGATTACGTAAGAAAAAAGCTGCAGAGAAAAAACGTAAAGAGTTAGAAGCCAAAGAAAAAGCGGCTCAAGAACAAGCACTTGCTAATCAAATGGCTGAAGAAATGGCGTCTCGTCAAAAAGCAAGACAACAACAAATGATGACCGAAATTGGCCGTTATACTGCGTTAATTACCAGGGCGATTCAAAGTAATCTCATTACCGATAAATCAACGATGCAAAATAAGTCGTGTAAATTAACCATTAAATTGGCTCCATCTGGCTTCGTTATTAATGTAGTATCTGGTAATGGCGATCGAATCGTTTGTGACGCGGCAAGTAAAGCGGTTTATAAAGCAGGAAAACTTCCGGTGTCAAAAGATCCTGAAGTATTTGAAAAAATGCGTACAATCAGTTTAACTGTAGTACCTGAATTTTAATCAATAACAAAGTAGTAATTAACCTTATCCTTATGATGAAAATTAAATTAATTTTAGCTGTTTGTTTATCTCTATTAACTCACCAAGCATTCGCCACCCTAGAAATTGTGATCACAGAAGGTATTGACGGTGCTAGACCTATTGCAGTATTACCTTTCAAATGGACAGGTAGTAATCCTCTACCCGAGAACATTGGTAATGTTATTAGTGAAGATTTATTGCGAAGCGGAAAGTTTAGTCCAATTAACCAAGTACGTTTTCCACAACATCCTCAAAATGACAGCGAAATTGATTATACCGCGTGGGCAGCCGCCGGCGTTGAAAATATTGTTATAGGTCAAATTTCACAAACAGCGGTTGGCCGTTATAAAGTTAGCTATCAATTAATTGATGTAATTCGCGGTCAAATTACTGGTGGTAAAACACAGATGTTAAGTAATGGTCAATTGGTAAAAACCTCTGATCATATTCTGGCAGAAAGTTCTGTTGAAATTAGCAGTGATCAATTCAGACGTTACGGCCATCGCATCAGTGATGAAATTTACTTAAAGTTAACGGGTACTCGAGGCGCGTTTTTAACGAAAATTGCTTATGTGATTGTTCGTGATGCAGGAAATTATCCATATCAATTGGTGATTGCTGATTATGATGGTTATAACGAACATGTGTTATTAAGCTCAAAAGAACCTTTGATGTCGCCTTCTTGGGATCCTACGGGTAATAAGCTTGCTTATGTAACCTTTGAAAATCATCAAGCGCAAATATTCACTATTGATATTTACTCTGGTAAACGAAACCTAATTAGTTCATTTTCAGGGATAAACAGTGCGCCTCGCTGGTCTCCAGACGGCAAAAGTTTAGCCATGGTTTTATCGAAAGACGGTAACCCAGAGCTTTATGTGATGAACATTAAAACGAAAAAATTACGCCGTATTACCCGTCATCGAGCAATCGATACAGAGCCAAGTTGGTCTCCAGATGGTAATTCATTGATATTTAGTTCAGAACGGGGTGGAAAAGCTCAGCTATATCGCGTAAATTTAGTGGACGGTAAAGTAAGACGATTAACTTTTGATGGTGAAATGAACCTTGGCGGCTCATTAACGCCAGATGGTCGTCAACTTGTTATGGTAAATAGAACACGTGGTCAGTATCATTTAGCGAAACAAGAGTTAGACTCTGGAATCTTTCAGGTATTAACAAAAACTCGTTTAGATGAATCGCCCAGTATTGCTCCAAATGGTGGCATGATTATCTACAGTACTTTGCATAATAATCGCCAAGTATTAAGTTTAGTTTCTGTTGATGGTCGATTTAAGGCTCGTTTACCTGCACTGAATGGGCAAGTAAAAGCACCTGCTTGGTCACCGTTTTTATAATAAAATTGAAAATTAAAATGTTGAAACAATAAGGAAAACCGAAATGCGCTTGAATAAAACTGTTAAAGCTCTTGCTATTGCATTACCAATGATGGCATTAGCTGCATGTAGTTCAAATTCTGAAACTGATGAACAAAGCCAAGTTGATACTAATGCACAAACGCAGACATCAACTGAACAAGATAATGTTCAAGTGACTGCTGCACAACGTGCTGCTGAAATTGAAGAGCAAAAGCGTCAAGAAATTGAGCGTTTACGTTCTGAACATATCGTTTACTTTGATTTTGATAAATCATCTGTAAGTGGTGAATTTGCAGCAATTTTAGAAGCTCATGCTAAATTTTTAAATGAAAATTCAAGTGTAAGTGTTTTAGTTGAAGGTCATGCTGATGAACGTGGTACGCCTGAATATAACATTGCCTTAGGCGAGCGTCGTGCTAAAGCCGTTGTCACTTATTTAGAAAACATGGGTGTATCTTCTTCACAATTAACAGTTGTTAGCTACGGCGAAGAAAAACCTATGGTTAAAGATCGCTCTGAGAGTGCTTTCGCTAAAAACCGTCGTGCTGTTTTAGTATACTAATTCAGACAAAAAGGTTAGGTAATTAAATGAAACTGAATAAAGTTTTATTTGGCATAACTTTCGCTGCTGTTACACAATCTGTAATAGCAGCAGAGCCAGCCCCTGTAGTAGATGTTACCCGCGGTAATACTGCTTTCAAATCTGTGTCTATTCAAGAAAGGCTTGATCAATTAGAACGTAAACTTGATGCGAGAAATCGTGCTCAGGTGAATGTTCAACGTCAACTTGATGAATTACAGAACGAAGTGAATGAATTACGTGGTGTCACTGAGTTACACACACATCAATTAAGCCAAGTACTTGAACGTCAGCGTGAGTTGTATCAAGAGTTGGACCGTCGCGTCTCACAAGCGCTTAAACCTACTAATTCTGTGCCTGCATCAATAGAAGCACCTGCGAATTCTGTTCAAACAAATTACAGCAGTAATTTAACTGAAAATGAAGCGTATGACCGTGCGGTAAATATGGTGTTGAAAGAGAAACTGTATGATAAAGCCATTCCTGCGTTTCGTGCTTTTAATCAAAATTTTCCTAATTCAACCTATGCAGCAAACGCGCATTATTGGTTAGGGCAATTATTGTTTAATAAAAATGAATTAGTAGAAGCTAAACAAGAATTTGATATTGTTGTTTCAAAGTTTCCTCAATCAAGCAAACGAAGTGATGCTTTACTTAAATTAGCAACGGTTGAACAGAAACAAAATAACAAAGCGCGAGCAGTTAATTTGTACCAACAGCTGATTAAAGAATATCCAAATTCAAGTGCGGCAAAATTAGCCCAGCCTAGGTTATCTAGTTTATTGTAATAATATTGTTGATAACTTGTTCACAATGTTGGCTTTTTATACAAATAAAAAGATATCCTAAAAAAACTTAATTTTGTTGTTGCACTCAACAGAATTATCAGTATCATATGCGGCGCGTTGAACGAGACGTTCAACGCGCATAAATGTCGGTCGTTAGCTCAGTTGGTAGAGCAGTTGGCTTTTAACCAATTTGTCGAAGGTTCAAATCCTTCACGACCGACCACTTCTTTTTTATTCGTTATTAAAGAATGTGTGGTTCGCCCATTTATACAATAAATTTAATCGGTCGTTAGCTCAGTTGGTAGAGCAGTTGGCTTTTAACCAATTTGTCGAAGGTTCAAATCCTTCACGACCGACCACTT
>NZ_JAUOPE010000006.1 GCF_030546755.1 Colwellia sp. 1_MG-2023
GTACGTTTAGTGGTTGATTTCATGACTCTCTCCAATTTGTTGCTGGAAAAGTGTCAACCTTATTTAGGACGGGTCAGTTTTAGTTAAATAAAAAGCACTCATTTGAGTGCTTTTTTATTTATGGTTTTGTCTGATCCTGAAGTGTCTTTGAAAGCTTCAAATTCAACTTTTAGCGTTTTATTTTATTCTTCTGACCATTCTATTTCGTCAATCACCTTTCTTGCTTGAATGACGGTACAGTCGGTTTTAGCCATCAGTTCATTGACGGTAATGCCATCATTTTTTTTCGCGATATCAAGTAATAAACTATGAGAGAATTGTTGGCCATCTTGTTTTAATTTTTTTGCCACCCACAACCAGCTTTCTTCATCTTGACTTTCTATTAACGATATTACTTGGTGAATTTCTTCCGGAGTTGCGGTTAATTGCCAATTTCTTGACCGACCTATTCTTGCTAGATCGCAGCCAACGTCACGAATGATCGCTTTAATTGCATATGCTTTCATCACCCGTCTTAAAAAAGAAGGTAGGGTGATCGTGGTCGTTTTAGTTTGATGGGGGAATCGTTTCATTGTTTTTATTTTAAAACAGTTCGTTAATGATTTACATTATTTTCCGCCGGCTAAATCAATATGGCTTCCTGTAACATAAGACGCTTTCTCGGATAATAACCAGACTATGGCTTGGGCAACTTCTTCGGGTTGGCCACCTCTTTTCATAGGGATATTATTACTTAGGCGATCTACGCGATTTGGCTCGCCACCATCAGCATGTATTTCGGTGTATATCAAGCCTGGTCGAACTCCGTTAACACGAATACCTTGTTCAGCAACCTCAAGTGATAAGCCAGTCGTTAACGTATCGATGGCTCCTTTGCTTGCAGCATAATCAATATATTCGCCAGGTGCGCCTAACCTAGAGGCAGCTGAAGAAACATTTACTATGGAGCCGCCCTTACCACCATATTTTATCGCCATACGTTTCACCGCTTCTTTACAGCACAATATCGAGCCAGTGACGTTTGTACTTAGCACTTTATTAATTCTTTCTGCACTTAAATTTTCTATCGTCGATTGTTGGAATAAGATGCCGGCATTATTGACTAACATAGTCAGCTTACCGTTAATTTGGTCTATTTGATTAAATAAGTTAACAATATCAGATGGTTGAGATATATCTGCTTGAATAGCTTGTGCCGAGCCACCATGTTCAATAATATGCTTTACAACGGTTAACGCAGCAACTTTATTTTTATGGTAGTGAACTATTATATGTAAATTTTGCTGAGCAAGGAGTTTTGCCGTTGCAGCGCCAATTCCTCGGCTTGCTCCGGTTATCAAGGCAATATTTTCTTTCATCATTTACTTATCGTTCAATTTTGGTAAATACAATACTATTAAAAATTCAATGAAATCAATAGTATTAATTTATATCGAACGAATAAATACACGGGTTGGCTCAACGAAATGCAAATAACGAATAACAAAAAACAACTAGGTTAAAAAAGACAATGTCCAAGAAAAGTAAACAGCAAGCAAAGGCTGCTTCAAAAATTAAATTTAGCATGACTAGTCGTATTGTTGTTAAAGGTTTTATGGATATGATGCCACTTAATTTAGCCGTTATTCCTTGGGGGATATTGTGTGGCTCTTTGGCGATTCAACGTGATTTTTCAGTTCTTGAAGCCTTATTGATGCCGTTGATTGTTTTTGCTGGCTCTGCACAATTAGTGGCGACTGAGTTAATCGGAGGGAATGCGCCGTTAGCCACTATTTTATTTACCACGTTTATTATTAGCTCGCGACACTTTCTTTATGGTTTATCGTTACGCGATAAAATGAAAGAATTGCCTAATCGCTGGCGTTACCCGTTAGGTTTTTTGTTAACCGATGAACTTTTTGCGCTTTCGACCCATACCAGAGCATTTAAAGGTAAAGTTAGGCTTATTTATGCTTTAGCTTCGGGGGGAAGTTTTTATATTTGTTGGTTGCTTTGGAACATTATTGGTATTTTTGCCGGTAGTTATTTACCCGATTTAACTTCTTTAGGTTTAGATTTTGCCATCGCAGTTACTTTTATTGCTTTAGTGATCCCATCGATTAAAAACAGCTCTATTCTGGTTGCTGTTATTGTTTCAGGCCTTTGCTCAGTAATATTTAAATTATTAGGCTGGGAATTAGACTTGGTATTATCGGCGTTAATGGGAATGTTTGCCGGATACTATCTTTTGCGTTACCAACAAAAAGTTAAATCTAAATCGCAGGAGATAAAGTGATGACATTAATGACTATTTTATTGATGGCTATGATCACGTTTTTAACGCGTTATTTGTTTATTCATCCCAAAATCCCGTTACGTTTAAATGCCAAGGTTGTGAGTTTTTTAAGTTTTAGTGCGCCTGCGGTGTTAACGGCTATTTGGGTGCCAATCATTTTTATTCGCGAAGGAACTTTGGCGTTATCTTTGAATAATCCCTATATTATTGCCGCAACCGTTGCAGTGTTGCTTGCGGCGAAAAAAGTTAATATTTACTTTATTCTTATTACTAGCGGTGCATTATTTATTGCCTTGAAAATGCTCTAAAAACAATTTATTTGATGTGTTCTTAAAAAAATTTTAGTGATTATTTATTGCTTGTTTTTTTACCCATTAAGTTGAAAAAGCAATTATTTACTTGTTGCAAATGTCAATTTAACATCTATTTTATACCGTTTAACGATTTATACGGCTTTTACTCTTGTTTTCACTAATAAATCACTCTTATTATACGAACGAGATTTATTATGAGAACAATAATTTAATGAATATTAAAACAACATTATCCACTATCGCTATTATCACCTCAGTTGCATTTTCTACAGGCAGTTTTGCTTTTGAGAAAACCAAGTCGGCTGAAAAACATGAACAAACGTCAAGTTGGTTAAGCCTTTCAAAGAAAGAATTATCGGCTGTTGAGGCGTATGGTGAAGACTATAAAGACTATATTTACAAAACTCCAACAGAGTTAACTTTCGTAACCGAGACGATTAAGCGTGCCGAAAAAGCAGGGTTTAAGCGTTTAACAGAAAAAAGTAATTTAAAACCTGGTGCACGTTTTTATGATGTAAATCGTGATCGTACTATTTCGTTGATTGTCATCGGGAAAAAGGGTTTAGAGCAAGGGACAAGAATTGTCGGTGCTCATATTGATTCACCGCGTTTAGAATTAAAAGGTCGTCCTGTTTATGAAAAGCAAAAATTTGCTATGTTTCAAACGTATGTCCATGGTGGAATCAAAACCTATCAATGGGTGAATATTCCTTTAGCTTTAGTCGGTCGAGTTGATAAAAAAGACGGCTCAGTCGTCAATATTTCGGTAGGCTTTGATGAAAACGATCCGATTTTTATGGTGCCAGATCTAGCGCCGCATGTTGACCATCCTAACAGAAGTCGCACAAGTCGTAACGTTATCAGTAAAGAAGAATTAGATGTTATTGTTGCGGCAAAACCTGATTTTGATAAAAAGGTCAAAACGCTAGTTGTTGATTATTTAGCAAAAGAATTCGGCATTACAGAAGCCGATCTCGTTTCTTCTGAATTAGCGTTAGTGCCTGCGACTAAACCTCGTGATGTTGGCTTAGATCGCAGTTTAATTGCTGCTTATGGTCATGATGATAAAGCTTCTTCTATTGCAGCGGTTTACGCTATTTTTGAACAAGAAACTCCTGAATATACTTCAATAGCGTATCTTGTTGATAACGAAGAAGTTGGCAATATTAATAACACTGGCGCAAGTTCAACGTATCTTGTCGATTTATTAAGCGGCATGTTATATAACGAAAAAGCAGAAAACTATAACGATTATCTGTTACGAAAAGTATTACGTAATACCAAAGTGATTTCGGCTGACGTTAACCCTGGTGTTAACCCAACTTGGTCAAGTGTTTGGGAATTAGGTAATGCACCACGCTTAGGTAATGGTATCAATTTAAAACTCTATGGTGGTGGGTTTAATGCGAATTCAGAATATATGGCATGGACACGCAATTATTTAGATAATCATAATATTAAATGGCAAACATCTACTTATAAAGGTAAAGCATCAGGCGGTACCATCGGCAGTGACTTGTCAAACGATAATATGGAAGTGATTGATTTTGGCGTGCCAATTCTTTCTATTCATTCGCCGTATGCGGTTGGCTCAAAAGTTGATTTATATTCCTTGTATAAAGCGATGTCGGCATTTTATCGCCAAAAGTAACGCTATTTTTAAACAAGATTTATGAATAGAAAAAAACCGCCCATTGGCGGTTTTTTCTTGGCTATTATTTGCAAAGAGCTTTGGGAACAGTCAAGCTGAAAAATTAATACTATAAAACTTGTTCTAATGATTTTTTGGATAACACCGGGTTTGCATACATAGTTAACAGCCAATGTTTTTGTTCTTGTGTTAATTGTTGAACTCGTTCGTTAAGCGCATCATTTAAACTTACAGTATTGCTCGAATCATTTAGCTGCTCATATGCACTTAAATTACTTTTGTAGAGCTTATAATGCTTAATAATTTGATTATCAATGGCAAGTGCAATTGCTTTACTGTCTTCAAAATCGCCTTTTATTGGCTGACAAAAACTAACGTGTACTTTACCTTTTTGGCCTAATATCCCTTGAGTAATGCTTTTCAAATCTTCGTTTTCATGCTTTTGATAACTTCCTGTCGCTTGTCTTTCTGCAAGCTCTTTAGCTTTGTCGTGATCACAGGGATCAAACTCATAAGAAATAGACACAGGAATTATATTTAATTCATCGAGATAATCAGCAATGCTTGTTTCTTTATTTTTATTTAACAATAACATCGAGATTAACGCAGCATTCGTTTTATCTATGCCATCTTTGGCGCGGCCTTCTTTTTGTGCGATCCAAATATTTTGTTTTTTCTCGGTTAAACTATGATGGATGTAACTCGATAATTGTTTTGAGGCGGTTAACATTGCTCGTTTGGTTTTTTCGCTACGTTTAACAATAAAGCTTTTGTTGATCCGCATTAAATCAGCAACCCAATCTTTGTGTAACAAATTGTCACCAACAGCTGCTTCAACGGTATCAATATTATTTTTATGCAGTGCATAATTGACTAATGCGGCATCTAAAACAATATCTCGGTGATTGCTGATAAACAAACATGGTTTGCAATGATCGAAATTAGCTAATCCGCTATAGGTAAATCCAGAGGTGCTATTTTTAATGATTTTATCGAGATATTTCGCAACTTCAATTTGAATATCGTTAATGCAATGAATATTCTTTAAACGGCTTCTTAAGCTTAACTTCACTATGAAATTAGCGACAGAAGGAAGATACTTCTTCAAAAAAGGGAGTGAAAATTGCGCAATGGATTCTTGCAGTTCTTTTTCATTAATTAATTTATGAAGTACTTGGTTTACCTCATCATCTCGATAAGGACGAATATCATCAAACATTAACGTTCTCTATATAAATGCCTAATAGCATAAGGATTAAATGTTACGTAAAGATTATATCGCAAAAGGGATTTTAAGTGGAATAGTAAAGCAGAGTTTTACAAATAATAAATGCCGAGTTAATAAGTGGTGGGAGGTGGCTTATTAAAACGGCATTTTAATGACAGATAATTATAAAAGTCGATAAATTATAAAGCGGCAATATCGTTAATACTGACATGTCCTTTAATACGACCACGATTAAGTAGGGCGTTCATTTTTTCTGGTGACTTGCCATATTTACTAACAAAATCTGTGATATTTTCTTCGTTACATTTTATGTTATAAACAACGTATGAATTGCTCAATCTCGACTCTTTAATTGCTTTATTCATAGCAATTCGGCTACCTGATGCTGCTTTCATACATAATTCAGTTGAAATGCTGTTGTCTTTAGCTACCAATGTTGATGCGTTTGCAAGTCCAACTAATGATAAAGAAATGGTTAAAGTGGTTAAAATTTTAGTAACTGTTTTCATAGTGCTTCTCCTGTGTATGCTTAAATTGTGTATTGCACTCATAATGCCAAAATGTATAATTGTATATTTATCAATGGCTTATGTTGTTTTTCTGACTTGCTATAATTTTAAGGGTAAGTCTTTAAAATTATTAAGTGGTCAAATTCGCTAAAATTTGGTTTGTATTTTTTTATATGCTTTAAGTTTTTGAAATAAACTTTAAGCATAATTTTTATTTCAATCTTTCATTGCGAATGAATGTTATTGCTAGGTAAGTTTTTTGGGATTTGTTTAAATGATAAATTGATTGTAATTAATAGAGTAAAATTAAATGGTGATATTAGAGACAGAAAGATTAATGTTGAGATTATTAACAAAAAATGATCAAAAGATGATTTTAACGTTATTAAACGAACCGACATTTATTAAAAATATTGGTGACAAAAATGTTCGAAATTTAGCTGATGCTTGGCATTATATTTCATCAGGCCCTTTAGCGATGCATAATTCACTTGGGTTTTGCCTTTATTGTTGTGAGCTAAAACAAAGCGGTGAGCCTATTGGTATTTCTGGGTTGATTAAAAGAGAAGGTATTACATATCCTGAAATCGGCTTTGCTTTTTTAGATAAACATTGCCGTAAAGGCTACGGTTTTGAATCGGCCAGCGCAGTGGTGAATTATGCCAAAACGGTACTTCATCTTAATAAGCTTCAAGCCATTTGTAATCCTGACAATCAAGCATCATCAAACTTATTGGTTAAATTAGGGTTTGAATTTGAAAAACAAATATTACTTGATATTAATGTTGAGAAAGTCAATTTATATGAATTACGTAACCCTGTTTAAAATATCTCTGGTGATGTTTCAAGTAAACAACCTTCAAATGATTAAGTGAGTTATTCATTGCATGCGATAAGCTAAATTCCCTTTTTTAATAGAATGTATTTCCCTTTATTAAATACAATATTATCGCTGTGATTGATAAAATTTAACCTTTACGAAATTTAAATGACCAAGTGAAGGTTTGAATTGAAGATAATTTAATATATTTTTGTTTTAAATTTAACCGCTTGATGACTTTTATCAAATTTTTCGCTTATTCTACTTGCGTTTTTTGGCTTTTCGCCCGAGTCTTAGTATGAGCAACAACAAAAAGGAAAAGCTATGAAAATAAATCTTTCTGGTCACCATGTAGAAGTTTCAGACTCTATCAGAGAACATATTGAAGAAAAGTTTTCAAAAATCGCCACACATTTCCCAACCCTTATTGCATTAGAAGTTATTATTTCGTTAGAGCATGGCAAGCATCATGTTGAGCTAAGCACAAATTATGAAGGAGTAACAGTTTCCGTTTCAAGTGATGATACGGTGATGTATCCTGCCATTGCGAGCGCAGCTAAAAAATTAGATGCTGCATTAAAACATAGAAAAGGACAATTAAAAGCAAACTTACACGCGAAACCTGTTGCAACCAGTCCTGATATTGCCCATGAAAAGGTGCAAGCATTAAACCTTGGTTAAGGTGATTTCATTCCATTTAATGAAAACAGGAACTTAGGTTCCTGTTTTTCGATCCAACAAAGTTTTTATTATCATGTCTGAGCTAAGTATTTCAAATAATGTTGAACTGTTGTTAAGTGAAATAGAGCTTACTGCTATTCGTGCTCAGGGTGCTGGAGGGCAAAATGTCAATAAAGTGTCTTCTGCTATTCACCTTCGTTTTAATATTCAACAATCTTCACTGCCTGATTTTTATAAAGAGCGCTTATTAGCGATGAAAGATCAACGGATAAATAATCAAGGAGAGATAGTATTAAAAGCCCAGCAGTTTCGAACTCAAGAAAAAAATAGAGCCGATGCCATTGAGCGTTTAGTACAAATGATCAAAGGTGTGGCGGTTGTGCAAAAGGTAAGAAAAGCGACCAAACCAACGAAATCTTCTACTCGCAAGCGTCTCGATGGAAAAACGAAACGCAGCCAAACAAAATCGCTTCGTACAAAAGTGAGTTATTAATCGTTGAAAAGGTGTTGAGCTTTAAGGAATGCTATCCTTTTTAGAGCTTAGAGCTTAGAGCTTAGAGTTTTTGGATTTAGTTGAAAGTAGCTAGTGAAAAGCAGAGTTGAAAGAAAAGTAAGAGTAAGCACTTAACCAGCACTTACTCTTATCATGATTAGCTTTTTTGACGAAAGCTTATTAATAGGCCAAGAAAAACTAATGTGTACCAGATTAGCGTGCCACCACCGCTTTTTTCACTTCCCGTAGGGGCATCTGTATCATTATTTAAACTAGTGTTTCTAACTGAGCTTAAATCGCTGTCAGTTTTCACGGTTGAATCAAAAATAACCACTTGATAAATAGTCACAAAATTTTCAACGCTTGGCACCGCGCTTGAATCAGAACATTGCTCAGCATAGTCGGGCATTGGTAACTCTTGAAAGCCTGAATATCCTGTATTACAACGCTCAACAGCAGCAATTAAATTGACGACATCCATACCGTCTTCAATCACTTCGCCAAAAACAGTAAAGCCACCATTTTGAGTATCTAATTGTGCGCCAGATGTACTGTTATTTTCTAAGTTGATAAACCACTGACTGGTTGCACTATTGACAACTCCACCTTGTTTAGCCATAGCGATTGTTGCTTTTACATTTGAATAAACTGGCTCGTTAATAATGGAGTCTTCCACGTCAATCCAACTAGGGGGTAATGTTCCCTCAAATTTTGCACCACCACCTTGAATAATGAAATTATCAACGGTTCTATGAATGATAGTGTCGTTATAACTACCGCTGTTGACATAGTTTAAAAAGTTTTCAACCGTTTTTGGTGTCGTCTCATCATGTAAATTAACTTTAAAGTTACCGTGAGAGGTTTGAAATTCTACGATAGTCGCTTGAGCGGAAATGCTGATTAAGCCTAAAGTACATAACAATGGGGTAAGTAGGTTTTTAAAAATATTTTTAGTCATAAATTTGGATGTTTGTATAAAATCAAGGCGAGGATAATAATAAGTTAGCAGGTAAACGACAAGTGATTTTTGTTTGCGACTTGTCGGTTACCTATTCATAAAAAGGGACTAATCTTTTTATATATCATGCAAGAATCTTTCTGTTCTTGGTAAGAAGTAGTTATTGTAATCTAGCGATAAGACAACTTTGGACGAACGACCAATTATTTCATGACGTGGTACAAAACCAATCACGCGAGAGTCGGCACTGTTATTCCGGTTATCTCCTAAGACTAAATAGTGGCCTTGTGGTACTTTTACAGCATTAAAGTTTCTCAATGGTGAAAAAGTCTTAGTAAGTTGAATTGTGTGAGTATTGTGCGCTAAGTTCTCGTTAAGGATGACTTTATCATCATGCACTTTTATTTCGCTATACGGTATTGTTCTTTGGTTAATCGTTAATTTGTTATCCGACATAGACACAATATCACCAGGCACCCCTATCACTCTTTTCACAAGTCGCTTCCCAGCAACTTTGGATTCAAAAATAATAATGTCATTGACTTTTGGATCGGCTAATTTTATTAAAGATTGTTGGGTGAAAGGCATATTAAGATCATAAGCAAGCTTATTGATCAGTATTCGATCACCTTCAACAATTGTCGGTTTCATTGAGCCAGTAGGTACATCATTCCAATCAGCTACAGCGCTTCTGAAAATTAACATTAGGGTAATAAAAACGATTAACGATTTGTTCTCAATCCACACTTTACTAACCATATTTCTCATAAATTTTTCCTTTAAAAGACGTTTGAAATTAGGATGAATAAGATTAGGTTTAGTTCCTTGGCATTAGTTCCTATGCTTTAGTTAAATGTTAAACCGTTTATGTAACAAATTATGAATATCCATGGGTGAAGTGTTGCGTCATTCTATTGTTCTCACAGCTTAAAGGTGGAGTAACAACTTACTTTATTGGTTTTAAATTCTATAGCTTTTGATAGTTTTTGATAGACGGTATAACAATAGATACAAAATGCGTTAATCCATTGAGTTGTTCATTCCTTGAGTTTATTACTGAAAAACTTAAGGAATTTAGTTTATATATACTATTTTATTTCTGGTTTTCTAAACACCAAAGTAAATCTGTCGGTATTTCCGGTCACTGTTTTACGGCCTACTTCATACCGTAGTTCATCATCAGGGCGATAGAAGATGTCAGAAGACTTTTCTAAAATAAAACCTGCTGATTGTACTTCTAATATCACTTTTACAGGATCTTCTCTTCGGGCTAGCTCTCTGGTTTCAACCGCCATATGACGTCGAGAATGATCTACAATGACATATATTCCGCCTGGTTTTAGTGAGTTAAACACTTCATTATTTAATGTAGTTTTATCGGTTAAGTTAAAATTATGATACTCGCGAATATTTAAAACCATATCAGCATCTGTCATGCCAAAAGATAGTTTTCCTAAATCATATCTATATTCTTGATTGTTCCACGATAGTTCAATCGGTAGTTTTACTGTAGATTCAAAACCCTTTTGAGAAAGAATAGGGTCTAAACCTGTTAACCATTCATCTTTATAGGCAAGATGAAGTTCGCCATTCTCTGCTAATAACGGCGCCAATATTTTTGTGTACCAACCATTACCTGGTGCCAGTTCAATGACTTTCATATTCTGCTTAAATCCAAAAAATGACAGCGCTTGAGCCGGTGAACGGTTAGCGTCACGTATTTTATCGGCATCTGTTCTATGAGGCATCTTCATGACTTCTTGGATGTTTTGTTGCAAAGAATTCTTTTGTGCAGAAGCATTTGTTCCTAACAACAGTGTTATTGTGATTAGCGCAATTTGCTTTATTTTCATAATAATCCTTTCTATTGGGTTGAGTTTTATATAGATGTAACACTTGGCACCCATCTTTAAAAGCAATAAAATTACTACTTTATGGTAAATGATGCCTATGTCGATTAAAAAATATGAAAAATGAAGTTCAAAATTCTACGGTAGTGATCGGATTAACAAACCCGAAGAGCCCAAGTAATGTTGGGGCTGTTATGAGAGCAGCAGGTTGTTATGGGGTAAATCAAGTGGTTTACACGGGACAGCGATATCAGCAGGCGGCGAAATTCTCTACTGATACAAAAAATATGACGAAACGAATTCCATTAACACCGGTAGAGTCACTCATGGCGACTAAAGATAAAAATGTAGAAGTGATTTGTGTTGAACTGGTTGAAGGTGCAACACCATTACCTTTGTTTAAACATCCTGAACATGCACTTTATATATTAGGCCCTGAAGATGGTAGTATTAGTCAAGAGGTTGTCGATGCCGCTGATCATGTTGTGTATGTGCCAACAATAGGTTGTATGAACTTAGCAGCTACCGTCAATGTGGTTTTATATGATCGCCTTGCTAAATCTGAACATTTAGATGTGAGTAATGAACTAATTCAACAAAGTAGAGATACAAATAATAAAATCAAAATAAACAAGAATGATTAACTATCGACTATAAAAACGAAATAACTTGACTCTGAGCTGTAAATCATTAGAATTCAAATCAGCTAGAAAGTAAGACCTATTTTTATATACATCGTATCGCGTTATTAGTAGCTCGTCCCGTTTGATAAGTAATAGTTACACTTCCTGCAACATCGCCTTAGGGCAAAAAATTACTCAAATTAAATAGGAAAGCATTATGTCTGAGACAACTACTGGTACAGTTAAATGGTTCAACGAATCTAAAGGTTTTGGTTTTATCGAGCAAGAATCTGGTCCTGACGTGTTTGCACACTTCAGCGCGATTTCTGGCGACGGTTTCAAAACTTTAGCAGAAGGTCAAAAAGTTCAGTTTACAGTTACTCAAGGCCAAAAAGGTCCTCAAGCTGAAAATATCGTAGCTTTATAATTTAAATTTTCACTTTAGAAAATATAAATTAATGAAAGGATAAGATTTGTAATCTTATCCTTTTTTAATGCCTAAAATTTAGCAAATATACAATTGGGTTTAGGGTGCTCATGCTTTAAATATGGGTGGTTTAATTCACTACTTTTTTGTTTTTTTCATCACTTCTTTATTTAACACGACATATATTAACTCACCATATTGTAAATACCTCTTTTAATTCAACTGGTTACTACTTGGCATTGGTTTTGAATAGATAAACAGACAATATGTGTTAATACAATAAAGGGTCTTTCAATGAAATCATTACTTGCTACAGCTGTTTTACTCACAACTACAACTACATTCGCACATGATACTCATTTTTCTTCTGATTCATGTGATATTGAATTAAACGCCGGTGTAAGAATTAATAAAAATTATATTGAATTTACTAAAAATGATAAGCCTCTTTATAAAATCATTAATAATGAAACACTCATTGTTAATGGGGAAGAAGTTGAGCTCAATGATTATCAGCAGTCGTTAGTGTTGGAATACTCGTCAAGTATTCGCTCTGTATTGCCAGAAGCAAAAGAACTTGCTTTTGATGCCATTGAAATTGCTGTCGAAGGCGTAAACTTAGCTTTTAATGAGTTATTGGGTGAAAACAATAATGTTGGTGAAGACCTTACTGCACATTTATATGGTATCCGTGACGAAGTAGAAAAACGATTCAATAGTGAGAAAGATTTTTATATCGATGAAAACGGTGATTTTGGTGACGATTTTTTTAATAATGAATTGGAACAACGTATTGAAGCCGCAGTAGAGGATACTATTCAAAATTCACTAGGAAGTTTATTGATTGCGATAGGGCAAGAGATGTTATTTGCTGGTGGTGATATGGACGCTTTTGAAGCAAGAATGGAAGATTTTGGTGAGCAAATTGAGCGTGACATAGAGCATCGTGCTGATAAACTGGAAAAACGAGGAGAGGCTCTGTGTCATACCGTTTATAAGATTGACGGGATAGAAACTCAATTGAGTCAAAGTATCAAAGCGCTATCCGGCTTTAATGTAATTTCAGCTGATATAGATAAAAGAAATAAAGCTTAGATTAATGTATTTAGATTTGAATAGGCGCTTAAATGCGCCTTTTTTGTATAGAAAAAACGTAAAGCGTATCTTGTAATGTATTACTACTGTTTATTTAGGAGGGGATCTTTTAAAATATCTTCAAATTAGTTTCAATAATTACAATTTCATGCACGCTGTTAATCGCTTATTCCAATACCGTAAAAGCATTTCTACTACTGAATATAAATCTAGAGGACAACGATTGATTCGCTGTGAATTATGTCAGTTAGCTAAGGAGAATTGTGTTTGCCAGCTAAAAATATCGCTAAGAAGCAATGTTGGTTTTTTATTATTGATGTACGATACCGAAGTACTTAAGCCCAGCAATACTGGAAAGTTAATTGCAGATTTAATTCCAGAAACTTTTGCATTTTTGTGGTCGAGAACAACTGTTGATGAAGCCTTGATAGCATTAATTAACGATGAAAAATGGCAACCATATATTGTTTTTCCTGCAGAATACGCAAAAGAAAATCAACAAGTATTTAATCAAAAAATTGATACTCAAAGTAAGAAAAAACCATTATTTATTGTGCTTGATGGTAGTTGGCGGGAAGCTAAAAAAATATTTCGAAAAAGTCCGTATTTATCAGGGTTACCTTTACTTTCAATAAACCCTCAAACGTTTATTCATCAAGATTATTTGCCTAAATATCAATTAAGAAGTTCAGAAAAAATTAATCAGCTTTGTACTGCAGAAGTCGCTGCACAAGTACTTGCGGTGGCAGGTGAGCTTGAAAATGCTAGAATTTTAGATAGTTGGTTTGATGTTTATAGTTATCAATATCAGAAAAGTGTTTGCCAAACGAATAAAGGGGACCCACAAGCACAACAAAGATATGAGTCGTTAGTGCAAGAGTATAATAATTAAAATATTTAGCAGATCTAATGTACTCTATGCATAGGGAATAACAGCCAAGCTAAATTCAATAAGAGTAAAGGGCATATTTGCTATTTATTGAAGGCATAAAAAAACGACCTAAAAGGTCGTTTTTTCGTGGTATGTTTACTGTTTATTAAGTGTTATTTTTACGGCGGTAAGCGATACCAGCCATACCTAATAACATTAATAATAACGTTTGAGGCTCAGGCACTTTAACTTGATTGTCTGGGTCTCTAACTGAAACTAAACCTTCGATAATGTCATTAGCACATGACATAGTCCAACGGAATGCAATTTGATTTGCCGTTTCTAATAACGTATTTGCTACATCAAACGTAAAAGAAATTTTTCCGTTACCTGCAGACCAGTTACTCCACTTTGAATTCCAGTATGTAGAATCTGCATCATAAGTGTTACCATTATAATGTATATTGTCATAGGCATTTTTAGAATTATATGGAGAATAGTAACTCGTATTTTTCAATGACACAGCTTGATTATGACGATTAGAAGAATTGTTTGAATACTTTAAATCACCTGAATCGAAACCTGAAACTAAACGACCTTGACCACCTGAAGTGTTGTCTCGATCATCCCATTCACCACCATTCCCTCTTTCCCAATCTTGAATGGTGTAAGCATAATTCCAGTTAGTGTTATTCCAAGTATCATTGGCACTATTTGGTTTCCAAGGTGAATCAAAGTTAGTCACATTAGTTGACATAAATAAGTCGCCAAACACAATACCGTAATCATCATTTTTGCCAACAAAATTTGTGAAAATATCAACCGTCATTTGAGTACCAGTTCTTGATACTTCCATCTTTGATATATCATAAATGCTTTCGTAACCCTTTACATCATCAGAGTAACCAGCCCCTATATAGTTATCATGAATTGTTGTCGCAGGGATATTTCCCGCAGTAGCAGTAATACATGATAAAGATAATGCTGAAAGTGCAATCCATTTTAAACATTTCATACTATTTCGAACCTTAAATTTTTAAATGTTAGCTAAAGTATACTTACAATTACCTGTAATTAAGCAAATACTGAGCCATAAAAAAATAATTGTTAATTTTCAGTGGTTTGTTAATTGTTTTGTTGTTTTTGACTTATCGTATTCTCGATGAGTGTAAAAAACTTAGACAGTAGTAATATAGTTGCTGTATTGAATGTATTTATCATATCATAGGCAACAACAATTATTAAAGAGTCATTATTTTGGACTGTAAAAGTATAATGGGGATTAAAGGAATGCCAACCAAAAAAATATTAGCTTTTGGTATTAGTGTTTTACTGAGTGGATCTATAGTTGCTGCGCAATCGAGTAGTAATGAGCCGTTTGAAAATGCGTTAAAAAGTTTTTACATGGAAGACTTGAATGCCGCGGTTATTCATCTAAAAAATGCTTTAAAAAACAATCCAAAACATTTGCCATCTCGTATTCTTATGGCTGAAATATTAATTGCTCAAGGTGATGGCGCGGGAGCTGAAATCGAGTTGGAGTTTGCTGAACAAGGCAATGCTGATGATAAAAAAATTCTTTTGTTGATGCTTGAGGCTTATTTATTACAAAATAAATTTGACCAAGTCATCGATAAAGCTATCCCTTTACCTGAAAGCGATAAATTATCTAGTGATATATTGGTTTTAAAAGGTCGTGCCTTATTTAATAAAAACAATGCGGTATTGGCGAAAGAAGAATATGAAAATGCGTTAAAATTAAATCCCAAAAATCCCGATGCGTTACTTGGCTTAGCTCAGGTTGCTTATAAAAGAAATCAATTTGATGACGCGCTTAAAAACATTCAACATACGCTTGAGCTTGCGCCTCTAAATACGAATGCGATGCAAATAAAGGCAAGTATTCATCAGATTCAAGGTGATATTGAACTGGCAGTTAAAGCGATTAGTGAAGCAATCTCTATTAATGCTAAACACTTTCCTGCTTTATTGACGAGAGCTAGTATTTATATTGAGCAACAAAAATTTACGGAAGGATTGGCTGACGTCAATGTTATCTTAAAAGATATTCCTAACGAACCTAGGGCTAATTATTTAAAAGCAATTATTACTAATGCCCTAGGGTTATCAGAAGAGTTCTCTAAAACGACAAGTCATCTTGATATCGTTTTAACTGGTATGCCTGATGACATAATGAAAGAAAACCCGATTTATTATTATTTAGCGGGCCTCGTTAATTTTAATCAAGGGGAGTTCTTAAAAGCACAAGATGATTTACGTGATTATTTAAGCATAGTTAGTGATGATATTCGTGCGATTAAGTTAATTGCCCAAGTAGAGTTCGCTTTGAATGAAGCCTATTCTGCAAAGAATCACTTAATTAAAGCGCGATTATTAGATCCTGATGATGTCCAAATTTGGTCTTTACTTGGAAAGGCTTATCATTTGACAGGTGAAGTTGAAAAAGCTGAGTTATATTTTGCTGATGTTGTGAAAGCTTTACCATTATCAGCAAATGCTTTTTTAGACTTAGGTAATCTTCAATTAAATATGGGGCAAACGAATAAAGCTATTGAAAACCTTGTTAAGGCGAAAGAGCTTTCTCAAGATAATCCTCAATTTACCTTTAAATTATCTCAAGCCTATCAGCAATCGAAACAGTTTGAAAAAGCATTAGATATAATCGTGACGTTAATTAACGCTGATCCGAATAGTAGTTTCCTTTATTTACAACAAGGAACTTTACTAGGCACACTTAACAAGCATATAGAAGCAAGAGAAAGTTTTAATCAAGCTTTAAGTTTAGATGAGAATAATATTGAAGCTATTGTACACCTTTCTCGAATGGATATGATTGAAGGTAAGGTGACAAATGCAAGAACAAGACTGTTAGCAAAACTGGAAACTTTTCCAGAGCAAGCGATGTTATTAGTAGAATTAGGTAATACGTTTACGCAAAAAAGTGAGATTGACCAAGCAAGAAATTATTATGAAAAAGCGTATAGTTTAAATAGAGATAGCACACTCGCTGTAAACAAAGTGCTCGATATTTACTCTGCAAAGAATGATATTGAAAAATCTATCAGTGTCGCAGCAGAATTTATTTCGAGAAATAATAAAAATGCTCAAATTCAACAAAGGTTAGCCGGATTTTACTTAGCCAATAAAAAGTTTGACAAAGCAACCAACTCATTTCAATTAGCCGTAAAACATGCCGCTGATAAATCCGCAATGTTATCGGCTTTTGCTGATGCACAACTCCAAATGAGAAACCCTGAAGCAGCAATTGGAAATCTTCAAAAGGCGATTGCTTGGAACGAAAACCACATCAGTGCTTATCTAAAATTAATAGGTTTATTAGCAAGAAATAATCATGAAGAAGAAGCGTTTAGGGTAATTAATAGTTTAACGACTAAAATTGAATTCCCTGCGTTAATACTTGCACTAAAGGGCGATGTTTTTTTACAAATAGAAAAATATTCTGAAGCAGAAAAATTTTACCGTGAATCTTTAGTTCTGGATCAATCACAAAAAACAATATTAAGTTTATCTCAGGCATTGATCGCGCAGAATAAACTTGATGAAGCTATTGATATTTTGACTGAACGGCATGCTAAAGGCCCTAAAAACACTGTGATTGCCATTGCTTTAGCTGACACATATGTATTGAATGATCAGGTTAAAAAAGCAGCCGAACTTTATGATAGTCAAATTGAATTAAATGGCTCAATGCCAATACTATTAAATAATGCATCAATCGTTAATATCTCGCTTGGCGAAACAGATAAAGCGCTTAAATTTGCAAAGCAAGCATTTGAAAAGTTGCCTAATAACGTCGCGATAATGGATACAATGGCTTGGGCATACACTAAGTCTAAACAACCTGAAAAAGCCTTAAACCTATTTCGAAATGCGCTAGCAATAGAATCAGATAATGCCGAAATTAAGTATCATCTTGCAGTAAATTTAGTGATGCTGAAACGTGAAAATGAAGCGATTAAATATCTGAAGGAAGCTACAGGCTCTTCGCAAGATTTTTCTGAAAAAGAACATGCAAAAAAATTATTAGTTAAATTAGAATCTTAACAATATTAAACAGTATAAAAACATTTAAAAAAAGTGAGGCTATTATCTAAATAGCCTCACTTTTTATTTATAACCCAAGTACTTTCTTACCTTGTTCAAATACAATATCTACAGGAACATTACCGGCTGATAATTTCGCAAGATCTTGTGCGAGTTGCTCACCGATAACACCGCTTTCATCAACTAGCTTTTGTACACCTTGGTAATCGCCATCACCTTGTATTGTTAATATCAGCGAGGAAAGTGAATCAATTGCTTCTGTCATTTTTTCCATGTTTACCGCATATAAACCTTGTTCATTGCGGGTAAATGCGCCGTGTTCAGCAAAGTAATTAAATCTGACCATGTTCGCTTTACCATGCGCTGAACTTGCGCCAAAGCGTACCGAGCGGAATATTCCTGCTAAAAAGGTGGTGTAGTAGTCAGCTAATTCACCTTCAGTGATTGCCTTCTTCTCAAGCAATTGACTGATCATATATAAACCAAGAATATCAGCTTTGCCTTCTTCTAAGGCCGAAGCATGTTCTTTCAAAGCTTGTCTGACGGTACCTTTGTTATTTATAGTATTTTTAATGCCTAAACCATGTGCTACTTCATGAAACATAGTGTTAGCAAAAAAGGCGTTAAAAGTTACGTTTTCACGTTGCTCTGGCACAATTAACATTTGAGCAATAGGTTGCATGATTGCATCATATTTTGCTCGCATTGCGTTTTTAAGTTGTAAACGCCTAGTACCTTTTTCTAATTGAACTTGTTCATCATTTGGCAAGTTTATCGCGATTGTTTTACCACCTGAATTTGCATGGCCTGAAACATAAACCACATCATAGGCATTTAAATCTGCATCAGAGCCAGGCGTTTCTTTCTTATACTTTTTATTTACCGGTAAACCTTTTTGTAGTTCAGGTAAATAGGCCGCATATTTTGCGAGTTTTTCACTCCATGCCATATCTTTCACAAGGACATATGACTCAAAAGCAGCTCGATAACCATATAATTGGTCTTCATACGTTTCAATAGGACCAATTACTACATCGATTGGATTGTTTTTCATGTCCATCCAAGCAAAATCTGATGCTTGATAATCATCGGTTCTTAATGCTTGCGCGCGCATTTTTAAATATTGTGCAAATTCTTTGTCTTGAGCAAAAGTTGCGGCTTTTTCTAAAATAACGGCTATTCGATTTAGCTCATCACTATAAAGCTCTGAATAAGCAATGGAAGTTAACTTACCATTATCATCTCTTTTTATAACCGAGTACAAACCGGTTTTATCGTCAACATTAGATTGCTCAAACTCTGCTTTTGTCATATCTGCAGGGTAGAATTGTGCACCTAATGGTTTTGCATCTACGCCGGCAATAAAAGCTTTATCACCATTTAATCGATCCCATGGACCGTAATTGATTTGTGCGAACTGTTTGACTTGCTCATTGGTGATTTTTGCTAGGAAGCTATCTTTATCTTCACCAAAGGCTTGTTGCCAGTATAAGCCATCAATAATATCCGACGCTTCTATTAAGAATGAAAGCATTTGTTTTTGATCAGATGTTAAATGTGAAATATCACTGGAAAGTTTGACGGTTTTATAAATATCAAGCTTGTTTTCATATTCAGGAATAAGCTCTACGGTTTGGTTATTGGTTGGGGTTTGTTCTATACAACCTGTAAGAGATGACGTTGCTAAAACAACAATTGCTGCAATTTTTGAAAGTTTCATGATCTAACCTTTTTGTAATTATTGGTTAGAGACTAAAAAAATATAAGACTAATGGCAACCGTTATAAGTGAATATGCGAATCTTTATGGGAGGAACTTGAATTTAGGCGAAAAAAAAGCCGGCAATTGCCGGCTTTTTACAAATTTAATTCAAAAAAATTAAAGTGCTTTAATAGCTGCGTTTAAACGACTTTTGCTACGTGCTGCTTTATTCTTATGAATAAGACCTTTACTTGCGTAACGGTCAAGAATTGGTGTCGCTGCAACAAATTCTGCTGTTGCAGTTTCTTTGTCACCGGCTTCAATTGCAGCGTTAACTTTCTTTAATAAAGTACGCATCATTGAGCGACGACTTGCATTGTGTTGACGGCGCTTTTCTGATTGTGTTGCGCGCTTCTTAGCTTGCTTTGAATTAGCCAAGGTGAACTCCTAAAATGATTAAATATAGCCTAAATTTAAGGCGACGAAATATGCCTTTTTTTCAGCGTATTGTCAAACCTTTTCGATGTTTTATTTTAACTTGTTCCTATGTTTCATCGCAAGCCTTTACTGAGTTTTTTACATAACAAACAAATTTCTCATGACTCAAGGGAATAATGACTTGTTTAACAAGGTAAAAACAACGCATAATTCTATTATAAAAATAAGTGTTTTATTTGAGGGTATCTTGAGTCGAAAATTAGTTAAATCAGGCTTGATAGTGAGTGCAATGACTTTAGTATCAAGAGTGCTGGGGTTGGTCAGAGACGTTGTTATTGCCAATTTGATGGGAGCCGGTGCTTCCGCGGATGCGTTTTTCTTTGCTAATAAAATACCTAATTTTCTGAGGCGCCTTTTTGCAGAAGGTGCGTTTGCTCAATCCTTTGTACCTGTATTAAGTGAATATCATCAAAATGATCTGGATAATAAAACACAAGAAACCCGAAAATTAATAGGCCAAGTTTCAGGAACCTTAGGTGTCATCATTACCTTAGTGACTTTATTTGGCATGATTGCTTCACCGTTAATTGTAATGTTGTTTGGTCCTGGATTTTACATGGAGTCTATTCAACAAGAAGGCAGTGAAAAGTTTGACTTGGCTTCAAGCTTATTAAAAATCACTTTTCCTTATTTATGGTTTATTAGTTTAACTGCGCTTTCAGGTGCTATTTTAAACACCTATGGGCGATTTGCTGTGTCGTCTTTCACGCCGGTATTACTAAATGTCTGCATTATTTCAATGGCAATATTTGGGCATGATTGGTTTGAAAGTCCTGAATATGCATTGGCGTGGGGCGTTTTTCTTGGCGGATTGGTGCAGTTTCTTTTTCAGTTGCCGTTTTTATATCGCTCAGGAGCCTTAGTTAAGCCTACGTGGGGGTGGCGAACGAAAGGCGTGAATAAGATTAGAAAACTGATGGCACCGGCTTTATTCGGTGTTTCTGTTACGCAAATAAATTTATTACTTGATACGCAAATTGCCACGTTATTAGTTACAGGCTCTGTTAGTTGGCTTTATTATGCTGATAGATTATTAGAGTTTCCTTTAGGGCTTTTTGGTATTGGCATCGCTACAGTTATATTACCTAGTTTAGCTAAGCTTCATACTCAGAAAAGCCATGATGAGTTTTCTTTGACCATAGATTGGGGCATTAAAATTATTAACCTTTTTGGTTGGCCAGCGTTAGTGGGCTTAATGGTATTAGCTCAGCCGATTATTATGATCCTTTTTATGCGAGGTGAATTTACTCAATTCCATGTTGTACAGGTTTCTTTTGCGTTATTCGCCTATCTTTCTGGGTTAGTTAGCTTTATGTTTATTAAAGTATTAGCTCCTGGATATTATGCTAGGCAAGATACAAAAACCCCAGTAAAAATTGGCATTAAAGCTATGGTTGCTAACATGGCGTTTAATATTATTTTAGCGCCATTTTTCGGCTATGTTGGCTTAGCTTTAGCTACGACTTTATCGGCCAGTTTAAATGCTTATTGGTTATATAGTGGGTTGAAAACGCAAAATGTATATTGCTTAACGACAGCTGCAAAAACACTCATCGCTAAAGTGGTTTTATCATCAATTGTGATGGCATTCGTTGTTTATTACTTATCACCACCTTTTGAAAGTTGGTTAGCCTTTTCCTTTATCGAGCAAATTTTACAATTAATCTTTTGTATTTTTTGTGGGGGAATTTGTTACTTTGTTTCGATACTTTTGTTAGGGGTACGATTTAAAGATTTTAAGGTAATTTCAACAAAGTAAAAAAATTACTAACAAATTTCGCTCAAGTGCTGATTCTTACTAATGACTACGCTATAATTCGTCGATTTTTTAGGTAAAGTTGCTTTTCTTTTTTAGAAAATAACGAATAAGGTTAGAAAGGTTTGTTGGTTTAATGCAGTTAATACGTGGTATCCACAATATAAAGTCAGTCGAAGATTCGATTGATAGTAAAGGCTGTGTACTAACCATTGGTAATTTTGACGGCGTTCATTTAGGCCATCAACAAGTCATTAAAGCGCTCGTGGAAAAAGCTAAGCGTTTAAATTGTATTGCTACGGTTTTGGTGTTTGAACCTCAACCACAAGAGTTATTTTCACCTGAATCAGCGCCTGCGCGCTTAACACGATTAAGAGATAAGTATGTTTTACTTGAGCGTTTAGGTGTTGAACGTTTAATTTGTGTTAACTTTAATCAAAAATTTGCTCAGTTAACGGCAAAAGATTTTGTTGAAAAATTATTGGTTGAACAATTAAATGTCAAATATTTGATTATTGGTGATGATTTTCATTTTGGTAAAAATCGTCGAGGAAATTTTGAGACGTTATGTGATGCAGGTAAACGTTTTGATTTTGGTGTTTCTGATACCGCAAGTTATAAAGTATCAGCGTGTAGAATAAGTAGTACGGAAATACGTAAAGCACTTGAAAATAATCACTTAAAAGCAGCAGAGCAAATGTTAGGTCGGCCATATTCTATTATTGGTCGAGTGTTTCATGGCGATAAAAGAGGGCGTGAATTAGGTTTTCCAACCGCTAATGTTTTGTTGAAAAGGCGAGTATCGCCTGTATCGGGTGTGTATGTTGTCAAAGTAAATACGCATGACGGTGACTTTTTTGGCGTGGCGAATATAGGTTCAAGGCCTACCGTGTCAGGTATTAGACAACAGTTAGAAGTTCATATTTTTAATTTTCAACAAGATATTTATGGACAATCTATAGAAGTGGTTTTATTGCATAAACTACGCGAAGAACAGCGTTTTAATTCGCTTGATGAATTAAAACAACAAATTAGTAAAGATAGTGAGCAAGCTTGGCAATTCACGCAGGCTTTAAGCTTAGATTGATTAATATGCATGTTGGTGCGAACCAGCGAGATTAAATAACGGACCGTAATTTAAATGAGTGATTATAAACATACATTGAATTTGCCAGATACTAAGTTTCCAATGAAAGGAAACATGGCAAATCGTGAACCGCAAATGTTAAAAGACTGGGGCGAAAAAGCGTTATACAGCAAAATTCGTGCGGCGAAAAAAGGTAAAAAATCTTTTATTTTGCATGATGGTCCTCCGTACGCAAACGGTAATATTCACTTAGGTCACTCAGTTAATAAAATTTTAAAAGACGTAATTGTTAAAGCAAAAACTTTGTCTGATTTTGATTCTCCTTATGTTCCAGGTTGGGATTGTCACGGTTTACCTATCGAATTAATGGTAGAGAAAAAAGTGGGCAAACCTGGGCATAAAGTCACTGCTGCGCAATTTCGCCAGAAATGTCGTGAATATGCCGCCAAACAAGTTGATGGCCAACGTGAAGACTTCAAACGCTTAGGTGTTTTTGGTGATTGGGAAAATCCATATTTAACCATGAACTTTGATACGGAAGCGAATATCATCCGTGCGCTAGGTAAAATTGCAGAAAATGGTCACTTGCAACAAGGTTTTAAACCTGTGCATTGGTGTACAGACTGTGGTAGTGCTTTGGCTGAAGCTGAAGTTGAATATCAAGATAAAATGTCACCTGCCATTGATGTAAAATTTAATGTGGTAGATGAAGCGCTTGCTGATAAATTTTCTCACCCAGAAGGGCATGCCGGCGAAGGTCAAATTGGCGTAGTTATCTGGACCACTACTCCTTGGACTTTACCAGCAAACCGCGCTGTGTCAGTTCATCCTGACGTAGAATACTCATTAATTCAATATGAAAATGAACAGGGTAAAGCACGTTTAATTCTTGCGACAGATTTAGTTCAAGCTTGTATGGATCGTTTTGGTATTGAAAAATATCATGCCTTAGGTTTTGCTAAAGGTGCGGAGTTAGATCGTGCTGAAGTTAAACATCCATTTTATGATTTTAACGTACCTATTATTTGTGGCGAACATGTTACCACTGATTCTGGTACTGGTTGTGTACATACTGCGCCTGGTCACGGTGTTGACGATTTTGTTGTTGGTAAAGCCTATAATCTTGAAGTTGCTAACCCTGTTGGTGCCAATGGGGTTTACCTTGAAGGCACTGAGCTTTTTGAAGGTCAGCATGTATTTAAAGCCAACGACAGTGTTGTTGAAGTATTAAAACAACATGGCGCGTTAATGCATCATCATGCTTATGAGCACTCTTATCCTCATTGTTGGCGCCATAAAACGCCGATCATTTTCCGTGCGACTCCACAATGGTTTATTAGCATGGAAAAAGCAGGTTTGCGTCAAGAATCTTTAAAAGAAATAACTAAAACACAGTGGATCCCTGATTGGGGACAAAGCCGTATTGAGTCTATGGTTGAAGGTCGTCCAGATTGGTGTATTTCTCGTCAACGTACTTGGGGGGTTCCTATTGCATTATTTATCGATAAAGACACAGGTGCATTACATCCTCGTAGCATCGAACTTATCGAAGAAGTAGCAAAACGTGTAGAAAAAGAAGGTATTCAAGCGTGGTTTGATTTAGAAGCACGTGAATTGATTGGCGATGATGCAGAGCAATTTATTAAAGTTCCTGATACTTTAGATGTATGGTTTGACTCTGGCACAACGCATTACTCTGTAGTAGATGCCCGTGAAGAGTTAAATGCAGGCGCTGATCTGTATTTAGAAGGTTCCGATCAACACCGTGGTTGGTTTATGTCATCTATGATGTCTTCTGTTGCGATGAACGGCAAAGCTCCTTATAAACAAGTGTTAACGCATGGTTTTACGGTAGACGAGAAAGGCCATAAAATGTCGAAATCATTAGGTAATGTGATAACTCCTGATGAAATCACCAAGCAATATGGTGCTGATATTTTGCGTTTATGGGTTGCTTCGGTGAACTACACGCAAGAAATTACCGTTTCTAAAGAAATTTTTAAACGTCAAGCGGATGCGTATCGCCGTATTCGTAATACGTCTCGATTCTTATTAGCGAATATTAATGGCTTCGAACCAGCAAACCATTCAGTTGCTTTCGATGACATGGTCGCGTTAGATCGTTGGGTAGTGGCTAAAGCTGCTGAGTTACAAGCTGAAATTATTAACGCTTACGATGAATATGAATTTCATCAAGTTGTTCATAAAATGATGAATTTCTGTACTAATGAACTTGGTGGTTTTTACTTAGATATCATTAAAGATAGACAATATACCGCAAAAGATACCAGTGTGGCGCGTCGTTCATGTCAAACGGCAATGTATTTAATTGCTGAAGCAATGACTCGTTGGATGGCGCCTATTTTGTCATTCACGGCTCAAGAAATTTGGACTGCTTTACCTGCACCAACTTCAGGTGAGCGTGATGAATTTGTTTTCACGAATGTTTGGTTTGATGGTTTAGCACCAATGGCTGGCAACAGTGAATTAAATAACGAATTTTGGAGCCAATTACTTCAAGTACGCGGTGAAGTAAACAAAGCTTTAGAGTTGGCGCGTAAAGAAAAACAAGTAGGTAAAGCACTGGAAGCAAAAGTGACCTTATATACTAATGAAACTTTAGCTGCTGTGTTAAATCACTTAGGTGATGAACTTCGTTTTGTGTTAATTACGTCAGCAGCCAATGTAGAGATTGTTTCTGAACAACCAGCCAATGCTAATGCTACTGAAATTGAAGGTTTATGGGTTAGTGTTGAACCTGCTGAAGGTCAAAAATGTGATCGTTGTTGGCATGTAACCACAGATGTGGGTCAACATTCTGCACATGAATTACTTTGTGGTCGTTGTATTACTAATGTTGATGGCGAAGGCGAAACACGTAAATTTGCTTAATTTTAACTAAGTAGAATATTAAAATGCTCAGTTATTAGTGATGTCACTATTGGTAACTGAGCATTTTGCATTCAGAGTATTTAGTTAAATAACTTAATTATATCTCAGAGAAATTAATGGCTCCTTTAAAAATCAAATCAAGTTTGCAGTGGCTTTGGGTCACAGCACTATTTTTAATTATCGATCAAATTACTAAACATTGGGTTGCCGGTTCAATGGAACTTTATCAGTCGATTAATGTTTTACCTTTTTTTAATATTACCTATGCACAAAATCATGGTGCGGCTTTTAGCTTTTTAGCGGATCAAGGCGGTTGGCAACGTTGGTTTTTTACCGCGGTTGCAGCTATTGCTTCGATAGTGTTTTTAGTTTGGCTCAAACGAACGCCAAAAGAACAGCCCTTATTAGCAGCAGCATTGGCTTGTATGTTAAGTGGTGCATTAGGAAACTTAATTGATCGTTCATTATTTGGTTACGTTATCGACTTTTTAGATTTTTATGTAAAAGGATATCATTGGCCAACATTTAATGTTGCCGATTCAATCATATTTGTCGGTGCTGCTTTAATGATCATAGACTCGTTTAAGCAAGATAAAGCTAGTAAAAATCAGGATGTTAAAGAGAGTTGATATGTCTAAAATTATAGAAAAAAATTCTGAAGTTATTGTTCACATTACCATGAAATTAGCTGATGGTTCAGCAGCCGATAGTACCAAAGTAAATAATAAACCGGCAAAAATTATTATGGGTGATGCGAGTATTTCACCTGCTTTTGAAGCACAGTTATTAGGGCTTTCAGCGAATGAAAGCAAAGAGTTCACCCTCGCAGCTAAAGATGCATTTGGTGAGTCGAATCCCGATAATATCCATTATGTGGATGCAAGCAAGTTTTCTGCGGAAACACCGGCTAAAGTAGGTAATATTATTACTTTTACTCAACCTGGTGGCATTGAACTTCCAGGTATGATCAGCGAAGTATCAGGAAGTTCAGTGACGGTTGATTTTAATCACCCCTTAGCTGGGCAAGCAGTAACTTTTGTAATTGACGTTGTTGAAGTTTTATAATGTATTTAACCCTATTTTCTTGAGAGCCATTATGGATATTATTTTAGCTAACCCTCGAGGCTTTTGTGCCGGTGTTGACAGAGCCATTAGTATTGTAGATCGAGCGCTAGACTTATTTGATGCGCCAATTTATGTACGTCATGAAGTGGTTCATAACAAATTTGTTGTTAATGGTTTGAAAAATAGGGGAGCTGTCTTCGTTGATGAACTTCATGAAGTACCCGATGATAGTACTGTTATCTTTAGTGCTCATGGAGTCTCTAAAGCGGTAAGAAATCAGGCGAAAAGTCGGGGATTAAAAGTTTTTGATGCGACGTGTCCTTTAGTGACTAAAGTGCATATGGAAGTCACTCGTGCCAGTAGAAAAAATGTCGAATGTATATTAATCGGCCATGAAGGACACCCAGAAGTTGAAGGAACCATGGGGCAATATGAGAGTGAAGAGGGGGGGATTTACTTAGTTGAATCGGTCGATGATGTCGATGGTTTAGAGGTAAAAAATCCACAACAACTTTATTATTGTAGCCAAACGACCTTGTCTGTTGACGATACTAGTGACGTTATCAATGCATTAAGAATTAAATTTCCAGAGATTCAAGGCCCAAGAAAAGACGACATTTGTTATGCCACGCAAAATCGCCAAGATGCCGTGCGTTCTATTGCCAATGAAGTTGATTTATTATTGGTCGTTGGCGCTAAGAATAGCTCTAATTCAAATAGGTTGAGAGAGCTCGCTGATAAAATAGGCACTACAGCTTATTTAATAGATACCGCAGAAGATATTAAAGAAGTTTGGTTGAAAAACGTTAAAAATGTTGGCGTTACGGCCGGTGCATCTGCACCTGAAATATTAGTAAAGCAAGTCATAGACACCTTAAAAAATCATGGAGGAAAAGAGGTGACTGAGTTTCCAGGACGGGAAGAAAATACAGTATTTGCGGTACCGATTGAATTGCGCTAGTCTTAGTTTAGGCTGAAAGTTAAGCAATGTAATCTTCACAGGGATAATCTAACTGCTATATTTTTTGTAAATCATTACTATTAAACAAATAGTTACTGTGCGTCTACTATTGGATGGCTATTTGTTATATGGATGTAAGGTATGGGTTAATGCTGTTCACGTTGGTGATTTTTAACACATATAAACAAATCTTCTCGATATTAAATAACGCGATAATATCGACATTTCCACTTGTCAAAAATTCAATGTATGCTCTACAAATAATGCATTCTTATTGTTATTTGAATCTTTGTATTCTATTCACAAAGGAAGAGAGATGAAAAAAGCATATGTTAAACATAATCAGTTAGGCATGACTTTTATTGAAGTGCTTGTCGCACTCTTTATTCTGGTTACTGGGGTTTTGGGCGCAGTGGCTATGCAGGCTACCGTGAAAAAAGGTAGTTTTGATGCAATGCAACGTTCATTAGCTTCTGCTTTAGCTCAAGATATTGTCGAAAGAATGCGAAGTAATGATCCGACAACTTTAGCAGGATATATGAAAACAAATTATGGTGTAGCACTTGATGCTGTGCCTGCTAAACGCTGTAACTCAGTAGGTAACGTTTGTACCCCTGCAGAAATGGTCATTAATGACACTTATGAATGGGAAGCTGCCTTGATGGGCGCTAATGTTACCCAAGGTACTGTAAATACTGGAGGTTTAGTTGGTGGTAGGGCATGCATCAGTAACACACTAAATGCCATTACTGTTGTGGTGAGCTGGCAAGGACGAGTTGATATTTCTGATAGCAAAAAAGCGAACGCTTGTGGTACGGCTGGCGATAAAAGACGGCAGGTGATTGTTGAGGCTTTTATAAATTAATATGAAAAACTTTAATTATTCTTATCATAAAGGCTTTAGCTTAATCGAATTATTTATCTCGTTAGCGGTAGGTTTAGGTTTACTTGCAGGCGTACTAAGTGTCTTTGTTAGTATGAAAACGACAACCAAAGAAACTTCCACTTACGGTGAATTACAAGAAAATGGTCGATTTGCGTTAAATGTTTTATCTGATGATTTACTTAGACAAGATTTCTGGGGTGACTATGTTGGCACATTCGACTTAGCTAATTTAAACGGTGTTGCTTTGGGCGCACCGGGTAATGATTGCCAAGGAGGAGGGATAAACAATACAACGTTCCCTGCCGCTAATGGACACTTTAGAACCTTATGGGGAGAAACCGCAGCTTCGGGCGATCCATTAGGTTGTTTTGCCACATCAGCACAGGCCAAAACAGGCTCAGATATATTACAGTTAAAACGGGTTATTTCAACGCCCGTTTTACCGGCAGACATTTCAGCAGACAATTATTATTTAATTACTAATATTAATGATGGTGAATTATTTGATGGGGGGGCAGCTGTACCAACCGTAGATAATAGCCAAATTTGGGAATACCAGCATCACGTCTATTATGTCACGGAGCAAGTTCAAGGTACGATCAGTGTCCCGGTATTGATGAAAGGACGATTAACTAATTCGATGAGTTTTTCTCCTATCATTGATGGTATTGAAATGATCCGCTTTATGTATGGAGTTGATACCACAGATGATGGCATTGTGAATGCGTTTATTTCGGCAGATAATATGACCGAAGATTTATGGAATAATGCGACAAACTCCAACATATTAGCTGTGAAAATTTTTGTACTTGCACGTAGCGTATTACCAGATAATAAATATACCAATAATAATACTTATCAACTGGGGGATTTATCTTTTACTCCCAACGATAATTTTCGTCGGTTATTATTTAGTTCTACGGTTACTTTATTTAATGCGAGGGTTGATTCATGGCAGTAAAACATAAATTTTCATGTAATAGTTTGCCTGCTATAAATAAACAAAATGGCGCTGTACTGGTAGTTTCGTTAATTTTTTTAATTTCGTTAACGGCTGTTGCTGCGGCGTTAATGCAAAACACCACTTCTGATATGAAAATGTCAGGGGCAAGTGAGGAAAAACTGGTGGCGACGCAAGAAGCCGTCAGCGCAATTGACGAAGTGATCTATAATCAAGTAGCTCCAGGTCAAACGAATCAATTTGCTAAGCCGCTTGTTGTGGCGAATTTTCCAAATACAGATCAATCGTTATTGTTACCAGGTACAAAAACAGGATCAACGGCTACTGTTGATATTGCTAATAATGAATTAAGGCTAGAAGCTGATTGCCCCCACTCTCGATCAGCTTCTTCGGTTCAGGTTTTTACTTGTAACGTATTAAAAGTTCAAGTAAATCGTAATTATGGTCGAAACAATGTAAATACTGTTGACGTTAACTCTGGGGTGGCTCAGCAGTTGCTAAAATAGTGTTTATGTTCGGCTCATGGGGATAGGAATATGAAGAAAGTTCTAACGCTAATTTTAACGTGTGCACTCACTGTGTCTTTTTTTTCAATTGGAGAAGATATTGAGCTTTATATCAGTGATACGGTTAAACAGTTAGCCCAACGACCGCAAGTGTTAATCATCTTTGATAATTCCGGCAGTATGGGAACGAAAGAGAATGTCAATGCATCCTATGATCCTGATACTGAATATGATGCTGTTGGCGGTTTAAATTCTCTTTCCGATAAATTTATATATTTCGTTAAAGGCGGCGCTGATGGCGCGGCCTTACCCACACCTGATAGCCCAAGTGAAGTACGTCGTTTTTTAGATGAAATTAATAGCTGTCAAACGGCACGAGATATTTTAGCGACAACAGGCTTTTATACCGGACATATTCGTGAATATTCATTAAAAGGTAATGCGGGTACATGGGAAGAGTTGCCAGATAATAACGGCGCCAATATTGAAGTCATTGATTGTGAAGATGACGTTACTAATGAAGACCCTACCAACGTTGCTGGCTTAGATTCTGGTTACCCAATTGATAATGAAGGTAATAAAAAAAATCCTGTTTATCATACTGCTAATGTTAATGACTCAAATGTTAATTGGTCGGGTACATTAGTTACTTTATACACCGATAATTATTTGCGATGGCATCACGGTGAAGATATTGCACAAGTTTCTCGATCTAGGCTTGATCAAGCAAAAGAAAGTATTACTAATGTAATTAAATCAGCCCCTTCTGTCGATTTTGGTCTACAAATTTTTAATTATGATGATGGTGATAAGTCAACTGATCCTAATGGTGGGAGAATTGTTTTTGGTATTGATGAACTTGATGATACTAAGCAAGCGGCATTTTTAAAAATAGTTAATGATGAACTAAAAGCGCAAACTTGGACTCCTTTATGCGAATCACTTTATGAATCATATAATTACTTTGCTGGCAAATCAGTAGATTTTGGTGATGATGATCAAAGCCAAGGAAAGTCGTACACCAAAAATAAACCACCCAGGGATACTAGTATTGAAAGTAGCAGCAAATACATTACACCTTTTAGTAATTGTAATGGCAAAGCGTACGTTATTTTAATCACAGATGGTGAGCCTACCTACGATAATGGTGCCGATAAAAAGATTGAAGCGTTAACCAGTGAAGAAGATGGAAGTACAGTTAAGTTCAATGGTACTAAGTATAAAAGTAATTATTTAGCAGGTTTAGCTGGGTGGATGAATGATTATGACGTTAATACTGATTTAGATGGTTCCCAAAAAGTAAGTACATTTACCATAGGATTTAGTAAAGGTGCCGATAGCGCCGAAGAATTATTAAAAGAAACGGCTTCAAGGGGCGGAGGACAATATTTTAAGGCTAAAGATAGTGTTCAGTTAACTGCCGCGCTTTTAACAGCACTAGGGGAATTAGAACCTAGTAATGATAGTTTGACCTCAGCTTCAGTTGCCTCAAATAATTTTGATAGAACAGAAACATTAAATGCCGTTTATTACGCGATGTTTAACCCGCAAAATGGCCCTAGATGGCAAGGAAATCTTAAAAAATATAAAGTCATTGGCGGTAAACAAGTAGGGCAGTCGAAAGTTCCTGCGTTGAATGAAGACACAGGGCATTTTTCAGATAGCGTTACTAGTTTTTGGTCACCAACTAATTCTAAAGATGGTGATAAAGTCGCAGAAGGTGGTGTTGCGGATATGCTGCGCAAAACAAATAGCAGAACCCTTTATAGTGACTTAACGGTTGATGGAGACAGCTTAGTCACTTTTAATCGTACAAATGCAGAAAAGGCTTTTACTGATGCTGCGGGTTTAGCCGCTGAGCTTGATGTTCTAGAGGATGATATAGACGATACCTTAAATTGGCACGCGGGTATAGATGTTGATGATGAGGATGGTGATAATTCAACAACCGATATGCGATATGATGTTTTTGGTGATCCTTTACACTCAAAACCGCTCGTTGTTAATTATGGCGACAGTATTCGTATTATGATCGGCACGAATGCTGGGGTGCTTCATATGTTTGAAGATAACACTGAAACTGATGTTGTCTCAGAAACATGGGCGTTTTTACCAAAAGAGTTCCTTTCAAACATTAAACATTTGCGAAATAATTATTCATCTGCTGATAAAGTGTATGGTATTGATGGCCGTATTACCTCATATATTAAAGATGTTAATGGTGATGGTGTTGTAAATGGTACAGATAAGGTTTATATCTTTTTTGGCCTTCGTCGTGGTGGTTCATCTTATTACGCACTTGATATAACTTCTCCTACCTCTCCTAAGTTATTATGGAAAATTGATAGCGATACTAGTGGTTTTAGTGAGCTTGGCCAATCATGGTCGCAACCTAAAATCGGCTATTCTGCCTTAAATGTCACAGGTACAACTGCAGAGCCAGTACTGATTTTTGGTGGAGGTTATGATGCAGGAAAAGATGCTGCTGGGGTTGGTGGTGATGATTCTTCAGGTCGTGCTATTTATATGGTTGATGCCAAAACAGGTACCTTAAAGTGGAGCTTAGCACCTAGTGGTGGAACGATGGCATTTAGTGGCATCACTGATAGTATCGCCTCTAGTATTGGTATGTTAGATAGTGATGGTAATGGCTTAGTGGATCGATTATATGCTGGCGATACCGGTGGTAATATTTGGCGTGTTGATATGCCTGATAAAAGCCCAACAGACCCTACAAATCCATGGACAGTATTTAAGTTGGCTTCGTTAGGTGGGACCACAAACGATACAGATCGTCGTTTTTTTAATGAGCCTTCTATTGTTAGAACTTTTATCACTGAAACTATCGAAACTACTGTTACAGATGAAGAAGGCGCAACGACTAAAATCACTAGTAAGCAAGAAAAACCTTATGAGGCGATACTTATTGGGTCTGGTGATAGATCCAATCCATTAGGTGAAGATACACAAGATAGTTTTTTTATGATCAAAGATGAAAATATTAAAACACAATCTTTCCCTAGTAAAACATTACCGACAATACCTGCGCCTACAGCGATTACGATGAGTCAATTGTATGACTATACCAATGATCCTTTTGGCCAAACACTAACCACAACACAGTTAAATGCATTAGAGCTAGCGGTGAGTAAGAAACAGGGCTGGTATATAAACTTTGGTAAATCAGATGGCGAGAAAAATACCGAGTCTGCAATTGTAATAAAAGGCGTTGCGTACTTCACTTCGTTTATGCCGCCATCATTGGTTGCTAATCAAGCGATTTGTGAAATACCTGGTGGTCAAGGCTGGTTATATGCGGTGGATTTAGCGCAAGGTACCAGTAAATATAACTGGGTAGACTCTGATAATCCTGATGGAATTACGGATGGGGATGAACGAAAAGTTTATATCAGTGAGCAATTTTTAGGTACGCCAACCTTAATTGTAGTTCCAGAGGATGATGGTGACGATGAAACTATTGATGAAGCGGTAGGTAATATCATTGTTGGTCGTAAAATTGTACCTGTGGGCTTTAATTTACAAACGATGCGAACCCACCTTTATATTGATGAGAATAATTAATGAAATTTATGAATAAAAAACAAACGGGTTTTACCTTAGTTGAATTACTGATAGTGGTCGCTATTATTGGTATTTTAGCTTCAGTGGCATACCCGTCATATATAGATTTTGTTCTTAAATCTAATAGATCTGAAGGGCAAAGAGAACTTGTGCGTTTAGCTAATTTACAAGAACAACTGTACGTTGATAGTAGAGCTTATACCGCTAATATGACTAAGTTAGGGTTAGCAGCTGATCCGTATATTACTGAAAGTGGGCTGTATAGTATTGATGCTACCGTTTCAGGAGAAAGCTTTACATTAACGGCTACAGCTAAAGGAACTCAAACGAAAGACACCAATTGTAAAACAATGACAATTACTGAAACGGGTAAGAAAACTCCGGCGAGTAACTGTTGGGAGCAGTAAAATGAAATATATATTTATTTCCGTACTTTGTTTGTTTTTTTTGCTAATTAGTGGCAACGGATTAGCTAACACTAAAGTAGAAAAAACGATTAAAACTAAATGTTTTGTGACCCTATATGGAGGTGAGCAGACAATACTTTATCAAATAATCAATGAAAGTAAGTTCAATAAATTAGCTGATTTATTAACTAATACATCAACAATGACAACATTGTCGGATAAAAAAATGAAAGTATATAAAGTGATTGAATGTGTGCAGACTGCAGATAACTTTAAAAATCAATTGGCTTTAGCCGTTGAAAAAATTACTCCTTACTAAAAGTAGTAATTGCTCGAAATAACTAAATGAAAGCGTTAATTTTTATCAATTAAATTAAAGGATTTTAATTTAATTATGTTTTCATTTAGTTTCTGTTCAATGGTGTTTAAATTTTTGAGTTGCTGACAGAATACGGAAACTTTCGATTCTATCGTACTAATTTTAGAATTAAGTTTAAGATCTTTACTGATATTTCCCATATTACGCACTAAAGTATTGGGCCTTTGCTCACTACTTTCAATGTCATGACTGCTTATCGCATTGCCTACCGTAGATACAATTGTTCCGATAGAATCGGTAATAATAGCTTCAATTTCTTCTTCAAACTCTCCGGCTAACACGTCATCAAAATTGTCGAAATCTTGAGGGGCAATATAAAAGCTATTATCACTGTGATTAAAGCGTGTACGGATACGCCATTGTAATTCATCAAATTGTTTTTGCAGCTTTTGGTGCGAAGCGCTATTTTCACCGGTAATGCCAGCAATAACTTTATTTACAACCTTTAGGCCTACATCAACACTTTCTATGGCGATTGAGACTATTTCTGGGATTTGCTCTCGAATACCGGAAAAATATTCACTAACAAGTTGTTTTTGCTCATCTGATAATGGAATTTCACTGCCGTTAATAAAAAGCTGATGATTACCATTTACTTGAATGTAAGTTTTTCCGTGCTCGATAATTCTGACATGGCTAGGATCAATAATAACGCCATATTTTAAATTGATATCGCATTGTTCTGCTAAAGCGTTGTGAACGCAAAACGAGCTAGCTATTAGAACTAAATTACGTAATAACATAAGTAAATTAATCAGTTAACTAAGTATACGTTAGGAATTAACGATTGGATCAATTATTATCTTTCTCTCTTTGTAGCGCATTTTACTCGGGCCATATTCTCGTTTCGTTTTCTCGTGAAACTCTCCAACAATCAATTGTACACCATGGTAAATGCGTTCATTAGCCTCTATAAAAACACTAGCCATATAGATATTTTTTTCTTCTTCAACTAATTCTTTTTCATTCAGTAATTCACCCATAATCTCTGCATGATGCTTATACGTTGACATTACCTTATTGAGTACTTCAGGGTTGAGTTTATCTTTAGGCAGTTTTTTTAATTTATTACTGGCTTCTTTCAATTCATTAGTCGCGTTCGATTCTGCTTCTAATTTTTCTTCGATATCGGCTAATTTTTCCTGTATTTGTTCCAACCTTTTGTCAAAAGTAACAATGGTCGTGCTACCGGCGGTTGCTCCTACAGTTCCTGCATGAACAGAACTACCCGCACTAATAAATCCAGCGATTAATTTACCGTTTGCTTTCTCTTCGGTACCTAACCACAACCTTTCTTTTACGTTGATAATACTATGCATCATTTGATTTTCGATGCGTAAGTCTTGACAGGAAATATCAGCATATTGACAATATTTGGCAAAAACTTTTCCTGCCGCTTTAATTGACACACTCATGATAATATCGGTTACTTTTTGTTCCTCAGTATCCTGCTTTTTACCTATAATGCCACTGCCAATGGTAATATCACCGCCAGACTCTAAATAAGCTGACTCTACGAAGCCTGAAATAGATATATCGCCACTAGCAATAACTTTCATGCCTTCACAGACATCACCTTCGATAATGACACTACCTTCAAATTGAATATGTCCGGTGCTGACATCAACGTTTTTAATCTTATAAACTTCATCAACCTCCATACCGTTATCGATAATTCGAGGTAAGCCAACACGAGTGGAAACCAATATATCTTGATTTTTTGGACTAATAGTAGTGCCATCGCCAACGTTTAATGAGACATCTTCACCAGGGATCGGCTCTAAAGGAGTTCCTGTGACTGAAAAGCCTTTAATTCCTTCTGTTGGAGGGATTTTTTTAGCTAAAGGATCTCCGACTCTAACACAGATAATATCACCTAAGTCGCGCATATCTACAGAGCCGTCTTCTTGTTCTTTAGGTTTTAAAATGCGTTCTTGGGCACTTTCAACTAGAAGTTTGATATTGCCGTCTTGACCGTTGATTGGGTCTTTTCCTAGTGCTATTTTGCCTTTAACAATAGAGCCTGGCGGCTCTTTTGCAGCATATTGCGCAAGTTTAACTAATTCTTCTTTACTAAAACCTTTAGTCACTCCTGCTTTTTGAGCAGCATGTAAAATCGCTTTTGCAGAGAGATGTTTTCCGCCTAACGCTGTAGATATTTCACCGGTAGCAGACATTTCATCTTTATCGATTTCTATAGATATTTTGGCGTCGCGTCTTTCGAGAATTTGGTAACGGATCTCACGACCAGATTGATTGGCCTGTAAGGGTTTTAGAACGCTGTTGAGCTCTGCAACAGCATTTTTTATATTGCCAGAATCCACATATAAAGCAGTATATTCAGAATTTTCAATCAGCTCATGAATTGAAGCTTCAGTAATTAGCTGATTGTCTTTTATTGGTTGTAATAATAAGTCAATATTATCTTTCTTATTAGGTTCTAAACACGCTTTGGTCACGTTATAAACTCTCTTTAACTCGACTATTATTTAATAAATAATAATTAAGTATAATTTTCTTGATGGATTCGAATGAAGTTGTTTGTGCCAACTTTAGAGTAATCAATTTTGTATTCTTTATTATCTAAAGCTTGTATAAAAATCAATGTTTTTTCTTCGCAAAATACATCAGTTGATGCTACATCAACCACGTCTTGGTAGGCTTTTTTTGCATCCGACTTCTTTTTAGGTATAGGGCCGTTATATATACCGATACCTCTGTTGCTAATTATCACTACAGGATGAGCGCCATTGATGATTAATAAATCAAACTTCCGAATTTTATGGATGATTGTATTTCTACCACTGGTGATAAAATTTTTCTCAATCAAAATATACTCCTAAATAGCTTTATGATGATGTTAAATATTGGCAAACTATTGGCATCAAATAACTTTCTGCTATAAATAAACTTTATAGCATAATAAACAACTATACCCCTAACAGATTAAGTAATGCCTGTTTTTTTTAAGTTTAGTTTAGATTAGTTTAAATATATAAAGTTTTGATTTAATACGCAATAAATAACAAGCTATCATATGAAAAAGTTAATATTATTGGGTTAATTTTTTTAACATTGCTTTAGTTAAAATAATAAGGTTGTTCCGCACTCGCAATTAAGTCTCTTCTAATTAAATCCAATGCTCTATTGGCTACTGCCGTTTGAAAATAATATCTTGTTCCTTTAATACAAAGGTAAACCGTTTTGATTTTTTTATTATTTCCCCAAGCTATCCATACTGAGCCAACAGGCTTTTCTTTAGTGCCGCCTTCTGGGCCTGCAATTCCTGAAACGGCAATCGCATAATCGGCATCAGACTTTGCTAATGCACCCTGTGCCATTTCTATAACAACTTGTTCGCTAACGGCACCATATTTTCGTAGCGTTTCATTAGATACATCAAGCATTTTTTCTTTGGCACTATTAGAATAAGTGATGTATCCGGCTTCAAACGATTTGGAAGCGCCGGCAATATTGGTAAGTAAACTTGATATCAAGCCACCAGTACAGGATTCCGCCGTAGTAATGCTTTGATTATTTTCTTGCAATAAGGTCAGTACATATTCTGCCATTGTTGGTGTTTTATCACTAAGTTGCGATAAAATATGATCACCTAATAAGTCATAAAGTTTAGCTTTGTAAATGGTTAATAGCTCTATATCTTGCTTTTGCTGAATCGTTAACTTTAACTCTAAAAAAGGAGAAGAGGCTCTAAAACCAATATCGACTTCTTTTGGCCATGTGGGGAACTTTTCTTCTAATAAAGCCTGTAATGTTGATTCGCCTAAACCAAAAACATGAAGTCGTAACACTTGATAATGTTGATGTTGTGCTAATTTAGGTTGTATTAACGGCATAACTTCTTCTTGAAGCATGATGGCTAATTCACTAGGCACACCAGGCGTACAATAAATATCACATTGTTGAAAATTAAGATGAAAACCTACCGCGCTTCCCGTTCTATTCGGGATGATAGTAGCATGTTGAGGAAGCATGGCTTGTTTTAGGTTGGTCTTATCTAAAGGGATGCCGCGTCTATTCGCCCATTCTTGCAAGTGGTTAACGGCACAAGGGTGTTCTTTTAAAGGGAGTTGGCAACTTTTTGCTAATGCTTGCGCCGTTAAATCATCAATCGTTGGGCCTAAACCGCCATTGATAATAAGCACGTCTGCTTGTTGGCTAATTGTTTGAATTTCATGAATGAGCAAGTCAATGTCATCTGCAACGGTTACCTTACGTTCAATAGAGGCACCTAAGGGTAATAAATGTTGCGCTATCATCGCTGAATTTGAATCAATGATATCGCCAACCATTAACTCATTTCCGGTTAACAATAATTGAATCTTAAGGTCATCCAAAATAGTTTCTCTGTTATTTATACTCATTTGAGGCAAGTAATTTAACTATTTAATTAAGGGATTTAAACCTTTTTATTCTTTGTTGTTACTAATGTTATAAATCAGCTTAAAGAAACAAAAGGATTAATGATGAAATTATTAAATATGGCGAGTGTGATTGGTTTTGTTATCACGACATCACTTGTTAGTTTTACAGCAACGGCAGAAGTACGTGATGAAATTACTAAAATATTTAATGTTGGCGAGCCAAGTGAATTTCGGCTTGATAATGTTAATGGCGATGTAGAAATAAGTGCTTGGGATAATAACAAAATTAAAGTTAAGGCTGTTATTAAAGCGAAAAATCAAGCCGCACGTGACAGAATCACCATTGAAATGAATGAGAATGATCGCGGTGTCAGTGTTGAAACTCATTATAAAAAATCCTCTAACTGGGGAAATAATCACTCTGGTACTGTGGAATATACGGTGATGGTGCCACGCTATACTCGTTTGTCTTCTATTGATTTAGTCAATGGCTCACTAACTATTCAAGGTGTGGAAGGTGAAATGAATATTGATTTAGTTAATGGCTCAGTTGAGGCTGAAGGTTTAACCAAAGATAGTGAAATTAATTCTGTTAATGGAAGCATAGTCGCTACTTATAAGTCACTATCATCTGATCTACGAGATATCTCGATAGATACCGTCAATGGCCGTATTGAATTGAATGTACCAGATTCAATTAATGCCGATGTTGAAATTGATACCATGAACGGTAGTATTCGAAATGATTTTGGTCTGTCAGTGAATAAAAACATGTTTTCCGGGAGAAATTTACACGGCACGATTGGTTCTGGTGATATACGCATATCGATTGAAAGTGTGAATGGTGGCGTAAAATTACGCAAAAATTAACATCGAAAGTGCCATGGTCATAATAATGGTTAATAAAAGCGACATATCGTCGCTTTTTTAATGCCTGAAAACGATGAATAGCGTATTATTTGCGTTAAGGAAATTAATTATTTTTAAAGATGAATTATCAACGGCAACAATTATTTGGTTCTTGGTATCGTAGTGAAGTGTTACCTGATGGCGCCATTCAAACTGAACTTGCGAAAATGTCTGAAGATGGGGCTTATGAATTTGCTTTTTCAATCCATGGCAAGCAAGGCGAAGTAATAGAACACTCAATCGAGTTTGGAGATTGGGGGCTGGTTGGGGATATTCATTTCACCATCGCAAAAGCTGAGTATATTGACGATGAACAATACGCGGCAGATCTTGCAGACCAAGATAATTACCATGCCTATAAAGTTTTAGAATTAAGCCATCAATTTTTTAAATATCAGCATATTGTTAGCAATGAGGTATTTATCCTTCGACGCGTTATTGATAAGATCGCCCACTGCTAGTTTTCTACCATTTAAATATTTAACCCAATACATGAGATTACGGATGAAGCAATTAAGAGCTGCTAGTTTAATTACCGCGATAAAAACCCCTTACCACAGCAATGGTGATATTGATTTACCAACATACGATAAATTAATCGCTGAGCAAATAGCGGCGGGTGTCGACGGTATTATTGTTGGAGGCACAACCGGTGAAGGGCATTTATTGAGTTGGGAAGAGCACTTAATGTTAATTGCTCATAGTGTGCATCAATATGGTGAAAAATTAATTATCGTCGGTAATACAGGCAGTAATAATACGCGTGAAGCTATTAAAGCAACTGAAAATGGCTTTGCTATGGGAATGGATGCTGCTTTACAAATCAACCCTTATTATGGTCGAACTTCAACAGCGGGTGTTATTGAGCATTTCAAACGAGTATTAGCTATTGGTCCTGCGTTTATTTACAACGTGCCAGGTCGAACTGGTCAAGATTTAACTCCGGATATTATTGAACCATTAGCTGAATTAGAAAACTTTATTGGTGTAAAAGAGTGTGCAGGTAACGAACGTATTGCCTATTATGAAAACAAAGGTATTGCATGTTGGTCAGGTAATGACGATGAAAGTCATGATGGTCGCCACCAATTTGGCTCGCACGGTGTTATTTCTGTTACTTCTAATATTGTTCCGGGATTAATGCGTAAACTCATGGATGAAAAAAATGATACCCTTAATGCTGAAGTGAATGGCTTAATGCAGTGGTTATTTTGTGAACCTAACCCTATTGCGATTAATACGGCTTTGATGATGACTAATGCTGTTTCGGCCAACTTTAGATTACCTTATCAAGCCTTAACACTTGAGCAACGTCAGCAAGGTTTTGCTTTATTATCTAAATTATCTCAAAGCGATATCGTTGGCGATGATCTACAACTGCTAAGTGATGATGATTTTACTTACAGTCCTGAATAGTGAAATTAAAGTGTAAGATTTAGCTTAATGTTTTAACCAAGTTGGTTAGCGATAATGTTAATTGACTTGGTAATTCAAAATGCTTTTCAGTTTGGCTTACTGGGCAAGTAAACTGTAACTCTACCGCACACAGTTGTAAATTTACTGTTTCAGGTATTTTCTTGGTTTGGTCGCCATGAAGCCTATCACCCACTACAGGTAAATTAATACTCGCCGCATGTTTTCTAATTTGGTGTTTTCTACCCGTTTCAATATTGACTTTTACTAAGCTCAATTGTGCTTGTTGATCTACTTCTTGTGGGAAAAAAGTGGATTTCGCACGTTTATCATCAATATTGGTGGTGACTACCAAGCCTGTTTGTTTATCAAGGTTATCGGGGAATACTCCGTGGACAATTATTTGATAAATCTTTGCTAACTGATGATTCTCGAAAATTTGACTAAAGGCTTGCGCCATTTTTTTACTGTGGGCTATGATAATTAACCCTGATGCTGCTCGGTCTAAACGATGAACAATAAAAGCCGGTCTTTGTGGTAATAATTGAGTCTCAGCCCAACGCGCTATAGTACAATGATCGCTCCATTTAGAGCCTTGACTTAACAAGCCATAGGGTTTGTACCACACACTATACTGTTGCAAATCGGCAATTAATTGCGCTTGTGGAGGTTGTTGAGAGAGTACTTTTTCATCATAATAAAAGTGGATAACATCATGCTGCTGTAGACTTTTTTTGACTTTTCTAATTCTCTGCGTGTATTTGCCACGCGATAACCATAATGCACCTTTATTGATTGCATCTTTTAATTTAGCGTTACTCAGTGAAAATTCACAACAACTCTGTGCTAATAACTCAAGTATATTGAGATTATCAGCAGTAACATTAATATGGCGTTCGAATCTTATCATGTCTGCAATTTTGTCATGTCAGCAGTTTAGTGATGCTAACTAAGTTTCATAAGAATATGCTGGCGAAAGCAAATGTAATGTTAGAGGTAACAAGGGCTTCACCGAAAAACGTATTGTAGCAATTAGCTTCTAGAATTCGAACAGAAATAATGAGTTTTATCATTTAAAGAAAATAGCCAGAAGTTTACATGTTAATTTAACCACTTTACTATTAAACTTAACGGTAATTAACATACCAAAATGAAATTTTATGGGTTCAGCTTGGCGGGCTCCTAAACACAAAAAAAGGCAATATAAATGGAACGTGACCTAACACTTTTTCCAAACGATAATAATGGTGATGCTTTATGGCAAATGTTGTTAGACGGCGATGATCTTTCTCAGGCAAGAGAAATTGAGTTTTCTGTGATTTTTCCTGATCAAGAACTAGCATTAAAGTTTGGTCAACTGTTACTTGAAAATAATCAAAAATTGTCATTTTGTAGCTATCAAGAAAGCGAAGAATATCCATGGGAAATTACCGCTTACCCTGAAATGCCAGCTACTCATGAAAATCTATCTGCTTATCAACATCTATTAGAAACTAGCTCTGAGCCATTAAAAGGAAAATTTGATGGCTGGTATTGTGTGAGCGAAAATAAATAATTGTTATGTTTGAACTTGCTCAATTAAAGTCATTTAATAAATTAACCAGTGACTCTTTTCACCAACAAAAGAATTTTATTAAAAAAGTGTTAGCGGGTCGAATAACTCAGTGCCCGCAATGCAAGCAAAATTTGACCATTCACATGAGTCATACCGATGATCCTTCGACGATACAATGTACAAAAAAATGTACTGATATCGAACTTGATTGTAGCTAGTATGGTTTGATAAATTTGTTATTAATATTGAGAGAATAGGAATGCTAATTTAGCATTCCTTTTTTATTTCTTAGGCTTGTTATTTAGCTTCGTTACAATAGCTTCGTTATATAGCTTTAATAATTAGCTTTATCATTTAAGTTTTTAACCATGAATAACTCGCTTTTAATTTCTCGCTGTTAATTATTCGTTATAAAATTGTGCACACTTCATCGAAAGATTTTTTTACTAGTGCATGATGCGGTACCGTGGCATCTTCAGCAGGATAACCCGTAATAATTAACATGTAGGCTCGATCATTTTCAGGGCGTTGACAAATTTTACTTAAAAATGACATCGGCTTAGGGGTGTGAGTTAAGGTAACTAAGCCAGAAGAGTGTAAGGCGTTTATTAAAAAGCCGGTCGCTATTCCTACCGATTCATGGACATAATAATTGGTGTTGTTGTCATCAATATGAATGCCGCCTTTTTTTTGACTAAAAATAGCAATCAACCAAGGTGCCTCTTCGAGATATGGTTTACTTGCATCTGTTCCTAAAGGTTTTAATGCATCAAGCCATTCTTCTCCGGCGCGACCTTCATAAAAACTACGTTCATGGCTTTCTGCTTGTTCACGAATTTGCTTTTTAATATCGTCACTATGAACCGCGACAAAATGCCAAGGTTGATGATTTGCGCCGCTTGGCGCCGTGGCAGCGGCTTTTATACAATTTTCAATTATCTCTTGTGGAACCGGTCTATTGCTAAAACTACGGATGGAGTGTCGACGTTTAATTTCAGCATAAAAGGTTTCTGAGCGCGTAAGCATTTCTTCACAAGAATATTCTACGTAATCGGTAAGCGGAGAAGCGTCATGAGATTGCATAATTTTTTGATTTCCTATCGATAGTTTCTGACAGAATAACTAAACGAAATTATATTGCAAGTGCAATATAATTTTTTAGTCGTTTTCTCAATATAGTCGATTCAGAAAGTTAGCCAAATCAATTAAAAAAGACCAATTAAAAAAGGCTAATGAATAAAGATTAATTACAAAGGAGTTAATTACAAAGGGGTTAGCGATTATGAGTAAATAAAAAACCAGAATAAGCGAACTCATTCTGGTTTAATTTAATGCTTTTCATGGTAGCTTACTTAACCAATAAATTTACGCGCATTTCTAAACATTCTTACCCATGGCGAATCTTCTTGCCACTCGTCAGGGTGCCATGAGTTAGCTACGGTTCTAAATACACGTTCAGGGTGAGGCATCATAATAGTAACTCGGCCATCAGTGGTCGTTAATGACGTGATACCATCTGGTGAACCGTTAGGGTTAGCAGGGTATGTTTCTGTCACATCGCCGTAGTTATTCACGTATCTCATCGAAACTGTGCCAGAATCATTGGTATTGGCAATCACTTGTTCTGAAGTAAATTCAGCACGACCTTCACCGTGAGATACCGCGATTGGCATGCGAGAGCCAGCCATACCTTTGAAGAAGATTGACGGGCTTTCTTGAATTTCTACTAACGAGAAACGGGCTTCAAATCGCTCTGATTTATTCTGAACAAAGTGTGGCCATGCTTCTGCGCCTGGAATAATTTCTTTCAGGTTCGATAACATTTGACAACCATTACACACTCCTAAAGAGAATGTGTCTTCACGGTGGAAGAAGGTTTTAAACATTTCACGAGCATTGGCATTAAATAAAATAGATTTTGCCCAACCTTCACCTGCACCTAAAACGTCACCGTAAGAGAAACCACCACAAGCCACTAAGCCGTTAAAATCAGCTAAATCAGTACGGCCTGAAAGAATATCAGACATATGTACGTCAACAGCAATAAAACCAGCACGGTCAAATGATGCTGCCATTTCAACATGCGAGTTTACACCTTGCTCACGTAAAATGGCCACGCGTGGGTTGGTAATATCTTTCGCATCTTTGGCAATTAAATCGGCAACAATATCTTCATTAATGTCATAAGTTAACTCAACATTTAATCCAGGATCTTCTGTATCAAACTTCACATCAAATTCTTGTTGTGCGCACTCTGGATTATCGCGTAATGCTTGCATTTTTAGGGTAGTTTCAGCCCAAATAGTGCGGAAATATGTACGAGTATTTTCTAATACAACCACATCGTCACGTTTAAAGGTGATCATGTCATAATCATTTAAACGACCAATATCAGTACAAAGCGATAAAATACCGTGTTTTTCAAACGTTGCATGAATATCATCGACATCTGCTTCACGGATTTGGATCACCGCGCCTAATTCTTCACTAAACAGTACTTCTAAATCGCTACCGCCTTCAGTAATAGGTAAATTAGAAAGATCAATATCAACACCGGTATGGCCAGCAAAAGCCATTTCAGCGACTGTGGTGAACAAACCACCGTCAGATCTATCATGGTAAGCGATTAATTTTTCTTCACGCACTAAGGTTTGCATCGCATTAAAGAAACCTTTTAAGTGTTCTGCGTTATCAACATCAGGTGTTTCTTTACCTAATTGCTTATAAACTTGCGCTAAACATGAACCACCTAAACGGTTTTTACCGCCTGATAAGTCAATAGCAACTAAACGAGTGTCACCTTTATCAGTACGCAGCTCAGGCGTAACCGTTTTACGAATATCTTCTACACGGCCAAATGCTGTGATAATTAGCGAAAGTGGGGAAGTTACTGATTTTTGTTCACCATTTTCATCCCATTGGGTTTTCATCGACATCGAATCTTTACCAACCGGCACGGTTAGTCCTAATGCTGGACATAATTCTTCGCCCACGGCTTTAACCGCTTCATAAAGACCTGCATCTTCACCTGGGTGACCAGCAGGTGACATCCAGTTTGCCGATAATTTAATGCGATTTAAATCGCCAATATCAGTACTGGCAATATTAGTTAAAGACTCAGCAATTGCTAATCGAGCTGATGCGCCGTAGTTCAGTAAGGCAACCGGTGTTCTTTCACCTAAAGACATGGCTTCACCATGATAAGAATCTAATGCTGCTGCAGTAACACCACAATCCGCAACTGGTACTTGCCATGGACCAACCATTTGATCGCGATTTACCATGCCCGTTACCGATCTATCACCTATGGTGATTAAAAAGGTTTTTTCAGCAATGGTCGGTAAACGTAATAAACGATCAGCAGCTTCGCTAATTGAAATATCGTGTAGTGATAACGCTTCACCCGTTTCTTTCACTGATTTTACATCTTTGATAATTTTAGGCGTTTTACCTAATAAAACATCAAGCGGTAAATCAATTGGCGTATTGTTATGATGAGAATCAGTTACTGTTAAATGCTCTTCTTCTGTTGCTTTACCCACTACGGCAAAAGGCGCTCTTTCACGGTTACAAATAGCTTCAAAGTCAGCTAAGCGCTCATCAGAAACGGCTAAAACATAGCGCTCTTGCGATTCGTTACACCAAATTTCGTGTGGTGCCATGCTACGTTCATCATTTGGCACATGACGCAATTCAAAGTTACCGCCACGGCCACCATCTGATACTAATTCTGGAAAAGCATTGGATAAACCACCGGCGCCAACATCGTGAATAAATAAAATAGGGTTGTCTTCACCTAATTGCCAACAACGGTCGATCACTTCCTGACAGCGTCTTTCCATTTCTGGGTTTTCACGTTGTACTGAAGCAAAGTCTAAGTTTTCCGCCGACTGACCAGATGCCATTGAAGAAGCAGCACCTCCACCTAAACCAATGTTCATTGCTGGGCCGCCTAACGCTATTAGGTTTGCACCTACACAAATTTCACCTTTTTGCACATGTTCGTCACGAATATTACCTAAACCACCGGCAAGCATGATAGGTTTATGATAACCGCGCACTTCAACACCGTTAAATGAGTTAACTTGTTCTTCATAGGTTCTGAAATAACCTAAAATGGCCGGGCGACCAAATTCATTATTAAATGCTGCGCCACCTAACGGACCTTCCATCATAATATCTAAGGCTGTTACGATGCGTGAAGGCTTGCCAAAATCAGTTTCCCACGGTTGTTCAAAACCTGGAATACGTAAATTAGAAACAGAAAAACCGACTAAACCTGCTTTTGGTTTTGAGCCAACACCCGTAGCACCTTCATCACGAATTTCACCACCAGAGCCAGTTGCAGCCCCAGGGTAAGGAGATATCGCTGTAGGGTGGTTGTGGGTTTCAACTTTCATTAAAATTTGAATGTCTTCGTGATGATAACCGTATTCTAAAGTTTCAGGATCTGGGAAGAACCTTCCGCCTTCGCTACCCACCATTACCGCAGCATTATCTTTATAGGCACTTAATACATAGTCAGGGTTGATCTCATGTGTGTTACGGATCATTTTAAATAATGATTTAGGCTGTTTAACTCCGTCAATCGTCCAATCGGCGTTAAAAATTTTATGACGACAATGCTCAGAGTTTGCTTGGGCAAACATATATAATTCAATGTCGTTAGGATTACGGCCTAATTTTACAAAATTTTCAGCAAGGTAAGTAATTTCATCGTCTGCAAGAGCAAGACCCAAATCTACGTTTGCTTTTTCTAAGGCTTCACGGCCTCCAGCCAGCACATCGATAGAGGTAAAGTTACCTGGCTCAGCGGTGGCAAATAATTGTTCCGCTTGTTGATAATCGTTGAATAATGTCTCCATCATTCTGTCGTGAATCAAACTCGCTAATTGCGCTTTTTGTTGCTCATTTAAGTCATCTGAAGAAACATAATAAGAAATACCACGCTCTAATCGAACCACTTTAGCTAAGCCACAATTGTGTGCAATGTCAGTAGATTTTGATGACCATGGAGAAATAGTACCAGGGCGAGGGGTGACTAAAATAAATTGTCCCACAGGTTCATGTTCTTCTATGGTTGGGCCATAGGTTAATAATTTAGCCAGTATTTTAGTTTCATTATCATCTAATGCTGATGATAATTGAGCAAAGTGAGTAAACTCCGCATAAATATCGCTGATAGGAAGGTTTAACTCAGCACATTGGTTTAACAGTTTTTTGATACGAAAATCTGATAGTGCCGGAGCGCCACGAAGTGTTTGGATCAACATCGCCATTTGTTTACTCACTAGTAAATTAATTTAGGGGAAAAAATCGCGCGTATTATAGTGGATATTGCAGTCAATGATAAGCAAAATTATTATCAGAAATTAGCTATACTGAAATAATACTTTCACAAAAAATAAAACCAAGCCACAATAAGTGCTTATGAAGCAAAATCAATTTTATATGATTCAAAAAAGACTGAGCATTTTTGTTTGTACAATAGTGTCAATATTATTGCTGCAAGGGTGTACTACAGAAAAAAAATCTGCCAGCTTATCGCGTGTTCTTGACCGCGGATATTTAGTGGTTGGTACCGTTTATGGGCCGACGAGTTATTATGTTGGTGCTGAAGGCGACACTGGTTTTGAGTACGAATTAGCAAAAAAATATGCTGACTCTTTGGGTGTCGATTTAAAAATAATGGCAAGCTACAGCCTTGATGAGCTCTTTACTCGTTTAGACAAAGGCGAAGTTGATCTGCTCGCCGCAGGGTTAACCGTTACTGACAATCGTCGACAAAAATATAATTTTGCACCCAGTTACAACAACATCAGTCAAAAACTGGTTTTTAAACAAGGTAAAAAGCGTCCTAGAGAATTGGACGATCTTACTGGTACGTTGATGGTTACCGCGAATTCAAGTCATGTAGAAAATCTGACGCGTTTATCTGAAAGTCATGCAGGCTTAAATTGGCAAGAAAGTGAAGAACTTGATAATGAAGAATTATTATTAAAAATTTTAGCGGAAGAAATTGATTATACCATTGTTGATAGTCATACCTTAGCGGTTAACCGACGTTATTATCCAGAAATTAGCATTGGTTTTACCATTAAAAAATCTGAGCCGATGGCATGGGCTGTTTCTAAAAGTGGCGATGATTCAATTTTTGCCAGTTTAATCGAATTTTTTGGTGACGTTCATCATAATGGTACTTTGTTAGCCTTAGACGATAAATATTATGGACACGTTGAAGAATTTAACTACGTAGATACCCGCACTTTTATCAAAGCGGTTGAAGAAAAATTACCAAAATACCGTTCTATTTTTGAAAAATATAGCCAAGAAGTTGACTGGCGTTTATTAGCCGCCATAAGTTATCAAGAATCTCATTGGGAACCGCATGCACGTTCTCATACTGGGGTTAGAGGTATGATGATGTTAACTTTGCCTACTGCAAAACAAATGGGCATTAAAAGCCGTTTAGATGCAGAACAAAGCATTCGAGGCGGGGCTAAATATTTTAAGCAAATGTTTGAGCGCATGCCCGATAGAGTGCCACATCCTGATAGACTTTGGTTTGCGCTTGCTTCTTATAATGTTGGCTTAGGCCACTTAAATGACGCTCGTAAAATCACAAAACAGCAGGGTGGCGACCCGGATCGTTGGGTGGAAGTAAAAGATAGGCTGCCATTATTAAAACAAAAAAAATATTATAAAAATACCAAATACGGTTATGCGCGTGGCGATGAACCAATTAATTATGTTGATAATATACGTCGTTACTATGACACATTAACGTGGATGGACAACAAACAACAAGCTCAACTTAAGGAAGAGGAAGCGCTTAAATTACAAGAAGCTGAAAAAATCTTGATAGAAGAAGCTATTCAAAATAGTCAAAATGAAACTGATATAGCAACAAGTCCTAAATAATATTTGAAATTTTTTAAGAGCGCTAATTTAGAAAATTACTTGTGAAATTTTAATTGTCATATTTTGGTCATATAACTCAGAGATACTTAGGATGAAAATCAATACTCGCTTTTGTTTTATTACGCAGTTTTTCGACTAACGTATTAATACAATTAGAGTTTTATTTTATATTCAATTTATTAGGAGACTTGTATGAGAAAAAAATCACATTCAATTCAAAGAAAACGTTTGATCAGTCAACAAAAACATAAAGTAAGTGCGCGACGTCACGTACAATTTATTCAAGAAAATCAATCGCTTTGCCAATCAATCGCGAAGTAGTTCACTCGAATACTTTCGAGTGAACTCTTTGTATCCCTTCAACCTTCATATTCCTGCCACCTTAGAATCCCTTTTATAGAATTCTCATGGCTAGTTTCTTAATCGCTAATTTTTGTTAAATATAAACAGTCAGTTAAAGGCATATCTTCAGGATAGTTTGTTTCGTTAAAGCCTAATTTTTTATATAAGGTGATTGCGGCAGTATTATTTTGATAAACAAATAACGATAAATCGGTTAATTGTAAAACCTGCTGGGCTTTGTTTGACAAGGCTTCAACTAATATTTTAGCAATACCTTGTCTTCTAAAGTCAGGATTGACGATTAACCTACCTAAATGACAATGGCCTAATCGTTGATAAAATTGCCCAAAGGCAACTAACGCTTTTTTCTCGTTAATTAAGCCGTAACTGGGTAATTCTGGATACTTAAGGTCTGCTAAAAATGTTTGCAATGTATGGGGAAAGCGTACATTTGGCCCTGCCCATTGGGTCACTTCATCTTGCTGTGTTGACCAAGTACGTAAAGTTTCGATGTGATCTTGACTACAAGGGATTAAGGTCAGGCGATTCATGTTAGCGTTATTTACTCAAGTTATTTGCTTTCGCAGCCTGTTTTATTGCTTTTTTTTCTAAACGACGTCGTTTAAAAAAAGCGGATAATAAATGACTGCATTGCTCAGCTAACACTCCAGAGCTAACAGAAATTTGATGATTCAGTTTCTCGGTATTGGTGATATTAAAAACACTGCCGGCACTACCTGTTTTTAAGTCGAAGGCGCCAAAAACAATTCGTTTAATACGACTATGCACTAATAAGCCTGCACACATAGGACAAGGTTCAAGTGTCACGTAAAGCGTGCAATCAAGCAGGCGGTAATTACTCATCACTTGACCCGCTTGGCGAATAGCAATCATTTCAGCATGCGCCGACGGATCGTTCAGCATAATGGATTGGTTAAAGCCTTCACCGATAACCTGACCATTCGCGACAACGACTGCGCCAACTGGAATTTCGTTATGCTGCTCAGCTTGCTGAGCCAACTTCATCGCCAAAGCCATGAATTTTTCATCTTCGCTCTGCTGCTCATTGGTTTCTATCGTCTTATCTATCATGACAAAAACATCTCAAGTAAATCATTTAAATAACGATGGCCTTGTTGAGTGACTCGCCAACTATTGCCATGGTTTTCCATCAAGTTTTTAGATTTTGCTTGATTTAAAATCACAAGTATTTTATCCGCCGATAATCCCGTAGCTTCTTGGTATTCATTAAGGGTGAACGATGAAAATAAACGTAATCGATTCATCATATATTCAAACGGTAATTCTGATTTATCAACGGTATGCAAATGATCAAGGTGTTCTCTGGATTGATCTAAATAGCCTTTCGGATGTTTTACTTTTACGGTGCGATAAATGGTTTGTTGCTTAACATCTGAGATCTTGCCATGTGCGCCACAACCTATGCCGATATAATCACCAAATTTCCAATAGTTTAAATTATGCTGGCATTGATAGCCTTGTTTACTAAAGGCTGATATTTCATATTGTTGATAACCCGCTTGGGCTAATAATTCAAATCCTTGGTCTTGAATATTCCATAAGGTCTCATCCATTGGCAATTTAGGTGGTTTTGAATGAAATGCCGTATTAGGTTCGATAGTTAATTGATACCAAGATAAGTGACGGGGATTAAGCGATATAGCGGTTTTTAAATCGTCTAGCGCGTTGGCAATTGTCTGGTTGGGTAAGCCATGCATCAGATCTAAATTAAAACTTTTTACGCCGCAACTATCGGCAAGGGTCGCTGCATTTTTGGCTTGTTGGCTATCATGAATGCGACCGAGTTTGATTAATTTGTCTGATTCAAAACTTTGTACACCAACAGATAATCTTGATACGCCACCTTTGAAAAAACCGATAAACTTTTCGGCTTCAACTGTTCCGGGATTAGCTTCTAAAGTGATCTCAATATTTTCATCATGATCAAAACGTTTTAAAACTTGGGAAAGTAAACTTTCGATAGCTTGTGCCGAAAATAAACTAGGCGTGCCGCCACCAATAAAAATGGTGTGAAGTTTACGTTGCTCAAGGGAAAAGCGTTTAATATCACTGTCTAAATCTTTGATCAGCTCAGTAACATAAGCTTGTTCAGGTAGACCATTTTCTTGGTTAGATTTTTTGTGCGGTAAAGCATGAGAATTAAAATCACAGTAAGGGCATTTTTCCACGCACCATGGAATATGAATATATAAAGAAAGCGGCTGTTCAATAAGCATTATAATAGTTACTTACGCTGTTTTATCAGTGAAAACTTTACTTAACTTAGCCGTTAATAGCTGCAATGCTTGGCCTCGATGACTTAAGGTGTTTTTAATCTCTCGGGGTAATTGCGCCGAAGTCATACTAAGTGTTGCTTGCCAAAATAACGGGTCATAGCCAAAGCCTTGTTCACCTTGAGGTGTGGTTATGATTGAACCTTCCCATTTGCCATGACAAATAATAGGCGTGGGATCATTTTCATGCTTCATATAAACCAAAACGCAATGAAAGCGTGCAGTTCTTTGCTCTTCAGGCACATTTTCAAGCGCTGCAATTAGTTTATTATTATTGTCTTGATCGCTCGCTCCTTCTCCGGCATAACGAGCCGAGTAAACCCCTGGAGCACCGTTTAACGCATCAACTTCTAAACCAGAATCATCAGCGATTGCTGGTAGCCCCGTAATTTTTGCGGCATGTCTTGCTTTGATAATGGCATTTTCAACAAATGTGGTGCCGGTTTCCGGTACATCAGGCACATTAAACTCACTTTGTGGTTTAACATTAATGTGATGTTCGGCTAATAATTCAGCGAGTTCTTTCACTTTTCCTTTATTGCCCGTTGCCAAAACGATAGTAGACATAATGCGTTCTCAAAATATTCATTCAATTGGCGAGCATAATACCTTAATCTAAGGGAAAGAGGGAGACCTGACTTGATTGATTGTAAGGATTGTAATGACTTTTAAAGATAGCCTAATTAGCTTATTGATTATCTTCATTTGGGGATTTAATTTTGTTGTAATTTCATGGGGCGTCGATGATTTACCGCCATTGTTTATGGGGGCTGCGAGATTTTTATTGGTGGCGACGCTTGGCTCTTTATTTATCAAAAAACCTAATATTCCTTGGCGTTGGATGGCTGCTTATTCATTAACCTTATGTTTTGGTCAATTTGCTTTGTTATTTTCAGCGATGGCTTTTGGTATGCCAGCAGGCTTAGCATCACTGGTTTTACAGTCACAGGCGGTTTTTACGTTGATATTGTCGGCTTTATTTTTACACGAGGCTATTAAAATCAATCAAATTATCGCGATGATATTTGCAGGAATTGGGTTATCTATCATTGGTATGACAGGCGAGCATGGCAATATGACAGCGATTGGTTTTGCATTAACGATTGCCGCAGCTATTTCATGGGCAGGTGGTAATGTGTTTAATCGCTTGATTAATCAACGAGGTTATCAAGCTAATACGGGCTTAGTTGTTTGGTCATCTTGGATTGCAATGATACCATTTTTTATCTCTAGTTTGGTTTTTGAAGGCAGTGATGCAATTCTCAGCAGTTTGAACCAAAGTAGTTTTACCACGGTTTTTGTGATTTTCTATTTGGCTGTTGCCGCTTCTATTTTAGGTTACAGTTTATGGAGTTATCTGTTATCTCGATACCCTGCAGGACAAGTTGCACCATTAACCTTGGGGGTTCCTGTTGTTGGAATAATTTGCGCTGCAATTTTTCTAAATGAAACTATAAGTGAGCAGCAATATATTGGAATATTTTTAGTGATGGTTGGCTTAGTGATCAATGCCATAGGTGGCCGCTGGTTTAAACGGTTTTCACGTTCAACGGTAGGTTGATGATAATGATAGAATACAAGCCAGCTTAAAGATTGTCGGCTTGTATTCTATTTATAAAAATTTTACGTATTAACTAATCGACATAAAATTTTTGAGAGAATTTTAATTGATGACTTTCTTTACTATCGGAAATGGTTAAATCAAACACAATGGTTTCTTCATTACGAAAATTGACTTGTGCTAAATAATAAATAGCATCACCTTCTTTGACTTCAACAAACTCAACCTTTTTATCTTGTCCGGCTAAATTTCTTGCTGTACCAGTAATTGATACTGTTTTTGCCGGTGTAGACGCTAAGGTGTTATCTAACACTGAAATATTAATTAAGCCATTGTATTTACTTCGAAATATATCATAGTTTTTGGCTATTTCTGGCGTGATGAAACTGGCGTTAAGCGCAATGTAATGGATATTCATATTGCCCATTTTTTTCATGTTTTCAGCGTGTGCGTTTAACAGAGTACTTGCTAAAACAATTAGGGTGATTATGGTTAATTTAATAAAGCTATTCATGTTCTCTCCAATAAAAAAGGGTATGAGACTTGATGCGTTTCATACCCATATTTTAGATTATCTTTATATTTTAGGTTGTTAACTTTTTATAGCATTGCCCAGTAAGGGATCCAGCCAGAAAGTAAGATATTGATGACGTTCAATAATAAAAATGCCGCCAAAATTGATAAATCTAAACCACCAATATTCGGAATGATATTTCTTATCGGGCGTAAAACCGGCTCTGTTAATTGATGTAATATCATGAGTGTTGGATTATATCCTTGCACCACCCAGCTCATTAACGCCATGACAAGCATTAATACAAACAATAAAAATCCTGTTTGTTTTGCCAAGTACAACAAGCCTAAAAATAGTGAGGTAATAATATCGATTGGTCCACCATTTAATAAAGGGATAATAATGAACTTCAAAGAAGCGACTAAGTAGGCGATAACCAAGGTTGCCATATCTATGCCACCAAAGCCTGGAATTACACGGCGAAACGGGATCACCAATGGATTAGTCACTTTCACGACAAACTGACTGAGCGGGTTATAAAAATCAGCTTTTACTAGCTGAAGCCACACACGAATTACTAATACCATTAACAAGGCGTCAAAAACAAAGCCAAGTAAATAATTTATTGCTGCCATTGCATACTCCAAAATGCTTCACTTATTCATTATATTTGGTCAAGTGAGGCATTTTTCAATTGTGATTATAAAAGTTGATTAACTATTGCTTTGTGCCATTTCTTTTGCGCGATGCAGAGCGCTATCCATAGCGTTTGATACGAGTTTCTCTAGGCCTCCGTCAATAAAGGTGGCTAATGCGGCTTGTGTTGTACCACCTTTCGAGGTGACATTTTCACGTAATGTTTTAATTGATATATCATTCTCTACTACCATCTGTGCAGCACCTAACGCTGTTTGCTGCACCAATTCCCTGCTTTCTTGTTCAGTAAAGCCTAAGGTAATCGCTTTCTTTTCCATGGCTTCCATAAACAAGAAAAAATATGCAGGCGCAGAGCCTGAAACGGCGATGATATTGTCAATTTCTTCTTCTTTATTAAGCCATTTCGTAATGCCTACGGCTGACATTAATTGCTCTGCCAAGTCTTTTTGCTTTGCATTAGTATTCACTGAAGGATAAATACCACTTACGCCTAATCCCAGTTGAGAAGGGGTATTGGGCATAGTGCGTATTACAGAGCATGGCTTATTTAATGCTTTTTCTATGGTTGCCATAGAACAACCCGCCGCCACCGAAATAAAGCACTTATCACTGACATCCATTGCTTGACTAATTTGTTGACAAACTTCTGCGATAAAATAGGGTTTTACCCCTAACACGATAAAATCGGCAAACTTAGCTGCCTCTATATTGTTTGAGGTATGATGAATGCCGAGTTTTTCGGCTAAAGCTTCTCTTTTGCCAGCAGAGGGATTTGACACCATCACATTATTGGCGTCATAGCCTTTTTTGATTAATCCAGAAATAATGGCGCTGTTCATATTTCCAGCACCAATAAAAGCGATATTTGTCATAGAAAACCTAGTTTGTTTTGAAATTGACGTTTGGTTAAATTGTCGTTGAATTTAAGGGAAAAGTCGCGCTTTTTCTCTTATTCTTTTACTATTTCCCGCTCGCCGAATATCGCAGTACCTATACGTACCATCGTTGATTGATTGGCTATCGCTTGGCTTAAATCACCCGACATTCCCATAGATAGGGTATCAACTGAAGGAAAGCGTAATTTTAATTCAGTAAATAGCTCTGCCATTTTACTAAAACTTTCTTGAGAATCATTTTTTTTCGGTATGGCCATTAAACCGCGTAAAGTTAAATGATCACACTGTTCAATTAGCGTCGCGTATTTGACTAACTCATTGACATTAATACCAGATTTAGCCGTTTCATCGCTAATATTTACTTGTAAACAAACGTTGAGCGGGGTATCTTGATTTGACCTTTGTTCATTAAGGCGATGAATGATTTTTTCTCTATCTACGCTATGAACCCAAGAAAAATTTTCGGCAATAAGTCGAGTTTTATTCGATTGAATAGGGCCAATAAAATGCCAAGAAATATCATTGAGGTGAGCTAATTGCTGAATTTTTTCAATTGCTTCTTGAATATAGCTTTCTCCAAAAGCTCGTTGTCCACTTTCATACGCTTGTTGAATAAGTTCTGCCGATTTCGTTTTACTTACCGCCAACAAACAAACTTCATCTATACTTCTGTTAGCAAGCTGGCAAGCGTGCGATATTTGCAGGTTAATGGCGGCGAGGTTATCTTTAATATGCGTCATGTTTTTTTATTCAATTACCTGAGAAAAATGTTAAGTTTAAGCAATCATGGTTTATGCTTTCATATAATAAAAAATTAAATAAATAGTTATTAATGAAAAATAATGGTTAGTCTAAAAGTAGTTACTTAGTTTATAAAGTTTATAAAAATAAAAGTTAAAATTAGTTTATAAGAGGTTTTTATGGATATTACCGAATTACTCGCGTTTAGCGTAGAAAATAATGCATCTGATTTACATCTTTCTACCGGCACTCCTCCTTTAATTCGTGTTGATGGGGATGTGCGTAAACTTAATATCCCCGCATTTGATGCCAAAGATGTCAATGCGCTTGTTTACGATATTATGAATGATCGTCAACGTAAAGAATATGAAGAGAATATGGAAGTCGATTTCTCTTTTGAAGTACCGAATCTCGCACGATTCAGGGTGAATGCCTTTAATCAAAACCGTGGTCCTTCAGCCGTTTTCCGTACCATCCCAAGTAAAGTGTTATCTTTAGAAGATTTAGGTTGCCCTGATATTTTTAGACAGATCTCTGAAAAGCCACGTGGTTTAGTGTTAGTGACAGGACCGACTGGCTCGGGTAAGTCAACGACGTTAGCGGCAATGGTTGATTACATTAACAATAGTAAACATGATCATATTTTAACGATTGAAGATCCTATCGAATTTGTTCACGAAAACAAAATGTGTTTGATTAACCAACGTGAAGTGCATCGCGATACGTTAAGTTTTAGCGCGGCATTGCGTTCGGCATTACGTGAAGATCCAGATGTTATTCTAGTTGGTGAGATGCGTGATTTAGAAACCATTCGTCTTGCCATGACAGCAGCAGAAACGGGTCACTTAGTGTTTGGAACGTTACATACAACCTCAGCCCCAAAAACAATCGATCGTATTATTGATGTGTTCCCTGCTGAAGAAAAATCTATGGTTCGTTCAATGTTATCTGAATCATTACAAGCGGTTATCTCACAAACCTTAGTGAAAAAAGTTGGTGGTGGTCGTGTTGCAGCCCATGAAATTATGATTGGTGTACCTGCAATTCGAAACTTAATTCGTGAAGCAAAAGTTGCTCAAATGTATTCTGCCATTCAAACGGGTATGCAACATGGGATGCAAACCATGGATCAGTGTCTACAAAATTTAGTTAATCGCGGCATGATCACGAAACAAGATGCAATGGAAAAAGCATCAGATAAAACACAATTCCAAAGTTATTAATGCGTGCTACTAAAGGTTTTCATTGATGAGATTTCATAATTATTTAGAAAAAATGGTGCAAGAAAGCGCATCTGATATGTTTGTTACGGCAAAATTGCCGGTGAGTGCCAAAATTAATGGTGAGTTAACACCGATTGATGAGCATTCATTATCGGGTGATGAGGCTTTAGCGCTTGTTCATAGTGCGATGAATGAAAAACAAAAAGCACAATTTGATGACGAAAAAGAATGTAACTTTGCAATATCAATTGATGGTATAGGTCGTTTCCGTGTCTCGGCGTTTTGGCAACGAGACATGGCGGGTATGGTTGTTCGTCGTATCGTAACTGAAATTCCTGACGCTGATGATTTAGGCTTACCCTCAGTGTTAAAAGATGTAGTGATGTCGAAACGCGGTTTAGTACTTTTTGTCGGTGGTACAGGTACAGGTAAGTCAACGTCGATGGCGTCGTTAATTGGTTACCGAAATCGTAATTCTAAAGGTCATATCTTAACGATTGAAGATCCTGTTGAATTTGTTCATGAACATGGCAAATCGATGATCACACAACGTGAAGTAGGTTTGGATACTGAAAGTTTTGATGCCGCGCTAAAAAGTTCTTTACGACAAGCGCCTGATGTAATTCTTATTGGTGAAATCCGTAGTCAAGAGATCATGGAACATGCGTTAAGTTTTGCTGAAACAGGGCATTTATGTATTGCTACATTGCATGCTAACAACGCTAACCAAGCCATAGATCGGATCATGCATTTAGTGCCAGCTGAGCAACATGGTAAATTGTTATTCGATCTTGCATTGAACTTACGAGGTGTGATCGCCCAGCAATTAATTCCAACTCGTGATGGTAATGGTCGAGTAGCGGCAATTGAAATTTTACTCAATTCTCCTTTTGTCGCTGAATTAATTAAAAAAGGTGAAGTAGGTAGTATTAAAGAGGTCATGCAAAAATCAACCGATCAAGGCATGCAAACCTTTGATCAGGCGTTATTTAATTTGTATCAAAGAGGGTTGATTAATTACGCTGATGCAATTCATCATGCTGATTCGCCAAATGATTTACGCTTAATGATCAAACTTAGAAGTAATGATCAAGGTGGCTCAGGTTCACTGTCAGGCGTTACTATTGATGGTTTAGAGCCAACAGAATAACAGTGATTTTTAAAACAAAGTAAACAGGGCGATAGTGTTATCGCCCTTTTTTATGGTTGCTATTGTGGGAGATAACTTAGCGCTATATCTGTTTTGTTTTTGTAGAGAATAAAATGGCTAGGGTATTAGGAATATTGGCTTTCAAAAAAACTTTCGATGATCAGCCTAGCTGACTCAGCATCAATATTATCTTTCTTTAAATTACGATAACCGCCTTGAGCAAAAAGCTGCTCTTTAGCATCGGCAGTGGTTAAGCGCTCATCAACAAATTCAACAGGTAACTTAAATTGATTGGCTAAACGGTTGCCAAATTTCTTTGCTGAAAACGTGACATTTTGATTTGTCCCATCCATATTTAAAGGCAAGCCGACAACAATTAAATTGGGTTGCCATTCAGTAAAAAACTTATTGAGTTGTTCTTGGTTAGGAATACCGTCTTTCGCTTTGATAAAGCCTAATGGTGTAGCCGTGCCGGTTAACTCTTGGCCAACAGCTACGCCAATAAATTTTGTACCAAAATCAAAGCCTAATACAGTGCGTTCACCTATTTTTTTTGCCATTAAGCATGACCTACTTCTGAAGATAAATGAGCGATGTTGATCCCTATTTTTTCTGCGGCTTTTTGCCAACGTTTCTCAATTGGCGTGTTAAATAAAATATCATTGTCTGAAGGGGTGGTTAACCAAGAATTAGCTTGAATCTCTTCTTCTAATTGACCTGGTCCCCAACCGGCATAACCTAAAGTAACCATATATTTCTCAGGCTCTTGATCGCTGCCTAGAGCAATTAAAATATCTTTTGACGTGGTGATCATCACATCGTCACTTAAGGCGAGTGAACTACTCCAACCGGCTTGTGGACTATGTAAAACAAAACCACGGTCGGTTGACACAGGTCCGCCAGTTAAAACTCGTTGCGTTAAATGTGATCGCGAAGGAATATCATCTTCTAATTGTGCAAGTAACTCATTAATAGTGACATTCACAGGCACATTAATGATTAATCCCATCGCACCTTCTTCATTATGTTCACAAATATAGGTAACCGTTTTGTCAAAATAAGAATCTTTTAACGTAGGCATCGCAATTAATAAATGATTTTCTAAGCTTTCCATATCAACACCTCAACAATTATTATTGTATGTTTTGCTCAATAGCGTCCATTAATTTACCACTGATATTAATAGGATAGGCTGCTTCAATTTCTCTAATACAAGTAGGGCTTGTTACATTTATTTCAGTTACTTTGTCACCAATAACGTCTAACCCTACAAAGTATAGACCACGTTTCTTTAATTCTGGAGCAATGGTTTCAGCAATCATTTTATCGCTGGCAGATAAAGGTTGTGCTCTACCTGTGCCACCTGCGGCTAAGTTGCCTCGGGTTTCTCCTTGGGCAGGAATTCGTGCTAGGCAATAAGGCATTGGTTCGCCATTCACAATTAATATGCGTTTATCACCGTCTTTAATTTCAGGCATAAATTCTTGCACCATAGCGTATTGGTTGCCATGGTTAGTCAAGGTTTCAATGATCACGCCAACGTTAGGATCTTGCTCTTTAATACGAAAAATTGACGAGCCACCCATGCCATCAAGTGGTTTGATAATGACGTCTTTTTCTTCTTGATGAAAAGCGCGAATTTGTTCGCTTTTTCGTGTCACTAACGTTTTTGCCGTTAATTCAGGAAACCAGGCGGTAAATAACTTTTCATTACAATCGCGTAAACTTTGCGGTTTATTGACAATTAATGTACCGGCAACTTCCGCTCTTTCTAGCATGTATGTGGCGTAGATATATTCAGTATCAAAAGGAGGATCTTTTCGCATTAATACGGCATCTAACGATTCTACAGCGATATCTTCTGGCTCAGCTAACTCATACCAATGCTCAGTGTCATCAAATACAGTTATTTTTTGGCTGTTTGCTCGACATTGTCCTTGATACAAATATAAGTCTTGCATTTCCATGTAATGAATTTCGTAGCCACGTTTTTGTGCTTCTAACATCATTGCCATAGAAGAGTCTTTTTTCACCTTAACTTGCGAAATGGGATCCATGACGATACCGAGTTTAATTGTCATTGTAATGCTTTTCCTAATTGGTTGATGTTGCGTTTATAGTTTACTACGAATTGGCTATTTTATATCACCATAGCGACATTGTAAGGCCGTTATAGCAGTTAACGCTGCTGTTTCTGTACGTAATACTCTAGGACCGAGTAATACATCAATAAATTGCTGAACATTTGCTTGCGATATTTCATCGTCACTGAGTCCACCTTCGGGACCTATCAATAAACGTATACGAGAATTTTCACTAGGTAAATTCATTATAGAATGTTCAGCTTTTGGATGAAGGTTTAATTTTAATGCGGAGCTTTCTTGTGCAAGCCAGTTTTCCAAAGATTGCGCAGGATGAACAACAGGTACTGTGCAACGGCCACTTTGCTCACAAGCACTAATAACAATTTTTTGCCATTGATCTATTTTCTTGGCTAATCGTTCACCGGAGATTTTCACACCACAACGCTCAGTAAATAAAGGCGTTATGGTGTTTACGCCTAATTCTACAGATTTTTGTAGGGTAAAATCCATTCTGTCGCCACGTGATATTGCCTGACCTAAATGAATATTTACAGGAGATTCATTATCAATGGCTTTAAAACTTTTAATCACCGCTTGAGCACTTTTTTTGCTGACATTAACTAATTCAGCTTGAAACTCACCCCATGCCTCTTGATATTTTATCCCGTTAAATAAGGTGACGTTATCACCGTTGTTTAATCGTAAAACGCGCACCGTATGACCAAAAGCGTCATCACTTAATGTGATCGTATCGCCAATAGTCCATTGAGTATTTTGATAAATTCGAGGGTTACGCATAGTCATTAATTAGTAAACAGTTATGTCTTTGAAGATAGGGACAAAAGGTGAGATTTTCAATGACTAAATTATTTCAATGGGATTTATTTTTTCATTTTATTGATTTTTTGGTAAACTGCGCGGCTTTAGGCAATCGTGCGATGAAACTAGTCTGTTATTTTGCACGGTTAATTTTTTAATCTACAGCTCCAGATTTACGCTCTGGCTGGCTCAATGGGTATGATATGAATAATATTACAGTTTGTGCACTCTATAAATTTGTCCGTTTAGAAAACTTTGAACAATTAAAAACGCCGTTACTAAATGTAATGCTAGAAAATGAAGTAAAGGGCACTTTACTGCTTGCTAATGAAGGGATCAACGGCACAATTGCTGGTCCACAAAGTGGTATTGATGCCGTTCTTGCGCATATCAGTAAAGATGAACGTTTAGGCCTAGTTTCTCATAAATATTCTTATGCAGATGAAAATCCTTTTCAACGCAGCAAAGTCAAACTGAAAAAAGAAATTGTTACTATGGGGGTTGAAGGTATTGATCCAACTTTAACCGTTGGTACCTATGTTAAACCTAAAGATTGGAATGCGTTAATATCTGATCCTGAAGTGTTATTAGTCGATACCCGTAATGATTATGAAGTGGAAATAGGCACGTTTGAAAATGCCGTCAATCCTAACACAGAAACTTTCCGCGAATTTCCTGAATATGTTGCGAAAAATCTCGATAAAACCAAACACAAAAAAGTAGCTATGTTTTGCACGGGTGGTATCCGTTGTGAAAAATCAACCGCTTACCTAAAAGAACAAGGCTTTGAAGACGTATATCACTTAGAAGGCGGTGTACTGAAATATTTAGAAGAAGTAAAACAAGATGAATCTATGTGGCAAGGTGAATGTTTTGTTTTTGATGGTAGAGTTGCTGTTGGCCACGGCTTAGAGCAAGGACAATATGACCAATGCTTTGCTTGTCGTTATCCCATCACTGAAGAAGAAAAACAAAGTGAGCACTATGTTAAAGGCGTGAGTTGTCCTAAATGTATTGACAAATACAATGAAGAACAACGCAGCCGCTTTGCGGAACGAGAAAAACAGATCAATTTAGCCAAAGCCCGTGGTGAAAAACACATAGGTGGCGAAATTGAAAGTGTTATAAAACAGCGTCGTGAAGAAAAACTCGCGGCGAAAAAAGAGCAGGCTTCTAAGTAAGCTGAGCGTTATATAAGCACTGAGAATGTAAAGTAAATAACCTAGGTTAGGGTTAACTTTACGTCAGTATTGAGGATTAATAGCGAGACTGCTTTATTAAAATGTTAGAGTAAAGCAGGCTCCTTGATTGATATTTTCTACTTTGATATGACCACCATGAGCAATCATTATTTGTCGAGTTAATGCTAAACCAACGCCTGAGCCTTCCCGTTTCGTGGTAAAGAAGGGGACAAATATTTGCTCGATAATTTCACTTGGTACACCGTTACCATTATCGGCAATGGCAATGATGACTCTACCTCGTTTATTAAGTTTTGCATGGATACTTATCTTGGGTGCTGCATTATTTATTAGTGCTTGTTGCGCATTTTTCAATAGGTTAATAAATACTTGTTCCATCATGGCAACATCAATCTCAAATTCTAGCATTTTTGGTTCAACCACAATCGATAACATGATGTCGTGACTCAAGCCCGTTTGCGTCATCATAGTGCTAACATTCGATAAAAACTGTTCAATGTTAATAGATTTTTTATTCGGGGTAGGCAGGCGAGTTAATTTTCGATAACTACTGACAAAATTCATCAAACCATCACTTCTTTTGGCAACCGTTTGCACCGCATCAGCAACATCAGATAAATCATCAAGCGCTCCTTGGTTAAAGTGATGATTTTCTCTTACATCATCGACGAGATCTGCGGCTGTTTTTGTTAACGAAGCAATCGGGGTGATACTATTCATTATCTCATGAGTTAACACACTTACTAAGTCTTGCCAGGCTTGTAATTGAGCAATATTTAATTCGTTTTGTATATCTTGCATACTGACTAAGATTTCTTTTTGCTGACAAATGGTAATTTGTGTCGCAGAAACGCTTAGTCTATGTTCCATCCCATCGATCATAATATCAATAAGTAAATTACCACTATGATTAAGGTTAGTTAACGCTTGTTCGAAATCCTTAGAAAATTGCTGTAAATCAGACAATTTAGTCACATGATTACTTCCAAACAAACGACGTGCCGCGTTATTCCATAAGGTGATGTTTTGATTATGATGAACAGTCAGTAAAGGTACTGGAACTTGTTCAATCACCGCCTTGAAATACTTGAGATCTTTTTCTTGTTCAACTCTAGCTTGTTGCAAACGATTTAAGATTTCAGTGAATGACTTGCCGAGCTCATCAAAACCCATACCTAATTCAGTTAATTCAAAGCGTTGAGAAAAATCGGCATATCGGGCGGCATTTAAAAAACGGGTTAATTCTGCATTGGTTTTAGTAATGAAGCGGATCATTTCACTAAATTGAAAGCCAATTATCAATAAAATCACAAAACTTGCGGCATGATAACCAGGCGAGTAAATAAAATAGGCTAAAAGTAACGCGCTAAAAATAACCAAAAGTGTTCGAGTTATGATCATTAATGAAAAACGTTTAAAGCCCATGTTTTTCCATCCTTCTATAAAGTGCTGCCCGTGTTAGACCTAGCTCTTTGGCTGAATGTGAAATATTGTATCGATGTTTTTTTAACGCTTGATGTATGGTTTGCTTTTCAATGTGTTCTAAATTTAACTCACCTTGTGCTGGCTGATTTTTTTCAACTTTCTCAATAGTTAACGATTCTGTGTGATTGCTTGATGTATGACTGGTGTTACTTAACTGAAAGTCATTTAACGTCAAAGTCAGACCATCCGTTAAAATAACCGCACGTTCAATAGCGTGCCTTAGTGCTCTTATGTTGCCTAACCATTGCTCTTGTTGTAAACGTTTAATCGTTGCCTCTGAAATGACTAAGTTAGGTTTATGATATTTTTTGCCATATAACTGAATAAAATACTCGCTAATCGGTTTAATATCATCAATTCTGTCGCGTAATGGTGGTAAATTAATTTCAACCGTATTTAAACGAAACAGTAAATCTTGTCGAAAAATGCTGTCATTTTGCAGCTTATCTTTGGCAAGATTGGTGGCACAAACAACTCTAACATCAAAGGCGATGGCTTTATTTTCTCCTAAAGGCGTGACTTCTCTTTGCTCTAAAACGGTTAATAATTTTGCTTGAAGGTGTAAGGGTAAATTGCCTATTTCGTCTAAAAACAAGGTGCCACCATCTGCGGCTTTTAATCGCCCGATTCGGTCATGTTGGGCGCCAGTAAATGCGCCTTTTTTATGCCCAAATAACTCACTTTCAAATAAGTTTTCAGAAATAGCGCCTAAATCAACCGACATAAAAATGTGATTTGCCCGCAAACTTTGTTGGTGAATTTCTCTAGCGACAAGTTCTTTTCCAGTGCCATTTTCTCCGAGAATTAAAATATTTGCATCAGTTGGGGCACTACGTTCGATTAAGCTTTTAACATTTGCTAGCGCCGTTGAATTACCGATAAGAAGCGGTTGATTGACCTGATTGTTGGCTTCTATCAACAGAGTGTTTTTTTGTCTTAATGCTTGGGCTTCAGTGCGAGTTTGCCCTAATTGAATAGCGGTAGATAAGGTAGCGATTACTTTTTCATTTTGCCAAGGCTTAGCAATAAAATCAGTTGCACCTAGTTTCATTGCTTCAACAGCAACATCAATACCACCATGGGCTGTGATCATGATGATAATACTGTCTGGTTTGATCTCTAAAATTCTTTTTAACCAATAAAACCCTTGTTTACCGGTACTTTCTCCTGGACCAAAATTCATATCTAATAAAATGACATCAAAATCTTGGTCGCTGATAAATGCAGGAATATGTTCTGGTAAGTTACAGGTACTGATATGCGAAAACTTGCGTTTTAGTAATAACTTTCCTGCCGTTAGTATATCGTCGTCGTCGTCAACAATTAAAATTCTGCCGTTTTCTTTCACAAATACCGGTCATTTAAAAAGTTCAAAGTGTTCATTATCGTACAGCTAGTGTTCGATAACGTACAGTATTTTTCGTTTATAAATAAGCATCTTAATATAATTTTCTATTTATCAATGACTTAGGTTTTGGAATGATTATTGTAGTCTATTAGTCATCAACACGAAGGAGTCGATAATTGTTATGACAAGTAAAGAAACGCCATTTAGCTCTGTTACCACTAAACCCACTGTCTCCGGTGCAAGTATGGACAAGGTGGTTCAGCATAAAAAAAGTAATTCAAAACGAGTGCTGCTTGTCATTGTCATGATTATCGTGCTTTACCTTGGTTATAACCTTTTTTCCTCTCCATCAGGTAAAACGCTAAAAGTAGATAGCCAACGTATTGTTATCTCCACAGTAAGTGAGGGTATCTTTGAAGATTTTATTCCTGTTAGGGGGAGGGTTATTCCGGCTAAAACAGTCTTTTTAGATGCAGTGGAAGGAGGTCGTGTTGAAAGAATTCTAGTTGAAGATGGCGCAAAATTAACTGCGGGTTCTCTTATTGTTGAACTCTCAAATGCTTCATTGCAATTAAACGTATTAGGCAATGAAGCTAGAGTTGCAGAACAACTTAATAACATGCGTTCAATTGAACTTAGTTTAGAGCAAAATAGATTGCAGCATAAACGCAATTTAGTGGATATCAATTACCAAATAAAAATGCTAACGCGCCAACTTAATCGCGAAGCTTCACTCGTGAGCAATGGCGCTATTATGCAATCAAAATATGATGATACTTTTGACACCTTACAGTGGTATAAAAGCCGATTAGCGCTAACGCTAGAAAGCCAAGCATCTGATACCAAAATGCAAGAAGAGCAGCTTGCCTTCTTAAAAGACACAAGCCACCGCCTTGAAAGTAACTTAGCTATTTCTCGTCAAAACTTAGACAACATGAATGTTCGAGCACCGGTTAATGGCACCTTGTCAGGCTTTAATGTTGAAGTAGGGCAAAGTATTGGCCGAGGTGAACGTCTTGGACAAATTGATACGCCAAATGACTATAAAGTAACGGCTTTTATCGACGAATTTTACCTAGGTCGAGTAGACATTGGTCAATTAGCTCAATATGAAAATAATGGCGAATCCTACCCTCTAACCATTGCTAAGATTTATCCTCAGGTTCAAAACGGGCAATTTGAAATTGATTTTAAGTTTGAAGGTCAACAACCGCCCGGTATTAGACGAGGGCAAACTTTACAAACAAAACTGACTTTAGGTGATGCAAGCTCAGCTACTTTGATCCCCAACGGTGCTTTTTATCAAGATACGGGCGGAAAATGGGTGTTTGTCGTTGCTGAAGATGGCAGCGAAGCGGTGAAACGTACAATTCGCTTAGGACGAAGAAATAATCAATTTATCGAAGTGGTTGACGGTTTAGAAATTGGCGAACAAATCGTGACAAGCCCTTATACCAGTTACCAAGACATGCAACGGCTAGCACTCTAGAGAGGGCGTTTACTTTACGGGTTAACTTTAGCCAATAATGAAAAATATAACGAACTAAGCAGGAATTTAATATGTTGAAATTACATAATTTATCAAGAGTTTTTCAAACTGACAATGTTGAGACAACTGCGTTGAATAATATCAATATCGAAATCGAAAAAGGAGAGTTTGTCGCTATTATGGGTCCATCGGGTTGCGGTAAATCCACGTTATTAAATACCATCGGCATGCTTGATTCTCCTTCTGGTGGAGAATACTTTTTCAATGATGAAGAAATTTCAACATACAGCGAAGCTCAATTGTCAGTCATTCGAAAAAAGAATATTGGTTTTATTTTTCAAAATTTCAATTTAATTGATGAACTGACCGTAGAAGAAAATATCGAGTTAGCGTTGCTTTATCATAATATTCCCGCAGCAGAACGAAAAGAACGTATCCTTAGAGTTATGGATAAGGTTGGCATTGCACATCGCGCAAAACATATGCCGAGTCAGTTATCGGGTGGACAACAACAACGTGTCGCAGTGGCTCGCGCTGTCGTTGGGAACCAAGCAATGATTCTGGCGGATGAACCTACCGGTAACTTAGATAGTGCGAATGGTCAAGAAGTGATGGAAATGCTCCAAGCGTTAAATGATGAGGGCACCACGATTGTAATGGTGACTCATAGTCCGTCACATGCAGATTATGCCCGCCGCACTATTAATTTATTTGATGGCAAGGTTGTTACAGAGAACGTTAAAGCGGCATAAGTCGAGGTAATTATGTTTAAAAATTATTTAGTAACAGCATGGCGCAATATGCTAAAAAATCGTATGTTTTCTGCCATCAATATATTTGGATTATCGATCGGTTTAATGAGTTGCATTTTGATTATGCTTTTCGTCCGAGAAGAAATGGGTTTTGATCAGTGGATTAAAGATAGTGATCGAATCGTTCGATTACATACGGCTTATAAAATGGGTGATCAACCTGACTTTTTAACGGTTCGTTCTGCAGGTCGTATGATGGAAGCGATACGCGATTATGCTAAAAACGAAGTTGAGGCCGGTGTTCGGTTTATACAGTTTGGTACGACTATTCAGCAAAATGGCGAAGGTTTTGCTGAACAAGGTACTATGGTAGATGGTAGTTTTTTTGATGTTTTCGATTTACCTTTTGTTCATGGTGATAAAGCTAGCTCGTTTTCAAAGCCAATGGATTTAGTTATAACTGAAGAAATGGCAATAAAGTATTTTGGCAAAACAGCTGTAATTGGCGAAACATTAACATTTTGTTGCCTATCAGAAGGTCCTTCAACGGTTCCTATCGCTGGTGTAATTAAAAACTTACCTAATGCAACGCACTTAAACATGAACTTTATAATACGTTTAAATCCGGCATTATTTGTTAACGATACAGGAACCTTACATACCTGGACTAGTGTTAATGTTTATACCTATTTTAAACTGACTAAAACTAGTTCTATTGAACAATTACAAGAAAGAGTGGTGTATTGGTTAGATAATGAAAGCCCATTTATCGAAATGTTTAAAGATAAGATGTCTGGTTTAGAAAATTCATTGCAAGTGTCTAACGTTATGGAACTTAAATTGATGGCGTTAACAAAATTGCATTTACATGCCAAAAATGATGCGGGCAATATGGGAGACTTAAGCCCAATGGGCGATGCTAAAATGATCAACACTTTTATTATCGTAACCGGCTTAGTGTTGTTGATTGCTTGTATAAACTTTATGAATTTGTCTACGGCGAAAGCCAGTAAACGTGCTCGTGAAGTTGCTATGCGTAAAGTGTTAGGGGCATCTCGAGGTCAAGTAGCTGTTCAGTTTTTAAGTGAAGCCGTCGCAATTTCATTAATCGCTTTAATATTTGCCCTAGTAGCAGTTGAATTAGTCTTACCTTTCTATAATCAAATCATCGGAAAAGAGTTAAGCTTTCATTTGTTAAATGATCCATTAATGTTAGGAAGTTTATTGGCAATTACTTCATTAGTTGGCTTAGGGGCAGGTTTGTATCCGGCACTTTATTTATCGCGTTTTTTACCGGGGCATATCTTAAAATCGAGTAAAAGTTCTGAATCGGGCAATTCAGCAAAATTTCGTACTGTGTTAGTTGTCTTTCAGTTTGCCACTTCTATTATTTTAGTGATTTCAACCATTGTTGTGTACGGACAAACACTTTATTCTAATAGTGTTGATGTAGGCTATCAAAGCGATAATAAAATAGTGCTTAATATTCGTTCTGCACGAGATAACTTATCGAGTTTGAAGCAAGAGTTGCTTAATTTACCTGGAGTTAGCTCTGTGGTGTTTTCATCAGAAGCTCCTACTCAAGATAATGAAAACAATACTGATTTTAAATTACTAGACACGCAAGGCAGTCAAACTGCTAATGAACAGCGATTTATTAATTATCATAATATGGGCTTTGGTTTTTTCGAGGCGTATCAGGTAAAACCCCTTGCAGGACGGTTATTTAATGAAGCATATGGTAGTGATGCATTTAAGCCTATTACTGAGAATTCTACTAATAACAATGAAGCCAATAGAGCAAGTGCGATATTAAATTTAAGTGCGGCTAAAAATTTAGGCTTTAACAAGGCTGAAGAGGCAATTGGTAAAACATTAATCTCAGGTCAACGTCAGTTAACGATTATTGGTGTGATCCCTGATTTACATTTCAGATCGATTAAATTTGGTATTCGAGCAACAGTTTATACGTTAAATCCTCGTAGATTTAGCGTCGCAAGTATTAGTTTTAATAGTCAAAACCCTGGCAAGGTGATGGAAGATATCACCAAGATTTGGAAACGTAATGTGCCAATGCAGCCTGTCGAAATGGAATTTTTAAGCGAAATGATGGCTGCTCAATATCAAGATGAAAAAACGACAGCACAGTTGTTTTTAGCTTTTTCAGTGTTAGCCATTTTAGTGGCGTGTTTGGGGCTTTTTGGTCTATCTGCTTTCACTGTCGAACGCAGAACGAAAGAAATAGGGATCAGAAAAGTGATGGGGGCGAATGCTTCTCAAATTGTTACTTTACTTATCTGGCAATTTTCAAAACCAGTTGTTATCGGCAATTTGATTGCATGGCCAATTGCGGCCTATGTGATGCTTGATTGGCTTGAAGCGTTTCCATATAGACTAGAGTCTTGGTGGTTAATCCCTTTATGCTTTGTTGTTGGGATAATTTCAATGTTAATTGCTTGGTTTACCGTAGGAAGTAACGCCATTAATGTCGCTAGAAAAAATCCAATAAAATCACTTCGGTATGAATAAATAGTTTACTTATTATTAATAATGGATCACACATAAAAAAACCGACGTTAATGTCGGTTTTTTTCAGCGAGTGCAAGGCGAGGCTTTACAATCCAGCAGATTTTTTCAGTGCCTGTGCTTTATCTGTTTTTTCCCATGAAAACGCTGTAAATGTGTCATCACCTACAGTCATTTCAAAAGGTTCACGACCAAAATGTCCGTATGCCGCTGTTTGGCGATACATAGGGTGTAATAAGTCTAACATTTTAGTGATGCCGTATGGGCGAAGATCAAAATGTTCACGTACTAACTCAATTAGTTTTTCTTCGGATACTTTACCGGTACCAAAAGTTTCAATTGAAATTGATGTCGGCTCAGCAACACCAATAGCATAAGATACTTGAATTTCACAACGATCGGCTAAGCCTGAAGCAACAATGTTTTTTGCCACATAACGACCCGCGTATGCAGCGCTGCGATCAACTTTCGATGGATCTTTACCTGAAAAAGCTCCGCCGCCATGACGAGCCATTCCGCCGTAAGTATCTACAATAATTTTACGACCGGTTAAACCACAATCACCTACTGGACCACCAATAACAAATCGACCGGTTGGGTTAATAAAGTATTTAGTTTCAGCTGTTAACATTTCAGCCGGTAACACGGCTTTAATGATGTTTTCCATCACCGCTTCATGTAAGTCTTCTTGTGAGATCTCAGGATTGTGCTGTGTTGATAAAACAACAGCATCAATGGCCACCGGTTTATTGTTTTCGTAAATAAAGGTTACTTGTGATTTAGCATCGGGACGTAACCAAGGTAATACCCCTGATTTACGCATTTCAGCTTGTCTTTCAACTAAACGATGAGAGTAGTATAAAGGGGCAGGCATTAACGTTTCTGTTTCGTTAGTGGCGTAACCAAACATTAACCCTTGATCACCAGCGCCCTGATCTTCAGGTTTTACGCGGTCGACACCTTGAGCGATTTCAGGTGATTGTTGGCCGATCAAATTCATGATGCCACACGTATCGCCGTCAAAACCGACATCAGATGAGGTATAACCTATATCTGTGATCACTTTACGGGTTAAGTCTTCTAAATCAACCCAAGCGGTAGTTGAAACTTCACCAGAAATAATTGCGACACCGGTTTTCACCATAGTTTCACACGCAACACGGGCATGTTTATCTTTTGCGATAATCGCGTCTAAAACAGCATCAGAGATCTGATCGGCAATTTTATCTGGATGACCTTCAGAAACTGACTCTGAAGTAAAATAATGTTTAGACATAAATCCTCGGAAATTAAACTGGTACTTTATTCAATGAGAGAATTGTAACCTGACTTTTAGAATATTTCTAGTTTTTTACGCCTAGACGTCTAAATGGCTTAATCTTAAATGATATAACTAACAATTCAGTGTTGAGATTTGTTAGTAAGTAATTGTTTTATTTTAGTATTTTTATATTGGTATTGGTTCCCCATAATTGGGAAAAAATTTCATTTTGTGTTGGATTTTCAGATGAACTATAAAATTGATGCGCTAAAGTCGCTGGATTTTCAGCAAGTAAATGATGTTTTATTAACTGCCTTTTTAATTGTTCACTTACAGGTGTCGCGGTTTCAATGAGGTTAATTTCATTTGGCACTATTTTTTGAATCTCATCACTCATAAAAGGATAATGGGTACAACCCAATACTAGCGTATCAACTCCTTGAGCAATCAAAGGCGTCAGATACTGCTTTAGTAAACAAATAAACTTTTCTGAAGACTGCAGGCCTTGTTCGATTAATTCAACTAAGCCCAAACAAGGTTGAATAAATACTTGTGCACCATTTTTGTATTGCTCGACTAAAGCTAAAAATCGCGCGTTATTTGCCGTAGCTTGCGTGACTAAAATGCCTATTTTTTTACTTGTACTAATCGCTGCGGCGGGTTTTATCGCCGGTTCAACACCAATAATTGGCAGAGTTACACGTTTTCTCAATTGGTCAATGGCGTTCACCGTTGCCGTATTACAGGCAATCACTATTGCTTTACATTGTTTGTTGATTAACGAATTAGCAATAAAATTTACTCGTTCAATTATTTGCTGATTAGAAATATCACCATAAGGGGCGAATGCTGAGTCGGCAAAATAAATGATTTGTTCATTAGGTAAATGTTCAGTGATGCGTTTTGCAATAGACAAGCCGCCAACGCCAGAGTCGAAAATACCAATAGGGTCGCTACATTTTTGAGTAAGTATATCTGAAGGCAAAGTTTTTATAACCAAAGAAATAATATTTAATGACTAATGGTGATGTTATAGGGAGTTAAACTTTAAAAGTAAAGATGAAGTTATCTGTTTACTGATATTAAATTTTTATCTGAAGGAGTGGAAAGTATGTAGCGCAAATTGGATTAGTAAAAGGGAAATAACTTACATGAAGGGAGAATCAAAGAATAATTAACAATTGCTATCAATAATAGTCCCGACAAAACACACCATTTTGGTTTCATCGAGACTTAATTTATTGCTTAATTAATCGCTATATAACTAGGGCGTGTTGACCTTTCGAGGCTAAATTTTGTTCAAAATAAAAGTCATTTATTCAAGGCGTGAGTTAAGTAGCATGGTTGTTCCATGTAAATAGCGAACAACGAATAAAAAATGGCTTTTAATTGAACCCTTCGGGCAACGTTTGTTTGTCTTTTCTACTGCATTTTTGCTCATTGAGGTGGAATAACCACATATCATTCGCAATGCTTTGTATAAAAACCAAACAAACAGTTGCAAATATCATCGCGAAAGATCAACACGCCCTAGGCTAAACTTAAGATTAATTTTTTACAGCATTAATTGCTTTTGCTTTATTGGCCTCTTTATCACGTTTTATACGTGCTTTATCAGACTTCAAAGCTAATTTTTTCTTTTGCAACGCAGAAATATCTTTCGGCATAGGCTTACGTGGCATACGTTCTTCGGCCATTGCCGCTTTGTATAAGAAGCCTGCCATGATTACCGAAGCTTGCTTTAAATCATCTTCAACCACATGATCAATTGAGTCGATATGTGTGTGATGTAAACGTGAACCGTAATCTAACTTATCTTGAATAAATTGAAAGCCCGGTAAACCAACATCGTCGAATGATTCATGATCGGTACCACCTGTTGATTTATTGGTTACAGTACCGGTACTTAAATCTGAATATGGGCCGAACCAGCTACTGAATACAGATTTAGCGGCGACATTACCTTCGGTATAAATACCTCTAAATCGACCACTTCCATTGTCCATATTAAAATATACGGAGAATTTTTCATAATCTGCTTTTGTTTCAATAGGCCAACCTTGGTTTTTCCATAAGTAATAAGGTAATGCCCGTTCATTTTTATCACTAGGTTTTGGTCGGGTAGCAAAATTTTCTTCTACATATGATGCAGAGCCAAATAATCCTTGTTCCTCACCAGACCACAAAGCAATTCTAATGGTACGTTTAGGCTTGAAATCTAATGCCTTTAATATGCGCATTGCTTCCATTGATACAGCAACACCTGCGCCATTATCAACCGCGCCATCACTCGCATGCCATGAATCTAAATGACCTCCCACCATGACAATTTCAGGGTTCTCATCTGAGCCTGTTATTTCGGCAATGGTATTATAAGCATTACGGTCTTCATCATGAAAACGAGCTTCAATGTTTAAAGAAAGTTTTGGTGTATGACCATTGTCGATCATGCGTGAAAGTGAATTATAATGCTCTGCTTCGATGATTATGGCAGGTACCGGAAAGGTTTTTCCTACACGATGATCTCTGCCAAAGACATTAATTAAACCACCCTGACGCCAGCTTCTATAAACAACACCAGCAACTTTTTCTTCTTTTAAAAAGCGGTTAAGTGTTTGACGAAAGTTATAACGTTGCATTGCGCTGTCTCGACGATCTGCACTTATCCAAGGGGAGTGACTAGGGCCTTTAGAGACATCAAAATCTTTTAACTTTGATAATTCGCCCGAATCATAACGTTTAAAGACACTATTTTCTGGCGCTTCGATATTCTTACCTTGCCCCATCATAATGATTTTACCTTTAAGTTTCCCTTTATATTGAGCTAAATCTGCTGCTGATTCGGCATCAAAAATAATAACTTCACCAGTTACTTCACCCGATGTACCCGGCGTCCAAGCAACAGGAATACCATGTAAAGAAACTTCACGCGGACTTAATAAGTTAATGGTTGCTGAATCATGCGACCAACCGCGACCAAATTCAAAAGGGTCTAAATGAGCATTTTCTAAGCCCCAGCTTTTTAATTTTTCCAGCGTCCAGTCATTGGCTTTTTTCATCTGTGGCGAACCCGATAAGCGAGGGCCTATTGAATCTGTTAATTGCTCTAAGGTGTGCATAACTTCAGAATTGTAGAAACCTTCGGCGCGTATTTTATTTGCCATATCTAAATCATCATTGGCATAGGCAAGTGAACTAGAAATACACAATAGTGATAATGCTAATTTTTTCATTTTATTTCCTTCTTCTTTTTAATTTTATTATTGAAATGATTATTATCCCTGTAATTATCAATTACATTAATACATATTTGTTGCTTAGCAAAATTTGATGAGATGAAAATAAGTTTTTTAAAGATGATCTACATTTCAGTCGTCGATATCAATTGTAGAATGCCTTGGTCGCTTATAAGTCTTAACGACTTTAGTCCTGAACACCGTGTGGGTTTTTAGCGTTGCGCGGAAATATCTATTTACTAAAACGTTTAGAGAATATAAACAAGGTGAATTTTTGATATTAAAAAGGGGAAGGTAAGACTTCCAGAATGCCTTGGTCGCTTATAAATCTTAACGACTTTAGTCCTGAACACCGAGTGTTTTTAGCGTTGTACGGGAATATTTTCTAATTAATATGATAGAAAATATATATAGCATAAAGTGTTGAGATTAAAAAAGGAAAGGTAAGACTTCCAGAATGCCGCAGTCGACTTTAGTCCTGAACACCGTGTGTTCAGGGCGGAAATATCTTTTCAACCGTAGGCTTCCCGATACGAGCCGGGTTTGCACAATAGTTAATTGTCAATTTCCAAAGGTAAAACTTATCGGCTCAGGGACATAGTTAACACACAAACATCCCAGAAGACTTAAACTTATTATAGCGAATCTACCGCAAAGGATTAACTGTTTTTTATAATGAAATGTACTAACCGCTGATGTTTTAAGCTAACTGATTTAACTTTAAACAATTTTTTGCTGGAAAAAGGGAAGAGGATTGCTTTTTAACTTGCGGTAACGATTTAACGTTAAAATTGTTTGTTAAATGACATGCTTTGCTTTTGCGAAAATGGAAACTGTGTAGAGCAATACAAACTAGGCTTTCTTTTTCGGGTTTACCGCTTGTTCAATGGTTTCTTGCAATAAATCTATTTTATTTTGCATTTCTTGCAGTTGTTGTTTTGCAGCGTTTTGAGATTCTAATAAATCATTCGCTAAATTTAAAGCAACCATTAGCATCGCTTGTTCAGGAGTTTTAGTAGATTTTTTATCTTTTTCTAGACGACTATTTACTTCATTGGCCGATTGCAGCAACGCTGATTCTTTCCCTTTCGGGCAAGCAATTTTAAGTCGGCGATTTGCCACTTCAATTGTAACGTTGTGCTGGCTCATAAAAATATAGGCTCTTTTCTTTATGCTCAGGAAAATCTGAACACGCTAAAATAATAAAAACAAAGCTAGTTGTTTGTTAAATAAACAAATTTAACTCAATATGTAAAAACGAACTATAACGGTGCAAGATCTCAGATGCAAGCGAGAATTTTCCTTATCAGGCGCTAGCATCACTTTTAGTGCAATGTTACGATATCACTATATTCTTATCCTTAATAAATGTTAGCTAAATGTCAGATAATAACGAAGTAGATTTTGCCACGGTTCAAGCGTTAATCACCACAGAAGATGTGAAAATTCACGGTTCAGAATTACACGGTGTTTTAACCGGTTTAATTTGTGCCGGCTATAGTTTTGAAGATCAAGACTATCTCAGCATGATAAATGATCTGTTCAATAATGGTGAAACCTTGCCGAATAAATTACAAGTAACGGTTAAGTTATTGTTTAGTCAGGTTTGGCAAAACATTTTAGATGACTCATATAGTTTTACTTTGTTATTACCCGATGACGACGACTCACTGGTAGAACGAGCGCATGCACTTGGCGCTTGGGTACAAGGTTTTAATTTAGGTTTTGGTTTGCAACAAAAAAATAATGCGGTTTATTCAGAAGAAGTAAAAGAAGTGTTGACCGATTTTGCTGACATTGCCAATTTATCGGATGAAATTGAAGAAGATGAAACAACTGAGCAAGCGTATTTTGAAATATCTGAATATGTGCGCATTTCTGCATTATTGTGTTTTACCGAATTAGGTACCCCGCCAGAAAGTAAAGAAGCCTCTGAAACGGTTCACTAGTTTTTATTTTTAACATCAAGGAAACTTTGTTTTTCTAATTGATATTGGCCATTTTATGAAACACACCCAATTACCTTTGTCTGAATTCATTCAACGTCGTCAGCGTTTTTTTGAGCAAATGCTGGATGACAGTATCGCTATCTTTTCAGCCAATAAAGAAGTGACTCGTAGTAATGACACTGAGTATCCTTTTTGTCAGAATAAAAACTTTTATTATTTAACCGGTTTTAATGAACCTGAAGCTATTTTAGTGTTAATAAAATCGGCAACGCCGCAAGCGATATTATTTTGCCAACCAAAAGATCCGTTAGCTGAGGTATGGCATGGTCGTAGAATAGGAGAGGTGAAAGCCAAACAAGATTATGGTTTTGATCAATGCTTTACTTTGTTGCAACTAACAGAACAAATTTCTGATTATTTAAACGAGGCAAATACCTTATATTTTTGTCGTGGTCAAAATGAAAGTTTTGATCAACAAATTTATCAATGGTTAGATTCAAATAAAGCAAAATCACGCCAAGGATTTAGCTCGCCTAAACAGCTTATCGATTGTCAGAATATGGTTGAAGAATTGCGTTTAATAAAGAGCGAAGATGAACTGACTATCATGCGACAAGTCAATGTCATTAGTGGTAAAGCGCATCAAAGAGCCATGGAAAAAACAACCGCTGGCAAATTTGAATATCAAATTGAAGCCGAAATATTACATGAATTTGCACGTTATGGTGCGAGGTTTCCCGCCTACAATTCAATTGTGGCAGGCGGTGATAACGCGAATATTTTGCACTATACCAATAACGACCAACAATTAAATGATGGTGATTTATTGTTAATTGACGCTGGTGGCGAGCTCGCCGGTTATGCTGCCGATATCACTCGTACTTTTCCAGTAAATGGTGTTTTTTCAGCACCGCAAAAAGCGCTATATCAACTGGTACTTGATGCTCAACAGCAATGTATACAAGCAATAAAACCCGGTCAAACGTTAGGGCATTTAAATGAACTGTGTTGTGAAGTCCTAACTAAAGGTTTACTGGAGTTAGGTATATTATCGGGTGATTATCAAACGCTTTTATCTGAAAAAGCCTGTAAAAAGTATTTTATTCATGGCCTAGGTCATTGGCTTGGTTTAGATGTTCATGATGTTGGCGATTATCATATGGTCAATCGTGCTCAAACCAGAGCTTTTGAAGCCGGTATGGTGATGACTATTGAACCAGGCCTTTATATCCCGTTAGAGGATAACGAGGTCGATGAAAAATGGCGCGGAATCGGAATAAGAATTGAAGATAATATTGCGGTTACTGATCAAGGTCATGAAAACTTAACGGTAAATGCGCCAAAATCCATTGAAGCAATAGAACAATTGATGGCGAAATAATAATGAATATGGCTGAGTGCGAAATCTTGATGATAAAACGTAACAGTACCTTATTAGCGATAATTGACGCGCTAAAAGCAGAATAAAAGTGAATAACACAACTCAAACTGATCAAAATCAATACGACGTCATCATCGCAGGTGGTGGTTTATCGGGCACTTTATCGGCATTAGGTTTAGCATCGCAAACTAAAGCTGATGGCTCGCCGTTATCTATTGCCATTATTGAAGCTAATGATATACAGCAAACACCTAAACTAACCTTTGACTCAAGAGTGCTGGCGCTTTCTCATGGTAGTGTTGAGTATTTAAAATCATTAAACGTTTGGCAAGATATAGCACCTCATGCGGCAACGATTAAAAATATTCATATTTCTGACCGTGGCTATTATGGTAAAGCGAGACTTACTGCTAAAGACCATCAAGTGAGCGCCCTTGGTTATGTAGTAGAAATGTCTGTTTTAGGTCAGGCGTTTTTATCAAAACTCACTCAACTTCAATCTTTGCAAAAAGCATCAGAGATAACATCAACAAAGCCGTTGAAAAGTGTTACAGCAAACATTACGTGGTTTTGTCCGGATCATATTACTGGTATTAACTGGCAACAAGACTCGGTTAAAGTGAACTTAAATTCTTCGCAGCAATTAAGCGCAAAGCTTTTATTAGCGTGTGATGGCGGACAATCTACTTGTCGTCAATTTGCCAATATTGCTTCTACCACTAAGTCTTATGAGCAATGTGCTCTTATTGCTAACGTCAGCATGGCAAAAGCCCATCAAGATATTGCCTTTGAACGTTTTACTGAATCAGGACCAATTGCTGTTTTACCTTTAACTGATAGCGGCAAAGAGAGTCATAAATGTTCTCTCGTTTGGACTTTAACTCCCGAGCAAGCGGCTAAATTGGTCGCGTTAGATGAGACTCAATTTAAACTAGAATTAGAGCTCGCGTTTGGCAGTTGGTTAGGGAAAGTTGAAAAAGTCGGTGAAAGGGTAATGTATCCACTTAATTTAGTGCAAGCAAACGAACAGGTTTACCATCGCATGGCATTAATCGGTAACGCTTCTCATACTATTCATCCTATTGCAGGCCAAGGCTTTAATCTGGGATTACGTGATGTGCAGCAATTATGCGACTGTATTGCTTTTAATATTAGGCAAAATTTAGATATTGCTGACTTTAGTGCATTAATGCGTTATGCCAATGCTCGCAAAGCTGATCATCAGCAAGTTATTAAGCTAACCGATTCATTGGTAACGCTTTTTTCTAATGATTTGCCGCCATTAGTTGCCGGAAGAAATATTGGTTTAAAGGTGTTAAATTATTGTACGCCTTTAAAAAATTGCTTAGTTAATAAAACTATGGGGTACTAGGTGATGTTAGCTTTATCAGCCATTAACTTAATTAAAATGAATGTGATACCTAATGCAAAAATTTGATGTGCTCATTGTTGGCGGCGGTATGGTAGGTTTAACAACCGCTTTAGCAATTAGTAAAAACAGTGATTTACGTATCGCTATTGTTGATACGCAACCCTTAGCTGAAATAACAGCGCATCACGATGTGCGGGTAAGTGCGATTAATCGCGTTAGTCAGCAATTATTCGTTAATCTTGATGTCTGGCAAGATATTAATAACAGTCGCGTTCAACCCTATCAACATATGCATATTTGGGATAAAGCAGGCTATGGTCATATTGATTTTGACTTGTCGGATCTATCAAAACGTGAGCATAACGGTCAGTTAGGGTGGATCATCGAAAATAGTATTATTCGTCAAGCGTTATGGAAAAAAGCCGAACAAGATGAAAATATTTGTTTTTTTACGCAAGAGAAATTAACCAATATTGCCATGGGAGACAGCGAGGTTTTTGCGAGTTTCTCTACACAACCACCTATTACAGCAAAACTTGTCATCGGTGCAGATGGCGCAAATTCGTGGGTGCGACAACAAATGAAAATGGCATTAACCTTTCGTGATTATGATCATCATGCCATTGTTGCGACGGTTAAATGCCCACAAGGGCATCAACAAACTGCTTGGCAAGTATTTTTAGAAACAGGTCCTTTAGCGTTATTGCCGTTAGCTGATAACCATAGTGCTGATACCAATATTGGCAAATACAAAAGCGGCAAAGACACAAGCGATCAAGACCATTTATGTTCGATTGTCTGGTCTACTTCTCCTGAAGAAGCTAAAAGACTGCTCGCTCTTTCAGAAAGTGAATTTTCAAAAGCATTAACTGCAGCCTCAGACGGTAAGTTAGGTAATATTTCGTTAGCAAGCGAGCGTTTTAGTTACCCATTAACTATGCGTTTTGCACAAAACTTTATTAAAGACAGAGTGGTATTAGTAGGCGATGCTGCCCATACTATTCATCCGCTTGCCGGACAAGGAGTGAACTTAGGTTTACTCGATGCAGCCGCAATAGCTCAAATATTAACGGAGTCTTTAAATAACGAGCAGGGGAGTGTATCAAGCAATAGTGCTCAGTGGTTATCGCCGATAACCTTAAAACAGTACGAACGCTGGCGAAAAACTGAAGCGGCTGAAATGATTGGGGCGATGGAAGCGATTAAACAAACTTTTACACCACAACAAGCACCAATTAAATTTTTGCGAGGCATTGGCATGAGTATTGTGAATCAAATAAAGCCAGCGAAAAATGTGATGATTAAACAAGCACTAGGTTTTAAAAATCACTTGCCTCATTTATCTAAAGTCATTGATTAATAGATTAATAGGGGGGTTATTTTTTGTGTTGACCTGTAAAGAAATTAACAGAGGTTACGGATAAACAGATTGTTAATGTTCAAATTTATTTTTTAAATTATCAATTAAAAACATGCTCGTGCTTTCTTTAATGGCACACCGTACAAATTCAGGTAAGTATTTAGCATTTCTTACATAAGCGTCAGCATCGAAGGGCTCAATGTCTTCCGCTTTTGAAAATTGAGCTTCTAAGGCATTAGATAGTTTTTCAATAATATGCTCAGGGATAGCTAAACGAGTGGCCAACATGATTAATTTGGTAGCTTTGTTCGCGCTTAAATCTCGTAAAAAAAACATATCATAGATTACGCCATGTCTGCTGACTCTTTCAGGATCAAGAATATAATCAGCTACGGCGATAGCTACGAAAGTAAATTTTGTTTTTTGATCTAACGTTTTGTTAAGCCAAATTATAATTTGTTTATCGTCATTCTCACAGATTTTACATAAGTCCTGTGAGTTTTCTTCCATTCTTATTTTTAATTCCAGGGTTTGGCAAATGCTTTTAAGATCAACCGTGTCTCCAATCGTTGCTGATTGAATCAAGCTCTGTAAGCCAAAAGCACTCATTTATATTTCCTTAGTCATTATTGTTAAACAACGGCAATTAGTCAGCTTCTTTTGTTCTACTTTACTATTTTAGCAGTGAATAAATTAATTACCTTGTATGCTTTACTATCTGACTTATCGTGATAATTCTCCATTGAAATAACTTTAATACTAATAACGTTTATTTTTTGTAAAGCACTTGGCGAATATATTACCGTTGCTATGCTACAACAATTATGTAAATTGAATATAATTTTCAGAACTAGTATTTGAAAAAATAAAATTTTGTTAATTTAATTTATGTGGTTTTATATTTTGATTGTTGCGGTTTAACTGTTGAATCAGCGGGTGATGCTCGTTATAATTGCGGCAGAATTTTGCAAAGAATCGACTTTTACCCTTAACTAAAGGGCGAAAAGTTTAGACAAATAATTAAAAGTGGAATGTTACGATGACAAATAAAACCGTATTACATGCCAAGCATATTGAAGCTGGCGCAAAAATGGTTGATTTTCACGGTTGGGAAATGCCAATTAATTATGGCTCTCAAATAGAAGAACATCACGCCGTTCGCCAAGACGCTGGCATGTTTGATGTTTCACATATGACCATTGTTGATTTACACGGTAATGACGCAAAAGCCTATTTACGTCGTTTAGTGATTAACGATGTCGCCAAGTTAGAAGTTGCAGGTAAAGCTTTATATACCGGAATGTGTAATACCAACGGCGGTGTTATTGATGACTTAATTATTTATTATTTTTCAGACACTGATTATCGTTTAGTGGTGAACTCAGCGACGCGCGAAAAAGATTTAGAGTGGATGCACCAACAAGCAACAGGTTTTGATATTTCGATTATTGAACGTCCTGAATTTGCGATGATCGCGGTGCAAGGACCACAAGCAAAAGCTAAAGTGGCTACTATTTTATCTGCAGAACAAAATCAAGCGGTTGAAGGTATGAAACCTTTCTTTGGTGTTCAAGCTGAAAGCTTATTTATTGCGACAACGGGTTACACGGGTGAAAATGGTTACGAAATTGTTGTGCCACAAAATGAAGCTGAAGATTTATGGCAACAATTATTAGACGCCGGTGTTAAACCTTGTGGTTTAGGCGCTCGTGACACACTCCGTTTAGAAGCCGGTATGAACCTTTACGGTTTAGACATGGACGAAAGCGTTTCACCATTAGCGGCCAATATGGCGTGGACTATTGCTTGGGATGACGAAGACAGAAACTTTAATGGTCGTGAAGTATTAGCTAAGCAACGCGCGGCTGGCGACCAATTAAAATTAACTGGTTTAGTACTAAAAGAAAAAGGCGTACTTCGTACCGGTTTAAAAGTTATTTCAACGGATGAAAATGGTGAAACAGGCGAAGGTGTTATTACTTCAGGTACATTTTCTCCAACCTTAGGTCATTCAATTGCTATGGCTCGAGTGCCGCGCAGTGTAAAAGTTGGCGATATTGTTGAAGTAGAAATGCGTAAAAAATTGGTAAAAGTAGAGGTTGTTAAACCAAGCTTTGTTCGTAACGGTAAAAGCCAGTTGGATTAATTTTAAAGATGCTCTATATTCTGTATTTGAGTAGAGCATGTCATAGTTAAACAAGCTAAATTAAGCTAAATTTAATACATAATTTAATAAAATATTAGGAACAATAAAAATGAGCAATATTCCTTCAGAATTAAGATACGCTACATCACATGAATGGGTACGTAATGAAGGTGACGGTACGGTTACTGTCGGTATTACCGAACATGCACAAGAACTTTTAGGTGATATGGTTTTTGTTGAATTACCTGAAGTAGGTGAAAGCGTTAGCACAGGTGACGATGTTGCGGTTGCTGAGTCAGTAAAAGCGGCGTCTGATATTTATGCTCCTGTTTCTGGTGAAGTTATTGAAGTAAACGAAGACCTTGAAGACTCGCCTGAGCTTGTTAACTCTGACGCGTTTGGCGATGGTTGGATGTTCAAAATTAAATTAGATGACGCTAGTGAAGTTGAAGCATTATTAGATGCGGAAGGCTATGCTAATTCTATCGACGAAGATTAATTTATCGTTCGCACTCAAGCTTTATACTTTATTGTCATCGCACTTCGTATAAAACTCGATTGCTTTCGCTAAAACTAAAGCCTCAAACTAAAACTGTTCGAGGCTTTCTTTTATTATACTGTATTTATTGATGATAAATACTCACTAAAGAAGCTGTATTATGACTACTCAATCACTTTCTGAATTAGAGCAAACACAAGACTTTATCCGTCGTCACATCGGGCCAAATGCCGAGCAAACGCAAGCAATGTTAAATGACATTGGTGCAGAATCTGTCGATGCACTTATTAATGAAATCGTGCCAAGCGATATTCGTTTAGCTAATTTACCTGCGATTGAAGAAAGTAAAACAGAAGTTAAAGCGTTAGCTGACTTAAAAGCAGTGGCTAGCTTAAATAAAGTGAACGATACCTACATTGGTTTAGGTTATTACGGCACTTTAACGCCAAACGTTATTTTACGTAACGTGTTAGAAAACCCTGGATGGTATACCGCTTATACGCCATATCAACCTGAAATTGCTCAAGGTCGTTTAGAGTCTTTATTAAACTACCAACAAATGTGTTTAGATCTAACCGGTTTAGATTTAGCTTCTGCCTCGTTATTAGATGAAGGTACGGCTGCTGCTGAAGCAATGGCGTTAGCTAAACGTGTGTCTAAAAATAAAAAGTCTAACCTTTTCTTTATTTCATCAGATGTTTACCCACAAACTATTGACGTTGTTAAGCAGCGTGCTGAAATGTTTGGTTTTGACATTATCGTGGCGCCAGCCAATGAAGTAGTTGACCATGATGTATTTGGCGCTTTATTACAATACCCAAGTGCGACAGGTGAAGTTACTGATATTAGTGAATTAATCAGTCAAGTACACGATAAAAAAGGCATTGTCGCTGTTGCTGCCGACATCATGAGTTTAGTGATGTTAAAAGCACCAGGTGAATTAGGTGCTGACGCAGTAATTGGTTCAACGCAACGCTTTGGTGTGCCAATGGGTTACGGTGGTCCACACGCGGCATTTTTTACTACTTCGGATAAATATAAACGTTCATTACCGGGGCGTATTATTGGTGTATCAAAAGATACGCGTGATAACCCAGCGTTAAGAATGGCCATGCAAACGCGTGAGCAACATATTCGTCGAGAAAAAGCGAATTCAAATATTTGTACTGCCCAAGTTCTATTAGCCAACATGGCCGCGTTTTACGCGGTTTATCACGGCCCTAAAGGCTTAAAAGTGATTGCTGAACGCATTCATCGTTTAACCGATATTTTATGTTTAGGTACGGCAACAAAAGGGTTAACTGCTATTCATCAACATTACTTTGACACGTTAACGTTTAACGTTTCAAACAAAGATGAAATTGTTAGCCGCGCATTAGCTGCTGGCGTTAACTTCCGTACTGATGTTGACGGTCAAATTAGTATTTCTTTAGATGAAACCACCACGCGTGAAAACGTGGCAGGGTTATTCGATATTTTATTAGGCGAAGGGCACGGATTAAATGTCGCTGAACTTGATGAAAAAATTATCGCTTGTGGTCATTCATCTATTCCAGCGTCATTAGTACGTGAATCTGCGATATTAACGCACCCTGTATTTAATTCGTACCATAGCGAAACTGAAATGCTTCGTTATATTAAAAGATTAGAAAACAAAGATTTAGCGCTAAACCATTCCATGATTTCATTAGGCTCTTGTACCATGAAATTGAATGCGACTGCGCAAATGATCCCTGTTTCTTGGCCTGAATTTGCCAATATGCATCCATTTGCACCCATTGACCAAGCGCAAGGTTACAAGCAAATGATCGACGAGTTAGGCGACTGGTTAGTTGAATTAACCGGTTACGACAATATTTCAATGCAGCCAAACTCAGGTGCACAAGGTGAATATGCAGGTTTAATTGCTATTCACAAATACCACGAAAGTCGTGGTGATGCGCATCGTAACATTTGTTTAATTCCTTCATCAGCACATGGTACTAACCCAGCTTCGGCGCAAATGGTTGGTATGAAAGTAGTCGTGGTTGATTGTGATAAAGAAGGTAACGTCGACATGAACGACTTGCGCGCTAAAGCAAGTGAAATGGCCGATAACCTTTCATGTATTATGATCACATACCCATCAACTCATGGGGTATATGAAACAACAATTGCTGAAATTTGTAATATTGTGCACGAACATGGCGGTCAAGTTTACCTTGATGGCGCAAACATGAACGCACAAGTAGGGGTGACTTCACCAGGGCACATTGGTGCAGACGTTTCTCACTTAAACTTACATAAAACCTTTGCTATTCCGCACGGCGGCGGTGGTCCAGGTATGGGACCTATTGGTGTTAAATCTCACCTTGCCCCATTCTTACCAGATCACACATTAATTAACGTTAATGAAAGTACAAAAGGTAATGGTGCGGTTTCTGCTGCTCCTTATGGTAGTGCAGGTATTTTATGTATCTCATACCTTTATGTTGCCTTGTTAGGTAAAAAAGGTGTAACCGATGCGACAAAATATGCAATTACCAACGCAAACTATTTAGCGAAAAAGTTAAGCCAACATTACCCTATTTTATACACAGGTAAAAATGGCCGCGTTGCCCACGAATGTATTATTGATTTACGCCAAATTAAGGCAGAATCAGGAATTACCGAAGTTGATATGGCAAAACGCTTAATGGACTACGGTTTTCATGCGCCAACTATGTCGTTCCCAGTAGCAGGCACCTTTATGATCGAACCAACCGAGTCTGAATCAAAAGTTGAATTAGACCGCTTCATAGAAGCCATGGTTTGTATTCGGGATGAAGTGCGTAAAGTTGAATCAGGAGAATGGAGCAGCGATGATAATCCGCTTCATAATGCACCACATACCCTAGCTGACATTACGAGTGAATGGGACAGAGGTTATTCAATTGCAGAGGCGGTATTCCCAGTTCCTGCCGCGGCTGCGAATAAATTTTGGCCAACGGTTAACCGTATCGATGACGTATTTGGCGACAGAAACTTAATCTGTTCTTGCCCAAGTGTTGATACGTATAAAGACTAATTGGTTGTATTGTCGTGTTCTGATTATGATCATGACCTAAAAGCTTACAAAGTTATTTAATTAAGCGAGCAATGCAGAAATGTATTGCTCGCTTTTTTATAACCTAAAACTTAACACAACCATAAATGATATTGATTCGCATTTGTGGTTGTGTTAAAGTCGCCGCATTAAAGTTAAATAACATTTTATTTACAATATTTTTTAAACCTTAGAGGTCTCATGAAAACGAATAAGAAAGCTTTGGCGTTGGCAATTATCGCATCTTTAACTTTGTCAGCTTGTGGCGGCTCAAGTGGTGGTTCAACAACACCTGATCCTGTAACTCCAACTAACACAGCTCCAACAGATATTGCTTTATCGACAATGACGGTAGATGAAAATACTGCAGGTGCCGTAATTGGTACTCTTTCTGCTTCTGATGCTAACTCAGGTGACACATTTACTTTTTCTACTGATAGCGAAATGTTTGCAATTTCAGGTACTGAGTTAAGTTTAAAAGCTGACACTATGGCAAACTTTGAAAGTGCAGAGTCTTTAACGGCTAATGTTACTGTTACTGATAATGGTGGCCTTACGTTTTCAAAAGAATTTACAATTACTGTCAATGACTTATTAGATACTTATAAATTTGAAAGTAAAATAATTGCTGGTGAGTCAAGCGTTGGTTATACCGGTCAAACAGCTCGTCATGCGTTAATTGCAGAGTTAACTCATTACATAGGTAGCGGCTTACAAGCAGATATTGATGCCAATGAATTTGCTGATAAACAAGCGGTACTTGATAAGTTAAATAGTTATTTCCGTACAACTGACGATCAATATAACAATAACTTTGCACTTACTTTTTTAACTGACGCAAAAGAAGGTTTTATTACTGACATTTCTGGTAGTCATAAAAACTTAGTGGGTAAAATGGCCGGTAATGATGCCAGTCGCATGCATAAAGTGTGGACCGACGGAACTAGCTTTGTTGGTGCGGGTGCGGGTATGACGCCAGAAACATTAGTAGATGCCTACTTTGACCAATTAGCTGATAACGCAGTAAATGCTAATATTCGTCGTGATGAAGCGACCGACAGCGAAATCACTAAGGTTTATTTAAATACAGACGGTACTGACTTAAAACAATTAATTCAGAAGTTCTTACTGATGAGTGTCACTTACTCACAAGGGACTGATGATTACTTAGACGAAGGTCTTGGTGCTGACAATATTGACCCACGTGGTACGGATAGCGCTGATACTGCGTTAGAGCATGGCTATGATGAAGGGTTTGGTTATTTTGGTGCCGCGCGTAATTTCTTAGAATATAGCGATAGCGAAATTGCTAGCAAAGTTGTTGCTGATGATGCATCTACTGGCCGTATTGATTGGAATGGTATGCATGATACCGATGGAAATGGAAAGTTTGACTTAATAACAGAAGTTAACTTAGGTAATTCTGTTAACGCGGCTAAACGTGACCTTGGTACGGTTGGTAATACAAACCCAACTGACTTTACTAAAATGGCGATGGAAGCCTTTTTAGCTGGTCGTAAAATTATAAATGACAACGTAGGTGCTGCATTTACTGCTGATCAAACAGCAGCGCTAGCAGAACAACGTGATATCGCTGTTGAAGCATGGGAAAAAGCCGTTGCAGCAACCGTTATTCATTATATTAATGATGTCAGTGCTGATTTAGATAAAGCCGGTACTGAAGAATATAACTATGAAGACGTGGCAAAACATTGGTCTGAAATGAAAGGTTTTGCGTTAGGGTTACAGTTTAATCCTCATTCACCGATCACAGATCAACAATTTGCTGATATTCATAACTACATGGGACAAAAGCCGGTTGTAATGGCATTTGGCTCTAATGATAAAACTGATGTAACGGCTTACATTGCTGATTTAGCAAAAGCACGTGATATTCTTGAAGAAGCATTAGACTTTGATGCAGAGAATGTTGCTAACTGGTAATGTTTTAAGTTAAGTTTATCTTATAAGCCTTGGGTTGTTTCAGCCCAAGGCTTGTTTAGTTTTTATTAGCCAGTAATTGCTAGCAATTCTTTACTACTAATTATTGACTAATAAAAATTACGAATAATGAACAATTTTCCATTTATTTAAATTATAGGTTTTAGAAATGTCAGTGAACATTAACCGTACAGTTCTTTCAATTGCAGTTGGCACAGCGTTACTTGTGAGTGCTTGTGGCGAGAGTACTAGCAGCAGTAGCGGTCCAGATTTCGGTACAACGCCAGTACCTACGCCTACACCAAATCCCGATACCAACTTTAATCAACAGGCGTTACTTGAAAATATTACTGATAATGTCATTACACCAGTTTTTGAACAATTTTCTATCCTAGCTGCTGAGCAAGTGCCAGCATTAACAGCATATTGTCAAATGGAAACAGCTGCTGCTACAGGAAATGCAACAAGTGAGCAGGTTAGCGCTTCGCGTGATACGGCAAAAGTGGCATGGAAAAATGCCATGAACGTTTGGCAACAAGCTGAGGTGATGAAGGTTGGTCCATTAGCTGACAATAATGGTTTATTGCGAGATAAAATTTATTCTTGGCCGGTAGTGAATTCTTGCTCTGTAGATTTTGAAGTTGTGAACTTTAAAGCTGGAGTGGTTAATGGGCAACCGTATAATATTGCTAATCGTACACCTTCACGTCGTGGTTTAGCGGCGATTGAGTATTTATTGTTTAATGAACAACTTAACCATAGTTGTACTACCAGTACTCAACCTGAAAATTGGAATAATCAAACCGACGAATACCGAAAAATTGCCCGTTGTGAATTTGCTGTTGAAGCAGCTCATGATGTTAACAATAGCGCGCAAGAGTTAATTGCCGTATGGTCTGGTAGCGATGGTTTTGCCAATAAACTCAAAGCTGCAGGTAGTAACGGTAATCAATTTAGTACAGAACTAGAAGCGATCAATCGTATTAGTGACGGCATGTTCTATTTAGATACCTTCACAAAAGACGCTAAATTAGCGACGCCATTAGGCTTGCAAGCCAATAGCTGTGGCGCACAAGCTTGCCCTGAAGATGTAGAGTCTGAATATTCGCAACATTCTATAAACAATATTGAAAATAACTTGCAGGCGTTTCAAAAGCTGTTAACCGGTGATGAAGGGATTGGCTTTATTGATTATTTAATTGATGTTGGCGATCAAGACACCGCTGACGCAATGTCTAGTGGTGTTCAGCTTGCCATTGACGGCGTACAAAGCTATCAAAATACCTTGGCTGAAACACTCGTGAATAATGAAGCACAAGTGACTCAAACTCACACTGATGTTAAAGCAGTAACAGATAAGTTGAAAATCGATTTTATTACCAGTTTATCACTCGAATTACCGGTAACGTCAGCTGGAGATAATGATTAATGAATACCAACAAATTAACACTGAGTGCACTTGCTGTTGCGGCAGTTTTACATCCTTATGTGAATGCCAATGATGATATTAATAACTTGCCAACCGAGTACGTTGAAAGAATACAAATCATTGGTCACGATGATAAATTACGTACTGAAGCAGGTGCAGCAACCTTGATTGGTGAAGTTGAATTAGAAAAGTTTAAATTTGACGATATAAACCGTGTGCTTTACAGCGTGCCAGGTGTCAATATTCGCGAAGAAGATGGTTATGGCCTACGACCAAATATTGGCTTTCGTGGTGCAACGCCTGAGCGCAGCAAAAAAATAACGGTTATGGAAGATGGCGTGTTAATTGGCCCAGCACCGTATTCCGCTCCTGCTGCCTATTACTTTCCAATGATGAGTAAAATGACAGCAGTGGAAGTTTTTAAAGGCCCTGCTGCGATAAAATATGGTCCAAATACCGTTGCGGGTGCGTTGAATATGACGACACGTCAAATCCCTTCTAGCCAAGAAGGTGCGCTTGATGTTGCTGCCGGTAGCGATGGTTACGCGAAAGCGAAAGCTTATTTTGGTTCAACTAGCGGCAACTTTGGTTATTTAGTTGAAGCGGTACATATTCAAGCGGATGGTTTTAAAGAATTAGATAGCGGTGGTGATACGGGGTTTGATAAAAACGATATCATGGCTAAATTCCAATACGACCTTTCTGATAACAATTATAATCAATTGGTTGAACTTAAATTATCGCATGCTGATGAAATTTCCGATGAAACCTATTTAGGTTTAACCGATGCAGACTTTAAACAAAATGCTAATCGTCGTTATGTTGCAAGTCAAAATGATTTAATGGATTGGGATCATCAACAAGTACAGTTCACGCACTTTATTGGTAATGATAATTTTGATGTGACTACTCGTTTGTACCGTAATGATTTTGAACGCTCTTGGTATAAAATTAATGGCTTTAAAGACGGGGCCATTGTTAGTGATTTACAAGCTATTTTAGCAAATCCAGAAACAGACGTTAACCTACCATTTTATCAAGTATTAACAGGGCAGCGCGATACCGAAAGAGAATATGAAAAAATTATTCTTGGTGATAATCAGCGAGAATATTATTCGCAAGGTATTCAGTCTGAATTGTACTTATATCAAGAGTTGTTTGATGTTAAACATAGCTTTAATGTTGGCTTTAGATATCATCAAGACCAAATTCAACGTCGTCATACTACGGATGCCTATTCAATGGTGTCTAGTCAACTAGTGAGTGATGGTAGTGCAACTATTGCATCTGCTGATGGTACTAATACTGAACAAACTACGGCAGTCGCTGTATTTTTTAAAGATACAATGACCTTAGGCGATTTAGACTTAACCTTAGGATTACGTGGTGAGTTTATTGAAGGTGAATACCAAAATGACACGCCAGGTAAAGAGGGCGATTGGCAAAAGAAAAACACTGATGTTTGGTTACCCAGTATTAGTGGTTTTTACACCTTATCTGAACACTCAGGGCTGTTTTTTGGTATTCATGAAGGTTTTGTACCAACGAGTCCAAAAGAATTAACCAGTGTTAAAGTTGAAAGCAGCATTAATTATGAATTAGGTGCTCGCTACCATAATAAAGGTAGTCAACTTGAAGCCGTGTTATTTTATAACGATATAGATAACTTAAAAGAAGGTTGTTCTTTTTCTACGGCTTCACAATGTGCCAATAATATTGATGCAGAATTTAACAGTAGTGAAGCCAGTGTTGTTGGTCTTGAGTTAAGCGCTCAACATACCTATACACTTTCAGATGGTTTTGATTTACCGATTTCTTTGAGTTATACCTACACTAGCGGTGAGTTTGATAACGCTTTTACCTCAGATTTTAGTATGTGGGGGGCGGTAGAAGCCGGTGATGCTTTACCTTATTTACCTGAAAATCAATTAACGCTTGATATTGGTTTAGCCGCTAATGCGTGGCAAGTTAACTTGATCACTCGTTACATTAGTGAAATGAAAGAAGCCTCTGGTGAGGGCGTGCTACTTTCTGGTGTGACGACAGAAGCATTAACGGTTGTAGATATTGCTGCAAGTTATGAACTGGGTGAAATGGGTAATGTCTACTTTAAAGTAGATAACGTCTTTGATGATCAAGAAATTATTAGTCATCGTCCTTATGGCGCGCGCCCAAGTAAACCGAGAACAGCTGTGATAGGCTATCAATATAGTTTTTAGTTAATTTAGTGAGTATGATTAACTACCTATTGAAACGCTAAGTGTATACTTGGCGTTTTTTATTATTAATGTACTGTTATAAGTTAATTTAAGTTAAGTATGGATTTTTTAAGCGCGACTCTCAAAGAAATAGCTTTATATGTTGTTGATCCCAATCAGCGGCTATTTTGGGGCTATCTACTTTCTGCGTTGTTCATGGCAATAATTTTATACTTTGTTCAAAAGCGTGCTCAGGGTCAGCCTAATGAAGCCGCTAATGATCAGATAAAATATTCAGATAAAGAAAATTTAGTGAGCTTTTTATTTCCTAAACGTATTTATTTCGCTCGCTCAGCAATCAATGATTATGCATTGTTTATTTTAAATAAACTGTTCAGAGCGGCATTGTTTCCATTAATTGTACTCACTATGGTACCTGTTGCTTTATCCGTTTCTTCTGGTTTCGAGTGGTTGTTTGGCGCAATTAAGCCATTCGCGTTATCGTCAATCAGTATAATGGTGATTTTTACTACGCTATTATTTGTTTTTGATGATTTTACCCGTTTCTTTTTACATTATTTACTGCATAAAGTGCCATTTTTATGGGAGTTTCATAAGGTTCATCATTCAGCAACGGTACTTACACCATTCACGGTTTATCGCTCTCATCCGGTAGAAAACTACCTTTATGCCTGTCGCATGGCGCTGACACAAGGCTTTGTGGTCGGTTTATGCTATTACTTTTTTGGTCCAACGTTAAAAATGATCGATATTATTGGCGCTAACGTGTTTGTCTTTGCCTTTAATGTCATGGGATCTAATTTACGCCATAGCCATATTTGGCTCAGTTGGGGCGATAAAATTGAAGGGATATTTTTAAGTCCTGCTCAGCATCAAATTCATCATAGTGACAATGTTAAGCATTTTGATAAGAATTTTGGCACGGCATTGTCAGTGTGGGATAGGCTGTTTCATTGTTTTATTCCGGCATCTAAGGTTGGCGCTTTGTCATTTGGCATCGGAAAAGAAGGCGTAAAGCATCAATCAATTATTAATATGTATATTCAACCTTTTGTGCAAATTTACAAAAAACTTAAACTAAATTTTCCCTCGTTTGTTGATGATAGCCAAAAGTAAGTGAATTACTCAGTTTGTCATCAGGTTAAGCAGGGGGAAAATTAATTTAATGTTGCTCATTTGAGCGGCGTTGTGCAGTAATTGAAGCAGCCGAGAAATGAAAAAACTTGATCATGATGCAGCGAATGGAAATTTACTCAATAAACTTATCTAATTAAAGAGCAAAAAGCACTCAATTGAGTGCTTTACAGGGGGAAACTTTAGTTATTTGCTTGTCGATAAGCTTCGCAGGCTTGCTCATCTTCGCATTCACCATATAAATATAAACTATGATTAGTGAGTTTTATTTTATGGTGCTTAGCAATATCAATTTGTCGTTGCTCAATAACATCATCTTCAAATTCAACCACTTTACCACATTTTAAACATACTAAATGATCGTGATGTTTTTTATGGCTTAATTCGAAAACGGATTTCCCACCTTCAAAATGATGACGCGACACAATACCAGCATCATCAAATTGGTTAAGAACGCGATATACCGTTGCTAAACCAATCTCTTCATTGTGGTCGAGTAAAATTTTGTAAACATCTTCAGCGCTAATATGCTGATTTTGAGGATCTTGCAAGATGGCTAAAATTTTTATTCTTGGCAGCGTAATTTTTAATCCTGCTCTTTTTAGCTCTTCATTTTGATCTGGCATGCAGTTAATTCTCAACTTTATAAATATGAATAAAATTATAGGGGGTATTGCTGTGGGTTAAAAGACTTAATTGTGAAAATAGCTGTTTTTTTGCTTTTTTATCTAGATTTTTACCTGCATTAGCTTCGCAATATTTATTCTTAAAAATCATAAAGATTTATATTTTTAAGTAATAAAAAACCCACAATAAAAGTGGGTTTATCAAGTCTTAAAGCTGTTTATTTAATTGTTAATCAGCTAATTCAGCTAAACACATTTCATCATGAATTTGATTAACCCATTTATCAACACGTTGCTCGGTCAATTCTGGTTGTCTGTCTTCATCAACACATAAACCAATGAAAGTGTTTTCATCTATCAACGCTTTTGACGCTTCAAATTCATAACCTTCATTTGGCCAACTACCTACCATAATTGCACCTTTTGATTCACAAATGTCACGTAATGGCTCCATAGCGTCACAAAAATATTCGGCATAATCTTCTTGATCGCCTAAACCAAAAATAGCAACTAACTTATCGGTAAAATCAATTTCTTCTAGCTCAGGTAAAAAATCATCCCAATCACACTGGTTTTCACCATAATACCAGGTTGGAATACCTAAAATTATCAGATCAAATTCCGCGATCTCTTCCTTAGTACTTTTAGCAATATCTTTGACATCAACTAATTTCTTGCCCAATTTCTTTTGGATCATTTTACTTACAGCTTCGGTATTGCCTGTGTCGCTACCGAAAAATAAACCTACAATTGCCATTGAGTTATAACCTTTTTAATACTTTAATTTTCATCTAACGCTAGTGCCTTCACTAGCAGTGATTCAATTAGCTCACTACGGTTAGTGCCCGTATTTTTAGCTAATTGATCCAATTGAGTAATCAAGTTTTGATGAATTTTAAATTCAACGCGTTTTAAACCATTGGTTTTGTCACGTTTAACTTGATTTCTTTTATTAATTTTAACCTGAACACTACGAGAGTGAGGGTTTGTTTTAGGACGTCCGGGCCTTTTATCGTCACTAAATAAGTCGATCGTTGTTAAATCAGTTGCTTCTTTTGCCATTGTTAACCTACGCCTTGGCTTTCCCAGATAAACTGAATAATACCCTTTGCAATAAATCCTGCACAGCCGAGAAATAAGACAAAATAGACCGTATATTGGCCCATTTTAGGAACATCATTTTTATTCATAATATCGTGAATCGATAACCCTATGAAAATAAAGATAAAAGCAAAAAATAAGTTTAGCCCAATCGTTTCAATCAGTACAAAGTGTTCTGCAAGCATAATCTACCCTAAAAATTTCACGCAGGACTATAGCATAATGCGATGATTAAACACATTATTTTTACCCTAGTTTATAGTGGATAGGCAGCATAAATAATTAATTTAGATCATGAAAAGTTTAAAAAACAAGGATTTGATAAAAATCGCTGACTTTGTCCTACGTTGACTGATTTAAAAAACGGATTACGGTATTATTAAATACACTCGTTTTTTCAGCATGTAGCCAATGCCCTGTCCCTTGAATCACTTTCGCTTTACTATGCGGAAATAGTTGACGAATAATTGGTCGATGTTGTTCGGTTATATAATCAGAATCGCCACCTTTAATAAACAACGTTGGCTTTTGAAAAACATGACTGCCTTGATAGCCTTTGATAATTTGCGGATAGCACTGTGCAATAAACGACAGATTACATTTAAAGGCTAACTTATCTGCCACCTTATGTAGATTTCTTAATAAAAACTGTCTTACGCCAATATCTTCAACATATTGAGCAAGCTGTTCATCTGCTTGTTTTCGATTCGTTATGGTACTTAAATCAATTGACTGAAGACCTGAAATAATTTGATTATGGTGTTGAGGATATTCTACGGGGGAGATATCAGCGACTATCAGTTTGTTAATTTTATCTGGAAAGTCTAAGGCCACTTGCATGGCTATTTTTCCGCCCATTGAATGGCCTAAAATATGGGTTGAGTCTATATTTAAGTGGGCTAAAGTGTCGATAACATCTTGAGCTAAATCAGGGTATGCCATGTTATTTTCATGAAATGAAAAGCCATGATTTCGCACATCAAGGTTGGTTACACAGAAATGTTGACTTAGCGTTTTAGCCACCATATTAAGATTTTCTAAACTGCCAAAAAGCCCATGTATTAATACGAGGTTTTCGCCTTCTCCTGATTGTTGATAATTTAGTAATGCCATTGAAATTATTTACCGTTTTATAAGTTTAAGGTTAAATTTAAGCGTTTGAGTTAATGAAAATAATTCGGAATATTTTATTTTGCCTCTAGAGACTTAGTGGCAAGCTCAGTATAATCATCTTGTATTAATTATTCTATTAACGTCCCTTAGGTTTTCAATGAAACATATAGAAATAGATGAAGAACTTTACCAACATTTAGCTTCCAAGACACAATATATCGGGGAAAGCGCTTCTTCAATTATTCGTCGTTTACTCTCTTTACCCGCTGATTTATCTGAGCAAAAAGCCCAAACACCCAAAAATATTGAATCAGTATTGGTGCAAAATTCAACAGATAAAAGCACGCCGTTAACTCAAAATAAACAAGTGGCCAATGTATCTTGTACTGCTGAAAGTGTTTTTAATTATATAAACAAAGAAGAATTAGCCACTCAACGAGGTGTTGTAGGGCGATTTTTGTTGATTTTGTCGGCATTACATCGTGTTCATGGTGAACAGTTTTCTGCGGTGATTGAAATACGTGGTCGCGACAGATTATATTTTGCTCGCAGTGAAAGTGAGTTGGCTGAAAGTGGTAGTAGTACTAAACCGCGACAAATCCCAGAGAGTTCATATTGGGTGATGACCAACTCTAATACTACCCGTAAAAAAATGATGATCACCGAAGTTGCCAAAGCACTAGGTTACCAATCAGTCGAAATTGAGAAAATACGAGATCTACTTTAAACCTCTATACATTTATCATTAAAAGGAAATATTATGTCAATTCATCCGCGTGCAGGGCAAATTTCTCAAGCAGAAGACAGAGAAAATATTGCTCAATTAGTTACTTATTATTATATCAAGCAACCGGATGTATCTATAGAGGCTCAACGTGTCAGTTTTGGTACGTCTGGACATCGAGGTAATGCCAAAAATATTAGCTTTAATGAGTATCATATTATCGCGATTTGCCAAGCTGTTGCTGAATATAGAAATGAACAAGGCTACAAAGGCCCGTTGTTTTTAGGAAAAGATACCCATGCGTTATCTGAGCCGGCATTTGCTACTGCGCTGTCAGTCCTTATCGCAAATCACGTCCCTGTAGTTATTCAGTCAGATGAAGGTTTCACCCCAACGCCTGTTATTTCTCGTTTAATTATTGATCATAATAAAAACAATGCTGAACAAGCTGATGGCTTGATCATAACCCCATCTCATAACCCACCTTGTGATGGCGGAATTAAATATAATCCACCACATGGTGGTCCAGCGGAAGGTGAAATTACTCAATTAATAGAAAAATGTGCGAATGATATTATTGCCCGCGGTATGTTAGATGCAAAACAAGCGACTAATAAGCAAGTATTAAAATCAAACTTATTATCAAAACAAGATTTTATCGAATTTTACGCTGAGCAACTAAGTCAAGTTATTGATATGGAAGCAATCGCCAAAGCGGCAGTTCATATTGGTGCAGACCCATTAGGTGGTTCAGGAATTGATTATTGGTCGGTTATTGCCAATAAATATCAACTTAAATTAGATGTGGTAAACCCGGTTGTTGATGCGAGTTTCTCATTTATGCCGTTAGATAAAGATGGCAAAATTCGCATGGATTGTTCATCTCCTTATGCCATGTCGGGACTTATTTCATTAAAAGATAAATATGATGTAGCTGTTGCCAATGATCCTGACTTTGATCGTCATGGTATTGTGACAAAATCTGGCGGTTTAATGAATCCTAATCATTACCTTGCCGTTGCTATTCATTATTTAATGACTCATCGTCAATGGCCGCAAAGCTGTAAAATAGGCAAAACGTTAGTCTCAAGTTCATTAATTGACCGCGTTGCCAAGCTCATCGATAGGCCGCTATCAGAAGTACCTGTTGGTTTTAAATGGTTTGTTGATGGTTTGCATAGTTCTGAATACGCCTTTGGTGGTGAAGAAAGTGCAGGGGCCTCTTTTATTTCAAAAGATGGTAGCTGCTGGACAACAGATAAAGACGGTTTTGTTATGGCATTGTTAGCGGCTGAAATTTTAGCGGTAACGGGTAAAGATCCGTATCAATATTATCTTGAGCTGGCAAAAGAACTCGGTGAACCATGTTATGGGCGTATTGAGGCGGTTGCCTCCACTGAGCAAAAAAAGGTCTTAACGTCATTATCCGCTGAAAATATCACGAGTGATCAATTGGCAGGCGAAAAGATCCAACAAGTGTTATCTCATGCTCCTGGCAATAATGCGGCAATAGGCGGTATAAAAGTAACGACAGAAAATGGTTGGTTTGCTGCTCGTCCTTCTGGGACAGAAGAAATTTACAAAATTTATGCGGAAAGTTTTATTAGCCAAGAGCATTTAAACGAAATATTTATTGATGCCCAAGCTTTAGTTAACGAAGCGTTTACGCAAGCTGGTTTATAAGTTTATTGATCTAGATAGTACTTTATTGTTTTTGTGTCCAATTACGATGTTGCAATATCAGCAAACTGTGCAATAGTTACTGAGAGAAATTAAGACAGATAACAATGAATGGCTCCTAAAAGATATTTACATCGTCCAACAGTTTTAAAAGATTTATCGATCATTGCAGCGGTAAATCTTTTTTTATTTATTATTTATACGCAAGTGGATTTACTTGAAAAAATTTATTTTTATTCACGTGAATATGAAACTTATCAATTAGATGAAATTATTCCGTTAGGTATTAGTATTACGTTAAGTTTGCTCATTTTTTCCTATCGTAGAATTAAAGAATTAAGCTTGCTAGCCGGGACATTAGAAAAAATGTCGCTGGTTGATCCATTAACGGGTTTACCTAATCGTAGAGCAGGCCAAATTAGTTTGATTTCTTGGTGTGAATTGGCTCAAAAGAAAGATCAACCCTTTACGGTTTTTCAGGTTGATTTAGACAAATTTAAAAAAATTAATGATGGTTATGGTCAAGTTGTTGGTGATGCGGTGATTCAACATGTCGCTCAAAGATTAAATAATGTCATTCCTTATTCAGCACAAATATTCCGTTGGCTTGATGATAACTTTTTAGTAGTAGTTCCAGCTAAGGACATTATTAGCCCTAATGAGTTCGCGCTACAATTACAAGAATGCGTAAATGGCAAAATAATGCCCGCAACTTTGTCGTTAACTTGTAGTATTGCATATGCTATTTGGCAAAAAGCCGACTCTGTTGAACACTTATTACATAATATTGAAGATGCCTTAATCCAAGCTAAGCATAAAGGCGCTGGTAATATTCAAGCCGCATAATCTAATATTTTTATGTTATTGCCAGTACATAGCTGAGCGTACAATCAAGTGAATGTCTTGATGAAATGTTTTATCAAGTTGACAAAATGGGCGTTTATTTTCCTTACTATTTTTTGTTAATTCATACAATCATCGCTAAATTTACGTACAATATAGCCACGTATTAAGTATTTTAAGAAATATTTGTGGATAACATTCAACAGCAATTACAGAAAACGGGCGATTTTTTATCATTAACTCGTCAACACGAGTGGTCTCTCGCCGAGACATTTTCATTCACCGTTACGCACTCCCCGAGCCAAACTAAAAGTAAAGTAACCGTTTTAGACACAGGGTTAATCACCTTTGAACCTGTTGAGCGCGCCACAACCAAAGATATAATTTTATCAAGCGGTGTGCATGGTAATGAAACGGCGCCTATTGAAATATGTGCAACACTTGTTCAGCAGCTAATCTTAGGTGAACTTGAATTAGCTGAACGGGTGTTATTTATTTTTGGTAATCCAGCTGCGATGAATATTGCTGAACGTTTTGTTGAAGAAAATATGAATCGGTTATTTTCTGGTGGCCATTCTATTGATCAAGGCGCAGGAACGGGATTGATTAATAAAGAGCGTCATCGTGCCTTACTCCTTGAAAATACGGTGCGTGATTTTTATCTTGCTGGTACTGAATTTTCAACGTTAAGGCAGCGTTATCATTATGATCTACACACTGCTATTCGAGGTGCTAAATACGATAAATTTGCGGTCTATCCGCATACACATGGCAAAGCAAGAAAAACGGAACAATTACAGTTTTTAAAAGCCTGCGGTGTGAATACTATTTTACTGTCAAACTCGCCAACAACGACCTTTAGTTACTATTCAGCTCATCAATTTGACGCCGATGCTTTTACCGTAGAGCTAGGAAAAGTTAAACCTTTTGGTGAGAATGATATGAATCAGTTTTCTCAAGTACAAAGCACATTAGAAAAGTTTATCAGTGGCAAGCCTTTAAATTATTCTGCTTATGATGAAAACGATTTTAATATCTTTGTGATTTCTCAAATTATTAATCGCACAGCAGAAAATTTTCGTTTGAATTTCAGCGACAATGTTGAAAATTTCACTGATTTTCCGGTTGATTATGTTCTCGCTTATGATGGCGAAAATGAAATAAAAGTGAAACAACACGGCGAAGCAATCATTTTTCCTAATGCGCAAGTATCTGTCGGGCAACGCGCCTTACTAACGGTTGTCCCGACAAGCTTGACTTGATTTTACTCAAATGTGTAAACAAAAGTAGTCAATTTTTAGCTGGCAATTTTGTAATAAAATTACAAGGCTTGCCTTTCAGTTGACGTAAAGGTAAAGTGCGTGCGTTGTTACAACAACGTATTAAACTTATGGGCAAAGACCCAGACAATAATAATATCAAAAGACAGAATAAATAATTCTATTTGGTATCAATGCTTGGCAAGTAAAGTGATCCTATACTTGATTCAAGATGGTTATTCGTTCCCCCTTGCTCGCAAGGCTGATAATAAAGAGAATGCTATGAACTCTGAAGTTTATAAAGAAAGCCCGGTTGTCCATCAACCCGCTTTTATTGATGGTCACTCTGTAGAAATCCCTATCCTAAAAATTTTGCAACAAGATGGTAGTGTTTATCAAGGTGCAGAATTACCGAAAATTGACCAAGCATTAGCAACAAGAATATACAAAGCATTGGCTTTTCATCGCGTACTAGATGAGAGAATGGTGGGCGCTCAGCGTCAAGGTCGTATTAGTTTCTATATGGCGGCTTTAGGTGAAGAAGCGGCAAGTGTTGGCGGTGCTGCAGGTTTAGAAGATCAAGACATGATCATGGCGCAATACCGAGAGCAAGGTGCGCTAATGTATCGTGGCTTTTCACTTGAAGACTTCATGAACCAAATGTTCTCAAATGAAAAAGATTTAGGTAAAGGTCGTCAAATGCCCATTCATTACGGCAGCAACGCATTAAATTACATGACGATATCTTCTCCATTAGGTACACAAATTCCTCAAGCAGCCGGTTATGCTTACGGACAAAAACTGCAAGGTAAAGATGCGGTAACTATGTGTTACTTCGGCGAAGGAGCGGCATCTGAAGGTGATTTTCATGCCGGCTTAAATATGGCTGCGGTTCATCAAGCTCCAGTGATCTTTTTCTGTCGTAATAATGGTTACGCTATTTCTACACCTGCTGACGAGCAATTTGTTGGAAACGGTATCGCATCACGTGGTGTTGGTTACGGTATAAAAACTATTCGCATCGACGGTAACGACATTTTAGCGGTATTAAAAGCAACACAATTAGCCCGTGAATATGCATTAAAAGAAAATAAACCTGTCATTATTGAAGCTATGTCTTATCGCCTAGGTGCTCATTCAACGTCAGATGATCCTTCTGGATATCGTACTCGTGAAGAAGAGGCTAAGTGGCAAGCACATGATCCTATTTTAAGAATGAAAAACTGGATGTTAGCCAATGAATGGTGGGATGAAGCACAAGAAACAGCCTTATTTGAAAGCTTACGTGAAGATGTTTTAGCTGCCGTAAAAGTGGCAGAAAAAATAGATAAGCCGCCAGTAGAAGACTTAGTGACGGATGTTTACGATCAAGTACCTGAGCATCTTAACAAGCAATTAAATGAATTAAAGCAACATATTAAAAAGTATCCAGAGTCATACCCGTTTACTGCAGGGAGAATTAAGTAATGGCGCAAATGAATTTATTACAAGCGATTAATAATGCGTTAGACATTGCTATGGCAGAAAACGACAGTGCCTTGTGTTTTGGTGAAGATGTCGGGCATTTTGGTGGTGTTTTTCGTGCAACCAGTGGTTTACAAGAAAAGTATGGTAAAGCACGCTGTTTTAATACGCCATTAGTTGAGCAAGGTATTATAGGTTTTGCGAACGGTTTAGCCGCGCAAGGTAGTACACCAATTGCAGAGATCCAATTTGCGGATTATATTTTTCCTGCCTTCGATCAGATTGTCAATGAAGCCGCAAAGTTTCGCTACCGTAGTGGTAATGAGTTTGATGTTGGTAAGTTAACTATCCGTTCACCTTATGGTGGAGGTATTGCAGGTGGTTTGTATCATAGCCAATCACCAGAAGCCTATTTTGCTCATACACCGGGTTTAAAAATTGTTGTGCCACGTAATCCTTATCAAGCGAAAGGTTTGTTACTTGCTTCAATCCGTGATGATAATCCGGTGATATTTTTCGAACCTAAGCGTTTATATCGCGCATCTACAGGCGAAGTGCCAGAAGAAGATTATCAATTACCGCTAGGTAAAGCTGAAGTCGTTAAGCAAGGTAGTGACATCACATTACTTGCTTGGGGCGCACAAATGGAAATTATTGAAAAAGCCGCTGAAATGGCAGATAACGATGGCATTTCATGTGAAATTATCGACTTACGTTCAATTTTACCTTGGGACGTAGAAACCATTGCTGCCTCGGTAATGAAAACGGGACGTTTAGTGATTTCGCAAGAAGCGCCATTAACGGCTGGTTTTGCTAGTGAAATAGCTGCCACGATTCAAAGCGAGTGCTTTTTACACCTTGAATCGCCGATTGCACGAGTTTGCGGAATGGACACGCCTTATCCATTAGCATTAGAAAAAGAGTATGTTAGCGATCATTTAAAAACATACGAAGCCATTAAAAATAGCTTAAATTACTAGGATTATTAAACATGAGCATTGATTTTATATTGCCAGATATTGGTGAAGGTATCGTTGAATGTGAACTGGTTGAATGGCTAGTAAATGAAGGTGATACTATTGCTGAAGATCAACCTGTTGCTGATGTCATGACAGATAAAGCGTTAGTACAAATTCCAGCGATGCACTCTGGTGTTGTTGATAAATTATTTTATCAAAAAGGTGAAATTGCCAAGGTTCATCAGCCGTTATTTTCAATGACGCCAGATGATGCAACACAATCAGCAGCTAGCGATAATACGGCTACAGCTAGTGCATCAACAACAGAGCCAAGCGTTTCTGTTATCACCCCTCAAGAAAACTCGTCAGCGTTAATTGTTGAAGATTTTATTTTACCAGATATTGGTGAAGGTATTGTTGAATGTGAAGTGGTTGATTGGCTTGTTAATGAAGGTGATATTCTTGAAGAAGATCAACCTGTTGCGGATGTAATGACAGATAAAGCTTTAGTACAAATTCCTGCTATGTATGCCGGAAAAGTGGTGAAGTTACATTATGCGAAAGGTGAAATTGCTAAAGTACATCAGCCGTTATTCGCCATTGAAAGAGCGGGTTCAGCTTCAACCGTTGTTGCTCCAACCGAACAGAGCAATCAGCAAGCGATAGCGCCAAACGCAGTTAATAAAACGGTTGAAAAACAGCTTGAGGCTAAAACTCAAGCAATTCAAACGCATAAAATGATCAACGAAAAAGCCGTGGCAAGTCCTGCTGTTCGACGTGTTGCACGTGAATTGAATGTTAATATTCATCAAGTGCCAGGCAGCGGTAAAAAAGGGCGTGTTTATAAAGAAGATGTTGTTGCTTTTAACAGTCATGATGGACAAGTAAATCAAACGTCTATCTCGGATATTGCAACAACGCATCAAGCAACAGCAGGCGGCAAGCGTACTGAGCCTATTCGTGGTGTGAAAGCTGCAATGGCCAAAGCCATGGTCAATTCTGTATCAACCATTCCTCACTTTACCTATTGTGAAGAGATTGATATGACGAATTTAATTAAATTGCGCGGCGAACTTAAAGAAGTGTATGCCAAGCAAGATATTAAATTAACCATGATGCCATTTTTCATGAAAGCGATGTCATTAGCATTAAAGCAATTCCCAGTAGTTAACTCACAGCCTAATGAAGACTGTACTGAGCTAACGTACTTTGATGATCATAATATTGGCATGGCAGTTGATTCTAAAGTGGGTTTATTAGTACCAAACGTTAAACAAGTACAACATAAAACTATTATTGATTTAGCAAAAGATATTATGCAACTAACCGATGCCGCACGTTCTGGACGAGTTGCGAGTGAATTTTTGAAGGGTGGCACTATCACTATTTCAAATATTGGCGCTATTGGCGGCACTGTAGCAACGCCAATTATTAATAAACCTGAAGCTGCCATTGTTGCTTTAGGTAAGTTGCAAAAGTTACCTCGTTTTAATGACAAAGGCGAAGTTGAAGCGCGTTCAATTATGCAAGTGAGTTGGTCTGGTGATCACCGTATTATTGATGGTGGTACTATTGCTCGTTTCTGTAACTTATGGAAATCTTTCTTAGAAGAACCGAGTAATATGTTAGTGCATATGGCTTAATCAATGATTGATGAATTTAAAAACCTGCTTTTTAGCAGGTTTTTTATTTTCTTTGATTTACCTCTCGTTAAATCTCTGAGATCAGCTTAAGTATATTATGTGGTTAAAAGATATAAATCTTAATTTTTCAATGTGTTACAATAACTGAATGGACAATCTCCCCCTAACCATCATGGACGGAAAGTGAAAAAATTACATCAATACTTAGGCTTTTTTATGCTATTACCTTTCATTGCTTGGGCGGTAACTGGCGTATTTTTCTTCTTTAAACCCGGCTATAAAACGGCTTATCAACCGTTAGCAATAAAAACCTATCCGGTAAATCAGCATGTTTTACCTGCTAGTAATTTACCTGAAAAAAAAGAAGATTGGTTAGAGATCAGACAACTTAAGACTATTTTAGGTGAGCATCTTTTAGTGAAAACGACACAAGGTTGGCAACATATTTCACCAACTTCACTGAATGTAATTGCTCCACCTGATCAGCAAGCAATCAAAAAATTAGTTAATGATGCCATTGCAAGTAATAAAGCGAGATATGGTGAAATTAAGTCGGTAGATAACTTTTTAATTACGACGAGCACAGATGTTAGGATCACTCTAAATTGGCCAGGCATGACCTTACGACAACAAGGTGTAGATACCGATTTTATTAATACCATTTATAATATTCATTATTTGCGTTGGACTGGGATAAAAGCGCTTGATCAAGTGCTTGGTGTCGTTGGACTTTTCTTGATGGTGTTATTAGCGGGCTTAGGCGTGATGATGACAACTAAGCGTCAGAAAACCGTTTAATTATAGTTGTGGTCAGACCTCTTGTTGTGTAAAGTATTTTTACTGGTCAATTAAATAACAGCTGTTATGCATCAAGAATCTTTATACATTAATGATGGCGATCATCAATTACATCTTCGCCATATCGTTAAAAAAGAGCCGGGGATCCCTGTGCTTATGCTTCATGGCACCATGGAGAATGGTAAAATCTTTTATACTGAGTCAGGAAGAGGACTCGGTTGTTATCTCGCTGAACATGGCTTTGATGTTTATGTAGCTGATTTTAGAGGTAAAGGGTTTAGTAAACCATCACTTGAGATAGATGCTGAACACGGTCAATGGGAAATGATCAATCAAGATATTCCTCTTTTTATCGACTTTATTAAAGCGCGTTCTAAACAACCAATGCATATTATTTGTCATTCATGGGGCGGTGTTTTATTAAAAGCATTTTTAGCCAGAAACCCTGATAACGTTAAGGATATAGCTCGCTTAGTATTTTTTGGGTCGAAAAGAGTGATCCATCAAACGCATTTTGAAAAGAAGCTGAAAATCGATTGGTTTTGGCAATGGCTCGCACCAAAACTAGCCAAGCGGAAAAGATACATTGATTTAGTTAAATTAAAAGCTGGCTCTGATAACGAAAGTTATCTTTTTTTACTGCAAAGCATCCCATGGCTAAAAGAAAGGTTGTGGAAAGATACTCTTGATGATTTCAATTATAATGAGGCAAGTAAAGCGGTTAAGTGGCCAGCGTCATGGCATTTAACCGGGATAAACGATTCGTTATTAGGCCATCCTGAAGATGTTGGGCATTTTATTGCCGAGTCAAATCCACAGGCTAAATTCTCTGTTCTATCTGTTAATGCCGGTAACTTAGTGGATTATGATCATATAAATATATTAACGCATAAATTAGCGGTCAAAGATCATTTTCCTGCGATATTAACTTGGCTCAATAAATTTAACAGTGAGTAAATAATCGCAGTTTACTTTAACTAAAAAAGAGCCACAAATAGGGCTCTTTTTCATTTTACTGGCGTTATCAACATTGTTTAACCAACACAGTTTAACCAATATTCTGTATTCAATAAGTAGCTAACTTAACCATTCATGCTTTTCGGCTTTACTCGCTAATAACACTAACGCGACGGCAATTATCAATACCATGGTTGGCATAATGATACTTGCTACGCCATAAACCGCCATTGAGTCAATGACAACAAATGAATGTATGTTTTGCACAACAACACCTAATACTGAGGCAATTAATACGAGTTTGGCTATCGCTTTTTTCAGTACTAGTAATAAACTGCCTAATGCACCCGCAAAAACAGCGATAGCAAAAGCAGCGGTTGCCCACAAAGGAATATCTTTATATAAGGCTTGTTCTTGAGCTGGTAACTCACTGATCATTTCAGGGGTCATTGTTATATGACTGAAAAACGCCATTAAACCGAGTAAATTCCAAACAAACGCGATAATGGCGGTGATTGTAAACCATTTAGGGATTTCAATTTTATCTGACATGTGATTCCTTAATTTTATCTTTTTTGTTATCAGGGCGTGTTGATCTTTCGAGGTTAAATTTTGTTTAAAATAAAACCATTTATTCAAGGCGTGAGTTATGTAGCATGGTTGTTCCATGTAAATAATGAACAACGAATATAAAATGGCTTTAAATTAAACCCTTCGGGCAACGTTTGTTTGTCATTTCTACTGCATTATTGCTCATTAAGGTGGAATAACCACATATCATTCGCAATGCTTTGTATGAATACCAAACAAACTGTTGCAAAAATCATCGCGAAAGATTCACACGCCTTAATTAATCACTTGAGTGTAGACAAAAAAATGTCCAAATGGAATGATAATGGCTTGTTTTACCGTCGTATTTGATCACTTATTCATTCCATTTCAATTGATAGGCCAATAACAAACAACTAAGTTAATTGCTTTCTAATCAGTAACAGACTTATCAGAAAACCTAAACTAAATAAGCTATTTGAGCCGCCGTGGCCATGACTTTCACTGTGATATTCAACATAGTCAGGGTCGTAATTACTGCTTTCTAACGGTAATGCATACAACGCATTAGTATTGTCTGAGCTATAAGAGGCAACAATATCGCTATAACCCACTTCATATAAATCAATTAAAACGTCGTAATTATCCGAAATATAGCCTTGGTTTAAGGTGGTATACACTTCGTATTGATCATTTTCACTTTCACCATAAATTGTGAAAATATCGGTGGTGTAGTAATGAATCCAATCACCGCCGTTTTTACTTAAATATAATTCTGCATAAACGTTTGCTTGATCAATATGATAAGTATCAATCACATCGGCATCGAAAGTGACACTAAAGGTTTGATAAAAGCCATCTTCATCATAATCTTCAATCAATTGGCTAAAACCATCATATATATTAAAGCTTCTATACCAGTTATTAGCTGATGAAGTGTTGGCCTGAGCATTTCCAGCTGAATTATTACTTGCTAACTGTGCTGGTCTGGTTTGTTTAAATACTTGCTGTTGTTTTAGGCTTAATATTTGCTCGCGCGTTTTACCTTGAAAACTATTTTTTAAGGTACTTTCTACGGTTTTTAATTGCTCAATGGCTTGAGTTTGTTGCCATGTTTGCTTAACACTTCCGACTGAAGTTGTCTGATGATTAGTTGCTGATTCACTTGCAACGGTTGATGTTGAAAATATGGCCAATAGTGCTGCTGTGGTTAATGTCTTGTTCATAATAATGTCCTTGATATTTTTATCGTTAAGCGCATTAAACCTTAGTTAATCTGAATGTTAGCTGAACAAATAAATCGTTGAAGAAAAATTATTAACGATGAATAAAATAAAACTAAGTCGTTTTGCTGATGAATTTATACAATAGTTCGACACAGTGTTCAGGATAGATTCAGTTTGAATCTTTACAATATCAGGCAGTAACAAAGTATAATTTTATGGAATTGGTGGTGGTTTACTTTTACACTGAGCCTAGTTTTAAATTAACTCAGTATTGGTAGGTGAAATGAGCTTTATGTCTAAGGTTTCTAAATTGTTGATGATGATCGTCTTAAGTAGCTTTGTTAGTACTTGGTCTGTCTCTGCGATGCCTGTTTACCATGGTGAATATGTGCAAGGCGCAGCTTTTCAAGGTGCTAAAAGTTCATTAGCCGTTAATAGTTCTCAACAAGCTGCTCGTATCGTGAAATCTCAATTTGGCGGTAAAATATTGAAAGTGCAACGAACGAAAGTAAATGGCAATAGTGGATATAGAGTCAAAGTATTAAAAAATAATGGCCATGTCATTACAGTTACAGTAGATGCTGTTTCGGGTCGAATTTCAGGAAGATAAAGAATGCGTGTATTATTAGTTGAAGATGATCTTGATTTACAACAACAATTAAAAAGCCAATTAGAAACAGCAAAATATAGTGTTGATGTTGCTGATGATGGCGAAATTGGTTTATTTCAAGGACAAGAATATAACTATGATGCAGCAATTATTGACTTAGGCTTACCAAAGCTAGATGGCAAAACATTAATTAAGTCATTAAGAAGCCAAGGGATCAGTTTTCCAATTTTAGTTTTAACAGCGCGTGACCGTTGGCAAGACAAGGTAGATGGTCTTGATGCTGGAGCAGATGATTACCTAACCAAACCTTTTCATCAAGAAGAATTACTCGCTCGCTTAAATGCTTTGATCAGACGTAGTGTTGGTCAATCAAGCCCTATTATTACCAATGGACCTTTTGTTTTAGATACTGCAAGTATGTTGGTTAAAGTAGACGATTGTGAGGTCAGTTTAAGTAGTTATGAATATAAAGTATTCGAATATTTGATGCACCATCAAGGACAGGTAAAGTCGAAAACTCAAATAACAGAACATATTTACGACCAAGACTTTGATCTAGACTCCAATGTAATAGAAGTATTTATCAGACGTTTACGCAAAAAGCTTGATCCACAAAGCCAATATCAATTTATTGAAACATTGCGTGGCCAAGGCTATAAACTTCGTCAATTTCCGTCTGAATAACAGCAATGATCATCCATTTTTTTCATCGTTATTTTAATTCACTAAAATCTCGAATTATTGTTAGTGCATTAGTCATGGTCATGGTGATTTTACCCATTGTAGCCTTTTTTATTTCAAGCGCTTACCAAAAACACATGAACGCAAGTGTTGAAAATGAACTTGTTGCTTATTCTTATTCGATATTAGCGGTAGCTGAGCTTGAAGATGGTTTATTGCTGATGCCTGAAGCGTTAGCTGAAAATCAGTTTAATACAAGTGAGTCAGGCTTATACGCGTTAATGACCTCAAAAGGTAATATTCCAAGAACCTTGTGGCGTTCCTCCTCGTTACTTGCCATGGTGATACCTTATGAGTTGCAATCTCCTAAAGTGGGTGAAAGCCAATTTTATGCGCTCCCAGTCGATGATATTAATCACTTTGTTTATAGTTTTTCGGTAAGTTTTTCCGATAGTCTAAATCAAGAAGATAGCCTGCAAAACATGACCTTGCATATTATTAAACAACAGGCTGATTATCAGATGTTGATGACCGAATTTCGCCAACAGCTCTGGTTAGGATTGTTTGTGCTAATGGCGGTGTTATTACTGTTGCAATTTATCTGGTTGAACTGGAGTTTAAAACCACTCGCCATGTTGAAAAAAGAAATTTTAGGTATAGAACAAGGTAAAGAAAGCTTACTGAAAGAAAAATATCCGCAAGAATTAAAACAAGTTACCGAACAATTAAATACTCTGTTAATCACAGAGCAAAACCAACGAAAACGTTACCGAAATGCTTTGTCTGATCTCGCACATAGTTTAAAAACACCTTTAGCTGTGCTGCAAGGTCAGTTAGCTGCAAAAGATATAAATCCAGCTGAAAAGCAAAGTCAACTTGATGAAATCAATGCCATGATCGAACATCAATTAAAGCGTGCGCAAAGTGCAGGGCAGTCATCTTGGCATTTAGGGGTTAAAATTTCCCCGAGTGTTGATAAATTATTAAATAGTTTGCAGAAAATATATCAAGATAAACAATTGCTTATTAATAAACAGATGCAAGCTGATTTGATATTCAAAGGAGATGAAGCTGACTTTTTAGAAATTATCGGTAACCTAATGGACAATGCTTGTAAGGCCGCTAAACAGCAAGTGCTATTGACGATCACTAAACAAGATTCGTCGTTAATCATTACCGTAGAAGATGATGGTTGCGGAATTGCCGACGATAAAATTGATAGTATTTTACAGCGTGGCACCCGAGCGGATACTTATGCGCAAGGTCATGGGATAGGGCTCGCGATTGTGCGTGATCTGGTAGAAAGTTATCAAGGAACATTAGTGATAGCTAGTTCATTTGAGTTAACCGGTGCAAAGTTTACTGTGATGTTTCCCGCTTAGTGTTCAACTTTTTCTGATACGATAGTTTTAGCTTTTGTATTGGTTTTTGTGAGTTAGTTTTATACATTCGTTTTATACTTCAATATTAATATTGATTTTTGAAAATTAACATTCGTTCAGTCTTCATTCAGTTTACTGCCGGTAAACTGATAATCATAGCTCACAGAGAGGTGAAAACTATGATTAGCTTAATTAACTCAATCAATCGTAAAGACATAAATCAACTATCTCGAACAAGACATTTTTCGTCGAGTATGCTTTCTTCAGCACTGATGATTTCTGCTTTAGTGTTATCTACAGGAGTAATGACATCAACAGCTGTTATTGCAAATGAAAACAAGCAACAAAGCCAATCTGAGGCAGTTCAGTTTAGCCAAGCGCAACTAGAACAATTATTAGCGCCAATAGCCTTATATCCGGATACTTTATTGACCCATATTTTAATTGCGGCCACTTATCCGATAGAAGTAATAGACGCAGATCGATTCATTAAAGACAATGATAATGAAGCCGAGCAAAAACTAATAACAAAAGCAGCCGATAAAGATTGGGATCCAAGTGTTAAAGCGCTAGTTGCTTTTCCGCGGATCCTAGAAAACCTAAGTAATGATCTTGCTTGGATGCGAAAACTAGGCGATGCTTTTTTACAAGATGAAGCAAAAGTTTTAGCAAGTATTCAAACTTTAAGACACCAAGCTGATGAAGCGGGCAATTTAACGCAAATGGATAATGTGGAGATTGTTCGAGAAAAACGCACTATCATTATTGAACCGGCTGAGCCTGAAGTCATTTATGTGCCTTATTATGATACTCGTGTGGTGTACGGTAATTGGCGCTGGTCACATTATCCGCCTGTGTATTGGCACCGTCCTGTGCATTATGCGTATTATCACGGACCTTTTTATTGGCAGCCTTCCGTTCATATAGGTTTTGATTTCTTCTTCAGTGCCTTTCATTGGAGTAATCATCATGTGGTGAGACACCATCATAAAAAGCGCTATCATCATTCTAATAGACGCATAGCGACGAGTCATCATGCTAAACGTTGGAGTCATGAACCTCAACATCGTCGTGGCGTGGCGTATCGCAGTAAAAAAGTGAAACATCGTTATAGCAGTAATAGACCAAGTGTTGAACATGAACGTGTGATCCGTCATAAACACAATAAAGTCGTGGTGAACACGACTTATAAAAAAGCAAAACCTGCTAAACATCACAGTATTAAAAGGGTATCGCCTAAACACGCCACTAAAAAGCACCAGCAAGTTGCTCAACGTTTAAAGGACAAGCAAACGGTTAAACCACAACATAAAACATCTCGTAATGTTTCAAAAAGAGAGCAGCATGTTGTCAATAAACAGCGTGTAGTTAATAAACACCATGTAGTTAACCGTCAGGCAAAAGTGGTTAACAAAAAAACATGGCATCAACCGGCAAAAGTTAAGCCGGTGGAAAGAAACACTAAAAACGAGCTAGCGAAAAAACAATATAAAACCAGCCAGCCTGTTTATAAAACACAGAGCAAGAAGTTAGAAAGAGTAAGTAAACCAAAAGCCTATAAAGCAAGGGAAAGTCACTCAAGTAACAAGTCGTCTCGAGTGGCAAAAAACAGTTCAACAAGAACCAAGTCGACTGCTAATCGAAGTCGCCAACAACATCACTAAACTTGTTCAGCTGAAAAGTAAAAATACCGCAGTAACTCAGTTATTGCGGTATTTTACATAGTATTTTATACATAATAAGAAAAGGTATTTCGAATTAAAGTAAGGTTAATTTATCTTAGGATTAATATATTTTTCCGGTTTTTTTTACTTGGCTAACATCAACGCGGCTTGGCGTAATATCACCATCCACCAATCCTTGAGTTGCTATAGATAAGCTTTCAATCACTTGATGCATTGAAGATAAATCTAAACTGGCTAAATCATCTGATACGTGATGGTAATGTTTGTCTTTATCTAACTGTGTGCTGCTAAAACTATGCGCAGGTACGCCTAAACGGGCAAGCGTGGCGTTATCTGAACGATAAAATAAGTTTTGTTCTGGATAAGGGTCTTGATGAACTTTAGCGCCCTTGGATATTAAGCTTTCATTGAGTAAAGCACCCAAATTAGAACGTTCCATCCCTGTCATCCACATTTTTCCTGGGCCAAATTTAGAAGGTTTGCCTATCATTTCAATATTTATCATCGCCACAACATTATCAGGATTTAATTGTTGTGAAAAATAACGAGAGCCAAAGCCACCAATTTCTTCAGCGGTAAACGCACTAAACATGAGTGAACGCGCATTATCGCCTTTTTTAGCATAATATTGCGCAAGGTTTATCACAGCTGTTGTGCCAGAAGCATCATCATCAGCGCCGTTATAAATCACATCTGCTTCTTCGTTACCTGCACGTCCAGGAGCAACACCTAAATGATCATAATGTCCTGAGAATAGAACAATTTCTTTCGGTTTTTTTGCACCGGGTAACACACCCACTACATTCGTCAGTTTTTGTTTAGTAATATTTGTAGTAGCAGATACGTCTACTGAGACTAAATTAGTTTCATCTGTTAATACCATGACAATGGCACCTTGATGCTCAAGCTGTAATTTATTAAGCCCTCGAGCAAAGTAACCTCGATAGCCGGCAAATAACTTCGCATGTGCCGTATTAATTAATACAAGATGTTTGCCGCCTGTTTGATTAAGTGAGCCAATAACTGCACGCATATTGTCTTCTTTGCCAATGACATGAGTAGAAAAATCTTTTTGTGTTGTCCAATTGAACTGCTCAAGGGTGCTAGCTATGGCTATGTTGTTATCTTCTATTGCTTGACCATTGATAGTTGCGCTAAGGCTTTTAGGCGCAATATTTATTATGTTGAACGATTGTAAAAAAGATTTTTCACCCTTCATCGGCACTAAACCAATTTCTTGAAAACGCTGACTTATATAATTGGCGGCTTTATCAATGTCTTTGGTAAAACTCGCGCGACCGTTGAGTTCATCACTTGCTAAAAAAGTAATATCTTTGGTCATTGATTCAAGTGAAATATTATTGGCAAAGGCATGAACCGAGGTGCAAAAGGGAATGCCTAAAGTTAAAGCCATCGTAACGACTCTTTTTGCCATGGTATTCTTTTTTGTTTTTATCATGATTATTTTATCAGTAAGGGAAGTTGTTAATACTATTGAAGATTTAATATCACTTTGCAATAACTAAACGTGAAGATATAGGAAGGGTTAAAGTTCAGACTGTAAAGTTTCTTTTTCAATCAATAAACTTTCATCACCAATGGTTAGCCATAATTGACCATCTTGAATACTGGCTTGAATTTCCATCGTGCGATTTAACAAAGTTGCTAAATTTTTCACTGTTTCATCATTAAAACGTGCCACCGTTAAGTTTTTATATTGGGCAAGTTTACTTTGGTTTTGCTGCCACCACACATTAAAAGGCGAAGTATAGCCATATAAAATAGTATGTTGCGCTTTGTTACAGGCTTTTTTGATACGTTTTTCATCTGGCTGGCCCAGTTCAATCCATAACTCTATTTCTTCAGAATAATTGATTTGCCAAAGGGCGGCTTCATCTTCATCACTTAATCCTTTACCAAATGTTAAGTGTTCATGCGCATTTAAAATATAAGCTAAAAATCGCGTTATTAAACGTAAGTCGGTTTCGGAAGGGTGTTGAGCGACAGTTAAGTTTAATGTGTCGTAATAATCTCTATCCATGTCGGATAGATGGATGGTTGCTTTATAAATAGTTGATTTTAACGCCATAACGATTGGTAATAATAAGCTAAATAGTTAGTAACTTTTATTATACGCCTGAATTCAATGCTTTATATAGCCTTTTTATGCTGAAGTCACAAATTCATGAAAGTTCATTGAATAAGTTTTTTATTCATCGATATATAATCTGTGAAATATTGCTGATTTAATGGTCATTTTTTCACCTTTGTCTACACTGTTTTAGTGAATATCTTTTTCGTAAAAAAGGATGAAGGGCATCGCTTCCTTCGTTCAGTCAGCAAGGATGTTAAGATGAAACGTATTATTATTTGTGCCGATGGTACTTGGAATCGTCCTGAACAATTAGGCAAAGATCAATATCCAACCAGTGTGCTAACATTTGCTCGCCATGTATTACCGCAAGATGATGCCGGTACTAAACAAGTGGTTTTTTATGATTGGGGCATAGGCTCATATCATGATCAATTGTCTGGTGGTGCCTTTGGTGCCGGTTTAGAGAAAAATGTAATGGATGGTTACCGTTTTTTAGTACACAACTATGATATTGGCGATGAAATATATTTATTTGGTTTTAGTCGCGGCGCATATACCATTCGAAGCCTTTGCGGTTTGCTTAATAATTGTAGTGTATTAAAAAGCGCTGAAGGGCGATTAGTTGAAAAAGCCTTTGATATTTATAAAACGAAAAAACATACACCCAAAAGTCAATTTGCCAACGATTGGCGAGCCGAACATTGTGTTGCTAACCAAGTGAAAATTCATTTTGTTGGCGTATGGGATACAGTAGGGGCGTTGGGCTTGCCTTTTAGTATTTTCGGGCTGATAAAAGATAAACACCTTTTCTACGATAGAAAATTAGGTAGTAATCTGAAAACCGTCCGTCACGCTTTGTCATTAGATGAAACACGTGATGACTTTGAAGCAACCATTTGGCAACCAAGAGATGAGGTTGATTTAGCACAAGTATGGTTTGCTGGTGTTCATGCTGACATAGGCGGGAGTTATAAACCTGATAGTGATGGTAAAGTCTTGTCAGATATTCCTATGCAATGGTTATTAACTGAAGCAGAAAATAGTGGTTTGGCTTTTGATAATCAGCTTAAACAACGAGCACTAAGAGCACATCATTGTGCTAATGCCAGTCAACATAATGAATATAAAGGTAAATATAAATTATTGGGTAAACGTCTCAGAGAAATACCGGCTCAAACCGACATTCCAACCTATGTACACTCGAGTGTACAAACGCGTTATTTATCGAATTATAAAAGCCAACCAATTGAAAACTATATTAAGAAATATGGCCAATGGCCTCCTATTTGGTGATAACCAGTAAACTATATAAGATTTATAAGCTTTCTATCACTAGCTGATTTCTTCCGTTTTCTTTAGCTTGGTAAAGTAACTTATCTGCTTGCGCTAAAACATCAGCTGGAGTTATAGCTTGATTGTTTTCAACAATAACGGCACCAATACTAATTGTGAGAAATTCTGAAGCTAAAGAGTATTCATGTTTTATTGCTTTTTCTGCTAATGCTTTCATAACATTGTTTATAATTAATTGAGTGCCTTCAATACTGCTATCAGGCAATATGATCAAGAATTCTTCGCCGCCATATCGTGCGAAAAAATCACGAGGGCGATGTAATACTTCTCTAAAACTTGTTGCTACTTTTTTTAGGGCAGCATCACCAGCACCGTGACCATAATTATCGTTATAATGTTTAAAATAATCGACATCGATGAGAGCAACCGCTAATTTTTTATTGTCACGTTTATTGGCGGCAAGTTCATCGGCAAGGACAATATCCATTCTACGACGATTTGAGATACCGGTTAATGCGTCTAAGTGAGCAACTTCATTGAGCATTTTTCGTTGTTTTATTAATTCTAAATGCATCATTACACGTGCTATGACTATATTGGCTTTAAATGGCTTATAAATATAATCACAGCCGCCTAGATCAAAACCTCGTTCTTCGTCATCACTATTGGCTAATCCAGTGACAAAGATCACTGAAATATTCATGGTTTTTTTATCGCCTTTTATTTCTTCGATTACTTCAAAGCCAGAGCGATCTGGCATAATCACATCAAGTAACATTAAATCAGGTAGATGTTTACGCGCTAGTTCAACGGCCTGTGCCCCGTTTTTAGCAAAAATAATAGTCGCTTCATCTTGAAGTAACTCTTTGAGTATTTTTCTGTTGGCTTTTTCATCGTCAACAATTAATACTTTTTGGGCTAGGTTTCCCATGATTTGCTTATTTTCCATTTGCTTTAATTAGCGTTTATTGAATAATTCACTTTTACCATGAAGTAGGTTACAGCTCGTTTAGTAATAATTCGACATTTTTTTTAGCATCCCCGTATTCAATATCTTCAATAGAGTCTGCTATTTTTCGAGCAATCGTTTGATATTTAGAGTTATTAGTCAATGTTATTAATCTTGGTAATAAATCTTCCACCTCAGCATTTTCTTGTTTGAGAAGTCTATTTATCGAAATAAGTAATGATTTTAGCTGAGTCGTAAAATATTCCACATTGTTAATCTCTAGCGCTGTATCATCAGTAGTCGTGTCTTTATTGATTACCGAATTAATAGCCATTAAAACATTATTTAATTCAATACACGTTGAAGCTACCAATAAGTCAGCTGATTCAGGTTTGGTTTTTAACTGTGCTTCTAAATCGGTTGCTCGTTTTGTTAATGTCACGGCACCAATATAATTTGCGTTTGATTTTAAAGAATGTGAGATTCTAAAGGCTTCGTCATAACATTTATTTTGATAGATCTCTCTTAAACCATCAACAGTATCTGCATAATTATGACTAAAATCCTGGACTAACTTTTTGTAAATATGAGTACGTCCACCCATTGCTTGAATCGCTTTTTCTACATCTAAAATCGTTAACGTTGAAAGTTCGGTTAAAAAGCTATCTTCATTATCGTTTGGCTGAGTTAAACTAGGACTAGTTGTCAAAGTTTCTATTGGTTTTATCTCTGCTTTCGTTGTGACTTTCTTCGCTTGAGTTTTACTATCCCCATCTTTTGGTAACCATTTTGATAATAAAACAAATAGTGCATTTGGATCTATTGGCTTAGTGAAATAATCATTCATGCCAACATCAAGGCATTTTTGTAACTCTTCTTGCATGGCATGTGCTGTCATCGCAATTATGGGTAAGTCGGCAAACTCTATTTGACTACGAATTTCTAGTGTAGCCGTTATGCCATCCATTACGGGCATTTGTAAATCCATCAAAACGATGTCGTATGTTTTTTCTGCTAATTTTTCTAGGGCTATTTTGCCGTTTTCTGCAACGTCAATATTTGCATGAGTTTCTTCTAAAAATCCTAAAACTACTTGTTGATTTAGCTCATTATCTTCTACGAGTAAAATATCCGCATGTGATAAATCTAATAAACCTTTTTGCAGACTTTGATAGTGCATATTATTGCTATCAAGTTTTAAAGCTTCCATCATGGCATCTAATAAAATAGAAGCATCGACAGGTTTCTCTAAATAACCATCAATTCCAGCCGTTTGAGAAAGCGATATCGCATCACTTTTATCAAATGCTGTCACCATAAGTACAGCCGGTAAGTTTTGCTGTTGTATGTTTTCGTTAATAGCATGCGCAAGTTCAATACCATCCATATTTGGCATACGCCAATCTGTTATTACTAAGTCAAAAGGTTGTTCTGCTAACATGGCTTTATCTATTAGCGTTAACGCAGACATTGCATTATCCGCGGTGGTAATTTTACAACCAAATTGCTCGAGTAAATCAACAATAACACTTAAACAAAGTGGGTTGTCGTCCACAACTAGCACGTTAATCCCTTCAATCATTACGCTGTTAGCTTTTATTAATTCACTTTGTGCTACTTCTTCAAAACCAACACTAAAACCAAAGGTACTGCCTTTGTCTAATTCACTTTGAACCCAAATATCACCATTCATTAACTCGGTTAATTGCTTACAAATTGACAGTCCTAAACCTGTACCTCCAAATTTACGTGTGATGGTGCTATCCGCTTGATTGAAAGATTGAAATAGATGCTCAATAGAGTCTTCACTTAAACCAATCCCAGTGTCAGAAACATTAAATTCTATTTGGTTGGTATTTTTTTCACTTAGTTTTACTTCAATTAATACATGACCTTGATTGGTAAATTTAACGGCATTTGTCACTAAATTTACTAAAATTTGTTGTAATCGTACTGGATCTGATTTTATTTGTTTCGGTACATTTGGGGCTGTTTTAACAATCAGTTCTAAGCCTTTACTATGGGCTTTTAATGCGCAAATATTGGCGGTTTTTTTCAATAAACCTTCGATATTCATGATCACAGATTCAATGGTCATTTTACCCGCTTCAATTTTAGAGAAATCTAAAATATCATTGATCAGCCCTAATAAAGCTTGCGAAGCATCTTGAGTTTTTTGCACTAAATCTGTTTGATGGCTGTCGAGTTTTGTTTTTAACGTTAGGTGGCTTAAACCTATAATGGCGTTCATTGGAGTACGAATTTCATGGCTCATTTTTGCTAAAAATTCACTTTTCGCTTGTGTTGCTTTTTCAAGCTCTGAAGTACGATTAGCTACTTGAAATTCTAAGTTTCGATTGATATCGAGTAAGGTTAAATGATTTTCTACACGTGATAATAGTTCATGTTTCGAAATGGGTTTACTTAAATAGTCATTACCACCAACGGCAAAACTTTCAACTAAGTCAATCACTTGGTTTTTGGCGGTTAAAAATATAACCGGGAGTTCATTTACTGAAAACGACTTTCGTATAAACTTACATACTTCGTAACCTGACATTTGTGGCATCATGACATCAAGTAAAATTAGATCGAAAGGTCTAGCTTTAATTAAATTACCTTCATGATTAATTTGAGCATTAGCTTTTTCAATCATTGCTAGTGCTTGGCTGCCGCTAGAAGCTTCAGAAAGTTGATAACCTAAAAGGTTTAAATGATTGAGTAATACTTGTCGGTTAATAGGGTCGTCATCAACCACTAAAATATGAAATTTTTGATGTTCAATCGTGAGTTCTTTGTTTTGGTGTAGTTCTTGTTCACTGACACTGATGTATTCAATTTCGCTATCTAAATGCTGTAAGCGATTCAATTTTTGTTGATTTGCTAATTTTGCTACATTGGTAACATCGGTAATTTGATCAGCATTAATCGGTAAAGTGAAAGTGAAACAACTGCCTTTATTTTCGGTAGAAGTAACTGAAATTGAACCGCCATGTAATTCAACGAGTTGCTTTGTTACCGCTAAACCTAATCCAGTACCACTTTGTTGGCGTTGACTATGGCCTTGTAGTTGTTCGAATGAATTGAATATTGCTGATAACTTATTTTCGGCAATACCTATGCCGGTATCGGTTACCGAAATTTTTATATGCTTATCACTTAAAGCGGCATCAACGGTAACTTCACCTTGTTCGGTAAATTTAATGGCGTTACCAATAAGGTTATAGAGAATTTGCTCTAATCGATTTTCATCAGCGTTAACTAAGGGCAGGGTGTTAATCACATTATTTTTTAAGGTGATGGGCTTGTCCCCAATCAAGGGGGTTGAAACTGTTAGTACTACATCCGTTAAACTATGTAGTTCTACACCGCTGGTATGTAACTTAAGATTTTGATTTTTCATTTTAGAGAAATCAAGAATATCATTGACTAGATGCGATAGTCTTTTTCCGCTTGCTACCACCATAGCTAAGTTTTTGTTAGCATTTTCAGGTAATTGGCCTGCAACCCCATCAATTAATGACTCTGCTAAACCTATAATGCCATTAAGCGGTGTACGAAGTTCATGGGAAGTATTCGCTAAAAATTCATCTTTTAATTTATCGGCACGGGTTAAACGAATATTGATGGCTTGTTCTTTTAATCGTTGGTAGTTTTGGCGGTACAAAATATAACCAATTAAACCGACAAATAAACAAAGGTATATCGTATAAGCCCACCAAGTTTGCCAAAGTGGGGGTAACACATGCACTTTTAATGACTTACCTTGTTCATTCCAATAACCGTCACCGTTACTGGCCTTAACCCGCAAAGTATAATGCCCTGCAGGCAAATTGGTATAAGTAGCTCGACGATTTTTAGCGTCGGTGTAAATCCAATCATCGTCAAAACCTTGCAACATATAAGCATATTGATTGTTCATCGGTTCAGAAAAATGCAGAGCAGAAAATTCAAAGGAAATCAGTTTTTCGTTATACGTTAAGGTTAATTCTTCTAGTTCATTAATCACAGAATCTATCGTGAAGGTGTCTTTATCTGCACTTTCTCGAGTTAATACGACATGTTCATTATGAACACGAAAATCAGTTAATACGACTTTGGGAGGAGTTAGATCATCAACTATATTTTCAGGATAAAAATGGTTATAACCGTTTGTTCCACCGAAAAACAATTCTCCAGATTGATTTTTAAATGCGGATAGAGAAGCAAATTCTTTTGACTGAACACCATCACTTTCATCGTAGTTTTTAAATGTTTCATTAATTGGATCGAACTTTGATAAACCATTATTAGTACTTAGCCATAAAAAACCTTGGTTATCTTCTAATATGGTGTATATAACGTCATTGGGTAAGCCATCTTTTTCTGTGTAATTAGTAAATTGATTGGTTTTGGGGTTAAGTTTATTTAAACCAGAAAAAGTACCTATCCAGAGTATTCCGTTTTTGTCTTCATAAATAGAGGCAATAAAATTACTAGAAATAGAATTTCTATTGTTTTCATCGTGTTTATAATGAGTAAATTGATTGGTATTGAGGTTAAATTTATTTAAACCATTATTTTGAGTACCTATCCATAAACTCCCTGTTTTATCTAAATGTAATGCCCAAATATTATTGCCAGAAAGTGAGTTTTTATTTGATGGGTTATGTTTGTAGTGTTCAAAAGTTTGTTCTTGAATATTAAAGCGGTTTAAACCTCCTCCCCATGTGCCTACCCATAAAGTGTTATCATCTTGTTGAACAATATCTAATACAGCAGGGTGACTGATACTCTTTTTGTTATTATTTTGATGGTTAAAATGGGTAAAAGTATTAGTTTTATTATCAAATAGCGCTAATCCAGCATTAACTGTTCCGATCCAAACACCATTGTTTTCGTCATAAACGAGTTTAGCAAGACTGTCAGAACTGATACTTTTCGGGTTGTGTGGTTGATGTCTGAAGTGAGTGTATTTGCCATTTGATTTGTTGTATTGGTTTAAACCCGCATCATAGGTACTCAGTAAAAGTTTGTCATCAGGTAGTAAAGCAAACCCCATTACCGTATTGCTGCTTAATGTGTTTTCGCTACCTTTTACTTGATTGATATGATTAAATTGTTCATTATTTAATTCATATTTATCCAACCCATATATAAAATTTCCAATCCAAATGTTGCTCGATTTATCAGCAATAATGGTTGTTATTTGATTATGGCCTATGCTATTTGGGTTAGCATCATTTGCTTGAATTAATTGCACATCATTTGTAATAAAACTATATCTAATAATACCTTTAGTTTGTGTACCTACCCACAACTCATCATTATGAAATAGAAAACTATTAATCTGTTTATTGTTAAATAATTGAGAAAATTCACTGTTTGTTTTAATTAAACTCTGCTGGATATCGTATAAAATTACTCCGTTTTTTGTTCCTATCCATAATTCACTTTTATGAACTGCAAGCGTTGTAATATTATTATTGTTGATTACAGGGGTGAGCTTTTGAGTGTTAACATTAAGCTTTAAAAGTCCGTTCTTTTTTGTTGCTATCCATAAATTATTTTGATCATCAATTTGTAATGCTTGTATCGTTGAATCTGGTAATAAATGTGTAAAGTTACTGCCATCAAAGCGGTTTAGACCTTTTTCTGTGCCAATCCAAATAGTATCTGTAGGGTCTAATACCATACTGTTGATCACATTATTACTTAAACTATTTATGTTAGTAGGGATATGAGTGAAGGTCGTAAAATCATTATTTTTTTTATTGAAACGGTTTAGTCCCGATATCGTTCCAACCCAAATATTATTGTTTTTATCTTCGATCAAAGAGTTAATGTTGCTACTTGAAAGCGAATTTGTATTTTCTAAATCACTTTTATAAACAGTAAAATTATAGCCGTCAAACCGATTTAAACCGTCACCGGTTCCTACCCATAAATATCCCTGTTTATCTAAGAGTAGTGTCTGCACTGACGCTTGAGAGAGTCCTTCCTCTCTATCGTAATGATCTACATAAAAATCTTTTGCGAATAGAGGCTTTACAAATATATTTAGACAGAGAATGACTAATAGTATTAATTTTAGGTGCATTGAACTGCCTTTCGATTTTTATTTAATTAGGAAGATAGTTATATAAGGGGTAGCTTAAAGTTAATCTAATATTTCGACAAGCTATAATTTAATCTACATAGAATTAAGAAACACTTGACATTATTTTAACATAAAAACTATGCTGTATCGGTTCGCTAAATACAGTTGTTTTTAATTAACTTATTTAAAGCAACAAGATACCAAGTTTTTGTTTATACACTATTTTAAGGAAAGAACATGTCCAACAAAAGTAATACTGAATATTTACATGATGAAGGCGTACTAAATAAAAGTGACCTAAGTACAGAGCATGTGGAAGCTATTGACAGTTTATCAAAATTAGAAGTTGAGCAGTTAAAATCAATACATGACAATGCAAATAAGGATAAGGATCAACCGGTCGGAATATTCGTTTAATGGTAAACAATATAGTTGCTCAATCATTTTATGAGCGATTAAGTAAAAACTTGCATTTACTTGAATTAAAAGCTTGTGATGTAAATGCTCGTTTTTTTGAGTTAGCTACTCATTCAGAAGTTATTGTTGAACAATGTTTGACCAATTATAGAACTTCAAATGCAGCTGTTCCTATGATGAGGGAAGTCATTCGTTGTGCTAAGTTAATGCCTGATGATCCTGTTTCTGCTCCATTAATCAAATATATGGAACAGCATATTCCTGAAGAAACCGGTCATGACCAATGGTGTATAGATGATCTGGCTGTTTTAGGAGTAACAGAAGAACAAATCCATTCAAAAATTCCATCGCCTAATATAATGGCACTGATAGGAAGCCAATACTATATGATACGCCATCAACATCCGGTAGCAATTATGGGGTATTTAGCTTGTTTAGAAACTCATCCACCAACGATTGAATATGTTGAAGGATTAATTGAAAAATCAGGCCTTCCTGCAGCAGCTTTCAGCGGATTAATGCATCATGCCAAAATTGATCCTCATCATAAACAAGATATTATTAACACGTTAAACAGTCTACCGTTAACAGAAAAACAATATCAGCTTGTTGAACGAAGTGCTTTTCTTTCATTACGTTATGTTGCTTTGATGATGGAAGATGTCTGTAAGGCAGCACCGGTTGACTCCCTTGTTTCAATATAAGGTTTTTATTGGTTTATTAAGAGCATATTAATGCTCTTTTTTTATGTTTGATTTAAAGGCTAACTTATGGAAATTATTCATCAACGAACCTTAATACCTGATCCTCATGATGAAAGAGATCATCAGTTTTGTGACATTCACGGTGAAAACGCTTCAGAGTTTTGTCAGTTAACTTGTCGTATAAAAATTCAAGAAAAATTAGCCTCTTATACGTTAAGTCAAGTTGATTTAAGACCTCAATTAACCTCAGAAATCATTAATCAAGGTTTACTCAATTCATGTTCTGCATGCGCCATTGCCGTTGCGTCAGAGCTATATTTAATAAAAGATCAGCAACCATTTATCGACGAAAATGCTTCAAATATTGACGCTTCACAAATGTTTGTTTATTACAATGAACGAGTAATGGAAGATAAAGTAGATATTAATGCTCCCGTTTATATTCGTAATGGCATTAAGTCTTTATTTAAACATGGTATTTGCTCTGAAAAGTCTTGGCCATACCCTGAAATGATGTTGCCAGAAAGTTTAAAAACTGTGGTGGCGAATGGCACGATGGAAGAAATGCAGCAAGAATTAACTCGCGTGATGACAGAGCATCAAGCAGAGATTCAAGCGGCAATTAAAGAAAAACCCTCCAAAGCAGCGGTCACACAAGCAAAAAAGCACATTATTAATCGTTATTGTAAACTGAATGAAGAAGATGATTTAGCTGAATTAAGGTTAGCTTTATCAAAAGGGTTACCAGTGATATTTGGCATGATGGTACCTAAAAGTTTTTATGCTATAGGTAGCGACGGGGTAATGACAATGCCGGATACAGATGAACCAAGGTTAGGTGGTCATGCTTTATTAGCCGTTGGTTATGATGATGATAGAAAAGTGTTTATTGTCCGTAATTCTTGGGGAGAAGAATTTGGCGATAAAGGTTATTGTTATATGCCGTACGAATTTTTTAGCAGTGGTTACATATCAAATGGCAAGAACCAAGAGAATACCTTTAGTTATTGGTGCTTAACTCACGAATAAACGTTGAATAAATCACTGTTCAGGCCTTGCCATTAATTTATCTAAATTTAGTACTAAATTACGAGAGGCTTGCTGTATTTAAATGTCCTGCTGGCCTGTCTTTATAATTAGGTAATGCGGGAGTATTGCCAATCAAGGCTAACGATAAATAGCAGTTACTTAATGATAATAATAATTTATTGTCAATTAATGACGATAAGCTGTTATCAATTTCACTATGGCTATAATTGGTTTCCAATGCCTCAAGCTTATTTAACAGCCTATTTTTAGTTATAGGCTCTTGGCATAAACGATATATATTGGCACTAATTCCCGTTAATTGGTGGGTAAAATTAGTCGCCACTTTTCGGGTATCAATAACGACTATTTTCTCACCTTGATCACTCATATAAAGCAAAGGCATTGAAGATTGCTGCCATTGATTGATCCAATCGTTTAACTGCTCTTGTAATCGTTGATGAGCAGGAATGACATGATCTGGTTTAGTAGTTAAGTGAAATACATTAGTTGTTTTCGTTGAAACATGATCAAAAAAGTACGCTAGATCAAATAAATCGTCCCCTGTTAATGGATAAATGTATTGATAGCTTTTTAAAGGCTCTAATACTAATCCATATTTTTCGGGTGTTTTAAAATATGGGCTAAAACGGGGAAAACGTATTTGGCATAACTCTTTATTCGGTGGCTGTAAATGAGTGATTAATGGCAGAATATCCGCCATTTCATCATACCAATCTGCTTGTTCAAAAGGGGCTGAAAAGAGTAAATTCCACACCACTACTACCCCTGAATTTCGACACCATTTTAATGCTGAAATGTTTTGAATGCCGGTGACGCCTTTATCAATTAATTTAAGAAAATCATCATTAAGACTCTCAAAACCGGGTTGAATCCATTTTATGCCAGCATCTGCCAATTGCTCAATATGTTCTTTTTTTAGGTTAGATTTAGTTTCATAAAAAATATTGTAATCTTGCTTTTTACTCAGTTCCGGAAGTACCGTTTTCATGTATTCCATCGGAAGAATGTTATCCACTACCTCAAACTTATAGTTTTTATAAGTTGATGAAAGTGTTGATAATTCAGATAAAACGTCTGCTGGTTTTTTGGCTCGATGTTCCATACTTACGCCGTTTAAACCACAAAAAGTACAATGTTTTTTGGCTCCCCACCAACAACCACGTGAGGTTTCAACTAATAACCCTGCTGATATTTTATCTGTTAAGTTGAGATCGGAGATTGATTGAAAATAACTATCATAAATAGGTACGCCTACCTGACTCATGTCTTCGATAAAACCGCGAGGTGGTGTGTTATTTTTTGCCGATTGAGTAATTAATAACTCGCTATGGCCTTGTGCAATAAAACCATGGGGAAGATTGTGAACGCTTATGACTTCGCCTTTGATTATTTTGTCAATAAAGTCGCCAATTACCGCGTCACATTCACCAGAAAAAACATAATCAACCCAGTTGAAATTATCGCTAATAGTTTGCCCCATAATACTTTCACAATTTGCACCTCCCATAATCGTAACTGTATTGGGTGATTGCTTTTTTATTTCGCGAAGTAAAGCAAGCGAAGCGCAATTTTGTTGGAAGGTGGAAGTACAAGCGACAATTTTAGGCTGATTTTTGAGAATGCTTTTACTTAATTCTTTAATGTAAATCTCTGCTTCGTCTCTTACTTGTTTAAGCTGTTCAATTAACTGTGGCGTGATATCGGCAAACAAAGCAAAAAATTCATTATCTTGTTGTTGTTTTTCAGGAAAAGCTGCACGAGAAAATGTCCATTCCCCCATTAATTGCTCGAAATATGAATTATCAATTGCGTCGTATTGAGCTAAGCCAATAATTTGAGCAAAGGCTAAATTTCCATAAATTACCTCAGATTGATGCCCGTAAGCTAAGATATACTTTTCAATTAATCCTAGTGCTAACGAAGGATGAGTGAGCGATGAATAGGGCATATTTACAAGGTAAATGTCTTTTTTCATAGATAAATTTCTGTTGATGTTTCAATCACTAAGTAAAGAAAAACGAATAATACACGTTAATTTATTTTGGTAATGCACATTAACTTAGTCGGTGGTTTAATTAAAGTGATTTTCGCTTAGCCTTTGTTCTGTCAGTAATTAACAAGAGTTCGTCTAGAAGAAGCGGATAGATTTCATAAAATTAACCATTTTCTTGCAGATAAATGCTAGTAATAACCTATGGTGTGCGTATAATGTGCGTGCAAAATTTTGTTAAGTGAATTGATTAAAATTAACTTTTAATCAATAGGCTGAATAAGAATTGAGCTAATCAATCAAACTGTATAATTTTTTGTTCAACTTTAAGCGTTACACCTTGTTGGCTTTTAGTGAATAAATAATTGTACAGATTGATTATTTTTTAGAAAAATCAAAATATAAGGAACATTAAATGTTCAATACTGTTACAAAAACATTTGAGTTCGGTAACCATACCGTAACTTTAGAAACAGGCGCAATCGCTCGTCAAGCAACATGTGCTGTTATGGCTAGCATGGACGATACATCAGTACTAGTGTCTGTTGTTGGTAAAAAAGAAGCAAAAGAAGGGCAAGACTTTTTCCCTTTAACGGTTAACTATCAAGAGCGTACTTACGCTGCAGGTAAAATTCCTGGTGGTTTTTTCAAACGTGAAGGTCGTCCTTCTGAAGAAGAAACATTAATTGCACGTTTAATTGACCGTCCAATTCGCCCGTTATTCCCAGAAGGGTTTACGAACGAAGTTCAAGTCATTATCACTGTTGTTTCAGCTAACCCTGAAATTTCTCCAGACATTATCTCTTTATTAGGTACTTCAGCTGCGTTAGCTATTTCTGGTATGCCTTTTAGTGGTCCAGTAGGTGCAGCTCGCGTTGGTTATTCTGACGGAAAATACTTACTTAACCCATTACAATCTGAATTAGAAACGTCTCAGTTAGATTTAGTGGTTTCAGGTACTGATTCAGCGGTATTAATGGTTGAATCTGAAGCAGATGTATTATCTGAAGAAGTGATGCTTGGTGCTGTAGTATATGGTCACGAGCAAATGCAAACGGCTATCACAGCAATTAAAGAAATGGCTGAAGAAGTTGGCAACGAAAAATGGAATTGGGAAGCGCCAGTTAAAAATGCTGAACTGATTGCTAAAATTGCTGAGCTTTCAGAAGCGCAAGTAAACGAAGCGTATCAAATTACTGAAAAAGCTTCTCGTTACGAGAAAATTGCTGAAATTCGTAATGGTGTTATCGAGCAGTTATTAGCTGCTGACGAAGAACTAAACGTTCAAGAAGCAAAAGATTTATTCCACGACCTAGAAAAAACGGTTGTTCGTGGCCGTATCACGCAAGGTTCTCCGCGTATTGATGGTCGTGATCCTGAAATGATCCGTGCATTAGACGTGATGACAGGTGTGTTACCAAGAACTCACGGCTCTGCGGTATTTACTCGTGGCGAAACACAAGCATTAGTAACGGCTACCTTAGGTACGCAACGTGATGCACAACGTTTAGACACTATCATGGGTGAGAAAACAGACAACTTTATGTTGCATTATAACTTCCCTCCGTACTGTGTTGGTGAAACGGGTTTTGTCGGTTCGCCAAAGCGTCGTGAAATTGGTCACGGTCGTTTAGCAAAACGCGGTATGTTAGCGGTTATGCCTTCTGCTGAAGAATTCCCGTATGCAGTGCGTGTTGTTTCAGAAATTACCGAATCAAACGGTTCGTCTTCAATGGCTTCTGTTTGTGGTACTTCATTAGCGTTAATGGATGCTGGTGTTCCAATTAAGTCTTCTGTTGCTGGTATTGCAATGGGTCTAGTTAAAGAAGGCGACGATTTTGTTGTTCTTTCTGACATTTTAGGCGATGAAGATCACTTAGGTGATATGGACTTTAAAGTAGCGGGTACTACTGAAGGTATTACTGCTCTTCAAATGGATATTAAAATTGAAGGTATCACGCAAGAGATTATGCAAATTGCATTAAACCAAGCGCGTGCTGCTCGTACTCACATTTTAAGCGTGATGGATTCTGCTATTAACAGTGCTCGTGAAGAGATTTCTGAGTTTGCACCACGTATCCACACCATGAAAGTTTCTCAAGATAAAATTCGTGACATCATTGGTAAAGGTGGCGCGACTATTCGTCAACTTACTGAAGAAACGGGTACAACGATTGAAATTGAAGACGACGGCACAGTTAAAATTGCGGCAACTGACGGCGAACAAGCAAAAGATGCTATCGCTCGTATTACCGCATTAACGGCTGAAATTGAAGTTGGTACGGTTTACCAAGGTAAAGTAGTACGTATTGTTGATTTTGGTGCGTTTGTTAACGTATTACCTGGTAAAGACGGTTTAGTTCACATTTCTCAAATTTCTGAAGAACGTGTCAATGCAGTGACTGACGTATTATCTGAAGGTCAAGAAGTGACGGTTAAAGTTTTAGAGGTTGATCGTCAAGGCCGTGTACGTTTAAGTATTAAAGAAGCGATTGAAAAGCCAGCGGAAGCGGCTGCTCCAGAAGCAAGTGAAGAAACGCCTGCTGCTGAGTAATCATGCATCACGTTAGCGTTAATCGCTAAGGCTAAAAATAACGTTATAAAACCAGTGATTCGTCACTGGTTTTTTTATGAATCATTTTTAATTATCACTTATCATCACTTATCATCAGAGCTTATTCGAAATAATTTTAAAAAGCCGAGTAAATGTTTAAATATATCCTTTGTTGTATCTCGCAATTTTAAAGTGCTGAGGTATAATCGATGAGTTATTTATTTTAGGGTTTATATTTTTTCGTGAAATTATTATCTAAGTCATTCGCTATTATCGCTGTGTTAATTGTTCAAGGTTGCGCTTTAACCGAAGAAAAATCTCAATCGATGATCAATCAATTAGTGATTGCTGAGCCTTTACCCATCAATTATAAAAGTGAAGTTGCACTGGCACGTTTAACGGAAGTTATTCAACGAGCAGAAGTGACCGACGAGCAACGTGCTCAGTTATTTTATGATAGAGGTGTGATATACGATAGTGTCGGTTTACGCTCTTTGGCACGGTTAGATTTCAACCGTGCACTGCATTTAAAGCCGGACATGGTTGACGCCTATAACTTTTTAGGGATTCATTACACTCAACTTCAAGAGTTTGATGAAGCTTATGAAGCGTTTGACTCTGCTTTAGATCTTGCCCCTGATCATGAATATGCTCATTTAAACCGCGGAATAGCACTTTATTATGGTGAACGTTCGTTATTAGCCGTAGATGATTTAGCTTTATTTTATCAGCAAAAAATTACTGATCCTTACCGTTTATTATGGCTTTATTTAATTGAGCAAGATGTTGATAGTGTTGATGCTTTAACTAAACTTCAACAACGCGCTAAAAATATTTCAGACGACATCTGGGCAAAAAGTATTGTAAATTTATATAGTGGTGAGATCGATCAAGCTAAATTTTTGCAAGATATCACTGTCAATGTGCGTTCAAACAAAGAATTTAGTGAACGTTTATGTGAAGCATATTTTTATTTAGGTAAATTAAGCTTACTTAAAGGCAATAAACGAGCAGCGGCAAATTTTTATAAATTGGCCTTAAGTACCAACGTTTATGAATTTGTTGAACACCGTTATGCAAAGTTAGAATTAGATTTAATGCGTCAAGAAATGCTACAAGAGCCCGAAATCAATTAGTGAGTTTACAAAAAAACATGACTAATAAAAGGTTCTATATAATGAGTTTAGTGTTAGCGATAACAGTAAGCTCATTTTTTTTACCGCGATTGTTAACGTATGTTTTAAATCAAAACACGCAAAATGAAACGGTCTTGTCATTTAGCAAAGTATTAAACTTACCGGCTTATTTTCACCACCAGCGACGAAATACTCCAATAGGATCTTTCATTTGGTTGAAAAACACTGTCGCCTTGCTTGATGAAAATCCACAATTTACCGTTGAAATCGCTGACTATTACCTTGATGAAAAACAAACTACTAAAGCAATTTTTTGGTATCAACAAGCAGTTAAAAATGGCATAGATAAGGTAAGAGCCACGTTAGCTACACTTTATTATCAACAACAAAAATACCAACAAGCAAAAGCTGTGCTAACGCCTATTTTAACGGTTAGCAATAGTGATCATATTGAAGCTAGTTTGGAATTATTAATTGAGATCGCTTTGATTGAGGGCGATATAGCAACAGTTACCCAGTTAACAGCTGAGCTGAAAAAAATAAAGCCGCACCATGAGTTAATTGACGAATTAAACCAGTATCAGCTTTTTGCTCATGTTAATTCTAAACAAACAAGTACCTCAACAAAGCGTTTAACTGACGTAGATTGGCTCGGCAATATGACAAAAACTTGCGAGACTAGCATACAATTTTATGCCACTAATCTTAATGATCTTCGTTATCTCACAGGATTAATTGAGCAAGTAAACTTACGACCTTTGTCAAATTACACTTGTTTTAAACCTGTTCGTTATATCCCTTTGCAAGTGCTTGAATGCAACCATGACAATGAAGACGCTATCACCTGTAATGAAGCGATTTGGCAATCATACAAACGTCAAATCACTACTCGCTATATTGGCGTGATGGTACCTGAAGGAGGAGCCAAAGTTCATAATGGCATTATGTATTTAGATAATAAAGACACAGTTGATGTATTTGCTCACGAGCTTGCTCATTTACTGGGATTTATTGATGAATATAGTTTACCGCTAAATCATAGTCGTTGTTCAAAACCACAAGATAAAGCCTTTTCTCATAATGTTGCAGTGCTGCCTAAAGTATATCGAGGTAATAAAACGGAAATTCGTAAACAAGTGCTAAAACAGTTGCCATGGCGTTCCTTTATAAAAGATGAAACACCTATATTTACTCAGCAAGGTAATTACTGGGTACTTGGAACACCAATGAATTTTAAAGGCGAAGTAGGGGTTTTTAAAAGTGAGACATGTCAAAAGGTTTCAGCTGATCCCGCCATTAACCTTCAAGCATATAAGCCACTTAGTAAAAGAACATCGTTAAATTATTTTGAACTTGGTTTTCCTGCGTTATATCAACGATTGTTAGCAAAAGAAACACGAAAATTTTTAATGCCAAGTTTTCATCTTAATATTGAAAAAGCACTAAATCACTAGCATTAAAGTCTAGCGATTAGTGTTTTCTTCTGGTTTTTTATGGGTAGAGAGTGGAATAGTTGAATCTTTATTTTTGATTGCATCTATCATTTGCTGCTGCTTAACAATAATATTTCTTCTTACCTTAGCAGTTGGCCACATAGTACTGGCATTGAATGAAGATATTTTTTCGTCGATGTGGTCATTTTTTATTGTTAAGGATTCGGCTTTTTTACTGCCGTTAAACCATGAAAATAAGGCCATACATCTCACCTCGTTATTACGTTAGCTCTATTATAGACGATCAAAGATAAATACACCCATACAAATGTAGGCATTTAAGGCGTTTTAAACAGATCTTATTGAATTAATTAGGATATAATTCAATTTATTTTTTAATATTTTTTGATCATTTATGAATTCCGTTGAGCTAACAAAATTTAGAGCAAAATTTCCAATACTCGCTGAAAAAGTAAACGATAAAGCATTGGTTTATTTTGATAATGGAGCTACTACTCAAAAGCCAGAAATCGTCATAAATACAGAAAAAGAATATTATCAACAATACAATGCTAATGTTCATCGAGCCGCTCACCATTTAAGTGCACAAGCAACGACTGCTTTTGAATTAGCACGCACTAAAGTTCAGCAATTGCTTCAAGCCAAACATGCTCATGAGATCATTTGGACTAAAGGGACAACTGAAAGCATAAATTTAGTCGCTCAATCCTGGGGCATGAACAACCTTACTTCCGGCGATGAAATTGTTTTATCTTATGCCGAACACCACGCTAATATAGTGCCTTGGCAAATGGTTGCTGAGCAAACGGGTGCAAAAATCAAGGTTCTTCCGCTTGATGCAACTGGCAAAATTGATGAGAAAAAACTCAGTAGCATTATCACAAATAACACAAAATTAGTGTGTTGTTCTCATGTCTCCAATGTTATGGGCAAAATAAATCCGGTTGAAAAAATCATCGCGTGTGCCAAAGCGGTTGGCGCTAAAACGTTGCTTGATGGCGCGCAAGCCATTGCAAATATTCCTGTGGACGTTCAACAACTAGATTGTGATTTTTATGTATTCTCTGCTCACAAAATGTATGGGCCAACAGGGGTGGGTGTTTTATACGGAAAAGCTGATGAATTAAATGCTATGCCTGTCTATCAAACCGGCGGTGAAATGATTAAAAATGTCAGTTTTTCAGGTACGAGTTTTCATCAATTACCATTTAAGTTTGAAGCCGGAACTCCTAATATTGCAGGAGTTATTGCTTTTTCGGCAGCCATTGATTTTATCAATCAATTTACACTAAACCAGGCTGATGAGCATAAAAAATCTCTCACTAATTATTGTTATAAACAGCTTTCGTTACTCAAAGAACTACAGTTTTTGGCGGAAGGGCAACCCGATATACCATTGTTTTCTTTTATCATTGACGGACATCATCAAAAAGACATTGGAAGTTATTTAGATGCTGAAGGTATTGCCGTACGAGTAGGGCACCATTGTGCAATGCCATTAATGGAGTATTTGTCTATATCAGGATGTGTTCGCGTATCATTAGCGCCTTATAATTCTTTGGCTGAAATAGACTACTTTATTGCATCGTTAAAACGTTTTATTGGAATAGAGTCAAATTTAGACACTGTAAATGAAGTTAAACCGCTTGAGACTTCGGTGAGTGAATGCCAATTCTTATTAGATAAATTTGCGAAAGTAAAAAGTTGGGATGGCAAACACCGGGAAATTATGTTGCTCGGTAAAACGTTACCGCGAATGCCAAAAGATTTGAGATCAGAGGAGTCATTAATCAATGGCTGTGAAAGTGCTGCATGGTTATCGGTTAATAGGTCATCATCCGGTGTTTTTGCGTTTTCTGCCGACAGTGATGCAAAAGTAATTCGTGGCTTATTAGTGATCGTATTAGCGGTATTTAACCAGAAAACCGCAGAACAAATATTCGCCTTTGATATTGACCAATATTTTAAAGAATTAGGACTTATTCAACATTTAAGTCCTTCCCGAGGGAATGGTTTACTGGCGATCGTTAATAAAATTAAGCAAGCGGTGTCATAGCTTTATAACGCTAGTCTTTAAGACTAATCACGTAATAAATTGAAAATGAACTAATGAGAGCTTTTACTTTTCTTTTGGATTAATTTACGGATAGCTTTACTAACGGCAAAAAAAGCAAAAGTCGCCGTCACATGCGTTGCAGCACCAAAACCGCCACTACAATCTAAACGCATCGCGCCTTCTTGTGATTGTTTAGCATGACAAACTTCACCCGCTTTATCTGGATACATTAGCTGTTCAGATGAAAATACTGCATCAATGCCAAATTTTCGTTTGGTATTTCTAGAAAAGTTATAGTCTTTTCGTAATTGATTTCTTACTTTTGAAAGTAACGGATCTTGATACGTTTGACTTAAGTCGGTGAGTTGTATTTGGCTGGGATCTGTTTGTCCGCCAGCACCACCTATGGTGATCAAGGGGATTTTATTTCGTTTACAATGAGCAATTAAAGTGGTTTTAATTTTCACAGAATCGATTGCATCAATGACATAATCAAAACCTTTTGCCATTAATTCATTTAAGTTTTCAGCAGTAACAAAATCCTCAATGACGTGTATTTTGCATTCAGGGTTAATTTGTTTGATACGAGCTGCCATAACGTCAACTTTACTTTCACCAACGGTATCTGTAAGTGCATGAATTTGACGGTTAATATTCGTAGTGCAAATATCATCAAGATCTATTAAAGTGATTTCACCGACACCGCTACGAGCTAATGCTTCAGCAGCCCATGACCCCACACCGCCAATACCAATGACACAAAAGTGCGACTGTTGAATAATGTTAGCACCCGTTTGACCGTAAAGGCGGGATATACCGCCAAATCTTAATTGATATTCAGACATAAACATATGTTGGAAGTTTTCGATGGCGCATTATAAAGCCTGTTTTTTTGATAATCTATGTAATTAATCGCACTTTTTTACAAAAACTTTGTTAATTATGATGCGCAGATGTAGATTTTTTAGAGAGAAACAGCATTTAACTAAGTTTTTTTGGCAAAAATATACTAACTTTTGAGCGATTTTTACCATATTTTAAGACCTATTCACTATAATTTATTACTATTCATTACCAATATATCTAGATTGGTAATGCTGTATTTTACTATTTGGTTATTAAATCGGTTGTGATTGTCAACCAAAGCAACTGGCTTTTATTACCAATAAAGCTAAGAAATACTAAAGTACTATAATAATAGTGCTTTTTTTAATCATAAATTTCATTGTAAATACATGGATTAGGACAACTATTCATATATTAATCGTCGAACTAGGCGTTAATTATTAATCATCAGACTTTCTGGCGGTTTTGAATACCCTTTCAAAAGGGAATTATCGTCCACATTGTACGTTCATTTGGCTATTGCTCTATCATTCACGTTAATTTATATATATTGGATGAGTAGTGTAGGCTTGAATGGCTTGTTTTCGCTAATGTGCATTAGCTTACACATTATTGCGTTATAAAGAATGCAGAGGTTAACGTTTAGTTTAAGTGAGAATTTTTCTGCAAAAGTATGTCATTTTACTGGGGAAACGTGTGTTTTACGAGAATCACTTTTAAATTATTATACTCGAAGATTTTAAATTAATTTTAGACGAATTAGCGGGTAAATTTTCGTGATAATGCTTGAGGTAAATTTTACGTAATTTAGCCTTATTTTTATCAATAAAACCTAGTTGTATTCTGTATACAAAGTGAATAATTATTTGAGTAATTAGTTCAATCGCTTGTTTGAAAGTGTCTCTATATTATGCTGAATTTTATAGAGTTAATGGCATTTTAGTCATAAAAAAAGGCAGCTAAAAGCTGCCTTTTAAAATAGCAAATATTGCCTATTTTCTGTCTTTAAGCGGTGTAAATTCGCGATTTACTTCACCTACGTAGTTTTGACGAGGACGACCAATCTTTTGACCTGGTTGACCTAACATTTCATCCCAATGAGAAATCCAACCAACGGTACGAGACATCGCAAAAATTACCGTAAACATATTGGTAGGAATACCAATCGCTTTCAAGATAATTCCTGAGTAGAAATCTACGTTAGGATAAAGTTTTTTCTCAATGAAGTAAGGGTCTTCAAGCGCTACTTTTTCAAGAGCCATTGCTACGTCTAGTAACGGATCTTCAATACCTAACTCTTGTAAAACCTCATGACATGTTTCACGCATCACTGTAGCACGTGGATCGAAGTTTTTATAAACACGATGACCAAAGCCCATTAAACGGAACGGATCCGCTTTATCTTTCGCTTTAGCAACGAATTCATCAACGCGATCTAACGAACCAATTTCTTCAAGCATTGTTAAACAAGCTTCGTTAGCACCACCGTGCGCAGGACCCCATAATGATGCGACACCAGCAGCAATACATGCGTACGGATTAGCACCTGAAGAACCGGCCAAACGTACCGTTGACGTTGAAGCATTTTGTTCATGATCAGCATGAAGCGTAAAAATTCTATCCATTGCGCGAGCAACCGTAGGGCTGACCTTATACTCTTCAGCCGGCACTGAGAACATCATATGTAAGAAGTTTTCAGCGTAGGTTAAGTCATTACGCGGATATACAAACGGTTGACCTATACTGTATTTATAGGCCATAGCCGCAATTGTTGGCATTTTCGCAATTAAACGATGTGCACTACGCATACGTTGGTCTGCAGCATTAATATCTAAATCACTATGGTAAAATGAAGACATTGCACCAACGACACCACAAAGCATTGCCATTGGGTGAGCGTCAGGTAAGAAACCATGGAAGAAATGTGCTAGTTTTTCATGAACCATTGTGTGATTCGTGATGATTTTTGAAAACTCGTCATACTGCGATTTACTTGGCGCTTCGCCATTTAGAAGGATGTAACAAACTTCTAAATAGTCAGCTTGTTTTGCTAAGCTGTCGATTGGGTAACCACGATGTTGTAAAACACCTTTACCACCATCAATAAATGTAATTGCTGATTCACAAGAAGCCGTAGCTAAAAAGCCCGGATCATATGTGAAATAGCCTGCACCACCTAATGTACGAATATCTATTACGTCATTACCCGCTGTACCAGAAAGAATCGGCAACTCGGCAATTACTTTTCCATCAATACTAAGAGAGGCTTTTGAATCAGCCATATGTTTTACCCCTATCAAATTCTATCAAATTCGTTTTCTGAAAAATCTTTACGTTTTTTAAAAATGAAAAGTTAATCAGTTTTTATGAATATAAAACTGCGCAGTATTCTACGTCAAGATCCCCCCCTAAAGTCAAACCAATTCTTATAAGATTAGACTAAAGTCATAAGTTTATTTGTTATAGGTCAAAAAATAGTCATAACCCCTTATAAATAACGGTAAATTTGTCGGTTAAGTAAATTGTAATTAAAAATCATCGGCTATATAATCTAGATGATCTAACTTCATTTATTCAAATTTTATGTAAGTTTGAAAATATTGACTAAGATCGTTGGGGGGTTACTCGAATTAATATAAACGATTAATTGAGTAACAATAAAAAAAAGTTGAAGGCTCTTAGAGCTCTTAGGCACAATCGTGAAAAAACAACGTCCTGTAAACCTAGACCTGACTACAATAAAAATGCATCCAGCAGCAAACGTTTCTATTTTGCACCGTATTTCTGGTGTGATAATGGTATTTGCTATTGGTATTTTGTTGTGGACACTTTCTTTATCTTTATCATCAGCTGAAGGCTTCGCTCAAGTAAAATCATTACTTGATGGTTGGTTCTTTACTTTGATTATCATCGGTATTATCTCAGCACTAATTTATCATGTTCTTGGCGGTATCCGTCATTTGTTGATGGATTTAGGGCATTTTGAGGAACTTGCTTCTGGTAACGCCAGTGCCAAGTTAGTTATTGCCTTATGGTTAATTTTAACCATCGTTGTAGGAGTTAACTTATGGTAAACAATGCAGCAACAGTAGGCCGTAGCGGCGTACATGACTTTATTCTTATTAGAACGAGTGCAATCATTCTTGCTTTGTATACGTTTTATATTCTAGGTTTCTTTGTCACAACAAACGAAGTTACATATGACGTTTGGCAAGGATTCTTTTCTGGTCTTTGTACCAAAGTTTTCACAATATTAGCGCTTTTTTCATTACTCGTTCACGCGTGGATTGGTATTTGGCAAGTATTGTCTGATTATATTAAACCTGCGTTTTTACGTGGTGCTTTACAATTTATTTTTGCCGTTACATTACTTGGTTATTTAGTAATGGGCCTATTAACAGTGTGGGGTGTGTAAGTGAGCGTTCCAGTTCGTGAATTTGACGCCATCGTAATTGGCGCAGGTGGTGCAGGTATGCGCGCCGCATTAGCAATTTCAGAATCAGGCAAATCTTGTGCTTTGATTTCTAAAGTTTTCCCTACTCGTTCTCATACAGTATCTGCTCAAGGTGGTATTACCGTTGCTTTAGGTAATGCACATGAAGATCATTGGGAGCAACATATGTACGATACCGTTAAAGGTTCTGATTATATCGGTGACCAAGACGCTATCGAGTACATGTGTAAAACTGGTCCAGAATCAATTATCGAATTAGAAAAAATGGGTTTACCATTTTCTCGATTTGAAAACGGTAAGGTTTACCAACGTCCATTTGGTGGTCAGTCTAAAAACTTTGGTGGTGAGCAAGCCGCTCGTACAGCAGCTGCGGCTGACCGTACTGGTCATGCTTTACTTCATTGTTTATACCAACAAAATGTTAAAAACAAAACTAACGTTTATTCGGAATGGTATGCCTTAGATTTAGTTAAAAACAGTGACGGTGCAATAGTTGGAACAACCGCTATTTGTATTGAAACGGGTGAAATCGTTTATTTTAAAGCTCGTGCTACGGTATTAGCTACCGGTGGTGCAGGGCGTATCTTTGCTTCTACTACTAATGCTCACATCAACACTGGTGACGGTGTTGGTATGTCACTTCGTGCTGGCGTACAAATGCAAGACATGGAAATGTGGCAGTTCCATCCAACAGGTATTGCGGGTGCAGGTGTACTAGTTACTGAAGGTTGTCGTGGTGAGGGCGGTTACTTATTAAATAAAGATGGCGAACGTTTTATGGAACGTTATGCGCCTAACGCCAAAGACTTAGCGGGTCGTGACGTTGTTGCTCGTTCAATGATGACAGAAATTCGTGAAGGTCGTGGTTGTGATGGTCCTTGGGGTCCACACATTAAGCTTAAATTAGATCATTTAGGCCGTGAAACGTTAGAAAAACGTTTACCAGGTGTTTGTGACTTATCTAAAACGTTTGCTCACGTTGATCCTGCAGAAGAGCCAATTCCAGTTATACCTACTTGTCATTACCAAATGGGTGGTGTGCCTTGTAATGTTAATGGTCAAGCAATCAATGTAGCTGCTGATGGTACTGAGACAATTGTTGAAGGTTTATTTGCGGTTGGTGAAATCGCTTGTGTATCTGTACATGGTGCTAACCGTTTAGGTGGTAACTCATTACTTGATTTAGTGGTATTTGGCCGTGCAGCTGGTAACTTCTTAGGCACTTACTTAAATGATACTGAGTTTGGTAAAGAAGCGTCAGCATCTGATTTAGAAGCTTCACTTGCTCGTACGAATCGTTGGGAGTCTTCAACAACGGGTGAAGATCCAGTACAAATTCGTAAAGACTTACAGCAATGTATGCAGCTTAACTTCTCGGTATTCCGTGAAGGTGAAGCAATGGCACAAGGCATGAAAGAATTAACTGAAATTCGTGAACGTCTACAAAATGCTAAGTTAGATGATAAGTCTTCTGAATTTAACACCCAACGTATTGAGTGTTTAGAATTAGACAATTTAATGGAAACAGCATTCTGTTCTGCTAAAGCGGCTAACTTCCGTACTGAATCTCGAGGCGCACATGCTCGTCAAGATTTCACAGAACGTGATGATGAAAATTGGTTATGCCACTCAATCTATTCTCCAGATACTGAAGATATGACAAAACGTGGTGTGAATATGGAACCTATTCACCGTGATGCTTTCCCTCCGAAAGCTCGTGTTTACTAAGGATTTATTGTAGGAATAAATGATGAAACAGATATTTTCAATTTACCGATATAATCCTGATGTAGACGATAAACCTTACATGAAGGAATATGAGTTAGAAATTCCTGAAGGCTCTGACATGATGGTGTTAGATGCGTTAATTTTGTTAAAAGAACAAGATTCAACGTTATCTTTCCGTCGTTCATGTCGTGAAGGGGTGTGTGGTTCAGATGGTTTAAACATGAATGGTAAAAATGGCTTAGCGTGTATTACACCTTTGTCAGAGCTTAAAGCGAAAACAATTGTGTTACGCCCATTACCAGGCTTACCTGTAGTACGTGATTTAATTATTGATATGACTCAGTTCTATAATCAATATGAAAAAATCAAACCGTACTTGATTAACGATGGTAAAGATGTACCCGCTCGTGAACATTTACAGTCGATTGAAGATCGTGAAAAATTAGACGGTTTATACGAATGTATTTTATGTGCGTGTTGTTCAACGTCTTGTCCTTCTTTCTGGTGGAATCCTGATAAATTTGTTGGGCCAGCAGGCCTATTACATGCTTATCGTTTCTTAATTGATAGCCGTGATACCGCTACCGAAGAAAGACTTGATGATTTACAAGATGCCTACAGCGTATTTCGTTGTCACAGCATTATGAACTGTGTAGATGTTTGTCCAAAAGGATTAAACCCAACGAAAGCTATCGGCCATATTAAGTCGATGTTACTTTCACGCGCAGTATAAAAACTCTAACAGCAAAGTACTTGTTTACTTTGCTGTTTTATAACCGGAATAATTATCGTTAATTGAATAAGTTAGCCTATAGTCTAATTGAAAAACTAATAATAATTATTAAACTTTTTGTTGCTTTTATCCCACAAAGGAACAGGCAATGCCAGAAGGTGTAATGAAGGCTTGGATAGAGTCTTCCCATTTAAGTGGCGCTAACGCTACTTATATTGAAGAATTGTACGAATCATATCTAGATAACTCGCAATCTGTATCTGCAGAATGGCGAGAAGTATTTCAACAACTTCCTAAAATTGAAGGTGCTGACGTAGAGTATCGCCACTCTGAAATTCGTGAAGAATTTAAAGAGCTTGCTAAACAAAACCAAAAAACGGTTGTCGTTTCAGCAGGAGGAGATGCCAAACAAGTTAAAGTACTTCAATTAATAAATGCTTTTCGTTTTCGCGGACATCAAAACGCTAACCTTGACCCATTAGGGTTATGGCAACGTGATAAAGTACGCGATTTACAATTATCGCATCATGAGTTATCAGAAAATGATTTCGATAAAGAATTCAACGTAGGTTCTTTTGCTGTAGCAGAAGAGACCATGAAATTAGGTGATTTATATAAATCACTTAAAGCTACGTATTGTGGTGCCATTGGTGCAGAATACATGCATATCACTTCTACCGAAGAAAAGCGTTGGTTACAAAATCGTCTAGAATCTGTTCAGTCTCAAGCTCAACTCAGTACGGCTGAAAAAGAAGAAATCTTAAAAGGCTTAATTGCTGCAGACGGTCTTGAAAAATACCTCGGTGCTAAATTTCCAGGTGCCAAACGCTTCTCGTTAGAAGGTGGTGACTCGCTTATTCCTATGTTGAAGGAGCTAATCACGCGCGCTGGTTCTCATGGCACTAAAGAAGTCGTTATCGGTATGGCTCACCGTGGCCGTCTTAACGTACTTGTTAACGTTATGGGTAAGAATCCATCAAAACTATTTGATGAGTTTGGCGGCAAGCATGATGAAATTTTATCATCAGGTGATGTTAAATATCATCAAGGTTACTCTTCAGATTTCGTCACGCCAGGCGGCAATGTTCATTTAGCGTTAGCGTTTAACCCTTCGCATCTTGAAATTGTAAATCCTGTTGTTATTGGTTCTGTTCGAGCACGTCAAGACAGACGTGGTTGTGAGCAAGGTGATATTGTTTTACCTATAACCATTCACGGTGACTCAGCTATTGCAGGTCAAGGCGTAGTGCAAGAAACCTTTAATATGTCGCAAGCGCGAGCATTTAAAGTAGGCGGTACTATTCGAGTAGTAGTAAATAACCAAGTTGGTTTTACTACGTCAAATTCAGAAGATACTCGCAGTGGTGAATACTGTACTGAAATTGCCAAAATGGTATCTGCGCCTATTCTTCATGTGAATGGTGATGATCCTGAAGCGGTTATTTTAGCAACTCAAATTGCGCTTGATTACCGAAATGAATTTAAACGTGATGTTGTTATCGACTTAGTTTGTTACCGTCGTCACGGACATAACGAAGCTGATGAGCCTAGTGCAACTCAACCGTTAATGTATAAAAAAGTTAAAAAACACCCAACCCCTCGTCAATTATATGCGGATAAGTTGAATTCGGAAGGTTCAATTAAGACGGATAAGTCGAATGAATTAACCGCTTATTATCGTAAATTGCTTGATGAAGGCCAATGTACCGTTGAACAATGGCGCCCAATGACAGAGCATTCTGTTGATTGGACACCTTATATTGGACACAACTGGGATGATGACTACGATAAAGAAATCTCTGTCGATAAGTTAAAAGAACTTGCTGCAAGTATTTCTACTTATCCTGAATCACATCCTGTTCATGGACGCGTTAAGAAAATATATGACGACCGTGTGAAAATGGCATCTGGTGAGAAATTACTTGATTGGGGTATGGCTGAAAATTTAGCGTATGCGTCAGTGGTTGACTCAGGTCAACGCGTACGTATTACCGGTCAAGATGCAGGACGAGGTACTTTCTTCCATCGTCATGCGGTATTACATAACCAAGAAGATGCTACGCAATATATGCCATTGAAAAATGTTCGTGAAGGTCAAGGACCATTTGACGTTCATGATTCAGTATTATCTGAAGTTTCAGTGATGGCATTTGAATATGGTTATACAACAGCTGAACCTGCGGGCTTAACAATTTGGGAAGCACAATTTGGTGACTTTGCTAACTGTGCACAAGTGGTATTTGATCAATTCGTGAGCTCAGGTGAACAAAAGTGGGGCCGTTTATGTGGCTTAACTATGTTGTTGCCACATGGTTACGAAGGTCAAGGGCCTGAGCATTCATCAGCTCGTCTGGAACGCTTTTTACAATTGTGTGCTGATCACAACATGCAAGTTTGTGTGCCTTCAACGCCTGCGCAAGTATTTAATATGTTGCGTCGACAAGTGATTCGTCCAATGCGTCGTCCGCTTGTGGTTATGTCACCTAAATCATTATTACGTCATCCGCTTGCAGTTTCTTCACTTGAAGAACTATCAACTGGCGTTTTCCATAATGTGATTGGTGAAGTTGATGAGATTGATCCGAAAAATGTTGATCGCGTGATATTTTGTAGTGGTAAAGTGTACTACGAATTATTAGAGCAACGTCGTAAGAATGAGCAAAATAATATTGCCATCATTCGTATCGAACAATTATACCCATTCCCAGAAGAAGAGCTGCAAGTTGAATTAGCTAAATATCAACATGTGAAGCAATTTGTCTGGTGTCAGGAAGAACCGCAAAACCAAGGTGCGTGGTATTGTTCACAGCATCACTTTAGAGCGGCAATCCCAGAAGGTACTTATTTGACATATGCTGGCCGTAAGGCTTCTGCAGCACCTGCTGTTGGTTATATGTCAGTTCATGTTAAAGAGCAACAAGCGCTAGTCAATGACGCGCTCAATGTTGAATAGACTAGTTTTGTAAGTGAAGGAATAAATTAAATGACAACCGAAATTAAGGTTCCCGTTTTACCTGAATCAGTTGCTGATGCAACAGTAGCTACTTGGCATGTACAAGTAGGCGATAAAGTATCTCGTGATCAAGTATTAGTAGATATCGAAACCGATAAAGTAGTATTAGAAGTACCAGCAACTTCAGATGGTGTTATTACTGAAATTACTCAAGAAGAAGGTGCAACAGTCTTAGGCGAGCAAGTTATTGCTATCCTTGGTGAAGCTGACGCATCGTCTACTGACAGTGCTGCTCCTGCTAAAAAAGAAGCGGCTGCTGAAGCGCCTGCTTCTTCAGGCAAAGTAATTGATATCGTCGTTCCTGTTTTACCTGAATCAGTTGCTGATGCAACGGTTGCTGCATGGCATGTTGCAGAAGGTGATACAGTATCTGTTGATCAAAATTTAGTAGATATTGAAACTGATAAAGTTGTGTTAGAAGTGGTAGCACAAGATAATGGTGTTATTGGTAAAATTATCCATGCTGAAGGCGACACTGTTTTAGGTAACCAAAAAATTGGTGAACTTAACGCGGGTGCAACCGCAGCTGCTCCAACTCAATCGAAAGAAGAAGCGATCAGTAGTGACGAATTAGCAAGCCCATCTGTACGTCGTTTGATGACAGAAAAAGGCTTATCGGCAAGTGATGTGATTGGTACAGGCAAAGGCGGACGTATTTCTAAAGAAGACGTTGAAGCTGCTGCTAACAAACCTTCTACACCTGCTGCAAAAGCGCCTGCGGCTAAAGCTCCAGTTGCTCAAGACTTAGGTGAACGTACACAAAAACGTGTACCTATGACGCGTTTGCGTAAAACGATTGCCACTCGTTTACTTGAAGCGAAAAATTCTACGGCTATGTTAACCACGTTTAACGAAGTTAATATGAAGCCAATCATGGATTTACGTAAGCAATATAAAGACGTTTTTGAGAAAACGCATGATACTCGTTTAGGCTTTATGTCTTTCTACGTTAAAGCGGTTACTGAAGCTTTAAAACGTTACCCAGCAGTTAATGCGTCAATTGACGGTGATGATATTGTTTATCATAACTTTTTTGATGTTTCTATTGCGGTTTCAACGCCACGTGGTTTAGTTACTCCGGTACTTCGTGATGCGGATCAATTAAGCATGGCTGGTATCGAAAATGGTATTCGTGACTTGGCAATTAAAGGTCGTGATGGCAAATTAACCATGGACGAAATGCAAGGCGGTAACTTCACTATCACTAACGGTGGTGTTTTTGGTTCTTTGATTTCAACACCTATCTTAAACTTACCGCAAGCGGGTATTTTAGGTATGCACAAAATCCAAGACAGACCAATGGCTGTTGACGGAAAAGTTGAAATTTTACCTATGATGTATTTAGCACTTTCTTATGATCATCGTTTAATTGATGGTAAAGAATCGGTTGGTTTCTTAGTAACAATTAAAGAATTACTTGAAGATCCAACACGTTTATTACTTGATATCTAAGTTTCGAAGTTGTCGAAATAACGTTTTTACATAACGTAATCTTATTAAAAACCGTGCTAATTTAGCGCGGTTTTTTTGTATGCATGCTTTAAATAAAACAGCATATCAGATTTTAGCGTTTAAAATTTTCACGTTTAAGTTAAACCAGTAAGCTTTGAAATATTTGAAAAACTGCATCATTTCACTTAATAATCTAATCTTAACGAACAGTATTTTGATACTAAATAGTCTCATTTTTGTATCGAGACAATTGATAATTTCACCGCTTATAACTTTTATTACTAGATTAAATAAAAAAAACCACGAACTAGACTATAGTATTAGCTCTAAGGGCTTTGTTCTCTAGAGCTTTTGTACTATAATCGGTCGACTTTTTTCGATGGTGGTCTCTTTGTAAATGAATTTTTGCAAAAGTCTGCCATTTTCATCTACAGATAAATGGATAAAACACCATGAATTTGCATGAGTACCAAGCGAAACAATTATTCGCTGAATATGGTTTACCAGTTTCTGAAGGGTTCGCTTGCGACACTCCTCAAGAAGCTGCTGAAGCTGCTGATAAAATTGGCGGCGATATGTGGGTTGTTAAAACTCAAGTTCACGCTGGTGGCCGCGGTAAGGCTGGCGGTGTTAAGCTAGTAAAAACTAAACAAGAAATTAAAGATTTCGCTCAAAACTGGTTAGGTAAGAACTTAGTGACTTATCAAACAGATGAGAACGGACAACCAGTTTCTAAAATTTTAGTAGAAAGCTGTACAGATATCGCTAACGAATTATACCTAGGTGCTGTTGTAGACCGTGGTACGCGTAAAGTTGTATTTATGGCATCTACTGAAGGTGGTGTTGAAATTGAAACTGTTGCTGAAGAAACGCCTGAGTTAATTCACAAAGCTGAAATCGATCCATTAGTGGGTCCTCAAGCTTACCAAGCACGTGAATTAGGTTTCAAATTAGGTTTAAACCCTACTCAAATGAAGCAATTTGTTAAGATCTTTATGGGTCTTGCAAACATGTTCAACGACTTTGATTTCGCATTATTAGAAATCAACCCGTTAGTTATTACTGACGAAGGTAACCTTCACTGTTTAGACGGTAAGATTGGTATCGATGGTAATGCTTTATACCGTCAACCTAAAATCCGCACTATGCACGATCCATCTCAAGAAGATGAGCGTGAAGCACATGCTGCACAGTGGGAATTAAACTACGTTGCTTTAGACGGAAACGTTGGTTGTATGGTTAACGGTGCCGGCCTAGCAATGGGTACAATGGATATCGTAAACTTACACGGTGGTAAGCCAGCTAACTTCTTAGATGTTGGTGGCGGAGCGACTAAAGAACGTGTTGCTGAAGCATTTAAAATCATCCTTTCTGATGACAATGTAAGCGCGGTTCTAGTAAACATCTTTGGTGGTATTGTTCGTTGTGACATGATCGCTGAAGGTATCATCGCTGCTGTTAAAGAAGTAGGCGTTGAAGTACCAGTAGTTGTACGTTTAGAAGGTACAAACGCTGAAGCAGGTCGTGCAGTATTAGCAAGCTCTGATGTAAACATCATTGCTGCTGAATCATTAACTGACGCAGCACAAAAAGTTGTTGCAGCTGCGGAGGGCAAATAATGTCTGTATTAATTAACAAAGATACTAAAGTAATCTGTCAAGGTTTCACTGGTGGTCAAGGTACATTCCACTCAGAGCAAGCACTTGAGTACGGTACGCAAATGGTTGGTGGCGTAAGCCCAGGTAAAGGCGGTCAAACGCATTTAGGCCTTCCAGTATTTAACACAGTACGTGAAGCAGTAGAAGCAACTGGCGCAACAGCTACAGTAATTTACGTTCCTGCTCCGTTCTGTAAAGATGCTATTTTAGAAGCTATCGATGCTGGCATCGAACTTATCGTTACTATCACTGAAGGTATTCCAACTTTAGACATGGTTGACGTTAAAGTTAAGCTTGAGCAAACTGGCGTTCGCATGATTGGTCCTAACTGTCCAGGTGTTATCACTCCAGGCGAAACTAAGATCGGTATCATGCCAGGTCACATCCATTTACCAGGTAAAGTAGGTATCGTATCTCGTTCAGGTACTTTAACTTATGAAGCGGTTAAGCAAACTACTGATGCAGGTTTCGGCCAATCTACTTGTGTAGGTATTGGTGGTGATCCAATTCCAGGTACTAACTTCATCGACGTTTTAGAAATGTTCCAAAACGATCCACAAACAGAAGCAATCGTAATGATTGGTGAAATTGGTGGAACAGCTGAAGAAGAAGCTGCTGAATACATCAAAGCTAACGTGACTAAGCCTGTTGTTTCTTACATTGCTGGTGTTACTGCACCTGCTGGTAAGCGTATGGGTCACGCTGGTGCGATTATCGCCGGTGGTAAAGGTACAGCTGATGAGAAATTTGCTGCTTTAGAAGCGGCTGGTGTTAAAACGGTTCGTTCTTTAGCGGATATCGGTGTAGCACTTAAAGAGAAAACGGGTTGGTAAGCGAGTAGCTTACAGCTTGTGATTCTTTTAAAAACCCGCATTTTCTAATAGACAGTGCGGGTTTTTTTGTTAGTTTAATAATAAAACTTTATCAATATTACTTCCTAAATTTCCGACCAACTAAACCGATAATACTCAACCCGAATAGAACAATTGATGAAGGCTCTGGTACTTCTACATTTTCAAAATCATATGTTTGACTAAACTGTCCAACATTAATATTTACATTGTCAACATAGCCAACTACGCCTTGGTTGTATGAGCCTATACCTAATGCCACATTGACTAAATGTGAAGAACTAAAGTTCGCATTTGCAACATTTTTAGTTTCATCTAACGTAATACAACCAACTACACCACAACCACCACCGCCACTAGCTAAGCCAAAGCCACCAGTATTCCAAAAATCTCCAAGATTTAAATTTATTGAGATATTGGTCCATTGTGAGTCAGCTAACATAGCGTTAAAATATGGCTCGTAGATCAACTGAAAGTAACAGTCTTCGCCTTGTAGGCAGTTTGAATTATAAAAGCCAAGCTTTAATGACGGGGCTGCAAAAGCATTCCCGTTGTCGATATTTGTTCGATAATAATCATATGAAAAAGAAAGTGTACTATTAAGAATATCAGAAACCATACCAAAGTCATTTTGTATGACTATTTCAGCTTTATCGTTATTTGCTAAACCCGTTGTGAGTTTTAACGCATCGTTGCCTAGCGGTGAATTATTTTCTAAATCGCCACCTAATCCGTTTAAACTTACTATATCAGCTGTTCCACCATCTCTCATATCGCCATATAGCCATGTATCCATAAGTGTTGGTTGAAAAGCTGATAACTCTGAAACAGTAACTAATGAGGCTTGAGCTGATTGAATGAAACAAAATACCAATGTTGTCATAAGTGTTTTTTTGAAACTAAACAAAGTAATCTCCTTATTTATTATTTTTACTTATTAAATTAGTGTAGTAACTTGTATTTATGTACATGAAACATACAGCACGAATCATTCCATTACGTTAATTTAATTGTATATCAGCAGGTTAATTATTTTGTGCTTGCGACTTTTCTAAGAAGTGTAAAATAAACTGACATCTATTTGGTTGATATGGAAAACAAAAGAGAGTCACTTTTATAACTCACAAGTAGTGTTAATGGTCAATTTTCGGCTTTAGTAGCGGCTGGTGTTCAAACGGTTCGTTCTTGAGCGGATATCGGTGTAGCACTTAAAGAGAAAACGGGTTGGTAAGCTAACGCTTCATAATTTGTTGTTCTAATAAAAACCCGCTAACTAGCGGGTTTTTTTATTATAGAGCCGATAATTCTTTCTTCTTTGCATTTTTGATTTGAGTATATAAACCTAGTAGTTGTGGAATTAATTTATCATGACTTTCAACCAAAAATTTTTCAACATTCTGATTTGTTATTACTACGTCATTACTCTGATGCTTGTATGTAAAGTCATCAAAGCAAAGAGTATCGCCACCATTTTTGATTCGAATAAGGTGCTTATGTTTTATATTATTAGATAACCTTTTCAATTTAGATAATAAGTCATTTTTAAACATTTGATCTAATGGGCAGTAGAAAGAGTAGCCTTTATATTTTTTTATAAATCTTTTATTCCAACCAATATATTGTTCATCAAACTCAGGTTCAACAGTAAAAATTATATTCAATGCGTACGGCAATGAATCAATTACTGCGTGCAGATTTTGTATAAAAGCATAAGTACTTGCCTCAAATATAACTCTTGCGCTAATACAGTTGGGTTCAGGCTTAGATATTATATCTTTTAGTAAATATTCTTTTGTAGAATAATCTTTAAATTCATAAAAATGGTATTCACAATAATCGAGTCTTTTTTGTATAGATTGTAAAGCTAAATGAAGGCGGTGAATCTCATCAGAGTCTGTCGTTTTCATTTCTTTCTTTTTTAGATTAAGTAAACCCTCTATATCCAATTTATTTGTATCGCTTTCCATGCTAATTCCATTAGTAAGTTTTATAAAAATTATTTTAGATAAGTGGAGTAATTGTAAATGGGATCAGGTGCACAATAAAGTTAATTACTTTATGGTTTCATTTTATTCTCTGGCTATATTGTCGCGGTGGCGACGGCACCCAAAGGGAGGCTGACGCCGACCTCCCTTTGGACTCCCTCGGCGCTGCTAACAAACGTGATCTTTCATTCAAACCAATAGTTCGACGTAACGACAAAGATCGCACATCCATGTGCGGCTTTGCCTTTGTCATCATCCCTGATGACAATACGTGACTATTTGGTTTTCATTTCAGCGTTTGTTCAAGCAGAGTTTATTCTTCGTTCAAGTTTCTCTTTTCTCTAAGTTTGGTTCTCTGTTACAGGTTCATAGTTAATTATTGATGAGCTATAGAAGCGAGCCGTGCAGTTGATACGTGTTCCCATCTCAGTGATGAAGGATTCATTTTTACCGTCATTAATCGTGTTTTTAAACTGGAGCCAGCGCAGGAACGAGCATTTGACAGTTTACGATTATGACGAAAAATAAATGCTTCAGTCGTTCACTGAGTCGGGCACCGAAGGGGATGCAAGGGGGAAATGGGTGTTCTTTCCCCTTTGCGTGCTGCGTTCACCACCGCAATGATCTGGAAAGAATAACCAGAGTCAAAAGAATTTTACCTGCTCACTTTAATAAGCCATAAATACTTTTGGGTTTAGTTTTCTCCGATGGTTATATTGTTGCGGTGGCGACTACACCCAAAGGAAGCTGCTGCGGTCACCACCGCAATGGTCTGGAAAGAATAACCAGAGTCAAAAGAATTTTACCTTGCTCACTTTAATAAGCCGTAAATACTTATGGGGTTAGTTTTCTCCGATGGTTATATTGTCGCGGTGGCGACACCACCCAAAGGGAGGCTGACGCCGACCTCCCTCTGGACACCCTCGGCGCTGCTGCATCAAACGTGATCCTACATTCAAATCAATATTCTCGACGTAACGGCAAAGATCGCACATCCATGTGCGGCTTTGCCTTAGCCATCATCCATGATGACAATACGTGAATATTGGTTTTCATTACGGCGTTTGAAGAAGCAGAATTTTATACTTCGTTATATTTTTGTGATTACTTTCGTTGTATGTAGTGTTGAGTTTTAGTTTGTTCTATTGACGCTATAGAAACGAGCTGTGCAGTTGATACCCGTTCCCATCTCAGTGATGAAGGATTCATTTTTACCGTCATTAATCGTGTTTTTAAACTGGAGCCAGCGCAGGAACGAGCATTTGACAGTTTACGATTATGACGAAAAATTAATGCTTCAGTCGTTCACTGAGTCGGGCACCGAGGGGGATGCAAGGGGGAAATGGGTGTTCTTTCCCCTTTGCGTGCTGTCGGCACACCGACAATATAATTTGAATAATTAACGAATCTAGAAAGTATTTTAATAGAGCTGTTAACCAAGCTTTAAAAATCCTTTTTATTGTTGCTAACTTATAAAGTTTGCTTGTCGCGGTGGCGACTCCACCCAAAGGAAGCTGCTGCGATCACCACCGCAATGGTCTAGAAAGAATAACCAGAGTCAAAAGAATTTTACCTGCTCACTTTAATAAGCCGTAAATACTATTGGGTTTAGTTTTCTCCGATGGTTATATTGTCGCGGTGGCGACTACACCCAAAGGGAGGCTGACGCCGACCTCCCTCTGGACTCCCTCGGCGCTGCTAACAAACGTGATCTTTCATTCAAACCAATAGTTCGACGTAACGACAAAGATCACACATCCATGTGCGGCTTTGCCTTTGTCATCATCCCTGATGACAATACGTGACTATTTGGTTTTCATTTCAGCGTTTGTTCAAGCAGAGTTTATTCTTCGTTCAAGTTTCTCTTTTCTCTAAGTTTGGTTCTCGTTACAGGTTCATTGTAAATGATTGATTAGCTATGGAAACGAGCTGTGCAGTTGAAACCTGTTCCCATCTCAGTGATGAAGGATTCATTTTTACCGTCATTAATCGTGTTTTTAAACTGGAGCCAGCGCAGGAACGAGCATTTGACAGTTTACGATTATGACGAAAAATTAATGCTTCAGTCATTCACTGAGTCGGGCACCGAGGGGGATGCAAGGGGGAAATGGGTGTTCTTTCCCCTTTGCGTGCTGTCGGCACACCGACAATATAATTTGAATGATTAACGAATCTAGAAAGTATTTTAATAGAGCTGTTAACCAAGCTTAAAAAATCCTTTTTATTGTTGCTAACTTATAAAGTTTGCTTGTCGCGGTGGCGACTACACTCAAAGGAAGCTGCTGCGGTCACCACCGCATTGGTCTAGAAATAATAACCAGAGTCAAAAGAATCTCCCCCGTTCACTTTTTTTAACCCTACTATTTCGGTAAAATAATCAACCTTAATAATACTTGGTTGGTTAATAATGAAACGCGTTGTTTTATATATTTCAGATAAATGTCCACACTGCCGCGAAGCTCAAAAATACTTAGATGATAATGGTATTAAATACCGGTTAACCAATGCCAAAATGCAACGAGGCCGAAAAGAATTAGACGCTATTGGAGCTCGCACTGTACCTGTGCTTAAAATAGGCAATGAAATCATGATTGGCTGGAATGTAAAAAACTTTAAAAAGATTTACGGCTAAGATGAAACTTAATAATTAATGAAACGCATGTAGATAGTCAGTCAGGTATCTACTAATAACGTTTAAATTTATAATTGTTGATTACCTTGGTTTGAATGGTCTGTTATCTTTTAAATTGCTTACAATAAATATTTAATTTTCTTTGGATATTTATCTTTACTGAAATTGTTTGCTAAAGGTTAAATGGATAGTGAACAAATAATTCATTGATCATCTCTTCTAAATTATTTTCAACACCGTCAATTTTGGCAAATGTTCTCAGTCCTGCAATTTGTATCTGTAGATATTTAGCAAGTGCTAACGCGCTTTTCTCACTGTTTATTTCGCCTAAGGCTTTTGATTCTTCAATAAGCTTAGCGAGTGCACATCCCACTTCTTCAATGTGTGCTTTGGTAAGATCAATCAAATCTTGATTTTCACTTGTTAATTCATTCATGGTTTTTGTGAGCATGCACATGCCGTTAGGGGCGTCGTCTTTGCTGACAATGACTTGATACTTCACAAAAGCTTTCAATGCTTCAATAGGCGAGACATTTTCTTGTTGAAATTGATGTAATTTAGCGATCCCTGAATTGGTGTAGTTTCTAAGGGTTTCTTTAAATAATCCATCTTTATTGCCGAACGCAGCGTAAATGCTTCCTGGTCGCATATCAATTTCATCTTGCAAGTTACGCATTGAGGTAGCATGAAAACCTTTTTTCCAATAAAGGTTAGTCGCTAAGTCGACAACTTCTTGTCGATCAAATTTTGCTGTTTTAGCCATGATAATTTAAACACCTAACTAGGCGATTGAACAATCGTTCAATTATAAAAGGGATTGCTACTAAGGTAAAGAAAACGGTTACTTATAACTTCGCACCACTTTATTTTATGAAATAGGGGGGAGAGTTCACTAGTCAATTTCAGCTCTATTGAGTCAATTCCTAAACAAATCCTCCTAATAAATCCACTCAATAAATGAACGATCGTTCAAATTAATCTTGAACGATCGTTCATGTTGCTTTATGATTATGTCCATCAAAGCACATTGATAAAGAAATTTATCAATTATTGACGAATTTTTATATTGGAGAAGTACATGAACGAATTTACACGACACACATTAGAAAGTGCCCCACAAGAAAGTAAAGGGTTTTTAGAAGCGTCTCAAAAAGAAATGGGAAGCGTGCCGGTGTTATATGCAGTAATGGCTGAATCGCCTGAAATATTAACGGCCTATAAACAATTGCATCAACAATTTACAGCGACCTCTTTTAATAAAGAAGAATTAACTGTGGTTTGGCAAACGATTAATGTTGAACATGAATGCCAATATTGCGTACCAGCACATACAGCGATCGCCAACATGATGCAAGTTGACCCTAAGATTACTGAGGCATTAAGAAATAACACTGCATTGCCTACTCAAAAGTTACAAGCTTTACATGAATTTACTTTGGCTGTGGTTCGTCAACGTGGTTTTGTTACTAAAGAACAATTAGCCGATTTTTTTGCTGCTGGTTATGCGCAAAAGCAAGTGTTGGAAGTCATTTTAGGCTTGTCTCAAAAAGTGATCAGTAATTATGTAAACCATGTGGCTGAAACAAGTGTAGACCCCTTATTTGAACAATTCGCTTGGAATAAATAATCTTAAATATATAAAGAGGCAGTGTTTACTGCCTCTTTTGATTTGATAAGTTGATAGATATTTATACTTAAAGCGTGGGTAACACAGAGGTTGATTGCTAAATACAATGGATTGGAAAATACAATCTTACAAAATCTGACATTCATCATACATTTCATCGACAAAGTTCGGCAGGAATCGAACACGACTTATCTTTACCATAGCTACATAAATGATTAACACAACAAACACAGGGAATACTCTTATGAAAAAATCACTTATTAGCATGGCATTACTTTTAGCTTCTACTGCGGTTTTCGCTGGCAATCAATCGGATAATACTAGCTACCCTAAAAACCCCATTTTAAGACCATTAACATTAAGTGATGGCACCATTGCTGTCAGCGGTGCTGTCTCTTGGGGGGAAGAAAAAAATAAAAGCAGAGGCGAGCTTAACTTAAATGTCGCTTACGGTTTAACTGATAATTTAACGATAGGTTTCGGCGGACTTAATTATCGTATACTGGCTCGAGATAATAATCAAACAGGACTCGAACTAGCTGTTGGCGCAGGTATTAGAGGTTTTCAAGATTCAACGAGTAATGGTGACGCTATTGGTTATGGCGCTGATTTAAATGGTAAATATGTTTTTAATCAAGATATTGCCATGACTTTTTCACTAGGTTACGTAATTTGGGATGAAGAACACTTAGCAAATAAAAGTGAAAATCGATTTTCAATAGGTGTTCAAAGCAAAGTTACTAAAAATTGGACGGCTTTTAATAACTACACCTATCGTGATTTGAAAGGCTTTTCTCAAGAAGACTCTCATAGTGTTACTTCTGGGCTAAATTATACTTTTAGTAAAGATATTGATGTTGGTTTGTATGCCAGTTATTCAGATTTTGAAGCTCAAGAAAATGGTTACAAATTAAAGAATAACTTTGAACGTAGTGCTGGTTTATATGCAACGTATCGTTTTTAGTATCCACTTTAAGATATTATTCTTAAAGTTTACTCTTTTTTAAATTTCCGTATTGAAAAGCGGCTGAAATGAAATAACTTTCAGCCGCTTTTAGGTGATTTTTATTTCTTTATTTTTTTATTTCTTTATTTCGGTCGTGCTTTTTTAAAAGGCGTTGTGATCCCTGAATATTCGTTTGCACCTAATCTGGCTAAAGGTTTTACAACATCGGCATTTATTTTTACCCGACCATCCGTTTCTGTGGAAACATTTGAGCTGATATATAATTGTTTAACTTCAACAAAAATAAGTGTTTGTGGAATATCGCCAAGCTCTTTAATTTCATAAAGTTCGCAGCCATAAGCAATATCACATTGCGCTAGGCGAGGCAGATCAAAATTGTCAAATGGTACCGTTGTCAGTATTTCATTATCAACTAATGCTAGTTCAGATTCGCCATAAGCTAAGGTTGCCGCTGTTTGCGTTACTATGTCTGCTTGATTTTCGCTGGCAATATGTATCACCATTTTTTTGGTTTTTAAGATATTGGTTAAAGTATCTTTGGGCTCGCCAGTCGGCTTTTTACCCACTGAAATCATTAACACAGCTGGGTCACTTGATATTGCGGTAAAATAGGAAAATGGCGCTAAATTTAAACTTTCTGGTAAACCTGAATGGTCTGAACTAGTCAGTGCCCAGGCGATAGGGCGTGGAATAATAGTTTGTGTCATCAAATGATAACGTTGAGTTGCACTGTGATCTGCAAAATTAATGATCATAAAAGTTTACTTCAAATCGTGAATATTATGGTAAAACAGTATCATACCACGTCATTTTAAAACTGTTATACCGGTTTTAGTCTTCTGCATAATAGAAAGAATAGAAAGCTTGCAGCATATCCAGCATAAATCATTTGTAAACGGCTTTGGTGGTTATAGATCTAAAAAGTATATTGAGGTAAAAACAGTTAATGGACGAAAATTTTTAACTGCGAGAAAATATATCTATCATTTTACCTTTAAGTAATATCATGACTTTAACTATCGAAGCATTAAATTCTACATTAACCTCTACAGATCCCGCGGTAACAGCACAAATTAACTTTGAAGACGTGATGGCTGTCATTGCAGCAAATTACCAATATCAACCTAGTAGGTTTAATAATGGAGAATTGGTCAATCAAGCCGGGACAAACGAAGGTTCTTGTAAAATATTTGCTTACGCGCAATTAAATAAACTATCTGAACAAGCTACGTTATATTGCTTTGGGCAATATTATCGTGATGACGTGTTAAAAAATCCCACAGGGAATGATCATGGCAACATTCGAAACTTTATGAAAAGTGGTTGGGCGGGCATTACGTTTGAAAGAAACGCTTTGATCGCTAAATAATCATTCAAAGGTAGGTTTATTAATATTTTCATTGAACCCGTTAAAATCATTTATAACGGGTGATTATATAGAACAACACTCCATAGTTAATTCAATGATAAATAGCGTATATTTTACTCTTCGTCATGAAAAGTTTGTGTTGCTTCTTTTTGGATATCCATACTTTCTTCAATTATCTTTTCTCTTAATTCTTCTAATTTCTCGATTGTTTTTTGTTTTTCTTCTGGACTCATATTTTCATCATCTGCAATCGCTTTTATCATGGCATCTAATTCTTCAAGCTTTTCACGATCAATTCCTAGTCTTTTATCTAGTATTGATAACATCATAGTATTAAATTTTGAGCTCTGTGTTGACTCTTCATCATTTCTTGTTGATGCAGTGTTTTCTGTAAGAAATTCCCGAGCTGTTTTAGGATTTATATAGGTAGGAGCTGGTTCTCCAAAGTCTGAACCATTCATTTTAGCAATTGCTCTATCTGATAAAGTAAACGTGTCTTTCTCTGCAGTAATAGCATTTATTGGTGCGACGGCTTTATCAAAACTTACATAAGTTGCGTTTCGAGCTTTAGCGTTAGCAACAATTTCAGCATAATTTGTATTTATCATCATAGTGATATTCCTTTGACTAGATGAGTTTTAGTTAAATATTAATGATAAAGCATACTTCATACCAAACTTAAAGCATGTTATTAACCAGCTCTATAAGCTTTCAGGGTTTAATTCGATTAAGTAGTTTTATTTATTGGCTAATATTTTCCACTTTAGAGGAATTAGATTGCCGCTCGTAAATAAAGTGTTAATATTTGGCGGATGTAGTTATTAAAAGTGGTTTTATGATGCTAAAAACAACGTTGATTGGTCTGTTAATAAATGTAGCTTTAGTCAGTTTTCCTTTAGGTGCAAAGAGTCAAAACGTCATAAATGCTGATACTATTGTCAGTAACTGTGAATCTCCTAATTGGAGCAAGTCAAAACTGTTAATCTTAAAAGAGCAAAAGTTTTTAATTGAAAATAAAGAAGAAAAAAACGCTGTTGCTCGGCAACTTATTCATTGTTTAGCAAGCCCTGATCCTGTGCTTAGAGATGAGGTTGCTTATACAGGTTTAAGTCAATGGTTGAGAGCAAATGACTTTAATGCCGACTTTTACCTTGCTATGTTCACAACCTTAACCGAGGTTATTAGCGCTGACGTGACTGATGATTATGGTGTATATCAACCCTTTGCCATGTTAATGCTGGCTGAAGTGGCAAGAGTTGATCGAAAATCGCCTTTTTTAAATGATGTTCAACGTGATTATTTAGTGGATGTTGGAACTGATTTTCTAACATTTATAGAAGATTATCGAGGGTATGATTCGAAGATAGGTTGGCGACATAGTGTTGCGCATACAGCAGATTTAATGCTGCAATTGTCACTAAACCCGGCAATAACAAAGCAGCATTTAGATAACATGTTGTCGGCCATTTCGAGCCAAGTGGTGGCAAAAAATAATCACTTTTATATTTATGGCGAATCAAAACGTTTGGTAATGCCGGTTATTTATATTTTTCTAAATGATCAATTCACGATAGAAAATTGGCAAACTTGGCTAAATGAATTGACCCTTCCTACTCCTTTAAAATCATGGGGTGAAGCATATTCAAGCCAACAAGGATTAAGCAAGCTACATAACACTCAACACTTTTTATTCGCTTTTTATGCATTAATAAAAAATAGCAAAAATGAGCGATTATCTCAGATGGTACCAGCCCTAGAGGATGCAATTAAAAAGGTTCAATAGCCAAGCGGCTGTTTGAGTTAAAAAATGTTATCTCGAACAAAATTTAACCGCGAAAGTTCAACAGCCTCTCATGATAAACCTATTCGTTAGTCGTTTTGTTATAAGGGATGTTTGTTTAAGCCTCCCTTAATTTAAATCAAAAAACGTTGGGATTTTTAATGCTACATTGACGTCATAAATGCTCTTTTTAGGCCAAACTTAGTGTTAAATGCTCCCAATTCGCTTTCATTGAAAGTTAAGTTGACCTGCTTTAGTTTGTTAGCTTTTGCAACATTGATTATCTTTGTCATCGCTCAATCGATAAACTTCTATTTAAATCAATATGAATTAAGCGCTATGTACATTTCATTTTGTGCAGGGTTTATTTTATTCATACCGTTAGTCAGTTTAATTTTACACCCTGTTATTTATAACGGGGAGAATGATCATGAAAACTCTTCCTTATCGGTACTATTTGCAAATGCCGGTTTAGTTTTAGTGATTCAGATACTGTTCTTTTTGATCTGGATGACAGATGCCGTTGCGCTTTACAGTATTTACGTTGATCAAAACTCTTTTCTCGCTAAAGCATTTAATATAAAAAGTGAAAACCAAAGTGATCTATCTGCGCATTTTTATTGGATGAATATTTTTTTAGCTTGGTTATTTGCTTGGTTGTCATTAATTATTGGCGTTATTCCCTGTTTAATTGCTCGTATAGATAATCAAGGCGTCGTTAAAAACTTTGTCGCAAGCTTTAGTTTTTTTAAACGTTTTAAATTAACCGTATTTTTGTCAGCACTGTTGATCGCTTTAACTACGGTATTGTCGTTATTATATTTTCATTATGTGTTTTTACTAAGCTTTCCAGTAACGTTAACGGTTATCGCTTTACACCTTTCACAAAAATTAAACACTTATGGTTATGAAAAACCACCTGTATAAAAAACAACCACTGGTGCTATACTCAAGGTGTATATTTAACTTATTGATCTGGTCTCATGCCAAGTAAAGGAGATGATAATGGTTACGTCAGTCAGTACAAGTTCATCGGTTAGCCAGCAGTTAAAGGTGCAACAGGAAAGCGTTGAACAGCAAAAATTGCTTTCAGAACAAGTGAAAAACCAGCAAGCGCAATCAAGAAAGATTGAAGAGCAGCAAGATGCTCAAAAACAACAGCAACTAGAAGAAAATAAGCGAAATGACGATGCAAGGCGCGGTAAAAATGTTGATTTGAGCGTTTAAATGAGCGTGATAGCATGATTATGAAGTTAGTTAATAATCATGCTAATCTTAATATTATTCTCATTTTATTTTTCCTTTAAATTTCTATGTCAGATTCTCAATACCACCACTCTTATGATAAACCTCAATATCACATTTTAAATGGTGATGCGTTAAAGCAGCAATTTCCTCAATCTATCGACGGAGAAATTATCGTTGCCCGAGAATGTTTGGTTGACGGCAATGTGCAAGGAAATGATTTCGAGTCCCTGATGAATAATAGATCGAAATTTATTGGTCAGTATCCTGAATGTACAGCTGAAGATTATTATGTAAAAACAGTAACTGAATTCAAGAAAATTATTGCTTTAAATCACAATTGCCATATTAACTGTTGGTTTGAAGATGATTTATTTTGTCAGGTTAACTTCTGGTATGTACTATTTTTAGTATCGCAGCAAAGTAATGAGTGTGAACGGGGTATATATTTAGTAAGACCTAACAAAGGTAATGAATACAGCTTTGGGCATATGTCTTTGCCAGAATTAACAGCAGCCTTTCAAAATAGAAGGCTTATACTGCCAGAGCATCTCGCAGTGCTAGGGCAGCTTTGGCCTAACTATCAAAAAAATAATCATAGTAAACTTAGCCAGATTGCTGAATCATTAAAAGGTGAATTCCCTTTTTTATTACCAGCGGTAAATGCGCATATAGCGAGAACGCCAGATGAAAGTGGTTTAGGTTATCCAGAACGCGTGCTGCTTGAAATTATTAACGCACAAGAACAGCCGAGTTTTAAAACAGTGTTTCGTGTATTTCATCAACAAATGGCAATATATAGTTTTGGTGATCTACAGGTGAAAGCTATGTATGACCGTTTAATGAATATTTAGTAGTGATTACACTTCTTATACACTTTAGAACTTTTTTGAAACAGTTTGTTTCGAGGGATTATTTATAATTATCATCTGTTTTTAAGACGAGAAAAAAGATGAAAAATTTACTAATCATTGGTTTGCTTATTGGCGGACTGTCAGCATGTGGTAATTCAGACTCTAAAAGTGAAACCCCAACAGTTTCTGATCCCAATCAATTTTTAACACTTCGAGAAACTATTGAAGATGACCTTGAACAAAATAATGCTGTAGCCGCTTCTGTTGCCATATATAAGGAAGGCGAAATTATATTTGCTGAAGCATTTGGCGAAAAAATAAAAGATAGTGGCGTGGCAATAACACCTGATACCCTTTTTCAATTAGGTTCAACTACTAAAATGTTTACAGGTTTAGCAACATTACAATTAATACAGCAAGGCGTGTTAAGTAAAGATGATAAACTTGTAAATACTCTTCCAAACATTCAATACCCAAGTGTACAAGCGCAAACTTGGCAGGATATTAGTATCCATCATTTATTATCTAATCAAAGTGGTCTTTCTGATAGCTATATTGATAGTGACTCTAATAGTTCATTAGTTGATTATATGACCACAGGTTACCCTCAATATAATCGTCAAATGAACCCCCCTGGAATATTTTACAATTATAGTAATCCTAACTTTTCGTACTTAGGAGCAATAGTCGAACATCTTACACAAACTCCTTATGTTGAGCATATGCAGCAGAGTGTTTTTGAGCCCTTAGGTATGTCACGTACGTGGCTCGACCGTAGCATGGTTATTGCTGACGGTGATTATGCACTTGGGTATCAAGAGGGTGATGAAGGCGGAATATTCATGACTGATATAAACCAAATTCCTTTGTTGCCGGCCACTTCTCCTGCGGGAGCTGAAACCTGGTCAACCCCTAAACAACAGTTAAAAATGGCTGAATTTTTACTTGAAGGTAATACTGATATATTGTCAGATGATTGGAGAAAAGAAATAACTTCCGCTCAAATTAGTCAAGAATTTTTAGGGCTACCTAAATATTACGGATATGGTATGTTTGTTGAAGAGGGATTTGAGCACAATGAGGAATGGTATCAAGAAAAAATTTGGCAACATGGTGGAAATACAACCGCTTATACAAATTTACTCTGGATATTACCTGAAAAGAAAATAGCTATTTCAATTATGAGCAGCGGCGGTTTTGATGATTTCAGTTCAAGCATGATAGCTGCTCTTGAGTCTGTTACTGAGTTAGTTTCGCCACAAGAAACACCCGTTATTCCAACAGAGCCTAACGAGTACTATAAACATGAAGGTACATACAGTACAGGTGAGTTAATAGTTTCTGTTTCTGAAGAAGATAATGAATTATACATTACTATCCCTGAATTTGATGCTGAAAATGTTCCTTATGAGCCTAAGCTTGTACCCCTAGCTGACAAATCGTTCTATTTTGTGATTAATGATGGAGTCGATATGGTTACCTTTTTACCTCATCATGATGGCGGTGAGTCTGCTTATATTGTAAACAGAAACTTTGTTGGTATCAAAGACGGATATTAATTGTTCTATAACCCAGAATAGAACACTTTATGTGGATTGTTCAAATACCATTTTGAACAATCCTGTTGGATATGTCCTTTCTGAAATTAGTTCAACCTCATCAATTAAACACAAGATAGGTTATTAGCTAGTTCGAAAAATATAACTAATATACCTTCGTGATAATAGCTAATAAGATCAAAAGGATAATTAAGATGAAACGTAAGTATTTGGTTACTTTTATATTAATCGCTGGAACATTAATTGGGTGTTCAGCGAATGATTATGGAAAAATGAGCCGTGGAAGTGGTATTTCAGAAGCTCTATTAGTTGAAAACTGTAAAGACATAATTTGTAGATACGATAATTTAAAAGATCGAATCCAAGTGATTGCGAATGATATGAGTGTTTTTTTATCATTTTCTGATAGTGAAACCAGAACAATTCAATATACTTGGATAAGTGGTAGCAATCAAATATCCATTGATGTTTTTTTAACTACGCTTTATGGTAATTGGTCGTATGTTGAATATGCAGAAGTTTTCATTGATAAAAACATGGTTGCTAAGGTTTCAGGCCGAGCAGATCAAGTTCTCGGATATTTTGATGATTCGGTAAATGAACACGAAAAAATCGAAACTCTCACTGGTGTAATTGATATTGATACTGCTTTTACAATAGCAAAAGCGAACTATGAAAAAGTTACTATCAGATTTTATGGCAAAAGTGGATTTACTGATCTTGAGTTACCAAGAGAACATAAATTGATGAAGCTAGTTAACTTGGCTAAATCGAGTAATAAATTATAATCAATGTATTTTTAAAGCATTTGTGCTTTTGAATTAGAATAATTAGGTTTTACCGCATTTTTGAAATTTACAAATGTAACAATATCTATGGCATAGTTTATAATATTTATCATAAATTAATTTAAATCTAGTTCGCAGTTTATTATAGTTTTTGTCAGAATTAGCAGTCATTTTTCTCACGATAGTATTCTTTAGGATAAAAGCTATGATGAAGTCGGTTTCAGCCATAAATAAAGTTTTCTTCGCAGGTATGTTTAGTACCTTCTTTCTCTCTTGTACGTATGCTGAGGAGCAAGCTGTAGCTCCAATGTTAATTTCAGACTTAACAGAAACGCCAACATTTGAGCAATGCCAAGCTCGCTTTTTACATCAAGCCAAGCAACAAGGGTTAAGTGAAAATATTCATGGCATTATTCATCAGCTAACCCCGATTAAACGAGTGTTAACACTTGATAAAAATCAGCCAGAATTTGCCGAAAGTTTTGCACAATATGTCAATAAGCGGGTGTCGAGTTATCATATTAACAACGGGAAAAAACTGCTAAAAAAACATGCAGGATTATTTAATCAACTACACGAAAAATATGGTATTCCACCGCAATACCTTGTCTCTTTTTGGGGGCTAGAAACGGTATTTGGCAAACACAAAGGTAAAATGTCGGTTTTAAACTCTATCGCGACGTTAGCCTGTGATAACCGTCGCAGTGATTATTTTACCTCTGAGCTTTTTGATTTGTTTAATATGATTGATGAACAACGTGTTTCTGTAGCACAACTTCAAGGCTCATGGGCTGGCGCTATGGGGCACATGCAGTTTATGCCTTCTGCTTATCGCAAATATGCCATTGATGGCGACGGTGATGATAAAGTTGATGTTTGGCAAAGTGAAGCAGATGCGATTACTACAGCAGCTAATTACTTAAATAAAATTGGCTGGGTTAAACAAGAGCGCTGGGGAAGAGAAGTAAAATTACCAACGGATTTTGACTTTAGTGCCATTGCTTATGATAAACGTTATCCGTTATCGGTTTTTAAGACATTAGGCGTTAAACAAACTAACGGAAAGGCGTTACCTGATTATGATATTGATGCTGAATTAGTCTTACCAAACGGCCATCAAGGTCATGCGTTTTTAGTTTATCGAAATTTTGATGTCATTATGAATTGGAACTTATCAAAAAACTATGCGCTATCGGTTGGCATACTTGCCGATAAGCTAGTTGGTGGCAAAGGGGTTAGTTCGGTAAAAGCAGCTAAACCTTTACTATTTAGTCGTATTCAAATGCAGCAATTGCAAGCAAAACTTAATGAATTAGGTTTTGAAACGGGCAAACCTGATGGTATTTGGGGGCCTAATAGTCGTAAAGCCATTCGAGCGTTTCAGCTGGAAAAAAATCTGATCGCCGATGGATTTCCTAACCAAGAGGTTTTTAAATCGCTCGGTCTAAGCCAAAGTTAGTAAATACGGGTAAGCTATTAAAGCATTCTAGCCTCTAAATTTTATTAAGTTTTCATTAATTTTTTCATGTAGTTAACTAAATACTTAACTGTAAATATTAAGTGACAATGGCTCATTGTCACTTAATTAAATAATATTCAACAATAAAGCTTATCCTAGCTATTCTCTGTGAAAAACACTTGATATAATGCCGGCCATTAATATTCTATTTTATCGAGGTTCTGTGGATGTCGGAAGTTGAAAACCGTCCAACTAATTTTATACGCCAAATAATTGATGCTGATCTAGCAAGTGGTAAGCACACCAGTGTGCAGACGCGTTTTCCGCCTGAGCCTAATGGTTTTCTGCATATTGGTCATGCGAAAGCAATCTGTTTAAATTTCGGTATTGCCGAAGATTATAACGGCTTGTGTAATTTACGTTTTGACGACACTAACCCTGAAAAAGAAGACATCAATTACGTAAAGTCTATTCAAGAAGACGTGAAGTGGCTAGGCTTTCAATGGGCGGGCGATATTCATTATTCATCTGATTATTTTGATCGCTTGCATGCTTTTGCTGTTGAATTAATTGAAAAAGGCTTAGCGTATGTTTGTTTTCTTAATGGTGAAGAAGCGAAAGAATACCGTGGAACATTAAAAGCGCCAGGAAAAAATAGCCCATACAGAGATACCGCCGTTGAAGAAAACCTAGCCCTATTTGAAAAAATGAAAAATGGCGAATTTAAAGAAGGCGAATGTTCACTGCGTGCAAAAATAGATATGTCATCAAGCTTTATGTGTATGCGTGACCCAATCATTTATCGTGTCAGGTTCGCTCATCATCATCAAACAGGTGATAAGTGGTGTATTTATCCGATGTACGATTTTACACATTGTTTATCAGATGCCATTGAAGGGATAACACATTCATTGTGTACGTTAGAATTTCAAGATAATCGTCGTTTATATGATTGGGTACTTGAACATGTTTCTATTGATACTACTCCTCATCAGTATGAATCTTCACGTTTAAATCTTGAATATACCGTGATGAGTAAACGTAAACTTAATACCTTAGTAGAAGAAAACTTAGTAAGTGGTTGGGACGACCCACGTATGCCAACCATTGCTGCGTTTCGTCGTCGTGGTTATACGCCAAATTCAATTCGTGAATTTTGTAAACGTATTGGCGTTACTAAAATGGATAACACCATTGAAATGGGCGTATTAGAAGCCTGTATTCGTGAAGATTTAAATGATCATGCGCCACGCGCTATGGCGGTGCTTGATCCGATTAAATTAGTGATTGAAAATTATCCACAAGATCAAGTGGAAGAGTTAACGGTAAAAAATCATCCAAGCGATGAATCACAAGGCACGCGTATTGTCCCTTTTGCTCGTGAACTTTATATTGAAGCGGAAGATTTTCGTGAAGAAGCGAACAAAAAGTACAAACGTTTAGTCCTTGATAAAGCGGTTCGTTTACGCGGTGCTTACGTGATCACAGCTGTTCGTTGTGACAAAGACGCTGACGGTAAAGTCACCACCGTTTACTGTACTTACAATGAAGATACACTAGGTAAAAATCCTGAAGATGGTACGAAACCAAAAGGGGTTATTCATTGGGTCGCTGCTGAACAAAGTGTCGATGCGGAAATTCGTTTATATGATCGTTTATTTACCGTGGCAAACCCTGCGGCTGAAAGCGATTTTCAATCAGTGATTAATCCTGACTCTTTGATTACGATTGCACATGCGAAAGTTGAGCCGTCTTTAAAAAATGCGAAAGCTGAACAAGCATTTCAGTTTGAACGCCAAGGGTATTTTTGTTTAGATAACAAAGATGCTACAGCCGATAAATTAGTGTTTAATCGTACTGTTGGTTTGCGTGATACTTGGGCGAAAATATCCGGTTAATATTGTTTAAATTATCAGTTTTATAAAAGAAAATTTTAAACAAATTGTTGATAAAGGTGTAAGCTAACAGTGATTAGTTTACACCTTTTTTATCACTATTTTTTAGCAAACATTTGAAGAAAAACTTTTAACATCTTAAGGAGAAGTACATGAAACATATTATTTTAGGCGTCGGGTTATTGATACTTTCATGGCAAAGTTTCGCAGAGCAATCGTTATCAAAAGCATTATTAGAGAAATATGTTTCAACGATTGAAAAATTTCAAGGGCTTGAAGATAAATACCCTGCAATGGACGCTGAGTTAGAAAATTTGTTGCAGATGACTCCAGATGCAGCGATTAATAAAATTAAAGGAATGCAAGCGTATGGCGACATAGAAAAGATAGTGAAAGCTGCCGGTTATGATAGTTTTGAACAGTTTTATCAGCAATCTTTTCGTATTATGTCGAGTATGTTTGCAGTGCAAATGCAACAGATGCCTGATAGCGTAGAGTCGATGAGTGAAATGTTGAACAGTACCGTTGAGCGTATGAAAAAAAGTGGTATGCCGGCTGAGATGATCAGCAAAATGGAAAAAGAAATGGCGGCGCAAAAAGCTAATATCGACAGTATGGCAACATTGGCAAAAAGTGCTAGCAACGAAGACATCGCTTTTATGAAAGAAAACATGATGTGGTTAATGAGCATTATGCCAAACGGTATCGCAACTAACCAATAACTGACTTAAATTCAGCATTTTCCAAACACTAATAACCCTAAATAAACTAACTGTGTAGTATCAGTTAGTGTAAATGTGTAGCTGTTTTTATTGAGCAAATCTTTCTACACTCGATGAAAATTTTTTAAAACCTTTAATTATGCTGAAAAAACTGATCCCTTTTCTTTTCGTTTTATTATGGAGCACTGGTTTTATTGGTGCTAAATATGGATTACCTTACGCGTCTACCGGAGATTTTTTATCAATTAGAACCTTGGCCAATATTGTCGTGTTTGTTTTATTGATTGTGATATTAAAGCAGCCAAAACTTACCGCTAAACAAATTGGTCACGCCATGGTGACAGGTTTACTTATTCATGGTGCTTATTTAGGTGGCGTATTTGGCGCGATTGAATACGGTATTCCTGCCGGATTAACGGCAATTATTGTCGGATTACAACCTTTGTTTACGGCTATGTTAGCGGTCTTTATTTTTAAAGAAAAAGTGAATCGCTGGCAATGGTTGGCCTTAGTTTTAGGATTAAGTGGTTTAATGTTAGTGGTATCAGCGAGTTTAGCGTTCACTCATGTGTCGATGAATGCTTTGTTGCTAGCTTTTATTGCGTTAATAGGCATTACCTTCGGCACCTTATACCAAAAAAGATTTTGTCAAAAGCAGCCTTTATTACCTTCGGTTTGCTGGCAATATATTGCTAGTTTACTTATTTTTCTGCCGATTGTTTTTGTTAGTGACTCTCAACCTATTACTTGGAATATTGAGTTTATTCTTTGTTTAACTTGGCTTGTTTTAGCGCTTTCTGTTACTGCTATTTTGTTACTGATGTATATGGTGGAACAAGGAGATTCATCAAAGGTTACTGCTTATTTTTATTTAGTACCACCTGCTACTGCGCTTGAAGCCTGGCTATTGTTTGATGAGCAATTGGCACTTTCTAGTGTATTAGGCATGGTATTATGTGCTATCAGTGTTTATGTGGTGAATAAGCCAAAGCAAAATATTGTAAAAATTTAAAGGCGAATAATTTATTTTATTTGAATGAAAATTTTACTTGTTCGGGTCTATTGGTATTCATATGAATTATCATTTTATTGTCATTAAACGTAAATAAACAAAAGAAGAGATTTATGAATAAAACTATCTTTGCTAGTGCCTTAATTTTATTGTCATTTTTTCAATCATCTGTATTAGATGCAAAAACACAAAAAATGGAGCAAGTCGTTAAAAGCGATATTGCTGAAACGGCTGATCTAGTATCGCCTTTATTAAATGGTCAAATGCTCCCTGAAATCGCAGTGACCACAGTTGAAGGAAAAAGTGTTCAATTAGCAGATTATTTAAACGGGCAAAAAACCATCCTATTTTTTTACCGCGGTGGTTGGTGTCCATTTTGTAATACTCAAATGGGACAATTACAAGCAATAGAAGGTGAGTTGAAAAACTTAGGCTTTAAGCTGGTTGGTATTTCTACCGATGCTCCTGATGATTTAAAGAAAAGTATTGATAAACGTGAGCTGTCTTATGACCTACTATCTGACTATCAATCGAAAGTTAGCTCAGCATTTGGTTTATCATTTTTCACCTCTGAGCAAACTACCAGTCGTTATGTGGCTAAAATGAATTTAAAAAATCCTTTGCAAAAGAATCAAGCAGGCGATGAACGCTTAGTTTTACCTGTGCCAGCTATTTACGTGATTGATAGTAAAGGATTAATACAATTTAATTATGTTAATCCAAATTTTAAAGTTCGTTTACATTCTGATTTATTATTAAAAGCGGCAGAATTAGTAAAGTAATCAGAGCTTGAGAGCTTTAGCTGTATATAAACGTATTTATCACAAAAAGGTAAAAAGCCTGTTGTAAGTCAACAGGCTTTTTTTTACTTATTTCGTCCTGAAATAGTTGCGCAGCAAGCTTTATTGTTTTGTGGCTGCTTTCATAGAACTGACAAACTCATGTAACGCACTTAGCATGGCTGTATTATCTGATAAGTGATTTTCAATAATTTTTACCACCGCTGATCCACTAATTGCGCCGGCAGCACCAGCATTTAATGCATCTTTAACTTGTTGTGGCTGCGAAATACCAAAACCTATTACCGCGGGCGCTGCTTGATGATTTTTTAATGAAGCAATTAATTCATGCGCGGCAACATTTGCGGTTGGCTTACTTGTTTCATTTTCAATAGCATCAACCCCGGTAACACCTGCACGGCTTAATACGTATGTATAGCCATGACTATACGCCGCTACTTTTTGTAATGTTTCTTCGCTGGCGTTAGGAGGCGCAATAAAAATGGGCGCTATGTTTGCTCCCAGTGCTGCATTTCTAAATTGCTCGCTTTCCCGAATAGGTAAGTCTGCGATCAATATAGAATCGACGCCAGCATTGGCCATATCTTGATAAAACTTATTGATGCCTCTGGCAAAAACTAAGTTACCGTAAAGTAATAAACCGATAGGAATTTGCGGGGCGTATTCTCTGATCTGCTTTAATATATCAAGACAAACGTCAGTGTTTGTGCCAGTTGCTATGGCGCGTTTTCCTGCTTCTTGAATGATAATGCCGTCAGCACTGGGATCTGAAAAAGGGATCCCTAATTCTAACGCATCAGCGCCAGCATCAATTAACGTTTTGATGATTGCCAGAGATTGCTCAGGGTTAGGATCACCAATTGCGACAAAAGGAATAAAAGCGCCTTCATTTTTCGCGGAGAGTTCGTGAAAACAATCGATATAACGCTGACCTGCTTTTTGGTTTTGTGCTTGTAGTTGCGTCATTATTTATTCTCCTTGTCAGCTGACGTTTCTTCAGGATGCAACACCGTATGAACATGAGCTAAATCTTTATCACCACGACCTGATAAGTTGACTAAAATTACCGTTTCTTCAGTCGCGGCTTCTGCCATTTTTAAGGCTTGTGCAAGAGCATGCGAAGACTCTAAAGCCGGAATTATCCCTTCGGTACTTGCTAAGGTTTGAAACGCCGCTAAAGCTTCGTCATCGTTAATCGGCACATATTGCGCACGACCAGTTTCTTTTAAAAAGGCATGTTGTGGACCAACAGCGGGGTAATCAAGGCCGGCAGAAACCGAGTATGACTCTTCTATTTGGCCGTATTGATCTTGCATAATATAAGTGTAATTACCATGCAACATCCCTTTAGTGCCAGCAGCAAGGGTTGCTCCGTGTTTGTCGGTATCAATACCTTTACCACCCGCTTCTACACCAATTAATTTCACTGATTCTTCATGGATAAAATCATTGAACATGCCAATAGCATTTGAACCACCACCGACACAAGCAATCACGTAGTCAGGCAATTTACCTTCTTGGGTTAAAATTTGCTGTTTGGCTTCTTCTCCTATCATTTTTTGAAAATCACGAACGATAGTCGGGAATGGGTGAGGGCCGGCCGCCGTACCTAATAAATAATGGGCATTGTCATAGTTTGCTGACCAGTCACGCAGCGCTTCATTAACGGCATCTTTTAATGTGCCTGAGCCTGCGGTTACAGGGATGACCGTTGCGCCCATCAGCTTCATGCGAAAAACATTTGGTTGTTGACGCTGACAATCAACGGCGCCCATATAAACCTTACATTGTAACCCTAAAAGTGAACAGGCAATGGCGGTTGCCACACCATGTTGACCAGCGCCTGTTTCAGCGATGATTTCTGTTTTCCCCATGCGTTTTGCTAACAAGGCTTGTCCCAACACTTGGTTGGTTTTATGGGCGCCACCATGTAATAAATCTTCACGTTTTAAATAGATTTTTGCTAACGGATTTTTGGATAAATTTCTTGTTAACGTTAAGGGCGTTGGACGACCCGCATAGTTAGTTAATAAATCATTAAATTCATCGAGAAAGCTTTGGTCTTGCTGTGATTCAATATAGGCCTGTTCAAGTTGTTCAAGCGCTGGTACTAATAATTCACCAACGAACATGCCACCAAACTCTCCAAAATAAGCGGGCAATGTTTGTTTCTTGGCTGACGAATTTTCTATTGTTTTGTTTGTCATGTTAGTAATTCCGTATTTGCGTGAATACTTGTTGAAGTTTTTCACGACACTTTATGCCTGGACTTTGCTCAACACCTGAGTTGATATCCAAACCAAATAATTCTTGTGTGGTTAGCTGTTCAAGCGCGTTGTCAATATTATCGCTATTTAAGCCGCCAGCTAAAAAGCAGCTTGATAAGTCTTGCTCACTATCGGCTAACGCTTGCCAGTTAAATGCTTGACCACTGCCAGCATTTTTTCCATCTAAAACATATTGTTGCGCATTAACAGTAAACGCTGGCACATGCTGCTGAACCGCGATTGCTTTCCAAATTTGACAATTTTCAGGCAATTGCTGTTGTAACTTGTCAATGTATTCTTGGTCTTCATCGCCATGTAATTGTACGGCAAAAAGGTTTAATTGTTGCGCTAATGCAGCAATGTCTTGGCGTTTATGGTTGACAAAAACCCCGACATAATTAAGTGATGGAACTTTTTGGGTAATGGTTAATGCTTGTTCTGGTGTAATGCAGCGTGGCGATTTTTCGGCAAAAATTAACCCGCCATATTGCGCGCCAGCTTCAATGGCCATTTGTGCTTGTTCAGGCGTTGTTAAACCGCACACTTTATTGTTGCCGTATATTAACGTGCGGCATGCAAGATCAATATCTTGTTGCGCCATAACCGAACTGCCTACTAAAAACCCGTCCACAGCAGGAGCTAGTTCTCGTACCTGTGCGTTAGTATAAATACCTGACTCAGAAATAACGATTCTATCGGCAGGTAAGCTTGGTGCATAATCAAACGTACGGGCTATATCGGTAGAAAGATCACGTAAATTGCGATTATTGATACCGATTAACTTTGCCCCTAATTGCACGGCGCGATCGCGTTCTTCATCGTTAGATATTTCCGTTAAAATCGCTAAATTATAGTGTTCGGCAACTTCAGCTAGAGTTCTATATTCCTCATCTGAAAGCACACTTAACATAAGTAATATTGCATCAGCGCCATAATAACGTGCAAGATGAACTTGATAAGGTTCAATAAAAAAATCTTTATTTAATACTGGGCAGCTGACGGTATCGGTGACTATTTTTAAATACTCAAATTTACCTTGAAAATATTTTTCATCAGTCAACACTGAAATGGCTGCCGCGTATTTATCGTAAATTTGACAAATGGCTTTTGGATCAAAGTCAGCTCTGATCAAACCTTTTGACGGTGAGGCTTTTTTGCATTCTAGAATAAAACCAGCCTGACTTTTTCCTTGTTTACGATCAAGCGCCGCATACATGTCTTTTGTGGTTGGCTTTAACTCATCAATAAAGCTCGCTAAAGGTTTATCAATTTTTAATTGCGCTATTTCAATGCGTTTATCAGCAACTATTTTTTCTAATACATTTGCCATTATTTATTCTTTCCGCTTGCTACTTGATTTGTTTCTTTATTTGAAATGTTTACCATGGTTTGTAACGTTTCTAAGGCTTTGCCTGTAGCCAATACTTTTGCTGCTATTGCTGCTGCTGAAGGTAAATCTGCTGCTTTGCCATGCAGGTAAAGTAAGGCCGCACAATTGATGATCACCGCATCGTTATGCGCTGGTTGACCTTGACCTGATAAAATCGCTTTTATGATATCGGCATTTTCTTGTGGAGTGCCACCTTTAATATCTTCTAAGGTATAACGAGAAAGACCAAAGTCTTCAGGTGTAATAGTGCGCTCAGTTAATTCGCCATGGTTAATTTCGGTGATTTGTGTTTCACCATGTAAAGCAATTTCATCGAGTCCACTGCCATGAACTACCCAGCCTCGTTTCACGCCGGTTAATATTAAACTTTGCGCCATGGTAGGAATTAACTCGGGGGTATACACGCCTAATAGCATTACTTGTGGGCAAGCAGGGTTAACGAGTGGTCCTAAAATATTAAATAATGTACGAATACCCATAGCTTTGCGAACAGGACCGGCATATTTAAACCCCGGATGATAAGCTGGGGCATATAAAAAGCATAAGTTACTTACTTGTAAACATTCACTAGCGACTGCCGGAGACATCATTAAATTCACACCAAAGGCTTCTAATAAATCAGCAGATCCTGACATACTTGAAACGCTTCGGTTGCCATGTTTGGCCATCGTCAAGCCACAAGCCGCGGCTAGTATCGCCGCAGTCGTTGAAATATTAATCGTATTAGCGCCATCGCCGCCAGTTCCTACGCAATCAGCAACCCCATTTTCTTGTAAAGGGAAGTCGGTTGCATAATCTCTTACAGCTACCGCTGCACCCGCAATTTCTTCAGGGGTTTCGCCTTTTATTTTTAAAGCCGTTAATACAGAGGCCAGCATTTCTGGTGCTATTTTTCCTTGCATTACTTCGCTAAAAAACGTGTGAGCTTGCGTTTGGCTTAATGATTGGCCATCAACTAATTGTTGTAATACATTACTCATAAGAACTCCCTGTTTGTTGCTGGATATTTTCTGGTAATTGACTGGTTTGGGCTGAATTTGACGTTAAACATTCAATGGCTTGTGCTAATAAATTGCTGCCATATGTCGTTAAAATAGACTCTGGATGGAACTGAAAACCTATTACTCTGTCTGTATTATGTTCAATTGCCATAGGTAAAACGACACCATCGCTGGTGGTAAATTGCGCTGTCATGGTTAAACTGTTTGGCATTTTTGTGGCGACTAATGAATGATAACGCGCTACAGGAAGCGGTTGCTGAATATTGTTAAAGGCGTTATTACCATCATGTTGTACGTTCGACGCTTTTCCATGAATAATTTCAGGTGCTCGGCCAACAATACCGCCATAATATTCAATTAACGCTTGATGCCCTAAACAAATACCCAAGATAGGGTATTTACCGGCGGTTTTTTCAATAAGCTGCATTAAGCAGCCCGCTTTACTTGGCTCTCCAGGACCAGGCGATAACACCAATAATACCGGAGTTTCACATGCTTGAATTTGTTCTAAAATATAGTCAGCACTGATGGTGTTTCGATAAATAGTTGGCTCAAATCCTAAACATTGAAATTCATCAACAAGGTTATAGGTGAAAGAGTCTAAATTATCCAACATGAAAATTTTAACGTGTTCAGTGTTGTTATTCTTTGGGGTAGAGGATAGTGACATTACTTAGCCTCCTGTTCATGATTGATATTTATTGTTGAAGACAGGTTTTTCATTCTAGCCGCTTTTTGAATTGCACTGATCACCGCTTGGGCTTTTTGACGGGTTTCATTGGCTTCAGCTTGGGGATCTGAGTCAAACACCACGCCTGCACCTGCTTGAACGTGCGCCATTTGATTTTTAACAAATGCACTACGAATGACAATACAAGTATCCATGTCGCCATCGCCAGTTAAATAGCCAACCGCACCGCCATAACTGCCTCGGCGTTTGCCTTCAAATTGTCGGATCAATTCGGTTGCTCTGACTTTTGGCGCACCTGATAATGTACCCATATTCATACAAGCTTGATACGCATGTAATGCGTCTAAGTCGTCACTTAACGTGCCACAAACTCTTGATACTAAATGCATCACATGTGAGTAACGGTCAACCTTAAGTAAATCGGCCACATGTCGAGTACCCGCTTTACTTACGCGCGCCACATCATTTCGCGCTAAGTCAACTAGCATAATATGTTCAGAAAGCTCTTTTTTGTCTTGACGTAACTCCAGCTCAATTCGACAATCTAAGTCTAATGAAAACTCACCATTAGCTTTATAGCCACGCGGACGAGTACCAGCGATAGGGTAAATTTCAACTTGTCTGTTATGTTGTTGATATTTAATTGCTGATTCAGGCGATGCACCGAACATGCAAAAGTCTTCATCTTGGAAATAAAACATATAAGGGCTTGGATTACTTTCTCGTAATGCTAAATAAGCGTTAAAGGTATCTTCACAAGGTAAACTAAAGGTACGAGAAGGAACCACTTGAAAAATGTCCCCGGCTTTAATGTGCTCTTTTAACGCGATTACCGTTTGGCAAAAGTCTTCATCGCTGATATCGCAAGTCACTTCTGTTGGGGCAACTGAGTCAATATATTGTGTTTGCGGTGGAGCGATATCACTTTCTACTAAGGCTTTAATTGCCGATAAACGTCGGGCAATTTCAAAATGACATTTTTGTTGTTCTGGACCTGAAAAAACATTGGCAATCACTTCGCTTGAACGTTTTTCATGATCAATGACTACTAAAGTTTCTGCTAAGTAGTAAACAAAGTCTGGGCAAGTATTATCACTTTCTTGAACGTTTGGCAGTTTTTCACTCATGGTGATCATATCAAATGCAAATGCGCCGCCAAGAAAAACTGCAAAGGGATGATGCGTTTCATTGTTGAGTTGCTGAAAAATCCGTAAGCTTTGAAACGGGTTTGTAGCTAATAAGCGTGATTTTTCATCTAATGTTTGTGCGGTTTCTGCAAAAGTAGCCTGTAAACTTTTACCGTGAAAGGTAATGGTTGCGTGTGCCGCTAATTCTTGTTTAGCAAAAGCAATCGCAGCTTCACCGTTAACGCTTAGCGGTGTGAAACTAACTTGGTTACCATGACAAACAATTTTTATCGCGGCATCAACGAGCAATAAACTTTTTAATTGATGTTTTTTATCAATCTCTGCCGACTCTAACAAAAGATTGTTACTTTTATTGCCGCACAATTTTTTAAACAATGTTAATGGGTCTGATTGATAACTCGCTTTGCTCGATAAAGTATTTACCGAGCCTATTTCTGTATGAGCTGTGGGGTCAAATATTGCCTTCATAATGTTTTACCTGCTGCGGAAACAAAAGGTTTTATATCTGCCATTAACGTCTCAAAGTCGTCAGCAGTGAGTGCTTGATGACCATCTGAAAGGGCTTCTTTAGGATTTAAATGTGTTTCAACAATAATACCATCAGCCCCCACAGCAACAGCCGCGCGTGATAAAGGATTGATTAACGATTTTACACCTGTGCCATGAGAAGGGTCGACAAAAACGGGAAGATGAGATTTTTCTTTTAAATAAGCTACGGCGTTTAAATCTAAAGTATTGCGAGTCGCTGTTTCAAAGGTGCGAATGCCACGTTCACATAAAATGACATTCGGGTTACCGGCATTGATTATATATTCTGCTGCAAGTAACAACTCTTCAAGTGTTGCACTCATGCCGCGTTTTAGTAAAACGGCTTTGTCGGCTTGTTCTCCAACGGCTTCAAGTAAACGAAAGTTTTGCATATTACGCGCGCCAATTTGATAACAATCAACGTATTCATGCATTAATTTAGCGTCATTAGGATCAATAATTTCTGAGACAATTGGAAGACCATATTTTTCTTTCGCCGCTTTTAATAATTGCAAACCTTCTAATCCTAATCCTTGAAAACTATAAGGACTGGTTCTTGGTTTGAAAGCACCACCACGTAATAATGGCACACCTTGTTGTTTAATCATGTCGCTGATACCAAACAATTGCGCTTGGCTTTCAACGGAACAAGGTCCTGCAATGACGGTAAAATTGCCACCCCCGACTTTTACACCGCCAATTGACACAATAGAGTCATGAGCTTGTAGTTCTCGGCTAACTAATTTGTAGGGGCTCAGTACCGGTTTGATTTCATCTACCATAGGGTAGCTATCAAGGTGAAGCTGACGTAATACGCGTTCATCGCCTAATGCGCCTAGAACGGTGCGTTCAATACCCGGCATATAAAGCGGTTTTAAGCCGAGGCTAGATATTTTATCTAATATTTCATTGGCATCTTTTTCAGATGCTTGTGGTTTTAATATGATGATCATGATTATTTCCTAAATCTGTTAAATTATTAAGTTCGGTCAACCAGCGTAAATAGGCTGAAGCCACCATATAAACCAACTTTTTACTCGTGTTGTTAACATTGTTAACCCTTATATTTTTGTTCGTGATGTATTTTAAACGTAATAAAAAAGAAAAACCCGCTTAAGTGATTAAGCGGGTTTTCAGAATTTTTTTGCGATTTCTTTTATGAAAAGCAAACTATCACAACCCACTTAAGTAGAGTTATGCCACCACCAAATTAATGAATTAGTTTGTTTTACTTGTATCATTCGTTTATTAACCTAAGTAAAATGAGTTTGCGAAAAAAATCCTCTATAGAAGAACTTATTATGCCATTGATGTCAACCGAAAATTTTGCCGATTTTAAAAATCGCCGTGTTGATCTACACAGTCATACTAAGTGCTCTGACGGTGGCCTTACGCCTGAAGAGTTGATAGAACGTGCAGTTAACTTTCAAATTGATGTGCTGGCGATCACAGATCATGACACTACCGCTGCGCTTGATATTGCTAAAGCGTATATCGTAGAAAAAAATCATCCAATAAAACTCATCGAAGGTATTGAAATTTCAACCGAATGGCAAGGATTTGAAATTCATATTGTCGGTTTAAATATTGATAAATCTTCGCCGGTTTTAAAACAGTTAATTGCTGAACAACAAACTGCCAGAGAAAATCGCGCGTTATCCATGGGCGAAAAACTCGCTAAATGCGGTTTTGACAATATTTATGAAAAAGCAAAGGCGTTGGCCGGTGAAGGCTCTATTACTCGCGCTCATTTTGCTAAAGTGTTATTGCAACAAGGCAGTGTAGCTAAAATGCAAGCGGCGTTTGATAAATACATTGGCAAAGGTAAACGTGCTTATGTGAAACCAACGTGGTGCTCAATTGAGCAGGCAATTGATGTCATTCATCAAGCGGGTGGTCAAGCGGTGATGGCGCATCCAATTCGATATGATTTATCGACAAAGTGGTTACGTCGATTAGTGGCGCAGTTTAAAGAAGCAGGTGGTGATGGTTTAGAAATAGTTTTACCACAAATGAATAACGATCAGCGCCGTTTGATGCTAAGCTTTTGTTTAGAATATGAATTACATGCTTCAATGGGCTCTGACTTTCATTATCCAAGTAAATGGTCAGATTTAGGTCGAAATTTAGTGATGCCAGAAGGTGTTTCGCCTATTTGGCAATTGTTTTAAAAGGAATCACTTATGAGTCAGTTTTTCTACGTTCACCCTGATAATCCTCAAGGCCGTTTGATGAAGCAAGCCGCTGAAATCATTCGCCAAGGCGGCGTGATTGTTTATCCTACCGATTCTGGCTATGCATTAGGATGTCATATTGGTGATAAAAAAGCGCTTGATAGAATTTGCCGCATTCGTGATATTGATAAAAATCATAACTTTACTTTAGTGTGTAAAGACTTATCCGAACTTTCAGAATATACCCGTGTCGATAACAGCGCCTTTCGAGCGTTAAAAAACAATACCCCCGGGCCTTACACGTTTATTTTTAAAGCCAGTAAAGAAGTGCCGAAACGATTATTGAATCCGAAAAAACGCACTATTGGAATTCGTGTACCAGATAATGCCATTGTACATGGTTTATTGGCCGCACTTGAAGAGCCTATTATGTCGACGACGTTGATTATGCCGGGAAAAAATATGGCGGAATATGATCCTGAAAATATCCGTGATATGTTAGAACATCAAGTTGATTTGATCATTAACGGTGGTCATTTAGGCGAGCATCCAACTACGGTAATTGACTATTCCGAAGGAGAGGCACAAATTATTCGTGTAGGGGAAGGCGACCCGACACCTTTTGAATAATTCAATTAACTTAACGTTATAATATTTATGCAAAATAATGCTGAACATGATCAAGTAAACAAACTCACTACGGGCAACTTGCAAGCGGGTGAAATGCAGCAGCAAGTACTGCCGTTTGCTTTCATTCGAGGCGAAGCCATAGTTGAAAAGCCGCAAGATTTATTTATCCCGCCGGATGCTTTAGAAATTATCTTAGAGTCATTCGAAGGACCACTCGATTTACTGTTATATCTTATTAAAAAGCAAAAGTTTGATATTTTAGATCTGCCAATCGCGCCTATAACCACACAATACATGAGTTATGTGGAATTGATGAAAGACGTTAAACTTGAATTAGCGGCAGAATATTTAGTGATGGCGGCAATTTTAGCAGAAATTAAATCACGTTTACTATTACCAAAGCAGCAAGTTGAAGAAGACGAAGAAGACCCCAGAGCAGAGTTAGTGCGCCGTTTACAAGAGTATGAAGTTATTAAACGAGCAGCGCAAAATATTGATGAGCTTCCGCGTTTAGAACGTGATATTGCGATAGCGAATGCCAGTTTTTCAACTACTTTTACGTATAAAACTCGAGCGGCAGAGGTCGAATTAGCCGATTTAGTAACTGCTCTTCAAGCTGTGTTAAAAAGAACGCAAGCCTTTGAACATCATCATATTGCGAAAGAAACGCTGTCAACTCGTCAGAGAATGAGTGACATATTAACAAAATTGTCAGCCGCTAATGGCAATCACTTTATTAAATTTGAATCCTTGTTCGATGTCAGCGAAGGCAGGCATGGGGTTGTCGTGACTTTTTTAGCGGTATTAGAGCTATTAAAAGAACAATTAATAGTATGTCAGCAAGTGCAAAACCTAGGGGATATTCATGTTCGCTTAAAAGAGGCTGAAGACAGTTATGATCAGCACTAAACACCTCGAACAACTTATTGAAGCGGCAGTATTTTCATCGGATAAACCTTTATCGATAAAAAAGATTAAAGATCAATTACTTCCCCATTATGGTATTGCAACTCCACAAATTAAACAGGCATTAATTAATATTGAAAAGCATTATCGGCCGCGTGGTGTTAATTTAGTTGAAGTTGCATCAGGTTTTCAATTTCAAATAAAAGCTGAACATAACGAAGACATTGCGTTATTAACTGAAGAAAAACCGCAGAAATATTCACGAGCTTTATTAGAAACCTTAGCACTGATAGCTTATAAACAACCGATCACTCGCAGTGAAATTGAAGATGTCCGCGGCGTAGCAGTGAGTAGCCATATTATTAAAACGTTAATTGAACGCGAATGGATAAAAATATTGGGTTATAAAGAAGTCCCCGGCAGGCCTTCTATGTATGGAACTACTAAAGAGTTTTTGGATTATTTTTCTTTAAAATCGTTAGATCAATTACCAGATTTAATCCCGATAGAAGAATCTTCTATCGTTAATGGTACGATGCAAGATATAATACCCTTTAACATAAAGAAGTAACCACATAGAACGATACGGACGACATTAGAATAAACAAAATATGCGTAGATATAGTCATTGTACATTAAGCAAATTTTGTGAAGTTATCATGGTGGTCATACGTTTGTGAAGGACGAGCTTTAAAAGCATATTAGGCGGCGTTATTGATTTTGATACGGGATAACCATTCTCTGCTATCAATTCCTTGCCTCTAAATTTTTAAATTATCGCTAAGAGCGCACTTTCTTATTTGGACTGGTATAATGCCGAATAATGAGTGATTACTCAATCAATTGAGACAGAAACTAAGCAAGAGAAATGGCCAATCTTGGCAATTGTGATGTTACTGACGGAAGAGAGTTAGACCTATGTCTGAAAAACTACAAAAAGTATTAGCCCGTGCGGGGAAAGGTTCACGCCGAGAAATGGAAACGGTGATCAGTGCAGGACGCATTACAGTTAATGGCAAGGTGGCTTATTTAGGTGATCGTGTCGAAGGCAATGAACAAATAAAAATTGATGGCCATTCGGTCAGTCTACAAAGCAAAGAAGACGAGCTTTGCAGGGTGTTAATGTACAATAAACCTGAAGGGGAAATGTGTACCCGTAAAGATCCCGAAGGTCGTCCGACGGTTTTTGACCGCTTACCAAAGCTAGAGTCTGGTCGCTGGATAGCAGTAGGTCGATTAGATATTAATACTTCAGGCATGTTACTTTTTACCACGGATGGAGAATTAGCGAATCGTTTAATGCATCCTTCACAAAAAGTTGAACGTGAATATGCCGTTCGAGTATTTGGTGAAGTTACCGAGGCCATGCTACAAACACTAAGAGCTGGTGTTAAATTAGAAGATGGCCCTGCACGTTTTCAAAAAATTACTTACCGTGGCGGTGAAGGGCGAAATCATTGGTTCCATGTGGTATTGTCTGAAGGACGAAATCGCGAAGTACGTCGTTTATGGGAAAGCCAAGATGTACAAGTGAGTCGCTTGATTCGTGTCCGTTATGGCGATATGGAATTAAAACGTCAATTACCATCGGGTGGTTGGACAGAGTTAAACCTGCAAGATGTGAACTATTATCGCAAGTTAGTGAAACTTCCGCTTGAAACGCAAAGTAAAGTTAAAGTGGATGAAAAAGCGATGGATAACGCGAAAAGTCGACGTATTCGTCGTTCAGTGAAAAAACATCAACATCGAAGCCAACAAGCCACTAGAAGACGTAGAAGTTAACGCGAAAATTTGCTGTTTGATTTGTCGTTCACCAATAAAGGGAAACTTTTTTGCAAAATCAATATATTGAAGATGATGAGAGTTTAGTTTCATTATGTCATCAATTATCTCAAGCTACTGTATTAACGATTGATACTGAATTTGTTAGAACCCGCACGCTTTACCCTCGATTAGGCTTATTACAAGTATGTGATGGCAAGGTAGTGGCGTTAATTGACCCGATAGCGATAAATGACTTATCGCCTTTTTGGGCGTTAATGACCGATGCAAATATTGAGAAAGTCTTGCATGCATGTTCAGAAGATTTGGAAGTATTTTTAACACAAGCTAATTGTCGGCCGATTAACTTAATTGATAGTCAAATTATGATGTCATTTTTGGGACACGGTTTATCACTTGGCTATGCGGCTATGGTGAAGCATTATTTAGACATAGATCTTGATAAGTCAGATTCACGAACCGATTGGACGAAACGTCCGTTAACTGCTAGTCAAATTGAATATGCCGGTGCTGATGTTGAATATTTGTATCAAGTTTATCCTTTGTTAAAAAAAGAATTAATGCAAACCCCTTGGTTGGCAGCGGCGCAGCAAGAAACCGAGTTAATGATAGAGCGTAAGTTTACCCCGATTGATGATAGCCAGTTATATTTAAACGTGAAAATGAGTTGGCGATTAAATGCTAAGCAACTCAATAGTTTAAAGTTTTTAAGTCAATGGCGTTTTCAACAAGCGAAGAAAAGAGATCTGCCGATTAGCTTTGTTGCTAAAGATCACACCATTATTGGTGTGGCGCAAACCTTACCGAAAAACGTCGGCGTTATGGCTGGCATTGAAGGGGTTGACGTATTAGATGTACGTCATAAAGGTAAAGCAATGCTAGCAGTACTAAAGCAAGCTGAACAAGTGGATGAAGCGCAATACCCTGACAAAATTAAACGCTTAGATGAGTACCCAGGTTATAAACAAACCTTTAAAAAAATTAAATCGTTTATTGCAGAGGTTGCTAAAAAGCATCAACAACAAGTCGAAGTGTTTGCTTCTAAAAAGCAAATTAATCAATTTTTATCTTGGCATTATCAATTGAATATTGATGAAACTCCGGCGGAAAAAATTGATGTACTTAGAGATTGGCGATTGAGTATCTTTGGGGAAAAACTATTGGCAGAAGCAAAATCTAACTTTTCGCAACTATAGTTAATTAACGTAACGTTTTATCTGTTTTGAATTTTCAGTTACAAGTTTTTAGTTTCAAATAAAGGCCGGCATTATGCTATGTGTTATTTATAAAAGCCCTAAAAAGGCACAAACATATTTATTTATTAAGCAAAGAGACAAGTTTGATGATGTGCCTGAGGCATTGATGGCGATGTTTGGCACGCCTACTTTGGTGACGATTATCAATTTAGACAATAAAGATAAACTTGCTTTAGCGGATATTAATAAAGTAAGAGAGAATTTGAATAATCAAGGGTTTTATCTCCAATTACCGCCACCTCAAGAAGATCTTTTAAAAGAGCATAAAGAACAAATGAAGCGTAAAGCTCAACAGTTATAAAGATCCATTTATTATTAAGGGCAATATTAGGTATTTTATGAAGTTAGTTAAAGTAAGTACGCTCGTTAGTTGTTTTACATTTTTGTTAAGTTATTCGTGCCAAAGTTTAGCTTTTGCTGATAAGGAACTAAGCCAAGCGGGGTTTGATCAATATGTTGTTGAGTTGAAACAAGAAGCTCAAGAAAAAGGGTTTAGTGACGATTTTATTGAGCAAAGTTTTTCTCAAGTAAAGTTTCATCAACGTGCAGTGGCTGCCGATCGTAACCAACCTGAAAAAGTTGAAACATTAGATACTTATTTACCAAAAAGAGTCCCGCAATGGAAGGTTGATAAAGCCCGTAATCAATACAAAGAGCATCTTGCTATTTTAGAAAAAGTCTCCGAAAAATATAATGTTCAACCACGATTTATAGTTGCTTTATGGGGGCTCGAAACGAATTTTGGTAAAATTATGGGTAATTATAATGTCGTATCTGCGTTAACGACCCTTAGTTATGAAGGTCGCCGAGAAGCGTTTTTTAAAAAGCAATTATGGGCAGCTTTAACAATACTACAAGAAGGGCATATCACCATTGATGATATGAAAGGCTCTTGGGCGGGCGCTATGGGGCAAAACCAATTTATGCCCACTTCATTTTTAGCCTATGCCGTCGACGGTGACGGAGACGGTAAAAAAGATATTTGGGGTAACCTTCATGATGTATTTGCGTCGATGGCAAATTATCTTAAAAAAGAAGGTTGGAATGATGCGCTAACGTGGGGAAGACAAGTCAAATTACCCGAAAATTTTGATATTAATTTAGCGATACCTAAAAATACTGGTAGTCGAAAGAATTGGTTAAAAGCTTGGCGTGAAAGTGAAAAATCACTTGCTGAATGGCAAAAGTTAGGTATTAGACGAGCCGATGGCACTAACTTACCGATAGTAAATGTTAAAGCGGCGTTAGTTTTTCCAGATGATGAAAAAGGCAGAGTGTATTTAGCTTATGATAATTATAAAAGTTTAATGCACTGGAATTTATCTTATTATTTTGTGAGTTCGGTAGGACACCTTTCTGATCGTATTAAATTTCCACCCATTCATTAATAACGCTAGTGATTAAAAATTATGACTGAAAAATTTTGGCAAACTAAATCGTTAGAAGAAATGACTCGCAGTGAATGGGAGTCATTATGTGATGGTTGTGCTAAATGTTGTTTACATAAGTTTATTGATGACAAAGACACCACTGAAGAAACAGAGTTAATGCCAACAACGCATATTAATGAAGGCGAGGAAATGAGTTACTCAAATATTGCTTGTTATTTATTAAATGACAAAAGTTGTCAATGTACTCAATACGACAAACGAACTACACTTGTCCCAGATTGCGTTCAACTAACTCAAGATAATTTAGACGCCATCTTTTTTATGCCACCAAGTTGTACTTATCGTCGTTTAAAAGAGGGAAGAGGAATTCCATCTTGGCACCCGTTGCTTCATAAAGGTAAAAAAACTGCGATGCACAAAGCAGGCATGTCTGTACGTGGAAAAATAGTGAAAGACAATCAAGTTGATATTGATTTCTTTGAAGATTACATTGTTAGTTGGCCATTAAATGATATTGATTAGGGTTAAATAATGATTCAAACAATGAACGTTAACCGTATTGTTTCAATACTGCTTTATGGACTTATTTTACTCAAATCTTCTCTTGCATATGCAATGAGTGAACAGCGGGTGATTAACTTTGCTGTATTAGCGAATACAAAAATAAAAGAACAAATATATCGTGATAGAGTACGGGATTTTGAGGTGCTTCATCCCAATATAAAAGTCCGTTTAATACGATTACATTCAAGAAATTACCCTGATTTGTTAGCCGAACTTATGGCGATGCAAGATGAAGTTGATGTTATTAACTGGTTTGCCAGTAATCGTTTAAAAACCCTAGTTGATAATGGTTTTGTAGTCGATATAAATGATTATTGGCAAGAAAACCACTTAGACTTTCAGTTTAAACAAGCTTCAAAGGATCAAGTGTTATTTAATAATAATGTCTATGGTATTCCGTTGACCTCCTATATTTGGGGATTTTATTATAAAAAATCTTTATTTGCTCGTTTAGGCATGAAAACCCCAAAAACCTGGCCTGAATTTATTAACCTATTAGATACCTTAGAGCAAAATCAAATTGCGCCTATTGCTTTAGGTACTAAATACCCTTGGCAGATTGCCGGTTGGTTTGATTATTTGATGTTACGATTACATGGTGCAGACAAATACAAACAACTGGTGAAAGGTAAGCTTGCTTATACTTCAGATGAAGTCCTGTTAGTCTTTAATTATTGGAAAAATTTATTAAATAAAAAATATATTTTTGCCCAGCATCGTTTCTTTGATGGGGATGAGCTGATGCCGTTAATTTATCGTGAAGTCGTCGGGATTAACTTAATAGGGAGTTTTTCATTAAGTAGCTTACCGGTGAAGAATCAAGCTGATATTGGCTTTTTTCCGTTTCCAACAATTGCTGATAGTAAAGAAAATAGTGTGTTAGCGCCGATGTCGGTGATTGCTTTAACTAAGAATGGCGCTGAAAAAGCACATTTGACGAAGTTTTTGCAGTTTTTTAATACCAATGAAACACAAATTTTTATTAATAAAGGCCTTTCAACCTTTTCGCCAAAACAGTCCGCGAGAATTGATGGACGACCTATTATCAAACAAACGGCTGAAATTTTTGAAGCGGCTAACTATCAAAGTCAATACTTTGATTTAGAGTTTGAGTTCGAAATGGCTGAATTTGCGAAAAAAGCGTTTTCAGATTTCATTAATCATCAAGATGTTAATAAAATTACCGAGTTATTAGAGCAAAAAAGAATATCTCTTTACTCTGCTACAAAGAAATAATACGCCTCATTATTTGGCTTTCGCCCTTAATCTTTTTTTAACCGTTAATTTCGGAGCATTAAACGCTATGCTTCATGAACTTGGTTTTACACCTGCGTTTAAACGCTGATAGAGTCACACTTCTACGACATAACCTCTCTTAAACTAACAAAATTTATCACACGAATATCTTCTAACTTATAACTTAAAGTCTACATTTTTAAGGGATTTTTGTGTTTAATTATTGTGCTGTTAGTGGTAAAACATTGTACGAATAATAATAAAATTATAAAAACGCACAATCAAAAGGTGGTTTATGAATATAGGAATTCCTAAAGAATCTCTGCGCGGTGAAAACCGTGTTGCTAGTTCTCCTAATGCCGTTAAGGCGCTTATCAAACTAGGGTTTAGTGTCCATGTACAAAAAGGAGCTGGTGTGAAAGCTAGCTTCACAGATCAAGAGTTTATTGATGCGGGGGCAGAGATAGTAACCAAGAAAAAATGTTGGGAAAACAGCATTATTTTTAAAGTAAATGCACCGACTTTAGATGAAGCGGCTCAATTAGTGGATGGCGCCACTTTAGTGAGTTTTATAGCGCCAGCGCAAAGCCCTGAATTATTATCTTTATTAAAAGAAAAATCTATTAATACTCTTGCCATGGAAATGGTCCCCCGAATGACTCGTTCTCAGTCTTTAGATGCTTTAAGTTCTATGGCAAACATTGCTGGATATCGAGCCGTCATTGAAGCGACAAATGCATTTGGACGTTTTTTAACAGGACAAATTACTGCGGCAGGTAATTTACCTCCGGCTAAAGTGATGATTATCGGCGCGGGGGTTGCGGGATTAGCAGCCATAGGAACAGCAGGAAGCTTAGGTGCTATTGTGCGAGCCTTTGATACGCGACCTGAAGTTCAAGAGCAAATTGAAAGTATGGGAGCAGAGTTTTTAGCGCTTGATTACGAAGAAGAAGATACAGGCTCAGGCGATGGCTATGCCAAGGAAATGAGTAAAGCCTTTATTGATGCTGAAATGGCGTTGTTTGCTGAGCAAGCAAAAGACGTTGATATTATTATTACAACTGCCATGATCCCGGGTAAACCGGCACCTAAGCTTATTACAGAAGAAATGGTTAAATCGATGAAAACGGGGAGCGTTATTGTTGATTTAGCTGCAGGTGGTGGCGGAAACTGTGAGTTAACTGTGGCCGGTAAAATTACCGATGTTGCTGGGGTTAAAATTATTGGTTATACCGACCTTGTTTCGCGTTTGCCTAATCAAGCTTCTCAATTGTATGCGAATAATTTAGTGAATTTAATGAAGCTGTTAACTAAAGAAAGTGATGGCAAGATTCACATAGATTTTGACGATCAGGTGATTCGAAACATGACCGTCGTTCATCAAGGCGAAATTACTTTTCCACCACCGCCGATTCAAGTAAGTGCTGCCCCACAACTGGTCAAATCGACTAAAACTGAACGTGTAAAAGCTGAAGTAAAAGAAGAAAAATCTTCGAGTAAAAAGCATTGGTGGATGGCCGCAGCGGGATTTTTATTTGCTTGGATAGCCAGTGTGGCACCGGCTGATTTTCTTTCTCACTTTACGGTTTTTGTCTTAGCTTGTGTTATTGGTTATCACGTGGTTTGGAATGTTAGTCATTCTCTTCATACCCCGTTAATGAGTGTTACTAATGCTATTTCGGGTATCATTATTGTTGGAGCCTTATTGCAAGTTGGCCAAGATAATACGGTAATTCAGGTGTTAGCGGGGATTGCGGTATTAATTGCCACAATAAATATAGTAGGTGGCTTTGTGGTGACCAAACGTATGTTAAAAATGTTTAGAAAATAAGGAGCAAGATCATGGAATTATCTCAAGGTTTGATCAGTGCTGCTTATATCATTGCGGCGTTATTATTTATCTTCAGTTTAGCGGGTTTAAGTAAGCAAGAAAGCGCTGAAACGGGCAATTGGTACGGGATTGTCGGTATGTTTATCGCTTTAATTGCAACCATTGCTGATCCGCGTGTCAGTAATGTCGCGATTATAATTGGTGCTATGGCCATTGGTAGTTTTATTGGTTTAAGATTTGCTAAAAAAGTTGAAATGACAGAAATGCCTGAACTTGTTGCAATTTTACATAGTTTTGTTGGTTTAGCGGCGGTTTTAGTTGGTTTTAATAGTTATTTTGGTATGGGACATAGTGAACATTTTACGTTGACTGAAGAACAACAAATGGCAGTGAACATCCATTTAGTTGAGGTGTTTTTAGGTGTGTTTATTGGTGCTGTAACTTTTACTGGCTCTGTTGTTGCCTTTGCTAAGTTACGTGGTGTGATAAATTCTGCTGCGTTAATGTTACCTCATCGTCATAAATTAAATTTAGCTGCTGGCGTGGTGTCATTTATTTTAATGGTCATTTTTGTACAAAACGGTGGTGGTAATTCTGCGTTATACCTTATGACTGCTATTGCCCTAGTATTTGGTTGGCACCTTGTTGCTTCCATTGGCGGCGCTGATATGCCTGTGGTCGTCTCTATGCTTAATTCTTATTCAGGTTGGGCAGCCGCTGCCGCAGGATTTATGTTAAGTAATGATTTATTGATAGTTACTGGGGCACTTGTTGGCTCTTCTGGCGCAATTTTATCGTATATTATGTGTAAGGCGATGAACCGCTCATTTATTAGCGTCATTGCGGGTGGCTTTGGCACTGACGTTGTTGTTGATAATGATAAAGATTATGGCGAACATAGTGAAGCGCAAGCTGAAGACGTAGCTGATATGTTGTCGCAAGCAAAATCCGTTATTATCACGCCAGGTTATGGTATGGCAGTTGCGCAAGCTCAATACCCAGTATATGAGTTAACACAAAAGTTAATCAGTAAAGGAATTGACGTACGTTTTGGTATTCATCCTGTTGCCGGAAGATTACCAGGGCATATGAATGTCTTACTAGCGGAAGCAAAAGTACCATATGACATTGTGCTAGGTATGGATGAAATTAATGACGACTTTGCAAATACTGACGTTGTTTTGGTTATTGGTGCCAACGATACGGTAAACCCTGCGGCTAGTGAAGACCCAAGTAGCCCAATTGCTGGAATGCCGGTGTTAGAAGTATGGCACGCCAAAAAAGTGATTGTCTTTAAACGTTCTATGAGCACAGGTTATGCGGGAGTGCAAAATCCCTTGTTCTTTAAAGATAATAGTCAAATGTTATTTGGTGATGCTAAAGAATCTGTAGAGAAGATTTCCAAAGCATTATAGCTTTTTGATAGTTACTTAAAGTTACAAGCCATAACGGATGTTATGGCTTTTTTTATACCTTTAATTTGGCTTAATGTGCTATATTTAACGCTTCTAATCTTGTCATACCTCGAGTTCCAAGTCTGATTGAAGTGAAAATTTTATGAGTAAAAAAGTATTAACTATTCGTGAGAAAACGATATTTGATGGCGTTTTTAGCAAATATTTTTTGAAATCGATATTCTCCTTGTGGTTTAAAGTAGCCGGTTGGCGAATTACTGAAACATCTAGCCATGGAGCAGGTGTTGCCATTGCAGCTCCACATACTTCTAATTGGGATTTTATCTATGCGTTAGGAGCTGCTATTTTACAAGATACTAAGATCTATTTTTCGATAAAAGACAGTTGGTGTCGACTCCCGGTTATCGGTAATTTTATGATGTGGTTAGGCGCTATGCCGATAGATCGTTCCTCAAAAGGAAAGGGGCAAGTTGAGCTTATTAATCAATTTGTTGTACGACAAAAAGACAGTAAAGTGTTTTTTTTATTTACCCCAGAAGGCACTCGCGGAAAAGCGCAGAAATGGAAAACTGGTTTTTATCATGTGGCGCAAAGTTGCAAAATCCCTATTTTCCTCGCTAAGGTTGATTACCGTATAAAAGAGGCGGGTATTTTTCATTCTTATCAAATTACTGGTAATAAAGAAGAGGATATTCAAGCTATTCAAGCATCTTATAAACGTGTTGCAGGTAAATTTATTGAAAAGCAGTTCCCTGCTTATGAAGGTGCACTCCCTCAAATTACTGATACAGAAGCTTTAGTGATGAAGGCACTTTATTCATTTAAAGGTTTCGCCACTTGTGTTGAAATTTCAACTAAAATAAAACGCCAAGAACTTGCGACTTCTGTTTTAGAATTTCTCGTTGATAAAGGCATCGTGGAAGAAACCTTAGCAGATCAAGAGCATAACCTAGCCAGTTATCAATTAACTTTCTTAGGAAAAGGTTGTTTACTTCATTTATACCCTTCATTAGCATAGAATAAATAAAAAATTGTTAGGAGATTCAATTGATTGAGCAATGGGTTGGTACCATAAATGGGTACCTGTGGGGAAGTGTGCTTATTTATCTTCTGACTGGCTGTGGGATTTGGTTTACGGTTCGGTTGAAAGGGATCCAGCTGACCAAGTTTTCACATATGTTTGTTTTGCTTAAATCAAGTCGCAAAGCAAATGTTCATGGTATTTCATCTTTTCAAGCATTATGTACATCGCTAGCAGCAAGAGTTGGCACCGGTAATTTAATGGGCGTTGCGGTTGCTATTTCGTTGGGAGGCGCAGGTGCTGTTTTTTGGATGTGGCTTATCGCCTTCGTTGGTATGGCAACAGCGTTTGCCGAAAGCACGTTAGGTCAATTATATAAAGAAAAAGACAGTTTAGGTAATTTTCGAGGTGGTCCTGCTTATTACATGAGTAAAGGTCTACAAAATAAAAAACTCGCCATTGGCTTTTCATTATGTTTATTTTTCGGTTATGGCTTTGTTTTTAGTTCAGTGCAAGCTAATTCGATCACAGATGCTTTCTACGGCTCTTATGGTATAGCGCCACTGACTACCGGCATGATTATTACTATTGCTGCTGCCTTGATAATCTTTGGTGGTTTAAAAAATATTGCTCGATTCGCAGAATTAACGGTTCCTTTGATGGGGGTTGCCTATATCTGCGTCTGTTTGGTGGTCATAGGGTTAAATATTCATGCTATTCCGGCAATTATTGCTGATATCTTCGCCTCTGCATTCGGGTTAAAAGAAGCCGGCAGTGGTTTAGTGGGCGCGGCGATAGTGCAAGGGGTTAAACGAGGTTTGTATTCAAATGAAGCGGGAATGGGAAGCGCACCAAATGTTGCTGCAGCTGCAATTCCACATCCGCCACATCCAGTTTCTCAAGGGTATATTCAAATGTTGGCGGTGTTTTTTGACACCATTGTCATTTGTTCATGTACTGCTTTTTTGATTTTATTGTTTGACGGTGCATCAGGCGAAATACAAGGTATTCAATTAACACAGCAAGCGTTAGTGTTTCAAGTGGGCGAATGGGGTAGTGACTTTATCACGATTGCTATTATGCTATTTGCTTTTACTTCTATTGTCGCCAACTTTGCCTATGCTGAAAATAACTTAAAATACCTAAAATTAGATAATAAAATAGGGCATTGGTTTTTACGTATTGGCTTCTTGGCTATGCTCGTCTTTGGCTCTGTGGCCAGTTTACCTGAAGTGATTGCGTTAGCGGATTTATCTACCGGCTTAATGACAGTTTTAAATGTATGTGCATTATTTTTATTAACGAAAGTGATTGTCAGTGTGGCTAAAAATTATCATCAACAAAGCTCTACAGGTCAGTTACCTGAATATATGCCAGATGAAGAAGAACATAGTAGATACCATTTAACGAAAGGGATCTGGCAAAAATAGTGTAAGTGTTTTGACGCTTTTAAAATTATCTTTCTTGATTAGGTAATCCGTTAAGGGTAATAATTTCTACGGTCAATGGGGGAGACGTTATCTTTAACTTTGCTTTTACGATGAAAGATAAATGATCTTTATTAAATGCGAAAGCTGGTTGCTGATGCCAGCTTTTTTGCTTCCAACTTTGCATCTTCAAACGAATAAAGCTTAAAGTTAATTGTTTTAATCTCATATTTAGCTTTTCCTTTTTATTTCTCAAAGTAAAACAAGATAGTCTTTCGATTCATTCAAGCTAAGTGTATGTAAAGAATGTTCAAACAATAGGAAAGAAATGTGTAAATAATAAGGAAGCGATTTATGTTTATTCGCGACAAGACTGTTATAATCCGCAGCAATTTCTGTGTGAGTGACTTTAGGTGATAGTGTGAGTGTAGATGCAATTGGTTTGTCGGCCGACTTATTAAAAGCGGTAAAGGCGTGTGGCTATAAAAATTTAACGCCAATACAACAACGGGCAATTCCTGTGATTCGTTCAGGCTCAGACTTGCTTGCAAGTGCGCAAACGGGAACCGGTAAAACGGCTGCGTTCACCTTGCCAATTTTAGATGCCATTGCTAAAAATAAATCGACAGGAAATCTGCAAGCTTTAATTTTAACTCCAACTCGAGAGTTAGCATCACAAGTTGCTGAAAATATTGCGACTTATAGCCAGTTTATGTCGATAAAGTCTGGAGTGATCTTTGGCGGTGTTAACATGCCCGCCCAAACGACATTATTAAAATCAGGTTTAGATATTTTAGTTGCGACACCCGGTAGGCTTTTAGAGCATTTAGCATTACGTCATATTGATGTATCACAATTAAATTTTTTAGTGTTTGATGAAGCTGATCGCATGTTAGATATGGGGTTTTTAACGGAAATTGAACGCATTTTGCCTTTGATTAAAAGCAAGCATCAAACGTTAATGTTCTCAGCTACTTTTTCTAATAAAGTAAAAAGTTTGGCGAATCAAATTCTTAATACACCAAAAAACATCGAAGTTGCCAAACAAAATACTACTTCAGGTAAAGTTAAGCAGTCTGTTTACTGGGTAAGTGAACAACGGAAAAGGGAATTATTATCTGAGCTAATTGGTGTTAATAACTGGCAACAAGTACTTGTTTTTGCTGGGACACGCGAAAGTGCTAATATTTTAGCAAAAGAATTAAAACTCGATGGAATTAAAGCGGCGTTGTGTCATGGTGATAAAACGCAAGGCGCTAGGAACAAAGCCCTTGAGCAATTTATTGATGGGACAGTGCGAGTACTTGTGGCGACGGATGTAGCCGCACGCGGTTTAGATATTGCAGACTTGCCTTATGTTGTGAACTTTCATTTACCCTTTTTAGCCGAAGACTATGTTCATAGAATCGGTCGTACTGGTCGTGCAGGGAAATCTGGTACAGCAATTTCATTGGTCAGCCCAAAAGATGAACGTTTTCTTGAGAATATTGAAGCGCTTATTGAAAGAAAATTTGAACGTATAGTTGTACCTGGCTATGAATTAAACAGGCCATTACCTCAACAATATAACGATGCTGAAGAGCCGCTTGTGAAGAAAAATCGATACCAAGCAACGCAAGAAAAAAATCAAGAAGTCGCGCGTAAACGTGAAAAATCAGCATTAAAAGTGTTAAAAGGCAAGGCTAAAAAAGGTAAAAAGCTTAAAGTGTCGAAAAAAAAGCGTAAATAACTATGCTTAATGAACTGCCGAAAAACGGTTATTCATTCATTGAAAGCCCTTTTAGTTTTCGACATTGCTGCTGGTTCTGTGCAGAGCCCGCAGCAAAGGTTTATCATTTTCCTCAAGCAGAAAATCATGTGCTAAATTGCCCGCATCCAGCATTAAGCTTGAATTGTTGCCAAGAATGTTATGTGCCGGCTAATAAAAGTCGAGCAAACGCTATTTGGTCAGTTTTTAAAGAAGTAAAAAGTTTTTTGATCAAGCAATATCAAAAGGATCTCGCTATTGGTATTAATTGGACTCAAGAAGAATTGGCAAATAGTGAATTTGAAAGCGGTAATTTTGCAGGTTTTCAACGGAGCGCTTGGTTTATGTATGAAGTTGCGAAAAAACGCGTTAACTTTCAAGGTTGGCCTCTAATCGTTAATGGTATCAATATCGAGGAATTAAAATGGAGTGAAGATAAAACATTCAATTTTGATAATGTTGAATATCCCTCTATTGAAGATGCGATAAACCATTACGCACAAACATTCTTTCTACCAGTAGATTATTTTAAAGAAGTTCTGGTCGCCGTTGGTCAAGAAAGGTTCGCCTATGCGGTGAGATTTTGCCGCTTATTAGTTGGGACTACGCCTAACGAAAGAAAAGCGGCATTAAACAATTTACTCGATGAGTAAATACATATCTTGGCTTTTATTGCTTAAATGATACTCAATGCTTTATGAGATGCGATCTTTTGACGGTACAACATATTATCGGCACGTTCAAAAAAGCTAGTTGGATCATCAGCTCTATTCATAAAGGTATAACCTAATGCACAAGCAACCTGATATTTAGCTAATAAACTATTGATGGTTAAACCATAGTTAATTCTTTCTTCAATAATTAATAATGATTGTTCGCTAGCATCTTCAACAATAATGACAAATTCGTCACCGCCAAATCTAAAAATACTATCTGAATCGCGAACTGAGCTGACTAATGTCTTCGCAAAGTTAACTAATATTTCATCACCAATATGATGGCCATAAGTATCATTAATCAATTTAAATTTATTTAAGTCACATACCATTAATCCAACTTTTGTACGTTGTCTATTGGCATGATGCATCGCTCGTTTAAGTTGTTCATCAAAATATCGACGATTACCTAACCCCGTCAAACCATCTTGCATCGCTAACTTTATCGCTTTTTGGTATTTTATCGCGTTATTAATTGGGTGGATCAATAATTGATGAAGACCTTGTAAGATTTTTTTATTAGCTAGGCTTATCGGTGAATTAAGCGTATAGGTTAGCGTGCCTATGTATTCTTTATTAATTTTTAATTCAAATAAACGCTCTTTTTTACCTGGTTTGCTTCCTCTTGCTGAAGCTGAGATACTTTCTTGTTTAAAGTATAAACCAGAAAAATTTACATACTTTGATACTTCCATTGCAAATATATTAAGTAGTGACTTTAAATCTAAAGTTGTTTGTAATTGTTCGGTTAATGCAAGTTTACGATAATTATCTTCATGATCACGAGTATCAAATAATTTAAATGCATTAAAGTCTACATTTGAGTTTTCTACTAAATTTAGAGTTTGCATATATTCACCTTTATAACGCTATTGCAGTGAATAAAAGCAAAAATTATGCCTCTAATATTTTTGTTATTTATATCAATAAATTGTGTTTGTAATGACGATAAAATGTTGCCTTAATTAATACGTTAATCCTTTTGTCAAAAAGATGTCGGCAAATTTTTGCCACTTTAACTATTTTTGAGAATAATTTTTAAATTATCAGATATACTTAAGTGATTAATATCATGTTAATTTATTTTTAAATAGAGGTTTTGTGTCTAGCCATCTCGAAATATTAGCGATCCTTACTAGTGCTGTTCTTATTGTGTGGTTGTTTAGACGATTACATTTACCTGCAATTCTAGCTTACTTAGTCGCAGGCATGCTTGTTGGTGAGCATGGGTTTGCTTTAGCTCATGAGCATGTTGATTATGAGCATTTTGCTGAACTCGGCATCGTCTTCTTATTATTCACTTTAGGTTTAGAATTTTCATTACCCAAATTAATGGCAATGCGCCATTTGGTGGTTGCTGTTGGCAGCTTGCAAGTTGGCATATCTTTAGTAGTCTTTTTAATTATTTCATTACTTTTAGGACAAAGTTTTGCAAGTTCACTCGTGATAGGGGGAATATTAGCACTTTCTTCAACCGCTATTGTGATCAGGCAATTAAGTGAATCTGGTGCAATGAAAAGAAAGTCTGGACAGATCGCTGTTGCAGTTTTGTTATTCCAAGATGTTGCCGTAGTCCCGTTATTAATTATTATTCCGATGTTTGCACAAGACTCAGATACCTCAATGATTTATGCCTTACTGTTTGCGTTAGTTAAAGGTATTTTTGTTGTTGGTATTTTACTCTCTGTGGGGAAATGGGTACTGCCTCGGTTATTTAATTTAGTCGCTCAAGTGAGAACAGATGAGTTGTTTGTTTTAACCACCTTACTTGTTACTTTAGTTGCCTCGGCATTAACACAATGGTTTGGTTTATCTATGGCGTTAGGTGCCTTTTTAGCCGGAATGATGTTAGGTGAAAGCCAATATAAACATCAACTTGAAGCTGATATAAGGCCATATCGCGACATTTTATTGGGTTTGTTTTTTGTAACCGTTGGGATGAAGCTTAATTCAGCCGTTCTGTTTGAGTCACCTTTTATAATGGTGAGTTTGTTGATTGGCTTTATGATCGTGAAAATTTTAGTAATAAAGTCTTTAGCAATCAAAGCAGGAGAACAAGCGAAGGATGCATGGGCATCGGCAATTATGCTAGCGCAAATGGGCGAGTTTGGATTTGTGTTAATTGCATTAGCTACTCAAGTAAATATACTACCGCCTGATATTGCCTCGTTATTACTTGGTGTAGGGGTTATCAGTATGGCGATAACCCCTTACATGATAGATCATGCTCGACAAATGGGCTTATGGTTAAGCAATGAGCAACCTGAGGATACTCAAGAGTTGTCAACTTTGCCGAATAACAATGAATTAAAAGATCATGTCATTATTTGTGGCTTTGGCCGGATAGGTCAAACAGTAAGCCGGTTTTTAAAACAAGAAGGGATTGATTTTGTTGCCATTGATATAGACCCGTTAAGAACAACTAAAGCAAGAGAAGCCGGCGAAAATGTATTGTTTGGCTCATCAAGACAAAACGAATTACTAGAGGCTGCTCATTTATCCACGGCGAAGTTAGTGGTTATAGCTTTTGGTCAAGATAAACAATCTATTGACGTTATTCAAAAAGTGCGTTCTATGTCACCAGATGTGCCTATTTTAGTTCGTACACGTAATGATGACCAACTCGATGCCTTACAGGAAGCTGGTGCGAACCAAGTAGTTCCAGAAAGCTTAGAAGGGAGCTTAATGCTGGTTTCTCAAGTATTGTCTTTAACTGGCGTACCTTTTTCACGCATTATGCGTCGTGTGCAAAAAGAGCGGAAAAATCACTACAATCATCTTCATGGTTTTTTCCAAGGTGAGCATACTGATATGAGCCCTGATGCTATTGATAGAATTGAATTTGCGCATGCAATTTTACTGACGGATGATTCTTTTGCGGTAGGTCATTCGTTGAAATCATTAAACCTTGAATCAAGACGAGTTGTGGTGGTGGCCTTGCGAAGTGGCGGTGTAGAGACTGAAGAGCCAGATGATAACGTTATTCTTAAAGTGCAAGATACTTTAGTGGTTCGAGGTAAACCACGTCGTGTAGAACGATTTGAGCGTTATATGCAAGAAGGGCGATAATATGTCTGTTAAATATCGCCATGCTGCTTTGTAATGTGAAAATATGTGAGTAATAAATTTATATATTTAAAAACTGTCGAATGGTTGATTCTTTCTCTAAGGCATCTTCAAAGCCAAGTTTTATTAATTGTTTACAATAGGCTTTATCAAATAATAAATAACTTAGAATACTCGACTCCTGATCATTTGTGATACCTATACTACGCAACAATAAACGAATGGTGTAGGGGAGCTCATGGTAATACTCTACCGCCATTGAATTAAAATTATGGCTTGGGTTTAATACAAGTGATTCAATGTTTTTTAAGCCATCATTGTTTATTTTATTTTCATCGGTGATCAAAGATAACGTTTTATTTACCCTGTGCATGCGTTCTAAATCACTTTGCAAAGTATCAGAAAATATTCCGTCGAGTAAATGACCTGCTATGGTCGCCGTGGTAGGAGGGTGCGGGTTGTTTTCATTGATATGAAGTGTTTCTTTAGGTTGTTCAACACCGACAATAAATAATTTTTTACCGCCAAGATGAATAGCAGGACTTAATGGCGATAATTGATGAATTGAGCCATCACCAAAATGGTTTCTTTTAATTTTAACGGACGGAAAAATTAATGGTATTGCCGCTGAAGCTAATAAATGATCAGAATTAATTTGTGTGGGAATACCACTACGTTTAGCTCTAAACCATGGCTTTATCGACTCGTGAGATTGATAAAAGCTAATTGAATTTCCATTAGAATAGCTAGATGCAGTAACAGAAAGCGCGGATAAATCTCCTTTTAAGATGTTTTGATCAATTCTGTTATAGTCAACAATATTGCTCAACAAAGTACGTAGAGGAGCATTATTTAGTAAACTGCGAGCTGATTTATTAGCATAATCTGCTTGAAAGCTTCCAAGAATACCACTGATGATATGACTGCTTACGCGAAACGGGTCGCTATGGTAAATCCTATCTGTTTTTAAACTGTTCCAAACCCATTCCAGTTTTTTTACCCCTAATTGAAAGCATGATGCATAACAGGCGATGCCCGTGGCATTGATAGCACCTGCAGAAGTACCACAAATAATAGGGAAGGGAACAGGATAATGTCGAGGGCTAAACTTACTAATGGCTGAAAGTACGCCAACTTGATAAGCGGCTCTTGCACCCCCTCCCGTTAAGATTAACGCGTTATGTTTATGTTTAATATTATATTTTTTTAACATCTAGCTTTTTACATTAAGCATAATGAATTTATTGTAATGACTTTATAAAGATAAACCAGAAAAAGTTTTATTTGATAAATGAAATATTACGACTAGACTATTGAAATATGCTGAATTGAAGAAAAGAAAAAGCCAGCATAAGCTGGCTTTTTAAATCGACATAGAATTATTGACTAGTAAAACATTTTATTGCATGAACAAATAACGCCTACTAAAAAATAATTTAACTACTAACGCGTTCGTTAGCAGCGTCTATTAATGGTTGCGATCCGCTTTGCAAAAGTGCCAAGTTAGCTGAAACAACTTTCTTAGGCAGCTTGTTAATCATCAAAGAGCCAGTTTTTTCTGAACCCCTATCAGCTGCAAAGACCAACAGGTTTTTACCATTACATTGAATACCATCGAAGATACTGCGAATTTTTAATTTATTCGCCTTTAAAAATGAGCGCATGCGTTTCTTGTCATCGGCGGCAACATACTCACATAAGCTCTGGGCTATGTTAGCAGCTTCAGCTTTTGGTGCTGATACAACAGACGTCAGTGTTAAAGCAGTAATCGTAGAAACTAGTAATAATTTTTTCATTTTAATAACCTTAATAAGTAAATTGAGTTAGTAAAAGAAAAAACCACGGGATGTACCTAATAACATGGTAACTCCGCTGTCATAGATTTATAATATATAAACCCTTAGACCGGTGGTTTTGCGTAGTACGTTTTCGCGTACCTTGCCTTTTCTTTGTCACTTTTAGTATTACCAAAATAAAACAGAATTGCAACCATCTGTGTAGATATTACGCATTTTAATGTGAGATATTCGCCATGAATAAAATTAATTTATATTATTAACAAAGGGTTACGGCTATTTTTTGTTAAAAAATCATTTCAGGAACATCGTCCGGAATTACTAGTTTTCCGGCAGTTAAGTGTTTTATTTCATCTATTGAAACACCTGGCGCTCGTTCTAATAAGTGAAATGCACCGTCCTTTATTTCAAGAAAAGCAAGGTCTGTTAACACTTTTTTAATACAGCCTTTACCCGTTAACGGTAATGTACAACTCGGTAATAATTTTGAAACGCCATGCTTGGAAGCATGAGTCATAGTTACAATAATATTATCTGCACCGGCAACTAAATCCATAGCACCGCCCATACCTTTGATAAGTTTTCCAGGGATCATATAAGAGGCGATATTGCCACTGACATCCACTTCAAAAGCACCTAATACGGTTAAATCGACATGGCCACCGCGGATCATCGCAAAAGACTCTGCAGAATCAAAGATTGAAGCGCCTGTTGCCATGGTGACTGTTTGTTTACCTGCGTTAATTAAATCTGCGTCAATTTCTTCTTCGGTGGGAAACTGACCCATGCCAAGCAGACCGTTCTCAGATTGCAGCATAACTTCTATACCCTCTGGTACATAATTAGCCACTAAGGTTGGAATACCTATACCTAAATTAACATAATAACCATCTTGTAATTCTTGAGCGACTCTTTGTGCTAATTGTTCTCTTGTTAACGCCATTGTTATCTCCTTACTTAGCACTAGAACGAATGGTTCGTTGCTCAATACGTTTTTCGAATGTGCCTTGAATAACACGATTTACATAAATACCTGGAGTATGAATTTGATCAGGATCGAGTTCGCCCGGTTCAACAATTTCTTCTACTTCTACAACGGTGATTTTTCCGGCGGTTGCCGCTAAAGGGTTAAAGTTACGTGCTGTTTTACGAAAGACCAAATTACCATAACGGTCTGCTTTCCACGCTTTGACGATAGCAAAATCTCCGGTAATTGCTTGTTCAAGAATGTAGTGTCTGCCGTTAAATTCTCGTTCTTCTTTTCCTTCTGCAACAGGGGTTCCATAGCCTGTTGCGGTGAAAAAAGCGGGGATCCCCGCGCCTCCTGCACGCATTTTTTCAGCAAGGGTGCCTTGAGGTGTAAGTTCAACTTCAAGCTCACCACTCATCATTTGGCGTTCAAACTCAGCGTTTTCACCTACATACGAGGCGATAATTTTTTTTATTTGTCGGTTTGGTAATAATACCCCTAAGCCAAAATCATCGACGCCACAATTATTAGAAACCATGGTTAAACCTTTGGTTCCTTTACGTTTGATCTCAGTAATGAGGTTCTCAGCAATGCCGCAAAGCCCAAAACCGCCCGAAATAATCGTCATATTATCTTCGAGACCAGCCATTGCTTCTTCATAGCTTGACACTACTTTGTCAAATCCAGCCACTATATACTCCTTAACTCAATTTTATTCGATGGTTATTGCGCACGATATGCCGTAGAAACTTTAGAAATTGGCGATTTGCCTAACACGTCGCTAATAAACCATCCTGCTGTTAGTAATTTTTTAAAATCTATACCTGTTTCGATTCCAAGCCCATTTAATAAATATACGACATCTTCTGTGGCTACGTTGCCTGAAGCGCCTTTAGCATAAGGGCAACCACCTAAACCAGCAATGGCGCTATCGATAATCGCAATGCCATTTTGTAAAGCCGTGTAAATGTTCGTTAACGCTTGCCCGTAGGTATCATGAAAGTGTACGGCTAGTTTTTCTCTCGGAATACGGGCTGTTACTGCTTGTAACATCTTTTGTACACTTGCCGCTGTGCCAACACCAATGGTGTCACCTAATGAAATTTCATAGCAGCCCATGTTGAATAATTTTTCAGCAACTTCAGCTACTTGCTCAGGATCAATATCACCATCATAAGGGCATGCAATAACACATGAAACATAGCCTCTTACCGGAATATTGGCGTTTTTTGCTGCTGCCATAATCGGCTCAAATCGCGCTAAACTCTCAGCGATGGTGCAATTAATGTTTTTCTGGCTAAATCCTTCAGAGGCAGCACCAAATATGGCAACTTCGTCAGCATTGGCTGCAATGGCAGCTTCAAAGCCTTTTAAATTAGGAGTTAAAGCGGCATAACTAACATCGTGTTGGCGTGTTAAACCATTAAAAACATCGGTTGACGTTGCCATTTGTGGCACCCATTTGGGCGACACGAAACTACCACTTTCGATGGTTTTAAGTCCTGCATCGGCGAGTTTATTTATCAGTGTTATTTTGTCTTGAGCGGTGATTAATTGTTTTTCATTTTGTAAGCCATCTCTAGGGCCTACTTCAACAATTTTTACGCGCTTAGGGAATTGATTCATGATTTTTCCTGTGCCGTAAAAGCTAATAATTCACAGCCGCCATCAACCATGTCACCTTGTGCGTAATATAAAGCGTCAATTGTGCCATCTTCTGGCGCTTTAATGGTATGTTCCATTTTCATCGCTTCCATTATCATTAATGGTTGATCTTTTGTAACTTTATCACCTGTTTTTACTAACACGCTGACCATAGTGCCATTCATAGGGGCAAGCAAGCCACCTAGATTATTAGTTGTTTCATCATTGCCGCATTCTGGTTCAATGTAAGTAAAGTTAAAGGCTCCATTTTGGCGATATAAGCTGATTTCATTGTCATTTCTAGCGATGGTGGCATGGCTGCGATACCCATCAATACTGACATATAAAGTGTCACCTGAAATTCTCCCTTGGCAATCAAGGGTTTTATTAGAGACTGTGATCAGATAATAGCTGTCGCTGCCATGCCGTTTTTGTTCAACAGTGACAGGATACTCAATATCATTATGAGCCAAGGTTAACTGGTGAATATGAGCCTCGTTTAATCGCCATGCATTTGTGCTATTCCAAGGCGAGTAGGGATCAGAAGTATCTGCCGCATTAGCTTTAGCTCTTTCTGCCAACGACAAGACTAAATATAACGCGGCAATGGGTAATTCATCAGCAAGCGTTTGCTCATTATTATGAAAAATATCGCTCTGATGTTTTTCGATAAAACCTGTATCAATATCTTCATTAATAAATGCAGGACAAGTGGCTAAATTATAGAGAAAATCTATATTCGTGGTGACACCGCTAATACGATATTCTGCAAGCGCTTTGGTTAAACGTTGTAGCGCCTTTTCTCTATTTTCATCCCAAACTATTAATTTTGCGATCATAGGATCGTAAAAAACACTGACGTCATCACCTTGTCTAACACCAGTATCAACACGGACATGGTCACTTTCAACTGGCGGTTGTAAAAAGTTAAGTTTGCCGGTTGCAGGTAAGAAGTCGTTATTAGCATCTTCTGCATAAATACGCGCTTCAAAAGCGTGACCATTAATGGCTAATTCTTGTTGCGTTTTTGGCAGAACTTCTCCTGCTGCAACCCGAAGTTGCCATTCCACTAAATCTTGACCTGTAATTAATTCAGTTACAGGGTGCTCAACTTGTAGGCGAGTATTCATTTCCATAAAGTAAAATGAACCATCAACATCTAATAGAAACTCAACGGTACCAGCACCTTGATAGCCTATTGCTTGTGCTGACTTGATCGCTGATTCACCCATTTTTTGACGAAGTGTTTCAGACATGCCAAACGCAGGTGCTTCTTCAATGACTTTTTGATGACGACGTTGAACAGAGCAGTCTCGTTCGAATAAGTACACGGCGTTATTATGGTTATCACAAAATACTTGAATTTCAACATGGCGAGGTTGAGTTAAGTATTTTTCAACTAACATGGTATCGTCACCAAATGACGATTTAGCTTCACGTTTAGCGGCTGCGAAGCCTTCTGAAAATTCAGCTTCACTCCACACTTGTCGCATACCTTTACCACCGCCACCTGCGGTTGCTTTTAATAGCACAGGGTAGCCCATTTCATCAGCAGCTTTTTTGATTACCGCTTCTGTTTGATCTTCACCATGATAGCCAGGGACAAGTGGAACTTGCGCTTTTTCCATAATATTTTTTGCGGCAGATTTAGACCCCATAGCTTCAATTGCGGCAACCGGAGGGCCAATAAATTTGATATTTTCTTGCTCACACATCCGACAAAAGTCAGCATTTTCAGAAAGAAAGCCATAACCAGGATGGATCGCTTGTGCGCCAGTTCGTTTCGCCGCTTCAATCACTTTTTCAGCAACTAAGTAGCTTTCTCTTGAAGGCGAAGGGCCAAGGTAAATAGCTTCATCAGCCATATTGACATGAAGGGAATTACTGTCTGCATCAGAATAAACGGCAACCGTTAATATCCCCATTTTACGGGCGGTTTTAATTACACGACAAGCTATTTCGCCACGATTAGCAATAAGAATTTTGGTAAACATTTTATCAGACCTAGTGGGTAGATTATTAGGAGATTGCGACATGTTATGATCCTTGCTCTGAAGGCTCTTGTTGCCATTTCGGCGCACGTTTTTCAAAGAATGCGCTTAAGCCTTCTTGACCTTCTTTTGAAACTCGAATTGATGCGATGCGCTCACTGGTGATATTGAGTAATGCATCGTCAATGTCTTGGAATGCAACATCTAATGCAAGTTGTTTTGCTTGTCTGACAGCTGCAGGGCTATTACTTAAAAGCGTGCTTATCATGTTATCGACGGCCGCGGGTAATTCATTTAATTCAACCACTTCATCAACTAATCCAAGGCTTAAGGCCTTATCAGCAAAAAAGCGCTCTGCTGTTTGAAAATAACGACGACTGGCTTTTTGACCCATAGCGTTGACAACATAAGGACTGATAGTTGCGGGTATAAGACCAAGTTTTACTTCACTAAGACAAAAGCTGGCTTTATTACTTGCGATAACGATATCACAACAACTTGCTAAACCAACCGCACCGCCAAAAGCCGCGCCTTGTATTTGTGCAATGGTCGTTTGTGGCATAAAGTTTAAGGTTTTTAACATGTTGGCTAATGCATTGGCATCGGCTAAGTTTTCTTCATAACTATAACTTGCCATGCGTTTCATCCAGCTAAGATCAGCGCCTGCAGAAAAGCTTTTTCCTGTTGACGCTAACACCATAATACGAACATCAACACGTTTACTAAGATGCATGAAAACTTTAGTCAGTGCAGTGATAACCCCATCATCAAAAGCATTGTGCTTTTCAGGGTTATTTAAGGTAACCGTTGCTACACCATAACGATCTATGGTTAAAAGCACCTTGTTATTATCAATAATTAAATTATTTTCTATTTGAGTCATCTTGCTGCCTACATTCTGAAAATGCCGAATTTTGTCTCTTCAATTGGCTTATTTAACGAAGCTGAAATCGCTAAACCTAATACTTGACGAGTGTCTGCTGGATCAATAATACCGTCATCCCAAAGTCGGGCTGATGCGTAGTATGGATGGCCTTGATGTTCATAATCATCAATGATGGGTTGTTTAAAGTCCGTTTCTTCTTGTGCCGACCAAGCTTCACCGCGTTTTTCTTTTTGATCACGTTTTACTTGAGCAAGAACACCCGCTGCTTGTTCGCCGCCCATCACTGAAATTCGGGCATTTGGCCACATAAACAAGAAGCGAGGATCATATGCCCGACCACACATACCATAATTGCCAGCACCAAAACTTCCGCCAATTAAAATAGTAAACTTAGGAACTTGAGCGGTAGCGACTGCGGTCACCATTTTTGCGCCATGTTTTGCAATACCGCCGGCTTCATATTGTTGTCCAACCATAAAGCCGGTGATGTTTTGTAGGAAAACCAATGGAATCTTACGTTGCGCACATAGTTCAATAAAGTGCGCACCTTTTTGTGCTGATTCGCCGAAAAGTATCCCATTATTGGCGACGATGCCAACTGGGTAACCGAAAATTCTTGAGAATCCGCAAACTAAAGTGGTGCCATATAAGGCCTTAAACTCATCAAATTCACTACCGTCAACAACGCGGGCGATAATTTCTCGAATATCGAAAGGTTGGCGAGAATCTTTTGGGATGATGCCATAAATTTCTTCGCTGTCGTAAACAGGCTCTACGATAGGTTGAATATTCATTTCAACCGGTTTAGTTCGATTCAAATTTTTGATAGCGGTTTTAGCAATTTTTAAGGCGTGATGATCATTTTGTGCATAATGATCCGCCACCCCAGAAGTACGACAATGAACATCTGCACCACCTAAATCTTCTGCACTTACCACTTCACCTGTGGCTGCTTTTACTAAGGGCGGACCTGCTAAAAATATCGTACCTTGCTCTTTAACAATAATGGACTCATCAGCCATAGCAGGAACATAAGCGCCACCTGCAGTACAAGAGCCCATCACAACAGCTATTTGTGGTATAGCTTGTGCTGACATATTCGCTTGATTAAAAAAGATCCGACCGAAATGTTCTCTATCAGGAAAAACCTCATCTTGGTTTGGTAAATTCGCCCCACCAGAGTCGACTAAATAAATGCAAGGTAAATTGTTTTCTTGAGCGATTGTTTGCGCACGAATGTGTTTTTTCACGGTCAGCGGGTAATAAGTCCCGCCTTTCACGGTGGCATCATTGGCAACAATGATACATTCTTGGCCTCCCACACGACCAATACCTGTGATGATCCCTGCAGAAGGTACATTGTCGTCATACACCTTGTATGCTGCTAGTTGTGATAACTCTAAAAAAGGTGATCCTGAATCGAGCAGGGCGTTGACTCTATCTCTAGGTAATAATTTACCTCGTGATAAATGGCGTTCACGGCTTCGCTCTCCACCACCTAGTTTTATTTCTGCTAGCTTTTCTTTTAAGTCACACACTTGTTCTTGCATTGCTCGAGCATTTTCGATGAACTCAGGACTACGGGAATTAATTTTAGATATTATCTTCGCCACGACTATCTACCTTTATTGTGGAAATTGTGATTTATTATCATGAAGCTATCAGTAGGCTGATTTTAACAACCTACCTCGATCAACTTTGCTTAATTAGACTCGTTAAATAATTCACGGCCAATAAGCATACGACGGATTTCAGACGTACCAGCGCCAATTTCATAAAGTTTTGCATCGCGCAATAAACGCCCAGCAGGAAATTCATTGATATAACCGTTACCACCTAATAATTGAATAGCATCAAGCGCCATTTTGGTGGCAAGCTCTGCGGCATATAAAATAACACCTGCAGCATCTTTACGCGTTGTTTCGCCACGATCTGCCGCTTGAGCACACATATAAGCATAAGATTTAGCTGCATTCATTTGGGTGTACATATCAGCAATTTTCCCTTGAACTAATTGGAACTCACCGATAGATTGCCCAAATTGTTTACGATCGTGAATATATGGCACAACAAGATCCATACATGCATCCATAATGCCTAATGGCCCACCGGTTAAAACTAAACGTTCATAATCAAGACCAGACATTAATACCCGAACACCTTTGCCTTCTTCACCTAAAATATTTTCTGCCGGCACTTCACAGTCTTCAAATACTAATTCACATGTATTTGAGCCACGCATACCTAATTTATCTAATTTTTGATGACGACTAAAACCAGGGTAATCACGCTCCACGATAAAAGCCGTGATGCCTTTTGAACCGGCAGCGGTGTCAGTTTTTGCATAGATCACGTATACATGCGCGTCAGGGCCATTGGTGATCCACATTTTATTACCGTTTAAAATGTACTTATCACCTTTTTTATCGGCACGAAGTTTCATGCTTACTACGTCTGAACCTGCGTTAGGTTCACTCATTGCTAAGGCACCAATATGTTCGCCGGTACAAAGTTTTGATAAATATTTTTGCTTTTGTTCATGGTTGCCATTTTTATTTAGCTGATTTAAACAAAGGTTTGACATCGCACCGTAACTTAAACCAACCGATGCTGAAGCTCTGCTTATTTCTTGCATCGCGACCATATGCTCTAAATAACCTAGGCCAGAACCACCGTACTGTTCGTCAACAGTCATGCCTAATAAACCCATGTCGCCAAACTTACGCCATAAGTCGTGTGGAAATTCGTTATCTAAATCGATTTGCTCAGCACGAGGCGCAATTTCGTCACGAGAAAAGGCGTTTACTTGATCGCGGATCATGTCCACAGTTTCGCCTAGATTAAAATTAAGAGATGAAAAACTTGAAATCATGACTGTTCCTTATTGATATAATTTAGTATTTAAAATGCATTTTTATTGTTATTTTTTGATAAGATCTAACGCATCTTGACAATTTTTTTCTAAACCGGTTAATTCAATTAATACTGCTTGGATATCTTCTAACTGCTGATTGAGATCATTTTTTTTCTGAGCAATCAGATCCATAATCGTTTTTAATTGAGTAGCACTACTTTTATCTGCATCGTAAAGCTCAAAAAGACGGCCTGTTTCAGCTAAAGAAAATCCTAATCGTTTGCCACGTAGAATTAACTTTAGTCTAACTTTGTCTCTTTGGTTATAAATTCGTGTTTGACCTTTGCGGGTTGGTAAAATTAGCCCTTGGTCTTCGTAAAAACGAATACTTCTTGTGGTTATGTCGAACTCTTTTGCTAACTCACCAATAGAGTAGGAAACAGTGGTATGCTTACTCATAAAATACTCAAATTTAATTAATATATCCCAACGATACCATGAAGTTTACGTAAACGTAAACTTTTCTGTTTTTTTCGTCATAATAACTGGCAATAATTTATTACATTTCTAAGGTTGTAGTACTAATTAACTACCAAGTTAACGTTGGCGTAAACTTGGTAGTCGGGTATTATGTCGAACAACTGTTTGAAAATATTATGTTGCGAGTATTCGCTGGAGAGTTTTATGTCTACTGTTGACCCTATTGTTATTGTCTCTGCCAAAAGAACGCCAATGGGCGGTTTTATGGGCGGTTTATCTTCCGTTACTGCGCCTACGTTAGGAGCTACGGCTATTCGAGCTGCGCTTGAAGAAGCCAAGCTTAACAATGATCAAGTAGATGAAGTGATTATGGGATGTGTATTACCTGCAGGTTTAAAACAAGCGCCTGCACGTCAAGCAGCATTGACGGCTGGTTTAGACTTATCCACTGTGTGTACCACAATAAATAAAGTGTGCGGCTCAGGCATGAAAGCCGCCATGCAAGCACATGATGCTTTAATTGCTGGTTCTATTGATATAGCCATTGCGGGCGGTATGGAAAGTATGACCAATGCCCCTCATTTATTACCAAAAGGTAGAGCTGGCATTAAAATGGGGCATGGTCAGGTATTAGATCATATGATGACCGATGGTTTAGAAAATGCTTATGACGGCATTGCTATGGGCTGTTTTGCACAAGGGACAGCAGATGAAAACAGTTTTACTCGTGAAGCTATGGACGAATATGCCATTCGTTCGTTATCACGTGCTAATGCTGCTATTGAATCAGGCGCTTTTACCAATGAAATTGCCCCAGTAACGATTAAATCACGTCGCGGTGATTCGGTGTTTGAAATAGATGAACAACCTGGCAATGCACGTCCTGAAAAAATTCCTTCATTAAGAGCGGCTTTTAAAAAAGACGGTACAATAACGGCCGCCAATTCAAGTTCAATCTCTGATGGCGCAGCGGCTTTAGTCATGATGAAACAATCAGAAGCTGAAAAACGAGGGTTAACACCTTTGTGTAAAGTCGTAGCACACGCGACACATGCGCAAAAGCCAGAAGAGTTTACTGTTGCACCCGTAGGCGCGATGAAAAAAGTGTTAGATAAAGCAAATTGGTCAACTGCTGATGTTGATCTCTTTGAAATTAATGAAGCATTCGCGATGGTAACTATGTTAGGTATGAAAGCGTTAGATTTAGATGCTGAAAAAGTTAATATTAATGGTGGAGCTTGTGCTTTAGGGCACCCTTTAGGGGCTAGTGGAGCACGTATAATTGTGACATTAATTCATGCGTTGAAAAATAAAGGCTTATCTAAAGGGGTTGCCTCACTATGTATTGGTGGTGGTGAAGCAACTGCATTTGCGGTTGAAATGTTTTAAATAATTGACTAGGGCGTGTTGATCTTTCGCGATGATTTTTGCAACTGTTTGTTTGGTATTTATACAAAGCATTGCGAATGTTATGTGGTTATTCCACCTCAATGAGCAAAAATGCAGTAGAAATGACAAACAAACGTTGCCCGAAGGGTTCAATTAAAAGCCATTTTTTATTCGTTGTTCGCTATTTACATGGAACAACCATGCTACTTAACCCACGCCTTGAATAAATGGCTTTTATTTTGAACAAAAATTAACCTCGAAAGATCAACACGCCCTAGTTACCACCTGATAAAAAATCGTAAATGATATATCGTTTACGATTTTTTTATGGCTAATTTTTAGCTGAATAGTCAATTAATGGATTGTTTGCGGGAAAGGCATATTCATATGTGCTTGAATAGCTTTGTCTAACTTAGGAATAAGGTCGCGGTGTTTTTTATTCATAATATGAAAGCCAATTTTTTCTTCGATTAAGTATTTATTATCAAAGGCTGCTTTAGCTTTTATATCTCTTTCATCAAAAACCATAAAAATATAATCAACCCTTTTATGTTTAAACATTTCTATTAATATTTTAAAGCTAGTGACTTCGGTAATGAGAATTTTACTGCTGGCTAATAGGTTGCTATAGAATTCATCACCAGCAATTAAGCCCAACATTTTGTTAGGTGATTGCAGCACGTTTAGATCACAGTCCATGGTTAATTGGCAAATCAGCATTACTTGAATTTTACTGATGGGAGTAGGTACTTTAATAATATTTGGATATAAAACAAAAACCTCCCCTGATTTAGCCGTATCAGCATCGATTTCCCCTTGATTTAGTAACTTTAATGCTCGTTTGTCATTTATTTGCACAAACTCAGGTTCGATACCTATTGAACGGTAGGCTGCATCTAACAAAGGCACATAGTAATTAATGATTGAGGCATGCTCGACATAACTAATGATGAACCTTTCTTTCACTTCTTTACTTATTGCTACTTTACAGGTGTTTAGTAAACAAAAGATGAGTAAAAGCGTTAATTTCATTGGTGAGGGTGCTAAGTAAATAAGTTTGAGTATAGTTGAAAAATGTAATAATTGTAGGCGGTTACATTTACTATTAATTTTAAATGAGATACGTTAATGTGCTTTATCCTTTTCATTGTTAAATGTGTTTATGGAATCTCAATTACCCATCTCGATAAAAGTAAATAGTTTGCTTTCTGAAGAATTTTCGACGTTAGAATCTATTGCTAACCGATTAGAATCCCAACTTAACTTTCAAACGATGACAGCCGGTTGGTATGGCGATGAAAACAACATTCTTAATCTTTGTGTATCTATAGAATCACCTGAAAAATTTTACGATATAAGCATCAAAACTCATTCAACAGTAAAAAGTGAATTTGCCGATGATGTCATTTATTTACCAGATCAAATGAATAATCTGCACAGCTGTTTTGTCGCTATTACTGATGTTGAGCAACGCTTACTTTGTCAGCACCCTAAATTATTGGCTAGTTTTCTCGATAAAAAGTTAATTAAAGTATTAAACCTAATCGCAACTGAATTAAATTTTCCCCCAATATAATGCAAAATGGCATTAATGATTATTTGCGATAACGATTAGCAGCACACTAATGTTAAAAAATAAGCCTCAACTAATATTTCATTCGTATATTAATTGAATTACAGTAGTGAAATTGGTCATTTTGTTATTCACTCTTTATTAAACTTACGATATTAAAATTTATGGCAAACAATTTTCGGCTCATAGGCTCTTTATTGGTCGATTGTAATTAATCCGATATGAAATTTTTCAATTTTTTATTCCTTATCATACTGTTAACTTTCTTATCGATTGAAGTTAAATCGTCAGCAATTGTTCAAGAAGACACATCGCAGAAGCCGCCTGTGATCATGGGGTATTATTCTCAATGGGCGGTATATAGTCCTAATATTCATGTTCAAGACTTACCCGTTAATTTGATGACGCATTTAGTCTATAAAAGTGCAGATTTAACTGTTGATGGTGTTGTTGAACCCGGTGATTCTTTTGCCGATATGGAACACCTTTATCCGAGCGCGGATCGTGAGGAGGAATTTTTAGGAAGTTTTGGCCAATTAATCAGAGTTAAAAACGCGAATAAAAAATTAAAAACCATAATAAGTATTGGTGGGTGGGGCCGTTCTGATAATTTTTCTACGTTAGCGTCCAGTCAGCAAGGGCGTGAAAAAATAGCGCGTAATGCCATTGCATTTATGCAGAAATATCATTTTGATGGCATTGAAATTGACTGGCAATTTCCTATTAATAGAAAACGACATCAAGATACCATTAGCAAACGAGATAATGATCCTCAACATTTAAACCTGTTATTGCAAGAAATTAATCATCAATGTCAACAAAAAGCAATTAACTGTTCGTTGCAAGCTATTTTGGCGCCATATTCATTGGATGATGCTTGGAATGCTCAAATGCTAAATGACAATGTTGATTTATTGGTTGTTGATGTAACAAGGCTACCCGGTGATGAAGGGAAAATAGCTGAGCCTCAATCATCACTTTATGCTGATGACAATAAACGTTCAATTAATACCGTTGTCAATACATTAACCCATTTTGGTATAGACAAAAGAAAAATTGTTTTATCAATCGCGTCGTTTGCGGTGGGGATTGAAGGCGTAAGTAATATTAATAATGGTTTAGGTCAACCATCAACTAATCTTAGTTGGGGCAGTTGGGACAGTAACCAAAGTGGGGCAACAGGAATATATAATCAAAAAAACTTATCTTATTTTCTATCATCTGAACATTATCAACGTTTATGGGATGATAAAAGTAAAACCAGTTATTTATATAATCCAAGTAAATATGGTGGGCACTTTATTGCCTATGAAAATGATCGTTCAATTTCTGCAAAAGTTGATTATGCCGAGAAGCATCAATTAGCTGGAATAGCTATACGTCAATTACATAATGGCGACCAACCTGTAATAACGGTATTTAAGGAATATCATTGGCTGAAAAGTCGTTATTTTATGTTGAAAGAATTTTGGCGAGAGAATGAAAATGCCTTAATAGTACTTATTCAAATGTTATCGATAATTTTAGTGAGCATTATTACTTTTATCGTATTACTTAATAAACGTAATCGTCAAATATTTATAGAAAAGCAAACATTTAATCGCTTACAACATTTATTGCATGGTATTGAACAACCGCTTTTACATTTAGTGTCCGTTGCTGAAAAAGTTCAAGAAAGGAAACTATTAACGACGAGTAATACTAAGGCTCTAACCGGCTTGTCTTCTAAAGTGTTAGCTCCTATCTCTCATTTATTAGTTGAAACAAACTTGAAGTCAGGTGTTGAGAATCAATTTAATGAGGTTATTTCTTTACAACAAATGATGTTGAATATTAAGACGATATTTTCATTGAATAAAAACAGAACGATCACGTTTAAACCAATATCGAATACTGAAATTATTACTAATGAGACACGTTTTTATCAGTTACTGTATAATTTATGTGATTTTATTGATGAGCACCTCAACGAAATAACCCATGTTCTTGAGTTTCAATCAATAAAAGACAGTCCTTTTTTAATATTAAGTTTTAAAACTGATGTGAATTTCAATGAAAGTGCTACCATTAACCACGCACGTTTAAATTCTTTATATCATCAAGCAAGTTCACTTGGGTTTAGTTTAACAACCGAATCAAATGTTAAGGGCTTAGCTGTTGTTATTCCCTTTGAAAATGTACGCTTTACTGCTCAAACGCCATATCAGTTATCATTTATTGCATCTCAAGCCTGTACTGAAGCAACCCAGAAAAATAACAGGATAGTAAAGGCTAGTGAGCCAATTGGAGAAATAAGTAGCAATGATCATGAACATCGAAGTTTTGATTTAGCGTCACAATCAAATTTATTTGTCGGAATTACTTCATTTAATATGTTTGCCACGCCTGAAAAAGACATATACAAAGGGCTTGAACAAGCGAGTCAGTATTTTATCGACTTATTAAATCAAGACGCTAAAGTTACGATAAACCATCATGATCAACTCGTTGCTAAACTTGGTAATCAGGCTTTAATGTCTAGACATGAGGTGATTGTTAATGCGAGTGATATTAATATTGAAATTGTTACGCAAGAAGAACTGAATGAACAAGATCAACAATTAATTCAAGTACTAGTTTATCAAACTTTGATGGTTCAAAAATCTATTCAAGCGCTTTTAAAAGAACCGACAATTTTGTCGGAGCTTTACGAATTAACGAGTAATAAAGATAAAGTTAAATATTTAAAAGCGGAATCAGGCTATACAGGCATTTACTCACAAGGTAAAAAAGAGCCGCGCTATATTAGCATGCGTTTACGCACCGTCAGATTATATTTTGATGAAAGCTTTCTTTTGCAAATACATCGCTCTTATCTAGTAAACCCTAAAAAAGTCACTAAGGTAAAACAAGTGTCAAAACTCAAATACGTTGTTGTGATCGGTGCTGAAGAACTTCCTATTAGTCGAACATATATTGCTGAATTGAAAGGTTTATACCCACACTGGTTTGCCTAACGCTTAATGTTAATAATAACTTTCCCGAGCTTTAATGTTATTTCCACAATCTTGTTATTTTTGATTCATCTGACTTTTTTATCAGAAAACTTGTTAGCTGGTTTCAAGAAAACGGAGCATTTTTAGTTACAGTTCATGAAATATTATTCTTATCTATCTTTGATTTAATCGTTTAATAACAGATGTTTATGGTTTTTCCTGTTACGTTTCATGATTTAGAAAAGCAAGCCTATATCACATTGACAAACCACTTGATAATGTAACCGCATGGATATAATGATTCTTGCAAAATCCTAGCTTAGTTTACTTTTAGACTTCTCTGTTATTGAGCAAGAACTTTAAACAAACAACCCAAACAAACATAGACACAAATAAATAGCTGTTACCACTATTGAAAAATTTTTCATGGAGCAGTAGTTTTGTATTAAATTTTGACAGCGTTGTCATTGTTGGTTTATAACTGTTTAAATAATATTCAGCGTAAAAAGATTTACAAAATAAAAATGACAATTATCTAAGAAAGTAATGATCGCAATTAAGGGGTTACATAATGTCGATGAATTTTAAAAGAAATATTATTTGCGCTGCTGTATGCAGTACATTTTCTATTGCTAGTTCAAGTGCTTTTAGCCAAGAAGTGGATAATAAAGCGGCAATTGAAGAAGAAATAGAACAAATTGAAGTACTTGGCATGCGACAAAGCGTTGAAAGTGCTCAAAGTTTAAAAAGGTATGCTGACACAGTTAAAGATATTATTACAGCTACTGATATAGGAGCATTACCGGATGTATCGGTAACTGAGGCGCTACAACGGTTACCAGGTGTTACGATTGAACGTTTTGCTTCATCTAGTGATCCTAAGCATTTTGCTGATGAAGGTACCAGCGTATTGGTGCGTGGTTTAGACCGCGTTCGCAGTGAAATTAATGGTCGAGATTCTTTTAGTGCTAAACCTGATGGAGGGTTAAGCTATGAAGATTTTCCAGCTGAATTATTAGGAGCTGTTGAAGTTTTTAAAAACCAAACGGCTGATTTAATCTCGGGTGGTATTGCAGGTACCGTAAACCTTGTTACAAGAAAACCTTTTGACTCTGACGATAGAATGGTTTCTGTTAGCGCGCAAGCTAACTACGGTGATTACCGTGAAGAAACGACCCCATCATTTAGCGCACTATTCTCTGATAATTGGGATACAGATTCAGGAAAATTCGGCGTATTAATTGCCGCTTCTCAATCTGAATTTAAAACCCGTGGTGATGGTTTTGGTCTTGGTAATTTCCATAGTCGAGGTCCGGTAGATACGTTTTCTTATGATGTTTGGGGAACACCTAGTCCAGGCATTACGGCGGGAAATTACTCGAATCCTTGTATTCCTGATGCAACAGATTGGCGCGCATGTAGCGGTGACCTAGCGGATACCGTTCAGTACACAGAAGAAGATGCTGCTGCTTATGTTCCTGCCTTCGAAGGTCAAGAATTAGAAGGACAGCCTGAGGGAGCCACTTGGTATGCACCTGCAAGTTATACAATGACATCTGCAGAAAACGATCGCAAACGTACTGGCTTAACAGCGTCTTTACAGTGGCAAAGTAAAGATGAAAGAATAACGGCAACACTTGAGCATATTGATTCTAAATCGTCTTTAGAATGGCGTGAAAATGTTATCGCGTCTGGTGATAGAGGGTTCTTACCTTATGCTCCTAACGCGATTCAATGGTTTGATGGAACTGATGAAGGTTATCCTTTAAGTGTTGATTCAAATGGTTATGTAACTTCCGGTATTGGACGTTCAAATGAACCTGAATTGCCGCTTCAATTTCGCTCTCGCTATAACTTTAATGAAAGTACGGTGGAAGATACTTCGTTAAATTTAATTTTTAAAGCGACTGACGAGTTAACGGTAGCTTTTGATTATCAACATGTAGATTCAGAACAGATTGTTCACAATAACTCACTTACTTCTCGAATTAATGGTAATCAAACTAGCGAATATGCGCCATTTTTCTTAGATCTAAGAGGCGATAATCCGACAATTGAATATTTAAATTCAAATACTTCAACTCCTGAAGACGTAGAAGCGGATACAAACCCTATTTTACGTCTTGCTAGTGGTATGCAACAAGAGGTACATAATGAGGCCGATTCTGATAGTGTTAAACTCGACTTTGTTTATGCATTAGATGGAGCATTTACCGCGATTAAAACAGGACTTTATTATTCAGAAAAAACATTAACCGTTCGAGATACTGATTATGAAGGCTGGCAAGCATTAGGTACCCCATGGAATGCACAAGCTTCTTATAATGCTTCACCTCAAGTTGTACCTGAATTATTTCAACGCGTTAGTTTTGCCGATCATTATAACGGTTCCACGTTAATGGGGGCGAATAACAGTTTCTTATTTCCACAAATGGATTTAGTTGAAAACTATGCCCAAACATTACGTGATGGATGTGGTACATGGAGTGCCATTGGTAATGCCATGGATGGAAGTGGTGGATGTGCGGTTCCCTATGAAGATTTAGCTGACCGTGTTCACACGCATTTTGCTCCTCGTCATATCAGCTCAAGTAAAACTGAACGTACCGAGTTTTATGTTCGTGGTGATTTTGACTTTGATCTAGATAACTCAGACGTTATTGTTAAAGGTAATGTTGGTTTACGTTATGTGAATTATCAGTTGCAGTCTACAGGCGGAATTAATTTACCTTCTACATCACGGCGCGGTACTGTTGAAACTGATTCACTTCACCAAGTTATGCTTAATCAATACCCGAGTATTTACGCCTTAGCGTCAGGAGAAACATTTTCTAGCACGATAGATGGCACAGATTACTCAACGGTATTGCCGAGTTTAAACCTAAATTTTGGTATCACGGATGAATTGATTATTAGGTTTGGTGCTTCAAAAGGACTTTATTACCCGAGCCTTGTTGATTCAGCAAACAAAATGAATATCAGTTTAGATTATCAAGAAGTTTACTTAGATCCATCACAAGGAAAGGATGAAGAAACCAACCCTACCGTTGATCTGCGTAATATTGAAATAAGTGCTAATGCGCGTAATGCTTTCTTAGAACCAGAAGAATCAATTAATCTTGATTTATCAACTGAATGGTATTTTGCCGATGCAGGTTCATTAACGGTTGGCTTATTCCATAAAAAATTGTCGAACATTATTAGGAACAAGCAATTTTCTACAGAAGTTGAAGTAGATGGAACGGATTACCCTGTTTCTGCATATGGACCAGCTAATACAGGTTCAGGCACTATTCGTGGTGTTGAATTTGCTTATTCACAATTCTACGATATGTTACCCGGAATTTGGAGTGGCTTAGGTTTGCAGTTCAATTATACCTATATTGACCAAAATGGTTTGGAAGATCCTAATACTAATCCAACACAAAACTTAACGTATAACGGAGCAGGTGAACCTATCACGGATAACCGTAATAGTTTCCGTCAATTTACCGGACTACCGCTACAAGGGTACTCAGATCAAAACTTTAATGTTGTTGCTATGTATGAGAAAAATGATATTTCAGTACGTTTAGCCTACACATGGCGTTCAGAGTACTTATTAACACTGCGTGAATCTGAAGAATTTGTACCAGCTTATTCTGAAGATCAAGGCATGATGGATATGAGTTTGTTTTATAATATTTCTGAAAATATTAAAATTGGTTTACAGGTAAATAACTTACTAGAATCAGAAACTAAAACTCAATATCAACAAAATCAGGAAGGATTTAAAACGGATGCTTTTTCATTCTCTCCTGAACGTCGTTACGCCTTAAGTTTACGTGGCACGTTTTAAAAGCGAATGTTGAAATAAAGTGATTAAACTGTGTAGTGAGCAAGCTGCACAGTTTCTTTTACTTAACCGTCAACTACATCGCCTTTCAAACTTAGGTTATACAAGCATTCATCTTCGCTTTACTATGCTAGATATTCCTAATTTCACTACGGTATGACTATGCAAAACCCAATAAAATCTATCTGTATTATCGGTGGCGGCAGCGCGGGTTGGATGGCTGCGGCATTACTGTCGAGCATTACTCGTGGTAATAGCATCAAGATAACCGTAATTGAGTCGCCTGACATCAATACCATTGGTGTTGGTGAGTCCACGGTGCCATCCATTATAGATTTTACCAAAGCGGCGCAAATTGATTTAAAGGATTTTATTCAATCAACATCAGCCACTTTTAAATTAGGTATTCGATTTGATAATTGGTTGAGCTCAGGAGAGAATTTTTTTCACCCTTTTGGTAAAACTGGTAAAGATGTTAATGGTTTTGATTTTTATCAAGCGTGGCAAAAGTCTCTTGCTGATGGCGAAAAAACACGCTGGCTTGATCATTCTCCCAACGCGATTATGGCCGAACATCAGCGATTTATGTTGCATTCAAATCAACAGCAACATTGGATTTTTTCTAGCTTTGCTCATGCATTACATTTAGATGCGGTAAAAGCAGGACAATATTTACGGGAACTGTGTGTAAAAAGAGGTGTTATTCGTATTGAAGCGACAGTTCAAAACGTTAATGTAGATAAAGATGGATTTATTGAAAACGTATCATTGGCTGATAACACACCTGTAAGCAGTGACTTTTATATCGATTGCACCGGGTTTAAAGGCTTACTTATTGAGAAATCGTTAAACGTTGCCTTTCAAGACTGGTCTGATTATTTACCTTGTAATCGAGCTGTTACGGTACAAACAGAGCAAGTTGATTTACCACCTCCATATACCGTGGCTAGTGCGCAAAAAGCCGGATGGTCATGGCATATACCCTTGCAACATCGTACTGGCAATGGTTATGTTTATTGCGATAAGTTTTGCAGTGATGAAGCAGCAATCACATTATTAAAAGCTAATGTCAAAGGGAAGCTATTGAATGAACCTAACATTATTCCTTTTAAAACAGGAAGAAGAGAAAAAATTTGGCACAAAAACTGTTTAGCCTTAGGTTTAGCCAGTGGATTTTTAGAGCCTTTAGAATCAACAGCGATTCATTTGGTATATAAAACCTTAGTACATTTTATCAAACATTTTCCTGATAAAGATTTTGATGAACTGAATGAAACGGCTTTTAACGAAAAAATAAATGCTGATTATCAGGAAATTCGAGATTTTATTATTCTGCATTATTGTACCTCTGATCGTACTGATTCTGACTTTTGGCGTTGGTGCCAAACCATGACAATTCCACCGTCATTGGATGAGAAGATTAAAGCCTTTCGCCACCGTGGTTCTATTGAAGAGGAACAAGGTAAACTTTTCACCAGTGATAGTTGGTATTCAATTCTTAATGGCATGCATATTCACTCGAAAAAATATCACCCGTTATTAGATGGTTTTCATACGCAAGATTTAGCTAATACGCTCAATAAAAATGTGCAAGAGATCAGAGATATGGTTATGAAAATGCCCAGCCATCACGATTTTATCCAAACGAATTGTCCTGCGCATTCGTTTGGTCAAAATGAACCACAAGATTAGTTTATCCTGATGAATAAATTTAAAATGATTCCTGAGTTTTCATCGATGTCTCCCCAACAATTTTTTGAGGAGCTAGTCCCAGCTCAACAGCCTGTGGTTATTCGAAATTTTGCAAAGCATTGGCCATTAGTTCAGTGTTCATTGCAATCATCTCAACATTTTGTTGATTATATTAATCAGTTTTATACGGGGGAGAAAGCCGCCATGGTGGTTGCTCCACCTGCTGCAAATAAGCGTTTTTATTACAATGATGCCATGACCGACGTGAACTTTATTCGAGGAGAAGAACGCGTTGATTTATACCTTGGTCGACTTTTAGAACTTGTCGATAAAAAAGTTTATCCGGCTATTTCAATGCAAGGGGCGGTAATTGAAGATATTTTACCAAACTTATCTCGAGAAAATAGCAGTGATTTTTTTTCACCTGAAGTAACACCACGTTTATGGGTGGGAAATGAAGGAATAGTGAATACTCATTATGATAGTTCAGATAATTTCGCGTGTGTGGTTGCAGGACGCCGACGCTTTGTTTTATTTCCGCCAGAGCAAACGGCAAATTTGTATCCAGGTCCATTAAATTTTACCCCAGCTGGCGCACCAACAAGTTTGGTTGATATTAACGAGCCTGATTTTGACTCATACCCTTTGTTTAAACATGCCTTAGCGCACGCATATAGTGTTGAACTGTCACCTGGTGATGCGATTTTTATTCCCATGCTTTGGTGGCACCATGTTGAGTCTTTAGAAAAAGTGAATGGCTTAATCAATTATTGGTGGAATGGCTCTTCTGCGCTTTCTGCTACATCACCAAGTGTGATTGACAGCTTAAATATCGCGCTTGTGGCAATGCGTGATTTGACACCTAAACAACGTGAGGCGTGGCGCTGTTTATTCGATCATTACTTATTTAAGCAAGGTGTTGACCCGGTTGCTTATATTCCAGAGCACCAACAACATGTCTTAGGCGAATTAACGCCAAAGTATGTTGAAGCAATAAAAACATATTTCATTCAAAAATGGCAAGATCAAAAATGAAAAACCTGATAGTACAGCCATTAAAAGTGTTAAAGCTTATTTGTAAGTAATTAATAATAATACCGTTTTCTATACAAGTGATTAAATAATGATAAACGAGCAATCAATTCAATTAAACAGTGATGGTACGCCTAAAAAGATCGTAATCGTGGGGGGCGGAACCGCAGGGTGGATGACTGCAAACTTGTTGGCACACCATTGGAGAAACTCAGAAATTTGTCTGATTGAATCGAAAGAAATTGGCATTATTGGTGTGGGCGAAGGAAGTACCCCACATCTAAAATTTTTCTTTGATGCTATTGGTTTGCCTGATTCAGAGTGGATGCCTCATTGTAATGCTACTTATAAAACAGGTATTACTTTTGATAAATGGTCAACGATTGAAGGGTATGAATCTTACTTTCATCCTTTTGCTGCACAAACTGACGATTTATTTACCCTTCCTTTGTTCTATAAAAACATTCAAGCGCGGATGCAAGGGTATGATATTAACGCCAATCCTGACGATTATTTTTTAGAAACCTACCTTGCAAGAAACAACTTAGCCCCTATTCCTAATGAATGTTTCCCGTTTGGTGTGGCTTATGGCTATCATTTTGATTCTGCTTTATTAGGACAATTTCTAGCAAAAAATGCACAAAAATTAGGAGTAAAAAGAATTTTTGGCAAAGTGACTGATGCCCAAGTTAACACCCTTGGTAATATCAGCTCTGTTACGCTTATTCAAGATAATGACAGTGAGGAACGTTTAAAAGAAGCAATGACATTTCAGGGGGATTTTTTTATTGATTGCTCTGGTTTTTCTTCACTGTTATTACAACAAACCTTGAAAGTGAATTACCACAGCTTCAAGGATAATTTAGTCAATAATGCTGCGGTTGTGTTACCCAGTGACATGTCAGACAACGTTCCTGCCGAAACCCGCGCTACAGCGTTAACGAATGGCTGGGCTTGGCAAATTCCTTTACGAAATCGTTTTGGTAATGGCTATGTTTATAGCGATAATTACATTAACTCAAATCAAGCTGAAATCGAATTAAGATCGCATTTAGGTTTATTAGAAAGTGATGTAGAAGCTCGCCATTTAACCATGAAAGTTGGGCGAGTTGAAAAGCACTGGCATAAAAACTGTCTTGCCGTTGGTTTATCGCAAGGCTTTATAGAGCCGCTAGAGGCAACCGCCATTGCTTTATCATTTAATACCATTTCACAATTTATTCAGTGTTTTCAAGAAGGAAAAGGCACGAATCAATATGAGAAACCCTTTAACGCAGACATAAACGAAAAGTTTGATGGCATTCGAGATTATATCGTTTGTCATTATAAAACTAATCAACGGAACGATACCAATTATTGGCGAGATAATTCTGCTAACCCACATCTCTCTGAAAATTTAACGCGCATTTTATATTTGTGGAAAAATAGCCAAGATTTCGAGGGGGATATGAATAAATATCATTTGTGGGGAAGCTATAAGCCTAAGTCGTGGGCTTGTTTGTTAGCGGGCTATGGGGTTTTTCCTAAACAATTAAATAACCGACGAGTTGATTATTCTGCTCATCATCAAGAAGTTGCAGACGTTAAAGATTTTATTCGACGCTGTGGCATGAATTTCAAAAAGCATCATGAATTGCTTTTACCGTAATTTTAATTTGTGATTTAAGTGAGTTTTAATGAATATTAGACTATTTTACCTGCTATTTTTTTTGTGCTGCTTTCAGTCAACTAGTGTTGCTAAAACGGTTGTTATTGGTTATTTACCTAGCTATTACGGGTTAATGAAACAAGTGGAACACGTTGATTTTACGAAAATAACCCATTTGACACTGGCATTTTTACATCCTAATAAACAAGGTGTTTTTCTAGAAGATAAGCAACCAACATGCATGGTAGGTGAATTTGGCAAACCACTCAAATCAGATGAAATTGTATATGCGGTCAACAAAGCGCATCAAGCCGGTGTCAAAGTGCTTATTTCCTTTGGAGGCGCTTCATATCCAAGTTGTGCAGGTGACTGGCAACAGTTATTACTCGCGGATAAAAGAGCTGCAATTGTTAATCGCTTATTACACTTTGTCGATGAATTTAACTTAGACGGTGTAGATATTGATATTGAAGGCAATTTATTAACAGAAATAGATAATCAAGGAAATTTTTTACCGTTTGTTAAAGCGTTAAATAATAGCTTAGTAGCGCAAGAAAAACTGTTAACGGCAGCAACTGGCTCTTATATAGGCGGCATGTTACCTCAGTCAACACTAAAATATTTTGATTACGTTTCAATTATGTCTTATGACGCAGTAGGTCCGACATGGGGAGATGTGGGTGTTGAACATTCAACACTGATAAAAGCAAAAGCGGATATTCAATTGTGGAAAAAAAGAGGCTTAACAAAAGAAAAATTAATCTTAGGTTTACCTTTTTATGGTTATGGATTTGGTCAATACAAGGCTAATTATAGCTTTAATGATCTATTAAATGAGTTTGGAGAGAAAGCTATTCAGGCTGATTTAATCGGTAAAAATTGTGAGCTTTGTAGTTATTTGACTTTTAATGGCTATAAAACCACTAAAGCGAAAACTGAGCTAGCTATTAAGCAAGGGGCAGGGGTGATGATTTGGGAATTATCAAAAGACCATCAAAGTAGTAAAGGCTTATTGAATATAATCAATGAAACTGTCAAAAATTATCAAGGAGTTCAATAGTTTATAGGGACTATTGAACCTTCGGACAGCGTTTGTTGGTCATTTTTACGGCGTTATCGCCTTTTATGTGGAACAACCATATTACCAAGGCTCTGCCTTGAATAAATACCCAACAAAATGCTGCAAAAACAATCTCGAAAGATCAACAGTCTTAGTGTTATCTCGTTTTTAGACAATTGGTAAGACACACATTGTTAGCTCCCTTTATAGATGACGGGAAACGACTTCCCTTACCAATTGTCTATTTTATTTACGATAATTTTTTGGTGAAACACCGACGACCTTTTTAAATAATCTTGAAAAATAATACGGATCGCTATACCCCAACGACTCTGCAATTTGTTTGATACTATCTTGACTATTATCAAGCTGATAACAAGCTTTCTGAATTTTCATGTTGATAAAATATTGAATAGGCGACGTATCTGTTAATTCTTTAAACTTCTTTGAAAAGTGAAATTTTGACAGCTGACAATAATGCGCGAGGGTATCAAGATTGAGTTCATGATGCATATTTTCCTGCATTAATGTTTCTATCGCTTTAAGATCAAAGTGACTATTTTGATTAAAAGTTGTTAACCTTAATTGTAGAGCTAACGAACTTAACACTTGCTGTAAAAGGTGAATACCGTGAATCACATTAGTTGCGGTATAACCACGTTGGCCTAACGCTAATATCGTATCAAAATCTCTTATGATTTCTCCTAAGCTACCGACATTCGCTATACCATTCTTCATTTTCATCAATAACCTTTCTGCAAAATCATCGGCTAATTTTCCCGTAAAATTTATCCAATAAATAACATTTTCTGGTGATTTTCTTTTGTTTTCAATGCTGGAAAACTTAAAAGGTTGATTTGGACTAAGAATAACAAGATCACCTTGTTTTATTTCTCGCTGTTGGTTTTTATAGTCTAAAATTCCTTGTGAAGAAGGGCTGTATATTAACGTGTAATGAGCAGCATTTTTTTGCGATAAGTGTAACGACATTTGGTCAACTGACCTTCCTAATGAAAGAGGATATAGACCAGATGTTAAAGGGTGACGCTTTAATTTTGTTAATAAAAATAATGGAATGATCAAACGAATACTTTGCTCGGTATCAATTTTCATAACTTTAGTTTTCTAATAAAAAAACAAGGAATTTTATTATAGCTTTAAATATAGCAATATAGTCCATCAATTTAACAATAAAATCAATTTTATCTAGGGTTTTGGTATGTTCCAATATGGTTAATGTAAATTTATTTCACAAGAAAACACTAAATATTTAATTTTCGTTGTGTTTTATCCAACGGCAATAAATCAATAACATTAAAAGTGAGTGAGTTATGACGACTGAACGTTACCAATTAAAAAATAAAGTTAGAATTGTAACCGCGGCTTCTTTATTTGATGGCCATGATGCAGCGATCAATATCATGCGCCGAATATTACAATCAAGTGGCGCTGAGGTGATTCATTTAGGTCACGACAGAAGTGTTGAAGAAGTAGTCAATACAGCGATTCAAGAAGATGCTAACGCTATTGCGATGACCTCATATCAAGGGGGCCATAACGAATATTTCAAATATATGTACGATCTTTTAAAAGAGCGTGGTTGTGAGCATATTCGTATTGTTGGCGGTGGCGGTGGCGTTATATTGCCTGAAGAAATTGCCATGCTGCAAGAGTATGGTATTACCCGTATTTACTCACCAGATGATGGCCGTGAATTAGGTTTATTAGGCATGATAGACGACATGCTTGAACGTTGTGATTTTAAAACAGGTACGAACGTTAAAAAAGATGACGTCGCCAACCTTAAAAAGAATGATAAACAAGCTATCGCCCGTCTTATCTCTGCCGCAGAAAATGCCCCTGAAGAAAATAAAGCGGCTCTTGATAAAATTAGAAAAATATCAACCGCTAGCAAAACTCCCGTTTTAGGGATTACCGGCACAGGTGGTGCAGGTAAATCTTCATTAGTTGATGAACTTATTCGTCGTTTTTTAATGGCAACAGCGGATAGTAAAATTGCTATTGTTTCTGTTGATCCTTCAAAACGTAAAACTGGTGGGGCATTGCTAGGTGATAGAATTCGGATGAATGCCGTCAATAATGATCGTGTTTACATGCGCTCATTAGCGACTCGTCAATCAAACCTTGCTTTATCGGTTTATGTGAATGACACCCTAGAAATTTTAAAAGCGACTGATTTTGATCTGATTATTTTAGAAACCTCAGGTATTGGCCAATCAGATACTGAAATTGAAGAACATTCAGATGTGTCTTTATATGTGATGACGCCAGAATACGGTGCCGCTACTCAGCTAGAAAAAATAGATATGCTTGATTTTGCTGACATAATTGCATTGAACAAATTTGATAAGCGTGGTGCTTTAGACGCATTACGTGATGTGAAAAAACAATACAAACGTAATCGAGGCATGTTTGAAGCAGGTGATGATGAAGTACCGGTATTTGGCACCATAGCGTCGCAATTTAACGATCGCGGCATGACAGAACTTTATAATGCAGTGATCACTGAGTTAAACAAAAAAGCAGGCTTAACGGTTGGTGATATCTTATCAATCGATGGTACTTTAGCCAATAAAAGCAGCGTGATCCCAGGTAGTCGTATTCGTTATCTATCTGAAATTTCAGAAAATAATCGTGGCTACGATGCGTGGGTTGATAAGCAAACACAAGTTGCACAAAAACTTTATGGCATTCACCAAGCAATTGAAACGGCAAAAGAAACACCCTCCGATGTTTCAGCGCAGCTTATTACACAACTTGAAACGTTATACGCTAAGGTTGAGTTAGACCTTGACCCAAAAAATAAATTATTGCTAGAAGAATGGGCAAATAAAGTTCAGCGCTATAAAGATCCTGAATTTAAATTTAAAGTGCGCAATAAAGAGCTTTCAATTGAAACCCATGCTAAATCATTGTCTGATACGAATATCCCGAAAATCAGTATGCCTAAATACCAAGGTTGGGGGGATATTTTAAAATGGAGCTTACAAGAAAACGTACCAGGTGAATTTCCTTATACCGCAGGTTTATTCCCATTCAAGCGTGAAGGGGAAGATCCAACCCGTATGTTTGCCGGTGAAGGCGGTCCAGAACGAACCAATCGTCGCTTTCATTATGTCTCTAAAGGTATGCCAGCTAAACGCTTATCAACCGCCTTTGATTCTGTAACTTTATACGGTAATGATCCGGCCATTCGCCCTGATATTTACGGAAAAATTGGTAATGCTGGTGTGTCAATTTGCTGTTTAGATGATGCGAAAAAACTTTATTCAGGCTTCGATTTAGCCGATGCCATGACGTCAGTGTCTATGACTATTAATGGCCCAGCGCCTATGTTGTTAGGTTTCTTTTTAAATGCTGCTATTGATCAACAATGTGAGCGTTATATTACTGAGCATGGTTTAGAAAAAGAAACACAAGCGTTAATTAAGAAAATTTATCAAGAGAAAGGCTGCGAACGTCCAACGTATCAAGGCGAGTTACCAGATGGAAATGACGGTTTAGGTTTAATGCTCTTAGGCGTTACGGGTGACCAAGTGTTACCTCCTGCAGTTTATCAAGAGATAAAAGCTAAAACTTTAACGCAAGTTCGTGGTACGGTTCAGGCGGATATCTTAAAAGAAGATCAAGCACAAAATACCTGTATTTTCTCGACAGAATTCGCTTTGCGATTAATGGGGGATGTTCAAGAATATTTTATCGAAAAAGGCGTACGTAATTTCTATTCGGTGTCTATTTCTGGTTACCATATTGCAGAAGCTGGCGCTAATCCCATTACCCAATTAGCGCTTACATTAGCGAATGGATTTACTTTTGTAGAGTATTACTTAAGCCGTGGTATGGACATTAACGAATTTGGTCCAAACTTATCGTTTTTCTTTTCAAATGGTATTGACCCTGAATATGCGGTTATTGGTCGAGTAGCTCGTCGTATTTGGTCGAAAGCGATGAAAAACAAATATGGCGCGAATGCTCGAGCGCAAATGTTGAAATACCATATTCAAACTTCTGGTCGCTCGTTACATGCGCAAGAAATTGATTTCAACGATATTCGCACAACGTTACAAGCGCTTTATGCAATAAACGATAATTGTAATTCATTACACACTAACGCTTACGATGAAGCGATCACGACACCAACAGAAGATAGTGTTCGTCGCGCGATGGCGATTCAATTAATTATTAACCGTGAATTAGGTTTATCTAAAAACGAAAACCCAATTCAAGGAGCGTTTATTATTGAAGAGCTGACAGATCTTGTCGAAGAAGCAGTGTTAACTGAATTTGATCGCATTAATGAACGTGGTGGTGTACTAGGTGCAATGGAAACTATGTATCAGCGCGGAAAAATTCAAGAAGAAAGCTTACATTACGAACATTTAAAGCATTCTGGCGAATATCCCATTATAGGTGTTAACACTTTCTTAAGTTCAAAAGGCTCACCAACGGTAGTACCAGATGAAGTAATTCGTGCGACACAAGAAGAGAAAAACTATCAAATAGATATGTTAGCGAGTTTACACAAAGCCAATGAAGCAGAAACAACTGTGTTGTTGAAACGATTACAAACGGCAGCGATTAATCATGAGAATATTTTTGAATTAATGATGGACGCTTGTAAAGTCTGCTCTCTTGGACAAATTGTTAACTCATTATTTGAAGCCGGCGGTCAGTACCGTCGTAATATGTAGTTGTAATAAGAAATCAGGGCAAAACTAAATACATTGCGCTAATAATATATGAGCTTGTTTAAATTGAGCTTTTTATTTGAACCCAGCACGTGTATTTAGCTAAATGTTAACATTGTTTCTAGGACTAAAGTCGTCTTTTGGCATTATCTTTAACAAGTTATGTTAGGACGCTATTTGAATCTATTTGAGTAAAATATTATGACCGAATCGAGAAATGAAATTCCTCAAAAGTTTACAGCTTTTCGCATTCACCAAAATAGTGTTGGCGATAAAAAAGTGATTACTAGCGGTTTTGAAAAAATCAGTCTTGATGATTTAACCGCTGGTGAAGTTGTGATCAAAGTTGCCTATTCTGATATCAATTATAAAGATGCGTTAGCGGCCACAGGAAAAGGGCGGATCCTTCGTACTTACCCACTTGTAGGAGGCATTGATTTATCAGGTATTGTTGTCTCTTCAAGTGATAGTCGTTTTTCACAAGGCGATAAAGTATTGGTTTGTGGGGCACAACTTTCAGAATTATATGATGGTGGCTATAGCGATTATGCACGAGTAAAAGCTGATTCAGTCGTTAATCTACCTGACGGGATAAGTTTACGTGATGCTATGGCGCTTGGTACTGCTGGCTATACAGCTGCTATAGCCATTCAACGCATGGAAGATAATGGCCAAAAGCCTGAATTCGGTCCTATTCTTGTTACCGGAGCGACAGGTGGCGTCGGCAGTTTTGCCATTAATATGCTTGCTGAACTTGGCTATGACGTGGTGGCATTTACGGGTAAATCGGAGCAGAAAGACTACTTAACATCACTGGGCGCTTCACGTTTATTAAATCGACATGATGTAGAAATGGGAAAAAAACCACTTGAAAGTATTTTGTGGGGCGGGGCTGTTGATAATGTTGGCGGTGAAACGCTATCTTGGTTAACTAGAACCACTAATGTTTGGGGTAATATTGCCTCCATCGGTTTAGCCGGTGGGGTTAAACTCGACTCGACTGTCATGCCTTTTATTTTGCGTGGCGTGAGTTTACTCGGGATTAACTCGGTAGAAATGCCAATTTCTGTGCGCACCAAAGCTTGGCATCGTTTAGCAACTGATTTAAAGCCTAGTAAGCTTGATGTGATTTCTCCAACAACTATCGCGTTCTCTGATTTACCCAATGCATTTGAAGCTTATGTAGAAGGAAGTGTTACCGGTAGAACTGTTGTTGCCATTGATGATTCACTTTAATCGCACTATTCAGTTATTAACTTTTTGAAAAGGTGGTAGTTAAATAATGATACAGCCTTCGGATAATTCGCCGGTTATTTTAACCGAGCAGTTACTAGATAGCGGTGTAAAAGTTGCCTTTGCTACCTTAAATGCGCGTAGAAGCTTAAATGCATTAAGCTTACCTATGATTGATTTCCTGCTTCCGCAAGTAAAATCTTGGTTAGCTGATGATGGTGTTGCTGCTATTGTTTTTCAAGGTGCAGGAGATAAAGCTTTTTGCGCCGGAGGAGATGTCGTTAGTGTTTATCATGATCTGGTTGCTAAACATAAAATAAACGCAAGAAATACCTTAAACGATGATGAAATATCTTCTTGTTTAGGTGTCGAGTTTTTCACTAAAGAGTATCAATTAGATCAACTTATTCATCATGCAAGCAAACCGATATTAATGTTAGCCGATGGTTACGTTATGGGAGGCGGTATCGGTTTAGTCGCTGGCGCAAATCACCGTATTGTTACCGAAAAAACAGTGATGGCGATGCCAGAAATCACCATAGGTTTATACCCTGATGTTGGCGCAAGTTGGTTTTTAAATCAAATGCCAAAAGGTGTTGGTTTATTTCTTGGTTTAACGGGCATGACTTTTACTGGTGCAGATGCAAAGCGATTAAAAATGGCAGACTATTCTATCGATAGTGAGCATATTCCCACTTTAATCGATTCACTGTTAAAACTTGAATTAACGACGAATGAAAGCATAAACCATCAACTACTTTCTGATCTAGTGAATAGTTTTGCTGCGAAAAGCGAAATGCAAATTATTGGGCAAATTGACAACGAAATAGCTAGGATCCAAAGCGTCACTGCTTACGATAATGTCGTTGATATCTATCATGCGATTGTCGATGCAGAAAATTGCAGTGATTGGTTCAACAAGGCAAAACAAAATTTAATGCACGGTAGTCCATTGAGCGCGCACATTATTTATCAGCAATTAAACCATTGTCAGGGGTTATCATTAGCAGAATGTTTTGAGCAAGAATTCAATTTGTCAATTCGATGTTGTCAGTTTTCTGAATTTACCGAAGGCGTGAGAGCGTTATTAGTGGACAAAGACAAACAGCCTAACTGGTTTTATAAAAGTATCGAATCGGTAGATAAACAGCAAGTAGCTTGGTTTTTTACGACAATTAAAAAATAGCAGAGTCCGATTTAAATAGAATAGTTTGAGAAAAATTAAATTTAAGCATAAAGATAAAGGTAAGTTATGAATCTTAACGATAAAACAATTGTGATCACAGGTGGTGGTCAGGGGCTTGGCAGAGCGATGGCGATTAACTTAGCACAACAAGGTGCTAAGCTTGCTTTGATTGATTTGAATGAAGCGTTATTAAGTGAAACGGTTAGCCTTGTTGAGCAAGCAGGCTCGTCAGCAAAGTATTATTTGGCCAATGTCACTAATGAGCAAGAGGTAGAAAGCACCTTCTCACAAATCAACACTGATTTTAATGGTATTGATGGCTTAATAAATAATGCGGGGATCCTACGTGATGGTATGTTCGTTAAAGCGAAAGATGGCGTGGTAAGTAAAAAAATGTCGTTAGATCAGTTTCAATCGGTGATCGATGTAAATTTATCAGGGGTTTTCTTATGTGGCCGTGAAGCAGCGGTTCATATGATCGAATCTGGTAAAAAAGGTGTCATCATTAATATGTCGTCAATAGCACGTGGCGGTAATATGGGACAAACAAACTATGCTGCGTCAAAAGCTGGAGTTGTTGCCATGACTGTAACTTGGGCTAGAGAGTTAGGCCGTCATGGTATACGTGTTGGAGCTATCGCCCCTGGGGTTATTCGAACCGCAATGACCGATGCTATGAAGCCAGAAATGCGAGACCGTTTAGAAAAAATGAAACCCGTGGGTCGTTTAGGTGAAGCGGATGAAATTGCTCATACGGTAAAATACATTTTCGAAAATGAGTTTTTCACCGGCCGTGTCGTAGAAATTGACGGTGGATTGTGTATGTAATTCTCTTTAATATAAGGCTATTAATTTGGTCGTATAGAAATTAGATAAATTTATAAAAAGCGAGTTTTGCTCGCTTTTTTCTATTATGCTTACAAAAACAGATATTTTCTTTCATTATGAATAAAGCGCTATTTTTAGATCGTGACGGCATTATCAATGTTGATCATGGCTATGTTTATCAAAAAGAACAGTTTGAATTTGTTGACGGTATATTCGAGCTTTGTCTTGATGCCAGGGATAAAGGCTATCTGTTAATAGTCATTACTAATCAGTCGGGTATCGGGCGAGGCATGTATAGTGTCGAGCAGTTTAACTTGTTGACTAACTGGATGGTCGAACAATTTAAAGAGAAAAACGTGATCATAGATGATGTTTATTTTTGTCCTCACCATCCCTTAAAAGGAAAAGGGGAATACTTAATTGATTGCCAATGCCGTAAACCAGCGCCAGGTATGATTTTACAAGCAGCAGAAAAACATCATATTGATTTAAAGCAAAGTGTATTTATTGGCGATAAAGCATCAGACATGAAAGCGGCAATGGCTGCGGGTATTAAAAATAGGTTATTAATATCAAGTAAGTATGACGTTGAATGCCATGAAGCAAGCCGTTGTTTAACGACAATAACCGAAACTAGCTTATATATTGACTAGATTGTTTACTTTATAATCGAACAGACCACTCCGTTAAAATAAACTTCAAAAAAGGGTTGACGTTCTCACAGAAATCCCTAAAATGCGCTCCACTTCTTCAGGGAGACCTG
>NZ_JAUOPE010000007.1 GCF_030546755.1 Colwellia sp. 1_MG-2023
GAGCGGCTAACGAGACTCGAACTCGTGACATTCACGTTGGCAACGTGATGCTCTACCAGCTGAGCTACAGCCGCTTCATCTGTTGACTCCCTGTCAACTGGTGGTGCATTCTACATTGAAATATTGACGAGTCAACCCTTTAATTTCAATTTAAATTCAATTTTTTTTCAACTGATTAAAAACCGACTAAAATGATGATTTTTTAACACATATCTAGAAAGTTTTGCATGGTTTTTAACCAATGTTCTAGTCTTTTAATTCTGGCCATGCTGCTTTGAAATAAATCACCATAGTCCAAACGGTTAAAATAGTCGCTATTGCATAAAAGAAATAAGCTGCGCCATTAATGAGTTCATGTGGAATATATAAAAAATTTAACAAAGCATCGTTTTCATTTGGTTGCCAAATCAGCCCCATAATTCCTAACATTTGTGCTGCGGTTTTATATTTACCTAACGTTGATACGGCTACTATATCCCGCTTGCCTCTAGATGACATAAATTCTCTAAGTGCGCTGATAAATATTTCTCTAGAAATCATTATCATGGCGGCTACAGCTATATACCAATTTTGATAATCTTCTGCGATCATGATCAATGCAGCGGCAACCATTAATTTATCGGCCACAGGATCAATAAAAGCACCAAAAGCAGACGATTGATTAAGTTTTCGAGCTAAGTAGCCATCAAGTGCATCACTAATAGCAGCAAACCAAAAGACAGCAAACGCACCAAAATAATGCCACTCAACCGGTAAATAGAAAACTATTATAAAAACTGGGATCAATAAAATTCTAAACAAGGTTATTTGATTGGGGATAGTCCACATTTAATTTCACACTACTTAATTGAAGTATCACGATTATCACTAAACATTAAAGTTAAATAACGATATCGCCTTTAAAGTTTTATTCTACACAGTTATTGCGTTAATTGTCATGTAATGCATCATAAATTATTGTTGCTAGAGCAACACTTATTCCCGGTACTTTAGCTAAATCAGTCACATCTGCTTGCAGCACTTCTTGTAAACCACCTAAATACTTCAATAGCATTTGTCTTTTTTTAACCCCTATCCCTGGAATAGACTCTAACGCTGATTTTTTACTTACTTTTTGTCTTTTAGCACGATGCCCAGCTATAGCAAATCGATGTGATTCATCTCTGATGTGCTGTACTAAATGTAAAGCAGGAGAATTTCCTGGCAATGAAATTAATTGATGACTACCCGCTAATATTAACGTTTCTAAACCTGGTTTTCTTGACTCTCCTTTAGCAACCCCAACTAACAATGGCGTTTTTTCTAAATTTAGTTCATTAAAAAACTGTTCGGCTTTTGATAACTGCCCTTTCCCGCCATCAATAAAAACAATATCTGGCAATTTTTCAACATTCGTCACTTTTCCATAGCGCTTATTTAAAGCAAACGCCATAGCAGCATAATCATCGCCGGGTGTAATACCATGAACGTTATAACGACGATAATCGCTTTTTACCGGGCCTTCTTGGTTAAATACTACATTTGAAGCAATGGTTTGTTGTCCCATAGTATGGCTAATATCAAAACACTCAATCCGTTGTATACCGCCGTCTAAATCAAAAACTTCATTTAATGCGATAAACCTTGCTTGAACCGATTCTTTATGACTGTTTTTAGTAACAAGCGCATTTTGGGCATTGGTATTCGCTAGCTTTATATAATTGGCTCGTTCTGTTCTAACATTAAACAATAATTTCACTTCATGTTCAGCTTGTGCTGTCAATAATTGTTGTATATCAAGGTTATTATCAATTTCAATTGGCGTAATAATTTCTTTAGGAATACGCCCTGCTTTGAGATCTTGACCAAAATAATGCTGACTAATAAATGCTTGAACGATATCTTTATCTTGTGTTTCAGCAGGGATGGTTGGGAAATAGCTTTTACTGCCCAAAACTTTATGATCTCGAATAAATAATAAATGAACACAGACTTGGTTTTTATCACGATAAATACCAATGACGTCCATTTCAGCAGCAAAACCACTAACGTATTGCTGTTGTTGAACTTTTCGTAACGTAGTTATTTGATCACGATATTTTGCCGCTTTTTCAAAGGCTAACTCAACACTCGCTTGTTCCATTTTTTCAACCAAGTGCTCAATAACTAAAGAACTTTTTCCTTTCAGAAATAATTTCGCTAAGTCAACTTGCTGCTGATAATCCGGCTTTGAAATTTTATCCACGCATGGCGCAGAACAACGATTTAACTGATATTGTAAACAAGGACGGCTTCTCGCACGATAATAGCTGTCTTCACATTGTCTGATGGGAAAAAGCTTTTGCATCAATCGTAAACTTTGCCACACGGCCCCTACGGTTGGATAAGGGCCAAAATAATCACCTTTGACTTTTTTTCCACCACGGTGAAGGCCTAATTTGGGGTGTTTATGATCGGTAATCAATAAGTAGGGATAACTTTTATCATCTCTTAATAAGATATTATATTTCGGCTGATATTTCTTTATATAGTTGTTTTCGAGAATTAATGCTTCACCCTCAGTATGAGTAACAGTAACATCAATCGCGCAAATTTGTTTTACCAACGCCTTAGTTTTATTACTACCGACATCTTTTCTAAAATAACTGGTCAATCTTTTTTTAAGGTCTTTCGCTTTACCTACATAAATTACCGTTTGATCTTTATCGTACATACGATAAACACCTGCCTGTTGTGTAACAACAGACAGAAAAGCTTGATGATCAAATTCTGGAAGTGGGCTGTTCAAGGGGGTAACTAATCGATAACGTTAACCGGTTAAAGCTTTTCAGTTTTTAACATACCGTGACGGATAGCTAAATGGGTTAATTCGACATCGTTACCAACATTGAGCTTCTCAAACATACGATATCGATAACTGTTGATAGTTTTTGTACTTAACATTAATTGTTCAGAAATATTAGGTACTTTTTCACCACGAGTTATCATCAACATGATTTGTAATTCACGTTCAGACAAGATATTGAATGGGTTTTCTTCCGCGGATTTAAATTGGTTTAATGCCATCTTTTGGGCAATTTCAGGTGTGATATAACGTTGACCACTATTAACGGCACGAATTGCATTAACCATTTCATCAGGTCCCGCACCTTTGGTTAAATAACCTGCAGCACCTATTTGCATGACTTTTGTTGGAATAGGATCTTCACAGTAAACCGTTAAGACAATAACTTTTACATCGGGAGCATAACGAATAATCTTTTTAGTCGCTTCTAAACCACCAATGCCAGGCATGTTCATATCCATTAACACAACATCAGGCTCAGTTTTACGACAGAACTGAACAGCTTCTTCACCTGTTTGAGTTTCCCCTATAACCTTAAGTCCTTTCACTTCATCGAGTATTTTTCTAATACCAGTACGAACTAACTCATGATCATCAACTAGTAACACATTAATCAACGGAGAATCACCTTATTATTTTTGTCTAATGGTTTAAAGACTATCGCTTAGACAATGAGTATAGCGATTAATCTTTTAAAAAAATATGTCTTATTTTATTAATATTACTCTGCTAAATGTAAATATATATTACAAAGCATTTAAAGTTTATTTTTTGTTAGCCAACTATTTAACAATCCGACTTGTCCATTTTTGTATGCTGCGTATGTGAGCCTAACTGCATTACTTAAAATGACACTGTCATTCCAACCGGTTTGCTCTGATATTAAACGATAGCACTCTTTTGCTTCTGGCGATAAGTATCCTCTCATTTCTTGCTTTCCACGGTCTTTTTGCCTTTCTCGATATCGTTTTTGTTTTTCAGCATTGGTTAATGCCTTTTTTTTCTCTACTTTCATATTGTTATCATTCATGTAAACAATTACTAAACAAGTTATGCGTTACCATATTTTACGTGAATTATGATATATGACAAATAATTTTATAAAAAAGTACTGTTCGGAGTTGTTTAGTGTACAAGTGTTCGCTAAAGTAGCGCCTTTAAAAATCAAAGAGTAAAATCGTTACCATGACACAAAAAAATTCGTTTTCAAAAGAAGATCTGATCTTAGCCGGTACCACTGACTTTTTCGGTGAAGGCAACAGTAAATTACCTTCTGACAATATGTTAATGATGGATAGAATCAACCTCATTACAGAAGAAGGCGGTTTATTTGATAAGGGTGAAATTATCGCTGAATTAGATATCACACCAGATCTTTGGTTTTTCGATTGCCACTTCAAAGGTGATCCTGTAATGCCAGGTTGCTTAGGTTTAGATGCAATGTGGCAACTTGTTGGTTTTTACCTAGCTTGGGCTGGTGGACCTGGTCGAGGTCGTGCTTTAGGTGTAGGTGAAGTTAAGTTTACTGGTCAAGTATTACCTACGGCGAAAAAAGTCACGTATAAAATTGATTTAAAGCGTGTTATTAAACGTAAATTGTTTATGGGCATAGCAGACGGTACAGTAAGTGTTGACGGTAAAGAAATTTACGTTGCTAAAGACTTAAAAGTGGGATTATTTGCTGACACTTCAGCTTTTTAAAACCTGCGGTTAATATAGCTTTATCTTAAATATTAAAAAACGCCAATAACATACGTTATTAGCGTTTTTTTTTAGCGAAAAAGCATTATTAACCAAGTAATAATGCTCCCCCTCTTTTTAGCCTTTTACATGCGCTAATGCTTGTTTCGCTAATTCCGTGATTTGCTTCCAATTCTTTTGTGCGATAATTTCATCAGACACTAACCAAGAGCCACCACAACACGCCACATTAGGTAAGGCTAAGTAATTATTAATATTGTTGATATTAATACCGCCAGTTGGGCAAAAACGAATATCGGCAAATGGACCACCAATTGATTTAATCGCATTTACACCGCCAGAAGCTTCTGCAGGGAAAAATTTAAAATGATCGTATCCATAATCAATACCGTCCATTAATTCAGAAATTGAAGAAATCCCTGGAATTAACGCGATATCACCTTCGTTACCCGCTTGTAATAAATCTTTTGTTAACCCTGGACTAATCGCAAATTTTGCGCCTGCATCTGCAGAACGTTGTAATAACTCACGATTAGTTACAGTTCCAGAGCCAACAACGGCTTCAGGTAATGCTTTGGCAATGGTGCTAATAACATCTAAAGCCGCCGGCGTTCTTAAAGTAACTTCAAGTACTTTAATGTCTGCTTCAAGAAGTGCTTCAGCTATCGGTAAAGCATCCTCGACATCTTTGATAACTAATACAGGAACAATAGGTCCCATGGCGAAAAGATCTTTTGGCGCTACTTGCCATTTTTGTGGTGAGGTCATAATTCCTATTTATCCTTTGTTTTGAAGGTTGTGTTGTCGAAGGTATGCCGAAGCGCCCAAAATACCGGGCTGTGATTCCGTGATCACAAATGTCGGGATCGTTTGGTTAAACGTGATCCGACCTTTACTCTCGAAACGGCTTCTAAATTCACTTTGTTTTAAATAATCAATAAATCGTGGCACGATACCACCAGCAATATACACACCGCCGAAACTGGCTAATGTTAACGATAAATTACCAGCAAAACTGCCTAATATTTTACAAAACTGTGCTAATGATTTTTCACACAATTTACAGGTATTCGATAATGCTTTAGCTGAAATGTCTTTGGCAGACAATTGTGGCTGACCAGCTTGTTCGATATGGTTCAATGCTTGATAAATTTGTTCTAAACCTAAACCAGATAATAGTTGCTCATAAGAAACATGCTGATATTGGTTTAGTAAAAAATCGAGTATTTGAATTTCTGTTTGATCAATTGGGGCAAAATCAACATGTCCACCTTCGCCACCAAGCGCTTGCCATTGTCCTTGCGCTAAAGGTACAACATTTGCCACCCCTAGCCCTGTACCCGGACCACATATAGAGATAGGCTTACCGCTAACCACTTCGCCGCCGCCAATTTGTACTTTTTGATCATTGCTAAGATAAGGAACAGCGTGAGCAATTGCCGTATAATCATTGATCAACAATAATGTGTTCAGGGATAATTCTTCTTTCAAAGCTTTTTGAGAAAATTCCCATGGCAAATTAGTCATAGAGATTAAATCATTTTCAACAGGACACGCGATAGCTAAACATGCATTGATCGTTTTACCTGTTAAGTTTGCTTCATTGATATAAGTATGAATTACCGCAGACAAACTTGGATAATTGCCACATTGATATACTTTTAAATCGGTTACTGGCGAATCTTGCTCAAAAGTGCCTAACCGGATATTAGTACCACCAATATCCGCCACTAAGTTTATAATTTGACTCATTATTAATGCCCGAAAAGGTTATTCATCATCAAAAAGAGAACAAGCACCTGTTTCAGCGGTACTTAAATTACGACGCATAGCACCAAACAACTCACGCCCCATACCTAAATGGTGGTTATTTTTTTGGAACTGTGCACATTGACGTTGATTTAATTCTGCTTCTTCAACTAATAAGTTTAACTCACCTGTTTTACAGTTAAGTTCAATCATATCGCCAGTATTAATTTTAGCAATAATGCCGCCATCTAAAGCTTCTGGACAAAGATGTATAGCAGCCGGTACACGACCTGATGCCCCAGACATTCGACCATCTGTCACTAAGGCAACTTTATGTCCGTTACCTTGTAAAACACCTAATGGCGGAGTTAATTTATGCAATTCTGGCATGCCACGAGCTTTAGGTCCTTGAAAGCGCACAACAGCAATAAAGTCTTTGTTTAGTTCACCCGCTTTAAACGCCACATCAATTTCATGTTGATCTTCAAAAACAATCGCTGGTGCTTTGATAACTACATCATCAATAGGCATAGAAGATGTTTTAATCACAGACGTACCAATATTCCCTTTAAGCGTTAATAAACCACCATGTTTACTGAAAGGTTTTTCAAAGGTTGCAATTACTTCTGGATCACCTGAAACTTTAGGAATATCAACCCACACTAACTTACCATCTTCTATTGTTGGCTTTTGGGTATATCGGCTAAGCCCCTTTCCACAAATAGTTTCAACACCTTCGTGAATTAAACCTGCATCAATTAATTCTTTAAAGAGTAATGCCATGCCACCTGCTTCTTGGAAGTGGTTTACATCAGCATGACCATTAGGATAAATGCGTGTTAATAATGGCACTACTTCAGATAGGTCATGGAAGTCGTGGAAATTAATGATGATACCTGCCGCTTTGGCAAATGCGATAATATGCATGATCAAATTTGTTGATCCGCCAGTCGCTAACAAAGCAACAATGGCATTAACAATTGAACGTTCATCAACCATTTTACCAATCGGCATATAGTTACCAGATTGTTGTGTAATACGGGTTACTTGACGTGCAGCGGCTTTAGTTAACTCTTTTCGCAACACTGTATTAGGTTGAACAAAAGAAGCTCCAGGTAAATGCAAGCCCATAAATTCAACTACAAGTTGATTTGAATTAGCCGTACCAAAGAAAGTACAAGTGCCAGGTGCATGATATGAAGCTGATTCGGCTTCTAATAATTTATCTTTACCAATTTCACCTTTTGCGTATTGTTGACGAACACGCGCTTTTTCTTTATTTGGAATACCAGATGGCATTGGCCCTGCTGGTACAAAAACTGTTGGTAAATGACCAAAAGACATACTAGCAATTAATAAGCCTGGTACTATTTTGTCACAAATACCAAGCATTAATGCACCGTCAAACATGTTATGAGATAACGCTACAGCAGTAGACATTGCAATAACATCGCGGCTCATTAAGCTAAGGTCCATACCATCTTGACCTTGAGTAACACCGTCACACATCGCAGGTACACCACCAGCAAATTGGGCAATACCACCGGTTTCTTTTACGGCTTCTTTGATGATTACAGGGTATGTTTCATAAGGCTGATGAGCAGAAAGCATTTCATTATAAGCAGAAACAATCGCAATATCAGAGTGGTTAACGCCACGTAAAATTGCTTTTTCATCTTTGCCACAAGCGGCAAAGCCATGAGCCAAGTTACCACATGCTAAATTAGCACGATGCACGGTTTCTGATTTTGCAGCCTCTATCCGACTTAAATATGCAGACCGGGTCGGTTTACTACGTTCAATAATACGATTAGTTATATCGACTATTTCTTTTTTCACTGGTACTACTGTTGAATTACTCATAATTTACTCCGCCCAATACACATTGGTATTAATTTCAGGGTCTTGTAAAAATGCCCTTATTGGCATTTGTTTAATATCAGATTCTGCTAATGCACTATTAAGTACTGCTTTTTTATTTGCACTACTAATATGAAGAAAGACATTTTCACTGGATTTTAGTGCAGAAAAACTGAAAGAAATTCTGTCATGTGGTGCCGTTTTAGGGACTACTTTTAACAAAGGAGACTGTGTAGCAAAACATTCATCAATTTCATCACTACAAGGGAATAAAGACGCTGTATGACCATCTTCCCCCATGCCTAAAATCAGAATATCTAAAGGTAACAATGCAGAATTAGCCGCTATATTAAGATCAGCTAAAGTTTCTTCACAAAGTTCATCACCTTGTTTTAAATGAAAAAACTTGGCATTCACAGCATTGTTTTGTAATAAATTCTCATGAACTAAGCGAGTATTACTGGCATCACCCTCTATACTTACCCAACGTTCGTCCGCTAAAGTAATCGTAATATCTTGCCATGGTAGATCTTTTTTAGATAAGGCAGTAAAAAAGCCTTTCGGTGTTGAACCACCAGAAACAGCAATACTTGCTTTACCTTTTTTGGCAACGGCTTTCGTTAACAACTCAGCGACGGTATCAGCAAGCTTTATATCGAGTGCTGCCCGTGATTCAAATTCATTTAATTGATACATTATTCCACCCACTGTCTATCATCACGTGCAATCAATGAAATCGAAGAAACCGGTCCCCATGAACCTGCCGCATAAGCCTTAGGTGCTTCATTCGTTGATTTCCACGCATCAATAATGCTGTCAGCCCAAGTCCAAGCAGCTTCAACTTCGTCACGACTGACAAATAGAGATTGATTACCATTAATGACTTCCAGCATTAAACGTTCATATGCATCAATAACACGTTGATCTTCATAGGTGTCTGAAAAGCTCAAATCTAACTTGTTTTCTTGAATATGCATTTGAGAAGCAATACCAGGTATTTTATTCATCATTTGCAATTCAACGCCTTCATCAGGCTGTAATCGAATCGTCAATTTATTTGCTGGTAAGTCTGCATAGCTATCTTTAAAGATGTTGTGTGCTTGTTCTTTAAAATGAACCACAATCTCACTATGCTTAGCAGGCATTCTTTTACCTGTTCTTAAATAGAAGGGAACACCTGCCCAGCGCCAATTATCAATTTCGGCTTTAATTGCCACAAAGGTTTCAGTATTACTACTGGTATTTGCCCCTTCTTCGTTTAAATAACCAGGTACTGGATTACCATTTAAATAACCGTCAGCATATTGGCCACGTACCGTTTTTTCTTTCACGTTACTACGATCAATAGGTACTAAGGCTTTCACTGCTTTCAATTTTTCAGCACGGATACTTTCGGCGCTTAAATCGGCTGGAGGCTCCATTGCTAATAAAGATAAAATTTGTAATAGATGGTTTTGGATCATGTCGCGCATTTGTCCTGCATCATCATAAAAGCCCCAACGACCTTCAATGCCAACACTTTCAGCAACAGTGATTTGAACATGATCAATACTATTTCTATCCCAATTATTGGTAAATAATGAGTTAGCAAAACGAAGTACTAATAAATTTAATACGGTTTCTTTACCTAAATAGTGATCAATTCGATAAATTTGGTTTTCGTTGAAATATCGTGAAACTTGGTCATTAATCACTTTCGATGACGCTAAACAATGGCCAATAGGTTTTTCCATAACCACACGATCAGCATCAGTAATTAAACCTGCCGATTTTAAGCCATCAGAAATATCACCATAAATAGCAGGTGGTGTAGAAAAATAATAAACACGTGTTGGATGGCCATTCTCTATTGTTGCAGCTAAATTTTTATAAGCAGCAGTGTCTTTAAAATCTAATTGTTGATAAACAAGGCGAGATTTAAAACGTTCGATAACATCACTATCTAATCCTTCTTTGACAAAGTTTGTTAAATTTTCCATGACAAACTCAGTGAATTCTTCAAGACTACTATCTTGTCTTGCAACCGCTACTATTCTGCTTTCAGGATTTAATAAGCCTACTTGATCAAGTTGATAAAGGGCTGGTAATAATTTGCGACGAGATAAATCACCAAGCGCACCAAAGAGTACAATTTCGCTAGCAGACTGATATTCGGTGTTTTTCATAGGACTAACTCTCTAGTTTTTTAATATTTTAATTGTAACTAAACTACATTTTGCACTAATTTAGCGCTTGTTGATAGCTCAGTAAAGAACTTTTTGTAACTTTACTACAAAATAACGTTATCCTTTATTCGTAATGGTGCAAAAAGTAAAAAAACCTGCGTTATATTATTAAACATTTGCACAAAATTGCCATTTTGTTTTATATTAATAAGAAAAATGAAAGAAATTTTCATTTTTTCTGTTTAATATTAAGAAAATTAATTACACTTAATAAAAATAACTATGGTGGTAATGATGAATATATTAGAAAAAATTGCGAATGAGCTAGATACCTTCAGTAAGTCAGAACGTAAAGTTGCTGAAGTGATCATGTCATCGCCTAACACTGTTATTCATGCAAGCATTGCTGCTTTAGCTAAACAAGCAAACATCAGTGAGCCAACTGTTAACCGTTTTTGTCGAAGATTAGACACAAAAGGTTACCCAGACTTTAAATTACATCTAGCCCAAAGTTTGGCAAATGGAACTCCCTATGTAAATAGACATGTTGATGAAAATGATAGCGCCGATGAATATACCGCTAAAATATTTGAATCAACAATGGCAAATCTTGAACTCGCGCGAAAAAGTTTAGATACCAACACAATAAATCGTTCAGTAGATTTATTAACCCAAGCAAATAAAATTTCTTTTTTTGGTTTGGGAGCCTCTGCGGTTGTAGCTCATGACGCACTAAATAAATTTTTCCGTTTTAATGTACCAGTTGTCTATTTTGATGACATATTAATGCAACGTATGAGTGCTATTAATAGTCAACAAGGTGATGTAGTCGTTGTTATATCACACACTGGAAGAACAAAGTCTTTAGTTGAAGTTGCTAGTTTAGCTAAAGAAAACGATGCCACCGTTATTGGGATCACGACTGAAGGTACACCACTAGCTAAAGAATGTAACATCGTTTTATCTGTCGATGTTGCCGAAGATACAGACTTATATATGCCTATGTCTTCTCGAATTGCTCAATTAGCACTTATTGATATTTTAGCGACCGGCTTTACTTTACGCCGTGGTACGAAATTTAGAGACAATTTGAAAAAAGTAAAAGATAGCTTAAGAAGCTCTCGTTTCGAACGTAAAGAACCATAATTCATTATTAATTAGTTTTATACTAAGGATTAAAATGCCTAGAAGAACGAAAATTGTTGCGACCTTAGGTCCTGCAACTGAAGATAGAGAAACGTTAAAAAATGTGCTCGCTGCCGGTGTTAACGTTGTTCGCTTAAATTTTTCACACGGAACTGCTGAAGACCACATTCAACGAGCTAAAACAGTACGTGAAGTCGCTGATGAACTTGGTATATATGTTGGTATTTTAGGAGACTTACAAGGTCCTAAAATTCGTGTTTCCACTTTTAAAGACGGCCCGATCAAACTTGCTATTGGTGACAAATTTGAGTTAGATGCAACGCTTCCAAAAGGTGAAGGTTGTCAGGAAAAAGTCGGTATTGATTATAAAAAACTACCAGACGATGTTTCAGAAGGCGATATTTTATTACTTGATGACGGTCGCGTTCAATTAAAAGTATTAAAAACCGTAGGTCCATCTGTTTTCACAGAAGTTACTGTTGGTGGCCCTTTATCAAACAATAAAGGCATAAACCGCCAAGGTGGTGGATTAACTGCCCCTGCATTAACGGCTAAAGATAAAGAAGATATTAAAACAGCTGCGAAAATTAATGTTGATTTTCTTGCTGTGTCATTCCCACGTGATGCGGCTGATATGCGTGAAGCGCGTTTATTAGCACAAGAAGCAGGCTGTGAAGCACAACTTGTTTCTAAAATTGAACGTGCAGAAGCTGTTAACGATGATAAAGTGTTAGATGACATTATTTTAGCGTCTGACGTTGTTATGGTTGCTCGTGGCGATTTAGGCGTTGAAATTGGTGATGCGGCACTTGTTGGTAAACAAAAGCACATTATCGCAAGAAGTCGTAAATTAAACCGTGTCGTTATTACAGCAACACAAATGATGGAAACGATGATTGAGCAACCAATGCCAACTCGTGCAGAAGTTATGGATGTGGCAAACGCTGTGCTTGATGGTACAGATGCAGTGATGTTAAGTGCTGAAACGGCTGCAGGTAAATACCCTGTTGAAACCGTAAAAGCAATGTCAGAAGTTTGTCTTGGTGCAGAAACACATCGTTCAGTAAATACATCAGGTCATCGCATGGATATTACTTTTACTGAAATTTCTGAAACCATCTCACTTTCAGCCATGTATGCAGCCAATCATTTAGACGGTGTTAAAGCGATTATTGCTTTAACTGAGTCTGGCCATACGAGTAAATTAATGTCTCGTATAACGTCAGGTTTACCAATTTATTCATTATCGCGTCACAATAAAACATTAAATAAAACCGCTATTTACCGCGGTGTTTACCCTGTTGAATTTGATTCAACAAAAAGCAGCAATGATGATTTAGCCAAAGATGTTTTAAAAGCAGTAATTGATAAATCAGATCTCGCTGTAGGCGATAAAGTCATTTTCACTCACGGTGACCTAATGGAAACTGTTGGTGCGACAAACACGTTAAAAATTCTTAACGTTAAAAAAGAAAATCTTTCATAAATAAAGTTTAGAGAAAGTCTATTTTTAACAAACGTCAAAAGGTAACTATTTGATTTAATCAATAGTTACCTTTTTTGATCTTGCTAACGTCAATGTAGTGAATCAAGACAAATCAAGTAGTTTATATTTGCAAACAAACTATTCAATGTTAAGTTTTATCTATGTTAATGATCAAAACCGCTTAAATATATGACCAAAAATATAGCTATCTTAACCAGTGGTGGTGATGCACCGGGAATGAACGCAGCAATACGAGCTATTGTCATCGCTGGTAACCATTTTCAATATAAAGTTTTTGGTTTTTATCATGGCTACAACGGTTTAATTAATAATGAGCTTAAACCGTTAAAGATTAAAGACGTTGAAGGCGTGATCCACCGTGGAGGTACACTTTTAAAAAGTGCACGTTGTAAAGAGATGCGCAATAAAACGGGAATTACGCAAGCGGTCAATGTTTTACTGAAAAATAAAATTGATGCGTTAATTGTCATCGGAGGCGATGGTTCATTTAACGGTTTATTAGCCATTCAAGCTCAATGGCAAGGACAAGTCATAGGCATACCAGGCACTATCGATAATGATATTGATGGCACTGATTTTACCATAGGTTTTTCTACTGCCGTAGATACTGCTCTTTCAGCCATTGATAAAATCCGTGATACCGCTGACGCATTTGAGCGGGTATTTTTAGTGGAGCTCATGGGTCGGAAAAGTGGGCAAATAACGTTTAATGTAGGTATTTCTTGCGCCGCTGAAAAAGTCCTTTCATTTGAAAATTTTAACGTACAGCAAGAACAAGAAACATTGGCCCAAATAGCCGAGCAAATTAAAACAGCGAAACAAGAAAAGCACCGAAGTTTTTTAATCGTGATTGCTGAAAATCTGTGGCCAAATGGCAGTGAAGCGTTAGCGAAAAAGCTAACAGAAATAACGGGCATTGATTGTACATTATGCACATTAGGATACATTCAACGAGGCGGCTCACCCGTCGCTAAAGATAGAATTTTAGCAACAAAAATGGGGGTGTCGGCTGTTCAAGCGATTTCAGAAAGTAAGAGTAATATAATGATAGGCGAACAAAATAATACTATTTGTTTTATCCCATTAAGCCAAGCAGTTCAGCATAATAAAACCGTCAATCCATTTTTGGTTGATGCCCAAGATAATATTTTAGCGTTATCAAAACAAACCGATGCTTAATAGCAATAGTTGATTTAAAGAATTGTTCCAGAGATGATTATTGCGTTACGGCTAACTTTACTTTGTCTTTATAACTACGGCTGACTTTAAGTTCTTTACCGTTATTCATCACTAAATAATATTCCCCATTCAGCTGACTACAAAATTTATTAATGTATTGTTTATTTACTATGGTTGAACGATGACTACGAATAAACTGTTTCGGATCTAAGCTTTCTTCTAATTGCTTCATCGTTTTACGGAGTATATGTGTATTTTCTTCTGTATGAACACACATATAATCACCAGCAGCATCTATCCATAAAATATCTTTAACCGGCACCCTACTTACTTCGCCCGCATCTTTAATCGCTAAAACATCAGAATAATGAGAAATTGACACAGGCTTATTTTGGGCTAAATCATTAAGAATATCAGCACAATCGTTACCGGTAACATCACTGACTAGCCGTACTAACTTTTCTTTATGCTGAGCATTTTCTTCACCAATTAATTTTTCTCTAATTTTATCAAGCGCTTGAGCAAGTCGTGTTTCATCGGCAGGTTTGAGTAAGTAGTCATGAGCATGAACATCAAACGCCTTTAGCGCATATTGATCAAACGCGGTCACAAAAACAACCATCGGCAATTCTAGCCCTTGTTCGGCAATTTCTTTTACCACTTCAAAACCGTCTAATCCCGGCATCTGAATGTCTAAAAACATTAAATCTGGTTGATAAGCTCTAACCGCTTCAATGGCTTCTCGGCCATTACTACATTCAGTAATAACCTTGATATCTTTATGTTCTTGTAACCTTATCGCTAAGCCTTTTCTGGCAAGAGCTTCATCATCGACAATAATGGTGGATAAGATTTTACTCATTCTATAGTTCCAGTTTCATACGGCATTCTGATGTTAACTTTAACACCGTTAGGCTCGTTATTGGAAACAACTAATGAAAATTCATTACCATACAATGCTTGTAATCTTTCACGACTATTCGCTAAACCAACACCATGTTCACGAAATAAATTACCATTTTTAATTTCAGCACCAGGACCATTATCAGTCAGTTCAATAAGTAAATCTCGGCCAAACTTGGAAACATTAACGGTAATTGCTCCGCCCTGTTCTTGTACAGCTATCGCATATTTAATGGAGTTTTCAGCAAGTGGTTGTAAAATCATGCTGGGTACTAATGCTACTTGACAATCTTTAGCAACATTAAAATTGACTTGCAAACGTTCTTCAAACCTAACTTTTTCGATATCTAAATAAAGTTTTAACGCTTGAAGTTCACTCTCTAAGGTCACTTTTTTCATCGGATCTTTATCCAAAGAATAACGTAAAAACTCGCTTAACTTAGTAACCATAGCATTAGCCGTGGTATTTTCTTTCACTAAAATCAGAGTGGAAATCGCATTTAAGGTATTAAAAAGAAAATGAGGGTTCAGTTGATAGCGCAACATTTTTAATTGCGCTTGATGGGCAACCGTATTCGCTTGTAATACGTTTTGCCTTTCTTTTTGTAGCATTTGATAATACTTAGTGCCGAAATATAAAACACTCCAACTCAACATAATTGAGAAAGAAAACAAGCCATTACGTGTGTAATAAATAATATGCTCGGGACGATAACCGTGTTTATAAATTTCCCAAAAATTGATGTTTTGCACTACTTGCCACAACACCCCAGTAACGGCAGAGGTAACAATGACACTAGCTGCTATTTTAAGTGGGGTAAAATTCCATACATAACGATAAATATAACGTAATGGAATGCTAAACAACCAGCCAGCATATGCATTTAAGAAGATGATCACGACAAAAATGTCACGTAAGTCGTGTAATAATGAACTAAGGTAATAAACTAAAGCAAAACCAAACCAGCCGGCACTATGCACAAACCAGAATAATTTGTTTTTATCTTCAATAAATTTTGCCCACTTCACACAGAACAACCTTTTCGTTACTTTACCTTAAATTATGAATGACCTTACGGGGAACTGCACGACAATTAAACGTAACTTTTACACACTTTATCTCATTTAAATGTTTATAAAGATGTAAAAGTTACTATTTTTATATAAACGTTGAATAACGTTATATGTTTAGCATTTTTCCTAATGGCTGTCCGCCGACTAAATGCATATGTATATGATAAACTTCTTGTCCACCATGTTGATTACAATTCATGATCAAACGATATCCGTCTTCAGCAATTCCTTCTTCTTTCGCAAGCTTTTTAGCGACAGTAAAGAGCCGACCAAGGGTTAACTCATCCTCTTCTTCTACGTCGTTAACCGTAGGGATCAATTTATTTGGAATGATCAGGATATGACTCTCAGCTTGAGGAGAAATATCACGAAAAGCCGTCACTAATTCATCTTGATACAATAAAGGCGTAGGTATTTCTTGTCTGATAATTTTAGAAAAAATAGTTTCTTCTGCGATTATATGTTTATTCATATTACACTCTATGATGCTGTCTGAAATTTTGATTTGGTAAGTCTAACAAACTCTTTCGCATCTTCTACTAATAAATAATTTACTGGCACCAATACTAAGGTAATAAAGGTCGCGAAAATAATACCAAAGCCTAATGAAACCGCCATTGGGATCAAGAATTGTGCTTGGGTGGCTTTTTCAAATAATAATGGCATCAACCCAATAAAAGTCGTTAATGAAGTTAACATAACAGGCCTAAATCTTGAACGTCCCGCCACTAATACTGCATCCATGACTTCAGCCCCTTCAAGCCTTCTTTTATTAATAAAATCAACCAATACTAAGCTATCGTTAACGACAACACCAATTAGTGCCATCATGCCGAGTATACTCATAATGGTTAAATCCATCCCCATGATCCAATGCCCTACGACCGCACCAATTGCGCCAAAAGGGATCACTGACATAACAATGATGGGTTGAATATACGATTTGAATGGAATAGCCAATAAACAATAAATAATAAAGAAAATAAATATTAAACCCGTCGCCATACTACCAAACGATTCTTGTTGCTCTCTCGCTTCACCTTCAAAAGTAAAACTAACCCCAGGGTATTTACTCGTTAATTCTTCTAAATAGGGCAAAAGCTCAGCATTTAATACCGTCATATTAGTATTTTCTTTATCAACATCTGCCGTCACATTGACAGTTCGATAACGATCAATACGATTAATAGCTGAAGGACTTTTTCCTGGTTTTAAGGTAGCAACATGCGAAAGTGGAACTTTGCCGCCTTGAGGCGTTTTTATCAACATATCACTTAAGCTAGCAATAGATTTACGTTCACTTAGCGGGAATTTAAGCATCACACGGACGTCATCTCTACCTCGTTGTATTCGTTGAATTTGTGAGCCAAAAAACGCATTTCTCACTTGTCGGGTGACATATGAACTCGACATGCCCATCGCATGGCCTTGCTCAGTGAGTTCTATCGATAATTCTTCTTTACCATTTGATAAACTATCTGAAATTTCAAACACGGTTGGATATTGAGATAATCGTGTTTTAACTTGTTCTGCCACTTCTTTTAAGGTTGTTAAGTTAGTCGCTGATAGTTGTACATCGATGGGATCTCCTGCACGTCCTATTTCAGCTCTAAACGTTAAACTTTCCGCCCCAGGTAATTCACCAATTAATTCTCGCCATTCCGCGACTAACTGTCGAATGCCAACTCCGGTATTATTTTTATCGGCGGGCAATATTTCAAAACGTACTCGTCCTGTCTCATTTTTAGTGATAGCTAAAGTGTTTAAAATGACACTACTCCCGTCTTCATCACGATATTTATCTTGTAATAAGGCAGCCGCTTTTGACATTTTTTCAACATAACTATCAACAACATCATAGCTGGTACCAACCGGCATTGTTAAATTAGCACGTGCAGTTTCGCTGGCAATGCGCGGGAAAAATACGAACTTTGTCCATCCGCTAACAATGAAAGCAAAAATCAAAATAAAGATACCAGCAAATAAAGATATCGTTGTTAATCTATTTTTAGTTGCAATTGCTAAAACGGGTTGATAATACTTAAGAATCGCATTTTCAAAGCCGTCAGCAAAGCGCTGTTGCCAAGCACTAAATTTAGACACTTTAGTTTTATCACTACGAAGTTTTAAATGCTTTAAATGTGAAGGTAAAACAAACTTAGACTCAATTAATGAAAACAATAGTACAGGAATAACAATTACAGGAATCTGAGCAAACAGTGCGCCTCTTCGCCCCTCTATAAACGCTAAAGGTAAAAATGCTGCAACGGTCGTCAAAATACCAAAGGTAACCGGGGCGGCAACTTCTTTAGTGCCTTCAATGGCTGCTTGTAAACTGGTTTTCGCCGTTTGAGTATGCCGGTATATATTTTCCCCAGTAACAATAGCATCATCAACCACAATACCTAGAACAAGTATAAAACCAAATAAGCTCATGATATTAATAGAAATATCAAACAGAGGCATCATAACAAAGGCCCCCATAAAACTAATGGGTATACCGATAAATACCCAAAACGCTATCGAAGGTCTTAAAAATAACGTTAACAATATTAAAACAAGGAATCCGCCTTGTAATGCATTGGTAATTAAGGTGTTTAAACGACTTTTTACAATTTCAGAATCGTCATCCCAATAACTTAACTTAAACCCTTTTGGTAAGCTATCTTGTTGCTCTACGATATATTCTTTAACGGCATCGGCTACGTCAATTGCACTTTGATTGCCAATTCTAAAGACTTCAATTAATGCGCCTTGTTCACCATTAAATCGTGCGCGAAGCGGCTCTTCTTCGAAACCATCATTAACCGTAGCAACATCTATCAAATGTAAAAATGTTCCATCAAGATGTGTTTTGATAACTATTTGTTCAAATTCATCTCGGCGGTAGGCTTGACCTTTACTACGCACTAAAATATCACCACCCTCAGTACGTACGTTACCTGCTGACACGTCTATTGAACTTGCCTTAACGGCGTCAGAAATGTCAGATAAAGTTAATTGATATTGTTGCAATTTTTCTTGGCTAACTTCGATATTGATTTCATAACTACGTACCGCATCCAAACTTACTTGAGTTACTTGCGGTAACGTTAATAAATCATCACGCACTTTTTCTGCAAATTCACGTATTTCTTTTTCACCATAAATAGAAGAAATGGTAACCGACATAACATCCCGTTTACGCTGCATAATGGCGATAATGGGTTTTTCTGCGTCTGCTGGAAAAGTATTAATCGCATCAACTCGGCTTTTAACATCAGAAAGTAGCTTACGCACATCGTAACCACTATCGGCTTCAATACTAACTGATGCAGAACCTTCAACAGAAGTACTACTGATTTTCTTTATGCCTTCTAAGTCTTGAACGGCTTCTTCAATCCGAATAGCAACCCCTTGTTCGGTATCTTCTGGCGTTGCTCCTCGTAAACTAACACGTACTGAAACAATATCTGATTCAAACGAAGGGAAAACTTCTAAAGGTATATTGCCTTTTAATGAAAAAAGCCCAGTTAATAGAATGGTTATCATCAAAAGGTTGGCGGCAACGTGATTTTTAGCGAACCAAGTGATCATGATGTTGCTCCTTTATCTTTTGATTTACGATCAGGACGGTTTTCACCTTGGCGATCCGGTCTTGGTTTATCTTTTTTTCTTAGCTGTTGTTGTCCATCTTTGCTCGCTATTGAAACAGGAGTACCTGAAGTAACTTGGCCTAATGGTGTCATCACCAATAATTCACCTTCTTCAACACCGTGTTTGATAATGGCAATATCATGATTTTGCCATTCAATTTTCACTTCTTTTCTTTTCAAGACACCATCATCAACCACATAAACATAACTTCCTTGATAAATCGCTTTATTGGCTACCGTGATAACGTTATCAAGTTCTTTACCTTTGATTTTGGCACTAACGTATTGACCAATTTTAAGGGGTAAACTTTGTTTATTCCCTTCGCCATAGGGGTCGTCAATTTGAGCAACCACGAATAATTGTTGTGAGTCTTGATCAAATGCTCCTTCAGTACGCACCACCTTTCCAAACCACGTATCCCGTTGCGTTAAATCAGAATAAATGGTTACAGCCGGTTGTTCATTGGTTGTTGCTTTAGTAAACCGTTGGTTTTCTGGCAGCACCATATAACGTAAGTCTTTATTTTTTAAGGGAAGACGAATTTCAACATAATCAACCGCATAAATCTCAGCTAAACGAGTGCTAGAAGAAACAACTTGTCCTAAATCTACCTCCTTCGAAAGAATACGACCGGTATATGGTGCAACAATTTTAGTGCGTTCAACGGCAAGTTGCGCTTTTTCTAAACTAGCTTGTGCAGAAAGTACTTTAGCTTGTGCCGCTAACAATTGTGGTTTTCTTAGTACTAAGTCAGGCGCATCTTCACTATTACCAAGTCTTTGCCAATCTTGCTTAGCTTGTTCAACCCGTGCTTCTTCTTCACTCAATGCTTGTTTAGCACTATATAAGTTTGCTTGAGAAATTTTGACTTCAGATAAATGATCTCGAGCATCTAACTCTACTAATACATCCCCTTTTTCAAAAAATTGGCCCGCTTGAAAATTCTTGCTGATATGAATAATTTGACCTGAAACTTGCGGGAATAAAATACTCTGGGTTCTTGGCTTAATAGTGCCGTAGCTTTCGATAACTACAGGATATTTTTGTTTTTTAATGGTTTGAACATCAACGCTAATTTGCGGTACTGCACTTGGCTTTCCGCGTTTTGCCGTTGGCGGGTTACTAGTAATAACCTTAGCTAATAAAACAAAAATAATGATGATAAAAACAGGCAATAGTTTTTTATTTTTGGTAATGAGAGTATGAATAGACATAATTTATTGATTAACCTGTTGGTTGTTTGCGACTATGGTACTTGTGTTGTTGCTTTCTTCTGATTGACTCACAGGTGATCCACCAAGTGAAACAAACAAAGAAATGCGATTTTGCAGTAATTGATTCGTTAGTTGAATTAATGAGTTTTGAGCATCAAATGCTCTCCTTTGTGACTCTAGCACTGTGGTGTAACTTACTAAACCACGCATATATTGATCAAAAGAAAGCTTCTCAGCTGTTAAGGCATTTTGGCTTGCTAACGTTAAATGTTGATAACGTTCTTTTAATGCCTTGCTGTTTGCAATATTGTTTTCAACATCAGCAAATGCTTGGTAAAGATCATTAAGATAATATTGCTCTTGTTGTTCAACTTCGAGTCTTGCTTGTTTTTCAAGTGAAGCAAGTCGACCTCCATCAAACAAAGGTAACGTTAAGTTACCAATTAACGACCAGGCAAGCGAGCTGCCATCAAGTAAATGTTGCAGTTCATCAGAGCTATCACCAGTACTAGCAAATAATGAAATTTTCGGGAAACGTTGTTTATGTGAAACTGCTAACCCAGCATCTAAAGCAAGTAATTGATACCAAGACGTTAAAATATCATGCCTTTTAGTTAATAGTTGCGCAGGAGCGCCTATAAGTACCTCTTGATTTAATACCGGTAATGCAACGTTACTAGTAAAATTACCGTCGGGATACTCTCCAATTAACAATTCGAGTTGACGCTTAGCTACTGATAATACTTGTTGCTGTTGTGCTACACGAGCCGACTCTTGACTGACATCATTTTGAGTTAAATATACATCTAATGCATCGTTAAGCCCTAAGCGATATGATGCTTGGATCATTTCTAAATTATTTGTTAAGTTTTTGGCCCTTTCTTGATATAAGTTTAATAACTCTTGGGCGGATATCACATCAAACCAGGCGCTTGCCACTTGGGCAATCAAGGTTGTTTTTTGATGTTCGTATGTACTTTTAGCGGCGGCAAAATTTAACGTAGCTTGGTTTTGTTGGTCAGATAATTTACCCCAAATATCAACTTCTAGGCTTAATTCAAGATCAACATCCGCACTACTTGTGTACTGAGCAACATCATCAGATACATTTTTACGTCTTGAGTTACCTTGGTTTAATGTGAGAGCAGGTAATCGACTTGCGCCGCTAACTAGGGCTTTTTGCTCAGCTAACTTCATAGTGATTTTTTGTGTTTTAAGCAATCGGTTTTGTTTAATGGCTTGCTCGACAAGCGCAATTAATTGCGGATCATTAAAAGTGGTTATCCAATTATCACTACTTTGTGCATCATCACTGATTTGAGATTTAATGGATTGCCAGTGCTGTGGATAAACAATATCACGACTGGCTTCAGTTCGACCCGAGGTTGAGGAACAAGACACTAAGAATACACTAACACTACAAAGTGCTAGAAAAGTGGGCAAATTAAATTTCTGTTTGTTGGTATTTCCGTAATTCATGTTCACCATCAAATTTAAGTTAATATAAAGTCAATTTTTATATAGTGATAAAAGGTTAATTTTACCTTTGCAATTCAACAAGTTTATTTACAAAGATTTACACTGCGATTCTATGACAATTAGACAAGTAACTGTATAAGTAAGTTAAATGACATTTCTGCTGTTACTGACTTCGTCTTTCAATTATTATCATCGCCTTAAAACACCTGAGGATCTCACCTTGATCGACTTTGCATTAGTTTCTCTTTTTATTCCTACTTTCTTTTTGGTCAGCATTACCCCAGGCATGTGCATGACATTAGCCATGACCTTAGGAATTTCAATTGGCGTAAAAAACACTTTGTGGATGATGTGGGGTGAGCTATTAGGTGTGGCATGTGTCGCGATTGCATCTGTTGTTGGTATTTCATCACTTATGTTAAAAATGCCTTTTCTCTTTCAAGGTTTGAAGTTTGTCGGTGCAGCTTATTTGCTTTATGTTGGCTTAAACATGTGGTTTTCAAAAGGTAAACTTGCCCTGACAACACAACAAAATTGCTCATCTTCTATTAGTAAAAAACAATTATTCAATCAGGGCTTTATAACCGCAATTGCCAATCCTAAAGGTTGGGCATTTATGGTTTCATTACTCCCCCCCTTTATTAACAATAATTACGCGTTACTTCCTCAACTAACTGTTTTAGTGATAATTATTATAATTTCTGAGTTTATTTGCATGATGTTATACGCCGCAGGTGGAAAAACAATTGGCCGTATATTAACGCAACAAAATAATGTAAAACGGCTCAATCAAGTGTCAGGAAGTTTAATGATAGCGGTCGCAATATGGTTAGCGCTAAGTTAAGTATTATGAAATAAGTTAAATATTGTGAAATAAGTTAAGTCTTATGAGATAAATACAAAAAGATTATTTAATTAGCATCATAACTATCCGACAATTTGACGCTTTGATAAAACCCATAAAGTAAAAATTAATGTCGATAACTGGTAAAATCGATAAATACAGGTTGCGTTTTACTTGGATGTTTTTCATCTGAAATGATTAACCACATACGCCAAATCATTTCTTTTTCTGCACAACTACCTAACATAGTTGGGGCAACAAAATTACCGGCTTCATCTTTCTCAAAAAATAAAGGGATCTTCCCCATATACATTTCTTTTCCTTCTAAATAACCACTAATTAGCACATTGCCATCAAGGGATTTGCTTTTAACAATAATACTAAATGGTTGTTCCGGCGTTACAGACTTAACATTGAATAAAATATCATATCGAGCCTGCGCTATGTTGATTTGGCATTGGCTTTGGCTTGCTATGCATTGAGGAACAACATAAATATCACGTTGCTCTTTATTAGGCATACAAGCTACTAAAAGAAACATTAAAAGCAGCAATAAACCTTGTGCAGGTTTGAACATAAGAAAACACCAAGTGATAAAAGATTGTATTTGCCCTTCAACAAATACAGCCAATATTATTATTTAAAAACCTAAAATTAAACTTTCCATCTAGCTTAACACTGATATCTAGTCTACAGTTTTTATAATTATTTTGTTTTTAGTTCAATAATTAAACGATCGCGTACTTATCTTAATAATTAATCAATGTTAAATCCTTTTTATTGATTTAAATCACATTTTTTCATTGATCTAAATCATCACGAAAAGGTAAAATTACCAATGATATAATACGTTACGCTCGAAACATGTGATTTATATCATACTCACGAAAACTATTGCGAAAATTATAAGCTGAAATCTTACAACGCTTAATTTTCAACATATAGTAAAACTAACTTTGTTAACGGAACAATAAAAATGACAACAACGCTTGATCAGCCGTCATATAACTTCGATGTAGTAAAACAGTTTACCGTCATGACAGTTATTTGGGGATTTGTTGGTACGCTTGTCGGTGTCCTTATTGCCGCTCAATTAATTTGGCCAGCATTAAATTTTGAAACACCATGGTTAACCTACTCCCGTCTTCGCCCACTTCATACCAGTGCAGTAATTTTTGCTTTTGGTACAAGTGCTTTGTTTGCTACCTCTTATTATGTCGTACAGCGTACTTGTAAAACAACTTTGTTTGGTGGGAAACTCGCATCATTCACCTTTTGGGGATGGCAAGCTGTCATTCTTTTGGCAATTATCACCTTGCCTCTAGGGTATACTAGTAGTAAAGAGTATGCAGAATTAGAATGGCCAATTGATATTTTAATTGCCGTGGTTTGGGTATGTTATGCCATTGTCTTTTTCGGCACGCTTTTGAATCGCAAAACTTCTCATATATATGTTGCTAACTGGTTCTTCGGTGGTTTCATTCTCACCGTAGCTGTTTTGCATATCGGTAACAGTATGGTTATCCCTGTTTCTATGATGAAGTCATATTCTATTTATTCTGGTGCTATCGATGCGATGATGCAATGGTGGTACGGTCATAATGCTGTAGGCTTTTTATTAACAGCAGGCTTTTTAGGTATGATGTATTATTTTGTTCCTAAACAAGCTGAACGCCCTGTTTATTCATATCGTTTATCTATTGTGCATTTTTGGGCGTTAGTTTCGTTATATATTTGGGCAGGTCCTCATCACCTTCATTACACAGCTTTACCTGATTGGGCTCAGTCAGTTGGTATGGTAATGTCTATCGTATTATTCCTACCATCTTGGGGTGGTATGATTAACGGTATTATGACGTTATCAGGTGCTTGGCATAAACTTCGTCATGACCCTATTCTACGTTTCTTAATCGTTTCATTATCTTTCTACGGTATGTCTACCTTTGAAGGACCTATGATGGCGATAAAATCAGTAAATGCGCTTTCTCATTACACTGATTGGACTGTAGGTCATGTTCACTCTGGTGCACTCGGTTGGGTTGCCATGGTGTCAATTGGTGCTATGTATCATTTAATTCCTGTTTTATTTAACCAAGGTCGTATGTACAGTATTCGTTTGATTAATACTCATTTTTGGTTACATACCACTGGGGTAGTTTTATATATTGTTGCCATGTGGATTTCTGGTGTAATGCAAGGGTTAATGTGGCGAGCTGTAAACACAGATGGCACGTTAACATACTCTTTTGTCGAAAGTTTAACTGCTTCGTATCCGTTCTATTTCATTCGTTTCGTAGGTGGTGTATTCGTTGTTGCTGGTTTTGTTTTAATGGCATACAACATGTTTAAAACGATTAATGCTAAAGACAATAGTCTGAAGCCTTTAGAAGCAGCCTAAGGAGACGAAACATGACCAATAAACATGAAAAAGTCGAAAAAAATGTAGGCTTATTCTTTATTTTTACTATTTTAGCAATCAGTGTTGGGGGATTAGTTGAAATTACCCCATTGTTTTTCCAAAAAGCAACAACAACACCGGTTGATAATTTACGTCCGTATACGGCCTTAGAAATGGAAGGTCGAGATATCTATATTCGTGAAGGTTGTAACGTTTGTCATAGTCAAATGATCCGCCCTTTCCGCGCAGAAACAGAACGGTATGGACATTACTCAGTTGCCGGTGAAACGGTCTGGGAACATCCTTTTTTATGGGGATCAAAAAGAACAGGGCCTGACTTAGCTCGCGTTGGCGGTCGTTATAGCGATGATTGGCATCGAGCTCATTTAATAGACCCTCGTTCAGTAGTGCCCGAATCAAACATGCCTTCTTTTAAATGGTTAGATGTAAATAAACTTGATGGCGAATTAACCGGTAAAAAATTAGAAACCTTTAATTTTTTAACTCGAAATCGCTCGCATAAAGATGAGCAAGGTAATCCTATTCCTTTATATTCGGCTAAAGACATTGCTAACGCTAAAGCTGATGTAAAAGGTAAAACCGAAATGCAGGCTTTGATAGCTTACTTGCAATCGCTTGGTCATGCGTTGAAATAATCATGGATTACGGCACGCTTAGAGGCGTAATTGCACTCATTATATTGGCACTTTTTATCATCATTGTGTTCTGGTCGTACAGTAAAAAACGAAAATCTTCGTTTGATAAAGCGGCTAACTCTATTTTTGAAGATGATCACAAAGAAGAAATAAACAAACAGGAAACTAATAATGTCTAGCTTCTGGAGTATTTGGATAACCGTTCTTTCACTTGGTACATTAATTGGGTGTTACCTATTATTACGTATGTGTTTAAAGAACTTTGCTGACGTTGAAGAAGGAGAGCCAACAGGACATGCCTTCGACGGGATAGAAGAATTAAATAATCCGCTACCAAAATGGTGGAGTACCTTCTTCTTAATAACAATTGTTTGGGGCTTTGGTTATTTACTGATGTACCCGGGGTTAGGCAATTGGCAGGGACTATTTGGTTGGACAAGTTCAAATCAAGGGATTCTAAATTTAGAGGAATCTCGTGCTAAAGCTGATTTTGCTAAAGAAAACAACCTTATCGTGCAATATGATATGGAAGTAAAAGCAGCAGATGCTAAGTTTGGTCCAATCTTTAAAGCATTCGCGTCCAGAAACATTGAAGATTTAGCGACAGACGCTGAAGCATTAAAAGTCGGCCAACGTTTGTTTATTCAAAACTGTTCGCAGTGTCATGGCTCAGATGCTCACGGTACAACGGGCTTCCCTAACCTTGCTGATAAAGATTGGTTATATGGTGGTTCTCCTGAAGCGATAAAAGCGAGCATCATGCATGGTCGTAAAGCACAAGGCATGATTGGCTGGGAAACTATGTTAGGTGGAGAGCAAGGCGTTAAAGATGTCGCGGCTTATGTGATGAGTTTAAGTGGCCGTGAAGTAAATGCTGAATCAGCTAAAGCGGGACAAGAAAAATTTGCGATGTGTGCAGGATGTCACGGTGTAGATGGTACGGGCAGTACCGCGATGGGATTGCCATTAGGAGCACCAAATTTAACCGATAACATTTGGTTATATGGCGGTTCTCAACGTGTGATTGAGCAATCGATTCGTCATGGTCGTGCTGGGGTTATGCCTGCATGGCAAGATATTTTAGGCGAACAAAAAGTTCATGTGATCAGTGCTTATGTATATAGCCTTTCGCAAAACTAAAAGTCGCTAACAATGTTGAAAAGCCTTAGTGAAATCACTAAGGCTTTTTTATTGGTCACTCATAAACAAAGTCCGTATAATACCTCTTCTTTTTTAAGGTAATAAGTAAATACATGAAAACGTCTTGGTATAAAGAACCTTGGGCATGGTTAGTTTTTTTTCTCCCGTTATCGGCGGTCATTGCCGGTATTACAACATTAATAATCGCTAATACAGATCCTGATCCGTTAGTCGTTGGAGATTATTATAAAAAAGGCAAAGCCATTAATTTAGAATTAACTAAAATCAAACATGCGCAAAAACTAGGAATGGCTTTTGCTCTGAAATTTGATAACAACGAATTAGTGATAAAGCCAACGGGTATAGATAAAGAGTTTCCATTATTAAATGTCAACTTTTATCACCCTACCCAACAGGAGAAAGATTTCTATTTTGCAATGACTGCTGATGCTTCTGGTATGTTTAGACAAATCATTGATCAAGACATATCAGGTAAATGGCGAATCACGATCAGCCCTTTTGAAAATCATTGGAAAATTCAAAATACGATTACACTTCCTCAATCAAATTTTATTGATATTTTACCGAAATCTATCGAAGCTAATTAAACAACATGGCCACTTCTTGTTTTCATTGTGATGAAATCATTCCAAAAGGGATTTCATTGTCAGTTTGTATTGATGGTACTGAACAACCAATGTGCTGTATCGGTTGTTCAGCAGTGGCTCAAACGATAGTGGATAATTCACTGACTGATTATTACCGCTTTCGCACTGAACCCGGCACTAAAAGCGACAGCTTAGTTCCTGAACAATTAAAACGCACTACGTTATTAGACGATAAAAGTTTACAAGATGAATTTGCTTACAATGATGGGAAAAATATAACAACAATATTAACCATTGAAGGAATCAGTTGTGCCGCATGTGCTTGGCTTATTGAAATGCAGCTCAGTAAGCTCAATGGATTAATCACTATCAATGTTAATGCAACGACACAGCGAGCCACCATAACATGGCAAGACAGCCAACTTAAACTTAGTGAAATACTAATAGCCATAGATAAGATTGGTTATAAAGCTTTACCATTCAAAGCAAGCAATGTCGAAAAAGCGAATCAAAAACAAAGTAAAGCTTTTATCAAACGTCTCGGCATTTCTGGCATATTGATGATGCAAGTAATGATGATTGCAGTAGGTTTATATTTTGGCGCTTTTTCGGGCATGTCAGAGCTTAACCATGTATACCTGCGTTACAGCAGCCTCTTTCTCACATTACCAATTATCAGTTATGGTGCATTTCCTTTTTATATTGGCGCGATAAACGCGTTAAAAGCAAAACGATTATCGATGGATGTTCCTGTTTCTATCGCTATTATTTTAGCCTTTTTAGCGAGTAGTTGGGCAACAATCAATCAAAGTGGTGAAGTCTATTTTGAATCGGTAGCTATGTTTACTTTTTTATTATTAATCGGCAAGTTTTTAGAATTTAGAGCGAGAAACAGAGCAGCTGAAGTATCTTCAAACCTGTTAAAATTAATGCCAATGACCGCACTACGAGTTAACGGAAACAAAGAAGAATTTATTATCGCTCGTAAGCTGTTAATTGGTGATAACGTTATTATTAAACCAGGTGAAACCGTTCCTGCCGATGGCGTAATAATATCAGGCGAAAGTCAACTTAATGAGGCAATGTTATCAGGTGAGCAGTTACCCGTATCAAAACAAAAAGGAGAGTCTGTTTTTGCCGGTACTATTAATGGTGATGGCAACCTTATAATAGAAGTGAAAAAAGCTGGACAACACTCATTTCTTAGTCAACTGATCCGAATTAGTGAAGCCTCACAAGCTCATAAGCCTAAACTAGCCAAACTTTCAGATAAAATCGCGCAATATTTTGTCGCGGTAATTTTACTCACAGCTATAGCTACTGCTTGGTTTTGGCAACAACATTTACCAGAAGAAGCCTTTTGGATCACCCTTTCGGTGCTTGTGGCTACCTGCCCTTGTGCGCTTTCATTAGCAACACCAACAGCTTTAACTTGTGCAACTACACGATTAAACCGCTCTGGTATTATGATTAAATCATCTCACGTAATGGAAACTATCCCAGCGGTTGACTTAATTGCCTTTGATAAAACTGGCACGTTAACGTCTGGTGACTTCACCATAGATAAGTTAATTGTTATTGATAAAACTTACTCCCAAGAGTCTCTTTTAGCTTATGCTGCAATTCTCGAAGCACATTCAGAGCATCCAATAGCAAAAGCTTTTAGTCCTTATAGGGATTTTAACGATCTTGCTCAAAATATTGAAATATTAGCCGGTATAGGGGTCATTGGCAGCGTAAATGGTTTAAGTATTTCGATTGGTAAACCTTCCTGGTTTCTTCAACCAACTAAACTTACCAATGAGAGTGAAATAATAAATTGTCAGCAATATAACGACGCACAATGCTTACTTTCAATTGATGGAAAGCTAGCGGCTGCGTTTTATCTAAAAGATAAGGTTAGAAAGCAAGCTCCACTACTTATCGAGCAGTTACGTCAAGCTAATATAAAAACCTGTATGTTTTCTGGTGATCATCAAGCAGGTTGTGAAAAAGCACAAGCTATCGTCAAGCTTGATCGTGTTTATAGCCAATTAACGGCAACCGATAAAATGGATAAAATCAAACAATTACAAAATAATCATACCGTTGCCATGGTGGGAGATGGCATTAATGATACGCCAGTGTTTGGTGCAGCGCATGTCTCAATTGCTATGGGAGGAGGTACAGATATCGCGAAAAGCGGTGCTGATGTTATATTACTGAACAATAATTTATCATCAGTTTATACATTAAAAAGAATTGCTAATAAAACTAAACACATTATTTGGCAAAACTATGGTTGGGCTTTCGGCTATAATGCCATCGTATTACCTTTAGCCGTTTCTGGCAATATTACCCCTTATATGGCAGTTATTGGAATGTCATTAAGCTCAATACTAGTGATAACCAATTCACTTCGTCTTTTAAAAGTGAAGGATTAAAATTTATGAGTATTATTTATGTTTTGATCCCCATTGCCGTTTTATTAACAGCGATAGGGATTTATTTATTTTTTTGGGCGGTCAAAACCGATCAATTTGAAGATCTAGAAAAACAAGGATTGAGTATTTTGTTTGATGACGAAAAAGTATCACCAAAGGACAAAGCTGATACAAACAGTCATATTGATAGTAATAAACAAGCTAACACTAATAATCAGCCTTAGCTTGTTTCTTAATAGTTCATATTTCCAATTTAATGAGCTTGATAACTTAGTTTTAACTTTAGCTTTGGCTTTCTTTTAATTTTGCTTTCGCTTGCTCGACTTTTGAAAAATCGAGCCCTAACTCATCAACCGCCTCTTTGATCAAATCAGGGTTGGTCATTAACATCATCATTAACGCTTGTAATTTATCAGATGGAATACCTAACGATTGAATCGTCCCCATTGCCGTGATCGGGTTTTCCGTTAAAGCTTGAAAAACTTCAGCAATTTTTTCATCACTAATATTCAATTCTTTCAACGTTTCAATAATAGGGTTCATACAGCTTTTTCCTTCATTTTTAATAGTTTAGTCAGTTAATGTAAGGTTTTGACTTTAATCATTTATGTGATCAAAAGTAAATTTATAATGCTCTAACAATATCTTTAATAAGTTCAGGGCCTTGATAAATAAAGCCAGTATATATTTGCACTAATGCGGCACCAGCCGCTACTTTCTCTTTAGCATCAGCACCGCTAGCAATACCACCAACACCAATAATAGGAAGTTTATCATCAAGAGCTTTCGCTAAAAACTTGATGACTTCAGTGCTTTTATCTTTGACTGGCTGACCACTTAAACCACCCTGCTCTTGACCAAATTCAAGGTTTTCTACACCCTCTCTCGATAACGTCGTATTCGTAGCGATCACACCATCAATATTATTTGCTATTAAACATTCAGCAATCGACAAAATTTCAGGCTCGGTTAAATCAGGTGCAATTTTAACGGCAATAGGCACATATTTATCATACTGTTGCGCTAATGACGTTTGCTCTTCTTTTAACGCTGACAACAATTCATTTAATGCTTCACCATATTGCAAAGAGCGAAGTCCTGGAGTGTTTGGTGAAGAAATATTAACGGTAATATACGTGGCAAAGTTATACACCTTGCGCATACAGTAAATATAATCATCTTTAGCATTTTCATCGGGGGTGTCTTTGTTTTTACCAATGTTAATACCCAGAATACCTTTAAATTTCGCTTTACGTACTTGGCTAACTAGGTAGTCAACCCCCTTATTATTAAAGCCCATTCGATTGATTACTGCATCAGCTTCCGGTAATCGAAATATTCTTGGCTTATCGTTTCCCGGTTGTGGACGAGGAGTAACGGTACCAATTTCGATAAAACCAAACCCCATATCATCAAAGGCACGAATACATTCACCATTTTTATCTAATCCCGCAGCTAAGCCACATGGATTAGGGAAATGGATGCCCATCACTTGTTTTGGCTTACTCGCAATAGTTTGCTTATATGGGAAGTTTAAAGGAGTTGCCCCTGTCGTTTTCAGGCTCTTAATGGTTAATTCATGAATGGTTTCTGGGTCAAACTGGAAAAAAACTTTACGAATAGCCGAATAAAACATATCACCTCTAAATTATATATTAAAAAAATCCCCGCTTAAGCGGGGATTCTATCATTTATTTACTTGGATCACAGTTTAAACTTAATAACATTAACTCTCTAAGTGCAACTGAAAACTTAGCAAACTCATGTGTTTGCCCCACTCTGAAATCATCTAGAATATGATTCCAACGCTCAAGGGGTTCTTGATTACAGTTAATCCAATCATCTAACATAGAATCAACATTTTTACCTTTAAGATCAGATCGAAGTATAACGGCCGTTATTGAACGTTGCTGCCAATCTAACTCTTCTCTAAATGAAGCTCTTGCTAGCGCCTGCCAATGATTTGAAACGGGTTGTTTAGTGATTTGATCTAAGAACCAATGTAAATTCAATCGAGCACCAAGTTTAAAGTAAACATCAGCAACTAACTCAACTGAGCGGCCATCATTATCGGTTAACTCGGCAATATCCATAACAGAGAATAAAGTGCTTAGTTGAGATATACGTTTTGCCACTTTCTTAGGCGCACCAGCATTTACCAGATCCGTTTCAACCCGTTTTAATTGTTCAACCTCTTTTTCTATCATAAAGTCATGAAGGTTTTCAGCCAACACTTTAAAAGTCGAACTATAATATTTAATCGATTGAGCAATATCTAAAGCTTTATTTCTATGACGTAAGAACCAACGTGTGGCACGTCGTACGGTTCTTCTTAACTGAAATAACATTTCAGTTTGTACCATAGTAGAAATTTTATTATCTAAATCACTAATCGATTTCCAAACCTCAGACATTTCAAAAATAGCACTTGCCATGGCATAACAATTAGCAATTTCAGAAACAGAAGCGCCTGTTTCTTCTTTCATCCTATTAACAAAATTAAAGCCCATATCATTGCCAATATTATTGGCTAATTGTGTGGCGATAATTTCAGCTCTTAATGGATGGTCTTGCATTTCTGCACTGTATTTATTTTGCAACTGCTTTGGAAAAGCTTCAATTAAAAGTCTATCGTGATACGGGTTCTCAGTAATTTCAGGGCAGACTAAATCTTCTTTTAGTACCATTTTACTATAAGCAAGTAATACCGATAATTCAGGACGAGTAAGTCCTTTTCCTTGTGCTAGACGATCTGCTAGTTCTTCATCATTAGGTATAAATTCCAATGCTCTGTCTAACTTACCGCTTCGCTCTAAATCATGAATAAAACGAGTTTGTTCTTTTAATTGATTAACACCACGTTGGTTAGTAATAGATAATGAATGAGTTTGGCGATAACAATCATCAAGCACGATTTCAGAAACTTCATCGGTCATATCATAAAGAATTTTATTACGTTGTTTTACAGTTAGGTCACCGTTTTGCACCAAACCATTTAATAAAATTTTAATGTTAACTTCGTTATCTGAACAATCAACACCACCAGCATTATCCACGGCATCTGTATTAATGCGACCGCCTTTAATGGCGTACTCAATTCGACCTAATTGCGTCAAACCAAGATTACCACCTTCACCGACAATTTTAGCTTGTAGCTGTGAACCATTAATACGTAACGAATCGTTTGCTCTATCGCCTACTTCAAGATGGCTTTCTTTGCTTGATTTAACGTAAGTACCAATTCCGCCATTCCACAATAAGTCAACCTTCATCATTAACAAAGCTTGGATCAGCTCATTCGGTGACATACTTTGCTTTTGTGTACCCAACATTTTCTTAATTTGAGGGGTTAATTTAATAGACTTAGCAGAACGTTTAAATAACGCACCACCCTCAGAAATTAAGCTTTGATCGTAATCTTCCCAGCTACAACCGGGTAAATTAAACAACCTTTCCCGCTCAACATATGTAGATGCTGCATCTGGGTTAGGATCGATAAAGATATGTAAATGGTTAAAAGCAGCCTGTAAACGAATATGCTTTGATAACAACATACCATTGCCAAACACATCGCCAGCCATATCACCTATACCAATACAGGTGAAATCTGTCGTTTGACAATCAATGTCCATTTCGCGGAAATGGCGCTTCACCGATTCCCACGCGCCTTTTGCTGTGATCCCCATGCCTTTATGGTCGTAACCTACACTACCACCTGAGGCAAAAGCATCACCCATCCAAAAGTTATACTCATCAGAAATACCATTTGCTATATCTGAAAACGTAGCTGTGCCTTTATCTGCTGCCACAACTAAATAAGGGTCATCTTCGTCTAATCGCACTACATTTTCAGGAGGTACGATTTCGCCAGCGACGATATTATCCGTAATATCTAACAGACCTCGAATAAAGGTTCTATAACATTCTTTACCGGCTTCAAAAATCTCGTTTCTATCACCTTCTGGTAATTGTTTACAAACAAACCCGCCTTTTGCACCAACTGGCACAATAACGGTATTTTTAACTTGTTGCGCTTTTACTAAGCCAAGTACTTCTGTGCGGAAATCTTCACGTCTGTCAGACCAACGTAATCCGCCACGAGCAACTTTACCGCCACGTAAATGGACACCTTCTACCTGTGGAGAATATACAAAAATCTCAAATGCTGGTATCGGTAATGGAACATCTGTAATTAACGACGGTGTTATTTTAAATGAAATATAAGATTTCTCACCGGTTTCAGGATGTGGTTGGAAATAGTTAGTACGAATAGTCGCATTAATCATTTCTACAAAACGGCGAATAATTCTGTCATCATCTAAATTGGCAACATTATCTAAAGAGCTTTCGATTTCAGCTAATATTTTGTTTATAGCTTTTTCACTTGATTTAGCGTTAGGATCGAAACGTAAATTAAATAAATTAATTAACAATTCAGCTATGTTCGGGTATCGAGCAAAAGTGTCTTCAATATAATTTTGACTAAAAGTACCGCCAATTTGACGCTCATACTTAGCAAAGGCACGTAAAATTGAAACTTCACGACCGGCTAACTCAGCACCTAAAATCAAACGGTTAAAGCCATCGTCTTCAAGCTTACCTGACCAAACTTTTGCAAAGGCGTCTTGAAATAAATTTTGGACTTTTTCTAAGTTAAATTTCTCATTACCGGTAAGTAACATTGAGAAATCTAAAATCCAGCACATTTCGCCTTCTAAAGTACGAACTAAATGTGGACTTTCTCCAATAACACGTAAACCAAAGTTTTCTAACATTGGTAACACATCAGATAAATGTAATGGTTCACCTTTATGGAATAGTTTTAATTTAACAAAACGGCTATCAGCTTTTTCTTCTTGAGGTTGATAGAAAAGCATTTCAAGATCGTTGCTATTAGAAATCGACTCTAATTTCTCTATATCAACAATGGCAGATCCCGGTAAAACTTCATCTTTATAGGCTTGTGGAAAGCTCACGTATTTACGGCTTAATTCTTTACCTTGAGCTTCGCCTTTGTGTGAGTTTAAGGCTTCTGCTAATTTATCATCCCAACTACGCGCGGCTTCGTTTAAGTTCTTTTCAATTTCTTTCACGTTGATATCTGCTTTTGTTGTTTTCACACGAACAATATAATGCGTTCTTGCTTGTGCTGATTCTGAAAAGTAAGTGGTAAATTCAACTTCTTGATCACTACCAAATGCTTCTTTTAATAACGCTTGAGTTTTTACCCGTAAAGCTGTGTTATATCGTTCTCTAGGAACATAAACCATACAAGAATAAAAACGATTAAAAGCATCTCTGCGAATAAATAGTCCTGAATAATCACGTTCTTGCATTTGAAAAATGCCTAAAACATTTTTCAGCAATTCTTCAGTACTCGACTGTAAAATTTCATCGCGAGGATAAGTTTCAAGAATATTAATCAAGGTTTTATAGGCGTGCGTGCCAACCGCAAAACCAGATGAATGGCAAACGCCTTCCACTTTAGATTTTATCAAAGGTAAATCTAAGGCACTGTTGGTGTAATATGCCGAGCCAAAAAGGCCAACAAATCTTTCTTCGCCAATCACCTTTCCTTTGTTATCAAAACGCTTAATACCGATATAATCCAAATGAGCAGGACGGTGAACACGAGAACGAGAATTGGTTTTAGTTAAAATAAGTAAGTTATTACCCAGCGCTAATTCACGAGCAGATTGACTTAAAGTAGAAAGCAAACGCTCTTTTGTGCCACTAGAGCGCTTCATAAGGCCTAGACTTGAATCAACGTTAGCAGCTAATGCCATATCACCACTTAATGTTTTAACATCATACGAGCGATAGCCTAATAAGGTAAAGTTATTATCTAGTAACCATTCTAAGAAGCCTAAACTGTCATTCTGCTCTTGTTTTGAACAAGGAACCTTAGCTTTTTTCGTTTCAGTGATCACTTCACTTAAACGATTTTGCATGGCTTGCCAGTCATTAACAGTAATATCAATATCGCTAACAACTGAATGAAGTTCTTTGGCAATATTATCTAATACTTCTTGCTCAGATTGTCTATCAATCTCAATAAAAAACACTGTTTCAATTGACGTTGATTTCATTTTTTTATCTGAAGCAGTCGATAATTGAGAGATATTATGGTTTTTATCTCTGATAAGTTTGATAGGACTATTTAACATCAAGTGAGGTGTTACACCTAATCGATTCAACGCAATACGAATTGAATCAACTAAAAATGGCATATCACGAATGATAACTTCAATAATGGTATGGCTTGATTTCCAACCATGTTTTGAAACTTGAGGGTTAAACACTTTAATAATGGGAGTATTCTCTTGATGATCATTAAGAGAATTCCATAAACTTAAGGTAGCACCGTACATATCGCTATCATTACGATGGGCTAAGTCTAAAGTGGAAATATTTTTATAAAGTAGATTAGAGAACTGCTCTACTAAAGGAGCTGTTTCCGAAGGTACTTTTTGTTGTATTAATTGTACTACATTAGATAGTATCACTGAGGGTAAACCGTCTACTAACGCCATGCCGTTTTCCTTTTTGGATAAAACGCTTCAATAATTTGTGTAATATTTAATTTATTAATTTTTATGTTTATATCTATCAAATTAAACCTTTGCTTAACAGGATAGACTATATATTGAATTTTATTAGTAAATTTAAGGTATTGCGAGCATTATTTTTCTGCTCAGACCATTATAAAAGGGAGATTCAGCAAGGAAATGTCAGTATCAATAATTGTTTATTCACTAGTTATAAATAGAAAATGACCTTTCGGCCATTTTCTTGTTTATTTATGCATTTTTAAACAAATTTAAAAATTTTTATTTATTTTTATCTTTCCATAAAAAACTCGCAATTGCCGGTAAAACGGTAACCGCTGCGATCATATTCACCAAAAACATAAAGGTGAGCAAGATGCCCATATCTACCTGAAACTTCAAATCAGAAAAGAACCACGTAGAAACACCAATTGCTAATGTAATACCGGTAATTAATACCGCACTACCTCGTTCATAAAGCGCTTCTAAATAAGCTTCATTTAACGATAAACCATCTCTTAGTTTCACACTCATTGTCGATAAGATATAAATACCATAGTCAACGCCTATACCAACGCCTAAAGCGATAACAGGTAATGTAGATACGGTTAAACCAATATCTAGTACTGTCATTAACCATTGAGCTAACGTTGAAACAACAAACAATGGTACAACAACCGATATCGTCGCTCGCACACTTCTAAAGCTAATTAAACATAATAAAGTAACAGCAGCATACACATAGATCATCATAGGTAACTGAGCTTGTGCAACCGCTTCATTGGTCGCTCCCATGACGCCAATCGGCCCTGAAGCAAGTTTGAAGGTTAAATAGTCATTATTTAGCTGGCTGATATTCAGTTTAGCTTGCTCAACGACTCGATCAATCGTTTCTGCCTTGTGATCTTTCAAAAATAAAATGATAGGCATCACACTACATTCGTTGTTTAACAAACCTGTAGAGCTTGGCACATTAGATAATGCTTGCGCTAAAGCAAACTGATTAGGAGAAATAATACGCCATTTTAAATTCCCTTCATAATAGCCGGCATTTATCACTTTCATAACTGAAGGTAAGCTTACTGCCGATTGCACTCCTTGAACATTTTCCATGCGCCATTGAAAATCGTCCATTGTTTTAAGCACATGACTATCAGTACATGCATTTGCCGTCGTTTCAACAATAACAGACATATAATCGACACTAATTGCATATCGATTGGTGATTAAAAAGGTGTCTTGATTGTACCTTGACTCCTCATGTAGTGCAGGAGCTCCAGCATGTAATTCACCTATTTTGAGTTGTTGAGAATAATGATACCCCAGTAAGAATAAGATAGTGGTAATAACCAAAATGACCGATGCAACACTTTTCTGAGTAAAGCTCGCCATGAACTTCCAAAGGCTAGCAAATTTTTCAGATTTATTTTCAGTTGTTTGCTTGTCAGCCGTTTCTTCTGTTTTATTTAAATTTAAGTAAGAAATTAATACGGGTAACAACAATAAATTGGTAAAGATTATAACCGCCACACCTAGGGATGCCGTTATAGCGAGTTCACGGATAATACCTATATCGATAGATAATAAAGTGATGAAACCAACGGTATCGGATAATAGTGCCGCTCCCCCAGGAATAATTAAGGAACGAAAACTAAATTGTGCCGCTTCTTTTGTTGGTAGGCCTTGAGCAACTTTTTTCCCTATGGCGTTGATCATCTGCACACCATGGCTAACACCAATAGCAAAGACTAAAAACGGTACGAGAATAGACATGGGGTCTAAGCCAAAACCTAAACTAGACAATAACCCCATTTGCCAAATAACAGCAATTAATGAACAAGCAATGGGTAAAACGGTTAAAGCAATAGAGCGAGAAAATAAAAACACCATGATAGAGGTAATACCAATGGCAACGGCAAAGAATGTCACCACCCCTTTGGCACCTTCAGCAACATCACCAACCATTTTTGTAAAACCAATGATATGAACCGTGATATTTCCTTTTTCAAAAGGTTTTCTAACGTCATTCTCGAGTACCGATGCCAAGGCAATAGAGTCAAGTTTTTCACCCGTGTTAGGGTTATTTTCCATCAAAATGGCTTTGACCATGGCACAACTATAATCATCAGCAACGATGCGCCCGACAATACCTGCTTTTTCAATATTATTTTTTACAATATTTAGCCCGCGTTCATCTGCTTTAAAGTCGGCAGGAACCACAGGGCCTCCAGCAAACCCATCTTCAACGACTTCAACAAAACGTGTACTGGGGGAGAATAAAGATTTAACTTGTGTTCGATTTACCCCTGGAATGAAAAATAATTGATCATGTACTCCTTTTAAAGCAGTAAAAAATTCAGGGTTAAAAATATCACCTTCTTGATGACAAACTGAAATAAGTACATTATTAGCCCCACCAAAGTTTTCTCGATGCTTTAAGTAGGTTTTCATATACTCATGATTTAAAGGTATATTTTTAGTAAACGAAGCATCCAATTTAATTTGAGAAGCTTGAAAACCTAAAAATAGGCTTAATAAAATAAACGAGACTAAAACGAAAAGTCGATGTCTGAAAATGGTTATTTCTAACCGATTAATAAAAGCGTTGATTGTCATTTAATTTATTACCTGTAAAACTTTAATACCGACTTCTGAAGCGATGACTAATTGTTGATTAAACACAGTGCCCGCTAATAAGGCTTTGCCATCATTTTGTAAATGTTTGGTATAAGTACTACCATCGTCATTGCTCTCTAACAACACGCCATTATTTCCAAGTAAAAACAATTGAGTGTCACTGGCTAAAACGATGCTATTTAATAATGTGGTAACTGATGTTTCGCTTTTTTGCCATGGAGTACCGTTAGTTAAACTTCTAAAGCTGTTGCCACGCAAACCTACGGTTAATAAATTGCCTTGTTGTGTTCTAGCAACATCAAAAAATGAACCATGGTATATATCATCAAATCGTTGCCAATTTTTCCCAAAGTCATTACTTTTTGCGATCAAGCCAACTTCACCAACTAAATATGTTGTACGGCCATCTAAAAATATACGGTTGAAATGCGGAAGAATACTAGCCCGTTCATCTAAATAGGTTTGCTCATCTTCTTGCTTCAACTCCTCGAGGTAATCTAAATCATCTTGTGAAAGTAACGAGGTATGAAATTCTTGTTGCCAGGTCAAACCGCCATCGATAGTACGAAAAAATAAACCGTAGGCACCTAATGCCACACCTTCGTTTTCATTAATAAATGCGACGTCAAGTAAGGGTTTCTGAAGATGGGGAAGAAATTGTTGGGTTTTCCATGTAAACCCACCATCTGAGGTATGTAAGATAAGACCATCATGACCAACAGCCCAACCTAATTGACTATTTACAAAAGTAACAGCTGTTAAGGTGGTTTGACTTGGGGCCGGCATTTGCTGCCAATCTTTTAAATTTTCCGCCCGTAAAATATGGCCGCGTTCACCAACAGCAACCATAAACTTATTATCAACATTGGTAACATCTAACAACATTGATTTGACAGCTAAAGGAGACATCATTGCAGGCATTACTTGTTGTTCAGCTTTTGTTATCACGCTTAGAAACAAACAAAAAATCAAGCCAGTCATTATTCTCATTGAACGATTTACCTCAAATGTAAAATTTAACAATATAAAAAAGGCTGACACTTAGCCAGCCCTTTGTAGTCACTAATCAGTTTTAATTAGCGATTATCACGCTGTAAAGCTCTAGATGTAAACTGTATATCTTTTAGTTTAGCTGAAAAATCATACATTTTGTTTTCATTATCTAAACCAATAGCAATATAACGTTTTGATTGGAAATCATGAAATACATCTAGTGTTGACCATTGCGTTGGTACTTCATAATAATTTAAACCATGAGCAACACCTACACGATATAACTCATCACGATCATCATAAATATCGGTAACCGCAATTTGCCAGCTATCTTCATCAATATAAAACACACGTTTTTTATAAGTATGACGTGTATCAGATTTCAAATTTGCTTCAACAACCCAAACACGATGTTTCTCATAACGAACAAGGTCAGGGTTTATATGACCTGCTTGGATAATTTCATCATAAGTTACTTTATCACTATGTAAACGGTAATCATTATATGGGATATATAGCTCTTGTTTACCTTTTAACGTCCAAGTGTAGCGATTCGGCGCACCATTAAACATATCAAAGTCATCAGTTGTTCTTAAACCATCTGCTGCTGTACCTGGGGCATCATACGCTACTGTTGGTGCTTTTTGCGCTCTTCGAATACCTTTATTGTAAATCCAAGCTTGGCGAGGTGTTTTTATTTGATCCATGGTTTCATGAACTAATAGTGCCGTACCAACCAATTTTGAAGGCTCTGTAACTTTCTGCTTGAACTTAAACAGAATATTACTTTCTTCCAAGGTTTCAGGAGACGCGCCTTTCACCCCATAAGGAAGCATAAGCTCTTCATCAAAACCGATGTAGGTAAAATCACCTGAGGCAGTTGGCGTTGCTTGCCCTGCTTGTCTTGTTAATGCTTCACCACGATAACGTAAAATATGGTTCCAAATAGCTTCTAAACCATTTTGAGGAATAGGAAATGGTACACCAACGGCTGATTGCGTTATACCATTACCATCTTGAATCAATTCCGCACGACCAGCGTTATCAATTGATGCTTGATATACATGCTCAGGAAAGGATGCCGAACGTCTTGTTTGATATACGTTCATTTTGTACGTGTCAGGATATGTTTCAAATAACTTAATTTGTCCTGGGGTAAGTACGCTCTTATATTGTTCAACATTAGCCGAAGTAATAGTAAATTCAATTTTATCGTTAGGAAACGGATCTAAATGGTGTGTACCAGCCACATACCCTGCAGGTAGCTCTGTGATACCACCTGTCCATGCAGGAATACTTCCGTCAGCATTAGCAGCACGAACCGCGCCCATTGCCGTTAATTCACCCGATAATCTCTTAACCTGTTGTTCATCAACTTTAGCATTAGCAACACTTGAAAGAGTAAAACCAATCGCTAATGATAATAAGGTAATTTTTTTCATTTTTTAAAGCCTTATAAAGAATATTTTACATTGAAAGATACATAGTCGCGATCTGACATTTGGTTCGTTGTGCCTACGCCGCCCCAGAAACTGTTATAAGCGATATCTGCAGACCAACGACTTTGATAATCAAACGATATCGCAGCAGAAATCGATTTTCTATCTTCAACAAATAAAAATAATGGATCAGGTGTAATACCACTTACATCGTGCGATAAAACAATGCGAGGAGACATATTCACACCAGCAAATACATTGCTATAATCAAGTTTAGTAACAAATCGATAACCCCATGCAAAATCATCTGGGAATGGGTTGGTTTCAACACCATTTTGCAGACCTAAAGCTAAGCCCTCTTTATTACCTGATAACCCACCACTTCTTGCTGTTCCAGGACCATTCAGTCTTAAAACATCTTCATCTGGCATATCTTGAATATTAATTCCACCCACTTCAAGTAACGTTGTTAATTGACTGGCACCTAATGATGGTCCCCAAAAACGCGTCATCGTCATTTGTGCTTGAAGTGTATCAGATAATATAAATCCATCAGCTTTTTGACCTAAACCAAAGACAGGCATTTGAGATATGCCATCTAAATCAGGACGTAAGCCTGCATTAGCAAGTTGTTGAGGCATAGCAGCGAATAACAATTCAACATCATCAATTTGTAAAGGTTCATCTTGCCTAAAAGTCACTTCACCCGCAAAGGCTGTACCTGCCATAGTGGTATTAAAACTTAACGCATAAAGTTTAATATCTTCAGCATAATCAAGTTCAACACGAGAGAAAGAAGCTAAGTCTGTGTAATTTTCTTCGGTAATTGGTGCAGCTAAAATAGCACCTAAATCTTGGCCTGCTTTACTAAAATCAGCGGTTATGCCAGAAAATACTGGTCGACGGCTGTGATAGTTAATATGATATAAACTGATTTCAGTTTCATTTAGCTCAGGTAAATACCAAGATAAACGTAAACCATATTGACCACCATCTTCTGGCTCATTTTCGGCATCCATTTGTCTAAGCGTTAATTTCGTTGGGAAAGCCCCGACATAATCAGCACCTGCTTGCGCTAATACCGCACCAGATAGCGCTGGATCACCGCCTGCGGCGCCTAACTTACCTAAGGTGTCATTTCTAAAGTCATTTAAACTCTCAATTAAAAAGTCTAAATCCATATCAGGATTGCCCGTAAAGCCTAACTGAACGTTATTATAATGACCACCATCACCGGCAAAATCATTGGTAGAAAAGTAACTTCCTGGTGCCGGTAAAATAGTTTTTTCCCATTGATATTGATAGAACATTTCAACGTTGAAGTTTTCTGTTACACCTAAAGATGCCCAAACAGCACCAAATGGAATAAATGCTTCAGTTAGCTCAGAGCCTGGTGCTTTTAATCGAGAAATATCAACAGGGTTAATTTCACTAATACCGTGTGAAATTAAGGTACTTTCACCCCAACCAATAACTTGTTGACCAATTCTAACGGAGAAAGGCATTTCACCTAAATCAAAGTCACCATAAAAATAAGCATCTAATAAACGAACATCACTACATAATTGTTCTGATGCAGTATCGTCACGACATGGATCATTTACCTTACCTGTGAGAGGGCTTGACCAAGCTCGATCTGAGTCAGACATTTCCATATCGTAAAAATACATACCACGTAGGAAGAGCCCCATATTATCATTTCGAATATCTAGTTCATGAGTGCCTTTAAATAATCGTGAGAAAGTTTCTCCCGCATCATAATTTAAATTACCTGAATCACCGTTATTCGAGTAAGAACCTTCACCTTGCCAGATAACAGCATTATTTGGATTAGCATTTAACGAAGGATGATAGTTAGAAAAATCAAAACCATTATTAGGATTATTTGATTTACCAACTGTATCCCCCCAATTTCTATCTTCAACTCGCCAACTTGCTCCTACAGAAAATGTTGAATCAAAGCGAATATCAAAATTCCCTAATTCAAAATTAGCTGCAAACACTTGCGAAGTTGTTGAGCACATTAATGCCGCAGCAACACCAATAACCAATGGTTTTTTTGTAAACCTTTTGATTGAGCTTTGTTTCATTACTCTCTCCCCAGACCCGAAACAGTTATTATTGTTATATTTATAATCTTTCTACATTACGCTGATCAGCAAGGTCAAACCCTACTCATCAACCAGACACTAGATTCAATATAGTAGTATAAAACAATAATTGCATCATTTTTGGGGCTAATCAAGCGATAAAAACGATTGTTAAGAGACTGTATTTTAATGACTTGCACACAATATTAGCACAAATAAAAAAAGCCGTTTAAAACACTCGTTTAAAACGGCTGTATTTTTTGAAGAGTTTTATTGAAAGCTTTATGCGCACTAATGATTCTAAGCAGTTATCAACTTAGTTATAAATACCCGCAAGATGGTCTGACCACTGTTTAAAGCATTAACTCTAATCAAGCTAACTTTTCTAATGAAAGAAACTTATTATTTTTTGTTTTTAAGCAAAAAAAACCTTTTATCCCTGTTGGAATTAAAAATTTTCTTAAATGCATTGCCGGAAACTGCACTGTTTTTCCTTGCGTAGTTGTTACAACAATGTCTTGTATTTTTCCTTGGTAATAAGGTAAAAAGTCAGCTGTAGAAATATTAATAGAAAAAAAATAGTCCATAAACTTATATCTTTAAAGCAGCATCCAACTTCTCTTTTAAATCTTTGGAAAGATTTGGCAACAAGGCTAATTCTGCTAATTGCTCTTTCATCAATAATTGTCTTTCATCATCAAAACGATCAAATTGAATTAAAGGGGTAATTAGCCTAGAAGCTACTTGCGGGTTAATTTCATTAAGTTGCTTTAATTGCATTGTTAAAAATTGATAGCCCCTACCGCTAATACAATGAAAATACCTTGGGTTTTGGTGAGCAAATGCTCCAATTAAAGCACGTGCTCGATTGGGGTTTTTCAAAGTAAATAAAGGGTGTGACAGTAGTTTATCTAAATGAGTAAATATTTCTTCACTCGCTAAACTCGCTTGTATCGTAAACCACTTATCCATCACTAGCGGCGTTTCGTACCATTGTTGCTCAAAATCAGCCATTAACATTGAAAAATCACTATGCTCTACTTTTGCACAAGCGGATAAAGCCGCTAAAGTATCTGTCATATTATCTGACTTTTCATAATGCTTAGTAATAAGACTTTGATGCTCAGCCACTTCTGATAAATAAGAAAAGCACTTGTTTTTAAGCGCCCTTTCACCTATCGAAAGACTATCGTTACTATAACTCTTTTCGTAATGAGTTTGATAGATGTCTAAAAATTGTGTGTTAAGTCCTGTTGCTAAAAACACTTTCACTTGTTTGATAGCATTAAGTAAAACAATAGGATCGGCTTTGTTAGCTTGCTCAAGCAGCTCATCAAAACTTGGCAGTGTAATTTGTTCAGCTTTTAATGCAGGGTCGCTATCCGAAGTTAAAATCTTAGCAAAAGCTGTGATCAATTTTTGAGGTAAAGCAAATTCACTATCATTCATTAAAGTTAAAATATACCCCGTCAATAAGCTTTGTCCAGCATCCCAGCGATTAAAGGCATCACTGGCATCAACCATTAAGGTTTCTAATTCATCATTGTCTTGTTGAAAGTTAACTTTTACCGGCGCACTAAAATCAGATAAAAATGCCACAATCGGTTTAGATTTAAAGTTGTTAAATTGCCAAGTTTGTTCATTTTTAGTTAATGCTAAGCAATGCTGCTCTTTTTGCTTTCCATTAATTAACTCTATTTTAATCGGAATATGTAAATCTGTTTTTTCAGGCTGTACTTTACTTGGCTTATTTATTTGTTTAACGGTAAGGTAAAACTTATTGCTCGTTTCATCATAGCTTTCAACCACCGTTAATTCAGGAGTACCTGATTGACTATACCAATGTTTAAACTGTTGTAAGTTAACACCTGAAGCGTCAGCCATAGCATCAACAAAATCGTCACAAGTGACAGCCATACCATCAAAACGCTTAAAATATAAATCCATGCCTTTTCGAAAGTTATCTTTACCTAATAACGTATGGATCATACGGATCACTTCCGCACCCTTTTCATAAACGGTTAATGTATAAAAGTTGTTCATTTCGACAACTTTTTCAGGGCGAATGGGATGAGCCATTGGCCCCGCATCTTCAGCAAATTGATGAGCACGAAGTACTCGAACATTTTGTATTCGAGCAACTGCGGCTGAATGCATATCAGCACTAAATTGTTGATCTCTAAATACTGTTAGCCCTTCCTTTAGGCTTAACTGAAACCAATCTCGACAAGTAACACGATTCCCCGTCCAATTATGAAAATATTCATGAGCAATGACGGCTTCTATATTAAAATAATCAGTATCTGTCGCACTTTTTTGATCCGCTAAAACAAATTTACTATTAAAAACATTCAGTCCTTTGTTTTCCATCGCGCCCATATTAAAAAAGTCGACCGCGACTATCATATAAATATCCAAGTCGTATTCTAAGCCAAACGTTTCTTCGTCCCATTGCATCGACTTTTTCAGCGATTCCATGGCATGATGTGCTTTAAATAAATTGCCTCTATCGACAAAAATCTCTAAAGCAACGTCTTTGCCAGAACTTGTTTTGAAAGTATCTACGAGTAAATCAAAATCCCCCGCCACCAGAGCAAATAAATAACAAGGCTTCAAGAAAGGATCTTGCCAAGTAACAAAATGCATATTATTGGGCAGATCACCCTCGGCGATTTTATTGCCATTTGAAAGTAAAAAAGGATAGTTGTTTTTATCTGCGATGATTTTGGTGGTAAATTTAGCCATCACATCTGGACGATCTAAATAATAGCTAATGCGTCTAAACCCTTCGGCTTCACATTGAGTACAAAAAGCACCGCCTGATTTAAATAAGCCTTCAAGTGAAGTATTGTCTTCCGGATTCACTTCGGTGACCACAATCAAAGTAAAATTGGATTTTACTTTTTCGATAGTTAACAATTCATCCGTCACTTGATACTGATCTTTATTTAACGTTTCTCCATCAATAGACACTGACAATAATGTTAAATGCTCACCATTTAACACTAAATCGGTATTAGCGTTATTCACTCGTGAAATTTTCATTTCATTAGTCACGATTGTTGCATTATCAGCGAGTTCAAACGTAAGGTTTACATTAGAAATGGCAAAGTCGCTAGCTTGATAATCCGCTAATATTCGTGCTGCGTTATCTGTCATAAAGAGATCCTAGTAAAAATATTACTTATATTTTGCCATGCTTTGTCACATAAACAAAATCGCATAATGAAAAAAGCCTGCTGTGAACAGGCTTAAAAATGAATGATTATTTAATTTATATTTTTAAAATGATGGCTATTGATTATCAAGCAATATCCGAATTCAAACTTTCAGCTCACCTTCCTTTAATTCTCATCGGTAATCTTTTTAATTTTAAAGCCTACATAACCATAAATAATAGCCATAATTGGGTTAATTAGGTTGAAAAAACAATAAAATATATACTCATAAGAAGTCAAAGCCAAGGCGCCAAACATAAATGCACCACACGTATTCCATGGAATAAGCGGTGAAGTGATGGTACCTGAATCTTCCAAAGTTCTACTTAACACTGTTGGATGTAAGCCACGTCGTTCGTATTCTTCTTTGTACATTCTACCAGGCATGACGATTGCCATATATTGATCAGCTGTGATTAAGTTAGTGCCGATACACGTCGCCACAGTACTGGCAATTAAACTACCTGTAGATTTGGCTGCTGCCAAAATAGATTCAACAAACTTTCTCAACATTCCTAAATGCTCTAATACAGCACCAAAACTTAACGCACAAATCACAAGCCATATGGTATTTAACATGCTTGACATACCACCACGACTTAAAAGCTCATCAATTTCACTGTTGCCGGTTTCAACTACCACACCGTCAAAAAAAGCGGTCCATATCACCGTGATATTTGCCGTTGATTGACTCACACCATCTTCAACCATAGTTAAAATTAGATCTTGTTGAAAAATTGCGGCCCAAATAGCACCAATAATGGCACCAACTGCAACGGCAGGAAAAGCGGGCACTTTTTTGTAAGCTAGACCGAGTAAAATTACTAATGGAATTAAATTTAACACTGAAATATTATAGGTCGATAGCAAGGTATTACTGAGCGTTTCGATAGTAGCAGCATTAACTTCTCCCGCCGCTGAATGATTAAAACCGATAATAAGAAATAAAGTAAGAGCGATACTTATTGAGGGAATAGTGGTCCATAACATATAACGAATATGGGCAAATAATTCACTGCCTGCAACCGCAGGTGCTAAATTAGTAGTCTCTGATAAAGGAGATAATTTATCACCAAAATATGCCCCTGAAATAACGGCACCTGCCGTTATCGCACTAGACATTTCGAAGCCATTAGCAATACCAATAAACGCAACCCCTATCGTGGCAGCGGTTGTCCACGAACTGCCTATACTCATCGCAACAATACCACACACCAAACAAGCAGCGGCATAGAACCAACTTGGGTCAATAATTTGTAAACCAAAATAAATCATGGTTGGTACCGTTCCAGATAACAACCATGTGCCAATTAACGCCCCGACAGTTAATAAAATTAAAACAGCTCCCAAAGAAATGGATATTCCACGAACAATCGCTTTCTCGATAGATGCCCAGCTATAGCCATTTTTTAGTCCTATGACAATCGCAATTCCCATAGCAAACAACAAGGCTATTTGATTTGGACCATAGGATGAGTTATCAGCGAAATAACTAACGGACGCTGCTAACATGAAGATTAATGAAAGAAGAGGAATTAAAGCATCAAAAAAACTAGGTGCTTTACTTTGATTTTCAATTGACATAAATGCGTTTAACCTTAATACAAGTAGTTTTATTATAATAGTTTTAAGTGTAACGGGTCATAACATGCCTTGACTTGCCTAGGGTTGCAAGAACTTTATTGTAAACGAACAATTATTGAACAAGAAAATTTACAGTAAAAATTAATAACTATTCACCAATATTGATTAAAAATATTTATAAATAAAAAAACCGCCGTTAAAGGCGGTTTTAAAACAGGTTTGTTTATTATTTTTTAGCCACTTTGCCAAGTGATACCAAATCAAAGGTAATTTTAGCTGTTTCCGTTAAAAAGGGATCTAATTCATCAAGCTCATCGGGTAAATCATCTAATGATGTAACAGGTTCTTTACCCATGGCAGATAAACGTTCATTCACTCGCACTAATTGTTTAGCTTTTCTCTCATCGGCTTTAGCTTTTCGTTCAGCTAAGTTTAATGATATAGTTTTATTATCTTTCTCGGCTTTATATTCCTTAATATCATCAAGAAGGTAATTAAACTCAGTGTTGGTTTTAATTCTTTCTCGATGTAAAGAAGTTAAATACTCAACATCAGTCGCAATATTTTTTAACCGTGCATAAGGAGCTTTAGGTACTTGATCCCAAGGTAATGCATTCTCCTCTTTGCTTTCTCCCCAATCTTGTGGGTCGATCGCTGATGGGAATTCAATATCAGGCAATACACCACGGTGTTGAGTACTGCCACCGTTAATACGATAAAACTTTGCAATAGTGTATTGAATACTTCCTAAAGGCTTATCGTACAAATCATAAACACGTCCAAGAGGACGGTGTTGTTGAACAGTTCCTTTACCAAAAGTATGTTCACCGACGATGACACCTCGTCCATAATCTTGAATAGCGGCAGAGAATATTTCTGAAGCTGATGCACTATAACGATCAACCATCACAGTTAAAGGACCGTCATAATAACTTACACCGTCTTTATCACGGTTCACTGAAATTCGATTCGCACCATCTCTTACTTGTGACACAGGGCCTTTATCAATAAATAAGCCTGTCAACAACGTAGATTCAGTTAAAGAACCACCACCATTACCGCGTAAATCGATAATGATCCCTTCAATATCTTGTTCTTTTAACTTATCAATTTCTTTTTTAACATCTCTAGATAAGTTATTGTAAAAACTAGGAATATTAATAACTCCTAATTTTTTACTGCTTTCATCTCCAGGCTTCTCATAGAATACCTCAGACTTGGCAGCCCTATCTTCTAAAATAATTTTATCACGGATAATTGATACGACTTTTATGCTAGATTCATCAATTTCTTCACCAGAAAGAACTTGCAGGCGAACTTTACTACCTTTTGGCCCTTTGATTAAATCAACGACGTCATCTAACCGCCAACCGATCACATCTTCAAATTTTTCTTCACCTTGAGAAACACCAACAATACGATCTTTTGGCTTTAACGCTTTAGATTTATCTGCTGGGCCACCCGTAACAATGCTTTGAATGACCGTATAATCTTCTTCTGCTCTTAAAACTGCGCCAATTCCCTCAAGTGATAAATTCATATCCATCTGGAATCGTTCAGCATTTCTTGGGGATAAGTACGAAGTATGAGGTTCAACCACACGAGCAAAACTATTCATCACGATTTGAAAAACGTCTTCACTTTCACTTTGTTTTAAACGTTTTATGGCATAGCGATAACGCTTTCCTAATACTTCTTGAACTTTTTCCCATTCTTTACCCGCTAGCGTTAAATTTAGCGCATCATATTTAACTTTTAATCGCCATAATTCATTTAACTCAACCTCAGAAACTGGCCAATCAGCATTTTCGCGATCATAGGTATAAGTTTCTTCTTTGGTGAAATCGAAAGGCTTTTCTAATAAGGTTAGCGCGTATTCATAACGCTCTAATCGACGTTGCATATTTAAATTATAAATATCATAAGCGACATCAAGTTTTCCACGAGCAATAACGCTATCAAAATCTAAACGATATTTTTCAAACCCCTTAATATCAGAAGCTAAAAAGACATTACGATTGTAATCGAGTTGTTTGATATAACGATCAAAAATCTGTTCAGATAAAACATCATCCATCTGAACAGTTTTATAATGAGCACGGGTAAATTGTGCAGTAATTCTTTTACTAGAAGCAGCATGCTGACCTTCAGGTGCTAAAATCGGCAAAGGTGTTGATTTGTCAGCATTTGATAAAGCAAATAGGCTAACAGAGGTTAGCGATAACGATACGGCAAGTGCGATACGACAAATTTTTTGCATGCTTGCTACTCCATAAATTATTCAGTGAAAATATTTTTGACTTGAGTTTTGACAACCATTCCAGAATTAAGTTGCACACTCACTTCATTGCCCGAAACTTCAGTAATAACAGCATCAATTGGCGAATTTCCTAATTGAACTTTAACTGCTTTACCTACAGTTACTGCACTTGACTCTACAGGTTTAAGTTTAACTGTTACTTTAGATTGTGCACGGTTAGTTGACTTTACAGCTTTAAACTTAGCTTTATCTTTTACCTTGCTTTTATCGCCTGACTTTAACTGTGCGTCTTTATTTTCAGGCTTTTTACCTTTATAAGTTTTTTTACCATTATTGTCTTTATAATTTTTGTTACCAAATTTTTCTTGGCTTTCTTTTAACGTTTTAGCCGCATAATCTGCTTGTTCTTGATCAATTTCAGCCGCTTGTTCGCCATTAATATCTACACGAAATGCACCTAATTTAATAGCTTTTAAGTAGCGCCAGCTACTTGTGTAATGACGAAGCGCTTGACGTAAACGTGTTTTACTTACCGTATCGTCATCAGTTAACTGTTCAGCAAGATCTTGGAAGATACCTATTTTAAGTGGTTTAGCAGCACCTTCGATTGAAAAACATGCAGGAAATTTTTCCGCTAAATAAGCGATAATTTCTTTAGTACTGGTGCGTTTAGTATTAGCCTCAACCTGAGCTTCTGTTTCTACTGCAGTTTCTACAGGTGTTTCACTTTCTGTTTTAGTTTCCATAATACAACTTTCTATTAAATTACTCTGTTAAATACTGATCACGATTAGCAAGCAGGTTTTGACACCAGTCACTAATATCTGAACTTTCAATTTCGGCTAAAGCATCTTGCCCTATCCAGTTTTCCCAAACCAAAGCTAGTAATTCACTTAATACCTCAGGTTCAATGTCTTCTTCTGCATAATCATACAAAGTATGATAAATCTCATTAAGATTTTCTGCGACTAACTCTTCCTGACCATCCCAGTCACCAACAACGGCTTCTGAAACCAGATAATCATGAATAACAACAAATTCTTTCATGATTACGACTCTTGTGTTTTATCAACTGATTGTGCAAAAATTTCAACAATTGCTTCTAGGCCTTGTTGATCATCTTCATCAAAACGATCAAACGCTACACTGTCGATGTCTAACACAGCAATAATTTTATTTTTCACTACAACTGGGATAACGATTTCAGAATTACTTGCCGCATCACAAGCTATATGTCCTGAAAACTGATGTACATCGGCAATACGTTGAGTTTTGTTTTCTGAAACCGCTGTACCACAAACCCCTTTACCTACGGGGATCCTAATACAAGCAATTTTACCTTGAAACGGCCCTAAAACAAGCTCTTGGCCAAAAACCCGATAAAAACCGACCCAATTCACTTTATCCAAAGCGTCAAAAAGTAACGCACTAATATTAGCCATATTAGCAATGATATCTTTTTCATCACCAATAATAGCGTTAGTTTGCTGTGTTAACTGAGCATAAAAATCAGTTTTAAGCATAGAAATAATTCACTATTTTCAAAATGGCCATAACATACCGCGATAATACGCTAAATTAAAGCTTTATGGCAGATATATTCCTAAATAGACAGATTATCTAATCATCTATGGCATAAATGGCGATAACTTGAGCAGAAACGGCTTTTTTGGTGACTTGCGTACTAAAACTAGATTTTGCCTCACTAGCCATAGTAAATCGCATCGGTGAATAATATCCCGATTCTTTTAAAGATAAAAGACCACCTAATTTAACACCGGCTTGCTTTGCGATATCACTTGCTTTTTGTTTCGCTTTATCAATAGCTTGAGATAAAGCTTGTTGATACAATTTCTCAGAATTTTCCATTGACATTTCAACGGGAGAAATTTGGCTTACCCCTAGTTTAACTAAATCATCAAGTATTTGGTCGTAAAGCGATAATTGTTTAAAAGAAATACTAATAGTTCTACTCACTTCAAACTGCGTTAAGCGGCGGGTGTTATCTTGATGTGAACTTTTACCAGATAATGTTATTTTCTCTTGAGGGTTAATCCGTTTATGTAGCTCTTGCTGTTCAAATGTTATCGAAGGTTTTTCATAAATGGGAAACATATGGACTTGTGAAGAATCGATACTCTCTTCGTTTATGCCACGTTTTATAAACATTTTTACAATGTTAGCACTTTTATCATCCACTATCGTTTTCGTTTTGTTAGCACTTTTTCCTCTCTCTTTAATACTAATTGTTAATGAGAATACATCAGGAATTGCCATCACAGACGCTTTACCGGTAACTTCAATCCCCTCAAAAGCATTGACGTTAGGCAATATGAATAACAAACCAATGGTGACTAATCGTTTAAACATTTTCACTCCTACAAAAATAAATGAGGTGAATGGGTATTCAATTCACCTTTAATCATCTGACAACAAGCATTATTAATAAGTTCAGCTTAACAATTTACCTTTTTCATGCAAATAAAAAGCCCCATAATTTTTATAAAAAATGGGACTTCATTTAAGTTAAGTTTTTAAGAGTAAGAGGCGGCGATTAATAAGTGAGCGTTTAAAATGAATCTCCAGGGATACGCACCCAACCTTCCATTAATATACGTGCACTACGGCTCATCATGGCTTTATCAACAATCCAATGACCATCAATTTTACTGGCTTTGGCCCCTACTTTTAATACGCCTGATGGATGGCCAAATGTGACAGATTCAATGGCTTCTTGCTTTTCATTTTTACTCGCGGCAAGGGCAACTATTGTGCCCGGAATTGCCGCTGCTGCGCCAATAGCAACTGCAGCAGTACCCATCATCGCATGATGGAGTTTTCCCATTGAAAGCGCACGAACATTTAAATCTATTTCATCAGCTTGAATGTATTTACCACTCGAGGTTGTATACTTTTTTGCCGAAGATACAAAGGCGATTTTCGGGGTATGTTGACGTTCAGCAGCTTGAGAAATATCCGATATTAACCCCATTTTAAGTGCACCATGTGCGCGGATCACTTCAAAACGATCTAACGCCATTTCATCATTATTAATAGCATCTTGTAATTCAGTGCCCTGATAACCGATGTCTTCAGCGTTAATAAAGATTGTAGGAATACCAGCACTTATCATCGTCACTTCAAGTTCAATGCTATCGTATCCACCTGAGGCTGGCACCTGTAGAACATCCTTAACATTTCCTGTTGGAAACATAGCTTCAGAAGGGTCAACAGGCGAGATAAATTCAACGGGGACTTCTGCTGCAGGGAAAGTGACGCCATCAAGTTTAAAATCCCCCGTTTCTTGTACTTCGCCGTTAACAATGGGTACATGTGCGATAATAGTTTTTGCAATATTTTTCTGCCAAATACGCACAGTACACACGCCATTTTCGGGAATACGTGAACGATTGACTAAGCCTGAATTGATCGCAAAAGATCCAACCGCTGCACTAAGGTTACCGCAATTTCCAGACCAATCGACAAACGCTTTATCAATGGCTACTTGACCAAATAAATAATCAACGTCGTGTTCAGGCATGTCACTTTTCGATAAAATCACCGTTTTTGAAGTGCTTGATGTCGCGCCCCCCATTCCATCAGTTTGTTTACCATATGGATCGGGTGAGCCAATGACGCGTAAAAGCATATTATCGCGTGCACTCCCAGCAACCTGACAACGCTTTGGTAAATCAGTTAAATTAAAAAACACCCCTTTGGATGTACCACCACGCATATAAGTTGCGGGAATTTTAACTTGAGGAGGAAATGACATATATATTTCTCATTTTCATTTAATTTAAAAAGGCGACCAGAGTCGCTTTACATATATTTATTTCATTATGAGTTTGATGGTTAAGCTAGATATTTTTATTGATAACAAGGCAGGAGCGCGGAATATACAAGTGTACATGAGCACTCCTAACAAAGTTAACGACGAAAATAGCAGCTTAAACATTAGACTCCAAGAAGTCGGTAGCGAATTTCTGTAATACCCCGCCTGCGGCATGAACAATAACTTCCTCTGCAGTATCTAAGCGACACTTGGTTGTTATTTCTATTACTTCCCCTGCGCGCTCACCTTTTTGACGTGTCATTTTAACGGTCATATTACCACCTGGTGAGGTTTCACCTTTAACATCAAACGTTTCACTACCATCAATTTGGTAAGTATGACGCGTTTCGCCTTGAAGAAATTCAAGCGGTAAAACTCCCATGCCAATAAGGTTAGTTCTGTGAATACGTTCAAAACCTTCGGCAACAATCACTTCCACTCCGGCTAACCACACCCCTTTAGCAGCCCAATCACGTGATGAACCTTGGCCATAATCAGCACCTGCGATAATAATCAATGGTTGTTTACGATCCATATATGTTTCAATCGCTTCCCACATCCGACTCTGTGTACCTTCAGGTTCAATACGTGCTAACGAACCTTGAATAACTGTGCCATTTTCATCCTGACACATTTCATTAAATAATTTAGGATTTGCAAACGTTGCACGCTGCGCTGTTAAATGGTCACCTCGATGCGTGGCGTAAGAGTTAAAATCAGCTTCAGGCAAGCCCATTTTAGCTAAATAAGCACCAGCCGCACTGTTAAGTTGAATAGCATTAGAGGGCGATAAATGATCCGTAGTAATATTGTCACCCAATACTGCTAATGGTCGCATCCCTTTCATGGTCCTCTCTCCGGCAAGCGCACCTTGACCTTCGGTATCCCAATAAGGAGGACGGCGGATATACGTGCTTTTTTCATCCCAGTTATATAATGGACTCTCTGCAGGTTCAAATGCGCCTAGATCAAACATCGGCGTATATATTTTCTTAAACTGTTCAGGCTTGACACACGAAGAAACAATTGCATCAATGGCTTCATCAGAGGGCCAAATATCTTTTAAGGTAACATCATTACCTTGTTGATCTTGTCCTAAGACGTCTTTTTCAATATCAAAACGCATAGTGCCGGCAATGGCATACGCGACCACTAATGGTGGTGATGCTAAAAAGGCTTGTTTTGCGTATGGATGAATACGTCCATCAAAATTACGATTACCAGATAATACGGCCGTTGCGTACAAGTCACGATCGATAACTTCTTGTTGTATTTTGGGATCTAAAGCGCCAGACATACCATTACATGTGGTACAGGCATAGCCCACTATACCAAAGCCTAGTTTTTCCATTTCCTCTAGCAGGCCGGCTTCTTCTAAATATAGTTTTGCGACTTTAGAACCCGGTGCAAAAGATGATTTAACCCAAGGTTTTCTCAGTAAACCTAATTCATTTGCTCGTTTGGCAATAAGTCCCGCCGCAACGACATTGCGCGGGTTAGAGGTATTCGTACAAGAGGTAATAGCCGCGATGATCACAGCGCCGTCAGGCATTTCGCCCGCCGCTTCTTGTTGCTTACAGTGCTCTAGATTTTTAGCAATTTCTTTAGAAGCTAAATCAGCAGTCGCTAAACGTCGGTGAGGATTTGATGGACCTGCCATATTACGCCCTACCGTCGATAAATCAAAGGTTAGCACGCGTTTATATTGAGCCTCTTTTAAATCATCAGCCCAAAGCCCTGTATGTTTAGCATAAGTTTCAACTAAAGCCACTTGCTCTGGCTCTCGTCCAGTCAATGTTAAGTAGTCTATGGTTTGCTGATCAATATAAAACATGCCAGCAGAAGCACCGTACTCAGGTGTCATGTTTGAAATAGTGGCTCGGTCACCTATGGTTAAATCAACCGTTCCTTCACCAAAAAATTCTAGATAACTTGACACGACTTTTTCATTACGTAAAAACTCAGTGATCGCTAAAACGATATCAGTAGCTGTGATACCTGCTTGTCTTTTACCAATGAGTTTAACCCCGATAATATCTGGTAATCGCATCATTGATGGCCGACCTAACATTACGGTTTCTGCCTCAAGACCACCAACACCAATAGCGATAACACCTAGAGCGTCAACATGTGGTGTATGAGAATCCGTACCAACACACGTATCTGGAAAAGCAACACCATCCCTTGATTGAATAACAGGTGACATTTTTTCTAAATTTATTTGATGCATGATGCCGTTTCCGGCAGGGATTACATCGACATTTTTAAAGGCGGTTTTGGTCCATTCGATAAAATGGAATCGATCAGTATTGCGGCGATCTTCAATGGCGCGGTTTTTATCAAAAGCATCACGTTCAAAACCACCGTGTTCTACAGCCAATGAGTGATCGACAATTAATTGCGTAGGCACGACAGGGTTCACTTTTGCAGGATCGCCACCTTGATCAGCAATAGCATCACGTAAACCGGCTAAATCAACCAAGGCCGTTTGGCCCAGAATATCGTGACAAACAACCCGCGCTGGATACCAAGGAAAATCTAAATCTTGTTTATTCTCTATAATTTGTTGCAGTGCAGCAGTTAAGTCGTTTGGCGCGCATCTACGTACTAACTGCTCTGCTAATACTCGTGATGTATAAGGTAAAGTTTTATATGCACCCGGCTTGATATTTTCGATTGCTTCTCGGGTATCAAAAAAATCTATCGTCGCACCATTTTGGTTGTAGCCTGGCAAAGGTTTTCGATAATCGTAATTCATATTTTATCCACTAAATTTTATAAAAACGAATATCTGTCGGATATCCGTTTTATTTAAACTTTAATTTTTAGACGAAGAAAATTGTTTTGAAATTGAGATGGGAAAATTGCACATAGTTTCCTATGAAAATTAACCTCTATCGACAAGTTCAGAACAAAAATCAAGTCTTATTAACGTTCAGAAATAGGCATCACTTTACGCGGCTCTGAGCCGGTATAATCAGCTGAAGGTCGAATAATACGATTATTTGCTCGTTGCTCCATCACATGTGCTGCCCACCCGGTTAATCTAGACATCACAAAAATAGGAGTAAATAATTTAGTTGGTATGCCCATGTAGTTATAGGTGGAGGCGTGGAAAAAATCAGCATTACAAAATAGCTTTTTGCTATCCCACATAAATTCTTCACAAGCTACCGAGATATCATATAAAGAGGTATCGCCATTTTCAGCCGCTAACTTTTCTGACCACTGTTTGATGATAACGTTACGTGGATCTGACGTACGGTAGATGGCATGACCAAAGCCCATAATTTTTTCTTTTCGCGCTAACATACCTGCCATTTGTTCTTTTGCGTCAGCCGGAGATTTGAATTTTTGTATCATATCCATCGCCGCTTCGTTCGCGCCGCCATGTAATGGCCCTCGTAATGAGCCAATAGCGCCGGTAACACAAGAAAACATATCCGATAACGTTGATGCACAAACACGAGCAGTAAAAGTAGATGCATTAAATTCATGTTCTGCATATAAAATTAATGACACATCCATGACACGACGATGTTGCTCAGAAGGTTTAGCTTGATTTAACAAACGTAAAAAGTGCCCTCCTAATGATTCTTCATCAGTAACACAATCAATTTCGATATTATCGTGACTAAATTTATACCAATAACACATAATGGCAGGAAAAGCGGCTAGCAAACGATTTGCCGCTTGGTTTTGCTCAGTAAAGTCTTTTTCTGGCTCTAAATTTCCTAAAAATGAACATCCCGTTCGCATTACATCCATTGGATGAGCATCTGCTGGAATTCGCTGTAACACTTCTTTTAAGGCTTGTGGCAAATCTCGCATTGCAGCAAGCTCAGCTTTGTATGTTGCCAACTCTTTTTCATTAGGTAATTCACCATTAAAAAGTAAGTAAGCAACTTCTTCAAAAGTGGCATTATCGGCTAAATCAGCAACATCATAACCACAATAAGTTAAGCCAGATCCAGACTTACCTACTGTACATAGTTTCGTTTCGCCGGCACTTTGACCGCGCAAACCTGCACCGGATAATTTTTTATCATTTGAATTTTCTTTAGACATTGTAACTTCCTCATATTCTTAATTTTTTATACGTTATTACTTGTAATTTTATCGGTTACACGTAACCAGTGATTACTTATTATTTGTTTTTACCTTCAGTAAATAACGCATCTAACTTTTGTTCATAATCGTGGTAGCCAAGATAGTCATACAAATCCATACGAGTTTGCATATTGGCAATTTCTGCTTTTTGATCACCATCGGCTAATAAAGTTTTATAAACAGACTCAGCAGCTTTGTTCATTGCTCTAAATGCTGATAATGGATAAAGCACCATAGCGCAGCCCCATTCACCTAATTGTGTTTTATTCCACAATTCAGTTTGGCCAAATTCCGTAATATTTGCTAAAACCGGTACATCTAGATTTTCAGTAAATACCCGATAATGCTCTTCAGTTTTAACGGCTTCAGCAAAAATGCCATCAGCACCTGCTTGTACATAGGCTTTAGCACGTTCAAGTGCTGCTTCAAGGCCTTCTTGAGCAAAAGCATCAGTGCGAGCCATAATAAAAAAGTCAGCATCAGTACGAGCATCAACCGCAGCTTTGATGCGATCAACCATTTCTTCAGTGGAAACTATCGCTTTGTTCGGACGATGACCACACCGCTTTTGCGCTACTTGATCTTCTAAATGCACTGCTGCTGCACCCGCTTTTTCCATATCTCGAATGGTTTTAGCTATATTAAATGCGCCACCCCAACCAGTATCAATATCAACTAATAACGGTAAACTTGAAGCAGATGTAATACGTTGGACATCAGCAATCACATCGTTTAATGAAGTCATGCCTAAGTCAGGTAAACCATAAGAAGCATTGGCAACTCCGCCACCAGATAAATAAATCGCCTGATGGCCTAATTGTTCCGCCATCATTGCGCAATAAGCGTTAATGGTACCAACAACTTGTAAAGGTTTATTATTTTGCAGTGCTTGTCTAAATTTAGCACCTGGAGATAATCGTACAGACATAAAAAACGTCCTTTTGGTTAATTAATTTTGCTGCTGTTTTTCAGCAATTTTATTTTCGATATTCTTACGTGATGCGGCGATATGACGTCTCATTAACATTTCAGCAAGTTCACCATCTCTATCGGCAATCGCTTCAATAATGCGCGAATGTTCATCAAAAGCTTTGCTTGCTCTTGGGCTATTCATGCCAAATTGACAACGATACATTCGCACTAAATGATAAAGCTGACCGCACAAAATATTGATCAATTGTTGATTATGACTGCCCAAAATAACTTTATAATGAAAATCAAGATCCCCCTCTTCCTGATAATAAGCAGTACCTTCTTTAAGTGCTTGCATACTGGCATGTTGCGTTAACATGTCTTTCATCTCGTTTATTTCTTGATCTGTCATATAAATCGCGGCTTGTCGACATGCCATACCTTCTAGCGATTCGCGAACCACATAAATCTCAAGTAATCCTTCAATCGTGCACTCCACAACTTTTGAGCCAATATTTGGTTTGCGTTCAATTAAATGACATTTTTCTAATCGATTAAGCGCTTCTCTGAGGGTAGAGCGACTGATTTGATATTGCTTAGCTAGCTCTGGCTCGCTAATTTTGCTGCCGGCAGCAATATGCCCTTCGACGATCGCATGCAACATTTGCTGAAAAACTTTATCAGCGGTGGTAACAGGAGTTTGTAGAGTAGGATTAACTAACGCCATAATTGTCGACACTTACGAATATTTACAAGGATAATAGTGTAATTAGCCAAATAGTCAAGGACTAACCATAAAAATTGTCGACAATATATAGATTAAAAAATAGGTAAGCATGAGTAGCTAACTACTAATAAGTGAATATAAGCAAATTTATTAGCCAAAAAACCAATAACAGACACTGACTGCAGCACAAATTCCGGCAAGATCAGCGAATAAGCCACACGCTATGGCATGTCTGCTATAACGAATACCAACCGAGCCGAAATATACAGCAAGTACATAAAACGTAGTTTCAGTAGAGCCTTGAACAATAGAAGCTAATCGTCCGGCAAATGAGTCTGCACCATGAGTATTCATAGTTTCTATCATCATAGCTCGTGCACCTGAGCCACTTAACGGCTTCATGAAGGCCGTTGGTAATGCGTCGACAAAACGACTATCAAAACCCAAAAAGATAATAAATTGCCTGAAAGTGTCGACAATTAACTCTAACGCGCCACTAGCTCTAAAAACACCAATCGCGCATAACATTGCCAGTAAGTAAGGAATAAGTTTAATACTGGTTTCGAAACCTTCTTTCGCCCCTTCAATAAAGCTATTATAAACATCAACTTTCTTTCGCATGGCGCTAAGAATAAAAATAATCAATGTGGTAAAAATTAATAAATTACCAAATAAAGAAGATTGCTGTGCTAAGGCTTGTGCTGTTAACGTTGAAAAATATACGGCTAATCCACCAATTAAAGCAATACCTGCAGAAAGGTACAGTAAAACAACTTTATCATACAGTTTAATTTTCTGGATGGTCGCAACGGCGAACAAGCCAGCCATTGTAGAGGCGAATGTAGCTAATATAATAGGAATAAAAACATCAGTAGGGTTTACCGCCCCTTGTTGGGCACGATAAACAAAAACGGCAACAGGAAATAAAGTAACAGAAGAGGTATTAAGCACGAGAAATAAAATTTGTGCATTACTCGCGGTATCCTTTTTAGGGTTAAGTTGTTGCAAATCTTGCATTGCTTTTAAGCCTAAAGGCGTTGCTGCATTATCTAGCCCTAAAAAATTCGCCGAAAGGTTCATGGTCATAGAGCCCATAGCGGGATGTCCTTTAGGCACTTCTGGCATTAATTTATTAAATAAAGGAGAAATAGCTCGCGATAATTTGTCGATTAGCCCGGCATGCTCTGCCACTTTCATCATCCCTAGCCAAAAACTTAAAATTCCAATCAATCCAATCGCGATATCAACGGTTACTTTTGACATATCAAAAAGTGAAGCAAGCAACTGTTCAAAAATTAGCACCTGATCTAGTACTAACCATTGATAAAGTGCACATATAAAGGCAATAAGAAAAAAACTGATCCAAAGGCGATTTAACACGGTAACTTTTAATTATTTAAGATGAAAACACAATCATTGCATAGTTAATTACATACTTAAATAATTAACTAACTAATTAGTTAAAAAATTAGTTAGTAATAAAGTTTAATGGCTCACCTTTGGGTAAAGCTGTGAGTAACTTGTGAACTAGCAGTATAAAAGCCGTTGATATCATGTGGCAATAACGTCATACAAAAGTTAAAACCACCTATTTATCAATAGATTAAACAATACTAAAAATAAAATTAGCAATTAGTAAACTTTGCACTACAATTAACTTTACAGATTGTTTATTAACCAATAATGCTCGCAAGCTTTCTATTGTTTTAGTAATAAAACCTGTTAATTAGCGCACGGCTCATCTCCTTTTTGAGCCATCCCCTAAGCCCGAAACTAGGTGTAGTTTCGGGCTGTTTTTATTGCTAATCCCGATAAAATTTTACCACCATCAAAGAAAACCTAAGGACAAATTTACTTACGTTAATTTAAAAAGACGTTTGAAGTTTTCCGTTGATATTTTAGCGATATGCTCAACAGATTGTCCGCGAATGCTTGCTAAATGTTTAGCGACTTCAACCACATAAGCTGGTTGGTTTTGCGAACCTCGATGGGGAACTGGTGCTAAATAAGGCGAGTCTGTCTCTATTAAAATTTTATCATCAGGCACCTTTTTGGCGACTTCACGCAAAGCACTGGCATTTTTAAAAGTAACAATACCGGAAAACGAAATATAAAAGCCCATTTCAATCGCTTGCTCTGCCATTTCCCATGTTTCAGTAAAACAATGAAGTATTCCACTGACATTTTCAGCCTTTTCTTCCCGTAAAATATCAAGAGTATCTTGTTGTGCATCACGAGTATGGATAATTAATGGTTTATTAAGTTGATTAGCAACGCGTATATGTTTTCGAAATGAATCAAGTTGCACAGCTTTCGTTTCTGGAGCATAAAAATAATCTAAACCCGTTTCACCAATGGCAATTACTCTTGGCGATTTTGATAGTTCAGCCAAAAGGTTTTGATCGACTTCATCACTTTGGTTTAAGGGATGTGTGCCACAAGTCAACAACACATTATCGTATTTTGCTGTTTGCTCTGCCATTGATGGAAAGTCTTCCAAGGTAACACTGACACATAATAACTGGTTTACCTGAGCTGCTTGAGCTGCAGTAATAACATTATCTAAGTTATTGTCAAACGAAGTAAGATCAAGGCGATCTAAATGGCAATGTGAATCTATGTACAACGAAGTACTCCTATAATATATGAATTAGATTTAATAAATGAATAGCGGGTAAGCGTTATTACATGGTTAATGTAGCATCAGAAGAATTAAGAAGACGACCAATGGCTTTTTCAATTTGACTACGCATATTATCTGGGTCTTCAACAAAGGTTATACCTATACCCGCCGGAGTACCATTTTGCACACCAATAGGAGTTAACCAACAAACTTTACCAATAATTTGTGACGGCTCTAATGAATCAGGTAACAAAACTTCTAATTCTATATCAACGTCTAATTCAAATTGCTCTGTCGTTCTAACAAATAAACCACCATTTTTTACAAATGGCATATAAGATTGATATAAATCTCGGTCGTTGACAAACTCTAAGTACAAATGTTCCATATTATTCCTCTACTGCATTCATTGTAATCCAAATATCCACTAACAATTTTTCTACATTATATTCTGCATTTAATTGGACTAAAGTAAGTCGTTGTTTATTAAACTGTTTGATTAATAAATAAACTTGCCAAAGTTTTTCTTTATTGCTTGTTAAGTATTCTAGTAAGTTATCATCTGAAAGACCATCAAGATTAACATGGCTTAGCCAACTAGCTTCTGCCCTCATCAAATTCGTGATAACCCTTTCTAACCAATTGATACTATTTTCGTTATCATTCAATTGCGCTAACAATGACAATCTTTGATTTTTATCGATTAAAAATCGAATAAAACATTGGCTGAATTTTAGGTATTGTTGAGCAAGTTGGTTATCGCTAAGCTCAGATAAATGCGTCAAATTAATAAAAGGATCTTGATTTAATTTTTTAAGATGGCCGTTATCTAAATAGCTTAATAATTCATTTCCTGTAGGTGGTTTAAGCTGTATATGCCGACAGCGACTAATAATCGTAGGTAATAAACGTTGTTCATCATTAACTAACAATATAATAAAACTATTGTTAGTTGGCTCTTCTAAGGTTTTTAACAAGGCATTGGCTGCCGACTCTGTCATCGACTCCGCATTTTCAATGATCACCACTTGATTCGTTGCTAATTGTGCGGTTTTTTCAAAAAATCGACTAACATTTCTTATTTGATCAACACCAATACTCGAAGTGGTTAATTCAATATTTAAATGATCAGGGTGCGTTTGTTGCTGGTACAAATTACAAGACTTGCATTGACGACATGGAATGTCAGCTACCCCTTCAAGATTCTGCAAGGGCTCAGTATGCAAAGTTTGGCATAATAAGGTATTCGATAACCAGCGAGCTAACTCTGATTTTCCAGCACCATGCGCACCAGATATAATCAAAGCATGGGGTAAACTTTGTTGTTTTAATAACTCAATAAAATGAGCTTTATTGTCGGCTAACCAAGGTTTCATTTATCACTTTCCAAAGTGCTTTTAATGAAGTTTGTTACATGAGATTTTATATTTTGATGAACAGTTGCCATATCTTCACCGGCATTAATTGTGATGATACTGTCGTCAGCATTGGCGATTTGACAATACTTATCACGCACGCGATGAAAAAATTCAATCTTTTCTTGTTCTATTCTATCTAATGCACCTCTTGCTTGTGCACGCGATAAACCTTGCTCAGGTGAGATATCAAGATATAAAGTTAAGTCAGGTTTAAAACCTTTTAGGGTGATCTCGGCGATCATATTCATTATTTTATCATCAAACTGGCGACCACCGCCTTGATAGGCTCTAGAAGAAAGATCATGCCTATCTCCTACCACCCACTTACCTTCATTTAATGCCGGTAAAATTCGATTGGCTAATAATTGACTACGCGCCGCATACATTAATAATAATTCGGTTTCTTGAGTGACCGTTTCATTATGATCTGCAGACTTTACTATTTCACGTAATGATTCCGCTAATAAAGTTCCTCCCGGCTCTCGTGTGGTAATATATGCTTGTTGAAATTCTTCTAGGGTATTTTTTACCACTTCAATAGCGGAAGACTTTCCTGCCCCTTCAATCCCTTCAATTACAATAAATTTTCCAATACTCATAAAATCTCTTAATCACTTACTAAATGTGTTTATTTACCTAACTGGTACTTGGCTACGGCCTTATTATGCTCAGTTAACGTCGTTGAAAAGATGTGCTTTCCTTGGCCATTACTAACAAAATAAAAATAATCACTCTCTTCAGGGTGCATAGCAGCCTCAAGTGCAGATAAGCCTGGCATTGCAATAGGTGTAGGAGGTAATCCATTAATACGATAAGTATTATATGGCGTCTTTTCGCGTAAATGTATTCGTTTAATATCACCTTGATATCGTTCACCTAAGCCATAAATTACTGTCGGATCGGTTTGTAGTCGCATTTTGTTATTTAATCGATTAATAAAAACTGACGATATCCGAGTATGTTCAGAAAATTTACCACTTTCTTTTTCAATAATGGAAGCCATGATCAATGCTTGATACGAATTTTTATAGGGTAGTCCTACCGCTCTCGTATTCCAAGCAAGATCTAATTGCTGCTTCATCTTTACATAAGCTTTTTTCAGGACTTCTATATCAGTTGTTTTGTAAGTAAAAGCATACGTATCAGGAAAAAATAACCCTTCAGGGTTAGCTTGCTCAATGCCAAATGATTGTAACATTTGCTTAATTGATTCAGCACTTTGTAAACGCTGCGTTAATTCGCTACGGGTCTTTAATTGTGCTAACCATTGTTTAAAAGTAGAGCCTTCAACAAAAGTAATAAAAAATTGATGCTCATCTCCTTTAGCGATCATTGATAATATTGATAGATAGCTTTGCCCAGGCTTAATTAAATATGTTCCGGCTTTTATTTTCGCATACTGTTTATTGAAACGAATATAGTTTCTTAGCCAAAATCTCGTATCCACTACGCCATCATTTTGTAGTTTTTTAGTAAAGCGATTAAATGTAGTACCAGGAGCTAAAGTAATAAAAGTTTCATCGACAAGCAGGTTCGCCTCATTAACTTTAAGGTAAGTTGTCGCCACTAAAGTGATTAACAACAAACACGCAATAAAAAAAACAACAACTGAGATTTTAATTAATCGAGTCAAATTAATTGTCCTTTTTTAGCGCTTTATCACGAAAATGACTTAATAAAATTTTCCGATATTGTATAACCGACTCAGTATTTAAAGGTTTTTTATTGAATGTTTTTACAGGGACAATTCCCATGACACTATTACAAATAAACATCGCTGAAATATCGGTTAATTCGGTAGGCTTTTCTTTCACTTGTTGAACGCTTTCATCAAACGATAATATCTGTTGCCTATATAGCCCACAAACACCAGCATCATGTAAAATGGGCGTGAAAAGTTGCTTATCACGCAGCCAAAATACATTTGCGCAACTGGTTTCAACCACAAAGCCATTTAAATCACAGACTAATAAATCATCCGCTGGTGAGTTATCTAATTCATCCCGAATTAAGACTTGTTCAAGTCGATTTAAGTGCTTAAGCCCTTTTAACAAAGGATTAAGACCTAATTGAATATTACAGTCTACAAGAGAAACACCTTGTTCAGACCATGTTTGATAATGCGTTGGAAAGTCATGAACAGATACTATGATTTGAGCCCCGTTGACGCCTTTACGGGAATATCCTCTTCCTCCTGAGCCAGCAGTGATAATAACCTTTAACACCGCTGTGGAAAAAGCTTTGGCTACAGCAACGACTTCATCAACTAATGCTTGGCTTTGAGTAAAGTCTATTTTTAAATAATGGCAGCCTTCAATCAGGCGGTTGATATGTGCTGATAAAAACTGCACTTGGCCATTAATAATATGTGCTGTCGTAAAAATGCCGTCACCATAAGCAATAGCTCTATCACTAATATCAATTGAAGATTGCTGTTGACCATTTACTGAATAATAAAGCATGCATCACTCAAGATTTTATAATTTGTTGTCACAATTTTGTATATTTTTCCATTGAATACTTCGTCATTGTATTTACAAATAAGCCTGAATACCACTACAGTATTCAGGCTTATTTACTTTTTCATTTCAATTACGTAGTTTTAAGCGAGTAAAGATTAAAACTTTCACTTAAAAACGCTTACATGACTAAATTAATTCACTTTTTTCAATACTAAGGTACCGTTTGTACCGCCAAAGCCAAATGAGTTACACAAGGCATATTCTAAATTAACATCGCGGGCACTCCCTTGAATATAATCGAGATCACATCCTTCATCTGGGTTATCGAGGTTAATTGTTGGTGGTACTTGGTTATTAAATAACGCTTGAGCGGTAAATATTGCTTCAACAGAGCCAGCAGCTCCCAATAAATGACCTGTCATCGATTTGGTCGAGCCCATCATAGTAGAATAAGCTGCTTCACCAAATACTGACTTAACGGCATTGGTTTCGGCTTTATCACCAGCCATCGTTGATGTTCCGTGCGCGTTGATATAACCAATTTGCTCCGCATTAATCTTGGCATCTCGTAAAGCATTTTTCATGGCTAACGCACCACCCGCACCATCAGCTGGCGGTGAAGTCATGTGATAAGCATCTCCACTCATACCAAAACCGACGATTTCTGCATATATATTTGCACCTCGAGCTTTAGCATGTTCATACTCTTCAACAACGACAATGCCAGCACCATCACTGAGAACAAAACCATCACGGTCTTTATCCCAAGGTCGACTTGCCGCTTGCGGATCATCATTACGCGTAGAAAGCGCTCTTGCCGCGCAAAAGCCACCAATGCCTAATTCCGTTGATGCTTTTTCAGCACCACCGGCAAGCATTGCATCAGCATCGCCATGCATAATCATTCGAGCAGCGTGACCAATATTATGCACGCCAGAAGTACAAGCTGTGACAATCGCAATATTAGGACCTCGTAGCCCTAGTTTTATTGATAGATGGCCGGCCGCCATATTTAAAATCGTAGACGGACAAAAAAATGGTGAAAGCTTTCTTACGCCACCTTTGAGGTATTTGGTATGATTTTCTTCAATTAAAGACAAGCCACCGATACCTGAACCTACTGCAACACCAATACGTTCAGCATTATCCTCTGTAACTTCTAAACCCGAATGTTCAAATGCTTGAATACCTGCCGCAAGACCGTATTGAATGAATAAGTCCATTTTTTTAGTGTCTCTTTTGGCGATACCAAATTGTTCAGGATCAAAACCTTTAACTAAACCTGCAAATTTCGTTGGAAAATTACTGACATCAAAATGCTCAATAGCACCAATACCGCTTTTTCCCGCTAATAAATTTTGCCATGTAGATTCAGCATTGTTTCCCAATGGGGAAAGCATACCATAACCGGTAATTACAACACGTCGCATAGGAAGAGTTGCCTCCGATAGAATTGAATATTTGAAAAAGTTGGATTTGTTTAAATACGCTCAACGGTTATTGAGAGATAAAAACAAAATAGGCGGTAATTATACCGCCTGATTCATTACTTTAAACGAGCTAATATTACTGGTTAGCGGTAACGTAATCGATAGCTGCTTGAACAGTTGTGATCTTTTCAGCTTCTTCGTCAGGAATTTCTGTATCAAATTCTTCTTCTAACGCCATTACTAATTCAACTGTGTCTAAAGAATCTGCACCTAAGTCATCAACGAAAGAAGCTTCTGTTTTCACTTCGTCTTCGCTCACACCTAACTGCTCAATAGTAATTTTTTTTACGCGTTCTTCGATAGTACTCATTTTTTTTCCTTTACTAGAAAATACAATTTTTCAAAATTGCGTGTAGTGTATTCGTCTAAAGCGTCCCTTGCAAGCTTCTAATTTTGCTTTTTGCACTGGTCTAACCTTTAGACATAAATTTTATTATAATTTTTAATCGTGAATAATCAATATCTCAATGTTGAATATTGATTAAACCATATACATGCCACCGTTTACATGCAATGTTTCACCGGTAATATATGCCGCGCTGTCAGAAGCTAAAAAAGCCACAGCATTTGCAATTTCTTCAGGCTTACCTAAACGATTTGCAGGCACTTGAGAGAATATACCTTCTTTTTGCTCATCTGTTAACGTTTGCGTCATGTCTGTGTCGATAAAGCCCGGAGAAACAGTGTTTACTGTGATACCACGAGATGCAACTTCACGTGCTAATGACTTAGTAAAGCCAATGAGTCCAGCTTTCGCAGTCGCATAGTTTACTTGTCCTGCATTGCCCATAGTGCCAACAACTGAGCCAATATTAATAATACGGCCATTGCGCTTTTTCATCATAGTACGAATAACCGCTTTACTGATTTTAAAGACTGATGACAAGTTAGTATTGATAATATCGTCCCATTCATCGTCTTTCATACGCATAAATAAATTATCACGTGTGATACCGGCATTGTTGATTAAAATATCAACACCGCCAAAATTATCTTTAATCGTGTCAAATAATGACGCAATTGACTCATCATTTGTTACATTTAATACCATGCCTTGTCCTGCACCTAAATAGTCACTGATTTTTTCAGCACCATGCTCTGAAGTAGCAGTACCAATTACCGTAGCACCTAACGTTTGTAGTTGAGTAGCAATGGCTTTACCGATACCTCGGCTTGCGCCTGTTACCAATGCCACCTTTCCTTCTAATGAAAACATAATTTTTCCTATTTTATTAATTCTTTTGCTTTTGATAATGAGTCATTATCATTCACTGAAATACATGAAATGGTTTTATTTATTCTTTTTACTAAACCCTGTAATACTTTTCCTGGCCCTGCTTCTACAGCCGTATCAATTCCTTTATCAGCTAGAAGTTCAATAGTTTCTGTCCATCTTACTGGGCTATAAAGTTGTTTGATTAACGCTTGTTTAATCGCTTCTACGTCACTTTCAATAGCAACATCAACATTATTAACCACAGGAGTATTTGGTTGATTGAAGGTTACCGCGTTAAATTCTTGCGCTAGCTTGTCTGCAGCATCTTTCATTAATGCACAGTGAGACGGAACGCTAACAGGAAGTGGTAGCACACGTTTAGCGCCAGCTTCTTTACATAATAATCCTGCACGCTCTACCGCTTCTTTATTGCCGGCAATAACCACTTGACCAGGGGAATTAAAATTCACTGCAGAAACTACTTGTTGTTCTGCTGCTTGTGCGCAAGCTTCAATGATTTTGTCATCACTTAAGCCAATAACAGCGGCCATAGCGCCTACACCCTCTGGCACAGAAGCTTGCATAAATTCACCGCGCTTTTCAACGAGTTTAACACCATCAGCTAACGACAAAACACCCGCGCAAACTAATGCTGAATATTCGCCTAAACTATGTCCTGCAATGATCGATGGAGTAGATTCACTCTCTGCTTGCCATAAACGCCATAAAGCTACACTAGCGGTTAGTAATGCCGGTTGTGTAAAATTAGTTTGATTAAGCTTTTCTGCAGGACCTTCACTGATTAATTGCCAAAGGTCATAACCTAAAGATTGAGATGCCTCTGAAAATGTTGACTGTACCACCGAATTTTCAGCAAAATCACTCAACATTGCAACGCTTTGAGATCCTTGTCCTGGAAAGATAAAGGCTAGATTATTTTTCATTGTATTACCTAAACGATTTAAACATGTAATGTTACTGTTTGAGCACCCAATAGAATGCAAAAAACGATAAAACAGTAACAACGAATTTTATAATGTTTGTGATTTAAGAGGATTGATTCTCAGTCCCGTTATGCGTTTATTACACATACCAATCGACTTATTTATCTGTTAAACCCAAGGCTAATTTATTTTTAATTTTAATTGGCACTTGGCGTTCTACTTCTTTCATGGCTTCAAAAATAGCAGATTCGAATGCTAAAACACTCGCATTGCCATGACTCTTGATCACAATACCGCGCAATCCTATCAGACTTGCACCATTATACTGGTCGGGGTTCAAGGGTTTAAACAGTTTTTTTAAAGTAGAAGCGAGTAACTTTCCTATAAAGCGCGCAAAGAAATGCTTAGAAAGTACATGTTTAAGTTTTTCATAGACGAGTTTTGCAACACCTTCACAAGTTTTTAAGGCGACATTACCAACAAAGCCATCACAAACAATCACATCGGCTTTATTAGTAAAAATATCATTACCTTCAATAAACCCAACGTAGTTTATTGAAGTATTTGCATTAAGCTGACTTGCTGCCATTTTAATGTGGTCACTACCTTTAATATCTTCTTCCCCCATATTCAACAAAGCAATTCGAGGTTTTTCTATGCCATCAACTTCTTCTGCCATTGCCGAGCCCATAACACCGAATTGATATAAGATTGTTGAATCACAAAAAACATTGGCCCCTAAATCAAGCATAAACACATGTTTATTATCTTCGTGAGTTGGCAATGAAGAAATTAAAGCAGGCCTTTCAACCCCTGGTAATGTTTTTAACACGTAATGGGCTGTCGCAAATAATGCTCCGGTATTACCGGCACTGACACATGCTTGAGCTTTGCCTTCTTTGACAAGATCTAATGCTTTTCGCATGGATGAATTTTTTTTGTTTCGAAGGGCTGAACTTGGCTTTTCATCCATAGAGACAACTTCTGACGTTGCAAATATAGATAACTGAGGGTGAGTTAAAACTTTATGCGCTGACAACAACTCTTGAATAACTTTTTCATCACCACAAAGAATAAGATGTAATCTTTGCGATTTTTGAATTGCAAGAATTGCCGCGGGGATCGTTACAAGGGGGCCTTTATCGCCCCCCATAACATCTAACGCTATGGTTAGATCATTCAAAATATCTTCTACCAAGTAAAAGCTTATTTAGCGATTACTTTAACACCTTTGTAGAAGCCATCAGCTGTAACGTGATGACGACGGTGTGTTTCACCAGATACTGGATCAACTGATAAATTTTCTGCTGTTAAAGCATCGTGTGAACGGCGCATGCCACGTCTTGAACGAGACTTCTTGCTCTTTTGAACTGCCATTTCCTAACTCCTAAAATCATTGTGAACTCAAACGAGTTACTTAAGTTTTTTTAATACGTCAAATGGATTCGGCTTCTCATGCTCAACAGGCAATTGTCCCCAAACACTATCAGATGGTGACTGACAGTCTTTAAGTTCATGCCTAGGAATTAACGGAATTACGAGTAACAACTCTTCTTCCACTAAATCTCGCAAGTTAACTTCACCATTTTCATCTAATTCAATTGCGTCATAATATGACGGCAAATTTTCAGCGGCTTCTTCATCTTTTACTGGACTAAAAACAAAGTCTATTAAAAGTTTATGCTCAAATGCCTCAGTACACCGCTGACATGTTAAAACAACCGATGCCGACCCCTTTGCTGATATAAATACCAAACCAAGTTCATCCACACCAAAATCTACTTTAACATGCACATGCTCACTACTGCTCTCACAAGCAGCAAGCAATCTGTTCATTCCCGAAGTTTCATATATCCCTTCACACTCCAGACTTCGCTGTGCGCTTCTATAAGGGTCTATTGTGATCGGAAGCTTAAGATTCTGCATAAGGCGCGCATAATAAAGCCGTTAAGGCCTGCTGTCAAAAGAAAAATAACTAAATTTGTTTAAATTTTCAATATAGCCCTCATATTAGCAGAAACTGATTAATTTTTGTGTGATATTTACGAAATGAATACTAAATCTATTATTTTGGCCTCAACCTCTCCTTTTAGAAAAAGTTTACTAGAGAAACTTAATATTAACTTTACCTGTGGCAAACCCGAAACCGATGAAACGCCTAAGTTAAACGAATCACCACAAGCACTTGTTGAGCGATTAGCCATAGAAAAAGCAGCAGCAGTGGCAAAAAAATCTCCAGAAAGCTTGGTCATTGGCTCTGATCAAGTCGCTGTTTGTGATAATGAAATACTAGGTAAACCACACACTTTTGATAATGCTGTCAATCAATTAACTAAATTCAGTGGGAAAACGGTGACTTTCTATACTGGACTGTGTGTATTTAACAGCCAAGATAATACAGTGAAATCATTGGTGGAACCATTTCATGTGCATTTTAATACCTTAAGTCAACAAGAAATAAAAGATTATATTAACGCAGAGCAACCGCTTAATTGTGCAGGAAGTTTTAAAAGTGAAGGTTTAGGGATCTGTTTATTCCATAAATTAGAAGGAGATGATCCAAATACCCTAATAGGTCTTCCTTTAATAAAACTGGTTCAATTATTAAAAGAATTTAATTTTAATGTCTTAGCTAATCAAATAAAAAAGTAAATTCGATAAAAGGGATTATCACGTGGGTATTTTCACGTAGGTAAGATCAAGAAAATGCTAATACTTGATTTAATTAACGGCCGATTAGTTTACTTTTCGGCCGTTAACTTATTTTCATTTCACTATCGAAAATAATGAAAAATTATTGGATGGATAGATTAATGTCTTGTAATACTTTTTGCGGCTCTAACGCTTGAGTAATAGGACGACCTATCACTAAGTAATCCACGCCTACATCAATAGCTTTTTCAGGCGTCATAATACGTTTTTGGTCATCGACACTAGCGCCTGCAGGACGAATGCCTGGCGTTATTAACTTAAAATCTTTACCTAGTGTATCTTTAAGTGTTTCAGCTTCTTGTGCCGAACATACAACACCATCAAGACCAGCGAGTTTGGTTAAGTTAGCTAAATGCTGGACTTGCTCGGCAGGTGATTTTGTAATGCCTAAGCCAATTAAATCTTCTTCGCTCATACTGGTTAAAACAGTAACGGCTATTAATAACGGAGCTTTGTCACCATATGGCACTAATGCCTCTTTGGCTTTTGTCATCATTTCCATACCGCCTGAGGCATGAACATTGACCATCCAAACGCCTAACTCAGCAGCTGCTGTTACGGCTTTAGCAACCGTATTAGGAATATCATGAAATTTTAGATCAAGAAAAACATCAAAGCCTCTATCGACTAATGCTTTTACAAAGTCAGGACCAAAATAAGTGAACATTTCTTTGCCCACTTTTAATCGACAATCATTGGGTTGAATTTTATCAACAAAAGCAAATGCATCAGCTTGATTATCAAAATCTAATGCGACTACTACTTTTGGATCATTCATACTGTTTCCTTAATTTTTAAAACTAATTATTTATTTCTATTTTAAACGCAGTAACACTTAAACCAAGTTAATAATAGTTAGATTCGACGGAATTTTCTTTAAGATTGAGGAGATAGCACGGAGCTGACGATAGTCAGTGAGTACTTTCGACAATAATTTTGAAGAAAATAACTAAGAAGCTAACTATTATTCCCCTTCTAGGCCTCGCACAGGTTTTAATTGTTCCCAATCATGACATGATGGGCACGACCAATAATGAGTGCTGCTACTAAATCCACAATTACAACAACTATATCGTTGTTTGACACTAAGATACGATGATATTAATTCTTTGATCATATCTAAGTTTTCATTTTCTTGCGGTGAGCTTTGTTCGTTCATCTGCATTTTAATAAAATGTTTAAAGCCTTTAATCGTCGGACGTCTTTTTAACGCAGATAACATATAGTCTTGAGCTTTTTTCAAACCATGCTTATTTTCAACAAACGATAAATATTTTATTAACGCACTACTACCACCGGTTTCATCATAGACTTTTTTAATAAATTGATAGAACTCATCTTCGGCATCAAGTTGATGATAACAACCTTGCATTTGTTCGATAACATCGGGAAAGAAGTCTTTATCTTGCGTATAAATATCTTTATAACACTGACAAGCTTCATTGAATTGTTGATGATTCTCATAAATTTTTGCCATTAACCAATTGGCTCGACAAGAGTTTGGATCGTATTTAAGTGCGTTTTCTAATAACTCTAACACTTCTATAAATTCATCTTTTTCTAAGGCTATGGTCGCAAGCTCACAATAAAAATTAGCTAACGTATGCAGGAGTTTTTTATCGTTAGATTTAGCTATCGCTTTATTAAGTTGTAAACCATGTTGCCAATCTTTGGTCGATTGATAAATTTGTAATAAATAACTTAACGACTTTAAGTTGAAATCTTTTGATTTTAGCAATTTATGAAACATAGATTCAGCGCGGTCGTACAAGCCAGCACTCAGAAAATCTTTGCCTAATTCAAAAGCGGCTTGTTGCTTAGCTTTACTGGGAAGATGCTTTTGTCTGACAAGGTGCTCATGCACTTTCAGTGCCCGGTCTAACTCACCGCGTTTACGAAATAAATTAGCCATCGCAAAATGAGCTTCAACGGTATCATCTTCAACCTTGAGCGTTTCTAATAAAAACTCAATAGCTTTGTCTTGTTGATTTGATAACAGGTAGTTTAAACCAGTGGAATACTTAATGGATAAATCTTGTTTAGCTGAGTGATCATTTTGTTTAACACTGTTTCTTCCCATAAACCAGCCATAGCCCATCGCTACCGGTAATAAAAGAAAAAGTAGTTCTAACATTGGCGTGATTTAACCTTTATTGCTAATTGATTTTGGCTTTACCATTCGAACAAATTTCCACAAAAGTGAGAAAAATATACCAAGGAAAAAACCAATAGTAGTAAACAAACTCACTGCCGTTGCTACTGATATCTCTGTTCGAGCAATTAAATAATTTAAGGTGAACATTTGGTTATTTTGACTGCCAAAAATGAATGCAATGATAAGTAAGGCAACCAAAATAATTAAAGTAAGATATATTTTCAAAACTTAAGCCTTTTATCTTTATGAGCTAAACAAAAAAAAGGCATGCTAAAGCATGCCGTTTTCATTTAATTTTTGATTACGTAATGGAAAGATTTACTCTTTCACGTAATTCTTTGCCGGGTTTAAAGTGTGGAACATATTTTCCAGCGAGATCTACTGATTCGCCAGTTTTAGGATTCCTACCAACGCGTGGTGCACGATAATGTAAAGAGAAGCTACCAAAGCCTCTGATTTCAATGCGCTCACCTTTAGATAAGGTTTGTGCCATCATTTCAAGAATTTCTTTAATTGCTTGTTCTACATCTTTTGCAGATAAATGATTAAGTTTATCCGCTAATCTTTCAATGAGTTCTGATTTGGTCATTCGACCCCCCAGTGTCATATAGCATCACGCCAATGGAAATTAAAATAGAGAAAAGCTATTAAAAGCTTTTCTCAGTCCCAGCTAAAAATTAATTTTTAGCGTTTTTAAACGCTGCAGCCATAGCACTTAAACCAGTATCTTCTTCTTGGTTTAAGCTATCCATTGCTTCACGCTCATCTGCTTGATCTTTCGCTTTGATTGATAAGCTAATAGTGCGGTTCTTACGATCAACACCCATAAACTTAGTTTCAACGCTATCACCTACAGATAATTCAGTGCTTGCATCTTCGATACGGTCACGAGAGATATCAGAAACACGTAAGTAACCTTCAACGCCTTCTACTAATTCAATCTTAGCACCTTTAGCGTCTACTTCAACTACCTTACCTGTAACAATAGCACCTTTTTTATTATCTGCAAGGTATTGATTAAACGGATCATCTTCAGTTTGTTTAACACCTAACGAAATACGCTCACGCTCTGGGTCAACTTGAAGTACCACTGCAGAGATTTCATCACCTTTCTTATATTCACGAACAGCTTCTTCGCCGCCAGCCCATGAAATGTCAGATAAGTGAACAAGACCATCAATGCCACCGTCAAGACCAATGAAGATACCAAAGTCAGTAATTGACTTGATCTTACCTGATACTTTATCACCTTTGTTGAAGTTTTTAGCAAACTCTTCCCAAGGGTTCGGGATACATTGTTTAAGACCAAGAGAAATACGACGACGTTCTTCGTCAATTTCTAATACCATTACTTCAACCGTATCACCTAAGTTTACAACTTTAGATGGGTGGATGTTTTTGTTAGTCCAATCCATTTCAGAAACGTGAACTAAGCCTTCAACGCCTTCTTGGATTTCAACAAAACAACCGTAATCAGTTAAGTTAGTTACGCGACCAGAAAGTTTAGCACCTTCAGGGTAACGCTTAGCAATTGCTACCCATGGATCTTCGCCTAACTGCTTCATACCTAGAGATACACGAGTACGCTCACGGTCAAATTTCAATACTTTAACTTGGATTTCATCGCCAACATTTACGATTTCACTTGGGTGCTTAACACGCTTCCAAGCCATATCTGTAATGTGTAATAGACCGTCAATACCGCCTAAATCAACAAACGCACCGTAATCAGTTAAGTTCTTAACGATACCTTTAACTTCGATACCTTCAGCTAACGATTCTAATAATGCGTCACGTTCTACGCTGCTTTCTGATTCGATAACCGCGCGACGAGAAACAACCACGTTATTACGCTTTTGATCAAGCTTAATAACTTTGAATTCTAAATCTTTACCTTCAAGGTGAGCTGTGTCACGTACTGGACGTACATCAACTAATGAACCCGGTAAGAAAGCACGAATGTTGCTAACTTCAACCGTGAAACCACCTTTAACTTTACCGTTGATAACACCGATAACAGTTTCTTTTTCTTCGTATGCTTTTTCAAGCACTTGCCAAGCTTCGTGACGTTTTGCTTTTTCACGAGAAAGAATTGTCTCACCGAAACCATCATCAGTTGCATCTAATGCAACATCAATTTCGTCACCAACATTAATTTCTACTTCGCCAGCAGTGTTTTTAAACTGATCGATAGAGATTACAGATTCAGATTTTAAGCCGGCGTCAACTAAAACGTTGTCTTTGTTGATGGCTACCACAGTTCCTTTGATAATTGAACCAGGGCGTGTTTCGATTTCTTTTAAACTTTCTTCAAAAAGTTGTGCAAAATTTTCAGTCATAATGTCTCTAGAGCGTAAATTGCTCAATATTTTTTAAATCCAATCAACTTACATGTTTCATGGGGTTGTTAATAAGACCTAATGCATCCTTACCTTAGGTAGTTTTACCAATGCTCACTATTAAGAAAATGCTCACTATTAAGAATTGGTAGTTTTTGTTAATTTTTCATTCGTAAATGAAAGGATTTTACTGACCACTTCATCTATAGAAAGTTCAGTAGAATCAATAATTAACGCACCTTCTGCCGGGACCAACGGAGCAACCTTACGGTTCTCATCTCGCTCATCTCGTTGACGTATGTCATCCAAAAGGCGCCCGATTTTAACATCAAAGCCTTTAGCTTTCAACTGATTAAAACGACGCTCTGCACGCTCTTCTGCACTAGCGGTTAAAAATACTTTTACAGGGGCATCAATAAAAACAACTGTGCCCATGTCTCGGCCATCAGCGACTAGCCCTGGTGACACTTTAAATGCTCTTTGGCGACGAAGTAATGCTTCTCTTACTCTCGGGAAAGCCGCAACTTTTGACGCAATAGCGCCAATTTCTTCAGTTCGAATACTGTTAGTTACGTTTTCGCCTTCAAGTATAACTTTACTTTCGCCTTCTTTAGATATTTCAAATTGAACATCCAAATGAGCAGCAATAGGAATTAATGGCTCTTCCTCATCAATAGTAAGATGATGATATTGTGTAGCAACAGCTAATACACGATAGATAGCGCCGCTATCTAGTAAATGCCAACCTAACTGCTCTGCAACCAAACGAGCAGCTGTTCCTTTGCCAGCACCACTTGGTCCATCAATAGTGATTACAGGTACATTTTCCTGCATGCATTTTTCTCCTAAAGTCGAAAATCGGCAGCATTATACGGGATTTAAAAGACAAAATCGCCTATAAAATTATCCTGTTACAAGTTTAACAAGAGACTTGTGCTAATTTATCAAAATAATCTGGGAAGGTTTTCGCAGTACATTTAGGGTCATTGATAGTGACGGGCGTATCACTTAACGCTACTAATGAAAAGCACATTGCGACGCGATGATCATTATACGTATCAATTTCTGCATGCTGTAACTTTTCAGGTGGAGTAATTGTTATAAAGTCTTCGCCTTCGATCACATCTGCACCAACTTTTCTTAACTCTGTTGCCATAGCAAACAAGCGATCGGTTTCTTTAACCCGCCAATTATAAATATTACTTATTGTTGTAGTACCTTTGGCAAATAGCGCGGTAGTTGCAATGGTCATTGCGGCATCTGGAATATGGTTCATGTCCATATCAACACTAACAAGTGGCTTGCCTTTAACGGTAATCGACTCATCTTGCCAAATCACTTCAGCGCCCATTTTTTCAAGGACATCTGCAAAATGTTTATCTCCTTGGACACTTAATTTACCCACGCCATGTACTGTCACTTCGCCGCCTTTTATAGCGCCCGCGGCTAAAAAGTACGATGCAGAAGAAGCATCACCCTCGACCATATATTTATCAACGGCTTGATAAATTTGATTACCTTTAACGGTAAACGATTGATAATTGTTATTTTGCACTTCAACACCAAAACGACTCATGATATTTAAGGTGATATCTATATAAGGCTTTGAAACTAAGTCACCTTCAATATTAATTTGTGTGTCTGTTGTTAATAATGGAGTGATCATTAATATTGCGGTTAAAAATTGGCTAGAGATAGAGCCATCAATACTAACCTCGCTTCCCGTTAATGCTTTACCGTTAATTTTTACCGGCGGATAGTCAGGATTTTCTAAATAATCAATATCTGCATTAAGTTGTGCCAAAGCATTAATTAGATGACCAATTGGTCTTTCTTTCATTCTAGGCTCGCCAGTGAGAATAAATTCTCCTTGACTGGCGGCCAATGCTGCGCATAAAGGACGCATGGCTGTACCAGCATTACCTAAATATAGTTCTACAGGTGATTCAACCTTGAAAAATCCGCCATTACCCTTAACCGTACATTCAGTACCACATTCACTGAGGGAATAATTGATATTTAATATTGTTAAGGCGTCCAACATATGATTGATGTCGTCACTGACTAAAAGGTTGGTAATCTTTGTTTCGCCCTTCGCCAGCGCTGCTATTAACAATGCACGATTCGACAAACTTTTAGAACCGGGTAAAAAGATTTCGCCATTAATTTTATTGATTGGGTTTAGTGTTAACTGTTCCATATTATTTAATCCCCTGTTCGAAATCTTTCATGAAGCCAACAAGTTTTTCTACGCCAGCCAAAGGCATAGCATTATATATGCTTGCGCGCATACCACCGACAATTCGATGCCCTTTTAATGCTAATAAGCCTTGCGCTTCTGCTTGACGTAGGAATTCTTCGTTTAATGATTCATCTTCAAGCCAGAAAGGCACATTCATGCGACTGCGAAAGTCATCTGCAATACTGTTTTTGTAAAAAGTACTTTGATCAACATAATCGTAAATAAGCTGAGCTTTACGTTGGTTAATTTTTTCGATAGCACTAACGCCACCAACACTTTTTAACCAATCAAACACCAACCCAGCTAAATACCACGCATACGTAGGTGGTGTGTTATACATAGAGTCATTATCAGCACTGGTTTTATAATTCATAATGCAAGGCGTAGCTTGACGTGCCTTACCTAATAAATCTTCTCGCACGATAACAATAGTTAAACCTGACGGACCGATATTTTTTTGCGCACCGGCGTAAATGACTCCAAATTTACTAACATCAATATGATGAGAAAGAATCGTCGATGACATATCCGCAACAAGCGGAATATCACCAAAATCAGGGATATCAAACATTTCAATGCCATCAACGGTTTCATTAGGGCAATAATGTACATAAGCAGAATCTTTTGATACTCCCCAATCACTTGAAGGTTTTACGATTTTTCTTCCGTCAATCTCTTCAACAACGTCCAGAACATTTACTTCACCAAAGTTTTCAGCTTCTTTTGCAGCTGCTTTTGACCAAGATCCTGAAACTACATAATCAGCTTTGCCACCTTCGGATAATAAATTTAATGGCACAGCTGAAAATTGACCTCGACCGCCGCCATGACAAAAAATAACTTTATAGTTATCAGGAATCGCCATTAATTCACGTAAATCAGCTTCGGCTTGTTCAGCAAGTGCCATAAACTCTTTACTTCGATGACTTAATTCCATCACCGAACAGCCTGTATCATTCCAGTTAATAAACTCTTGTTGAGCTTTTTTCATCACTTGGGTGGGTAACATTGCGGGACCAGCACAAAAATTATAGACAACAGACATGAGTAACTAAAACCTTAATAAAAATGTAAATATAAAATGAATATGTGTTTTTCACACAAAAAAATAGGCGGTTAACACCGCCTATTTTTTAGTTTGCAGTGTTAACTATTCGTTTTCACCGTCACTGAGATTTTCATCATTCTCAGTATCAGGTGTTTGTTCAGATGACGACTCTTCAGTTGAGGCTTCTGCAGATGTTTCGCCTTCTGCGACCTCTCCTTCGATAATTGAATCATCTTCTTCAATTTCATCAATGCGTTGTAATGCCACAACATGTTCTTCTTCCGTTGTACGGATAATACGAACACCTTGCGTATTACGACCTATGATACTGACTTCATTAACGCGTGTGCGAACTAACGTACCGTTATCAGTGATCAACATGATTTCATCAAGATCTTCCACTTGCACTGCACCAACTACAGGGCCATTACGATCACTCACTTTAATTGACACAACACCTTTGGTTGCACGACTTTTCGCTGGATACTCAGCTAAATCAGTTCGTTTACCGTAACCGTTTTGTGTGATGGTTAATACGGCACCTTCATTCTTAGGTACAATCAGTGAAACAACTTTTTGATCGCCTTCAAGTTTGATACCACGTACACCCGTTGCTGTACGTCCCATCGCTCTTAATGCATGAATTTCTTCACCAGTTTCAGGATCTACTTTCACTTCGCCGGTTTCACTATCACGTGCTTTTTCGTTAAAGCGAACCACTTTACCAGCATCTGAAAATAACATAATGTCATTTTCACCGTTGGTAATATCAACACCGATTAACGTATCATCATCACGTAAATTAAGCGCAATAATACCGTTCGCACGTTGATTTGAATATGCCGTTAATGGCGTTTTCTTAACCGTACCTGAGGCAGTTGCCATGATAATAAATTTATCATCTTCGTATTCACGTACCGGTAAAATAGCGGTAATACGTTCGTTTTCTTCCAATGGCAATAAATTAACAATTGGACGACCACGAGCCGTTCTACTTGCTAATGGCAATTGATAAACTTTCAACCAATATAATTTTCCGCGATTTGAGAAACATAATATTGTGTCATGGGTATTAGCAACTAATAAGCGTTCGATGAAATCTTCTTCTTTCATCTTCGTTGCTGCTTTCCCTTTACCACCTCGACGTTGTGCTTGGTAATCTGATAATATTTGATATTTCACGTAGCCTTCACTTGAAAGTGTAACGACCACATCTTCTTCACAAATTAAGTCTTCTAAAGATAAATCGTGCGACGCATTTGTAATTTCTGTACGACGCTCATCACCAAACTCATCACGAATTAATTCTAATTCTTCGCGGATAACTTCCATTAAACGCTCTGGGCTAGCAAGAATATGCATTAATTCAGCAATAAGGTCTAATAACGCTTTGTACTCACTTAGAATTTTTTCGTGTTCCATGCCTGACAATTTATACAATTGTAAATCTACAATCGCTTTAGCTTGCTCAGCGGTTAAATAATATAAACCATCACGAATACCATATTGTGGCTCTAACCATTCAGGGCGAGCTGCGTCGGTACCTGCACTTTCGAGCATGGCACTAACATTGCCAAGTTCCCAGCCTTGAGCAATTAACTTCTCTTCTGCTTCTTTACGATTACTTGATTCTTTTATTAGTTTAATAATCGGATCAATATTCGCTAAGGCAATTGATAAACCTTCTAAGATGTGCGCGCGATCTCGTGCTTTACGTAATTCGAAAATAGTGCGACGAGTTACCACTTCACGGCGATGCAGCACAAACGCTTCAAGCATTTCTTTTAAGTTAAATAACTTTGGTTGGCCATTGGTTAATGCCACCATATTTAAACCAAAAGACACCTGCATTTGAGTCAGTTTATATAAGTTATTTAAAACCACCTCACCGACGTCGCCACGTTTCACTTCAATGACCATACGCATACCGTCTTTATCAGACTCATCACGTAAGGCAGAAATACCTTCTAAACGTTTTTCTTTAACAAGCTCAGCCATTTTTTCAATTAAGCGGGCTTTGTTCACTTGATAAGGAAGCTCATGAACAACAATGGTTTCTTTACCTGAGTTTTCATTGACTTCAATTTCAGCACGAGCACGAATTTTTATTTTACCGCGACCTGTCTTATAGGCTTCTTCTATGCCCGCTCGGCCACTGATGATACCAGATGTTGGGAAATCAGGACCTGGAATATGTCCTAATAACTCATCAATAGTGATATCACTATTTTCTATAAGCGCTAAACAACCATTAATTACTTCCGTTAAATTATGTGGCGGAATATTGGTTGCCATACCAACAGCAATACCAGAAGAACCGTTTACTAATAATGCTGGGATACGTGTTGGCATAACAGCAGGAATATGCTCGGTGCCATCATAGTTAGGGACAAAATCAACGGTTTCTTTATCAAGATCAGCCAAAATTGAATGCGAAATTTTGTTCATTCTAATTTCGGTATAACGCATAGCTGCTGCAGAATCACCATCAACAGAGCCAAAGTTACCTTGGCCATCAACAAGCATATAACGCATTGAGAAATCTTGCGCCATACGTACGATGGTATCGTATACAGCGGTATCACCATGCGGGTGATATTTACCGATTACATCACCAACCACACGGGCTGATTTTTTGTAAGGTTTGTTATAATCATTACCTAAAACATTCATCGCAAAAAGAACTCGGCGATGCACTGGTTTTAAACCATCTCGAACGTCAGGTAACGCTCGTCCTACAATTACGCTCATTGCATAATCTAAATAGGAGCTTTTAAGCTCATCTTCAATATTGATTGGTGCAATATTTTTTGCCAGATCGGTCATATGACGACGGTATCCCTAAATGTGAATTTGGAAATTATTATTGTTAAAATCACAGTGATATTATCATAAAAAAACAATGACACTATACTGCTTTATAACATCACATTCTGCTTTGGTTAGCGATGTATTTCAAGTGATAATTTTAAACAAAGCAATTAAAAATGAAATCAGCCTTTAAAACAAATTAATTATCAATTAACGCTAGATTATTCAAAACGTTATATGATTGGTCGATAAATAAACAACAATAAATATCGACAATAAAATATTTAATTAACATTCTATTTCAATGGCTAGTCGAATTATTCTCTTTGGTTTAGAATGCATTTCAACTTTAAATGAATGTATCTGCTTATGTCTGAACAACAGAATGTTAATCTAGAAGAAATTGCCAAGTTTGAAAAAGTAGCCAGTCAATGGTGGGAATTAGAAGGTGACTTTAAACCTTTACATCAAATTAACCCAATAAGACGACAATTTATAATTCAGCATGTACAAAATATTTTCGGTAAAAAAATAATCGATGTCGGTTGTGGCGGCGGTATTCTTGCAGAAAGTTTAGCTAAATTAGGAGCTGAAGTTACCGGTATCGATATGGGAGAAGAGCCCTTAAATGTCGCAAAACTTCACGCCCTTGAAGCGAATGTTAACTTAGTTTATGAGAAAATAACGGCAGAAGAAAAAGCAACGCAGCTTCCTGAACACTTCGATGTCGTCACTTGCATGGAAATGTTAGAGCATGTGCCTGATCCCGCCTCTATTATAGAAGCGTGTAGTAAAATGATTAAACCCGGCGGTTATGTTTTTTTCTCGACATTAAATAAAACCATTAAATCTTATTTATTAGCGATAGTTGCAGCAGAAAAAGTCCTTAAGCTTGTACCTGATGGTACCCATGATCATGAACATTTTATTCGACCTTCTCAATTAATACGTTGGGCGGAAGCACATAATTTAAAATGTATCGACGCAGCTGGCATTCATTACAACCCATTAACTGAAAACCATAAGCTTATTGAGTCATTAGATGTAAATTATATTTTATGTTGTCAAAAGGTTTAATCATGTCAGTCAATACAGCCAATAATCTCCTGAACAATGCACAAGCAGTTTTATTTGATCTTGATGGTACTTTATTAGATACCGCCAATGATTTAGGTGAAGCGTTAAATTTTGTTTTAGGTAAATACAATTTACCTAAAGTTGCACGAGAGGTTTATCGCCCTGTTGCCTCAGATGGCGCATTAGGCTTATTAACATTGGGATTTGCTTCACAATTAAAAGAGTATGATTATGACGTATTAAGAGCAGAGTTCTTGGATTTTTATCAAGCTAACATTGCACATGAAACCTGCTTATACCCTGGTGTTTCGCAATTATTATCGACATTGCAAAGTCAAAATATTCCTTGGGGCATTGTCACGAATAAGCCTGAAGGGTTAACCAAGCAATTATTACCGTCTTTTCCTGAACTAAATAAATGCGCTGTGATGGTGGGCGGTGATACTTTAACGACAAGAAAGCCAGATCCAGAGCCATTGTTTTATGCGTGCGAGGCCATGAACGTTGATCCTAAGCATTGTCTCTATATAGGAGATGCCCTTAGAGATATCGAAGCTGGAAATCACGCAGGAATGAAAACATTGGTTGCTCAGTGGGGATATATTAAATCCACAGATAATATTGAACAATGGCAAGCTGATTTTATCATCAAAACCCCACAAGAATTAATTTCGATTAGATAATCGACAACTGCCTATTTATAAAGCAATTATTGTAATTTGCTGAAATTAAATAATTTTTTCAGCTATATTACAATTTGTAATATACATAGTAAAATTATCACTAAAATAAATATACCCATGTTTTAGCGCTAAAAAAAAAAGTAAAAAGATATTGCGTTTCACAAAAATCAAATTGAAAAGACCATACTAAGTTAGTTGTTACTAACATAGATTTGAGCTTGTTTATTTAGAGCAAAATATCGCCTTTTTTAGTGCTTGCATTAAAGCTTAAACCTCATTATCTTGTGATCAGTTTTATGTTTACACCCAAGATGTAGTGCATGGCTGAATTTTGCTCATCTTTTGTAAATATCCACCTTAATAATTAAAACAATAAAATTAATAAACAGGTTTTTCATGACTAACAATCTTTTTGTAACCAAGCGTAACGGCGAAAAAGAACCCATCGATTTAGAGAAAATTCACCAAGTTATTGCTTGGGCTGCTGAAGACTTAGATAACGTATCTGTATCACAAGTAGAACTGAAATCTCATATTCAATTTTACGACGGCATTAAAACCGAAGACATTCATGAAACCATCATTAAAGCCGCTGCCGATTTAATCTCTGAAGAAACACCTGATTATCAGTTTTTATCTGCCCGATTAGCGATATTTCATTTGCGCAAGAAAGCTTATGGCCAGTTTGAGCCACCAAAGTTATACCCACATGTCGTGAAATTAGTTGAATCAGGAAAATATGATCAACATTTACTTGCCGACTATACGCAAGAAGAATTCGAACAAATGGAAAGTTTTTTAGATCACCGCAGAGATCTAAATTTTAGCTATGCTGCCGTTAAACAATTAGAGGGTAAGTATTTAGTTCAAAACCGAGTTACCGGTGAAATTTACGAAAGTGCCCAATTTTTGTATTTATTAGTCGCCGCTTGTTTATTTGCTAAGTATCCACAAGAGACACGTTTAACCTATATTGAAGGTTTCTATAACGCTATCTCAACATTTAAGATTTCATTACCAACACCAATTATGGCTGGAGTTAGAACCCCTACTCGCCAATTTTCTTCGTGTGTGCTCATTGAATGTGGTGACAGTTTAGATTCAATTAATGCCGCTTCTAGCTCTATCGTGAAATATGTTTCTCAACGTGCGGGTATTGGTATTAATGCTGGTAGAATTCGCGCGTTAGGCAGTTCGATTCGTAATGGTGAAGCTTTTCATACGGGTTGTATTCCTTTTTATAAACACTTCCAAACAGCCGTTAAAAGTTGTTCTCAAGGGGGTGTACGTGGTGGTGCTGCTACGCTCTTTTATCCGCTTTGGCATTTAGAAGTTGAAAGTTTACTGGTATTAAAAAATAACCGTGGTGTTGAAGAGAATCGCGTTCGTCACTTAGATTACGGTGTTCAATTTAATAAAGTCATGTACCAACGTTTGATCAAAGGTGAATCAATCACTTTATTTAGTCCTAGCGATGTACCTGGCTTATATGATGCTTTTTTCGAAGACCAAGATGAATTCGAGCGCTTATATTTACAATATGAAGCCGATGACTCGATTCGTAAAAAATGTATTAAAGCGATTGAATTGTTTACTTTATTTGCTCAAGAACGTGCTAGTACAGGTCGCATTTATTTACAGAATGTTGACCATTGTAATACTCATAGCCCGTTTAACCCTGAAGTAGCTCCAATTAGACAAAGTAACCTTTGTTTAGAAATTGCTTTACCGACTAAACCATTAAATGAAATTAATGATCCTGAAGGTGAAATTGCGCTTTGTACCTTATCTGCGTTCAATTTAGGTGCGATAGAAAGTTTAGATGAATTAGAAGGTTTAGCCGATTTAGCCGTGCGCGCCTTAGATAATTTATTAGATTATCAAGACTACCCAATGCCAGCGGCTGAAAATGCAACCTTTGGTCGTAGAACTTTAGGGATAGGCGTGATTAACTATGCTTATTACTTAGCCAAAAATGGCGTCTATTATTCAAACGGCAGTGCAAACAATTTAACGCATAGAACGTTTGAAGCGATACAATTTTATTTATTACAAGCATCAAATAAATTGGCTATTGAGCAAGGCGCTTGTCCTAAGTTCAATGAAACACGTTTGTCGCAAGGTATTTTACCTATCGATACTTATAAAAAAGAAATCGATAATATTACGGGCGAACCTTTGCATTTAGATTGGGAAGGATTAAGAGAAAGCATTAAAAAGCATGGCGTAAGAAATTCAACCGTCTCAGCATTAATGCCATCAGAAACCTCATCGCAAATTTCAAATGCCACTAACGGTATCGAGCCTCCTCGTGGTTTGATCAGCGTAAAAGCCAGTAAAGATGGTATTTTAAAACAAGTTGTACCTGAGTATGAAAGATTAAAAGATAATTATGAATTATTATGGAATATTCCAAATAATGAAGGTTACTTACAACTTGTTGGTATTATGCAAAAGTTTGTTGACCAAACCATTTCAGCAAATACCAATTACGACCCATCTAAATTTGAAGGTGGTAAAGTACCAGTAAAACAAATTCTAAAAGACCTTCTTACGGCTTATAAACTTGGTGTGAAAACCATGTATTATCACAACACCCGTGATGGTGCTGATGATCAGGTCGAAGTAGAAAGTGACGACTGTGCTGGCGGCGCTTGTAAAATATAATTTATATTTAAACGCTTAATTATCAATAAAGTTAGCATGAGAATTAAGCGTTATTCTCTGCATTAAAAGCACAAAAAATAATAACAATTTATTCTTTAGATATGTTGAAACAATACAAAATATTATTGTTTCTAGGAGCACTACATGACCTACAGTACATTTAACCAAACTCCCAACAATGCTTTATTAGAGCCGATGTTTTTGGGAAATAGTGTAAATGTCTCGCGCTATGATCAGCAACGTTATGTTGCCTTTGAAAAATTGATTGAAAAACAATTATCATTTTTCTGGCGCCCTGAAGAGATTGATGTGTCAAAAGACAGGGCTGATTGGCAAGGATTAACAAGTTCTGAAAAACATATTTTTATTTCTAATTTAAAATATCAAACACTACTTGATAGTATGGCTGCACGCTCTGTTAATGCCGTATTATTACCACTGGTTTCTTTACCTGAAGTTGAAACTTGGGTAGAAACTTGGGCGTTTAGTGAAACCATTCATTCTCGTTCATATACTCATATATTACGAAATTTATTTACCGATCCTAGTGAAGTATTTGACGATATTGTGGTTAACCCAGCAATATTAAAACGTGCCAGTAGCATTGCGAAATACTTTGATGATGTCATTATCACCACTCAACTGCTGCAATCGCAAGGTGAAGGAGTTTATGAGGTTAATGGTGAAAGTATTGAAGTCAATCAACGTAAATTAAAAGAGCGTTTATTTCTTGCCATTTGTTCAGTTAATGCTTTAGAAGCTATTCGATTTTATGTCAGCTTTGCGTGTTCATTTGCTTTTGCTGAACGCGAGTTACTTGAAGGTAATGCTAAAATAATCAAGCTCATTGCTCGTGATGAAGCATTGCACCTTACTGGGACTCAACATATTTTAAATAATTGGATGTCAGGTAAAGATGATCCTGAAATGAAAGAAATTGCTGAATCATTAAAAGATGAAGGCCTACAAATATTTATAGATGTGGTTGAACAAGAAAAAGAATGGGCGCAGTACCTTTTTAAAGATGGCTCTATGATTGGCTTAAATGCAGAGATATTAAATCAGTACATTGAGTATATTAGTAACCAACGTTTGGCCGCAATAGGCTTTGAAGCACCATTTAATATTAAGAGTAACCCACTGCCGTGGATGAATGCTTATTTGGTCAGTGATAATGTTCAAGTAGCTCCACAAGAAACTGAAATTTCAAGTTATTTAGTAGGGCAAGTTGACTCTTCCGTTTCAAGCAATGACTTTGATGACTTTGACCTATAACAATGTTCATCGCTATTCACTTTAGCATTAATTATTATTTAACCACTTTCATGACAATATTATCACTGTCGAGAAAGCATAATGACTGATGCTAAAGATTTAAATAATAAAACCACCTCAAATAAAGCATTTACCATCACAGTAGAACATCAAAGTATTACTTTTGATCCTGATGATAAAACGCTATTAAATAATTTAGAGAAAAATGATATTGAAGTGCATTACCACTGCAGAGATGGCTTTTGTGGTGCGTGTCGCGTGACCTTAGCGGAAGGAAAGATCCATTACCCTAATGGTGAGCCTCTCGCTTTTGTCGGTGAAAACGAAATATTGCCTTGTTGTTGTATCCCCGCGTCAAATATTCGCTTAATTATAGAGTAAGCCTCGTATCAACTCATTTTCTTGATACTTGATGCCAATACCTGATACCTGATACCTGATACCTGATACCTGATACAAAAGGTTAAGCTTGCAAAATAAACACCTAAAATAAAAAACTATAACTTTTCAGATAAATGTAATGCGATGCCCGAAGTTACTTTAATTAATTCTGCTTTAAGTGGTGTAAAAAGGGCTTGGTAACTTGATGTGTTATTTTCATTAACAGCAACATCTAGCTCTTTACATAAGTCATATAAAGTCATCGCCCCGATAGAACAAGAAACTCCTTTTATCGTGTGCACTAAATGTTTAAGTCTACGTTGATCGTTTTCGTCAATGGCCTGTTGAATATTATTATGATCTTCACCATGATCTTGATGAAACATCACGAGAATATCTTCAAATAAGCTTTCATCCCCTAAAACATTATTTAAGCCTACTTGGTAATTTATCCCGGCATATTTTTCTTGCATATTCTTTTTCTCTTGCTCTTGTCTTTTTTTACTTTCAATCGTTGTAATGTTCAAATCAAATTCTCCTTCTATCATCGTTTGGTTCCTACCATTTTTCTTCGCTTTATATAAAGCATGATCTGAAATTCTTAATAATTCGTCAAAATCAATTACCTGTCCTTGTGCTGAAGTAACGCCTACACTCACACTTAGTGATAATTGGCATTCTTTACCTTCGTATTCAAAATAAATAACATGTGCTTCTAAGGTTTTACGACAACGTTCACAAGCATTAAATACTGCCTCAATATCAGCATTTGGCATACAAACAGCAAACTCTTCACCACCTACTCTGCCGATAATGTCGTAGTCGCGAAATGTGTCTTTTAATATTTGTGCAAAACTTATTAGTGCTTTATCACCGATTTCATGACCATAAGTATCGTTCACATGTTTAAAAAAATCTAAATCAAACATTGCCATAGAAACAATAGATTGATCCCGTTTTGCTTGGCTGATCACCTTTTCAACTAAATTTTGAAAACTTCCTCGGTTATTCACTTTTGTCAAAAAGTCTATCGACGCTAATGATTCAAGTTGTAAGGTTTTTTCCATTAACCTAAGAGAATTTCTAATACGTGCTAATAAAACATTAGGAATATAGGGCTTAGTAACATAATCATCTGCACCAAACTCTAACGAGGCGACTATTTGTGTTTCATCGTCTGAAGCAGACAACATCACTACAGGAACATGTTCGATATCTTTTTGCGCCTTTACCGCTTGTAAAACGGTTAATCCTGAAATACCCGGCATATGCATATCGAGTAAAATTAAACTCACATTTTTTTCTTGTAAAATTGACAGCGCTTCGTCGCCAGACTCTGCAGTAAGAACCTGATAGCCAGCTTCTTTTAAGTCATGCTCGAGTAACAACAAGCTATCTTTGGCATCATCAACCGCTAAAATTGTATATCGATATACTTTGTTCATTCAATTCTCTTAAATTTAATTAAACGCCATCAGAACATAATAATAAAAAGAAAAATTTCTTTTCGAGTTCAAAGCTCATAGCGAAAACGTTGTAACTCTTTTATAAATAAATTAAATTCCTTTTCTAGGGTTTTATAGTGTAAATCTAGCTGTACTCCCTCGCGCTCGCTAGCATTATTTTCAATGGTCTGACAAATTTCAGCTAAATGATAACCACCTAAATCCCGCGCACTTCCTTTAAGTTTATGTGCAAAAGCAACAATATCATCTTCTTTCCCTTGTTTCATAACAACTTGTAATTTATTTATTAAAAAAGGGGTATCTACAACAAACAAATCAATTAACTTTTTCGCTAACTGAGTATTGTTTCGCGCACGTTTCATAAAGTCATCTATATTCCAACTTTCATGGTGAGTACTAGCTTTTTTTAAAGAAGGGGAATCAATGACATTTTTAGATTCAAGATGTTCTTTATTTAACGGATCTTCTCGCTCGCCCAACCATTGGCAAAGTTTGTTCTGAAAAATAGCAACGTCAACAGGCTTAGTGGTATAGTCATTCATGCCAGACGATAAACATTTTTCTTTCTCTTTTTGCAAGGTGTTCGCGGTTAACGCAATAATAGGTATCGATTGATATTGAGGCCCGACTTCTCCACTTCTAATTAATTGGGTTGTTTCAAAGCCGTCTAATTCAGGCATTTGGCAATCCATCAGAATAAGTTGATATCTACCCTCTTTATGATTTTTTTTAAGCATTTTTAACGCTTGATGGCCGTTTTCTGCAATATCTGCGTCTAAGTAAATGTTCGCTAACACCCCTAAGATTATCGTTTGGCTGATTCGATTATCTTCAACTAACAAAATGCGTTTATTATTAGGTAATTTAGTTTTTTTCAAGCGTACATCCAACGTTTAAAGTTTGATTAATGAGTGATAACGTTTGCTTGCTTAAACTATGACGTTTAACCCCATGATAAGCAAATTCAAAAGACTATGTTGTGTAAATCATCTTTAAAATTCTGGCTTTATTGAATGCTTCAAGATTAAATCATTCTAGGTAAAAGTAATAATTGCTGTAGCAGTTTATTAAATATGCCAAAGATAGCAAGCTTCAACAACCGTTCCTTTTTTCTTATAAATCAAGCTATCACATAGCTTTTCGACTAAGAGAATCCCTCTACCACTGAGCTGACTGAGATCTGATTTTTTCATAGAAAGTTTATGCCTAACCGCCTCAATATCGAAGCCTTGACCACTATCTTTTATCGTTATATTTAACTGACCGCCAATATCGAGAGGAAAATAAGAAAGGTGTAAGCTTAGCTCTCCAGCACTTAAGGCTTTCATCTTTTTCTCTCGTTCCAAAAAGTATTGAGAAAAACCTTCTGGCGAGTTTTTTAAAGCAGAATCTAATGCAAGCACGCCATGATCTAAAGCATTTATATAAAGCTCAGTAAGAATAGTAAAAACATTTTGCCAGTGTTGTGCATGTCCTTCCATTTCTTTAATTTGATTCATTGCCATGGGGATAGGATTGACTCTAGATAAGCGCTCTCCTGTTAAAGACAGTTGCCAACGCCATGCAGCAATCGTATTATTTTTGAAAGGTGTTATGTGTCCTAGAGATTTGTGTCGTGCTATTTCATTATCATTAACAAACGCTTGATCCCAGCCATGACAAGGAATATCAATCAAAGATAAGTCATCTTTTTGTGGCACATCTTGGCAAAATTCAGCGATGCTATTAAGTACTATATCGCAAATATCCCCTTGCAGAACACCACGCTTGGCTGCTTGTTCAAAACGTTGAATATCAAACATTTCACCTGCAACATTTCGAGCTTCAATAATACCATCACTTAATAAAACCACCCTATCCGATAAATCAACTCTTACGGCTTTAAATGAAAAATCTGATAATAAATTTATTAAAACTCCCAAAGGAGGATGACTAGATTTAATCTTATGTTTTACCTCTCCATGTCTATCAAATATATAAGTATCAGGTAAACCGGCATTAAAAATACACACCGTTTTTTCATAACTAGAAATAGAAGCAAAACTTGCCGCTAAAAATAAATCAGCCGGTAATAAACTATAAAGTTGTTGATTGATTTGAGTGATGATTTCCAGTAACGAGAAACCTTTTTTAGTCATGGATGTGAAGGTTTCAGACACAGGAATAGCACCAATTGATGCTCGTAAACCGTGACCTGTGAAGTCTCCTAACATTGCATGAACATCCCCGTTAGGACTTAATGCGGTAAGATGAATATCACCACTAAAAAGCGCGGCGGGTTTTTGTATCATACCTATTTTATTAAGCCCATAATTTCGTGATTCAATAACCTCTGTCATTAATTGTTCAGCAAGTTGAGCATCTTTTTGTTGAATTAATTGAAATGCTTTTAGCTCGCCATATAAATCACTAATTCTTTGAATTGATTTTATTTTTGCTTTAAATACATCAGGAGAAAATGGACGAACAAGTATGCCGTCACCACCAGCTTCAATACTTTCAATAAAAGCTTGGTCAGTATCCAAACTGGTAATAAAAATCAACGGACATAAACTATTTTTTTGGGAAATACTTTTGATTTTTCGTGCCGCTTCATAACCATTCATTATCGGCATATTAATGTCCATCAAGACTAGATCAGGTTGATATTCAATATAAGCTGCGACACCTCTTGCGCCATCGTTTGCGGTATGAACCTTGTAACCTTCTTCTTGTAATAGCTTACTTAAAATTTCACATTGTACTGGCGAGTCTTCAACAACTAATGCTAATTTAACCAAAGATTTAGTCATTGAATTTGTCATAATTATTTCTCGATATTCATTAATCGATGAAATTGGGCTATTTCGAGTATGTTATTCACCGTTTCATTTGGTTTTGCAATAACCAGCTTGCCATTATTTTTTTCTACATGATCTTTTAACAGCAATAACATGCCAAGCGCTGAACTGTCCATATAAGTAGTTTTTGATAAATTAACGATTATTGTCCCGCCAACTTCATTATATTCACCATAAGCATTTCTAAAATGTTGGTGTGCAGAAAAGTCAAAACTATCTTCAATAAAGATAACTAACTGACTATTATCATCAGATACTACTTTACGAAATAACATTATTTCTCCCTGTATTTTTTATTTAATAATAAAACTAATTTATTCCATCTTGCTGCCGTTAAGCATAACTTCAACTATTCGTGTTAATGTGAAAATTTAATCAAAGTTCTTAATAAAGCTAAATAGCCACTGAATGAGTTGCTATTCAATTTTTTAGTGAAGCGCCATTAAAGCTAAAGTATCGTTACCACCGAGATGGCTCACTCTTTAATCGGCTAACACGTTTATTTAAAGCTTAAGACTATTAAATATTACCTTTGCAAAATTGTCTATTATTTATCATCAGGATATTCAATATAAATATTAACGAGTATTTTTATTTATTTTGGTTAAATCACTACGTAATTCACGGTATGTAGAATTATCTCTTAATCATTCATGTATATTGTATAAAATCACTTAATTTAATTTAAATAACATGTCATAATTACTTTCGATAAGTTTTCAAATATAAGGCAAGAACATGACAATAGGCGTAGGCGGCTCAACGGCAGAAATAGAATTATCAAAACTTACTAATATGACAGCAAACGTAACAGCAGTTACTGAGTCAGAATATCGACAACGTATTGAAAAAGCGCAGTTAATTATGAAAGAAAATAATATTGCTGCTACCTACGTAAATGCAGGCACTAATCTTTATTACTTCACTGGAACTAGATGGTATGCGAGTGAGAGAATGGTTGGTGCGATAATACCTGCAGAGGGCGACATTCATTATATAACGCCTTTTTTTGAAGTGAATACTTTACGTCAATACATGACAGTGTCAGGTGAAATTCACGGCTGGCAGGAGCATGAATCCCCTTATCAGTTATTTAATGACGTGCTTGCAAATTTAGGAATTACCCATGGCAATATTGCCTTTGACGAGTCCACCGCTTTTTTTATCGTAGATGGCATTAGCAAACTAAATAAACAACTTATTATCTCTGATGCAAAAATAGTTACCGCAGGTTGTCGTGCCCAAAAATCCGACCATGAAATTGCACTATTGCAACAAGCTAAAAACATGACCATGGAAGTGCACAAAGCGGTTGCACGTATATTAAAAAAAGGAATAACAACCCAAGAAGTCGCAGCTTTTATCAATACTGCTCATAAAAAAGTTGGAGCACCAGCTGGTTCATACTTTTGCATTGTTTTATTTGGGGAAGACTCCTCATATCCTCATGGGGTTAAAACGCCTAAAGCCCTTGAAGAAAATGATATTGTGCTGATTGATACAGGTTGCCAAGTAGAAGGTTATAACTCAGATATTACCCGTACTTATGTTTTTGGCGAAGCTAATCAAAGACAGCGAGATATGTGGCAGATCGAAAAACAAGCTCAGCTTGCTGCCTTTAATGCCGCACAAATAGGTGTCGCTTGTGGTGACGTTGATGTAGCAGCAAGAAACTATCTTGCTAGCCAAAATATGGGGCCTGATTATCAAACACCAGGTTGCCCACACAGAACAGGACATGGTATTGGCTTAGATATTCATGAATGGCCCTATTTAGTCAGAAATGACAGAACACCTTTAGCCACAGGCATGTGTTTTTCAAATGAACCTATGTTAGTGATACCTGGTGAATTTGGCGTACGGTTAGAAGATCATTTTTATATCACAGAATCTGGGCCAAAATGGTTTACTGAACCCTCTCACTCCATAGAAGACCCTTTTGGTTATCAGTCATAAAGTTAGCTTGTTACCATCGAATAACACTAAGCTAACAACGAAAGTACCTTTGCAATACTATAAAGCGAGATTAAATAAAAATTTATCTCGCTTTATTAAAAAATAAAGATTAACTGTTGGAGAAACACTTGCTATTCGTTAGAATAATTCCACTATTTTATTAGAAAAATAATTCATGCACGCTATTTTTGAATACTTGCCCTTAGTTATCTTCTTTGTATTCTACAAATTTGGTGATTTATATTGGGCTACAGGCTCACTTATTGTTACGTCTGCCTTACAAATATTATTTTACGTGATAAAAAAACAACCTATCCCTAAGCGAAATTGGATATTTTTTGCTTTAATTGCAGTATTCGGTGGTCTGACGATATTTTTTCAAGACGATGCTTTTATTAAATGGAAAGTCACAATCATCAATGCAATATTTGCCATAGTACTTATTGTCAGCAAAAGTTTTTTCAACAAAAACTTAATTAAAGAATTAATGGGCGAGTCATTAGCTTTACCAGAGAAAATTTGGAGTAACCTTAACTTGGCATGGGCAGTTTTCTTTATGGTTTGTGCTATTTTAAATATTTATATCGCTTATACTTTTCCATTAGAAACTTGGGTTAACTTTAAAGTATTCGGTTTGATGGGGTTAACATTTACCTTTGCGATTGCAACTGTCTTTGCTTTATATAAATACCTTCCTCAAGAAGATGACGAAAATAAAAGCAACGAAGAAAACAACTAAAACCGGAGCAGCATGTATTATTTAATTTATAGCGAAGATGTAGAAAACAGTTTAGCCTTACGCATGAAAGTACGTGAGAAACATCTCGCTAGATTAACAGAGCTTCAACAGCAAGGAAGATTATTAGTAGCAGGACCATGTCCTGCAATTGATGCCGAAAATCCTGGAGATGCAGGCTTTACCGGGTCATTAATTATTGCTAAATTCGCCAGTTTAAACGAGGCACAAACATGGGCAAATCAAGACCCCTATATTGATGCCGGTGTTTACCAAAAAGTGACCGTAAAACCTTATAAAAAAGTATTGCCAATATAATGAACAAATCTATTTTTTGCCTATTAGTTACTGCCCTTCTTTGTTTCTCTAATCAAGTACAAGCATATCAAGCCAAAAAACTAGCTGATTGTGGTAAGGCATCAGATAGCAACAGTGAATTATCTCAATGTTTAGATCGAGTAAAAGAGTCAATTGACAGAGAATTACAAACTTGGATCAACAGCCAAACTTTTATTTTGGAAGAGTTTGAATTAGAAACAGGAAGGCGTGCAGCACTAGAAATGTTTAAACGCTCGCAACGAAACTTTATTACTTATAGAGAAAATAATTGTCGTTGGCAATATCTTCATATATCCCCTGATACAAGCGCAGCAGCAACATTTAAAAAATGTTATATCATTACAACAAGAAATAGAATTAACGAGTTAAGTCAAATAGGAAAATAACTTTCTTTAACAAGAACATGCGATCAAGTCCAACTAAGCCTAACTCTCAGACTTACTATGCTTAACTATGCTTAATTTTGCCTGACTAAGTTGGATTAGTTCAATGAGTGAACTGCACTCTATTCAATCATCTTTTTGGAGCAAATAATAGGTCGAATATAGTAGTTAACCTGATCGTCCTATTTGCATCACAGTCGTTAACATATCAACCTCTTCATTAATTTCTTTTAACGCTCGGCTTAGTCTTAACAAAGAATCATCAGAATAATTTTCATCCACCAGCACTTCTTGTAAATGATCTAAGGAATCTTTTACTTGCCTGACATTATGTCGAATTGGAGTAACCCGCTCCATCTTATACCTTCTTTTTATAAAAAATAATTCGCGAACTATTGACTATAGTTCAGCTTTTTACTTTTTCCATAAAGATTAAAAAATATACTTGATCTACTGTACAAAACAATATACTGTTTATATATACAGTGCATTGTTTTACATTAATCTTTAAAAGGTAAACGTTATGAACATCAATCATTTAAATATCAAAAACCAATTTAACTTAAATAAAAGTAGCAACTGGCTTGATGTAAGAGGCATTGAAAATTCACATCAATTATCGGATCAATATGAAGATATTTGTAAGAAACATGAGATCAATAAAAAGTGGATTTTAATGATCAACCCAGAAAATCAATCATTAGCAACATTATCAAAATCACAAAACATCGATATTAGTAAAATATTAAAAGTGAACACCAATAAAACTAAAATTGATATGAAGAATATTGAATTTGCTTTAGGGAATGGTAATTGTGCCGCAGTTATTTTGTGTAATCCTTCATTAAAAGATGAAGAATTAGCACAACTTCATTATTTTGCTGAAAAGGGTCAAACAGCCTGTATCGTATTAAAAAACCAACAACAATTGCACTAACAATACAATGAAATAAACTCTTTTGATGACATCAATAACCAAAATATACTTAAAGTTATTAAACTTGATATAATCAAAACTACATTATCAATATGATTATTATCGAAAATGAATTGTTATTGTGGCAGCCAACAAACCTTTAAACAATGTTGCGAGCTAATCATCAAAGGGCTCAATAACGCAGAGACACCAGAACAGTTAATGCGATCCAGATACAGTGCTTATGCAGCTAAAATTCCTCAATATATTTTGGACACTTATGCCGCGCCGACAAGAAAAGCCCAATCACTTGGTGACATCGCTCAATGGGCAAAACAAACACACTGGTTAAAGCTAACTGTTTTAACCAGTAAAAATATTACAATCAGCCAGTTTAACTCACGTACAAACGCGGCTTTGCCAACCGTACATTTTCAAGCATTATATTTTGATAAACCGCATTTTTGTTTGATTGAAGAAAAATCACGTTTCCTAGTAGAACATGAACAATGGCGTTACCTTGATGGTGAGATAATTCAACACCATAATCTCCCCACGCCAAAACGAAATGCTCCGTGCTTATGCTTAAGTGGGAAAAAGTTTAAGCACTGCTGTGCTTTGCTTGACCACTAAATTGGTCGATTAACGGCATAATTTGTGATCATTCTCACTAATTCACTTTAGCCATTCCTGCAATTTGATACCAATAACCGTTACATTCAGTGTTTTTATCTAATGGAAAATATTGAGGTGAAGCCAACTGTTGCTTAAATTGTCTCAATTTATCAAACGCTTGGTTATTATCGGCACTGATACGTATCACATCAACCCCAATCGCTTGCATATTATTTACTTCGTTGACTAAGTTATATTGATCACCCGACATGGTTTGAATGCCATTTAACGTAAAAACTTGCTCCCCTTCTTGGCTTTTCATTTTTCTCCCTTGCGGATAATTAATACAACAATATTGACAGTCATCTTTCGCTCTATTTTCTGAGCGAGCGGTAAAGCAACGAGCAGAATAAGCTAAAGGTAAATACCCCCAAGAAAAAACCTCACATTCAAATTGTTGACGAATAGAAGACTGTTGAGCTTGGGATAATAATGATGCTAACCAGTCTTTTGATAATTCAACTGGCATAACCCAACGAAACATGCCTTGTTTAAGCAATACTTTTAACGTTGAAAGGTTGTAACAATTAATGGCAGGCCCTGCGACAAATGGTAATTGATAATCATGTAGAATTTGAACTGCACTCAGATCATTTGCTTCGATTAGAAAGTCACCGTTGGCACAATATTTTTTTAAGGTTTGAATTTCTGCCGCAGATTCTAGCAAAGTCATTGTTGATATAACCACTTGCTTACCAGATTTTGCTATCTCTTTAGCTAAATTAAGCCAGTCATGAATGCGCAGCTCTCGTCGCTTAGAGCAAACGGTTTCACCTAAATAAATAATATCAGCCTCACAAGTCATTGCTTGCTGATAAAACGTTTCTACTTGTGTTTTTGGCCAAAAGAATAAATTGGCGCCAAGGGAAAACTGCATGTATTACTCTCTATTTGGTAAATTTACTATTGCCATTTACGGTGATAAGCACCTAACGTTGTTTGCTTTCCTTCTGATAGCTTCTCTAGCGCTTGCATCCAATGGTTTTCTACTTCAAAAGTATCTGGAGAACTTTGATAACTATCTAAAGCACTACGCCAAGTTTTTGCTATTTGTTCAACATAAGCAGGACTTCGTTGTCGACCTTCTATCTTTACTGATACAATGCCCATTTGGGCAAGTTGAGGGATCAACGCTAGTGTATTTAAACTTGTAGGCTCTTCTAAGGCATGATAAACGCTTTCATCTACGGAAAAACGCCCCTTACATAACGTGGGATAACCTGCATGTTCATCAGGCTGATAACGGTCAATCAATACTCCATTTAACCGACTTTCCAACCCTTTGTCGGTGTCTTGCCAGCGTACATATTTAGCAGGCGAACAGGCACCGACAGTATTAGGTGATTCTCCAGTCATATAAGAAGATAAATAACATCGCCCTTCCGACATAATACATAAACTACCGAAAGCAAAAACTTCTAATGGTACTGGTGTTTTTTGTGCTAGTTGTCTGACTTGCTGAACAGATAATACTCGCGGTAGCACCACACGACTCACATCAAAGTTTTCATGATAAAAGCGAATAGCTTCAATATTTGTGGTAGACGCCTGTACTGACACATGACGTTCAATTTCAGGGTATTTATTTGCCGCATAATCTAGCACTCCTAAGTCTGCAATAATTAAAGCATCGCACCCTATTGCAACGGCATCATCGACGGCTTTACGCCAACGCATTTCACCTTCGGGATGTGCAAAAGTATTGATGGCAACGTGTAACTCTTTATTCCGTTGGTGCACATAGTCTGCAGCCTTTAATAATTTATTTTCTGAGAAGTTTAATCCGGCAAAGTGTCTGGCATTGGTATCTCCTTTCATGCCTATATAAACCGCATCAGCACCATTATTTATTGCTGTTTTTAGGGCAGGAAAATTTCCCGCCGGACATAATAATTCCATAACTATTTTTTATTAGTAGAATAACTAGCGGCAATTTAACGACTTTCGAACAACAGAGGTTTGACTTAAAACAAACTTTACGGTTTTTATTTTCGAAACATTTTTATTAAAAGTTGATCTGTAACAGAAAAAAAATTATTGCTATTGCTACCATAGAAAGCACATAAAATTGTTATTGAATCTAAGAGTCAATTGTGAGTAATTTCTTTCCAAATAATAGCTTCACTGCTAAATATTTCCCTAAGTTAATAAACAAATTACCAAGTATTTTAAAGCCCGCGTTAACACGAATACCTTACTCTGTTCACAAAGCATGTTTGTTACCTGTTCTACATTCCATTTTTTCTGAAGCAATTAACGAAGGCGATTTTGAATTTTTGCAAGGAAACTGGTTAAAAATCAACATTAATGATCTGGGCATCACTTGGCTGCTAAGCATTAAAAATGACCGTTTAATTATGGCACCCGAGAATAGCCAACAAGAGGACGTTAGTTTTCATGCAAATGGCGATGATTTATTATTAATAGCAGGGAGAAAAGAAGATTCTGATACCTTGTTTTTTCAACGACGATTAAAAATTGAAGGCAACACTGAGTTAGGACTAGCGGTTAAAAACCTTATCGATGCCCTAGATTTAGAGCATCTTCCCAGCATAGCCCATCAAGTAGTGACGCAATGTGCAAATATCATTGCTAAACAACGAGTTCAAGTCATTGATTAGTCAGGAAAACGACTTCTGATTGACCAAAACTCATCGAAGTTATTAATAATGATATCGACAAGCGCTGGTTGGAATTTTTTTCCTTTTTGTTCAAGAATATATTCTTTGACTTGTGACGCTGACCAAGGTTTGTCGTAACTACGTTCAGATCCTAAAGCATCGAATACATCGCCAATAGCGACTATTCGTGCTTCAATAGGAATTGCTTCCCCTTGCAAGCCTTCAGGGTAACCCGTGCCATCCCAGTTTTCATGATGATATTGAGCCAATTTAGCGCCAACCATGGCTAAGCTTGCCTTTGATTTATTCAACAGCTGTGCGCCTGAGGCGCTATGAGTTTTCATGATATCCCATTCTTTATCATCTAGCTTGCCTGCTTTATGTAAAATTTGTTCGGGAATGGTGATTTTTCCAAGATCATGTAAAGGTGCCGCGAGTTTAATGGCTTCAACAAGTTTTTCATCTAAACCAAATTTTTGGGCAATTAATTCACAAATAGTTGAAACGCGTTGAACATGTAATCCTGTTTCTTTACTTCTTGACTCAATGGCTTCTCCAACGATGCAAAGCAACTCTTTTTGAGCTCGTTCAATTTCATGCTGTTTGGTCAAGCTTTCTAATATATGCGCAACATTAGTGGCAAAAAGTTCAGCTAGATTTGATCGAAAATGCTCGGCATCATCTTCAAATTCTATATACAAGACAGAAGATGACTCAGCAGAAGCTTCATAATAACCGACAAAATATTCATTACTGGTAAAATGACGTTTTTCATCAAATGCTTGACGTATTAATGCCCGAACTTCGTCATTTATTTGCGAATCATCTAGACTATCAGATTCGCAAACATATTTTCCTGTACAGGCAATAATTAAGTTAATGCTTTCTTCATTAAAGTCTCGTTGGCTTCTGGCAATATATAATGCAGAGCTATCGACATCCATCAAGGTTAATAAGTGATTTAATGCCGCAGAGCCAAAAGGACGAAACTGACTTATTTTCAATAAATCGTGAGTTGATTTTATTAACTGTTTAAAGGCATCAAGAGAACGCTGAATGGTCATTATGTCACGATAAGCGCGGATACTTGCGTATACCGTCGTCGTCATTTTTCCAGAAGTGAAATCAGTTTTTTCTTTATAATCATTAATATCAAACTCTTTAATGACTTTTGCTTCAGGTGCATTCCCCGCCTGACCAGTTCTTAATATTAAGCGGATTGCTTGATTTAATTGTTCTTTACGAATCCATTCTACCAACTCTAAACCGGCATGATCGGTTTCCATCACAACATCTACAAATGCCATGCAAAAGCTCGTGTCGTTTTTAAGAATTTCTTTGGCTTCTATAGACGAATACGCAGAAACTATTTCTAAACGTCTATTTTCAATGATTGCATCAGCTAATACTAGACGAGTAATTTGATGAACCGATTCATCATCATCTACAACAAGAATTCGCCACACTTTGTTAGTATTGTTTTTTTTAGGTACGACCAAGTCATCAGTAGACTCTTCCTTAAATATGAACTTAGACATTGATTAGATTATATTTTTATTTGCCATACCTTTGAGTGTAGAACAATTTTCATAAAAATCATAAAGAAAAATTTTACTGAAGCTTTTAACGAGTATCACGTATTGTAGTATCTAAATTCTCTCGTTAATTTCCTGTGCAAATCCATCGTTTTCGCCATAGATAAGTCATATTGAAACTCGCAGATATAATCAGATGAAATGGTTAATTCAATTTAGATATAACTTTTTTTAGCTTAAGTGTATTTATTGGTTGACAGTTTACTGCTTTCTCCTTAAAAATAGGGACATAAAATTTTCTGCAACTTTCAATTTATTTTTAATAAGAACAAATAGAATCTTAAAATAATGAACGTAAAAAATGTACTCAATGTAGTCCTCAAAGTCGTAGTGGTATTAAAGCCAATACGCGAGGTTTGTTGTGCATAGAAAAATGAAATAACAACAAAATTTTAAAACCCTCGCTCTACATCAGACCGAGGGTTTTTTTATCATTAAATACTTCGAACATTTGTAGATTAGAACAGAATTAACAAAGGAAAACCTATTGATAAATAGGTTAAAAATAAAGGTAATAGTTATGAGTACACCACTATTTACTGGTGCGGAGATGGTTGTAAAGGCCTTATCAGCATTAGATGTTAAGTATATATTTGGCTACCCTGGCGGAAGTGTATTAGATATATATGACGCTATTTTTCAACAAAAGGATTTTGAACATATTCTCGTGCGTCACGAACAAGCCGCTACTCATATGGCAGATGGATACTCAAGAGCAACGGGTGAAGTTGGTGTTGTATTAGCAACATCAGGACCAGGAGCAACCAATTGTGTTACCGGTATTGCCACCGCCTACATGGATTCTATTCCTATGGTTGTATTATCAGGTCAAGTGGCTACTAGCCTAATTGGAGATGATGCTTTTCAAGAAACAGATATCGTCGGTTGTTCTCGTCCTATCGTCAAACACAGCTTTAATTGTCGAAAAGTTGAAGATATTCCAAATGTTATTGCTAAAGCTTTTTATATCGCTAAGTCTGGTCGCCCTGGACCTGTAGTTGTTGAATTGCCGAAAGATATTCTGATCCCTGAAAATAAAGCAGAATTTCATATAGAAACCAAAGTTAAAATGCGGTCATACAATCCAACTAAAAAAGGTCATCCAAAACAAATTAGAAAAGCAGTACAAGCGATTACTGAAGCTAAAAGATTAGTAATTTATTCTGGTGGCGGAATTATCTTGGCCAATGCCTCTGAATTACTAACACAGCTAGTAGAAACGTTAAATGCACCTTGTACCAATACACTAATGGGCTTAGGCGGTTTATCTGGTACGCATAAAAACTTTATTGGTATGTTAGGAATGCATGGCAGTTTAGAAGCCAATAAAGCTATGGCTAATGCTGATGTGATTTTAGCGCTAGGTGCACGCTTTGATGATCGTGTCACGAACAACGTTAAAAAATTCTGTCCTAATGCAACAATCGTTCATGTAGATATTGATCCTACTTCAATCTCAAAAACCATCAATGCTCATATTCCTGTCGTAGGTTTAGTCGATATTGTTCTACAACAAATTTTAGATGAGCTATCAGAAACTAAATTTAAGCCAAATGAAGCGACACTTAATGATTGGTGGCAACAAATAGAACAATGGCGTTCGGTTAAAAGTGTCAGTTACCAACAAGATAATAATAAAATCAAACCTCAACGTGTAGTTGAAGCTATGTATGAAATTACCAATGGACAAGCGTATGTTTGTTCAGATGTTGGTCAGCATCAAATGTTTGCCGCGCAATATTACCCCTTTGCGAAGCCTCGACAATGGATAAACTCTGGCGGACTAGGCACGATGGGATTTGGCTTACCTGCCGCAATGGGCGTTAAATTAGCGTTTCCTGACAGCCACGTTATTTGTATTACCGGTGATGGTTCAATACAAATGAACATTCAAGAATTATCAACGTGTCTGCAATACAATTTACCTGTGGTAATCGTTACTTTAAACAATCGTTCTTTAGGTATGGTTCGACAATGGCAAGACATGATTTATGGCGGTCGTCATTCTTCATCTTATATGGAGTCGATCCCTGACTTTGTTAAGCTAGCAGAAGCATATGGTCATGTCGGAATTCAAATTGATACATTAGATGAATTAGACGCTAAATTAACTGAAGCTTTTGCTATTAAAAACCGCTTAGTTTTTGTCGATATTTGCGTTGATGAGAAAGAGCATGTTTACCCTATGCAAATTAAACATGGGGCAGTTGATGATATGTGGGTTAAAAAAGGAGTAAAAGCATAATGCGTCGTATCTTAGCTATTTTGTTAGAAAACGAACCTGGTTCGTTATCGCGTATCGTCGGATTATTTTCTCAGAGAGCATTTAATATTGAGAGTTTAACAGTCGCTCCAACCGAAGATGAAAGTTTATCTCGTATCACTATTGCGACAAAAGGTGATGACAAGGTTCTTGAGCAAATTGTTAAACAAGTGAATAAATTAATTGATGTAATAAAAATTACTGACTTAACAGAGCGTAGTCATGTAGAACGAGAGCTTTTATTAATCAAAGTTTTAGCAATGAATGATAAGTCTCGCACAGAAGTGAAACGCGTTACTGATATTTTCAGAGGGTCTATTATTGATATTGGTAAGCAAGTTTACACAATTCAACTAACTGGTGATGCTGACAAGTTAAATGCTTTTGTCAAAACACTTGCTCATGAAACTGAAATTATAGAATCAGTACGTTCAGGTTGTGTTGGTATTGCTAGAGGAGAAAAAGCCCTTCGGGTTTAGTTTTAGCAATCATCACAACGATTCGTCGTTTCTAAATAAGTAAGCCAAGCAATATGCTTGGCTTACTTGATAAATCGAGTAGCCCCTAGTTTTATCATTAACTAGTTAGCTCTTTAATTAGCCCATCGCTAGCATCTTCTACTAAATCTAATACAAATTGAAAACCTTTAGCGCCACCATAATATGGATCAGGCACTTCATTTTCTTCAAAGTTGGCAGAAAAATCTAAAAACAACTTAATTTTTCCAGTTAAATGCGCTGGTGCAACTTTATGTAATTCTTTAATATTTTGCTTATCCATTGCCAGAATGAGGTCAAACTTCTCAAAATCTTCAACGGTTACTTTACGTGCTTTAATTTTATCAAACGAATACCCGCGCGATATTCCTACCTTCTGTGCTCGATGGTCCGGTTTTTCTCTGGCATGTGAGCCTATTGTTCCTGCTGAATCAATTTGTAAATTAAGTCCTTGTTCGTGTGCTTTATGTCTAAAAACCGCTTCAGCGCTTGGTGAACGGCATATATTACCCATACAGACAAAAAGAACGCTGCTAATTTCCTTATAATTCATAATGTTAACCTTGTTTATTTTACAAGAAATCGAATGGCTAAATTTACATTTTAGCCGCCAATAAAATCAATGACTTGCGTTATAATTTTGGGGGATTTATCTGGTTATTTTGTCGAGTTTTATTGCATTCGTAAAGTCTTATTCATGAATATATTTTAATGACATTTATCAGAATGTTTTATTTGAATAGTTAAGGTAGAAAATGTCCGACATCAGGTAAAATTTACCTTAAATACAGTTTTAAACGATTAATTCACAAAAACCTCATAAATTTGCTACAGTTAAAGCAAGTTTCAAATAATTACGAATAAGAGTATTCGCGTGTTTCTAAAAAAAATATTAAGGATGATACAGTTCCTAGCGATTATCGTTATTTTACTCTTAATCACGTTCATCATAGTTAATGTCTCTTCAAGATTAATTTCAATTGATAATAGTAAACAAACCAGTCAAAGGTTTTCTATCGCTGCAAGTTACTTTATTGATACCTCTAATCAACTAAATGCTAGAGATATTTACAGCAAAAAAGAGCTGTTAACAGCCATCGACATCAATAAAATTCCTTTTGAATTAGCGGATCAAACCTATTGGATAAAAGTACAAGTAACCAATAAAACCAATACCCCGCTTCCACTTGTATTATATGCCGATAATAGTATGTTGGACGTTTTTGATATTTATCAGCCAAACAATACCTTCGGGCTTGATCAATCGTTAATTCATACTGATTTAATTGCTAGCAATAACAACAATCGATTGCTCAAAGTTTATCCGCATTTAACGTTTCAATTAATGACGAATCAAACGAAAACGTTTTTATTAAAACTTCAAACACTAGGTCCACCTAATATACCTTTAATGGTACTTAGTGATGATGATTTTTCTCAAAGAATGTTATACGCGCAAATATTTTATGGCGCATTTATTGGCTTAGTAATTCTAATGGCAATGTATAACTTAGTGTTATTTTTTGCGATAAAGGACAAGGTTTATCTCGTATATATTGGTTACTTATTAAGTGCTTTTTTTGTTTTATCAAGTTTAACGGGGTTTGGTTACTTTATTTTTTCACCAAAAACCCAAGAGTTTTTCAATCAATATTTGCTCTTCATTGATTATTATCTGGTGATATTTTTACTGGTATTTACCTTGTTCTTTCTTCGTTATGACCAACAAAACAATAAAACTTATCAAGTAGGTTTAGTGTTAACCGCTTTTTTGGCGATTTGTTCATTCTATTCATTAACACTTGATACCATTGCTCAAACAAAATTGTTTTTTTCTATTCAACCAGTCTTTTATCTTTTTGCCTTGTTTGTCTTGTTAAGGCGACTCCATCAAGATTTTTCTTGGGCAAAATACTATTTGTTATCTTGGGTTCCCTTATTAATTGGTGCGGCTATACAGCCTTTAGTTTTACTTAATTATTTAGAGTATTCGTTTGTCACTCGTAATGCTTTTCTATTTGCCATTTTAATAGAATTAACGTTAATGGCTTTTGCTCTTGCTGAACGAATGAAACGCAACGAAAAAGACAGGCTTAATGATATTACTTATCACATTAGTAGTGGCTTACCTCGAAAATCTAATTTAGAAAGTTATATCAATCGATTAATACAGCAAAAATATCAAGACTTTAAAGTCTTGGTAATAAAGCCCGAGCATATTGAAAAAGTAGCATTATATGTTGATGATTCAATCCTCACCGAGTTATACCAAAGATTATTTTATAAATTATCATCCCTATTTCAGTATAACGATAAAGTGTTTGCTCTGACTGACAAAGGTGAAAAACTTTGCTTAATTAATAACAATTCATTAATGGCAATCATAGATAAAAGGCAAAAACAGCAATCAATAGAAGAACTTATCGATGCCATTCAACAAACAGTTTCAGATAATTACTACATTAAATCAATCAAACTCCCTTTATCGGCCGTTGTGGGCATATCAATATTTTCGAGTAATACAAAGAAAAGCCATCAACTGATTAATCAAGCATTATTAGCGGCGAATAGAGCTGAAACCATTCATCAAAAATGGAGCTATTACGAGGATAATTCGAGTAACGAAAACGCCTATTTATTACAACTAACCAGTGACTTACAGTTTGCTCTTGAAAACAATCAATTAGAAGTTTTTCATCAACCTCAGATCGATCTTCGAACATTAAGGGTTTGTAGTAGTGAATGTTTGATCCGTTGGCAACATCCAGATAAAGGTTTTATTCCGCCAACGGTATTCATCCCAATTGCTGAAGATATGGGACTAATAAACCAATTAACCTTATGGGTAATAAAAACAGCGCTACAGCAACAATTTAGCTTGTCTAATGACTATGGTTTTAATCATATGATTTCCATTAACATTAGCGGTAAAGATATCGCTTCACAGCACTTTTTCCCACAAGTAATGGACATTATTGAAGCATCGACTATTCCAGCTGATAAGTTAATTTTTGAGTTAACAGAGTCAGCCTCCTTTACTTATAATGAGCAATCATTATCGCTTATTGAGAAGCTGGTTGAGCTTGGTATAACTATCAGTATTGATGACTTTGGTACAGGATATTCTTCAATGTCTCAAGTGAGCAATCTGCCATTTCAAGAATTAAAAGTTGATCGACAATTTGTTGAAAATGTTAATGATGATCATAAACGGAAAATTATTGCTGAAGCGACAGTAAAAATGGCAAAAGGTCTGGGCTTAGAAGTTGTTGCTGAAGGTATCAATAGCCAAGCTGATGAAGATACTTTAAGAGATTTCGGTTGCGATATCGGGCAAGGATATTTTTATGCTAAACCAATGGCTATCGATGATTATATTAGTTGGTTAGAAAACTTAGATAACGGGCGTATTAAACAACCTGTTCAAGGTGAATTTATCCCTGCAGAAAAATAGCCTAATTCTCTTAAAACTAACAATAAAAATACAAAAAAAACGCATCTATTGATGCGTTTTCTAAATATGCTTTTTTAAATAATCTTGTTAGGCGTTACGTCTTTTACCTACCGCATCATTTAATTGCGCTAATAATTTTTCAGTATCTGCCCAACCAATACAAGCATCTGTTATTGACTGACCATAATTTTTAGCTTTACCATCAACTAAGTCCTGACGCCCTTCTACTAAATGACTTTCAACCATCACACCGAAAATATTATTGTTTCCAGAAGCAATTTGCTTACTGACGTCATCACAAACTTTCATTTGATTTTCAAACTTTTTACTAGAATTGCCGTGACTAAAATCAATCATAATTTTAGTGTTTAATTTTGAATTCGCTAATTGTTCAGTAACTTGATTAACGCTGTCAGCATCGTAATTTGGTGTTTTACCGCCACGTAAAATTATATGGCAATCTTTATTACCGGTAGTTTGAACAATAGCCGAGTGACCAAACTTAGTTACTGATAAGAAATGATGCGAGGCACTCGCCGAACCTATGGCATCAATCGCAATTTTGATTGTGCCATCAGTACCATTTTTAAAACCTACCGGACAAGATAAGCCAGAAGATAATTCACGGTGCACCTGACTTTCGGTAGTTCTTGCGCCAATTGCCCCCCAACACATTAAGTCACCAATATATTGTGGGGTAATCATATCTAAAAACTCACCTGCAGTCGGTAAGCCCATATTATTTAAATCGGTTAATAATTTACGTCCAATGCGTAGCCCATCGTTCAATTTAAAACTGTTATCCATGTACGGATCGTTAATTAACCCTTTCCAACCCACCGTAGTACGTGGTTTTTCAAAATAGACACGCATAACTATTTCTAAGTTTTCTTTATATTTTTCACGAAGTTGTACGAGCTTTTCGCCATACTCTATGGCTGCTTTGGGATCGTGAATTGAACATGGACCAATGACCACTAGTACTCTATCGTCTTGATGGTTAAAGATTTTGCTGATCGCATTTCTAGCTGAAAAAATAGTTTTAGACGCTTTCTCTGATGCAGGAAATCGTTCCAGTAAAGCTACTGGTGGTAATAATTCTTTGATTTTTGCGATACGAACATCGTCATTTTGGTAGGACATAGTTATTTCTCTTTTTACTTTCAGCTTTCTTATTTAATTCATTTAATCTTATATTTACGTCTAGACGCCTAGATGATTAACCCGTCACTAATTTAGCAGTGTTATTGTAGTAATACCAACATAAAATAGTGAAAAGACGATATAATAAAGAATATATTATCCCTTTATAGAACAAGGGTTCGCATATAACGAGAAAGGAAAGGAAATAATGATCAATCCGACATTACCACTTATCGATTTGCATCGTCATTTAGATGGTAATATTCGAGCAAAAACTATTTGGCAACTTGCGCAAAATCACAACATTACATTACCCGTTAGCCAGTTTGAAGATTTTATCCCCTATGTTCAAATAATTGATAGTGAGTCAAACCTATTAGCTTTTTTGCAGAAATTAGACTGGGGTGTCGCCGTGTTAAAAACGCTAGACGATTGTAAACGTATAGCTTATGAAAATGTTGAAGATGCCTTTAATGCCGGTATCGATTACGCTGAACTTAGGTTTTCGCCTTATTACATGGCTAAAAGTCATCAATTAAATACCAGTGATGTAGTTGCAGCCGTGATAGATGGCGTTCGCTTAGGCATGAAAGATTATGATGTAAAAATTAATTTAATCGGTATTTTAAGCAGAACCTTTGGAGTCGAGAAGTGCCAACATGAGTTAAACGCCATTCTTGATCACAAACAAGCTATCACCGCAGTTGATTTAGCTGGCGATGAATATAACTTTCCTGGTGAATTATTTGTCGAGCATTTTAATCAAGTAAAAAAAGCTGACTTACAAGTCACGATACATGCAGGTGAAGCAGCCGGTAGCGAAAGTATATGGCAAGCAATACAAGCGTTAAATGCTCGCAGAATTGGCCATGGCGTTGCATGTCAGCATGATGAAAAATTAATGGATTATATGCGAGACAATCACATCGCGATTGAGTCTTGTATTACTTCCAATTATCAAACAGGGACTGTAACGAATATAGACAACCACCCTATCAAAACATTTTTAGCTAATGACTTGCTAGTCTGTTTAAACACGGATGATCCCGCTGTACAAAATATCGAGTTAAAGCATGAGTTTTCACTAGCTTCAAGCCAGTTAAAATTAACTGATAGTCAAATTAGTCAATTACAACAAAACGCACTAAAAGCGAGTTTTTTATCTGAAAATGAAAAACAAGCCTTGCTAAAGCAAAAACAAAATTGAAATAATACGTCCCTTAAACGTTTTCAATTATCCAATAAATGATCACGTTTAACCGTTAATGAGTGATGAAACTTCAATACTTATTAACTTTTAAAATTAACCATTAATTAAATTAACCATTAAATTAACCAAAGGAGATTAAATGACAGAAGTATTATTAGCATTATTTGCTGGTGCCATTGTTGGCATCTTATTTTCGTTAATTAAATTACCGTTACCCGCGCCACCTGTTTTATCAGGTATTGCAGGCATATTCGGTATTTATTTAGGCGGAATGGCCTATAGCTGGATTATTGAACGCTTTTTTAGTTAAAATAAGCAGGTATAAATTCTAAAATCGACTAGAATAACAAAAGAAAAACTAACACCCTTCAGTAAAACACCCTTGATAGCAGCTTGCACATACTAATGCGCTGGCTAGAAACTTACTGAGACATAAAAATATAAGTAATTATAAGGTTATATCTCATGGCAACACCCCATATAGAAGCAAAAGAAAATGAATTCGCAAAAACGGTTTTAATGCCTGGCGATCCTCTTCGAGCAAAATTTATTGCCGAAAACTTTTTAGACGACGCAAAGTGTATTACACGCGTGCGCAACATGTTTGGTTACACAGGCACCTATAAAGGTAAACCAATTTCAGTGATGGGCTCAGGCATGGGTATTCCATCAATCTCAATTTATGCAACAGAATTATATAACGAGTACGGTGTTGAAAATATCATTCGCATTGGCTCGTGCGGTGCAGTAAGAGATGATATTAAAGTACGTGACGTCATTGTAGGCATGACAGCAAGTACCGACTCAAATGTTAATCGACAACGATTTAACAATATGGACTTTGCCGCCAGCGCTGATTTTTCCCTTTTACAGAAAGTGGTAAATACCGCTGAAAAAATAAATAAAAAAGTCCATGTTGGTAACGTATTCACTGCAGACTTATTCTATACCCCACAACCAGAAATGTTCAAAAAAATGGAAGACATGGGTATTTTAGCAGTAGAAATGGAAGCAGCTGGTTTATATGGCGTGGCGGCTGAATTAGGTAAAAAAGCGTTAGCAGTATTTACCGTTAGTGATCATATAAAAACCGGTGAACAAACTTCTGCTGATGAAAGAGAAAATACTTTTAAAGATATGATGGAATTAACTTTAGAAAGTATTCTTTGATCATTATTAAGAGTTAAAGGCATTAAAAAAGGTTGGCTAATTAGCCAACCTTTTTGTTTTCACTTGATTAAGTTAATGGGTCAATTCGAACTAATTAGTAAAAATCAGCTTTGAATTCTAGTCCCCAAAATACCGGTTCATTTACATAACCAGTTAAGTTATTAAAATCGATTGCCCCGGTTAACTGCTCTTCATCAGTAATATTACGTCCAAAAGCTGCCACTTCGTAATCAGCCGATTCACCAGACCATTGATAACCAACACGAATACCGCCTTCTAATAAGGCATCACCGGTAAATTCAGTTGATTCATATAAAAAGAAGTTAACTTTGCTTCTATAAGACCAATCTGAATAAACATAAAGCTCACCATTTTGTACTTCTTTCGACCAACGAAGCGCAATATTGCTTATCCATTCTGGTGATTGAGGTAAAGAATTACCGTCGATAATGGCTTGACCATCACCACGAATAGGATCAGTTACCGTACAACCACCGCCACAAGGAGCAACACCAATAGAGCCATCTTGAAGCTCAGTATGGTTATAACTTAAGCTACCGGTTAGTACTAAGTCAGCATTGATAAACCATTCACCGTCTAATTCAAAACCATAACCAACCGCTTTATCCGCATTTAATAAACGCGCTAAGTTACCTTCGCCACCAACGGCTGTTAATTGTTGATCACTGACTTGATAATAAAATACCGCACCGTCTAAACGTGCCATATTATCTGAGCTAACCGTTTTAAAACCAGTTTCTGCAGAAAGTACCGTTTCTGAATCTGCCGTTGTTGCATTGCCAGAAAATAATAAGTTACGCCCTTGAATACTTGGCGCACGATAACCACGAGCTATACGACCATAAACATTAGTTTCATCAGTCCATTTATAGCTTAAGCTTAAATCACCACTAACTTGTGAATCGTCAACCGATGATTTTTCACTAAAGCTTGGCGCACCAAATGGTGACTGCACTAATGTGCCATCCCAATCTCTTTCGTCATTTGAATAACGTAAACCACCATTTAAACTTAATTTATTTGACAGCTCGTAATCCCAAGAGCCAAATACTGCCCAAGCGGTTGTTTGCATATTTTGTACAGCAATACCATTTTGAGCACCATTGGCTAACGTATCAAAACTCAGGTTATTAATGGTTAAGTCTTCATCAAAGTAGAAAAAACCAAATTGATAATCAAATTCACCTAACTCATTGCTTGATACGCGTATTTCTTGAGTTATCTGTTTGTGATCAGGCATTGCAGCGCCTGTTTCTGAAGGGAATGGAATAAAGCCTGGCCCCATATATGGTAAAAATGACGCACCGTAACCACCATCAATATCACCTACTGAGAACATTTCAGCTGACTCATAACCACTTACTGATGTTAAGGTATGGTTACCCATATCATAAGACAACTTTAAACTGGCGCCTGACATTTCAATCGTTTGATCATTACGACTAGCGGCATCGTGATAAACCACTTCACGATCAAAGTCAGAAACTAAATCATTCGTTCCAGGTTTAATGATATTTGCACGGAACACTCGAGCATCGGCTTCTGCATCTCTAAAATGATAATTAAACAGTGCATTAAATTTATCACTCGGTTCCCATAATAATTGGATGCGTCCAGCCGTTTCGCTATAGCCGCCTAACTCATCTTTTGCTTCAAAGCCTGGCGCTTCGTTGTCAATCCAGTCATCACGATCTTGCTGTAATAATGAAACACGTGCCGATAAATCATCGGTTAAACCACCGCCTACCGCTAATCTAAAGTCGGTAGAACCGTAGCTTCCCACGCTGGCGGATACCGAAGCATCAAAGTCTTGAGTCGGCTTTTTCGACTGAACTTTAATAATGCCGGCTGTGGTATTACGACCAAATAAAGTACCTTGAGGACCACGTAAAACTTCTACGCGCTCAAGGTCAAACATTGGCATACCTTTCGTTAACGAGTTTTCTAACACCACATCATCATAAACAAGAGATACCGGTTGAGAGGCTAATAAATCAAAATCTGTATTGCCTAAACCACGGATATAAAAACGTGGAAAAGTTCGACCAAATGAAGATTCAATTAATAAACTCGGCACTTTGCCTGACAAAGCACGAACATCCATACCAGATGAACCTAAAATTTCCATTTTTTTAGTCGATAAAGCTGACACAGCAATAGGTACATCTTGAACATTTTCAGTTCTTTTACGCGCGGTAACTTGAATTACTTCAATTCCTACGACTTCTTCTTTAGCTTCTTCCGCAATTGAAGTTGCTGAATAGCCTAACGTGGTAGACAGTATTGCTACCTGCACACTTGTAGCAAGCGTCGTTCGTCCGAACAGTTTCATGTAGTTCTCTCCCAAGGACTCATTAATGTTATATATTTAAAAAGAATTTCTTATAAACTTGAATATTATAGCGAGTGTTTTCAATTAATTGTGTTTTTTGACTAAGTTTTTATAAAAACTTATTCCGTAATCAAGCTTATCAAGATTGAACATTTCAGCAATAGTTTGCCCTAAATCGGCAAATGTTGAACGTTCACCAAGATCAACTGAAGCAATATTATGATGATAAGCCAGCATTGGTACGTATTCACGAGTATGATCATTACCATGCCACGTTGGATCACAACCATGATCAGCCGTTAAAAATAAAATATCATCGTCGGCCATAGCCGCAAATATTTCTGGAAGACGCTTATCAAATTCTTCTAGCGCTTTCGCATAGCCAATAGCGTCTCGTCGATGTCCAAAGTCTTGATCAAAATTCACTAAATTAGTAAAAATTACACTCTTATCTTGTGCGCTGTGTAAATGTGAGATTGTCGCATCGACTAACGCATCAATACCGGTTGCTTTAGTTTTTTCACTGATCCCTTGATGAGCAAAAATATCAGCAATTTTCCCGACACTGATCACATGACCACCCGCCTGACAAAGTTTGTCTAATACTGTTGGCGCTGGCGGTAACACAGAATAATCTCGACGATTTCCCGTGCGAACAAAATCTTCAGGGGTTTCACCAACAAAAGGTCTAGCAATGACTCGACCAATATTATAATCATCAAGTAATTCACGAACCGTTTCGCAATATTTATACAGATTATCTAAACCAAAATGCGCTTCATGGGCTGCGACTTGAAATACACTATCCGCAGAGGTGTAACAAATAGGTAAACCCGTTTTAATATGTTCATTGCCCAATTTTGCGATGATATCGGTTCCAGAAGCATGGCAATCACCTAAAATGCCTGAAAACCCAGTCGCATTATTAATTGTTTCAATCAACTCATTTGGAAAACTAGGCACGGTTTTAGGGAAATATCCCCATTCGAAAAGCACAGGCACCCCTGCCATCTCCCAGTGTCCACTTGGGGTATCTTTACCGCTACTAATTTCAGCAGCATATCCATACGCGCCTTGGTTTAAATGATAATTCTCAATGGGAAAACTTTCTTTACCTGCCGCTAAGCAAGCATCAACCAACCCCATAGAAGCAAGATGAGGCAGTGAAATTTCTTTTTTCGTTTGTTCAAAATAATATTGTGCGAGATGGGCGAAGGTATTTGCAGGAACATCGCCAAATTTATCAGCATCAGGGGCATGGCCTATACCAAAACTATCCATTACTAAAATTATTGCTCTTGCCACTTTTCACTCCAAATATTAATTTTATTTAATTTACTTCATGACCAAATAGTCAAGTTATGCTAATTTAGCATTATTCAATAAATAGTTATAGCGCAGCAGAACATTTATTACACATTTGCTACGTTAATATTGAGTATAGGTTGGCAATTAAATTATACTTACTAAACACAAATGTAATTTATTTCTTCACTTTTTAATTAATTTTAGTTCTTTAAGGCAACTAGCATTGCAAACGATCAAACCAACAATTATTGCTATCACCGGCGCTTCAGCTTCAGGAAAAACCCTTTTTGCTCAAACTATCTACGATGAACTTTTAGGTGAATTTGGCGCAGATAGTATCTCTATCATCAAAGAAGATGCTTATTACCGCGCACAAGATCATTTACCAATGGCAGAAAGAGAGCAAACTAACTACGATCATCCTGATGCTTTTGAACATGAATTACTCTCTGAACATTTAACACAATTACTGAATAATCAGGCAATTGAAACCCCTATTTATTGTTACCAAACTCATACTCGTACTACAGAAACGACAACACTTAATCCAACTTCTATTATATTAGTTGAAGGTATTTTGCTGTTTTCAAACCATACTTTAAGGGATTGTTTTGATATAAAAGTGTATATGGATACACCTTTAGATATTTGTTTAATTAGAAGAATTCAGCGTGACACAGTAGAACGAGGCCGCAGTATTGAGTCCATTACTAATCAATATATCAAAACTGTTAGGCCAATGTATTATCAACATATTGAACCTGAAAAATCATGGGCAGATCTTGTCATTACCAAAGGCGGTAAAAACCGCATGGCGATAGAAGTATTAAAGGCGAAGATTCGCCAATTAATTAATTTGCACCAAAAATAACCTTATTCCACTAACCACACTAATAAAATATACAAAGAGGTTTTTATGAATTTAGCGGCACTGCATGGAGTTATAGGCATATTGGCATTATTACTCGTCGCGTACTTTTTTTCCAAAGATCGTAAAGCAATTAACTTTAGAACCGTAGGATTAGCCTTTGTTTTACAATTAATATTAGGCGCATTTGTGCTTTATGTACCTTTTGGCAAAGATATGCTTGGCTCTGTCACCAACGGCGTACAAAGTGTTATTGATAGTGCCAAAGCAGGCATAGACTTTCTTTTTGGCGGATTAGGCACAGACGCGATGTTTGACAATGGTGTTGGCTTTGTTTTTGCCGTTCGTGTCCTTCCTGTCATTATTTTCTTTTCTTCACTTATCGCCGTGTTATACCACCTTAATATCATGCAATGGGTGATCCGTATCATTGGTGGTGGCTTACAAAAACTGCTGAAAACTAGTCAGCCAGAGTCTTTATCAGCCACTGCGAATATTTTTGTCGGTCAAACTGAAGCGCCTCTTGTGGTTCGTCCCTATATTGCCAAAATGACCCAATCGGAGTTATTTGCCGTGATGGTGGGTGGATTAGCTTCAGTAGCAGGTTCTATTTTAGCGGGTTATGCCGGTTTAGGAGTAGAACTTAAATACTTAATTGCCGCTTCGTTTATGGCTGCTCCTGGTGGCTTATTAATGGCAAAAATCATGCTCCCAGAAACCGAGCATGACAAAGTAACCACGACTAATATCGATATTCCAGAAGATGAAGACAAACCGGTAAATGTCATTGATGCTGCAGCTTCAGGTGCCGCTTCTGGTTTAAAGCTTGCAGTTAATGTTGGTGCAATGTTATTAGCATTTATCGCTATTATAGCCCTGCTTAATACCTTAGTTTCTGGTGTTACTGGCGCAATGGGGTTTGAAGGTATCACTATCGAATGGATTTTAGGGTATTTGTTCGCGCCTTTTGCTTTTTTAATCGGTGTACCATGGGATGAAATGCTACAAGCAGGTAGTTTTATCGGACAAAAAATTGTCGTTAATGAGTTTTTTGCCTACGTCAATTTTGTTGAAGTAAAAGACACTCTCAGCCCTGTTACTCAAGCTATTATCACGTTCGCATTATGTGGTTTTGCTAATTTATCTTCAATTGCTATTTTATTAGGAGGCATTGGCTCAATGGCGCCTAATAGAAGACCCGACATTGCAAAATTAGGAATGAAAGCGATGTTTGCAGCTACACTAGCAAATTTAATGAGTGCCGCAATAGCTGGTGTATTTATCAGTTTATAAGAGAATTGAATATGTCTTCACAGAAAGAAATTGCCAAGCTTGCCCTTTCATTAATGGATTTAACAAGCTTAACGAACCAAGAAACCGAGCAAGATATCATCAACCTATGCAAACAAGCTAAGTCACCAGCGGGTGATACCGCTGCTATTTGTATCTATCCTCGTTTTATTCCCGTCGCCAAAAAACAACTTGCTTTACAAGGTAGTACAGAGATAAAAATAGCCACCGTAACTAATTTCCCACATGGCAATAACGATGTAATGCAAGCGGTAAAAGAAACAGCGGAAGCAATCGCCTTAGGCGCTGATGAAATTGATGTAGTATTTCCCTACCAAGCGTTATCAAACGGTGATGAACAAGTAGGATTTGATTTAGTGCAAGCCTGTAAACGCGCTTGTGGTAGCGGTATTTTACTAAAAGTTATTATTGAATCGGGTGAATTAAAAACCGACGAACTAATAACTAAAGCCAGTGAAATTGCGATTAATGCAGGGGCTGATTTTATTAAAACTTCAACCGGAAAAGTGTCGATTAATGCAACGTTACCCGCGGCAAAAGCCATGTTAACAGTAATTAAGCAGCTTAATCCTAATATAGGTTTTAAAGCAGCAGGCGGCGTTAAAAATGTAGAAGACGCCGCACAATACTTAACCTTGGGTATGGATATATTAGGTTCTTCGTGGCTAAGCGCGACTCATTTTCGTTTCGGTGCAAGTGGCTTACTTAACAGTTTATTATCAACGTTAAATAATAATGAAAGTTCGGCACAAAACAGTAGCCAAGAGCCGTCAGGTTATTAACTTAAGATTAACCAGTTTTTTCACTTTTTTTTAATTTCATTTAACACAGATATCATGGCCCAATTATATTTTTACTATTCAACAATGAATGCTGGTAAATCGACGCATTTATTACAATCTTCTTATAATTATCGTGAGCGCGGTCTTAATACGGTTTTATATACTGCGCTTATTGATGATCGTTTTGCCCAGGGCAAAGTATCATCGCGCTTAGGGATAAATGCAGAAGCTCTGTTATTTGAACAACAAAGCAATATATTAGGGGAAGTTACCCGACTCAATCAACAAAACCCTATTGATTGCGTATTAGTTGATGAAGCGCAATTTTTAACCACAGAGCAAGTAAAACAGTTAACCGACATTGTTGATCATTTAAAAATCCCCGTTTTAGCCTACGGTATTAGAACTGATTTTTTAGGTCAAACCTTCAATGGCAGTGCTGCCCTACTTGCTTGGGCTGACAAACTTATTGAGCTAAAAACGATTTGCCATTGCGGTAAAAAAGCTAATTTTGTTATCCGTCGAGATGAAAACGGCAAACCAGTTACTGACGGACAGCAAATTGAAGTTGGCGGTAATGAAAAATACGAATCTTTATGTCGTAGCCACTTTAAAGCACTCGTTTGGTAACAAATCGCCAAAAATAATCTACAATTAAATCAGTTACACAACCTAGGATAAAACATGGCTGTATATGCTAGTAATCACCCCTTAGTAAAACATAAAGTAAGTTTACTTCGCGATGACAAAATATCGGTTAAGTCATTTAGAGAACTGACCAAAGAGCTTTCGGTATTACTTACTATGGAAGCAACTACACAATTATCTTTAGAAAACAAACCTTTAACTTGTTGGTCGGGAGTCATTTCAGCCCCTTTGCTAGCTGAAAAGCAGCCCACCCTAGTACCAATTTTACGGGCTGGATTAGGCATGCTTGATGGCGCATTATCAATATTACCTTGTGCCAAGGTCAGTGTTGTTGGTCTAAAGCGAGATGAAGAAACCTTGCAACCGATAAGCTATTATCAAAATATTGTTAATGACGTAGCAGAACGGCAAGCCATTATTATTGACCCTATGTTAGCTACAGGCGGATCAGCCCTAGCAACCATTGACTTATTAAAACTATCGGGGTGCACCAATATTAACGCGATATTCTTAGTTGCGGCACCTGAAGGTATTTCTATTTTACAAGAAGCTCACCCTGATGTAGATTTATTCATTGGTATGATAGATAAAGAATTAAATAAACAAGGTTACATTTTACCAGGTTTAGGTGATGCAGGAGATAAAATTTTTGGGACTCTGTAAGCTACATAGTATGGTCAGTGAGCTAAAATTAACGTTTAGCAATGGCACTTTATTACCTGCATACAAAGTCATTCTCACGTTTTTTTTCTGTTTGTTCAGTTACCAATTAAGTGCTAATGAGCAAGCTGCACAATCAGAGATCACTTTTTATACTGAAGTTTACCCACCGGCAAATTATTATGAAAATAACGAATTAAAGGGCATCACTGTTGATACGCTAAAAGCTATTTGGCGTGAACTTCAACAACCGGAACAATTTATCAATATAGTACCGTGGGCGCGAGGTTATAGAAACACTTTAGATAATCCCAATACAGCTTTATTTACTATGTCTAGAACACCTCCACGTGAAAAACTTTTCAAATGGGTTGGGCCCATATTTAATTCCACCCACGTTATTATGACTAAGAAGTCCAACCATTTTAAATTTTCAAAGTTAAGTGAACTATTTGATTACAAGGTGGCTGCAGTTCGCGGAGATATTTCAGAAATATCCCTGAGTAAAATTGGTTTTCCAGACCAAAATATTGCTAAAGTCACTGAACTCAAACTTGCTTATAAAATGATGGAAACAGGCCGAGTAGACATGCTAGTTGCAACCATACACGGATTCCAACATTTAGCTCAGCAATTGAATTTTGATCACACCCGATATGAGAATGTTTGGCAAGTAAACAAATTTGCAAATTATATTGCTTTTAACCGTGAAACACCTGAAAGCATTATTACTAAATACCAAGCAGCACTCGATAAAATAAGCGAAGAACACCTAAAAATTAAACAAAAATACAAATTAGCAATAGAAGAATATTAAATTAAGTCTTTGCCATTCCAATCCTTGTTTTTCTCTCCTCAGCGAGCAATAATTATTTATTGTCATACCTGAATTATTTTAAACTGTACGCAAAAAGGTATCATTTCTATATTTTTCAATTTAATAAAGGATTGAAAATGAATAAATTTTTAATACTCTTACTGTTTATTGTAAGTTTTACTATTCATACACAAACCATTCATGTGGGCGTACCTAACGCTAATCCGAATAGCCAGGGTGTAGAAAATAAAAATGACTCTGATAACGTATTTAGACATAAACCGTTGTTTAAATGTATGGAAGAAAGCCTGCAAACAACGATAGAATGGCAAGGCTACCCTATTCTAAGGCTAGTTAATATGGTTGAGAATAATCAGCTAGATGTAAATTTCCCATTAGTATTTAATGATGAGCGTGATAAAGGAGCTCACCGCAGTGAATATGTGAGTGATGGCATCTACTCATGGATCAGCAAAGACGACTCCATTGATATCACTGATGTTAAATTAGACGTAGGTGCCATGTATGGCTCAGCACAACATAGTAAATTATTAGCAATGCAATATAAGCATATATACCTCGCTAATGAGCACAGAAAGTTATTTAACTTGTTAATGGCGGGAAAACTAAAACTTATCGTGGTGTCCAAACTTATTTTAGATAAATACATGCTTGAAAATCCCGCAGCCAATTTAACAGTTAAAGAGCATGGCGATTTAAAAGTAGGCTTTTATTTATCACCAAAGTTTTATGCTAATCACGCGGAAAAATTCAATAAAGCGATCAAAGAATGTCGTCATTTATTTAAAATTTAACCCTAAGGTGATTTATAAGTAAATTACCTAGTTTACTTTACACATCACTAGAAACAAAAAAACACCAATCATAACAATTGATGTTTTTTAGCTTTAGTTCAAGGCATTAACTTAAGATTGTTGTTTAAATCTACGTGACGCTAAACCAATTATTCCTAATGCAAAAATAGCAAGTGTTGAAGGCTCTGGCACATTTACATTAACATCTTTGTTAACATCCCTCACTAACATATACGATGCCCCGATCTGCGAAGCATCCCCACCTGCACCATAAACTGTAGGATAATAATTACTAAATATATTATTATTGTCGCTTCTAGCGCCAAATAATCCATAATTTGCCACTAAGCCGTAACTGCCAACTGTTGTGTAATTTATTGTGAACTCCTCATTCCAACTGTCTATTAAATCAGAAAAAGCAGTACCATTCACAATTGTGTTTCCTGCATCCAAGTTCACTCCAAACCAGTCATTAACTAGGGTAGTTGCTTCATCAGCTGTTGCAAGTCTAAACCCTTCACCTTCGTATGTATTTAATGATTCTGTCGAGGTTAAACCAACTGTAAAATTAAAATGTAACCACTCTAAAGAGCCGTCGTTATATACATCATTAGAAGTTATTAAACCGGCATGAGCGAATTGAGATAAACAACAAATTGATAGAATTAAACTAGCAAAAACAGTTTTTAGAATTTTAAATTTCATTTAATGACCCTTTTATTCTCTTTCCAATCCTCTAGTAGAAAGAATAGTTAAATTAATTACCGAACAAATATACAAAAAAAATGCCAAATTTAAAATCATTTTAATTTCAAATACTTAAAGAATGATGAGTGCTGACATGTTTAAAGAATGTAAAAATGTCTGACACTATTCATATCGCCAACTCAATGATTTACATGTGCTTTATTAAGATGATTGTAGTTTATAGGTGTTTCAGTATAAAACCACAATGAAACCGAGTTTATTTCATTGTTATTAGCGTATTTAACTTATTGAATATATCAGAACATACAGTTGTTATTTAAGAGCATGATTTACTCTAATTCGTTGTAACGAGTAAGGTAATGCAAAAAGTATAACCTCACTTATAAATTCCAATATTTGAACCTGTAAAAATATGTATAAAATTCTGACAATTTACTTTCTTAGCCGGTGACACTTTAGATAAGAACTTATTGATTAGAGTATTTACCTTAAAACCTGCACTCAAACCGTGCAAAAGCGCCCCATAAGTGCAAGATAATATTTTCAAAAACGGGCTAAAACCTCATAAATAATTGATATTTAACAATATAAAAATAAAGTCAGCCACTGGCATTCACTTTGCTTTCTATAAAGCAATTAAGATTTATTAATATTTGGGAGAATATAATGAGTGGACAAGCAGGTTTTAAACTCTGGTCATTCACAGGAAAAACTAAAATTTTGCACCTAAGTTGGATGGCATTTTTTATAACGTTTGTCGTTTGGTTTAACCACGCACCTTTATTAGCGGTGATCGGCGATAGCTTAGGGTTAACAAACAGTGAAATTAAAACCTTACTTATTTTAAACGTTGCCTTAACCATACCTGCTCGAGTCATTATTGGTATGTTAACAGATAAGTATGGCCCAAGAATCACCTACTCGTTTATCCTCTTCTTTTGTAGTATTCCTTGTTTTATGTTTGCCACAGCAAATACTTTTGAACAAGCCGCTATTTCTAGATTTTTACTAGGCTTTATTGGTGCTGGTTTTGTTATCGGCATTAGAATGGTCAGTGAATGGTTCCCTGTAAACGAACTTGGTACTGCGGAAGGTGTTTACGGCGGTTGGGGTAATTTTGGCTCAGCAGCTGGTGCCATGTCTTTACCTGCTATTGCTTTGTTATTTGGCGGTGAAGACGGTTGGAGATACGCTATTGGCCTTTCAGGTTTAATGAGTTTAATCTTTAGTTTTGTTTGGTATTACAACGTAACCGATACGCCCAAAGGTTCTACGTACTTTAAACCTAAACAAACCGGTGCAATGGAAGTAACTAGCGTTGGCGACTTCTGGTTATTATTAATCATGAAGCTTCCTATGTATGGCGCACTTACTTTACTAGCTTGGAAACTGTCACCTAGTGGCGTGAGTTTATTAACAGAAACGACAACTTTAATCGCTTACTTATCTCTGATTGCTTTATATATTTTTGAAGTCATTCAAACCTATAAAGTTAATGGTCATATATTCAAAAAACCAGTCGATAAAATTCATCAGTATAAATTTAAACAAGTTGCGGTACTTAACGTTCTTTACTTTGCTACGTTCGGCTCTGAACTTGCGGTAATTTCAATGCTACCTTTATTTTTTGCCGAAACTTTTGAATTAGATATGGTTTATGCCGGTTTACTTGCTTCAATGTATGCCTTTATGAATTTAATGTCTCGCCCAGGTGGCGGTTGGATCAGCGACAAGTTTGGTCGTAAAAAAACCTTACTTATCTTAACCGCAGGTTTAGCCGTAGGTTACTTTACTATGTCTACAATTGATAACAGCTGGCCTCTGGCGCTTGCCGTTGTAGCAGTCATGGCGTGTTCATTCTTTGTGCAAGCAGGTGAAGGTGCCGTTTTTGCAGCAGTACCACTGATTAAACGCCGTTTAACGGGGCAAATTGCTGGTATGACAGGTGCTTATGGTAATGTAGGAGCTGTGGTTTATTTAACAGTTTTATCTATGGTAAGTTATCAAACATTCTTCTTAGTGATTGCCGGAACCGCTGTCGTTGGCTTTATCACTTTACTCTTTATGGAAGAGCCAAACGGCACTATCACTGAAGTAAAAGAAGATGGTTCAATAGAGCTAATTAATGTAACCTAACTACATGAAAAATGAAGAAAACACCTCAAAACTTAACAAAGCAAATACTGCAGCCTTACAGTTAAGTTTTGGGGGCGACTCTCGCAAAGGCATCAAAGATGAAAATCAAGATGCCTTTGCTGTTTCACATCCCACTAATTCCGTGTTATCTGCCAAAGGCGCAATTGCGACACTAGCAGATGGAGTTAGCAGCGCGAGTCATGCTGCAAAGGCCGCACAACTAGCGGTAACTCAACTTATACAAGATTACTATGCAACACCCGAAACCTGGTCAACTGAAAAGTCAGTGTCAAAGGTACTCACCAGTTTAAATCAATGGTTATTTTCACAATCAGATAATATCGACTTACATGATAATTCGATGCGTAACCAACAATGGTTCACCACCCTTTCATCACTAATTATTAAATCAACCACAGGTTATATTTTTCATATTGGTGATACGCGAATTAGCCGCTTAAGAGCAAATCAATATGAAATAATCACTCAAGATCATAATAGAAAACAAGGCAATCACAGTAATATTTTAACCAGAGCGTTAGGCGCTGATAGTCGACTAAGAGTTGATTATCATAAAATTGATGTACAAAACGACGATATTTTTATCATCAGTTGTGACGGGGTTCATGACTTTGTCGACAAAAAAGAAATAGCTAAAATATTAGCTTCACTTACCGCAAAACCAACGAGTCAGCAATTAGAAACGGCGAGTCGTGCCATCACAACTTTAGCAATGAATAATGGCAGTGATGATAATGTTAGTTGTTTATTAGTGTATGTCGCGCAAACGCCTAATCGCCAGTTAAGTGAAATAGAAAGAGACATTAGAGAAAGAGTCATTCCGCCGGTTATGAAGCCCGGAATGAAACTTGATAACTACACTATTTGCAAGGCGATACATTCAAGTACCCGTTCGCATTTATATTTGGTAGAAAACACCCTTGATAAACAAACTTCGGTACTTAAAGTGCCGTCGTTAAACTTTAGTGACGACAGCCTTTACCTACAAGGCTTTATGCGCGAAGCCTGGGTTGGCGAACGTATTAACCACACAAATGTGATGAAAGTTACTTCAGACTGTCATGATAGTCGTTTTTTATATCATATTTGCGAATATATTGACGGGCAAACCTTGTCAGAATGGATGCACGATAATCCTTCGCCTAGCATTGCACAAGTAAGAGATATCATCACGCAAGTTATTTCAGCATTACGTGCATTTCAACGACTTGAACTCGTCCATCGTGATATTAAACCCGACAATATTATGATCGATAATTACGGACAAATTAAGCTGATAGATTACGGCACTGTTTCTATCGCTTCTTTAGATGAAGATATTAATTCGATTAAAGATGACGTCCCTCAAGGAACGTTAAATTATATCGCCCCCGAAACCTTGCTTTCTATGCAGTCTAACAACATGAGTGACTTGTTCTCACTCGGCGTTATTTGCTATGAAATGTTAACTGGCGAGCTTCCCTTTAAGCCGATGAATAGAGCGGAAGTCACACAAACAGGTTTTCAAGATTGGCAATATCGCAGTATTAAACAATTTCGCCACGATATCCCTTTTTGGTTAGACCTTTGTTTAAAACAATGTACCGAGCCAGATCCTAGCTTACGTTATAAAGCGTTTTCAGAATTTCAAAGTGACTTAACAAAACCTAATTTGTCAGCCATTGAAGAATATAAAAAACAGCCGATACTACAACGAGATCCCATAAAATTTTGGCAAGGCGTGTCTTTCATTCTTTTTGTTTTACTAATTATCTCGCTAACCAATTAATTTACTTCGTTTTGATCAAAATGAACAAAGTAACATAGGCTATATTTTCTGTTCGCACCATCTTTGCGCAAAAGCCCTGTTATAGTTCAACACATCAACACCAACAATACATTACTCATTGATATTTAAAGATTTTATTTACGGTGCGAATATTGCAAATCAAAGGCACACGCACTATAAATTTATAAATTGGAATACGCTATGTTGTTTGGGCGAAAGAAAAGAAAACCTATTTCTATTCCTGCTAAAAAAGTAAAAGAGTGGAAATATACCACTTGTAATTATTGTTCTACTGGTTGTTCAATCGAGATTGGATTGGACGAAAATAAAAAACTTGTCACTTCAAGAGGTCACGCAGGCGCAGATGTGAATCGCGGCAAATTGTGTATTAAAGGCTTACTTGAACATGAATTGTTTGAAAGCCCCGGTCGTGGTACAACACCACTTATCAGAAATAAACATTATGATAAATTTGAGAAAACCTCATGGGACCACGCTTTAGATACCACCGCAGAGCAAATAAAAAAAATACAAAACAAATACGGACGCGACGCATTCGCTATTATCTCTACCGGTCAACTACTGACTGAAGAATTCTATACCTTAGGTAAACTCGCCCGAGGTTGTATTGGTACCAACAATTACGACGGTAACACCACACTTTGTATGGCGTCAGCGGTAAGCGGCTATAAACGAAGCTTTGGCTCTGACGGCCCGCCAGGCTGTTACGATGATTTTGAACATACCCATTGTTTTATGGCGTTTGGTTCAAATTTACCTGAGCAACACCCTATTATTTACTGGCGCTTAAAAGAAGCGTTAGAAAAAAGAAAATTCCCGCTTATCGTGGTTGACCCTCGCGTTACCATGTTAGCGCAATTTGCCGATATTCATTTACCCATTACCCCAGGCACCGATTGCGTATTAATCAACGCCATGATGCACGTTATTATTAACGAAGGTTTGCAAGATAAAGCCTATATCGACGCACATACCCAAGGTTTTGAAGAAGTTAAAGCCTTAGTTCAAGACTACGATCCAAAATCAGCACAGCATGTTTGTGGTATTGATGAAGATAAAATTCGCACCGTCGCACGTTTATACGCCAAAGCGCCAGCCGCAATGAGTATTTGGACCATGGGAATTAATCAATCAACCCATGGTTCAGACGGCGTTGCTAACATTAATAACCTAAATTTAATCACCGGCAATATCGGCAAGCCAGGCGGAACAAGCCTATCAATTACTGGGCAATGTAATGCAATGGGCACGCGTGAGTGGTCTTCTTGTTCAGGTTTGCCGGGTTATCGTTACCTTGAAAACCCAGACGATCGTCAAGAAATTGCAGACTTTTGGGGCATAGATCCAGAGTTTTTCCCTAAAAAACGTGGTTTGGCTGAAACCGATATTTTCCCTGCCATCGAAACAGGTGAAATTAAAGGCTTATGGATTGTAGCCACCAACCCTATGACCTCAATGCCTGATACCAGTCGTATTCGTAAAGCATTAGAAAAACTCGATTTTCTCGTCGTGCAAGACGTATACGAAGACGTTGAGATGAACCAATACTCGCACGTGTATTTTCCTGCCGCTGTTTGGGCTGAAAAACAAGGTTGTCATACCAACACAGAACGTCGCGTTAATTTAATCGACAACGCGCTAGAGCCGTACAAAGAATCAAAACCTGATTTTTGGATTTTCAATCAAATGGCCAAACGTTTTGAAAATGGACAAAAAATTCATTTTCCAGAAAAGCCTGAAGAAGCCTTTAATGAAATGAAAAAACTGTCGGTAGGTACCAATGCTTATGGCAACGAAAGAACCTTAGATATTTCAGGCATGAGCTATGAAAAAATCATGAAAGCCCGTGGTATTCAATGGCCATATCGTGAAGCTGCAGAAGGCGAAGAAGAAACCTTAAAAGGTGATCCTCGTTTATATACTGACGGAAAATTTCAAACCAAATCAGGTAAAGCAAATTTATTACCAATCAAGTTTTTTAATAACAATGAACAGCCCTGTAAAGATTATCCGTTTTGGCTAAACAGTGGCCGTGTGGTTGAGCATTTTCATACCAGAACTCGTACCGGAAAAATCGGCAACTGTAATAAATTTAGCCCAACCCCGTACATGGAAATGAACCCAGATGCCGCCATTGAATTAGGCATTGAACATCAAAGTTATGTGCGATTAACCAGTCGCCGAGGCGATGCTGTAGTCATGGTGCAATTAACCCAACGTGTTCCGCGCAATATGGTGTTTATTCCGTTCCATTTTCATGATTGTGTAAACCGCTTAACTTTAGGCTTATTAGACCCTCATTCAAGACAACCTGCTTTTAAACAAGGCTCTGTCAGAATCGATAAAGTAGATCAAAAAGAAGCGGCACAATTAAACGTTGAACGACGTGCGTTCTAGAAAAGACAAATAAATAAGCCGTAATATTTAGCTTATAAGGCATTAATATGAATAATGTAACGATTACCAAAGAAGTAGATAAAAAAATTGAGACCAAAGGCGCTGTTGATTTAAGTGTAGGCAGTTTTGATCCTGCAACAATGTCTGTGGCTACTCCCGAACAAGAAGGACGTTCTAATCATTGGGAAGTAAGAACGCAAGAACAAGACTATGCGTTTTTACCCACACATGAAGACAGAAGTGAGATCAAAGAAAAAAATCGCTACGGTCAATTAATTGATTGTGTTGATCTGTCTGGTTTACCTAAAGAACGCTCAATGTTCATTAACGAAAACCCTGAAGTTGGTACCAACCCAAACCGTAATAAACAACATGGTTTTTTCTTCACTGCTGATAACTGTATTGGTTGTCATGCTTGTGAAGCAGCTTGTTCAGAAAAGAACGAAAACCCAGCACATTTAGCGTTTCGCTCTGTTGGTTATGTTGAAGGTGGCTCTTACCCAGATTACAAACGTATGAACATTTCAATGGCCTGTAACCATTGTGATGACCCTGTTTGTTTAAAAGGTTGTCCAACTAAAGCCTATACCAAACATGCTGAATATGGCGCGGTGTTACAAGATCCCGAAACCTGTTTTGGTTGTGGTTACTGTACCTGGGTTTGCCCGTATAACGCCCCACAACTTGACCCAGTAAAAGGTCGCGTTTCAAAATGTAATATGTGTGTTGACCGTTTAGAAGTTGGTTTAAAACCGGCTTGTGTATCAGCGTGTGTGGGTAATGCTTTAGATTTTGGCGTTATTGAAAATACCCCAGAAAACCGAGAACAATGTAAAACTAGTATTCCAGGCTTTCCTGATCCAGAAATCACCCACCCGAATATTCGTTTCCAACAAACAAAAACCTTGCCTGATGAAATGAATCGTACTGACTCAATGCCGGTAAAATACCATAAAGATAAAGAAGGCAACTATAAGCCTGTTATCGATCAAAAAGCAGGAAAAGCCAAGCATTGGAATTTAGGTAAATTAAATAGCCGAGAAAACCCACTCGTGTTATTCACCTTATTTGCTCAAGCGGCATTTGGCACCTTTTTAATTCCATTTTTAGGCGCACTATTTGGTGTTGAAGCATTAACCTCGTTTGTTCATTCAGATATGTTCTTACCGCTTACCGTTATTTCATTAGTGATGACCGCGTTTGCGTTATTAATGAGTGTTACGCATTTAGGTAAACCAATGCGATTTTATCGTGGTTTTAATAACTTACGTTATTCACCTATGGCAAGAGAAGGTTTTGGTTTAGCGTTATTATCTGCCGGTTGTGGTATTACTGCCCTATTCTCATTACCTATGAATACTTGGGTAAATGAAGTAAGTATCGAGTTGTTTTCATTAAACTTAGTCGAGCTTTCTGCCGGTTTACCGTTAAGCAACTTACAGCTTGGCGCAGGCATATTTACGATACTCGCAGGCTCTGGTGGAATTTATTACATGAATAAATGTTACCAAATTAAAGCGCGTCCGTTTTGGCATCATATTCAAACCGCTACTTCGTTCTTAGGTAACAGTTTATCGTTAGGTGCGGTAGTTTCTGGCAGTATTGTTGTTACAACGTTAATTCTGTCAAAGGCAAGTTCAGCACTCATTGAACAAGCAATTATTCTGTTCTCAAGTGTTTTTACCTTTGGCTTATTATTAGAAGCGATTGGCTTGATCAAACACAACAAAGATTTAAACAAAAGTGATAACGAAGGCGGCGCGGCGCATTACATTCAATGTACAACGTTTGGTAAAACCTATTTACTTCGTAACAGCTTATTAGGATTAAATGTTTTACTGGCTAGTAGCTTATTGTTAAGTACGTTATTAGGCTTTAACGACATTAATACCTTACTTATTCTTTGGAGCGCGTTAGCCGTGTTAAACGCAATTACAGCAATTATTGGCCGAGCCTTGTTTTATATTCTTGTGATTCCAACAACTATGCCTGGCGCATTTTTCTGGAAAAACAAAGGCTTTGAACAACACGCTAGAGACATCGGCTTAGCAGATAACCCTGCAACAGGTGTCGCGCCTTTAGCTCATTAAGTTAATGCCATCATCAAAAAATCATATTAATGATTAAGATAATTGAGAGATATTGCTACTATTATAGAATATCTCTCATTTATACATTTAAGTTCCAGAAATTTGAGTTTCAGAAATTAAAGCTCCAGAAATTTAAATCCCAGACATTTGAGTACCATTCATGTTAGAAAACCTAGAAGACACCATCAATAAACGTTGTTTAATTGCCCTTAGCTATTTCAGCGTTGATGACCAACCGTTAAAACAAACCTTACTGGCCGGCACGGTAAAATCAGTTGATAAAGAAATGGGTATCACCCTTTCGCTTGATGTTGAAGGCGATAATAAAACCGCCCAAGCTATTGACGATAAAAAAGAGCGACCAGAATTTATCTTACCGGCAAACCTGTCGTGTTGGTTCAAAGCACCAAAAGGCACATTCAGTACCAGTAATCCAAAAATCAAAATTGAAAACCCTGACTTTTTAGTCACGTGGGATATTTACCAAACGAAAAAGCCAGAAAACGAAACGCAAGAAAAAGAACAACAATGGTGGGAATGGCACCCAAGAACTGCAGCGCCGCAAGTAAATTAATTTAAAACTAAGTTAGCTTTCCTTCTCGCGATAGATTGAAAGCTCACTTGTACCTTCCCTATCATCCTTCCTTTTATCTCCTCTTTTTACCGAACTACTAAAGCTAATGATTTTATAAGTGATTGATAAACATTAACTGTTCACGTATTGTGTTTTTATATCAACAATAAAATGGAAATATTTCTTACATGAAAGAAGGAATTTTTCCTTTGATGAAGCTGTTATATACCGCAACTAATTCGATAAAAAGTTTCTCAGGTTTTGGTGCTTTTATTTGAATCTTGGTGATGAATTCTTTGGGTGTATTTTAGGTTTTACTTTTGTTAGTTCTTCGGCAAGTTTAAGAGTAAATTCCGTAATATTCTCATTCAGGTTTACGTTGCGGTGGGTAAAGGCTCAAAAAGTTATGTGAGTTGCTAGCTTATAAAAAGGTTGCTAACGTAATGTTGTAGCAAGTATTTATATAACAAGCAATTCAACGGGACACGTAACAGTTGGCTACGTTCACTCCGTTCACAATGTTAGCCAACGTTACTTTGCCCGTTAATATGGGCGTTAAATGGCTCAGGGAGTATGTCGTTGAATCGGAATCAAAGAGTTGAGCTAGCTTTTAATTTTATGTTAGCAAAAGAGAAAGCAGGAGAAGCTTTCACAATGGCTGAACTTGCTGAAGCATCAGGCTGGGCACTTAGTAGTTGTAGAACATACCCAACTAAAAGGTGGCATCAATTCGTTCAAAGAGATGGTAGTCAATATACATCTACAGGGCTGATCTACTTGAGTAAGGACGAGTTTAGTCTTATACACTCGCAAAAACTACAAGATCCAAATAACCAATCTTCAAAGAGTATACTTCTTCACAAGGCAAGAGAATTTGCACTATTAGCTGTTTCAACATACAACAACCCTTATACAGAATTTAAGACATATGGCTTCATAGTCAATATTGTTATAGCTTACACAGCACTCTTTCATGCTATTTTCGAGAAAAAATCAGAAAATTATTTTTATCTCGATGAAGAAGGAAACCCTACATTCATTGATGGCGAAGAAAAAGCTTGGGAGTTATCTCGTTGTTGCACTGAATATTGGGGCGGGCAAGATAACCCAGAAACCAAAAATTTGAATTTTCTAATTGGACTAAGAAATAAGATTGAACATAGAAGCCTGCCTGCGGTCGATCTTGCTACTAGCGGTGAATGCCAATCAGCGCTAAACAATTTTGAGAATTTACTGGTTGAAGAGTTCGGTGATAGTCATGCACTAATGGCAAGACTAGCCATAGCTATGCAACTCACACGAACATCGGAACAAGCGCAATTGGAAGCATTAAAACAATTTCAAACTGAAAATTATCGCGTTGTACGTGAGTATATGGAAACATATAAAAATGATTTGTCAGATGAAGTGTTAGAGAGTCAAAAATATAGAATAAGAGCTTTCCTAGTCCCAAAACTCGGAAATCATGCGAAATCGGCTGATTTAGCAGTTGAGTTCATAAATGTTAATAAACTAAACGATGACGAAATGGAAAACTATGAACAAGGTGTAGCTTTTATTAAGGGTATTGAGTCACCATTTAAATTAAAGCCGAGTAAAGTTGTTCCGATAGTAAAAGAAAAGATAAAAGACTTTAATCCTACTTTACATACAAAGTGTTGGAAGTTTTATAACGCTAGACCGCGTGAACTTGTCACTACCTACAAGGGTGAGTATGCTGCATATGTTGAAGGATTTGACGGTTACTTGTATTCACGGCGTTGGGCTGACTTTTTAATTAGGCAATTAAGAAACAAAGAAGAGCTTGCTAGGGTACGCAGACAAGCCATTTAACAAGTCGTTCAAAAGGACAAAAAACAGTTGGCTTTTGCTCCTTCGTCGCTAATTTTAGCCAACAATTTTTTGCCTCTTAACGAGGCGTTAGTGTCAATCAATATCTAATGAGAAAAATATGCTAAAAACACATTCGGTTTACCGTCTACCGCTTTTTTTAAAGGGACTCTTAGTGCTACTTATCATGTGCGTGACTGGCTGTGCTTCACCTAAGTATCAACCGCGTTCTGAATTGGGTAATGGAAGTCCTTACGTGATAATGGGAGAGACTTATGAGGTGCTATATACATCCGAGGGGTTTCGACAAACAGGAAGAGCCTCTTGGTCTGGTGAGAGGTTTCACGGCGATATGACCTCTAGTGGTGAATCTTATGATATGTACGCAATGACGGCGGCACATCCAACACTACCTATACCAACTAAGGTGCGTGTAACAAATACTGAGAATGGGCGGGTAGTGGTGGTCACAATTAATGATCGTGGTGCTTGGCATTCAGACGAAGCGATCGTTTTAAGCTACGCGGCTGCTAAGCAGTTAGATTTATTGACCTCTGAAACTGCGAAGGTGAAGATTGAATCGCTCTATGTGCCAGCGCCTGAGTAGCCAGAGAAGATGAATTTATTCTAAATTGTAAACCACTAACAAGGCAATCCAGCATCAGCCACTTCGTGGCTTGGACAGCCTAGCTGTCGCTGATTGCGGCGTTATATTTAAATGGAGTTTCAAAATCATGTTTAAAATCCAACAATTTATTTTTATTATTTCAATAGCATTTAGTACTTCATCATTTGGATCAGATAAACCTTTTAAAGCAGTTCAAGATTTATTTTCAGCTATTTCAGAAATAAATCATGAAAAAATGAAAAGTATTGTGACTAGTGATTTTCAATTACTAGAAGTTGGTGAAGATTGGGATATCAACGATCTCATTAAGGTAGTTAATCCCTCTGAATACATTAGGAGAAATTATTTCAGTGTTATTAAAACTAAATCAAGTGGCAATACTGCTTGGGTGAGTTATTGGAATAAAGCAACTTTTACAAAAGGTGAAATGGTCGAGGTCGTAGTTTGGTTAGAGAGTGCCGTGCCAATTAAAGATAACAATAATTGGAAAATACAGATGTTGCATTCAACTAAAATAAAACCTGAAAACTTACCAAAAAACATCTTACTATCAGAGTATAAAATTTAAGTATACCAAGCCATTCAAGCAAAACTTTTAACAGTTGGCTAGGTTTCGCTTCGCTTCACATTTTAGCCAACAATTTTTTGCTCATTATTAAGGCGTTATCTGCCATCAAAGTTTGGTGTAAAATTTAACTATAAGGACGTAGAAATGGAAGTAAGTGTATTTGACAGAACAGAAACTACAGACAAAATAATTAGTGGTTCAACATACAATTTAATAATAGGTTTAACATTAATCTGGGGATTCGCGGTTAATTGGTGGATGGTATTAAATATTCCTGTTGAGTCTATTAGCAGCATTAATCCAATTTTCTTTTTTATAGGCTATTTTACATGCTGTTTTTTTGGGATTTATCTATTTAGTAAATCTGGCAGTCCAGCTGTAAGTTTTATCGGGTATAACTTTGTAGTCGTTCCATTTGGATTAATTATTAATTTAGTTGTTAGCCAATATAATCCCGATATTGTATTAGAAGCTATAAGAGTTACGGGTATGGTTACTTTCGTCATGATGCTTCTTGGTTCAATGTACCCAGCCTTTTTCAATAAAATTGCAGGTGGTCTCACAATAGCTCTGCTATGTGTAATCGTAGTCGAATTAATTGAAATATTTATATTTAATACTCATCACGGAATCTTAGATTGGATTGTAGCTATTATTTTCTGTGGCTATATCGGTTATGACTGGGCTAGAGCAAATGCTATCCCTAAAACATATGATAATGCAGTCGATAGTGCATCTGCATTGTACATGGATATTATCAATTTGTTTTTGCGCATACTTAGAATACTTGGGCGAAAATAGCACATAACAAGTATTTGAGCGGGACTGCAAACAATTTGCTCGGTTTCGCAGCGCTACACAATTTTAGCAAACTATTATCAGCCCCTTATTGGGGCGTTAGCTGTACAAGGAAGTTAGGTGTTCATTCCATACAAAGCAGAAGTTGAAATTCTTGCTAATCCAATTTCAAACCTACTTATAATAGGTTTTACTTTTCTGTTCTTTATCTCTGTGTATTCGGGGTTTACGCCAATTGATTCATTTATTTTAGATGGTTTCAATGCTAGCCTTTTTTCTCATGGCTTTATGCATGGTGATTGGGGACATATTTTAGGGAATATGTTTTATTTACTTCTTTTTGGTAGTGCAATATGTTCTCGGATAGGTAATGCAACTTTCCCAACCATATACTTTACCCTTATTATCACCTCTGGTTTTATACATCTGATTTTTGATGGTTCTCCCGCGATTGGTGCTAGCGGCGCTGTAAATGGGGTTATAGGTATTTATTTGTTTCTATATCCGCATTCAAAAATTAAATGTATGTGGACAGTCATATGGGCTTGGGGTAAAACTTTTAGTATTAGGGCAAACTGGCTTATAGGTTTTTGGTTCTTAAAAGATCTCTTTGGTGCTTTATATAGTGATGCACCAATTGCATATGTAGCTCATTTAGGCGGCTTATTTTCAGGTTTAGCAATAGGCTGGGGTATGTACAAATATAACTGGATTAAACGCACCAGTAATGAACCAAATCTAGCTCAAGTATTAGGTAGCAGCTAACAAGAAGTAAATAACGGACAGCCACTCAAATTTTAGACCGTTAAGCTCTCTGGAGATTTAAATGGATTTTGACTTCCAAACTGCATTAACCACTGGACTTACCGTCGCGGTGATTGGATATTTAACAAATCGTGCTGTGTATAGCCAAAACAAAGGGAACTTGAAATACGGAATACCAATGAAAGTCATTGGTGTACTCTGTCTCGCATTTTCTGTTGTCCCATTTATTGTACTTCTTACACAAAACTACCAAGTTGAAAAGCCTGGTGAAACAACTGCATTAATTTCATTAACGATAGGGTTTGGTTTAGGTGCAATTTTTTCAATCGGCGAATCTTTCTTCGTCAATGGAAATTATGACAATGAAAAAATAGAGTTTTTTTCACCTTGGTCTGGCAGAAAAATTAAACAGTTTAAAGACCTAGAAAGTTGCTCTTTTAATCCATTTTGTTCTTGGTATGTCCTCAAGTTTAATAACGGAACCAAAATTCGACTTTCTTCCTATCTTGGTGGACATGGGCATTTAATTGATTTTTTAATTAATGACAAAAACGATCTTTAATAAGCTCGTTCTAAAGCGCAAAAAACAGTTGCTTTTACTGGCGCAAAACAAATTTAAACCAGCTATTTTTATTGCCTCAGAATGAGGCGTTAAGTTTTATCATCACTTGGAGTATAAAATGAAGAAGATTACATGGACGAATACACTTACTGTTGCCGCAGTAATTGGCGGGGCAATAATAGGAAAATGGACTGTGAGTGGTTTATTTACTCAATCAACGGAAGATAAAACAAAACTTCTTATGCAAGCAGCCAGTGAACTTAATACCAACCTACCTATGAATATTGATGCCGATACCATTTTATTTTCGACCATCGGAGTACAAAATAAGTTTACTTATAACTACAAACTACCTAACTACGAAAAAGAAAATATCGATATACCTACTTTTGTGGACAATATGAAACCCAATATAACAAACTCTGTTTGCACAATTGAAGATATGCAAACGTTTAGAGATATGGAAATTGTTGTTTCATATAGTTATTTTGATACTAATCAAAAGCAAATTACAGAAATTAATGTTGATACCAAAGAGTGCCCAAAAGCTTAATAAGAAAATTAAGCGAATAACTCAGACAAGAACTGGCACTTCAATTGTAAACCTGACAGTTATCCGTTTTTAATCGGTGACTGTCAGATTAGATTTATCATTAGCCCATTACTTTCGTAACGATTGTTCTAAACAACGCCTTTCTTGAATAACATGTGCCAACACTGATATCGCGATTTCAAACGGGGTTTTACTGCCAATATCTAAACCGACAGGTGAATGCATTTTATCTAAACTTGCGACATCTTCTACGTAGTTCATCAGGCGTTCGTTTCGCTTTCTACACGTATTTTTTGAACCAATTGCACCAATATAAAACGCTTTGGTGGTTAAGGCATCAACCAAGGCAAAGTCATCAACACGAGGGTCATGCGCCAAAGCGATTATGGCATTATTTTCATCGGCAAATTTTTCATTGATTAACTTTTCAGGTGAGCCGCGATAAATAGTCACGTTAGCAACCGACCAATTGCGAATAAATTCTTCGCGGTGATCCCAAACCGAAACATCAAAGTCTAACGATTGCGCAAGCTCTGCCACACAACGTGCGACTTCGCTGGCACCAATAAGTAGCATTTGGTAGGCAGGTCCCATGATATGCTCAATGTACACTTCATGATCGTCATTGCTAGCAACTCTTGTGATGCCCCGTTGAATGTTTTTTTCTAGTAACGACATTTCGCCAGTACTTGCCATGACTTTTCTGCCGATAAGTTCACGTTTAGTTAAAAACCTATCAAGTAAGGTAAAATGCTCGATTGTCGTGCTTGAAGGTTGCAAATATTCCACTAAAACGTGCAGTTGCCCACCACAAGGTAAAACAAACTTAGTTTGCTCTTCTAACGAGCCGCCATACACCATTTCGAGTGGATATTGCTGTTGTTCTTGATTGTGCAACAAAGTGCCTTGCTGCATTTTCTCTAATAAATCTTCTTCAATGCAGCCACCCGACAACGTTCCTGCAACACCAAACTTAGCACTATACGCCATTAACGTGCCTGCCGGTGTTGGCGATGACCCCCAAGTACTGGTAATGGTGCATAACCAAACAGGCTCACCTATTGTTAACCACTTTAAAACATTTGCTACAACGTGGTGATGACTTTGAATTTGCAAGTTTGCTTCCTCTATTATTTTTATTGTTGGTTTCAACGCTGTCTATACAGCTATGTGATGCTTTAGATCACCGATGAAAATTAAATACTACCGCCAGTTGTGCCTTTTTACTTGCACATCAATAGTGCTAAATACGTTCAAACTAGTGCAATACTGGCTTAAAATTCACACTTATTTTTTATAACTCATTATTTAATATGACTTTTTCTTTATGGCACCACCTTTGCTGTGATAAAGAAAAACATAAAGTTAATGTGTGTAATTCATCTGTCTTGATTTGCATTTAACGTTAACAAAAGTCGTAGGAAGTATATTATGAGTTCAAACGCACAGACTCAAACGAAAACAGTTTCTAAAAAGAAACAAAATATTATTGTTGTCGGTAACGGTATGGTTGGTCACCATTTCGTCGAACAATTAGCTCAAGACGACAGCTACCATATTACGGTACTTTCAGCCGAATCAAGACTCGCTTATGACCGTGTTCATTTATCAGAGTACTTTTCAGGTAAAACAGCCGATGACTTAGCGTTAACCACACCAGAAAATTATAATGAATTAGGTGTTGAATTCCATTTAGATGCCAAAGTTACGCAAATTGATAAAGCAAGTAAAGTAGTAACTACCGAACAAGGCCAAAGCTTTTCTTATGACAAATTAGTGTTAGCAACTGGTTCATACCCTTTCGTTCCACCTATTCCAGGTAAAGAGCGTGAACATTGTTTAGTTTATCGAACGATAGATGACTTAGACGACATTCAAGCATCAGCAAACACAGGTAAAATAGGGGTTGTTGTTGGTGGCGGTTTACTCGGTTTAGAAGCGGCCAACGCCTTAAAAGAATTAGGTTTAGATACACATGTTGTTGAATTTGCTCCGCAATTAATGGGCATTCAACTTGACCAATCAGGCAGTGCGTTACTTAAAAAGAAAATTGAAGATCTTGGGGTAACGGTTCATACCGAAAAAGCCACTAAACAAATTATTGATGGCGAAGGTGCTGTGCACCGTATGGAATTTGCAGACGGTAGCCATTTAGACACCGACTTAATTTTATTCTCTGCGGGTATTCGCCCTTACGATAACTTAGCGCGTGAGTTCGATTTAACCATCGGCGAACGTGGCGGTATCGTGGTGAATAATCAGTGTCAAACCTCAGATGAAGACATCTATGCTATTGGCGAATGTGCGTTATGGAATAACTTTATATTTGGCCTTGTTGCACCAGGTTATACCATGGCGAAAGTTGCTGCGAGTCATATTCAAGGCGGCGAAGAGTCATTTACCGGCGCGGACATGAGTACCAAATTAAAACTAATGGGCGTAGAAGTTGGCTCAATTGGTGATGCTCACGCGAAAACACAAGGCGCACAATGTTTTACTTATCAAAATGATCGCGACGGTGTTTACAAAAAAATGGTCGTTAGCCAAGACGGCAAAACCTTATTAGGCGCTGTTTTAGTAGGTGATACCAGCGAATACGATTCATTATTACAATACGCGTTAAATGGTATTGAATTACCTGAAAATCCAGATGCGTTAATTTTACCAAGTAGCGGCGGTGAAAAACCAACCTTAGGTGTAGACTCCCTACCCGATTCAGCCACCATTTGTTCATGTTTAAACGTAACAAAAGGCGACATTATTGCCGCAATCGACTGTGGTGCAGTAGATGTAGGCGATGTTAAGTCATCAACCAAAGCCAGTACGGGTTGTGGGGGTTGTACCGCGTTACTGAAAAATGTTACCGACAGCGAACTTGCTAAACGTGGTGTTGAAGTAAGCACTGATATTTGTAGTCACTTTGCCTATAGCCGTACTGAGTTATTTCACATCATCAAAGCAGAAAAAATCAGAAACTTTGATACTTTGATTGAGAAACACGGTAAAGGCGTGGGTTGTGAAGTATGTAAACCTGCCGTTGGTTCTATTTTAGCGTCAATTTGGAATGACTACATTCTGCAAGACGATCATTTACCGCTACAAGATACTAATGACACTTACCTAGGTAACATGCAAAAAGATGGAACTTATTCAGTAGTACCGCGTATGCCTGGTGGTGAAGTAACACCTGACAAACTCATTGTTATTGGCGAAGTCGCGAAAGAATATAACCTGTATACCAAAGTAACCGGCGGTCAACGAATCGATTTATTTGGTGCGCGCATTGATCAACTTCCGGCCATTTGGGAGCGCTTAATTGCGGCAGGTATGGAAACGGGTCACGCTTATGGTAAGTCGTTACGTACGGTAAAATCTTGTGTCGGCAGCACATGGTGTCGTTATGGCGTACAAGACAGTATGTCGATGGCGATATTATTAGAGAATCGTTACAAAGGTTTACGTTCGCCGCACAAAATAAAGTTTGCGGTATCAGGCTGTACGCGTGAATGTGCTGAAGCACAAAGTAAAGACATTGGTGTCATTGCCACCGAAAACGGCTGGAACTTATACGTCAGTGGTAACGGTGGTATGAAACCTCGCCATGGTGATTTATTTGCCACAGATTTAGATGATGAAACTTTAGTTAAATATATTGACCGTTATTTAATGTTTTACGTACGCATGGCCGATCGCTTACAACGTACGTCTGTTTGGTTAGAAAGTCTTGAAGGTGGTCTTGAGTACATGCAAAAAGTCGTTATTGATGACCACTTAGGCGTTAACGACGAGCTTGAAAAGCAAATGGAAGCTGTTGTGGCAACCTATCAATGTGAGTGGAAAACCACGATTGAAAGCCCTGAACAACTGAAACGTTTCCGTCAATTTGTTAACTCAGACAAAGTTGACTCAAGCATTAAATTTATTACTGAACGTGAGCAAATTCGCCCCGCAACACTAAAAGAAAAAGTAGACTCAGGCTTACTTATTGACTCTGTAATGGTTGATTCAGTTACGCTTGATGACGTTAAAACCGCAGAAACTGCACCTGCTTAACTTTTATTATTAGGATAGGAGAACAGATCATGACTACAAATAAAAACTGGCAAACTATCTGCCAAAAAGACGATTTAGTGAAGCACTCAGGTATCTGTGCATTACTTGAAAACGACCAACAAATCGCTATTTTCCAAACAGGCGACGATCAGGCCCATACGATCAATAATTGGGATCCTGCTGGCAAAGCAAATGTTTTATATCGAGGCATAGTCGGTGATGAAAATGGCGAGTTATTTGTCGCATCACCACTATATAAAGAGCGATTTTCTTTACAAACAGGTAAATGTTTAGATGACGAAAACTTAGCTGTAACGCCATATCAAACGCGTATTATTGATAATAGCGTGCAAGTATTTGCATAACTTGATACCATCATTTCGTTAAAAATAGTGAGCTTTGGCTCACTATTTTTTTGCTTAAAACTTGTCACGAATATTATTCTTTATAACGCTTTAATTCATCTTATACACTTTTATGTTACCCTTACGAAAAATTACGACAGAAAACGTTCGACATGGAAAAATATGAAGAATTGCTGATCTCAATCCGTAAGGTTATTCGCGCGATTGACTTGCATTCCAAACAATTAAATAAATTATCTGGGCTGACAGGTCCTCAATTACTGATCATGCAAGAAATTGCTCGAGTTAAAGGCGTAACAGCAAGTCAAATTGCCAAACAAATTAACTTAAGCGCAGCAACAGTAACAAATATATTAGATCGCTTGGAAAATAGAGGCTTGATTGAAAGAGTGCGAAGCTCTGAAGATAAACGCAGAGTGAGTTTATTTTTAACTGACAGTGGTCGTAACTCATTAATTGATGCCCCTCAGCCATTACAAGAACATTTTATTCAAAAGTTTTCCTGTTTAGAAAACTGGGAACAATCGCTTTTACTCTCTTCAATGCAAAGAATCGCTTCTATGATGGATGCCAGTGAACTTGATGCTTCGCCGGTATTAGAAATAGAACCTATGCACATGAGCTCTGAAAAGAAAGAGTAAGCTCTTTCTTTTTATTTCATGTCTTCAAAAAGACAATAAATTTAGCATTTTTGTTGTTTATCAACTGATCACAGTACCATTTAAAACGCATCGAGATTTCCACTGAACGGCTTAACTATCGCGGTTTATCACGAGTAAACCATAAATAAATTCGCTATAACTCTAATTAATTTCTTATATTATCGCTTCTGCTATAAATTCCGCACACAATGTTTTTATAAATCTTATTAAGCTTTTTATATCTATTTAACTTTTTTATGTCTTATTAAGGTTTATTAGCCCCATAACCCCGACTCAATTTACTCTATAACGACAACTTCGCAAACTCCATAAAAACCAGCCTATAAACATATAATTACGACTCCGTATACAAATAACTACTCGTCAAAATCAAATCACACAAGCTCATTCAGTTAAGAGTTAACCATCATTTATTGACATAAATAACACTCGTTTATTCACAACAATTTATTTAAGTAATGCTTAGCTTATCTATCATATAACTACTCTCAGTTGAGAAAATTACTTAGAGTTGATACTATTGAGTTGTTTTTATGGATAAATATCCTCACTGAGCATCAGATCACGATTTATTTCATCAGCTATAATCCTCTGATAAATTGCTCTTTTACGATGAAAAATTGTTTAGCTGATTTTGTCCAAAAGATTAAACACGACTCTAAGAGAAAGTATTAAATACATTTATGAACTCACTTGTTAATATCGACCTTTCCAGTTCAATCGCAATGAAAGCTTACTTAGCTGAGCAACAACAAGTATTTGAAGAACGCTTCTTTGATACCCCCATAGAAACCCTACAAAATCAGCGAGCGATATTATTTGATCAATTATTGATTGCGCTATGGCAACATTATCAGCTTGATACCATTGAAAACCTTTCGTTAAATGCTGTTGGCGGCTATGGTAGACAAACACTTCATCCCAAATCAGACATTGATATTTGCATTTTATTCGACAAATCTATCGCTAAAAATCACGAAGCAAACTTAACCGCTTTTTTAACCCGATTATGGGATCTAGGCGTTGATATTGGGCATGCAGTGCGTTCGATAAAAGAAAATATCAATGCGGCAAAAACTGATATTACCATTGCCACTAATTTACTTGATATTAGAACCTTAGTTGGTCAGCCTTCTCACGCGAAATATATGCTAGAAGCGTTATATAACAACAGCTTATGGAATAGCGAAAAGTTTTGTCAGCATAAACTCCAAGAACAAGATGACAGACACGACAAAGCAAAAAACACCGCGTTATATTTAGAGCCTAATATTAAAAATAACCCTGGCGGTATGCGTGATGTGCAAACCATTATTTGGATCGCTCGTAAACATTATAATGTGCCCGACGTGCAATCGTTAAAATCGCTTGGCGTGCTGAAATCTGATGAATATTACGAATTAATCGAGTCGTATGATTTTATTTGTCGAATTCGCTGGGCACTGCATATGGTGTCTAATCGTGCGGAAGAAAAGCTCCTGTTTGATCATCAATTAGAAGTCGCCAAATATATGAAATTTGGCTATGGCGACAACGCTCAACTCGCCGTTGAAAAGATGATGCGTCAACTTTTTAGAGCAATGACCCGTATTCAAGAGCTTAATCAAATGATGATTGGCGTTTTTAAACGTGATGTCTTTCATGTGAATAAAAACCAATCTAACTCAATTGATTTAGGCGATGGCTTCATCCTTGCCAACAATATGATCAAGGCAAATTTTGACGAAATTTTTCTCAATAAAGCCAACGTATTACAATTATTTAAGTTAATTGCCGAGTATGATCAAATAAAAAATATTGCTCCAGAAACCTTAAGACTTATTCGTCAAACGCGCAGAAGGCTATTAGGTGAGTTGCAAGATTACCAAGAATGTCGAAAAGTCTTTATTTCAATAATTAAACATAAAAATGGCTTAAAACGAGCATTTAGTTTAATGCATCGTTATGGCATTTTAGCGGCCTATTTTCCACAATGGAAAGCGATAGAAGGCCAAATGCAGTTTGATATGCATAATGCCTATACCGTTGATGAACACGCTTTTAAACTTATTCAATGTATTGATAATTTTGAAGTAAATAAAAAAAATAAAAACTTAATTAACAGTATTTATAAGCCCTCTTCGCATAAACATATTTTGGTGATTGCAGGCTTATGCCATGACTTATCAGGTAAACAATCCCATGAAACCAATGAGATAAGCGCCATTCATGCAAAAGAGTTTGCGTTATTACACCAATTAAAAAAATCTGAAGTAGATTTGATCCATTGGATTGTCGAGCATCAAGACTTACTCGTTTCTACCACGCAAACACTTGATATAGCCGATCCTGAAGTGATCAAAAAAGTCGCCAAACAAATTCGTACCGAATCAAAACTCAATGCACTTTACTGCTTTACTGTCGCTGATTTAATGGCAACCAATGATGAAATGTGGAATGAATGGCAAGAAAGCCTGTTAAATGACTTATATATTTCTCTTAGAAGTGCGTTAAAAAATGGTATTGAAAATGTCTTTGAGCAACGTACCGTTATTCGTGAAAACAAAACAGAAGCATTAGCTGATTTACTAGCAAAAGGTTATGACAACGTACAAGTTAAAACACTGTGGTCAACCTTGCCTTCTAGCTTTTTCAGTTCAAATCAATTGCATGAAATTGTTGAATTTACTATGCAGATACTCAGCAGTGATTCACCTGAACAAGCGGTGTCAATTTCAGATGATTCCAATTTAGAATGTAGTAATTTACTCGTATATACCAACGATAGAAGCATGTTGTTTGTTGATATTTTTAATACGCTGTCGTTATTGAAAATAAATGTTAAAGAAGCCCAACTACATAAAACCAAAAATAACAAAGTGTTAGAAGTCATTAAAATTCTTGATCATAACGGTGAGTCTATTGCTGATCCTTACCGAATTAAGAAAATTATCAGTCGCGTTGAAGAAGTGATCTCAGGCGTTGACGTTGTCAAAAAACCTTCTAGCCCCAGATTTGTTAAAAACTTTGATAACACGCCAGTGGTCGAATTTTTATCTACTCCTAAGCCGAATAAAACGTTATTAAGAATCAATGCCCTTGATGATCCTCTATTTATCGAGGAAATTTGTAATGTCTTTAAACATCAACAACTCACCATTCACTCGGCAAGAATGAGTACCTTAGGTGAAAGTTCAGAAAATGTTTTTTCAATTTCGTCTAAAGATAATGAAGCAATTTCACCTGAAGGCAAACAAGAATTAGCGGCACTATTAATTAATAAAATAGCTTAACACGCCCAAGTATATGCTTGATAAGTCTGTTAAATACGTGAGTGATAATAAAACCTAGCCATATCACGCATTTTCATTTTTCTCTGTTTTCAATCATGTTATTATCGCAAAAATAAAATTCACACTTAGCTCACCTCTTAAGGTTTTCGATGAAAATTATCTCTTTTAATATTAATGGCCTACGTGCTCGCTTGCATCAATTACAAGCAATTATCGACAAACATCAACCCGATATTATTGGCTTACAAGAAATAAAAGTGCATAACGACGCTTTTCCGGTTGAAGACGTTGAAGCGATGGGTTATCACGTGTATTTTCATGGTCAAAAAGCGCATTACGGCGTTGCTATGCTCTGTAAAAAAGAGCCAAGTAAGATTCAATATGGCTTCCCAACTGACAACGACGATGCACAAAAACGTATGATCATGGTAGAATCTACCAACGATCAAGGTGAAACAGTAACCGTACTTAATGGTTACTTTCCACAAGGTGATAATATAGCCCACGAAACAAAATACCCTTATAAACGCCAGTTTTATAAAGATTTAATGGGATATTTAGACAGCCATCATACCCTTGAAGATAACGTTATAATCATGGGGGATATTAATATTTCGCCTATCGATTTAGACATAGGCATTGGCGAGCCCAACAGAAAACGTTGGTTAAAAACAGGCAAATGTAGTTTTCAACCCGAAGAGCGCGAATGGTTAGCAACCTTAATGAATTGGGGCTTTAAAGATACTTTTAGAGAATTACACCCAACGCGCGAAGAACGTTATTCTTGGTTTGACTACCGCTCTCGTGGATTTGACGACAACCGTGGCTTACGCATTGACGTGGTACTTGCCACGGAAAAGTTAGCCGCTACTTGTATTGAGTCAGACGTGGATTATGAACTACGAGGCATCGAAAAGCCTTCTGATCATGCACCTATTTGGTCGACCTTTAAATAAAATAGAGCCCAGAGCAAAGGGAGAATGAAGCAATTCTCCCGGTTAATCTTATGAGTCAAAATCCACAATATCAATGCCCTCTTTGCCAAAACACGCTTTTATTGGAAGCGCGAACGTTTCGTTGTCAACAACATCATTGTTTTGATCTCGCCAAAGAAGGCTATGTCAATTTATTACCAGTGCAATTTAAACACTCTAAAGAGCCAGGTGATAATAAAACCATGGTCAATGCCCGTAGAGCATTTTTAGAACAAGGCTATTATCAGCCTTTAGTTAATAAGCTCCTTGAAATTTATCGCGCTTACGGACAACAGACAGCGAAACTTTTTGATGCGGGTTGTGGTGAAGGTTACTACACTCATCAGCATAAAACCGCTGAAAACACAGTATACGGTATCGATATTGCCAAAGAAGCGGTAAAAAAAGCGGCTAAGAAATATCAACAATGTCATTTTAGTGTTGGTACTTTGTCGCAATTGCCCTTTGAGGATGGCTTTTTTGATTGGATGATTTCTATTTACGCGCCCATTTTAGAGCAAGAATTTACTCGCGTACTAAGCAAGCATGGATACTTTTTAACGGTTACTCCTGCCCAACGCCATTTAATTGAATTAAAAGAAAAAATCTACCTAGAAGCCAAAGAGCATGACGTTGAACGCCAACCTATTGAAGCGCTTAGCTTAGTTCATCAAGAAACCCTATCTTACTCGATGACTTTAACCACAGGTGAAGATATTTTAAATTTACTGTCGATGACTCCATTCGCGTTTAAAGCAAGTGAACAGCTAAAGCATGAATTAGCTCAATTACAAAACTTTCAATGCCAAGCCGATTTTCATATCCGTTTATATCAAAAATAAGTCTTTAGTTATGCTTTATCTTTACTTAGGTTATTTAATCATTCAACTATACCCAGTAAGCAATAAACTATTCACCGAAAATATTGCTGTTTCTGCGATTTTCTTTTCCTTAATTGTTTTTTTACTTTGGTCTTTTATTCCATTGATTGGCTATTTATCGTCGATGTTGATCAAAATATTACCCAAATATAACAAACGATTTTTCCTAGCTTATGGAGCTATGGTGGCCTTAGTAGAAAATGGCTTATTTTATGTTGATATTCTCACCTATGAACAAAATGTTTTGAGTACAGGCATCAGTGCTGCCTTATTTTTTCTTGTTCCTTTTATTCCTCAATCAAAAACGTAACCCGCAATTAAAATTTTCCAAAAAAAAAGCGTTAACCCTTTAAAGTTAACGCTTGCTAATTTTTCAAAAATATCAATATTAACGGTAAAACTTATGAGCTGTGATGTGCCCCTGAATAACTAACATTCAATAACTTTGCTAAATCAAAGTATCGAGGCTTTTGTACCGACAGCTTAATATTACCACCGCTTTGATTAATTTTAGCTACGCCTTCTTTATACCAAGCGGCTAAAGCAGGAGGTAAAAACTTGTCGGCTTTCACACCTAACATCACTAACGATTGAACAGGAATACTTAGAATAAAAAAAGCGTAAAGCACTGATTGTGGTAACTGTTGTAAACCACCTAAATAAAGCTGCATGATAAAGACGAATAAAGCTACACCTGGTAAATAACGGCAAACTAAACGACTGACTTGAATGGCACGATATTCTTCAAAATAACTCGCCAATTCAACTTTTTCTGGCCAAAGTTGTTTGTACTTTAACCCTAACTTGATAATTTCTACTACGTTCATAGGCGCACACTATAACAACTATTAATTAAAAGATAGTATAAACTTGTTCTATAGTCTAAATAATAGGCAAGTAAATAAAAAAGTTGTAGCAAGTCAAACTTCTGTAAATAAAAAGAGTCTATACTCTACTTACCTTTAGCAAATCCCTTAAAATAGATGCAAAACAATATATTAGTAATTAACTGTGGTAGTTCTTCTTTAAAGTACTCATTAATGAACCCCGTCAACGGTCAACTTATTCTTTCTGGTCTTGCCGAATGTTTATTAACCGAAGAAGCGGTAATTACCATTAAACATCAAGAGAAAAAAATTTCCACGTCATTAATTGCGCCTTTTGATCATGAAGTAGCTATACAATTTTTAGTGGACTATTTAACCCAACATCAACTCAAAGAAACAGTATCTGCTATTGGTCATCGTGTTGTTCATGGCGGAGAAAAATATAGCCAACCCACCTTAATTGATGAAAAGGTTAAAAGCAGCATTGAGCAATTATCTAAGCTTGCTCCTTTGCATAACCCCGCTAACTTACAAGGAATACAAGCGGCTGAAAAAGCGTTTGCTCAAACACCACAAGTGGCAATTTTCGATACGGCATTTCATCAAACGATGCCTAAACGATCGTATTTATATGGTTTGCCCTATCATTTTTATCAAGACCATGGCATCAGAAAATATGGTTTTCATGGCACCAGCCATTACTTTGTTTGCAAAGAAGCCGCGACTATCCTTAATAAGCCAATGGAGCAATGTAATATTATTAGCGCTCACCTTGGCAATGGTTGCAGTGTCACAGCCGTTAAACAAGGAAAAAGTGTTGATACTAGTTTAGGCCTAACTCCTCTTGAAGGGGTTATGATGGGCACACGTAGTGGCGATATTGATGCTGGCGTTATTTTCCATCTGGTAGATCAACTCGGTTATAGTCTTGAAGATGTGAATACTATTTTGAATAAAAAAAGTGGTTTACTGGGCGTTTCACAATTAAGTAATGATTGCCGAACGATTGAAGAAGCCGCCAGTAAAGGTAATGAACAAGCAAAACTCGCGCTTGATATATTCAGTTATCGTATCGCAAAAAGCATTGCGTCATTTTCTTGTAATTTTACATCATTAGACGGTTTAATTTTTACCGGTGGTATTGGTGAAAACTCACTGCTGATCCGATCATTAATTTTATCGCAACTTACCCTGTTGAATTTCCACGAAGATAAACTTGCCAATGAAACCATGCGATTTGGTAAACAAGGCAATATTGCTAAAATTGACTCTACCCCTTGCTGGGTAATCCCAACAAACGAAGAATGGGTTATCGCTGAACAAACCTATCAACAATTAAATCAGGAGCAATAAGATGGCTCGACGTATCATGTTAATTCCCGTTGGTTTTGGCGTTGGTTTAACCAGTGTTGCATTAGGTTTAATGCATGCATGTCAGCAAAAAGGCATTAAGGTTGGTCACTTTAAACCGATCAGCCAACCTTCTCGCAATGTTTTACAAAATAAAAATCAGGTGATCAGTCTTTCTCAAAATAGCAGTTCTATTCCATTAAGTTATGTTGAAGAACAAATGGGGGAAGGACATCATGACGTAGTACTTGAGCAATTAGTCGCAAATTTCGACGCTTTTAGCAAAGATTATGACCTAACGATTATTGAAGGTTTGATCCCAACAACACGCCAACCCTATGCAGGAAGAATCAATCGCGACGTTGCTCAAACACTATCCGCTGAAATTATTCTTGTGGCATCACCAGACAATGACTCGCCTGAAGAGTTTGAAGATCGCCTAGAAATGAGTGCAGAAACTTTTGGCGGCATTAAAAACAAAAAATTAATTGGCTGTATTATTAATAAAATTAATTCTCCTGATAAAGATGAATTTGGCCTTTTACCCAGAGAGCATGAATTCAACAATGAAATAGATAATTCAGCTTGGCAAAATTTATCAATATTTACAGCTAGAAATTTTGACTTGCTTGGTAGCATTCCGTGGGAAATGGATCTTATCGCACCTAGAGTTATTGATATTTGTGACTATTTAGAAGCCAAAGTGATTAACGCCGGTGATATTGATCATCGAAGAATTCGCAGTATTAGTTTTTGTGCGCGTAGCGCTGAAAATCTAATGAGTCATCTGCAACCTAGTCGGCTCATTGTTACGCCTGGCGATCGCACGGATATCATAATTGCCACTTGTCTTTCAGCTATGAATGGCACGAAAGTCGCGGCTTTATTACTCACCAATGGCTATCAGCCAAACGAACAAGTCATGCTATTGTGTAAACAGGCATTTATGACAGGTTTACCGGTATTATCGGTACCTTGGGATACATGGCAAACCTCCCGACACTTAATGAATTTCAACCCTGAAATTCCACAAGATGATCTACAAAGGCATGAAAGAGTTAAGCAATATATTGCTGATAATATATCTGAACAATGGTTAACCGACTTATCTAATCAAGCGACAGAGCTGGAGAAATTTTCACCGCCCGCATTTCGTCATAAGCTTACTGAACTAGCCAAACAAGCCAATAAATTAATTATTCTGCCAGAAGGTACCGATGTTCGCACCATTAAAGCCGCAGCAATTTGTGTTGAACGTAATATTGCTCGTTGCCAACTTTTGGGTGATAAAGAAACAATTCTTACCATTGCAGAACAACAAGGTATCAATTTACCTTCAGGTTTATTAATTACAGATCCTGCTTCGATAAAAGACAATTATATCGCACCATTAATGGAGCTAAGAAAACATAAAGGACTCACTGAAGTAGTCGCTAAACAAGAACTCAATGATAACGTTGTGTTAGCAACAATGATGTTACAACTAGGGCAAGTAGATGGTTTAGTCTCTGGCGCTGTAAATACCACAGCAAATACTATCCGCCCTGCACTTCAGCTGATTAAAACCGCACCTAATAGTAATTTAGTGTCGTCAATCTTTTTTATGTTACTGCCAGACCAAGTATTGGTTTATGGCGATTGTGCCATTAATCCAGAGCCGAATGCCGAACAGTTAGCCGATATTGCAATTCAATCTGCTGATTCAGCTAAAAGTTTTGGTATTGACCCGAAAGTCGCCATGATTAGTTACAGTACCGGAAATTCAGGTAAAGGTGCGGACGTTGAAAAAGTAATTAAAGCGACCGCTTTAGTCAAAGAACGTCGACCCGATATAGTTGTTGATGGTCCATTACAATATGATGCCGCTATTATGGAAAATGTTGCTAAGAAAAAAGCGCCAAATAGTCCTGTTGCAGGAAAGGCGACGGTTTTTGTGTTTCCAGATCTAAATACCGGAAATACAACCTATAAGGCGGTACAAAGATCGGCAGATTTAGTTAGTATTGGCCCCATGCTTCAAGGTATGAAGAAACCCGTCAATGATTTATCACGTGGTGCATTAGTTGATGATATTGTTTACACCATTGCCTTAACGGCTATACAAGCCAATAACATTAAAGATGAGTGAGTAACTAACAATACTATTCTTGTAGTAAAAGCATTAATTTAAGCTCTTTTAATCTTAGTTAACTAGAAAATTTAACTGGATTAACTGCCATTAGTTATCAAATAGACATTTAGCCTATTATTAATAAAAATTTGTGCATTTATTGACTAGACAAAAAACGAACGAACACAAAAACCCATACCAAACAGTAACTTAAAAAGATAAACAACACTTGCTCACAATGATATCCACAGCTTTTGTGGATATCATTTTTTATATTAACCTTATCTGTTTTCGCAATCTGCCTAAGATTTAAACTAAAAAAACAAAGCACTTTATTAAGTTTAATAGCAAACACTCTTATTTAAACAATTCCTCTATTACAACGTTGAAAAAACTTTTGTTTTTGGTATCGATAGAATACAGAAATCAGTGAGGCTCTCTAGCGTTATGACCATGACAACGGTATAGTAACCACACATTAATAATTCAGTAATCTTTAACCTAAATTTATGCTTACCTTAAAATTATTAAAAGAAAATTTTTCCATCCACAGTTTAGCTGTTGATAGTAAAATTCCGGCAAAAGTGTTTGATGCACCAATTTATTTTATTGGTAAAACATACGATGAAGTTTCCATTGTTATACCTAGTTCCATTAACATTGACAGTGAAGATGTTGAAGCCGACTGGCAAGCACTAGAAGTAGTTGGCCCATTAGACTTTAACTTAACGGGGATTTTATCCAGTATTTCGACGGTACTTGCCAATGAAAAAATCAGCATATTTGCTATTTCAACGTTCGATACCGACTATATATTAGTAAAAACAAACAAAGTAAACGATGCTGTATCAGCATTACGTAAAAACCATTATCAAGTAATTTAAGAAGCCAATGACAACTCTCTACGGAATAAAAAACTGCGACACAATTAAGAAAGCACGTAAGTGGCTTGAAGATCAACAAATCCCTTATCAATTTCACGATTTTAAAACCGATGGTTTAAGCCATGAGTTACTCGCTGAATTTGTCAGTAAAAGCGACTGGCAAATATTGCTCAATAAACGCAGTACAACCTATAGAAACCTCAGTGATGAAATAAAAGAAAATTTAACCGATGACGTTATGTTTAACGCCGTGTTAGCGCAACCAACACTGTTAAAACGTCCATTATTATCGCTTGCTGACAATATGCATATCGGCTTTAAAAAAGAACAATATCAAGAGTTATTTGCCCAATGAGTCAACCTACATCAGCGGTAATCGAATTAACCAAAACACTTATTTCACGAGAATCAGTCACCCCAATTGATGCCCAATGCCAAGTATTAATGGCAGAAATGTTAGCGAAATCAGGTTTTTCTAACGAAAGCATGGTGTTTGAAGATACAACCAACTTATGGTCAAGACGAGGCAGCGAATCGCCTGTTTTTTGCTTTGCAGGTCATACCGATGTTGTCCCAGCCGGAAACCTTGATAGTTGGAATACGCCTCCCTTTGAACCCACGATTAAAGATGGCATGTTATACGGACGCGGCGCGGCTGATATGAAAGGTAGTTTAGCAGCAATGTTGGTGGCAACAGAAAAGTTTGTCGCTGATCATCCAGATCATAAAGGCTCGATTGCCTATTTGATCACCAGTGATGAAGAAGGCCCGTTTATTAACGGAACTACGCGCGTTATTGATACCTTAGAAGCGCGAAATGAAAAAATTGACTATTGTATTGTTGGTGAGCCATCGAGTACTCATGAAATAGGCGATATTATTAAAAATGGTCGTCGTGGCTCTATCTCAGGTGAATTAACGATTCGAGGCAAACAAGGTCATGTAGCTTACCCTCAACATGTCATTAACCCTATTCATAAGGCTATGCCTGCTTTAGCTGAATTAAGTAGCACTCATTGGGATAATGGCAATGATTATTTTCCTGAAACGAGTTTCCAATTATCCAATATTGAATCAGGTACTGGCGCCACCAACGTGGTACCTGGGCATTTAACTGCATTATTTAATTTACGATTTAGTACAGAGCTTACCTTTGACACAATCGTTGATAAAGTGAATGAGATATTAACTAAGCATGAACTTGATTACGACATTAAGTGGACCTTTAATGGCAAGCCTTTTATTACTGAGCCAGGAATTTTTATTAATGCGGTGAGTACTGCAATAGAGACGGTCACCGGTCGACAAACTGAGCTATCAACCTCAGGTGGTACTTCAGACGGCCGGTTTATTGCACCAACAGGTGCAGAAGTTATTGAAGTCGGCCCTTGTAATGCAACAATTCATCAAGTAAATGAATCGGTAAAATGTGCGGATTTAGAAGCCTTGGTCGATATTTATTATCAAACATTAGTGCACGTTTTAACATAAGCTGCGCAAACATGACTATTGAAATATTAACAGGACAATCTGATCAACATATTCATTGGCTCTCTGCCAATACCGGCATTCACCAAGAGGTTATCGAACCTTGGCAAAAGCTCTGTGCCGCCGCTGACAAACAAGGCTTTAACTTAACGATAGCTAGCGGTTTTCGCTCATTTGAGCGTCAATTAGCCATTTGGAATAAAAAATGCCTTGGTCAACTTGTTATTAAAGATATGAATAACAAGCCGGTTGATGTTTTTAGCCTTAGTGATGATGAAATAGTACAGGCGATATTAACCTTTTCAGCACTTCCTGGAGCTAGTCGTCATCATTGGGGTACCGATATAGACTTTTACGATAAAAATGCCTTAGCTGACGATCAAAAACTGCAATTAGAGCCATGGGAATATCAAGACAATGGTCCTTTTTTTGCGTTAACTCAATGGTTAAAACAACATGCAGCGAGTTATGGATTTTATTTTCCTTATGACAAATACCGTGGCGGTATTGCTGCTGAGCCATGGCATTTATCTTACTTCCCTATCGCTGAAAAATTTGAAACACAACTAACGCAAGAAAAGCTTTATGACTGTCTGCAAAAAGCTGACATCAAACTCAGAGCAAATATTTTAATGAAACTCGCTGAAATATATCATCAATATATTACTAACATCGGACACAATGACCATGGATAGCTGGATTGCCCCAACCCTTATTATCATTGCTTTAGTACTTATTATTGGTAACTTTAGTACTTTCCAAAAAAGTGCGAAAACACCGCTTCGTAAAAAAAGTCTTAATGATTTAAAAGAAACATTACCAAGAAGTCATAAAACTGAACATAAAATGAAAACTGTTCCGAAAAAATAATACGTCAACACTTTTATCAATTAACGTAAAAAAGCCTTAAGTGTGATCCTTAAGGCTTTGTTATTTTTAGGTGTTAATTGCCGTTGTTTGATTAAAACGTTAAGGTCTTGAACAACTAGGACGATTTTTGCTTTGATAGTATTTTCTAGCTTGAGCTAAATGTTGACCTAAATCATCAATCCTTGTTTGATTTGACGGGTGAGTAGATAAAAACTCAGGTGGTGCACCTTTCGATTGTTTTGCCATATTCTGCCATAAAGCAATAGCCGCTTGAGGCTGAAAACCAGATTTAGCCATTAAATCTTGCCCAACAATATCCGCTTCACTTTCATGCATTCTGCTATATGGCATTAAAAAACCATATTGTGCGATTGCCATGCCAGCCATTAACCAAGTTTCTTTGTTTTCAACACCTTGCTGCGTCAATATCGCACTACCTGCGGCTGCGCCCATTTGTGTTAACTGATTAGAAGAAAGTCGCTCATTTGAATGGCGCTCAATAACATGAGCAACTTCATGACCAATAATCGCCGCTAATTGGTCCTGATTTTCTGTCACTTGCAAAATGCCCGTATACACACCAATTTTCCCGCCCGGTAAAGCAAAGGCATTCACTTGTGGAGAGTCAAACACAACGACTTCCCAATCACCATCGTGAGCAGATTTTGGCACATGTTTAATCAACGCATTCGCAACGCATTGCACATATTGATTGGTTTTGATATCTAAACTAATTTTTTCTTTTTGCTTGAGCTCTTCGAATGAAGTTATCCCCATTTTGTTTAATTCACTATTAGAGAACAAGGTTATTTGATTACGACCGGTAGAAGATTTAGCGCAACCAGTAATAGTGATAATGACTAAACAGATTAATAATTTTATATTCACAATAAATCCATATAATTTAAAAGTTAACCCCTCTATTTTAGAAACTATTTCACTAAATTTCGAGGCAAAATTAGTTATATTTTATCTGCAGTTATAACACTAAATGAAAATTCACTCCCTTTACCTATTTCACTCGTAACGCGTATTTCACTTTTCAACAACTCTAATAATTTTTTCGTGATGGCTAAGCCAAGTCCGGTATGCTTTTCATCACTTTCTACCGCATTACTTGCTCGATAACGTGTATCAAATATATAAGGTAATTCTTTAGATTTTATGCCCGTGCCATTATCTTTTATTTTAACCACAGATTGATATGGGTTATATGTTTCAATGCTTAACGTAATTTCACCACCAATGGGCGTATGGCGAATAGCATTTTCAATTAAGTTACTCACAACTCTTTCCAGTTTTGCTATATCACTGTTAATAACCAAAGTGGAACATGGAGGGGAGATTTTCATTGAAATCTGCTTTTTTTGACTTTTTAAGCTAAATTTTGCCATCACATCATAAAGCAACTCAGTGAGGTTAAAATTTTCTAGATTCAAAGATACCTGCCCTCCTTCTAAATGCGCAAGTTCAAAGATTTGATCAATCAATTGTTTTAACTGTCGTGCATTTTTTAATGAAATATCAATGTATTTTTGTTGTTGCTCAGGCGTTAAATGTTCGGCATTTAAAGAAATTGTTTCAATATAGCCTTGTAGTGACGCAAGTGGTGTTCTTAAATCATGAGAAATATCAGCTAACAACTCTCTGCGTTGGCTGTCGTTTTGTTTTAATTGCAGCAATTGCTCATGAATTTGTTCGGCCATTGCTTCGAATACTTCTCCTAATAAATGGACTTCATTATGACTATGCTGCTGCCAATGTGTGAGCTTTACCTTTGTCGTATCAAACCCTGCCGATTTAAGTGCGGTAATATCCCTATTTAATAACCTAAGTGGCCGGGTAAAATAGGCAAACAGCCCAAGCATCACAATAAATAGAAAGCATAATGCACCAATAGAAAGCACCATTGACAGCTTAACTTGCTTATTAATATTTTGTCTTTCAAAAGCAGTTTCATAGCGTTCGCCAGCAACAATGACATATAAATAACCTTGCAAGGTTGCGCCATTGAAAACTGGAGCTGCTGAAAAAATTTTTTGCCGTGTTTGATGTTGAGGATCATCACCATAAACAGGTAAATCCGCTTGATTTTGTGTCAAACGGTTTAAAGGAGAAACATTCACTTTGTTGCGCTTGATTGAAGATGGCGAAAGTGAATGGGTTAATATGTTTCCTTGTGGATCTAAAAAGTAAAATTCAAAAGCAGGCCCTAAAACCATTAGGGTATGAAAAAGATTTTTTAGTGCCTGATGATCATATACCCCTTGTTGTAACAAAGGGTTATCCCTTGCTAAATTTGCTGCTAATGATAAATGTAAACTTTGTTCTGATTCATACCTTGCTTGTTTTTCAAGTTGTACCGACCATAAATAAAATACGCTAATAATTACAATAAAGACCAATAACAAAGATAAAGAAAGGCGCTGATAAAGTGATAACTTCACGCGGCAACACCTTGTTTTGATAGTTTATAGCCAACGCCCCACACCGTTTGAACAATTTCAGGTTTGTTGACATTTTTCTCTACTTTATTTCGTAAGCGATTTATATGTGAATTTACCGTATGTTCATAACCACTATGATGGTAACCCCAAACTGAGCTTAATAATTGTTCGCGAGAAAAAACTTGTTCAGGGTGAGAAGCTAAATAGAGTAATAGGTCGAATTCAGTTGAGGTTAGATCTAATTCTTTACCAGCAAGTAAGGTGCGGTGAGTTAAGTTATCTATTTGTAGCTGCCCTAACGTTAAGTATTGCTCAGGAGCGGAAAGACTTTTTAACTGAGTATTTTTTTCGATAGTTAAATGTATACGACGAAGCTGAGTGCGAATACGGGCTTGGAGCTCTCTGACACTGAAAGGTTTCGCCATATAATCGTCAGCACCTAGCTCTAAGCCTAATACTCGATCAATTTCACTATCACGCGAGGTTAACATGATAATGACTTGTTCAGGTTTACTTTCTCTTACTTTACGACAAACATCTAACCCAGATATGCCAGGCAACATTACATCAAGAATAACGAGTTTATAATCATGCTTTTCAATTTTTTCGAGTGCTAATTCACCCGTAAGGCAATGCTCAACCTGTACAGGCAATTCTTGTAAATTCACTTTAATTAATTCAGCAATATCTTGTTCATCTTCAACAATAAGTATTTTATCCATTTTATTCCCTTCAACTTAATTCTAATGAAGCTAAATTGAACGGAATAATATGAGGAACGAGCAGACACTCTGCTCGACTCATTTTCAGTGAACTGATGAATTAATTAGTACGATTTATCGTAATATGTAATGTTGGGTTATCAAATTTATGTGCTTGCGTGAGTACCGATGTCGATAAGCCATCATCAACAGACACAACCCCCGCATGCATACCAACCATATCCAGATCATCTCGTATTTCGTTAAAGCCCTCACCTGCACCACTACTTGCAGGCCCAGGAATTGTTGAGATTAATTCAGAATTTTTTTCCGTTCCTGCATCATAAGAACGCGTTGTTAAAGAAATACTTTCGCCAACGGGTAAATTGGTTAACGTTATCGCATTAATACCTGTAAATGCATCATTGGTATTTACCAACATTGTTGCCAAAGAAAGCAAAGCAGGTTCGTTATCTGTTAACGATACTTCAATGGTTTCGCTCATGCCCGGCATAATGATCCCAGTACCAGATTGCCCAGCTAAAACATTTTCTTCCATTAGAAATGAGCTGTTATCACCACTTTCGGCTAAAACTTCTAACGCGACACTTGCAGATTCACCTATTTGCCAAAACTGTCCTTCATCATGAAGAACAACGGCAACCGGTGATAAAGGCTGTCCATAAGTTAAGTTACTTACCGTCACTTCATAGCTATAAACAACTGGCTCAGGTATTACGACTTCTTCCACTTCCATTGGAGATGAATCGTTGTCATTACAACCACTTAACAAGGCCAAAGGCAATAAAGATACAAAAGCTATATTATTAATTGAGCGTTTCATATTAACCTCCTAGTTAACCACTACCGTTATACGAGCCACTGGATTCAACCAACGATGAACGGTGTTATCTAAATCACTTTTTCCGCCCGCTAAATCATCATCACCTAAACTACCGCGATGTATGTGAATGTAACCATTTTCTTCATTCATCGTGACTCCCATTGCGCCAGTGCCTGCATCACCGCCAGGTGCTGCCGGAATACCTGCAACACCGGGTGATCCGCCACCATTGATAATTTCATCATTGGCTTCAGTTCCTGCATCATAAGCATTAAGAGTCAGGGTATAAGTACCCGCTTCTGTTGGAATCATCCAACTATCAAGTCCTACGAAGCCATCATTAGTGGGTAACATCATAGCGACAAGCGACAAGTACATATTGCCGTCGGTTGTATCAAGTGTTGTGGTGGTAGTCATTGTCGGAGCCAGTAAACCTTCGGCTGGATTTTCAACCACATCAGCATTTGCCGTTGATAACATCATACTCAAACCAGAAATATCGCCACCTTCAGCCATCATCTGTAATGATTCAGAAGCCATTTCGCCAGTAGAAAACAATGAAGTATCTGCATTATGTGCTCCGATTAATATTGGCGTGTAATAAATACCTTGAGTAAGGTTAGTAACCGTGATGTCTAGTTGTTGGGCTTGTGAAGATAAAGCAGTGGCAGCAAAAGTTAATCCTGCCATTAACGTATTAATTTTCATAAATATTTCCTTTGTTATATTTTGCATTCGCCATCAGTATGCAAAGGAAATATTGTTTAGATTTCACAAAATAATCACAAAAGTATCACAATTATTTATTTAAAAAATGATGAAATTAACCGGATAAAATGCCGTTCTTTCTCTTGTTCAGCCATAAAATATAGGGCTTTAATGCTTCAATAACATAAACACTTAATGTTGTTATTACATAAAGGGGGAATTATTTAATTAAAGCGGTTTGATCTTTCGCAACACCAAAAACATCTTGTGACTTAAAGCCAAGTGTCACGTGAAAGTCTTTATTTTGCAGTAATAATTTTTGACGCAAAAATTGGCCATCAGAGGAGCTTGCCACAACAAAATAAGCAGTATGTTCTCCTTGGCTGACACGCCCTAAACCATGTAATTGAACACGAATTTTTTGATTAACAGCAGCATCTTTGTTCGCTAATGCTTGATATTCGTAGGGGTTAACTAAGGTAACGTGAAAAGATCCGTGATCTCGAGCGCTTTGATGATGTCGATATGCTTCAAATTCATCGCCCAAAATCACCCGCATCTTATTGAGGTATTGTTCAATATCCGCTTTATTTACGATGCCAGCCAAATATTTCAAGCCGGTATTATCAGACAGTTCTTGTATTTCTAATACCAACATTTTTATATCATCCACTTGATACTTAGCCTGTTCAATTGCCCTTAATGCACGTGCTTGTCCTGGACGAACATGAATAAGTTTACTGTTCACTTCAGCTTTAGCGTGCTGACCACTTGCTGTTTTCGGTAAAATAGTAACATGATTATCTTGGGTATTGCTTGACACTTGCCCACCAATATTTGCTTGCGTAATGAACGAACAAAGCAATAATGGAATGAAAAATAAAGGTTTTTTAATGGTTAATTTCATTAGTTTATTTATACTTAAATCAAGTGACTAGAAAAATGTTAACATTATCATAGCACTTTTTAAAAAGGAAAAGCCTGACAAATGAAGTTTTGGTTAAGCCCAGATGTATTTAATAATATTGCGATTTCGCTAGCAGAATACCGCTGGAACTTGCTGGCTTGGAGTGTTTTTTCATTTTTACTCTTTCTGATATTACAATATCAAGTGAGTCAAACCACACCTACTTTACTGGTTTGGCTGGCAATAATGGTTTTATTCTCGGCATTACAAGCGTTAGTCATCGCTTCATTTATTTTCTTCTTCCAAGTATTACCATCTTCGAAAGTGCAAAATAAACAATGGTACAAATTTTATCGAACAATTGAATGGTGCGAGACCATACTGTTCGGTTTTATTTTACCTTTGCCAACGATGTTGTTTATCTACGCTTTTCTGACAGTTTAAATAGTTAGGGTTGAAATAACTAAGCCTGTTAAACAATATAGTTATTTTTTGATGCGAATATAAGTGTTTCATCAAGGGCTTGTTGTAATATCACTATCATCTCGTCAATTTGTGACTCTGTAATGATCAGAGGCGGACAAAATGCCAAAGACGATCCCGCTATAGCTCGCGTGATCATGCCAAGTTGCTGGCATGACTTCATGGCAAAGTTACCAATATCGCCATTTAGAAATGCTAAACCTGTTTTTTTGTTCGCAACTAATTCAACAGCGGCAATCATGCCCTTACCTCTTATTTCACCCACTAACGGATGATCTTTTAACGTTTGTAATTTAGCTTGCATATAATCGCCAAGCAGAGCTGCTCGTTCAAATATATTATCTCGCTGATAAATTTCTAACGTTTTTAACGAGACAGCACAACCTACAGGATGGCCAGAATAAGTATATCCATGACCAAACACCCCAACTTTATTACTTGGTTCAACTAACGCTTGATAGATATCGTCACTCACAAGTGAAGCACTAATAGGCATGTAAGCTGAAGAAAGTTGTTTAGCTAAGGTCATTAAATCAGGTGTTTTTATTCCCATCGTATTACAGCCAAAATCGTTTCCAGTTCGGCCAAAAGCTGTTATGACTTCATCCGCCCAAAATAAAATATCGTATTTGGCTAAAATAGCTTGTACTTTTTCATAATATCCCTGAGGAGGAACAATGACGCCGCTAGCGCCGGTTATAGGCTCAACAATAAATGCAGCGATAGTTTCAGGGCCTTCTTTAATAATAAGCTTTTCTAGGTTCTGAGTGATCCTATCAACAAACTCAGTTTCAGATTCATGTGCTTGAGCACCACGATAATAATGTGGTGCATCAGTTCGCAAAACACCTAAAGCATCAAAAGGCAAGTCAAAATGGGTATGATTTACAGGAAGCCCTGTTAATGATGCAGAAGCGATAGTGACCCCATGATACGATCGCTCTCTAGCAATTATTTTATATTTTTGCGGCTGTCCAATCGCATTAAAGTAATAGCGCAATATTTTAATATGGGTGTCATTGGCATCACTACCTGAGTTACCAAAAAAGACTTTGGCATTGTTCATTGGCACCATGGCTGATAATTTTTCTGCTAGATCAATACCTACTTGATGAGTTTTACCACCAAACATATGTGAATATGACAGTTTGCTCATTTGCTCGTTAGCGGCGTCAATTAATTCTTGATTCTTATACCCTAATGAAGCGCACCATAAGCCAGCCATAGCCTCTAAGTATTTATTCCCTTTATTATCATAAACATACACTCCCTTTCCTCGCTCAATAATAAAGTCACTCGATTTTTTCAAATTGCTTGTTGGATAGATAATTGGGTTCATAAATAACATCGCTTGATGGTTTAAATTTACATTGAGCATAAAAGGATAATAATTTCATTTATATAATTACTTGTCTTTATTTATAATTGGATATACAAATGTAAATACACAATCAATGTAAGGATTATCATGGGAAAAAAGAAAGCGGCGCTTTCAAGACAACTTGCCGATATTGATATACGTTTGCTAAATGTATTTAAAGCGGTAGTAGACTTTGGAGGATTTAGTGCTGCAGAAATCCCACTCAATTTAGCTAACTCAACAATTTCTAACTATATTGCTGACTTAGAAAATAGATTGGATATGCATTTATGTGACCGTGGTCGCGCCGGCTTTAAGTTAACAGAGCATGGTTTGGTTGTTTATAATGCGACGGTAGAGTTAATGGCTGCACTTGAACAATTTCGTGCGACAATAAATCAATCACATCACCGCCTGCTAGGATACTTACACATTGCCTTTGCTGAGCATATGTTGAGTGTTCATGACTCTTGTATGATCACCGCTTTGCAAGCATTTACTGAAATGGCTCCCGATGTTGAAGTAAAAATAAGCACCATGAGTTCTGATGAAGTAACAACCGCCGTTCAAAATAAAAACGTTGATATTGGTGTCACGGTATTATCTGAGCGCTTTAATGAATTTGAATCTTTAGCTTTATTTTCTGAAGAGATGCTTGTCTACTGCGCTCAGGGACATCCCCTTTTTAATCAAGAAGAAATATCGCCACAAGAATTACAGCACTATCATTTTGTCGAATCTCCTCGTTTGATGCGTGGACGTGAGCCTCATTCAGATATGGAGTTATGGAATAAAACAGCTATAGCGCATCATCAAGAAGCAAGGGCGACACTCATTTTGAGTGGGGCTTACCTTGGTATTTTACCTAAACATATTGTTTCTAATTGGGGGCTAAATAATAAAATGAAGCCTTTGTTTATTGAACGTTATGGCTATCAAAATCCCTTTAAGGCGGTTCGACTTAAAAAAGGCACGAATGAATTAATTACTGATGTGTTTTTTCAATGCTTAAAAAGCGCGATTAGTCGCTAGAATACACATAAGAATAACGCGTAACTGGCACTATAAAACCGTGTTATCTGGTACTACAAGTTTATCATTTAATCTTTATGATTTTGTATGATAACAACGAATTAACGTCCGTTAACGCATAAAAATTTTCTAATATTTAGGTATTAAAATGAATATATTAAGATCGGCTGCTCTTTTTAGTCTATTGCTTTTAAATGCCTGCGGCAGTAGTTCGAGTGAAAAAGTCTCACCTGATGCCATTGCACCTGCAGTCCCCACACCTACTACAGAGCCTAAAAGAGTCGAAGCAAGCTATGATTATTTAAATGCAAATAGTGACAAGATCTTCTCAACAAAAGCTTTTTTACCTAACAATGCAGTTAAAGCGAGCAATATTTTCGAAGGGCGTTTAACGATTACAGGAACGCCTAAATTTAAACAAAAATATGGCTCGGTTGAAGACTTACCCAAGGGATATGAGCAATGGCCTGAATTTTCATATGCTTTTGTGCAAGACAAAGAACGCTTAATTCCAATTGATAGAAGTCATGGTTTTATCGGCAATGGGGCTTGGTCTATCACTGCTGGTGTAGGAGCTGTTTGGGATGAAGCCGATGACAATGGCTATAGTAGAGCTTCCTTTCCTTACACGATAAAAGAAAATAATCAAAACTGTGAAGCAAATGGCTTAGCAACATTTCTCTTTAAAAGTGATGGTTCTATTTCGAATGTTCACGTGCAAAATGTTGCTGAAACCTGTCTATTTTATGGATTTGAGTTTTACGGCACTTTAACCGCCGAATACGATAATTATTCAATAGAAAATAAGGGGCAGGTGATTACTGACAGAAATATTGAAGAAGCTGCAAGGATTCCTTCGAAACCGTTAGCTGAGCTAGCGAGCGATTACCCCGGCGTTGATTTAGCTAATTATGCCTATGCCATGGATGAAGCAGACTTAAATGGTTATAGTATTTTGGTTAATAATATTAGCTACAGCAAAGGCTGTAATACTCGCCATGGTGAGCACCCATATTGTGCTGACAAAACAATTGGCATCTATTCATTTACGAAAACCATTCATGGTTTTATGGTGGTTGCTGCCTTAGAAAAGCAATATCCCGGCTTTAAACACAGTTTAATTCAAGACTTAGTACCTGAGTGCTCTGATAGTCGTTGGCATGGAGTAACTATTGAAAATGCACTTGATATGGCGACAGGAAATTATCAATCGTCTGCTTTTGAAAGTGATGAAAACAGCCATGAGAAACTAAATGGTTATTTTCTAGAGTCAACCAGAGTCGCCCGTGCTAATTTTGCCTGTAATGCTTGGCCGCAACAAGTGTCACCAGGTACTTTGAGTGTGTATCACACTAGCGATACTGAATTAGTTGGCTACGCAGCATCAGCTTATGTAAAAAATAGGTTGGGCAATGATAAAGAAGCCTTCAATGATATCTTAGTTCCGTTATATCAAAAAATTGGTTTAAGTCATTATATACAAGGCACGCAACGTACCTCTGACAGTCAAGATGCTTGGGCTGGCTATGGTCTTTCAGCGACATTAAATGATGTGGTGCGTATTGCTCAATACATTCGAGATGAAGGTGTGACTGACGGATTATTAGATCCGACAATGGTTAATGAAGTACTCACTGGGGAAGTCAAAGGCTTGTTCGCTAATATTGATTTTTTACACTATGACAATAGTTTCTGGCGTTTACATGTTGGTAGCTTAACGTCAATGAGTGCTTGTGGCGCTTTAACCCAAGTGCCTATGCTTTCTGGTTTTGGTGGTCATACGAGCTTAATTATGCCTAAAGTCATCATTACTCAAATGACAGACAGTGGTGCGCTTGGTGTATCGCGAACCGTTACGGATGTCTTTAATAATATAAGTAATGTCTGTCCTTGATATCTGGATTTATAAAACATTTTACTGTGCACACTTTCTATTATTGGCACCGGTTGCACATTTTACGTGCTTGTACCATGGTAATTTTAGTACAAGCACAATGCCCCAAATGACTTCAAGCGACTCAATGTTAATTGCAACTGAACTTTCAAGGGATTTAAGTAAACAACCTCGTTAATGCTTATCCAAACTTCTCGCTGGCTTGAAAATCATCATTGAACAAATCACCAGTCCAATTACTGCAAAATTAATAACTTGCTGATAATTTTCGCCGTTTAGCATAAGCGCAGCAACCATAGGTCCTGACGCTAATCCTATTTTCGACGCAAAGCCACCAAGCGCGGCCATTTGGCCACTTTTATCTAGCTCAGAGCAAATACCAAATAAATAAGGTAAAACAAATGCCCAGGTTATTCCAATGACAATATTAGTAACCAAATAAATCATTTCATTGCTGCTAAAGTGAAGTAACCAACTACAAAACGCCGTAACTAATATAGCGCTCACAAGTGGTACCGTTCGGCCAAATTTAGTACCTATAAGGATAACTAACAATGCTCCCAATAACGCTACCCAACTAGCGACACCTAAAGCGTTACTCATAAAACTGACCGAGAGACCGTCTGCTTTACCTAAGCTGATCATATAAGCAAACAATCCCATATTTGCTGCTTGAAATAAAAATATTCCAAATAGATTTAGCATAAGTGGTAAACGAGAAACTAAAGGAGTTACATGCTGATTTTCGATTGTTGAATCATCTTTTTTAGCGATAGAATAATTTGGGAGGAAAGGTAGCATAACCAATGTAACGACAGTAAAGGTGACTAAAGAAATAAATAGTGCGCTGGTACCATAATCAGGCACCAAACCAGGTAAAAACATGATCCCCAACCCGCCTAGACCCCATTGAATTAACAGCAGATAGCCAAAAGTTTTATCTGCTTCAGAGGTCCTTGATATAATACCAAAACCTATTCCTACTAATAAACCGCCGGTTAAGCCATGGATTGCTCTGATAGCGATCATAGTATTGGGCTCGGTAATAAAAATACATAATGTGTCTATGCCAATAAGTGCGAGTAATAATACATAAGACCATCGTTGCCAACGTATTCGTTTAATTAAAAATACTGCCGCAAGTGCACCAATGGCAGCACCATATAAATTTGCAGAGCTAACAAAACCGGCTTGCTGGCTGGTAAAGGCTAATCCCTCTTTTAAGCCATTAACCACAGCAGGCATAATATTTATATAAAAAATACCTGCCGTTGTTAAAAACGCCAAGATAATCCGTGCAGTAATACTGTTGGGTAATACTTTAATTTTATTAAAATAGTCTGTTGCTTGTGAAGGCATAGGCTGAGGGTTAATATTTTGTTCTGACATTAAATGCTCCTAACAGGTGCTGACTAATCACAACAAATACCTGCTTGCTCTAATAATTGTTTAATAGGTAAAAGCTCTTTTTCAAATTGACGCCATTTTCCGTGAGAGCTTTTATAAATTTTTTGTCGTACCTGTGTGGCACTTGCTGTAGTAGACGGTGCAGTGTTATTTTGAAAATCGCTACAAGTTGATTGCCAGTCAAGTTGACAAAAAGCAATTAACTTTTTTGCTTCTGTGGTTAAGTCATTTACGACATCTTCATAAGCTACTTGATGAATAACCCCTGGGAGTATGCTATACCAGTGCTGCATCATTTTGTGATGTTCAATGTAATATTGCGCCAACTCAATTAGGTCATACGAAAAAGGATAGCCGTTTGTAAAAAGTTGTTTATAAATAGAATAACAAGTATCCAAAGGATGCCGAGTAACATGAATTACTTTGGCATTAGGTAGTGCTAAATGTATAAGACCAATATAGAGAGAATTGAGCGGTAATTTATCGATAAAGTGCTTAGTATGCCCAGTTTCAGGTCGAGTACTCTTGATGTAATTTTCACCTAACCGTTTAAAATTTAATTCGCTGGTTAACTCAACTAACGCCTGTCTTGAATTAGGCGGGATACTGGTTGTATTTTTTACTTCGTCCATCATACATAAAGCAAAATTATTAAGCTCTCCTGCACTAAACACATCTCGATGACCACTTACTATTCGCTCAACCAAGGTTGAACCGGTGCGAGGCAAACCTAAAATAAAAATAGCTTCATCATTATCACATGACACCGATAAACCTTTTTTCTTATTAAAAAGAGATTGGTTAAAGGTTGTTCTGATCTTTTGTATGGTGGATAAATCATGTTTAACATCGTACTTCATATAAGCACGACGCACGGTTGCTCCATGATTAAGCTGAGTAAAACTCTGTGTAAACAAGCCTAAATCTTCTAGCTCTTTTGCTAAGGCATAGTGCATTTGTGCTTTACCAATGGGATGCTTGATACCTTGAGATAATACTTGTTCAATCGGCTTTATGTGGTTGCTGACTGGCGTTTGTTTTTTCAAACTTGAGCGTAAAAGGTATGCTTCAAAATCTTGTGGATTCAATGAAATAGCTTTATTGAGATGTTGCTCAGCTAATTCAATTTCACCTTGATAACGTTCAATAGAGGCTAAATTAAAATAAAGTTGAGCACACTGTTTTGGTTGCTGTTTTTCAATCACAATTGTGAGTGCTTGTTGGTAATAGAAGTTTGCTTGCTGATAATCCATTAAGTGGGTAAACATAACAGCAAAGTCACTACACTGTTTGCTGTTAGTTAATCTTAGGTTTTTAAGATTTTCCGCCAACTTTATTGCTTGAACTTTATCAGACATAGATAATAAAGTTGTCACCTTCTGGTACTGCCATTGAAAATTATGAGGTTGTAAACCAATTGCCTTATCAATAGCTATAATTGCGGTTGGAAATTGTTTGAGCTGAAAGTCTAGAAAGCTGGTAGCGTACCAACCATCAGCATTCTTTGGAAAATCTTGATTAATTTTTTGACAGGCTTGTTGCGCCAAAGAGACTTTTCTTTCGTTTATATATGTCCAAGCTTGATCTAACCTTGATTCAATATCAACAGGGTTAGTAGGAAAGCTTGTGGAAAAAGAATTATTATCAAGCATACAGGCTCAGCAAGTAAAAAAGTGTGACAACAACATAACTTTTTGTGTAAACGCTAGCAACCGTGATGTCAGCGAACAAAACCAACATACGGTTGCTAGTAATCATTTAGAACTGATAGCTTGCCGATAAACCAATAGTTCGGGGCTGACTTATATAATCTTTAGATGAATTACCTAAAAAGTTTTCAGCAGGATCGGTCCCCATTGCACTTTCAGGAATAACCCCAGTTACGCCATCTTCGTTAAATACGTTTTTAATGTAAAGCGTTACATCCCAATTATCGGCACTGATGCGGGTACTTAATCCCCAAATGGAAAAGGCATCAATATCTGCTTGATATTTCCCCTCGCCTAAGGCATTTAAAGTATCTGACTGGTAATAACCATTAACTTGCGTTATCCAATACATATCATTATCCAATGTATGGGTGTAGTCTAATGACACACTAAAGGTACTTTCTGGTGTGGAAGGTAAACGAGTACCATCAGCAGCAACTAAATATGTTGCTTCGGTTGAACTTGCGCCTGATGGTGCATAAAAATCATCAGTGAGTTCTGCTTTTGCATAAGCATAACCAACAACATAATGTAAATCGTCACTTAGATAGCCTTGCAATTCCAATTCAACCCCAGACGTTTGAGCTGATTGCCCATTGGCTACCGCAAAAAAACCCCAAGTGGTTGCAGTATTTAACTGCGGATCTTGCCAATCAATTAAAAAGGTAGAAAGAGTATAGCTATGGGCGCCTCCATCTAAGTATCCCTTTAAACCTAATTCATAGTTAGTAACAGAATCAGAGGTGTACTGTTGCCATTCTGGTCTTTCTTCTAAAGCGCCACTTAATGGTACTGCATTTGCCCCACCACGACGATAACCTTCTGCGTAAGTAGCGTATAACATAGTGTCTTTAGATAAATCGTAAGAAATATTTCCTTTAAATAATGTGTCACTCTCATCTGTTTCAAAATTTGGTTCATCACTTAAAAATGGCCAAATTGGTAATGAAAGAACTGTGTCATTATTAAATGTATTATCAAAATAACGGGCACCAATGGTTGTGCGTAACTTATCTGAAAAGTGATACGTAACTTCACCAAAGACAGCAGTATCTTTAAAGCTTTGATTTCTCACATAATGAAAATCATTATCCGTGTAAACCATGCCATATCCGCCCATGGTATCCCACCACGTTGAAAATGCTGAAAATGCCCATTCTTGATAACCTGGCATATAACTATCTTGAGTAGAAAGCGTGTCTTGATCCATATAATAAGCACCAACCACCCAATCAATATTATTGTTACGTTCATTAGAGACTAAGCGTAATTCTTGAACGAAAGCTTCTTCTTTATATCCACGTTCGGCCATGGCTAAAGGACGAGGAGAGCCATAGTAAAGACCACTGAACCAATCATTTTGAGCATAAAATCCCGTATTATCACTGATTGAGTTTCCTTCGTGAGTATATTGCGAAGAGCTTGACGTTAACGTAGCAAAGCCTAAATTCCATTCTACTTCGAGTGAAGTTAATGACACATCACGATCTGATGGTTCTAATAATACGGCACCATTTTCATAATCACCGTAAGACTGCTCACTTCCATCAGTCCAATTTGTTCCTCGTGTCACTTGACGGCGCCCCCCTATTTCATCACTTTGAAACTGGTGCGCGAGTAAAAAGGTCAGATCATTTGTTGCTTCAAATAATGCTGAAATTCGACCATAAGTTATATCGACGCTATCCGCATCTTTGACACTTCTAAAGGTATTTCCACCTGTCGCTAGATCTCCATTAGTTGCCGGTGCATTATAACCACTCGAAGCAACAAAACCGCCACTTGGGTCAAAATTAGCAGGAGGAGTCGATCCCATTGGAGCACGTGAATTGTCAGTTAAGTTATAAACATTTGAATAATCAACAATACCGTCATTATCAACTTTTCCAACATTAGCACGAATAGCAAAATTGTCTGAAAGTGGTAAATTGACCATGACATCTGTATTTAAATTAAAGCCATCTGAGCCTTCGGTTTGACCATAGTTGGCACTAGCTGAGCCGTAAAATTCATCCGTTTCAGGACGATTCATTCTATATTTAACAGTACCTGCCAATGAACCAGAGCCATACAATGTCCCTTGAGGTCCACGTAACACCTCAACCATCGCAACATCTTTTAAAATAAAATTAGCATACATAGGCGTATCATTAATATAAGAAGCGACAGTAGGAACGGCAGACAAAGCGACATCTCCGTTAGAGCCGCCATCAACGTTTACACCGCGAATAATAACACCATTAACCGCTCCAGAATTTCGATAACCACGATCTACAACGGTAATACCAGCAACATTTCGCATAAGATCTGAAGAATCAATAATTCCAGCGCTTTCAAGCTCACTACCAGAAACGGCTGAGATATTATATGGAATTTCTTGAATCGTTTGTGAGCGGCGGTTAGCGGTAACTTCAATTATTTCAATTTTACCTTTTTCAGCCGTTGGTTCTTCGGCAGCATTCACTTTTAACGATGGTAAAGATATTAATAATGCAGCACTCACTGCGCTTGATATTACTGATTTATTAAATGTTGTATGTTTCATCATATTCCTCAGAACTCATGGTTTATTTTTATACTGAATTTAGGTTAGAGTAATCAAACCTGATGACATAGTGCCAGTTTCGGACTTGTGTTAGGTCCAGTTTAATTCGTTAGTTTTGATGGTTACTTTTTGGTATTGTGAGCTGGCCAAGCTTTCTCAACTCACTGTTTTTGCGTTCATTTTCAGTAGAAAAAGCAAAAGTAATTGGGTTATCTCTAAAACTTTTAAGTGGTTGTCCTAAGCCATGTAGACCACGCTCGCGATTTCGACGAACCAAAGCAAAATCAATTTCAACAGGAAATATTTCCTTATTTATACCTGCTTGATGGATAACGCTCCCATCAGGTGCAACGATTATGGATTTACCATTGCCAAAATCACCTAAACCATTAACAGTAAATACATAACACTGGTTCATTGCTGCTGTTGCCTGTGCCATAGATAATTCAACATTACGATCTATCGTGCCGGTAAGTGTTGGATAAATAAGAACTTCAGCACCAAGACAAACTAGATTGCGTGCAACTTCAGGAAACCAGAGATCATAACAAATAGCGACACCTATTCGACCTTGAGGAACGTCAAAAACTACAAAGTCTTGGCCACTAGAAACGCCTGATTCATAAGGACAAAATGGATATATTTTACGATAACGTTTTACCACAACACCTTCATTATTAATCACAGAGGTAGTGTTAAAAATTTCATCTTCATCTTTCTCATAATCTGAACCAGGAATAAGCCAAATGTTCAGCTCTTTAGCGAGTGCACAGTAAAATTTTTCAGCTTTGCTTGGCAACTTCTCTGCATATTTTTTTTCGGGCCCATAAGTTAAAAGTTCACTCAAAACAATCATATCTAGCCAAGGAAAACGTTTTTTCGTTTTTGTAATTTCTTCACCAATAATGGCTAAGTTATCACCACAAGGTAGTGACAGTTGCATACCTGCAATAGAAAAATGACTCATTAACTGACTCTCAATGTAATATTTATGAAACTAAGTGAAGTTAAATCTACTCTACTAAGTTTATTCGATAAGACGATAGTACCAGATGGTTACTAGCGTTAGGTCCAGATTTGAATAGTGGTTGAATTCACGTGTTGGTGGCACTCAAGTGCTAGTGTTATTAAGGTAATCTAATTGGCGAACAAAGCAGTAATTTTGATCAAACCATTTCATCTCATTGCCATCCATAATGACATAAAAACCTTTAACTTCGCCATATCCCCATAAGTTCCACTGACGATAATACATATCTCCTTCGACCCACCAACGGCCAAAATCAGACTCAACACTATGCCCACCAGTGTGCCCCACCATAGTGCCATCACTTAATAATTCGATCGTACAAGGAACGCCATAAACCATCTGACACTCTAAAACCGCACCTGAAAGCACTTTTTTCATAGAATCATGTGTCAATAAATGCCCTTTGGCATCCGATAATTTTTCTTCAAACTCAGCCGTTAATTGGTGTATTAATTCTGCCAATTTACTTACTCCTGAGCGAATTTTATCCGTAGGAATACTGGTAATTCCCATACGAAAACAATTTTCGGGATAAGCCGAACTTGCAAAATACCGCTTAACAGGCTCTATTAATATGCCTATTTCAGCCGCTTTTTCTCGCAAATATTCGCCATCAAGTTGCTTAGGTCCAGTGATCCAGTATGCCGTTCCACCTTGAATAGGTCCGGTATCAATACAATTGGGTAAATAAATGTTTAAGGCTTCTCTTAATTCTAACCAACGCTCAAAAAACACCTTATGTAAGTGCATCATAAACGCATCGTAATAACCTAAAGATAAGAAGTAAGCAACAGCCCGCTGATTAGATAAAGGCGGATTACGCATTACCATTTTTCTCAATTTTTTAAGCTCAAGAATAACGGCACTATCGGCAACAATAAACGCTATCTGTACGCCAGAAACTAACACCTTTGATAAACAAGAAATGTACACCACGCGATTATTTTTATCTAAACTACGTAATGCTGGGTGTGGTTGACCTAGAAAATTACTCTCAAATTCAAAATCGTCCTCAATAATTAAAAAGTCATGTAGTTGAGCTTTTTTGAGCAATTGATCTCGGCGATCCATCGACATCGTTATACTGGTAGGTGTTTGATGACTTGGGGTTGTATAGATAATGTCACAATCATTAAGCTTGTCATCCACCACGACACCTTTATCATCAATTTCTTGATGAATTAACTTAGCCCCTTGTTTTAATAATAATTCCCTCATCTCAGGATAACCTGGTTCTTCTAGAGCTACCGTGACAGAATCATCAACAAAAAGCTTACTAATTAAATACAACGCTTGCTGCGTTCCCACCGTAATTAATATTTCTTCTCTACTGGCTTGAATACCTCGCCGAGGCAAAATTTTACTTCGTATTTCATCAAGTAGCATAGGATCATCTTGCAAACCTTGTAATTCAGACCATTGATAAATTTCACCACTAGCATTTGCTCGATTGTTGACATCTCGCCATTCCTTTATTGGGTAAAGTGATGAATCGAATTTTCCGTCGATAAAAGGAAAGGTATATCGTCTCCAGTTCACTGGACATGAAGTTTGATTGGTGGTTGACAACGCCCCTTTAAATTTAGCGTTATGAGTTAACTTTTGACTATTAATTGGCAGATTTTTACTTGATTTAGCTAATTGTTCACTCCTTAAATCTTCTAATTCTTGAGCCTTGCCAGTGCTAGCCACATAGCCTTTGTGAATATCACTACTTACAAAAATACCACTACGCTCTTTTGATATTAAATAACCTTCGTCAATTAAAGCTTGATACACTAAAACTATGGTATTTCTTGAAACATTGAGTTGTTTAGCAAGTTTACGGGAAGAGGGAAACTTACTATTAGGTGGAAAAGAGCCAACAAGAATACCTTCTACCATTTTCGTACGAATTTGGCTTTGTAAACTTTCCTCTGCTTCATGATCTATATGAATTAGGCGATTAATCATATAACTATTTAATACCTTTTATTGCTAATGTAAAAGAAAAGCACAAGCTGTCAAACCTAAATACAGTCCACCTAAACACTTAATTAAAAAAGGCCAGAATATATCAGGCCTTTATGTTGCTATAATTTACAATTAAAATCAGCACATTATGTTTAAAACATAAGATTAATTGTCCAAGCTTAATTATCTAAATTTAAATACCCAAATTTAATTACACAATGAACTAATTTTATTTAACTCATTTAACGTTGTGACAAAGGCATAGTCAGATCCATCACTAAAGCAACATTTTAAATATAGTTAAATATCTACAGCATACACCGAACACTTTTTGGCCATAGTGCCAGTTTAAGTATTTCGATTGGACCAGAATTTACTTAATAATTTCTTAATCTTGCCTGCTTAACTCAAAGTCAATTTCTAATTACTTATTAATAAAAGCTAAAATAGTGAATGCTCATAATGACAGGTAAAATGCTTAGGCTGTCATTATGAGTATGTGAAGTAAAAAATGAAGGAATAAAGCTAACTTGCTAATTCTTTAAAAAGCTCAGCAAAAGAAGCCAATCCCTCTTCAATGATTTCATCACTGGCGGTCAGTGCAGGTAAAAAACGTATTACGTTACCGTAAAACCCACAAGCTAGCAGTACTAAATTATATCTTGCTGCGTTAGCAATAATCGCTTGAGTTAACGCTGTATTTGGTTGTTCAGCGTCACCTTGTTGAATCAGTTCAATGGCAATCATAGCGCCAGTATTTCTTACATCTAAGATAAGTTCTGAATACTGCTGTTGCAAAGCGGATAATTTTTTATTGAATAGATCGCCAATTGCTATAGCACGCTCAATAAGATTTTCTTCTTCAATAACATCCAATACAGCCAGAGCAGCGGCACATGCCACAGGAGAGCCACCATAAGTGCCACCTAAACCACCGGGTAATGGCGCATCCATGATTTCACTTTTACCAACAACGGCTGCAATAGGAAAGCCTCCAGCAATCCCCTTAGCCATAGTCATGAGATCAGCTTCAACACCAGAATATTCCATATTGAACATTCGCCCCGTTCGACCAAATCCTGTTTGGATTTCATCGGCGATAAGCACAATACCATGTTCATCACAAATGTGACGCAAGGCTTTCAAAAAACTAGCAGGAGCTTGGTAAAACCCGCCTTCTCCTTGTATTGGTTCTACGATAATTGCAGCTACATCACTGGGTGCAATATCAACCTTAAATAAGTTTTCTAACGCTTTTAATGATTCATCAACCGAAATTCCGTGGCAATCAATAGGAAATGGGGCATGAAAAATATCACCTGGGAAAGGCCCAAACAAATATTTATATGGAGTAATTTTACCCGTTAGCGCCATGGTTAAATTTGTACGACCATGAAATCCTCCATTGAAAGCGATAACACCTCGACGCTTAGTATGGGCACGAGCAATTTTAACGCAGTTTTCTACGGCTTCTGCCCCTGTTGAAACAAAAATGGCTTTTTTATCTGACTCACCTGGCGCTATTTTCGTTAACTTTTCAGCCAATTCAACAGCAACTTCATAAGGGTTAACCATGACACAAGTGTGACTAAATTTATCTACTTGTTTATTTACCGCATCAATAACTGTTGGATGACTGTGACCTGTATTACAGACCGCAATACCTGTACCAAAATCAATATAACGCTTCCCTTCAACATCCCAGACCTCGGCATTTTTTGCATGATCTATGTATACAGGATAAATATTGCCTTGCCCGCGGGCTATGACGTGGTTTTTTCTTGCTTGTAAGTTTTCATTTTTCATAATTTTTATCTTTATTTATTTGATTTCAAAAAGTGACTAACGTGTCATTGAAAACGTCAGCTACTGATCTAAGCCACCCATGCATAAATATTTTATTTCTAAATAGTCATCTAATCCGTACTTAGAACCTTCTCGACCATTACCCGATTGCTTAACACCGCCAAATGGAGCTGCTGCATTAGAGATCAAACCTTCATTTATTCCAATCATGCCATACTCAAGCGCTGCTGCTACCCGCCAAATTCGCCCAATATCTCTAGCATAAAAATAAGCGGCTAAGCCATATTCTGTATCATTAGCCATAGCAATTACCTCAGCTTCATTTTCAAAAGAAATGATGGGTGATACAGGACCAAAGATCTCATTTTTCGCGATCGGCATATCATTGGTAACATCCGTTAAAATTGTCGGCTGATAAAAATTATCACCCGATTTGTCTCGCTTACCGCCTAAGAGTAATTTCGCACCAGCGGCAATTGATTCGCTGACTAACTTATCAACACCAGCTACCGCTTTACTCGAAATCATAGGTCCAATGTTAACTCCATCAGTTAACCCTTCCCCAATGGTTAATTGAGCAACTGCATTAGAAAATTTTTCTGTAAACGCTTTAAGTACATCTTGTTGAACAAAAATACGATTAGTACAAACACATGTTTGTCCCGCATTACGGTACTTAGATTGAATTGCCCCCTGAACAGCAGAATCAATATCAGCATCATTAAAGACAATAAAAGGCGCATTCCCCCCTAGCTCCATTGAGACTTTTTTCACTGTAGTCGCACATTGGCTAATTAAAGTTTTACCTACCGGTGTAGAGCCAGTGAAAGTAAATTTTGCAACATCCGGATGTTGTGTTAATACCGAGCCCATTGCTCTAGCATCGTCACCAACAACAACATTAAAAACCCCAGCAGGGATCCCTGCACGCTCAGCCAGTTCAGCCATGGCTAACGCTGAAAGTGGTGTTTCTGTTGCCGGTCGAGCAACAAAAGTACAACCCGCCGCCAATGCAGCTGCTGCTTTTCGTGCAATCATTGCGTTTGGGAAATTCCAAGGTGTAATCGACGCTACAACCCCTACAGGCTCTTTTACAACAATTATACGTTTATCATTAGATGGCCCAGGTATGGTATCTCCATAAACCCGCTTCCCTTCCTCAGCGAACCACTCGATAAATGCAGCACCATAAGCAATTTCCCCTTTCGCTTCAGCTAATGGTTTACCTTGCTCTAAAGTTAGAATTCGCCCTAAATCATCTTGATTTTCCATCATTAGATTAAACCAATTGCGTAAAAGCACTGCGCGTTCATTTGCTGATTTATCAGACCACATGGTTAACGCATCTTTTGCCGCCTTTACGGCAAGCTCTGTTTCTACTGAACCAGCATTACTTACTTTTGCAATAACGTTGCCATTGGCTGGGTTAGTCACTGAAATCTGTGTTTCACTGCTATGCCAACTACCATTGATATATGAAAAATGTTTCACTAAATGTTTATCTTTTAATCCAAATTCTTCGTGCTTGTTCATTTAAATTCTCCACTGCATTCTCTTGCAGCTATTGAATATCAAATTAAAACAAGGTTAAATACAAAACATTCAACCTTAAGTTTTAAGCTTATCAAACATTAATAATATGACTTTATCTTCAATAATCCCAAAACCAATTACCGAATATGATTTACGTTTATTGCGGATTTTCCTTTCTGTTGTCGAGCACGGAGGATTTTCAGCTGCTGAAAAGGCATTAGGGATCACTCGCTCAACCATCAGCATTCATATGTCAAACCTTGAAACACGAATGAATTTAAAACTTTGTGTGCGAGGCCGAGCAGGCTTTTCATTAACCGAAGAAGGACAATCGGTATACAGAGCTGTGATCAATCTATTTGACTCATTGAACGACTTTTCAGTGCTAGTTAGTACGCTAGGTAAAGAGCTAAGTGGCGAAATAGTGATTTTATGCGCAGACCAACTAGATGACAAAAAGCAACGTAAACTCGCACATGTGATTGAATTAATATCAGAAAGTTCGCCTAACCTACATGTTGTTTTAGACGGTGATTCCATCTCAAATATTGAAAAGTTACTGCTGAAAGATAAAGCACATATGGGAATTTTCCCAGGTTATCAACAAATTGAAGGACTTAGTTATACAGCATTATCCAGTGAACCTATTTTCCTTTGTTGCAGTAAAAACCATCCACTATTTAACAGAGTGGATACAAAAATCACGGACGATGATTTATTTTCTACTGCGGCAATTCATCCAGGTATAGATATAGATGCCGAAGGGCGTGAGCAGTTACAAAAACTAAATTTAAGTGCTAAGGCGTACCAATTTGATACACGAAAGACAATGATATTATCAGGAAAATATATTGGATATATGCCACAAAGCTTCATTCAACACGAATTAAATTTAGGGGAAATTCGTCTTATACAACCCTCCAAACTAACCTACCCATTTAAACTATCACTTGTTCATAAGAAAGTTCCAAGAGAAACAGGTAAAGTAGAATTGTTAACTAATGCTTTTACAACAGCTTTTCATTTAGATGAGTAGCCATATTACAATTCCTATATTAATACCTGTTATTCATGTCAATTTAATGGCTAAGTAACATTATCAGGCAAGGTGAAAAGTAAATATAAAAGTAAAAAAAGAAACGATAATTTAAATTTTATTTTCGCGCTTTTCTGACAGTTTAAATATGACGTTGCTTTTGTGCATAAAGCCCTAATGCGACAAATATAAGGCTAACAACAGGAACAATGTAAAGGTTTGGAATTTTAGCCAACTGTTGTGACAATAACCCTGTAAGCCAAACCGTGGCTAAACCATAACCTATTGCACAGACGACAATAAAAACTAACGTACGAATAATAAAATGTTGTTTGCGCACTAAGTGTTTAATCACGTTATTGATATCATTACCAAAAATTACCAAAATGGTCGCAATAATCGCTAACGCACATTGATATTGATAAGAGCGAAACCATTGCCCAGATTCAATAAGCGAGCTATTAATTAACTCACTCATAAACTGATGCCATGCATAGCTAACAAGTTAAGCATATCTTGCTCAGTTAACACTTCGACGCCTAAGTCTTGTGCTTTAGTCAGTTTAGAGCCGGCTTTTTCGCCGGCAACTAAAAAGTGTGTTTTAGCAGAAATACTGCCTGAAACTTTAGCGCCAAGTGATTGTAAGTGCCCTTTCGCCTCATTTCGCCCCATTTGATTTAACGTACCCGTTAACACAAAAGTTTGATTTAATAAGGGTTGTTGATCTTCACTTTTCACTTCAATGGCCGGCCAAGACATAATGTTTTCAAGTTCATTCACCACTTCAACATTATGCGGTTGTTGAAAAAACAATACGATATTTTGGGCAACAACAGCTCCAACATCAGGTACTTGCTGTAAACTTTCTTCATCCGCTATTTTAATTTTTTCAAACGTTAAAAAGTGTTGTGCTAAATTCGCGGCGGTAGTTTCACCAACTTCACGGATCCCTAATGAATAAATAAACTTTGCTAAGGTGGTTTGCTTGGCATTTTGCAAACCTTTAATGAGGTTTTGCGCTGACTTTTTCCCCATTCTTTCCATGGTACTAATGTTAAGCTCTGTAAGGTTAAATAAATCAGCAGGCGTTTGAATCAGCTTTTCATCAACGAGTTGTTCGACTAACTTATCGCCTAAACCATCAATATCAATTGCTTTACGTGAGGCAAAATGTTTAATAGCTTCTTTTCGTTGTGCGCCACAAAAAAGGCCGCCAGTGCAGCGCAATACCGCTTCGCCTTCAAGCCGTAAAACCTCAGAATCACAGACAGGACAAGTGTTAGGAAAATGTATATCTTTGGCATTTTCTGGACGTTTATCGATAACTACACTGACGATTTGAGGAATAACATCACCGGCACGTCGAATAACCACAGTATCATTTATTTTAATCCCTAAACGGGTGATTTCATCTTGATTATGCAAAGTGGCATTGCTGACTGTAACACCGCCAACAAATACTGGTTTAAGACGCGCTACAGGAGTTATTGCACCTGTTCGGCCCACTTGAAATTCTACATCTTCTAAAGTGGTTAATTCCTCTTGTGCTGGAAATTTATACGCAATTGCCCAGCGTGGCGCTCTGGCAACAAAACCGAGCTTTTCTTGTAAGGTGATGTTATCCACTTTAAATACCGTGCCATCAATTTCATAACTTAATGCCGCTCGGCTCGTTAAAATATTTTGATAAAAGGCCTCAACATCGTCAGCATTTTTCAATAGTTTAACCTCTGGACACATAGGTAAACCTAAGGCTTTTAGCTGACATAGTCGTTGATAGTGAGAGTTTGATAACCATTCTTCTTGTTGAGTTTCAAATTTTTTACCTGACTCATCTAATACGCTAACGACATCACTAACATACCCCATACCATATGCATAAAACGCTAAGTTACGTTGAGCGGTTATTTTAGAGTCTAATTGTCTTAAACTCCCTGCGGCAGCATTGCGTGGATTAGCAAAGGTTTTCTCACCCTTTTTTATCGCCTTGGCATTTAACTGCTCAAAACTTGCTTTTGGCATAAAGACTTCACCACGCACTTCAAGAATAGCTGGAAAATCATTTCCTTGTAATTTAAGCGGGATAGATTTAATTGTGCGGACATTTTCGGTAATATTTTCACCGGTAGTACCATCGCCACGGGTAGCCGCTTGAACAAAAATACCATTTTCATATCGAATGCTCACAGCTAAACCGTCTAGTTTAGGCTCGGCACATAACGCATAATCATGAGTTGATTTCAGTCTGTCTTGAATGCGTTTATCAAAGGCTTGCCACTCTTGTGCAGAAAAAACATTATCGAGTGACAACATAGGAACTTGATGCTCAACTTGAGTAAAAGCTTTTAACGGTTCCCCTCCTACTTTTTGACTAGGAGAATCCAAGGTTTTCAATGCAGGATGTTGCAATTCAATATCAATTAATTCACGCATTAATCGATCATATTCCACATCAGGAACACTCGGCTCGTCCAATACATAATATTGGTGATTATACTGGTTTATGAGTTGATGAAGGGCAAATACTCGTTTTTGTAACGTTGATGATTCAGTCATAGTGTTTTAATTCTTAACATTAAGTCTCTTAATAAATACAAACTAAGAGACTTAAAAAATTGGTTAGGCAGAGGCAATTCTATTTCTACGTTCAAATTCTCGTATTTTACCCATGTAGTGTTGTTCGGTTTGCTTAGTCATCACGCTGCGTTTGTCATCGAGCAATTGGGCGTTAAATTCCATAGATAACTGTTTTGCTGCTGACATCATTAATTCAAAAACTTCAAAGGGATCACCTTCATTAGGTAAAGTCATAAATAAGGTTATGCCTTGAGTACTAAAGCTTTCAATCTCATCTAAATCAAATGTTCCAGGATTCATCATGTTCGCTAAACTAAAGGTGACTTTGCCATTACCAGCATTATCTTCATGACGATGAAAAATATCCATATCACCGTATCGCAACCCTAAGGTTAATAACGTTGGCAATAAAGCGGCTCCCGAAATACTATTATTCTCAGGCATTACCACAGAAACAACGATAACTTCGGGGTCAATTTCTATTTTTTCTTTCGCCGGACTTGCCTTCGCATTTGCCGCTGAATTTTCTTCAATGGAGGATGAAACGTCGTCGAGCTCGGCATCGCCACCAAAATTTATTTCCATTTGATTACGTGCCAGTTTCTCTTTAACGGTTTTACGCACACCTTTACTGCGAGGTTTTGCCGGTTTTACCTCTGGTTTTTGTTGTTCAACAGGTTGTTGATATACAGGTTTATCTCGTTCAACTTGCTCAGGCGCAAGCTCGCTAGTTTGAGCCGGATGTGGCGTATTTATTTGCGGAGGCTGTTCGTTAATATCATCAAGATCACCTAAAGCAGGTTCTAAAGCAGGTTGTTCTGCACTCGGTTTTTCAACATCTATTGGTAACGGCTCTTCATCAAAAGAAGGTGCTGGCGCTGCTTCAGAAGGTATTTCATTATCATTTAAGGTATTAACACCAATAACTTTTGCTTTTCCTACACCGTCTTGATCAAACCCTGAGCCATCAAAGCCTCGAGATTGCGGCTCTATCTTTTCATTTTTAGCTTTGAGCTTATATGGGTTTTTATTTTTTCTGATGGTCCAAAAACCATGTATAAAGATAGCGGCTATAATAATAGCGCTGAGAATAATTAAAACATTTCTGAAGTTATCTTCCATTACCTAGCCTATTCTTATGATACTTCTGCCATAGCAACTGCTTCGTCAATATCAACCGCGACCATTCTTGAAACACCTGCTTCAACCATAGTTACGCCTGTTAAATGTGAAGCCATTTCCATCGCGATTTTATTATGACTAATATAAATAAATTGTACGGTTTGAGACATTTCTCTTACTAAATTACAAAACCGACTTACGTTTGCGTCATCAAGTGGCGCATCTACTTCGTCTAACATACAAAACGGCGCTGGATTTAAACGAAAAATAGCAAAAACCAATGATAATGCGGTTAATGCTTTTTCTCCACCCGATAATAGATGAATCGTACTATTTTTTTTCCCTGGAGGTCTCGCCATTATCGTGACACCGGTATCAAGTAAATCATCACCGGTCAGGGTTAAATAAGCTTGCCCACCACCAAATACTTTAGGAAATAAAGATTGTAAGTCTTGATTCACTTTATCAAACGTTATTTTAAATTTATGTCGACTTTCTTTATCTATTTTCTCAATCGCTGATTCTAACGTTGAAATAGCTAAATTTAAATCCTGATCTTGTTGATCAAGATAGTTTTTTCTCGTTAATTGCGTTTCAAACTCTTCAATTGCTGCTAAATTAATCGCTCCCAACAATTGAATGTCTTTCGCTAATTTTATCAGTTGCGCTTGCCATTGAGATTCACGTGCATTGTCTGGCATTGCATCTTGCACAGATTTTACCGATTGGCCAAGTTCATGTAACTGTTCTAAGGCACTTTGCGCTTTTAAGCGATAACTTTCACTGTCGACGTGTAATTGATTAAGCGATTCTTTTAATTCATTAATAGCTTCGACAGTAACACGTTGTTTTTGTTCACTTGATTGTATTATTTCTTGTGTTTCACTTAAGGTTGTTTGCGCTTGATTAAGTTGATTATCTAAACTAACTAGCTCTGACAACCAAATTTGTAATTGCTTTTCGTCCGACAATAATGGATTAACGCCTGCTTCATGAAGTTGTGCATGATGGTTTTGCTGTGCCGTGAGTTGTTTAATATTTTCTTGAAAGCGAACGATATGTTGTTGACATTGTGTTTCAGCATTTTTCGTTTTTTCAATGGCTAATTCAAGTTGGTGTTTTTCAGTTGTTAACAACGAAAGTTGTTGTTGAAAATCTTGCACTTGTTGTTGTAAATGCTGCACCTTTTCTGTTAACGCTTGAATTGAACTATGGTTAGCTAAATGTGTTTGATCGCTATTGGTTATTTTATCACCCGACAGAGATGTCAATAATGTTGAAAAAGATTCGGCAGACGCTTTAATTGCTTGTTCAAGGGCTAACTGCTCGAGCTGCAATTGTTGACGTTGGCTCTGCTGACTTTCTTGTTTTTGTTTATTCAGAGCATGTAACTGATTTAAATCAACAATCTGTTGTTCGCGTTTATTAAGTTGATGTTCAATTTCATCAAGTTGCGTGACTAGGGTATTTTGTTCATCTTGTACAATCGCGATATGATTTACAATCTCATCAAACTGCTGATTTAACAATGATAAATTTTGTTCATTTTCCGCTAGCGTTTGCGCATGCGTGAAGTGATCATTTTTAACATTAAAAATTCCACGATGAATAAAATGATGACTTAACCAAATACCTTCGGGACAAATGACTGATTCGTGCTCTTTTAGTTGCGGTAAAAGGGCAACTGCATCTTGATAATCCTTGGCGATATGTATCTGATTTAATATGCCATTGATCGCATCACTTCCTTTCACTTTTTCAGCCAAAGTATTAGCTTTACTGTTATTTTTATTAGTGCTTCGTTGATGATTTAACAATAAAAAAGCTGAAGGGCTGTTCTCAAACAGCGTATAATTTAAAGGAAACGTGTCAATAAAAAGTGCTTGTAGTTTATGTGACAAAACCATTTCAATCGCTAATTCCCAGCCTTCAACAATAGACAATTTCTGTTGCAATTCACCTAAGCTAGCAATGTTATTTTTTTCAAGCCAAACGGTTTGATCTTTTTGCCAATCGTGTTGCTGCGTTAATTTTTTAGTTAACTGTTCTATTTCTCTTGTTAAAGCTGCGCAGGTTCCTGCGATATCACTTTTTTGCTGATTTAACTGCAATATTTTATCTTGATTTTCCTGCTTTTTCTCTCGTATAACTTGTTGCTGAAGATATAAATGCTCACGTTGTTCTTTTATTATTGAGAGCCTAGTTTCATCATCATCAGCCTTATTATCCATTTCTGCCGCTAAATGAGTCAGTTGCTCAACGACTGTCGCCAATCTTGATTTTTTCTGTTCAATGATTTCTGACAATTGCGCTTTTTTAGTGGTTTCTTCTAACAAACGTTGATTTTGCTGTTCTTGCTGCTGATGATATGCTTGCAGGTTTTTCTGTTGCTTCAACAAATTCTCTTGGCAGTGCTGATATTGCTGACTCTGTTCATTATATTGAAGGTTAATTTTTGAATATTTAGGCTGTAGCTCATCAAGCTTATCGGTAAAAGTATTTAACTTTTCTTGTTCAAGTAATAAAGATTTTTGCGCTTGGCTTATTTGTTGTTGATTAACGTGATGATCTTCCAGCAACTTTTTCTGTTGTTGCTGTTGATGCTTAATTTGCTGTTCAATGCGCGCCGTATCATTAATTAAGGTAATTTTTTGCTGTTGCAGTGTCTGAATGGACTGGTTGGCTGTTTGATAATTTTGCTTAGCAGTAAATAAAGCAATTTCATCACTTTTTTGTATTGATTCTTTTTGCGTAATTTGGCTTTGAAAACCTTCAATACGTGATTGATTACTTTTATATTGCTGATCAAATTTTTGCCAGCGTAATACTGCCAATTCTGCTTTTATTTTTCTCTCTTGGGCTTTTAACGTTTTAAACCGTTTTGCCGCTTCTGCTTGTTGATGTAATTTATCTATTTGAGTATTTAGCTCTGAGCGAATATCAAATAATCGAGCTAAGTTTTCTCGCGTATGTCTGATCCTATTTTCAGTATCACGACGACGCTCTTTGTATTTTGAAATACCGGCAGCTTCTTCAATAAAAACACGAAGCTCTTGCGGCTTAGATTCGATCAACCGAGAAATAGTGCCCTGTTCAATAATGGCGTAACTACGAGGCCCTAAACCGGTACCTAAAAAGATATCAGTAATATCTTTACGACGACATTTCGTGCCATTTAAATAATAAGAATTTTGACTGTCACGATTTACAACACGACGAATAGAAATTTGATTCCGATCCGCCATTGAACCTTGGATCCGCTCAGCGATATTATCGAATAATAATTCAACGCTGGCTTGTCCAACGGGTTTTCGTGTCGATGCGCCATTAAAAATAACATCGGTCATTGCATCGCCACGTAAATTTTTTGCAGAACTTTCGCCTAGCACCCAACGTACGGCATCGATAATGTTTGATTTACCACAGCCATTAGGTCCAACAATCGCGGTCATTTGCTGTTCAAATGGCACTTTTGTTGGATCAACAAAAGATTTAAATCCCGCCAATTTGATGTGCTTTAATCGCATGTAGTTAGCAAACCTAATATGTATTGTTTTTAATGGTGATAAATGACTTTATCAGAATTTGTTTTAGTTTGTAACAACTGACAACTTCTCACAATACATTATTAGCACTATAATCAATATTTGAACTTAACTAGTTAAAAAACAAACTAAATGTCATTACAAATTCAACAACCCTTTGCCCAAAGTGGCGCGGGCTATTTTATGAAAGGCTTTGATCTCATCAAGCTAAAAGGGATCAAACGTTTCGTGTTTATTCCTTTGATCATCAATTTTATCTTGTTTAGTGCTGCCTTCTATTTATTGATTGAACAACTCGATGTTTACATGCTCGAATTGCAAAACTGGTTACCGGAAAGTTTATCTTGGTTAACCTCCACCGTTTGGATAATTAGTTTATTATTCTTATTAGTGATGTTCTCGTTTGTTTTTAGCTCAGTTACCAATTGGATAGCCGCCCCTTTTAATGGGCTACTTGCTGAAAAAATGGAAGCATTGCTAACCAATGAAACGCCGCCACCGGGCTCAGCTTTAGACATAGTTAAAGATATCCCGCGAACTTTAAGCCGAGAATGGTGTAAGTTTCGCTATTATTTACCTAGAGCGATTGGATTTTTTATTCTGTATTGGATTTTGCCAATAATTGGCCAAATTTTATGGTTTTTATTTCTGGCTTGGATGATGGCGATTCAATATAAAGATTACCCTTTTGATAACCATAAAATTAATTTTAATGAAATGAAATATGCGTTAAAGCAACGAAAAGGCTTAAGCTATAGTTTTGGTATTACTACGGCGGTTTTTTCGATGATCCCGATAATTAACTTAGTGGTAATGCCAGTTGCCATTTGTGGTGCGACGGCACTTTGGGTAGATCATTATCGAGATGATTTCATTACAGGTAACAAGTAAGCGATTATTCATTGAACCACAACCTAATAATGTCGACCGTTCACATAAATTATAAAATAAACAATAAGTTGATAAATATTAGCCATTGTTTTAATTTTAACTGAGAAGGTTATTCAATTAACGAATAAATTTTTAAGCTGGAGAGCAGAAATGATTCATCAAAAACATCGCTTAGTGATAACAATGAGTTTACTGCTTAGTTTAGCCAGTGCAACTAGCAATGCTTATCAAGTAAAAGACGACTATGCTATCCCATATCTTAAGAACGCTAAAATTTTTGCACAATTTACCGACGAATTACCCGCAGTTATCAATTACTTTACTGCTCATTCTCAAGAAGAAATCATCACCTTTTATCAAGACAAGTTCGGCAAGCCTATAAGTCGAGAACTAAAAAGACAAAGATTAACGCTATATTTCACTCATAAAGATAGACAACTACGGGTAGTAATTTCACAGCAAGGGAATAAAAATCAAGTTGATATATTGATGAGTAAATAAATAACGTCCTTGTTTCGCCATTTTCAAAACCGTAAAGAAATTCAAGTTGAATAAGCAGTCAACTAGCTAGTTTTTTTTAATAGCATCAATGAAGTTTATTACGTGATTTTCCAATACAGTTTTCGCGAGTAGCCAACTTGTTCAGTGCTTGTCGACTCTGTTGAGATAAAGACGGATTGTCTAAGATCAGTAATTCCCGCTGCGCTAGGTTAAATTGATTTAACAGATCGGCACTTACTGGATGAGTATTAAAGAATTGCTCAAAGCTTCCATCTTCAAGTGCCACATTCAAACCAAATGTTAACCTTTGAGCTAAACGTTGATTTGTTTTATTAACAAAAAAGTAAAACGGCGAATCATAGTACAGAAGAAAGCGTTTTTCGATTGTTAAGTCTGGGTGTTCTAAGGCTTCCAATCTAGCTTCATGTAATGCGCGAGGAAAATAATCAAATCGCTCTTTGGATAACATTTTAAATAAATTAACGTCTTTTGAAGACGTAGCGAGTGTAAACCGATGAGCAGATAATATTTCTGTATCAGGCCAATCTTCACCTTGTCCGGCAAAAAGCGTTTTTAATTGTTCAGCATCGGTTAAATGATCAAACCTTGTTTGTTGACCTTTTTTGATAAGAAAAACTCGACATCCCAATAAACCTTTAAAAAGCGGAAAACGAATAGGCGTTAATAATTCCTCTCTTTTACTTGAAGTCATGGTCCAAAAAAGATTAACAAATTTCTCTTCTTGAATAAGCCGAACCATATGCTCTTGGCTCTCTCCTGCGACAACTTGCTGAATTTCGTAAGGCCCAAACTTATCTTTCGACTTTTCTAATGCCAACTCTAATAACGCCGCATAGTAGCCATCAGATGTTGAAAACGCTTTTCCAACCCATGGATATTTCACCACGTCGATTGCTAACACGGATGAAGTGCCAAAAAACAAAACAATCATTACCACGAAAGCTTTCATAAACATCACAAGTTAAATTTAATAATGGTACCGATAAACCTAATAATAGTTTATTTATAAGACAAAAAAGCACCGTAAATGGTGCTTTTTAATATGAATAAATAAATTGTATTAAAAACTAAATATGATCAACAGCGATAATTTCGTATTCAACTAAGCCGCCTGGGGTTTTTATTTCAATTTCAGTATCAACTTCTTTCCCGATTAAACCTCGTGCAATAGGAGAGTTTACTGAAATACGGTTATTTTTAATATCCGCTTCATCATCACCCACTATTTGATATTTAACTTCTTCATCTGTATCAATATTAAGCAATGTAACAGTAACACCGAAAATAACTTTGCCACTATTTGGAATTTTAGAAACATCAATGACTTGCGCATTGCCTAATTTCCCTTCAATTTCTTGAATACGGCCTTCACAAAAACCTTGCTCTTCTCGCGCGGCATGATATTCAGCGTTTTCTTTTAAATCACCATGTTCACGGGCATCAGCAATATCATTTACTATTCTAGGTCTTTTTACGGTTTTAAGGTAATTAAGCTCTTCGCGCAAAGCATCTGCACCTTGCACTGTCATTGGAAATTGATTCATTATAATCCTTACTTCTTTTAACGATAAAGGCGGCTATACATAAAGCACAACCACCTTTATTAATTTATTTTAAAAGCTTTATTTTCGCTATAAATAACGCAATAAAGCTTATTTATTTTAATGACACTTCTTATGTAATTCTTGAATAGAAGTCACTGTATTTCTATCGTCTGCCGCATGAGCTTGGCAAGCAGCAAACGCAGCATTTAACGTTGTCGTATAAGCAACTTTATAGCGTAATGCTCCGCCACGCAATACTTTAGAGTCTTCAATGGCTTTACGACCTTCAGTGGTATTAATAATATAGCTATATTCTTCATTCTTAATTCTATCAAGAATATGTGGGCGACCTTCATGTACTTTATTAACTAAACGACATGGAATATTGGCTTCACCAAGAATAACCGCAGTACCGTGAGTAGCGTCTAATTCATAGCCTAATTCAACCATTTGCTTGGCTAAATCAACAACACGTGCTTTATCACTATTTCGAACAGAAATAAGCGCACGACCTGATTTAGGAACTGAAACTCCAGCGCCTAAGTTAGCTTTAGCATAGGCTTCTTCAAAAGTCTTACCAACCCCCATGACTTCACCGGTTGAACGCATTTCTGGCCCAACTAAAGGATCACTACCGTGGAACTTGTTAAATGGAATAACCACTTCTTTCACTGAAAAGTACGGTGGAATTATTTCTTTGGTAATTCCCTGCTCTTTCAGTGATTTACCCGCCATAACGCGAGCGCCAACTTTTGCTAAAGGTACCGAAGTTGCTTTAGAAACAAATGGAACAGTACGAGCAGCACGAGGGTTTACTTCGATTAAATAAACCTTACCATCTTTCACTGCCATTTGCGTGTTCATTAAACCATTAACGCCTAATTCAAACGCTAAATCAGTAACTTGTTTGCGCATCACATCTTGAACTTCTTGGCTTAAACTATATGCTGGCAATGAACATGCTGAGTCACCAGAGTGTACACCGGCTTGTTCAATGTGTTGCATAATACCGCCAACAACAACATCGGTACCATCACAAACCACATCGATATCCACTTCAATCGCATCATCTAAGAAGTGATCAAGCAATACTGGCGAGTCATTTGAAACACTTACTGCTTCTGTCATATAACGACGTAAATCATCTAAATCATAAACAATTTCCATAGCTCGACCACCTAAAACATATGACGGGCGAACAACTAATGGGAAACCAATGGATTCAGCTTTTGCCATCGCTTCATCTAATGAAGTAACGGTAGCATTTTCTGGTTGTAATAAATTTAAACGTTCAACGGCTTGTTGGAAACGTTCTCTATCTTCCGCTCTATCAATCGCATCAGGTGAAGTACCAATAATAGGTACGCCAGCCGCTTCTAAAGCACGTGCTAATTTAAGTGGTGTTTGACCACCATATTGCACGATTACGCCTTTTGGTTTTTCAATGCGAACAATTTCTAAAACATCTTCAAAGGTAATCGATTCAAAATATAAACGGTCTGATGTGTCGTAATCGGTAGACACCGTTTCAGGGTTACAGTTAACCATAATGGTTTCGTAACCGTCTTCACGAAGTGCTAATGCCGCATGAACACAACAGTAATCAAACTCAATACCTTGACCAATTCGGTTAGGGCCACCACCTAAGATCATGATTTTATCATTATCGGTTGGCGCAGCTTCACACTCTTCATCATACGTAGAGTACATGTAAGCAGTGTCTGAGCTAAATTCAGCAGCACAAGTATCAACACGTTTGTAAACTGGAAAGATTTCAGCCGCATGACGTTTTTTGCGTACTTCCGCTTCAGCAACACCGATTAATGATGCTAAACGTGAATCAGCAAAACCTTTACGTTTTAATCGTCGTAAGTATTCAGGCGTTAAAACTTTTAAGCCACCTTCAGCCACTTTTGCTTCTTCAAGAATGATGTCTTCTATTTGTACTAAGAACCAACGGTCAATTTTGGTTAAACGGAAAATATCATCAACGGTTAAACCTAAACGGAAGGCATCAGCAACGTACCAAATTCGGTCGGCGCCAGCTTCTTGCAATTCATGCATAATTTTCGTTTTAGCACCAGGTTGTGTTACATCAACCATAGGGTCAAAGCCACTTACGCCTACTTCAAGACCACGTAAAGCTTTTTGTAATGATTCTTGTTGGTTACGACCAATAGACATAACCTCACCCACAGATTTCATTTGGGTGGTCAATCTATCTTCCGAGCCGGCGAATTTTTCAAAGTTAAAACGAGGTATTTTGGTAACCACATAATCAATTGTTGGTTCAAATGACGCAGGAGTTGCGCCACCGGTAATATCATTTGATAATTCATCAAGGGTATAACCGACAGCAAGTTTCGCGGCTATTTTCGCAATTGGGAAACCTGTAGCTTTTGAAGCAAGTGCCGAAGAACGAGAAACACGTGGGTTCATTTCGATAATAACCATACGGCCAGTATTTGGACAAATACCAAATTGTACGTTTGAACCACCAGTTTCAACACCAATTTCACGTAATACGGCAATCGAAGCATTACGCATAATTTGATATTCTTTATCAGTTAACGTTTGAGCCGGAGCAACGGTGATTGAATCACCCGTATGAATGCCCATAGGATCAAAGTTTTCGATAGAACAAATAATGATACAGTTATCATTTTTGTCGCGAACCACTTCCATTTCATATTCTTTCCAACCAATTAAAGATTCATCAATCAATAATTCTGAGGTTGGAGAAAGGTCTAAACCACGCGTACAAATTTCATCAAATTCTTCACGGTTATAAGCGATACCACCACCAGTACCACCCATAGTAAAAGATGGACGAATGATACATGGGAAGCCAATACGTTTTGACGTATCGTGCGCTTCTTCCATGGTATGAACAATTTCAGCTCGTGGACATTCTAAACCAATGTTTTTCATTGCTTTATCAAAGCGTTCACGGTTTTCTGCTTTATCAATGGCATCAGCAGTTGCGCCAATCATTTCTACGCCAAATTCCGCCAATACACCTTTTGCTTCAAGTTCTAAAGCACAGTTTAATGCCGTTTGACCACCCATAGTGGGTAACACTGCACAAGGGCGTTCTTTTTCAATAATTTTACGAACAACTTCCCAATGAATAGGTTCGATGTACGTTGCATCCGCCATTTCTGGGTCGGTCATGATAGTAGCAGGGTTTGAATTCACTAAAATAACGCGATAGCCTTCTTCACGAAGTGCTTTACACGCTTGCGCGCCAGAGTAGTCAAATTCACATGCTTGACCAATAACAATTGGACCAGCACCTAAGATCAAGATACTTTTTAAATCAGTACGTTTTGCCATTTTTCAATTCTCTCTTATATCTTGGTTAAGTGCTTAAGCTTTTGATGCTTTGATTAGATCAATAAAATGATCAAACAAAGGTGCAGCATCATGCGGTCCTGGGCTTGCTTCTGGATGTCCTTGGAAACTAAACGCAGGTTTATCCGTTAAATGAATGCCCTGAATGGAATTATCAAACAATGACTTGTGAGTCACTTTAATATTGTCAGGTAGATTATTTTCATCAATAGCAAAGCCATGGTTTTGCGCAGTGATCATCACAACATTTCGGTCAAAGTCTTTAACCGGATGGTTGCCACCATGATGGCCAAATTTCATTTTTAATGTACTTGCACCCGAAGCTAAACCAAGCAGTTGATGACCTAAACAAATACCAAAAATTGGGATGTCGGTTTCTAAAAATGATTTAATTGCTGAAATAGCATAGTCACATGGCTCTGGGTCACCGGGACCATTTGAAAGGAAAATACCATCAGGATTCATTGCTAATACATCAGCAGCAGGAGTTTCTGCAGGTACTATGGTAAGTTTACAACCTCGATCAACTAACATACGTAAAATATTACGTTTAGCACCAAAATCGTAGGCAACCACATGAAAACCGCTATTTTCTGGCGTGACATGTCCTTTTCCTAGCTCCCAACTTCCTTCTGTCCATAGGTATTGTTCTTGAGTAGAAACAACTTTTGCTAAGTCCATACCTTTTAAACCAGGAAAGTCTTTCGCTTGCGCTAGAGCAGCTGATTCATCTAGCGAGTCACCTGCTAATATGCAACCATTTTGCGCGCCTTTTTCTCGAAGAATTCGGGTTAATTTACGTGTATCGATATCAGCTATACCAAGAATATTTTTAGCTTTTAAATAATCGCTCAAGTTTTGTTCATTTCTAAAATTACTCGCTAATAAAGGTAAATCACGAATAACTAGGCCTTTTGCCCAAATGGTACTTGATTCTTCATCTTCGCTATTAGTACCAGTGTTACCAATATGAGGATAAGTTAGCGTAATAATTTGTTCTGCATAAGATGGGTCGGTAAGAATTTCTTGGTAACCAGTCATCGAGGTATTAAATACCACCTCACCAACTGCTGCCCCGTCTGCACCTATTGCGGTGCCTTTAAAAACAGTGCCGTCTTCAAGCACTAAAATTGCAGATTTAGTCAATTTAACCTCCGTAAAGAAGAAGTAAACTTAACGAAGAAACAACTAAACTTCATTCATTAAGCATAAAAGCGATACACATAAAAAATGCCAAAAATTTGTTTACCATTCCACTAATAATTCAGAATCAATAAATTTTTGACAAAATCCACTTATTTTACGCTTATATTACATATTCGTCTAGTGAAAAATGTAAAAACTAAGCGTTTAATTGTTTTTTTACCTAAAAGCATCATAAACAACACTTTCATAAATAATACTTACTTTAATCCTAAAACATCTTGCATATCATAAAAGCCATTTTCAGCGTCATTTAACCAAAACGCTGCTCGCATTGCTCCTAAAGCAAAAGTCATACGTGAACTAGCTTTATGGGTGATTTCCAGTCGTTCACCTAAATCAGCAAAAAATGCGGTATGCTCACCGACAATGTCTCCGGCTCTTACCGTTGCAAAACCTATCGTGTCACGATCACGCTCTTCGGTGATCCCTTCTCTGCCATAAACGGCAACTTTATTTAAATCACGACCTAAAGTATCAGCGATAACCTGACCCATTTTTACGGCTGTGCCAGAAGGTGCATCTTTCTTAAAACGGTGATGTGCTTCAAAAATTTCTATATCAGTATAGTCGCCAATTGCCTTTGAGGTAATTTCTAATAGTTTAAACATTAAATTAACACCAACACTGGTATTAGGTGCTAAAACCAGCGGTATCTTTTCAGCTGATTTTTCAATCAGTTTGACCTGTTCATCATTAAAACCTGTAGTACCTATGACTATCGCTTTTTGGTGCTGTTGACACCATTTAATATTTTCTAATGTTGTTTCAATAGAAGTGAAATCAATAAACACATCGGCTGCTAATAAATCATTAAGCTCAGTTGACGTTTTCTTCCCGAAAGCGCCAATTCCTGCTAACTCCCCTAAATCAAAATTTGCAAAAGATGATGAAGAACGAACACTGCCACCAATAAGTTCAACGGATTCATGTTCAATAGCCGCTTGAATTAAATTACGCCCCATTCGACCACTACACCCTAAAATGGCAACTTTAACTTTCATATTTTTTCTCAACTTATTCTTTTATTTCACATTTGATAATTGAACTGAAATGTTTTCAGCTAACTCAACACTATTAGATAATTCGTGTGACACCACACTCGTTATTTTAAATTTCTGAACAACTTTAGTGAGATGATAAAACGCACAAAAGTCAGCAAAAACTTCGCCATTTTCATCAATAAATACCCAATCAATACACACATCAACAGCATCATTTAGCGATTCACTATAAGTCGCCTTGGTAATTTTAATTTCACTTACCTTAGCTTGTTGTAACACGGTAAAGATTTGTAATATTTCTTGCTCAAAGTCAGATTCATTAGCTAAATAAGCGACTTTATCAGGCGTGTGTAAGGTACATGGTAAGTGATAGCATTGCTTAATTGTCGATAAGTCATAACACTTAAATGCTTTGAGGTACCTTTGAAATAAATTTACTAGCGCTGATTTTGTCATTTAAAAATAATGTCTTTAATAAATTTTTTATCAATAAATTTTTATAACTTAACAAACTATATTATTTAAATTCATTCATAAAAAAGCCCTCAACGGAGGGCTTTAAAATAACTGATTAGCTAACAATGGCTAATAGCTCAACATCAAATACTAAGGTTGCGTATGGAGGAATTGCACCTTGAGAGCCTCGCTCACCATAAGCCAAGTTGTAAGGTACGTATAAACGCCACTTAGAACCTTCCGTCATTAATTGTAATGCTTCAGTCCAACCAGCAATCACGCCACCCACTGGAAACTCAGCCGGTTGACCACGTTCAACCGAACTGTCAAAAACATCACCATTAATAAAAGTACCATGGTAATGAGTACGTACAGTACTTGCAGCTGTTGGCTTTTCACCGTCACCTGTCGCTAATACTTCGTATTGTAAACCTGATTCAGTAACGGTTACTTCATCACGTTTAGCATTTTCTGCTAAGTAAGCTTCACCTTCAGCGGCTTTAACTTTAGCTTCTGCTTGCTCTTGCTCTTGTAATTTTTTTGAAATGACAGAGAAAGCTTCGTTTAATAATTCATCAGAAACTTGACTGTCAGCATTAGCAATAGCATCTGCTAAACCTGCTTGAACTGCAGATACATCAAATTCTTTAAAAGGGTTATTACGTAATTGGTCACCTAATTGACGACCTACACCGTAACTTACGCGTTGTTCGATAGTTTCAAAAGACATATTATTCACTCATGTTTTCACCAAATTTACCCATTTAAAAATGATTATATTGGCGAGTGCTAAAAAATTCGCGAAAGGATAGCATAAACACAGCCTTCTCTGTAGTGTGTTTTACTGAGAATTTGTTATTTATTATAATTTTTTCTCGATATTTGGTTTTAACACTAAGTTAATTCTCGACTCAGGCCATTTTAATGCTTTAGTTGAGTTCACATAAAATTCAATTTTATGGTGATAATGTAATAATCTTCATAGACTTTTTCTCAAATTACTTTATTGTTTTCCATAATTAAACCTATACACACTATTAGAATTGTACGCATGACATCATCTGAATTAAAAAAATCTCCCGAAGCTGAACGTTTGAGTAGTTTATTCCCTTTCGCCGTATTTTTAGGTCTATTTCTAGGAACCGGCATAGTCCTTACCTTGCAAGGAGTGGATTTTGCTTTCTACCAACTCCCTGCCAGTATCGCAATTATCCCTGCTATTTTAGTGGCTATTTGGCTAGGTAAAGCACCAATAAGTGAACAAATAGGACAATTTATTCAAGGGGCTGGCCATCAAAACATTATTACTATGTGTATGATTTATTTATTAGCCGGTGCGTTCGCGACAGTAGCAAAAGCTACAGGTAGTGTGGATGCCAGTGTGCAACTTGGTTTATCTCTGTTTCCCGATTATTTATTATTACCTGGGTTATTTTTAGTGGCTGCTTTTATCTCTACGGCCATGGGAACGTCTATGGGTACGATTGCCGCGATCGCACCTATCGCACTAGGTTTTATTGAATCAGCAAATCTAGACGCGAGTATTATTGCAGGTGTGATAATTTCTGGGGCAATTTTTGGTGATAATCTATCCATTATTTCTGATACTACTATTGCTTCTACACGTAGCCAAGGCGCTCAAATGAAAGACAAATTTAAAGTTAACTTTAAATTTGCTATACCCGCCGCCATAATTTGTCTCGTTATTTTTGCCAGTTTAGGCGTATCTATTCCTCATGAACAAATCAATGAAGTTAATGTCGTTGGTTTAATTCCTTACATCGTTATTTTGGTTTTGGCGTTATTAGGGGTAAATGTATTTTTAGTACTAATCATTGGTATCGCACTCGCAGCTGGTGTTGGCATGATCACACAAGGTTATCAACTTAGCACTTGGGTGAATGATATTAATACCGGTTTTGGTAACATGCAGGATCTTTTCATTTTAGCACTCTTTATTGGTGGATTAAGTGAGTTAATCAAACAACAAGGTGGGTTAGCAGCGTTAACCAGTAAAGTAGAAAAGCTTGCCCGTAAACTAAGCCCTAACAATAAAAAACGTGCCGCCGGTCTAGGCATAGCAAGTTTAGCATTTACCTGTAACTTTTTTACGGCAAACAATACCGTGTCTATTATTGTAACTGGCGAAACCGCAAAAAACTTAGCAAACGATAGTGAGCTTTCCCCCGCTCATTCTGCCAGCATATTAGATATTTTCGCTTGTATTAACCAAGGTTTATTACCTTATGGCGCACAAGCGCTGTTATTGGGAACTACTTTAAAACTCTCGCCAATAGAGGTGGTTTCAAGTGCATTTTATCCGATGATTTTATTAGTCGTGGCTAGTATTGCTTTTTGGCGAGTAACGAAAAAGTAATTATTTATCAGTGTTTCTGATCTAAAAAACCAGTCAAATGACTGGTTTTTTTATTGCTAACGATTAATCGAGAAATAAGATAATAATTAAAACGTATCTCTAAACGATAAAGCTTGCTCTATGACAGGAAAGATGAACTCCAGCTTATCTTTAGGAAGTACATTACCTTGAGCATCAAAAATGGTCACGCTAGTTTGTTCTTCTTTTTCACCTTTTGGTGATAAATCAAATTGATAGCGTTGATCTTCAAGCTCTATAATGGCTTGCTCCTCACCCCAAATTTTATCCCATAAACTGATATTTGGTTTAACAAAATCAACGTAATAGATTTTCTTAGTTTCATTTAAGTCAGCCACTTTAAAACCGTGATCTTCAAAGAAGATAGGCATATTGGCCCATAATAAATCTAATTCCATTTCAACAATATAAGCGGGCTCATTTAATTGGTTTTCACCGATTGTCACTAACTTTTGGCTAGCTCTTAATAAACGATTATCGCGTTGTTGTTTACGGTATTTGAAATCTACTTGTGCAACAATTTCATTTAACATCGCCATTTCAGCGCGTTGTTTATCAAGTTGATTCATCACTTTAGAACCACCTGATTGATCCGTTTTCATGTAATCCACTAAAGAAACAATGACAGCAACACTGCGACCATGTGGTTTCGTTTCAAATTGGTATCTAAACCGTAAGCTCTCCGTCGATTCAACTTCTTCAAACAACCAAAACCCTGATTGTTTTTCACGATTATACCACTGAGATTCGTAAATTTTATTTTCAGCATCGATAACTTCTATGCCGACACCATCTGACGATAATTGCTCTTCAATCGCTTGGTAAATAAAAAGTTGTAAGTCTTTATCTTCTAATACTTTATCAAACCAAATTTTAGCTTGATTACTATCCCCTTCAATACGAGAAGAAGCAGCAATAGGTAAAACTAATGACGGAGCGCGTACATCCACCTCTTGACCGATAGGACCTTGACGATTTATATCATCACGAACAAAATAACGTTGCGATTGTTCTGGTGCTGATAATCCTGATGGAATATTTAATTTTTGAGGCTCAGGTTGACTAGCATAGTCAAAATCCCCACCTGCCTGTTTATTATTAACTGTACTACAACCTGCAACAGCAAGGCTGAGCAATGAAAAATAAAAAATATTACGATTCATTAAAACTCCCGCGGATAACATCTGAATCTTTTTTTGTTTTAGAAAAACTAGTTAACAATTTTTGATGACGAATGATTAAGTGCAGAGATAGACGCTTTATAAGAAATAAAGTTCACTTTCTTCGTTAATTTAAAACTTCACTTCAAGTTGTTCAGCTTTCATTATATGCGCTACATGGTACTTGCCCCTAAAAACAAACACAAGAATAAATGCGGATGTCATTGCGCTTTATTTAGGCTACAATATCGCACTTTTTTATAGCAGAGGAGGTTAAAAATGTCTCAATATCTAGTTCTCACAGTCATGGGCGCTGACAGAACAGGCAGCGTTAGTAGTTTAACCAAGCTTGCAAGTGAATGTGGTTGTAACATTGTAGATAGCCGAATGGCGATTTTTGGTTTAGAGTTCACCATGATAATGTTGCTTAATGGCACCAGTAAAGCCATTAGCCAAATTGAAAGTAAACTACCTGCCGTTGCAGTAAAGCGTGAATTAATCACCATGATGAAACGCACGTCTGGCTACAAACACCAAGAATTTACTGAGCATTATCAAGCAGAATATGCGGGGATAGACCAACCGGGGTTATTAAAAGCGATGACGGCATTTTTTGCCGCTCGAAATATCGATATTTCTTCTCTTAAGTCGGAAATAAACCCACAAACCAACCAAATGAATGCTGCAATTCAAATTGCATTGACCAAAGAAACTACCATTGAAGCATTAGAAAAAGATTATTTTGATCTGTGCGATCAAATAGATGTTCAAGGTACTATCACCAAAGTTAACTCAAACTTTTTATAAGTGTAGATAAAGCTAATTAGTAAGGACAACAATGAATACATTAAAGGCTGGCGATACCGCTCCATTATTTTCTTTATTAGATGAAAACAACCAATCAGTTTCTTTAGCTGATTATATTGGTAAAAAACAAGTACTGGTTTATTTTTATCCAAAAGCAATGACGCCAGGTTGCACTGTGCAAGCACAAAATTTAAGAGATAGTAAAGCTGAATTAGAAAAACTTAATACCGTCGTTTTTGGTATCAGTCCTGATGAAACGAAAAGACTAACCAAGTTTTGCCAACGAGATGAATTAAACTTCACCCTGCTGTCTGATGTTGACCATAAAGTGGCGGATGATTTTGGTGTGTGGGGATTGAAAAAATTTATGGGCCGAGAATACGATGGCATTCACCGCTTAAGCTTTTTAATTGGTTTAGACGGTAAGATCAGTCACGTATTTAATAAATTTAAAACCAAAGATCATCATCAGGTTGTTTTAGACTTTTTAAACGCTAATGCTGAATAACCTTTTATTCAGCTAGGGGTTGTTGATCTTTCGCGGTTAAATTTTGTTCGAGATAAAATCGTTTTAATCGCGGCGAGTAGTGTGTAGCCTAGTCATTCTAAGCAAACACTACTCAACAAAGCGTAAAATGATTTTAGCCGAATCCTTCGGACAGCGTTTGTTGGTCATTTTTAACGGCGTTGCCCCACAAGGATGTGGGGTAAGGTGACTTTGCAGGAGCATAAAGTCTTTATCGCCTTTTTATGTGGAACAACCCTATTACAAAGGCTCTGCCTTGTATAAATACCCAACAAAATGCGGCAAAAACAATCTCGAAAGATCAACAGCCCCTAATGGTTACAGAAAAAACTAAACAAGACTGTAAATAAATTTACAGTCTTTTTTTTAGCTGCACGATCAAGATTTACGCGTTAGAATCTTCAGTAGTAAGTGTGGTTGAAGGCCAAGCGTTCAGTACTGCTTTTACCAAGGTTGCTAATGGGATAGCAAAAAACACTCCCCAAAATCCCCATAATCCGCCAAATAAAATGACAGCAATAATAATAGTCACCGGATGTAAATTAACTGCTTCAGAAAATAATAATGGCACTAATAAATTGCCATCTAAGGCTTGAATAATGCCGTATGCGAGCATGACATAACCAAACTCAGCACCGACTCCCCACTGAAATAATGCAACTAACACGACAGGAAACGTGACTATGGTCGCTCCCACATAAGGCACTAATACAGACAATCCTACTAAAACACCTAACAATACTGCGTAATTTAAGCCTAAAATAACAAAAGCAATGGTCGAAGCTGTACCAATAATAAGAATTTCAATGACTTTACCTCGAATGTAATTCATGATTTGCTGGTTCATTTCATCACTAACTTGGGTCGCCATTTTTCTATCTTTGGGTAAAAACTGACTAAAACTTGCCAGTAATTCTTTTTTATCTTTTAAAAAGAAAAACACCATCAGTGGCACTAAAATCAAATAAATTAATAAAGCGACTATGTCTGAAATCGAATTTAAAGACGCCTTTAAAGCAACTTGCCCCCACTCGATTAATTTATCATTGACTAAAGTGATCACCGCTTGAATTTGCTCTGCTTTGATATATTCAGGGTATTGTTCTGGCAAGGTTAATAAGTATGTTTGCCCTTGCGAAAGCATATGAGGGACTTCTTGAATCAAATTTGAACTTTGTTGCCATATCACGGGCATTAACCCTAAAAAGGCTAACAAGGCTACCCCGACAAACGCGATAACAATTACCACGGTAGAAAACATGCGAGACAAGCCGAAACTGCCAAGTTTATTAACCGGCAAATCGAGTAAAAACGCTATCGCAATGGCAACGAAAACTGGCATTAATAATCCACTTAAAAAGTAAATAGCAAGAAAAGCCATCATCAAAATAACGACAAGCGTAACGGCATTAGGATCTGAAAATTTTTGTTTATACCACTGAGAGAAAAAAGAAACCATTATAATAACTTACCTGTTTTTATGTGAAATTCGACTATTGAATTATCTAACTGTTGTTGCGTATACTGATATCCTTTCGCACTGAGATATTTTGGTATATCGGATTTAGAGCCTTGGTCAGCTAAGCGAATAATACACGTATCATGAGCCTGTAATTTTTTTAACAACACTCGCATTTTAACTAAAGGTAAAGGACATTTGTCTTTACTAGCATCATACTCATAATTCATGAACAAAATAATCAACAGTACTTTTGTTTGATTATCTAATTTGCGACAATCAATTACAATCAAGTTTTCAGATTCTTAATGATAAATTTTTATTAGGCATTATTAAATGAGTGAATTACCAAATAGTCCCACGTTAAAAGATATAAATGCCTATAAAAGAAAATTAAACTGGGGAGAAATACCCACTATTTATCAAATGGCTGCTTCTTCCATCGGAGAGTTAGATGGTCTATTAACCCATGGTTTTGAAAGTGCGTATAAAGATTTATTTAATACGGAGAATTGGAACCTTAGCTATCTCGACGGTTCTAAAGACAATTCAGGTAATATACTCGTTAAGAAGAAACCCACCATTGAGCTTAGGCATGTCTATTGTGAGAATAACTATGAACTTCATTGCTACCCTATAGTCAAAGGAGAACGAGTATTAACACAATTAAAAGATGACCCACATTGTCCTTTTAAACTTTGGCAACCTGAAATCATGCAAATGTTATTTCGAGTATGCAATATTGTACCTATGATTGTTTTTACTTTTGAACGTGGTGATAAAGCAGATATGCAGTTAATTAAATTTGCCCATTATAAGGTTGAAGAGCATATCAAAAACTTAACTCAATCTTTTGATATAAGAAAAATTCAAGGCTATAACATTGCTGAATTTTGTAAAGAACTATTCAAAAGAAGACCTGATTTTCATTTAGAAAATTTACTTGATATCGAAGAATAACGGAACATATACCTTGGCAAAACTATCTTTATTATTTAGCACTTTTTTATTGATCATATTAATTTCAACGCCCTTCAGTTATGGTCAACAAGTCAATGGTAAAAATCACGGGAGAAATAAATTACCAGAAATTGGTGCCGCAGGATTTAGCGCTTTATCAATAGATAAAGAACAATTAATCGGTGATGCCATGATGAAACACCTTCGTGCATCGCAACCTATTGTGAATGATCCGATTTTAATTGAATATATTAATGATTTGGGCAATAGAATGGTTCGAAATGCGCAAGACGTGCATTACAACTTTGAATTTTTCTTAGTCAATAATAAAGATCTTAACGCCTTTGCTTTCTTTGGCGGACATATAGGTATTCATACCGGATTAATCACCACGGCCGAAACAGAAAGTGAATTGGCTTCGGTGGTTGCTCATGAAATATCTCATGTTACCCAGCGCCATCTTGCCAGAAAAATGGAAGCACAAAACCGAAATCAACCTTTAACAATGGCAGGGATGATTTCAGGGGTATTACTTACCCTCATCAACCCTACTGTTGGGATGGCAGCCCTAAGTACCAGCATGGCAGCATCACAACAAGCATCAATAAATTATACCCGAACAAACGAAAAGGAGGCTGACCGCGTAGGCATTCAATTATTAGCAAACAGCGGTTTTGATCCTATGGGGGCGCCAAACTTTTTTGGTAAAATGGCTGAGCAATTTCGTTATACCAGTAAACCGCCAGCTATGTTACTTACTCACCCATTACCTGAATCACGTATTTCAGAAGCAAGGGTCAGAGCACAAAATTTTCCTGCTCGACAAATTAGAGCAAGTTTAGATTTTGAATTAGCAAAAGCACGATTAAGAGCGCGCTATGAAGGTAATGCACCCGATAATATTAAATTTTATTCAAAAGAAATCGAAAAACAACGATACGTCTATAAACAAGCAGCACAATATGGATTAGCCATCGCCTATTTTGAAAATGCAGCCTATGAACAATCACTAAACATCATAAACTCGTTATTATCAGACGACAAAAACAATTTATTTTATATCGATCTATTAACTGACATACATATTAAGACTAAAAACTTCGCCCCTGCGCTTGATAGGTTAAAAGAATTAAATCTTTTAATGCCTAACAATCAAGTGGTTGCTTTAAATTATGCCAACACGTTACTTGAAGCCGAACAATACCAACAAGCTGAAATTTTATTGCAAGATTTTTTACTGGTTCAACCCAATAATTTTATCGCTCATGACTTACTCACTGACGCATATAAAAAACAAAATAAAATGGCAATGATGCATGCGACTAAAGCTGAAGTATTTTCTTTACTAGGCGCATATTCGCGAGCCATAGATGAATTACAAACCGGATATAATTTTGCCGATGATAAACCTTTAGTGAAAAAACGCATTAAAGCACGTATCATTCAATTTCAGGAACAAGAAAATAAATTAAAACGTCTAAATTAACATGCTCAAATAAACTTAACACCTTTAGAGAACACGTTAAATCAACAATAATTTATCAACATTATTAACCTTAACCAACTGTAAATTAGAGAAAAAAATGTTAACTATTTACCATAATCCTCGCTGCTCAAAAAGCCGACAAACCCTCGCCCTAATTGAAGAAAACAACCAAGACGTTACGGTTGTAGAGTATTTAAAAACACCTTTAACAAATGATGATATCAAGGGTTTACTGCAAGCATTATCCGTTAGCCCAATCAATATGATGCGTACGAAAGAAGCTGAGTTTAAAGAGCAAAATTTACAAAATGCAGATGATGAAACCTTGATTAATGCGATGGTTTCTACGCCAAAATTAATTGAGCGCCCTATTGTTGTTAAAAACAATAAAGCCGTTATCGGTCGCCCGCCTGAAAACGTTTTGACCTTGTTTTAATAAGCTAATATGAAACGATATATTTCAACTCAAACTCATAAAAAAATCGCTTTAACCGGTTACTTTGCTTTATTAATCTATATGCCACTATGGTTGTTGCTGATCAATCCCTCAGATGGTTTATCGCCAACGCTCACTTTGGTTATGTTTACTTTACCTTTGTTATTTCCATTAAAAGGTTTAGTTCAGGGCAATCCCTATACTTATGCTTGGTCTAATTTTATTGTTATGATTTATTTCTTGCATAGCTTAACAACGTTATGGGTCTCTAAAGAAGATATGATATGGGCGATGTTAGAACTAATATTTACCACCATGATGTTTATATCAGGGAGTTATTTTGCAAAGTATCGCGGGCAAGAATTAGGCTTAAGTATTCGAAAGAAAAAAGAAGAGCAAGCTTAAAAAGAGACGTTTGAAGAAATAATAACCCGTTAGGTTAATAACACGTCTTTAATAAAGGGAATGGTGATTTTTCGTTGTTCCCTCATTGAAGCTTTATCGAGCTTATCTAAAGCATTTAATAAGCTGGTCATTTCACGAGATAATCGAGTTAATAAAAAACGCGCAACCTCATCAGTTAATAACAAACCTCTTTGTTGAGCGCGAAATTGCACCGCAAGTAATTTCTCATCATCGGACAAAGGTTTTATTTGCTCGATATACCCCCAAGATAACCGTGACCGTAGGTCAGGTAAGCTTAATTGCAAAGCTTGAACACTTTTATCCCCTGTGATGATTAGTTTTTTATTTTGTTCTAACACGCGGTTATATAAATCAAAAACCGCTTGTTGCCAATCAGCTTCGCCACTTATATATTGAATATCATCAAGACAAATTAAATCGATATGTTCTAAACCGTCTAATACTTCTACTGATAAATGTCGTAACTCAGAAAAAGATAAACAAACCGACGTTAACTGATTTTCTTGCGCTTGTGCACAACAGGCATGCAATAAATGAGATTTCCCTACCCCTTTGATACCAAATAAATAAAAACCACAAATATTTTTTTCTTGCGATTGCTCAGCCTGATTTGCGACAAAATCGTTCAGTAATTTGCAAACCGATTGATTAACCTCACTCTGATAGCTTTTAAAGGTTTCATCATCGGGTAACTGTACAGATAAGGTTAACTGATTATTGTTAATCACATCCGCTCCCAGTAAAAAACAGGCACTTTTTCATCAATAACAGGATTTAGAATATCGATATGCTGTTTTAACGCTTTGTGCAATTTTAACGAAGCTAAAAAAGTGTGTTCAGAGCCGATTAACGTTAAGCTGAACCGTCGAACTTCACCATTTGCTTGAGTTAACCTGACAGCTTGTACTGATGAAAGCTCTTGTAGAAATTGGCTCACTTGTACAAAACGAGCAAGCGAATCAATATTAGCTACCTCTATTTCGTATTGATTATTTTCTCCCGTAGTTAAGGCATATCGTTGATAAATATTATCGGTAATATCACTTAACGCTTGGCTCAATAATTCGCTTCGGTCAAAACCTTGATAACGTTGACTAAATTGTGGGGTTTGATCGACATCATCTGCTGAAAGGTAACTCCAATCTAATCCAATCGGCGTTTGACATAACAGCTCACAACCGTCGGCATTACTGCCAAGCTGCTCATCTGATAATAAACTATTATCTGAAATTCGAACGACAATAATGGCTTCAGCCTGATAACGTTTTGAAGCATGAAAGATAGGCTGAGAAAATCGCCCCCAAACGTCAGAAGTACTAATATTATTGGTGTCGGCTAAATCCCATAAAGGCAATGCAATAGGTAAACCTCGTAGGCTACTAAAGTTGTTAACCGTTTCAATAAGAGGTGATGAATGGCTTTCGCTAATGACGTTTCGTAGTAAACCATTTTCGTCGACTAACCATAACACCACTTGTGGCCTTAAACTTCCCCAAATAGGTAAATTGGCATCAACGAATAATTGATTAATTTTAGCTTCATCAAAACTAGCTTGTAAAAATTGCTGTTTTTCATCACGTTCATAACGATAATGGGTTACAAAACTGTTATAGCGATTAAGTTGCGCTTTAATTGCTTGATGGTTAAGAACACTTTGATGGCCGCCCACTTTAATCAACACCGCACGCAATGTTTGCTTTAAAGCACGATTACGTTCATTTTTCCCTTGAGATTTAACAGCAACTTTTGCTACATATAAATCTTTAACTTCAACAGCATTCGTTGAAATACAAATAGAAAGGGAGATAAAAACTGTTGTAAAAACAAACCAATATCTAATCATTTTTTTCAAAGAGAGGTTTTTCATAAAAAGAATATTATCACAACTTAGCAAATTTTAATCCTTGAAAAAAAATAATTTATTATAAAGATTTTCAGCAAGCTCATGCACTGGTAGAATACGCACTTTTATAATCATGCAAAATAATTTTTTGATTATTTCATCTAATAACGGTAACAAAACGAGGTTCCCCCGTGAGTGAAGAAAAACAGTCTTTAAGCTATAAAGATGCTGGTGTTGATATTGATGCTGGTAATGCCCTAGTTGAGAATATAAAAGGTGCTGTTAAACGTACTACTCGTCCAGAAGTCATGGGTGGAATTGGCGGTTTTGGCGCTATTTGTCAATTACCTACTGGTTATAAAGAGCCTGTGCTCATTTCAGGTACAGACGGGGTTGGCACAAAATTACGTTTAGCCATTGACCTTAAAAAGCATGACACGGTTGGTATTGATCTTGTCGCTATGTGTGTCAACGATCTTTTAGTATTAGGTGCTGAACCTCTATATTTCTTAGATTATTACGCCACAGGTAAGCTTGAAGTTGACGTTGCATCTGATGTTGTTAAAGGCATTGCTGAAGGTTGTGTACAATCAGGTTGTGCTTTAGTTGGTGGTGAAACAGCTGAAATGCCGGGCATGTACCATGCAGGCGATTACGATATTGCGGGTTTTTGTACTGGTGTTGCCGAAAAGTCTGAATTAATCGACGGGTCAAAAGTTGCTGCCGGTGATCAATTAATCGCTTTAGGTTCATCAGGTCCTCATTCAAATGGTTTTTCATTAATTCGTAAAGTATTAGAAGTAAATAATACTGACACCGCTGAAATGTTAGGTGATAGAAGTATCGCGGAACATTTATTAGAGCCAACTAAAATTTATGTTAAATCAACATTAGCTATGCTCAAAGAAGTGAAAGCTCACGCCCTTTCTCATATTACTGGTGGCGGATTTTGGGAAAATATCCCTCGTGTATTACCCGATAATGCTCAAGCAGTTATTGATGGCAATAGCTGGCAATGGCCTGAAATTTTCAACTGGTTACAAGAAAAAGGCAATATAACGACGCATGAAATGTATCGTACCTTTAACTGTGGTGTTGGTATGATCATCGTTGTACCTGCTGAGCAAGTATCAAAAAGCCTTGAGATTTTATCTGCTCACGGTGAAAAAGCCTGGCATATTGGTGCAATTGCCCAATTGCAAGATGGTGCTGAGCAAGTAGTGATTAATTCATAATCAAGGTTCCCCTTAAATGACACGTCGTATTGTTGTTTTAATCTCAGGTAGTGGTTCAAACTTGCAGGCAATTATTGATGCCTGCAAGACAACTGATTATCCAGGAGAAGTTGTTGGCGTTATTTCCAACAAAGCTGAAGTTTTTGGTTTAACACGAGCCGAAAATGCCAATATCCCTCATCAAGTACTTTCACACAAAGAATATGATTCACGAGAAAGTTACGACCAAGCTTTAGTGAGTGCCATTGACGACTATAATCCAGACTTAGTGGTACTTGCTGGTTTTATGCGTATTTTAACGCCTGACTTTGTGCAACATTTTTCTGGAAAATTATTGAACATTCATCCATCTTTGTTGCCTAAGTATCAAGGCCTCAATACACATCAACGTGCTATTGATGCTAATGATAAAGAACACGGTGTTAGTGTTCACTTTGTTACCGAAGAACTCGATGGTGGCCCGGTTATTTTACAAGCTAAAGTACCGATTTTTCCTGAAGATACCGCGGATGATTTAGCTAGTAGAATTCATGTTCAAGAGCATAAAATTTATCCACTTGTCATCAATTGGTTTTGTTCAGGCAGAGTGGTTATGATAGGTGACAAAGCAGTATTGGATGGGGTAAGCTTACCTTCTTCAGGTTATGCAAGTGAATAATAGTTAAGGAATTTTATGCTAAAAGCAGTATGTTATTTTTGTTTATCAACACTCACTTTTACGCTACTTGCTAGCCCTAATGTTAGTGCAAGTGACAATGAACAAAGCAGTGCTAACATAGTCGTTAAGCCTTTTAGCGCAGAATACACTATCCTACATAAATCATCACCGGTTGGCACAGGTGTAAGAGAGTTGAAAAACCTCGACAATGGCTTGATTGAATATAGCTATCACACGGATATTGAATGGTTAATTTTTTCTGACGCTCGAAAAGAAACTTCAACCGTGGTTTTGAAAGACAATCAAGTTATTCCAACGCTTTATCATTATGAACGTTCTGGCACGGGGCGAGATAAAGAGTACCAATGGCGTTACGATACGAAAAATAATAAAGCGTTTGATATGAAAAAAGAACGCGAAAAAACTATTAATTTCCCAATTAACATTCAAGATAAACTCAGTTATCACCTTCAAAATCGCATTAATTTACTGCAGAATCCAGATCAAAAGCACTTTGTTTATCCAGTGATCAGCACCTCTGGCACAATTAAAAATTATGTTTACCAATATGAAGGTGAAGAAGATATTATGTTGCCTTACGGGCTAGTTAAAACCATTAAATTAAAACGAGAAGTCGTCGAAAAAAATCGTATTACTTATGCATGGTTTGCCCCTGAATTAGACTATTTAATGGTAAAACTCTACCAAGCAAAATCAGGCGTAGAGCAGTTTGAAGCACAATTGAACAAACTTTCCATCAATGGACAACCTGTTACAAAATAACCACGCTATTTATTATAACGCTTATATAACAGTGATTTAAGTTGAAGTATTGACGGTTTCTTTTATGTCAGCTTCTGTTTGACCACTTGCAATAGATTCACCTAAACAAAATAACTGCCACTGGCCAGGTAACATTTTTTGCCACGTTTCATCGTCAGTTAAAGGCTGCGTCGCAATAACGGTTACAATGTCATTGGCCGTTGTTTCTTTATGAAAATCTACCACCATTTCAGCATCAATCAAACTTGCTTCACCAAATGGCGCGCGACGCGTGATCCAATGTAATTTAGTTGAACAATACACAAATAAACAATCACCATTTGAAATGTTCAGATTAAATACCCCTAAACGATTAATTTTCTCACTTAAGGTAGCAATGAATTGAAAAAGCACTTCATTGGTTGGTTCATGCTCAGCAAACTTAATATGCAATTGATCTAAAATCCAACAAAATGCATGTTCACTATCGGTTGTGCCAATCGGGATATGAAACTTTATGGGCAGTTCTTCTTTAAAAGATGTTAATTGACCATTATGGGCATAAGTCCAGTTTTTACCCCACATTTGACGGGTAAAAGGATGAGTATTTTCAAGACAAATTCCGCCAGAGTTTGCTTGTCTTATATGACAAATCACCGCTTCACTTTTGATCGGATACTCTGTGACAAGTTGCGCAATGGGAGAACGAGCACTCGGTAAAGGGTCTTTAAAACTTCGACAGCCTTTTCCTTCATAAAAAGTGATCCCCCAACCATCTTTGTGTGGGCCAGTATTACCACCTCGTTGCATCAAACCACTAAAACTAAAACAAATGTCAGTTGGAACATTGGCAGACATGGCTAACAGTTCACACATTTAACAACACCTTTCCTCATTATTATCTAGCTAAATATACGTAAAGATTAAAACAAACAGCCGCTATAAACCATTGAAATATTGCACGTTCGTTGATTGAGGCACTAATTTATGCAATAAAGTTTCGGTAGATGAGTCACCTTTTAATAATTGCTCAAACTGTTTTATCAACACCGATTTATCTGGTGAGGTTTTATCTCCTGCACCAATGTTTGTTAGATCAATCATAAAGCCATCAAACAAGCTTGCGAGATCGTCAATGATATCGATATTTAAAAACTGATCTTGATTATAAATACTTGGATAACCCGCCTTTTGTTTATCGATGGCAAAAGATTCACCTTTTAAGTTAGTGATACTGGTTGATTTATCGCATGACAACATACAACCATTATCGATACGCGGCTTTTCACAACCTACACTTTGCTGAAAAAAGCACTGACGACTCGCCATTAATAAAATAGGATGGTAAATACTATAAAGTAATTTAAATCCTTTAGGTCGAGCAATACTTTTTATTTGCTTATGATTGATCTCATTTGAAATAAATGCACCTCGACAATTAAAGGCTTCCTGCATTGCCAACAAGGCATACGAATTAGTAGTATTTAAGAATGGTCCGGCAATCCAATCAACACCTAACTCACTGGCTCGGTTGGCAATACCCGTGTTATTAGTCACAATTAATGGTGGTTTTACTTGTTCTAAAATATTCAGCGCAACATCAAAGTCTTTACCAATTAATACCGAAGGAAACCAAGGTATTAACCTAGGGTTTTCCTTGAAAAAATCAACATATTTAGTACAGCCACGTTTATAAGCATCAGGTAATTTAAAATAAATATCAGCGTCGGTCTCATTTAATAAATGAATATCTGCGATATCAGAAATTAATATCGATAACTCATTCTGTGCCTTGTTTATTTTTTCGTGATGAACAAGTTTTGGTAGATCAACCTCAGGATGAATAACTTGATTGTTATTTAATACACGTAATAACTCATTTTTAAGTAGGGTCAATTCTTTAAAAGGGATGCTTAATCCTGAATCGAAATTATCAAGATTGATGTCAAATAAATGAAAATGAGCATTATTGATACTTTTAAAACGTTTTTCTATCGCGGCTTGATCAATCGCATTATTGTCCGTTTTCGCTAATATTGATGTTGAACTTATTAAGTGAGTTTTCGTCTCTTGCAAAGTATCTTCTACAATGGCTTTAATCTGCAGTGGTTGACCTTCCGTACCTATGACATGTAATGATAATTGCTGTTTTTCGATACTTAAATATTTAATTTTATCAAAAACACTTGCTTGCATTGCCGATTTTTCATCACTGAGGCTTTTTTCTACCTCATGAATTTGTACTACAGAAATATTTTGGCTGTTATCGGCCGTATATTTGTCAACGGCATGATTTTTAGAATTATCGCGAGGATTATCAATAAACATCGATTGATTTAAATCCCCTCTTAAAAAGGCATTGGAGAAATCACGATTAAATACTTTATATAATCGTTCGCCGTCTTCTAACAACTCGCCAGTGTCGAAGTAACCGTCAATTTGTTTACGAAAGCTATCAACAACCGTATGGACATAACTGGCTCCTTTAATTCTTCCCTCAATTTTAAATGAATGAACACCCGCATCAATTAAAGCCGGTAAATCAAAAAAGGCTGAATTATCTTTGATATTTAAGGGGAAGTTGTTACCCGATGCTGTGGTTTCATATTCTTCCCGACAAGCTTGACTACAACGGCCACGATTTCCTGAATTTCCTACACTTGCCGAAGTAGAATAACAAAGCCCTGAAAAAGCAACGCAAAGTGAACCATGAACAAAAACTTCAGTGAGAACGTCGTTTTCATGGCCAACTTTCGCCATCGCCGTGATCTCTCTTAAATTTAATTCTCGTGACAGATTAACTCTTGAAGCGCCAAGTTTTTGAAGAAACGGAATTTGGCCGATATTATGAGTAGTTAATTGAGTAGAGGCATGAATATCAAGAGTTGGGTAGTGTTTTCTTAGAATATACAGTAAACCAAGATCTTGTACTATCACTCCATCCAATGTGGTATTAACCAGTTTATTCAATAACTTGGTTAATGATTTAAATTCGTGCTCTAAGATAACAATATTTAAGGTAAGAAAAATTTCACATTGATACTGATGAGCTAAACGAATAATGCCAACAAGTTGCTCAAATGAAATATTAGACGCACGATTTCGGGCATTAAACGTATCTAATCCGCAATAAACCGCGTCGGCTCCAGCAATGATTGCCGCTTTAATCGCATCAACATCACCACCGGGAGCTAATAATTCAATTTTATGATCCATTTTTACAACTTTTACTTATTCAATGTATAAAGATGAGATTTTACCTGTATATTTAGCAGATGAATATCGTTAAAGTGGTTTAATCACCAGAAAGACATAAGCCTGCTCGTAAAACTTATATGAATGACATTTCTCAACTGCCGATTTTATACTCTTTAAGACATTGCCCTTTTGCTATGCGAGCCAGACTTGCGTTATTTAAAGCAAAACAAAAGGTCGTTTTACGAGATATAGTGTTAAGTAATAAACCTCAAGAAATGCTCAACGCATCACCTAAAGCCACTGTACCAGTATTAGTGCTTAACAAGGGTACAGTAATTGAAGAAAGTTTAGACATTATGCTATGGGCGTTTCATCAAGCTGATCCTGCTGACTTTTTACATAAAAGCATAACGGATAATCAAGCGACTAAAAATGAAGAAATGATGGCGTTAATTCATACCTTCGATACTCAGTTTAAAACCTGTTTAGAAAATTATAAGTGCGCAAAACGGTATCATGAAACAAATCTCGTTGAATGTAGACAAGCCTGTGAAATTTTTCTTAATCAATTAGAGCAGCGATTAACACAGCATCCATTTTTAATATCAAATCATGAAAGCTTAGCCGATATCGCTTTATTACCTTTTATTAGGCAGTTTGCACGTATTGAACGCCAATGGTATTTACAAGCTCCCTATCCTAACGTTAGAGCTTGGTTAAATATGTATCTGCAAAGTGCCATGTTTACTAAAGTAATGGCGAAACACCCATTATGGGAAAGTAACCAAGCCCCCCTGATTTTTCCACAACTCTAACTTTTCATTTCATTTATGTTCGGACATTTATTCCAATAAAATGCAATATTAACCGACAATTAGCGCTAAACTGCTATATTTATAGTAACAATTAAACACAAGCTACATTCGCAAGTAATTAACGTGGTAATGAATGCGACGAATAAGACAAAAATACTCGTTTATAAAGTTATGAATAAATGATTGAAATTAACGTAAAAGCAAATTAAGCTATTCAAACCTAGTGGTCTGACCTCTATCAAATGTAAGGAATTTTTGTGGAACTATTTACTTGGCTATTATGCGCAATCGCACTTATTGTCTTTATGACTTATAACCGTTCGTCATTAACAACGTTCAGCGTTTCTTTCGCTGCGTTAATGGTTGTCGGTTCTTTTTTTAATGTAATTTCATTTTGGGGATGGTTAATTTTCGCCATTGTTATTCTGCCTTTTAATATTGCAGACGTTCGTAAAAAATACCTCAGCCAACCGTTATTGACCGCTTTTCAAAAAATAATGCCTGAAATGTCGGACACTGAAAAAGAAGCTATTGATGCGGGTACAACTTGGTTTGAAGCCGAATTATTTAGAGGAAGCCCTGACTGGCAAAAGCTTCATCAATATCCAAAGCCTCGTTTAAGTGCAGAAGAACAAGCTTTTTTAGATGGTCCAGTTGAACACGTTTGTAAAATGATAGATGACTGGGAGACCACGCACGACAGAGCCGATTTATCACCTGAAGTATGGCAGTACTTAAAAGATAACAAGTTCTTTGCCATGATCATTAAAAAGCAGTATGGCGGTTTAGAGTTTTGTGCTTATGCTCAATCGAGAGTGCTGCAAAAATTATCAGGTGCGAGTACTGTATTAGCTAGTACTGTTGGTGTTCCTAACTCATTAGGTCCAGGTGAACTATTACAACACTATGGTACAACTGAACAGCAAGATTACTATCTACCTCGTTTAGCCAAAGGCGAAGAAGTGCCCTGTTTTGCACTAACGAGCCCTGAAGCTGGTTCAGATGCCGGTGCAATTCCTGATTTTGGGATCGTTTGCAAAGGTGAATTTGACGGTAAAGAAACCTTAGGTATGAAATTAACCTGGAACAAGCGCTATATTACCTTAGCGCCTGTTGCCACTGTATTAGGATTAGCCTTTAAATTACGTGATCCTGACGGCTTACTGGGTGACAAAGAAGAATTAGGTATTACCTGTGCATTAATTCCTACTGACATTGATGGAGTTATTACAGGCCGACGTCATTTCCCAATGAATGTTCCTTTTCAAAATGGTCCAACTCAAGGTAATGAAGTATTTGTTCCGCTTGACTTTATTATTGGTGGGCCAGAAATGGCAGGCCAAGGTTGGCGTATGCTGGTTGAATGTTTATCTGTTGGCCGCGCTATTACATTACCATCAAACAGTGCGGGTGGAATAAAATCTGTCGCTTTAGCTACGGGTGCTTATAGCCGTATTAGACGACAATTTAAATTACCTATTGGCAAAATGGAGGGTGTTGAAGAAGCACTAGCCCGTATCGGCGGCAATGCTTATTTAATGGATGCCGTAACAACCCTTTCAACAGGCGCCATTGATTTAGGAGAAAAACCTTCTGTAGTATCTGCTATATCAAAATATCATTTAACCGAAAAAATGCGTAGTTGTATTACCGATGCTATGGATATTCATGGCGGTAAAGGTATTTGTATGGGTGAAAGCAATTATTTAGCACGTGGGTACCAAGGTGCGCCTGTTGCTATTACCGTTGAAGGCGCGAATATTTTAACTCGAAGTATGATCATTTATGGTCAAGGCGCTATTCGCTGTCATCCTTATGTGCTCGCAGAACTTGAATCTGCCGCTAACCCTAATGAATCACAAGCACTTGTTGATTTTGATCACGCATTATTTGGCCATATTGGTTTTGCCATCAGTAATATCGTTCGCAGCAAATGGATGTCATTTACCGGTGCTCGTTTTATCAAAACACCTTTTAATGATGAAACTCGTCGTTATTATCAATTAATGACAAGATTTAGTTCAAATTTAGCCATGCTTTCAGATATTGCCATGCTAACGCTTGGTGGCGACTTAAAACGCCGAGAAAGAATATCAGCACGTTTAGGCGATATTTTAAGTTACCTCTATTTAGCCAGTGCCAGTTTAAAACGTTTTAACGATGAAGGCCGTCAAGCAGATGACCTACCATTGGTGCAATGGGCCGTTGAAGACTCATTGTATCGCACACAAAAGGCGATAGATGAACTTATTAGCAATTTCCCTAATACATTGGTCGCTTTAGCACTTCGTGCGATGATCTTCCCATTAGGTACATGGTTAAAGAAACCATCAGATATCATCGATCATAAAGTTGCTAGAATTTTACAAACACCTTGTGAAGCAAGAACACGTTTAGGACAAGGGCAATATTTAACGGATGATGGCGAGAATACTCTAGGGAAACTAGAAACAGCCTTGTTGAATATCATTGCCTGTGAGCCAATTTTCGACCGTGTTTGCAAAGCCATTGATAAAAAATTACCTTTTTATCAGCTTGATAAAGTAGCCGAGCAAGGATTAGCAGCCAAGGTGATTACTGAACAAGAAGCTCAACTATTAACGGAAGCAGAACAACAACGTTTAGCGGTAATAAATGTTGATGACTTTGATAACGATGAGTTGATTTCAGCAAAGTTTGCTCAACAACAATAGTTAGCCATCAAATAAAATTGTGTAAAATTTAAATAGAGTGGAATTAAAAACTTCACTCTATTTTTACAAATGACTTAACAATAAAAGGTAGTTTTAAGCTTTTCAGCGTACATGTGTAACGAATAAAGCATTACCAAAATATTAAAATACCACGTAAAATATCCAAAAAATAATTTCTTAACTCTCTTTTTTCTTATGTTTTCAGGCTTACCAGCTTTTATATCAATGCCCCTTTCCTTTCTATTATTTTGCTTAAATTTAGCATTTGCCGGCACATTTTTGCTATTAGGCGGACTAATAAAGTTATTGTTGCCATTTAAATTAATACATCAAGCCGTTTATAAACCCATGCATTTTATTTACCGATTCTGGGCCCTTAATAATTTTATTATTATGAGTCTTTTTAATAAAATTAAATGGACAATTACAGGTAATGAAAATTTAAGTAAAGATGCCTGGTATTTATTAATAGCCAATCACCAAAGTTGGTTAGATATCTTTGTTTTATCCAACTTTGCTAGAACTCATATACCTGAGCCAAAATACTTTCTAAAAGATTCCCTTAAAAAAGTGCCATTTATCGGTATGGGTTGTTGGGCATTAGATATGCCCTTTATGAAACGATACAGTAAATCCTATTTAAAAAAGCACCCTCATTTAATAGGCACTGATATCGAAACGACAAAACGGTCTTGTCTTAAATTTAAAAACACCCCAACCACTATTATAAATTTTGTTGAAGGCACAAGATTTACTCCACAAAAACATCAAGCTCAGCAAAATAGTTTTAAGCACCTACTTTCTCCAAAGGCAGGTGGCATAGCTTTTACTTTGGCAACGATGGGGGAACAATTTGACAAAATTCTTAATATCACGCTGGTCTACCCGCACAATAAAGGTCATATCATGAAAGAAATGCTCAAAGGGCAGCTAAAAGAAGTGATTATTGACATTGAACAAATAGATAACGTTGACAAGCTACTCGGTAATTATCAAGAAGACATACAATATAAAAAAGCCTTTCATCAATGGCTAACTCAACTTTGGGTTAAAAATGATAAAAAAATAACCCATTATTTATCAAAGTAAGCGCTTTCTCTTCATTGAAAACATTGAATAAATCTTAAAAATACGTTAATTTAATGTTAATCAAATTTAAATTTTAAGTAGTATTTAATATGACTGTGCTAAAAGATAAAGCTTTAGTAAAGCGTCGTTCAAAAGGTGAGCTAACTCGCAATCAAATTCTTAACGCAGCGATTGAAGTTTTAGCCACTCAGGGTATTAAAGGTACCACTCATAGAGCTATTGCAACACAAGCACAACTGCAACTGTCGCTAACCACTTATTATTTTAAAGATATTAAAGAGCTTGTTCATGAAGCTTTTGTATTAAGTTCCACACAAACGGTATCTAGAGCTGGAGCGGCTTGGTTACCCGCTTTTAACTTATTAGATTCATATACAAAAACTCAATTAAAAAAAGTCGCTTTGCGAACAGAGTTAGCTGAAAAACTCAGTGAAATGGCCACGAGCTATTTATATACGAAAATTAAAGATCACCCGACTGAATTAGCCATTGAACAGTTACTTTTCACTGAGATACAAATCACTCCTAAGTTACGTGAACTAGCGCAAATTCATAAACAAGCACTTATTACCCCGTTCATACAACTTTGTTCATATTTTAACGATGAATATGCTGAGTTAGATGCTGATATAATGCTGACTATTTTTACTCAATTAGAATATCGCAACTTAGTTTTACCGGTTGATGAAATAGACGTTAACAATATTCACCAAACAGTAGAACGGATAATAAACTGGATTATGCAACTAAAACGTTAAATCAATTTTGTACATAAGTTCTAAAATAGTGTAGATTTAGTCATCCGACCACCATCAACTGAATTTTGGAGACTTTATGAACTTTGAATCACAAATCAACCTGCATAAAGCCTATTTTAAAAGTCATATAACCCATGATTTATCTTGGCGAAAAAAGCAATTACTGCAAATAAAAAAATTGGTCATTGAAAATGAACAGTTATGTTTAGATGCATTAAAGTCAGATCTAGGTAAACCAACTCTTGAAGCATGGATCACTGAGGTTTCGTATGTAGCTGGTGATGTTGATCACATGGTTAAACACCTGGATAAATGGGCAAAGAAGCGTAGAGTTTCAACGCCTATAGTTGCTCAACCAGGCCGTTCTTATATTCAACCAGAGCCCCAGGGTACAGTACTCATTATGGGCGCTTGGAACTACCCCTTGCAATTAGTGTTAGCTCCCCTTGTTGCTGTTATTGCAGCAGGTAATTGTGCCATCATTAAACCGTCAGAATTATCACCAGCGACTTCGGCATTATTAGCTAAACTTATTCCGCAATATTTAGATAACGAAGCCGTGTCGGTGATAGAAGGTGGCGTTGAAGAAACCACTGAATTATTAACCTATCCTTTTGATCACATTATGTATACCGGCAATGGCCAAGTGGGTCGTATTGTTATGACTGCTGCCGCTAAGCATTTAACCCCTGTGACTTTAGAATTAGGTGGAAAAAGTCCAGTTTACATCGATAAAAGTGCTGATTTAACCATTACCGCACAAAGACTCGCTTGGGGAAAATGGATGAACGCAGGGCAAACTTGTATTGCCCCAGATTATATTTTAACGAGCACAGATGTTGCTGAAAAACTTATCATTGCGCTGAAAAAACAAATTAAATCAATGTTTGGCGATGATATAAAAAATAATCCTCACTATGGACGTATTGTGAACCAACGTCACACTGAGCGAATAGCCTCTTATATGGATAGTGGTGAAATTGTTCACGGTGGTGAAGTTGATGTAACGACAAATTATATTGAACCGACGATAATCCTTAATCCCGCACTTGATAGCGCGATTATGACTGATGAAATCTTTGGTGCATTATTACCAATCATCACCATTGATGATTTTGAAGCAGCAAAAGCCTTTGTTAAATCAAGAGAAAAGCCACTGTCATCTTATATTTTTAGTAAAGATAATCAACAAACTCAAAGTTGGATTAATGAAATCAGCTCGGGTAGTCAATGTATTAATGATGTAATTATGTTTAATGCTGTTCCTGACTTACCTTTTGGTGGTGTTGGCCCAAGTGGTATGGGGCAATATAGCGGAAAAGCAGGCTTTGATAATTTTAGTCATTTAAAGTCCGTATTATACCGCCCTTTCTTTAAAGACTTACCCGTTAGGTTCGCACCTTATACCAAGCTAAAATTTAAATTACTGCGTTTGATCAGACATTTATAATTAATCACTAACGGTAAAAACAAAAAAAGCTGCAGTTGCAGCTTTTTTTATCGGTCTATATATTTTTAACTACTTATTCATATTATAAAAAAGACAATAAATCTTCATCCAATTGCATCAAGCTTTTTGGATCCGCCATCATAGTTGCGGCATGTGATTTTATACGAGGTAAGATACGTTCAAAATAAAACTCAGCCGTTTTAATTTTTGCTCGATAAAAATCTCGATTTTCAACTTCGCCTGCTAATTTTTCGTAGGCAGTTTGCGCCATTTGTGCCCAAAAATATGCCATAGTGATGTAGCCTGAATACATTAAATAATCTACAGACGCTGAGCCAACTATATCTCGGTCTTTTTTCGCTTTTATCGCTAAACGAACCGAGTATTGTTGCCAATTGGCGACCGCTTTACTTAATGGCCAAATAAATTTATTCATTTGGCGTTTATGCGGGTTACTAGAGATCATACTTTTCTCGCGGCAATAACTTAATATTTCCATAGTAAAGCTTTTCAGCGACTTGCCTCGGCTCAATAAGATCTTACGCCCTAATAAATCAAGCGCTTGAATACCTGTAGTGCCTTCATACAAAGTAGAAATTCGGCAATCACGAACAATTTGCTCCATGCCCCACTCTTTAATATACCCGTGGCCACCAAACACTTGTACACCTAAATTAGCACTCTCAGAGCCCACTTCAGTTAAAAATGCTTTTAAAATTGGCGTGATAAAGCCTAAACGATAATCTGCACGTTTACGTTCTTTTTCATCTTTAGAGGTCTCAATCGTATCAACAAGTTTTGATACATAATAAATCATCGCACGTCCACCTTCAGCAAACGCTTTTTGTGTCAATAACATACGACGAACATCAGGATGTACAATAATAGGGTCAGCAACTTTTTCAGGTTGTTTTGCACCTGATAGGGAACGCATAGAAAGACGCTCTTTCGCGTATAACAAGGCGTTTTGATAAGACAGTTCAGCAGCACAGACACCTTGTAAAGCTGTCCCTACACGAGCAGTATTCATAAAGGTAAACATACACTCTAAGCCTTTATTTTCAGGACCAATGAGTACACCTTTCGCATTATCAAAGTTTAATACGGCTGTTGCAGAGCCTTTAATCCCCATTTTATCTTCGAGTGAACCACAAGTAACATGGTTACCGCCAATAATGCTTCCATCTTGCTCAACATCCATTTTAGGGACGATAAATAATGAAATACCTCGAGTCCCTTTTGGTGCATCAGGTAAGCGGGCTAAGACGATATGAATAATATTTTCAGCCAGATCATGCTCACCTGCTGAAATAAATATTTTTGTACCGCTGATGGCATATGTACCATCGCCATTTGGTACTGCTTTGGTTTTCACTTGACCTAAATCGGTACCACATTGTGGCTCAGTTAAACACATAGTACCTGTCCATGTGCCTTCAGTCAGTTTGGTTAAATAAAGCTGTTTTTGATCTTCGGTACCATGAACATCAATGGTATTCATCGCACCATGACTCAATCCTGGGTACATTGACCAAGACCAGTTTGCAGTTCCCATCATTTCAGACTTAACCATACCTAGCGAAGGAGGTAAGCCCTGGCCGCCATATTCAATGCCATGTGACAATGACTGCCAACCACCATCAACATATTGTTGATAAGCTTCTTTGAAACCTTTAGGCGTAGTGACTTTACCATTATCGAATGTACAACCTTCTTTGTCAGCACTTTGATTCATCGGTAATAATTCATTTTCTGAGAATTTTGCACATTCTTGGAAAATTGCATCAACTAAATCAGGTGTCGCTTCTTCAAATTCAGGAAATTTTTCGTAATGTTTGTAATAACCAAATACATCTTCAAAAAGAAACTTTATATCTGCAATAGGTGCTTTATATGTCAACATGAATAAACTCCAAATAGGTCCGACCTGTATAATGACTTTATACTATTGGACATTTCGTATAAAAGCAACTGGTCAAACCACTTATTTTTCTGTTATTAAACACGACGCCATAACGCTCTTGAAATCATGCGCACTTTGGTCGGTAATTTCATCCGTTTTAAATTGGTGGCAATAATACCTTGGGTAAAGCGTGTTTTTTTTGAATAATCAATATTTACATCTAACACTACCGGTACTTTATTTTTAGCATAGTTAAGGGCTTGTGCAATTTTTTCATCGATATCATCATTAGAATCAATACGCAGATACTGACAACCACTTGCCTGTGCAATCGCTTCAAATTTAACATTAGGTAACACGGTACAGGTTTTTTTATTGTAAGGTGTTTGTTGGGCTTGAGAAATTTGCGCTAATTCGCCGTCATTAAAAATCGTAAAAATAGCGCCAATATTTAAATGTGCAGCTGTAAATAATTCCGTTTGGCTCATCAAAAAGGCGCCATCACCAATGATCCCCACGACTTGATTATCCTGGTTTGCGAGCTTAGCACCTATCACAGCAGGAATAGCATAGCCCATACAATTAAAATCAGTTGGACTAAAAAAATGTTTCGCTTGATAGCACGGCATCAATTCTGCGGTTAAAAAAGTATGATTGCCATCATCAGCGATAACATAAGCATCATCATCAAGTTGTTGACGGAGTTGTTGGAAGAATAGCGCTGGATTTACCCGTTGCTGACTATCGTGTTGCAACCATTCATCCAGATAAGACTGCTTATCTTGTTTAATTGCCGAGGTAATACTTTCTATTGGCTTTTCAATGATATTTTCTTGCTTTAATTTTTCCACTAAACACGCTAATACTAAGGAGGCATCTCCTTCAATCGCCACTTTAGCAGGATAATTTGCGTTAAATACTTGCTTATTGATATCAATATGAATCAAATTCTCAGGTACATCAACACCAAAACTACCGGTAGCTATTTCTGCAAATCGGGTTCCTATTGCCAGCAAACAATCACAGTTTTTAAAAGCATTCGTAGCTGCTGGAACTGCAGCAGGACCAAAGCCCATTCCTGTATGTAAAGGATGTTTGGCTGAAAATGCACTGAGACCTTGCAAAGTAGTGGCCACTGGTGCGCACAGAAGATCAGCAATAGTTTCCGTATGAGCTATCGCCTCAACCCCTCCCCAGCCGACAAATATTGCAGGATTTTTTGCTTTAGCTAAAAGCTTGGCAGCTTCTACTAACGCTATATCGATATTGTTATTTTTTACCGGCAGCGAAGGAGTAAAGGTTAATAACTCGTCCACCTCACCTTTGTCTAATTGAAGGTTCACTGGAATTTCAACAAATACTGGCCCAGGCTCACCTTCATTCGCCACTTTATAAGCATCAAAAATAGTGGCAACAACCGCTTGATGGTTTTCAACTTTGTAGGTTTTCTTTGTGATCGGCTCCAACATTTTATGCTGATCCATGTCATGCAGTTGATATTGAAATTGAGAATCTGATCTCACCCCGCCACAAATCACTAACATAGGAATGCCATCTAAAAAAGCTTCGCCAATACCACTAGCTGCATGTGTTGCCCCTGCCGCTGGAACAATCACTAAAGTACCGATACTTTCGCTACTGCGACTAACAGCATCTGCCATAAAAGCGCCATAGCCTTCATGCGTGACTAATATCGGTTCAATTTGACTCGACTTAGCCAGTTCATCATAAATCTCGGTATTATGAACTCCGGGGATCCCGAAGGTAAATTTTACGTTCAATTGCTCTAAAGCATATTTGACTAACCACGCGGCTGTTTTTTTCATCTCTGATTCTCATCTTTATTATTTATAATTGCTTGTGCGGCATTTTTTGCCGTTAAAATACATCCGGATAAAAATGTTCCTTCTAAAGAACGCTTTCCACATGCCCCGCCACCACCAAAACCTGCCGCTTCTCCAACACAATATAAGTTTGGCATAACGTCCCCATTTTCTTTAAGTACTTGGCTTTTTAAGTTGGTTTGTATTCCCCCTAAGCTTTTTCGACTAATCAAATGCAAGCGAATTGCAATCAATTTTTGTTTTTTACTGCTTTTAACAATAGGCTTGGGTTGACAAGTTCTTAATTTATCAGGCCTCCATTGACGCGCATGATTAATACGCCTGATCTGTTCATCATTTTGTAAGTTTGACGGCTTGTGCAATTCATCGTCATAACGGTCAATTTCATCTTGGATAACTGCTAACTTGATATATTTTTCATCGGTGAGTGCGTTCATTTTGTCGGTTAATTCAACCAAGGTGTCAGCACAGATAAAATCTTCACTTTCATCACTTAACTGCCTGATCAAACGCTTATTACCGAATAATATTTCTTTCAAAAAACTCAATAGTTTCTTATTTTTTATCGAGGGATTATGAAGTGAACCAGACACAGCAAGTTCTTTTTTGGCAATGGTTTCGTTGAGAATTTGCCAAGTCCATGGCTTTTCTTGTTTAACTACTTGCTGGCATAAATAGTGAGTATCAAAACCTGTCACTAATGGCATAGGCCCAATACGCTCACCAAGATGATTTAACCAAACAGCAGATTTACAAGGAATTAAACTTAGCCCATGATTTTCAAACTCAGCTTGTGGATGATGAATTCCCGCCGCATAGTTCCACATTTTATCGGCATGAGTGATGTTGCCACCAATGTCACTAATGTGTTCATGAAGTTTTCCATCTGATAAAGGGTTGGCACCATTTAATACTTTTTTACTAACAGTATTGTCTTGATACGGCCAATGTTCTTTCACTTTTTCTAAACTGCCATTAATTCCACCGCAGGCAATAATGGTGTTCTTTGCGCTAATTTTAAATTTTACATCATTTAACTCATCACTCACTTGTACGCCAATACACTGTTGATTTTCAAGCAAAGTAGCTAATACTTTATGTTGATGAAAAATCGTTAATGCGCCACTCTTTAAAAAAGGAGTTAATAACCTGATAATAGTCTCAATTAGCTGCCAACCTGTGCCCCATAAAACATGATAACGTGGCAAAGAATTACCTGGTTGATATAACCCTCGTTCCACCCAATTAACGGCAGGTAAAAAACCTAAGCCTATTTTTATTAACCATTGATAGACTTTTTCATGATTGTGCTCGGCATATTCTTTCGCCCAAGCTTTAGGCCAAATATCTTGCTCTGTAAACTCTGCAAAACTATGCCAATCTTTTAACAATGTTTTCGCAGAGTCAGGAATTTTCATCTTTTTTTGTTGCGCTGTCTCTGTTAACGCCATACCACCAAAAGCCCAACGAGCTAAACCACCTAAATTTTCTGGGGTATCTCGATCAATAAGCATCACTTTTTGACCTACTTGCAGCAATTCAAGCGCACTGACAAGGCCGGCTATACCACCGCCAGCAATCACAGTATCACATGGTAAAAGTTTTTCTTGTTCCATCAACTAACCACCTGTTAGCATAAAATTATCTTAATATTCTTTTAATTAACTGAATTTGACTATAGTAAAAATTACCTAATGAATGAAACTTTGATGAAAAATACTGACGTTGATAAGTTTATTAGCCAACTTTATCGTGGAGCGCTCAATGTATCTTTAGCAGATTTTCCAACCTGGGCATTAGATCTCCTTAGGCAAGTGATACCTTTTGATGGCGCGATTTGGGGGACAGGTCATACATCAACTAAAACATTTCATACCCAGATAACTCTAGATGTCTCTGATGATATATTTACTAACCTCTTAACATATCTACCTATAAACCCTATTTTCGCCCAAATAACTGAACGTTTAGGTACAGCAATTAATATGAGTGATGTCATAGATGATGATAATTTTTATCAATCAGAGCTTTATCATAAATGTTTTAAACCCTGTGATATTGAAAGAATTTTAAGTTCAATAAATGTTGATGAACGTAGTGGTATTTTTACCTTGCTCACACTATACCGCTATGATCGAGCACATTTATTTACTAAAGCGGAACAGAGCTTACAAAGCCGATTGCTTTATCACTTAATGAGTTGCTTCGCTTATCGTCAATTATCAGAAATTTCAATAGATACAAAATCAGTTAAAGCTGCAGAAAGTAACCAAATCAATGCTTTATGTGACGCCAAAGGAATTTACCATTGTGTTACACCACAATTTTTTGCCGTGCTTGATGAACATATGCCACAAGCCTCTCATCAAACGTTTCCGCCTGATTTATTAAAAAATAATGATGAACTGATCAAAGGTAACTTACATTTTTCAGTAAAAGCTGTCGGGGAATTATTTAAAATTTCAATAAGGATCATCGATCAATTAGACATATTAACTACGCGGGAGAAAGAAGTTATTGAAGGGGTTTGTCAGGGACAAACCTTTAAACAAATCGCAAAAACGCTAACGCTTTCACCTTCAACAGTGTCAAATCATTTATATCGAATTTATATCAAATTAGGAATAAATACCCGCAGTGAACTAATTGAATTGGTACAAAAGAAAAGAGAGTAAAATGATATTGGGTTTTAATATAGTATAGGGATTGTTCAGGATTTTAAACAAAAGTGGCGGAGTGGACGGGACTCGAACCCGCGACCCCCGGCGTGACAGGCCGGTATTCTAACCAACTGAACTACCAC
>NZ_JAUOPE010000008.1 GCF_030546755.1 Colwellia sp. 1_MG-2023
TTACGTCCAATGGACTTATGTAAAATCAATGTAATGTGAGTGCCCACACAAATTGCATGATAACTAATTGTTAAAGATGCCTACTGATGTAGGTATGCCGAATCGTTCACGGATGAACGTTTTATTCGGCGCGAGGTAACAATCTCATTCGTTGTTAAACCGCGTTGCTTAATTCAGGTTCTAGCCCTTACCTCAAGCGAGATGCGCATTCTACGCACCTGAGTTTTAATGTCAACATTTTATTTAAAGAATTTTCATTTTTTTCAAAAGAAAGTTTTTAAACATTATGTTCAAGGTTTTGCTATCAATAAGGATAACTAAACCACTTAAAACTCGCTTCTCAGGTCTCCCTGAAGAAGTGGAGCGCATTTTAGGGATTTCTGTGAGAACGTCAACCCTTTTTTGAAGTTTATTTTAAAAAAGAGTCCGAGTGATTAAAAATAGTACAGTGTTTATATTTTTACTAGTTTAAAAATCAAAAAAAGTGCAAAGATGCACTTTTTTTAAATATTGATAAAGAAAGACTCCTAATTATTTATCTTTATTTGACTCGTTAATTTCTGAGTCGTTAATATGTTTATCTTCAGCTTTAAACTCTGCATCTTGATCATCTCCAACCACATGTTCGAGTTTTAATTTTTTTACCGTCCTTATTGTCGTAAACGGGCCTGAAGAAGCGTAAAGAACAAAAATAACCGTTAGTAGCTCAGCTGGACTTGCTGCAACAATAACAAAAACTAAGACTATCAATAATACAACGATAAAATTAACCTTGCCTTTCCAGTCAACATCTTTAAAGCTGTTATACCTAAAATTACTCACCATGAGTAAGCCACTTACTATAGTAATAACTCCCATGACAATACCAAAGTCTTGGCCTGCTAATTGGTATTCAGTGCCTAACCATACCAAGCTAGCAATAACACCAGCGGCAGCGGGACTAGCTAATCCTTGAAAATATCTTTTATCAGCAACACCAACTTGAGTATTAAACCTTGCAAGTCTTAAAGCAGCAGCAGCGACAAAAACGAATGCTGCTAACCAGCCAAATTTCCCCATTCCTGATAATGCCCAATTATATACAACTAAACCAGGTGCTATACCAAAAGATACCATATCAGCCATACTATCGTATTCAGCACCGAACTCACTTTGAGTGTTTGTCATTCTTGCTACACGGCCATCCAATCCGTCAAATATCATCGCGATAAAAATTGCGATTGAGGCACTTTCAAAATGACCATTCATAGATGAGACAACAGCAAAAAAACCGGAGAATAAACCCGCCGTTGTTAATAAGTTAGGTAATAAATATATACCACGAGTAGGTGTTTGTTCAGATGAGTTTTTATTTAGCATATAAAGATTTTTTAATAAAAATAAAGGCGTAATCTATCATACCTATTATTAGTTCGCATATAAAATGTAACTTAATAGTCATGAAATTAATTAGAATATTTGTAAACTTGCAATTGACTTGTTATAAGTTCTATATAGGTAATTATTTTCAATACTGAAAATAACAATCAGGTAGTTTGTATGAAAATTCAAAAATTTACATTGGGATTATTTCTCTTTAGTTCATTCGCTTATAGCATGGCAGAGAATGTTATCGTTTACCGATGGGTTGACAGTAATAATGTTGTTCACTTTAGTCAGCATCAACCAAAGCACGACAATTATACTGAAATTTCTATGTCAAATACTGTTAAAGCTAAAACAGAAACAAAAGATGACATAACTGAAAATAAACCTGAAACACCTATTAAAATTGCAGCAACACCAAATAAATGTGATGAAGCAAAAGCCAATGTAGAAACATTAAAAGGTTTCGATAAAATACAATACACTAATGCAAAAGGTGAATTACAAGTATTGAGCGACCAAGAAAAAGTACAGCAGTTGGCGGTAAACGAAAAACAAGTTGAAGTCTATTGTGGAACTAATTAATTTTTAGTATTTTCTAACGAAAAAAAGAGCCGAAAGGCTCTTTTTTTATATAGAATACAATCGATTAACGACGTAATCCTAATTTACCGATTAAGGTAGTGTAACGCTCAACGTTTTTACCTTTTAAGTAATCAAGTAATTTACGACGTTGGCTTACCATGCGTAATAAACCACGACGTGAGTGGTGATCATGGATGTGCTCTTGGAAATGACCTTGAAGGTGGTTGATTTGCGTAGTTAATAAAGCAACTTGTACTTCAGGAGAACCTGTATCACCTTCTTTTTGAGCATATTCTGCAACGATTGCAGCTTTTTCTGTAGCGTTTAAAGACATTTTTAATCCTTAGTGTGAAATACCTAATTGGTATTAATAATAATCCCATCTGCCAAACACTAATTCAGCAAGGACGGTAAAAGAGCGCGTATTCTAGCAACATATCTAACGAATGCAATAGATTTATACAATTATTGCATGTCTACCACCGTTATTCGTTTAGGTGCGACGAGTCCATCATCATCAATGATCCCCACACCGATAAATTCATCACTATTATCCTCACCAATATAGACTTGTACCATTCCTTCTGCAGGTGAATTTTCGGCTTTAACTGGGTTGCCATGGCGTAAGAAGTTCGCCGACATTTCATCTACATACACTTTTGGAATTCCATCACAAGCTGTATTCATAGGTAACAATAATGGATCTAAGAGCGTAGAGGGCGAAATATTTTGCTCGTTAGCCTGTTCAAGTAGTGTTTCAAGTTGCTCTATGGTTACCATTTTATCTGTAGGATAATTGCCAACAGCACTTCGATGAAGATGAGCGACATGTGCTCCACAACCCAGTAATTCACCTAAATCATCAACAATAGTTCGAATGTACGTGCCTTTAGATACGTGAATATCTAAATCAACCTCATCATTTTCAAAACGTAATAACGTAAGATGAAAAACCGTAATATCTCGAGACTCTCTAGGAACTTCAATACCTTCTCTGGCATATTTATATAAAGGTTGTCCTTGATATTTTAACGCCGAATACATTGAAGGTACTTGCTTTGTCGTACCACGAAATTGATCAAGAGCATCCGCTAATTGTTCCGCAGAAATATTAACGGGTTTATGACTTACGACTTCACCATCGGCATCGCTAGTGGTGGTTCTGATCCCTAACTTAGCCGTAACTTGATACCTTTTATCCGTATCAAGTAAGAATTGAGAAAATTTAGTTCCTTCGCCTAAACAAATTGGTAACATTCCTGTTGCCAGTGGATCTAATGCCCCTGTATGCCCAGCTTTTTGTGCAAAATAAAGTCTTTTAACTTTTTGTAAGGCACTATTTGACGACATTTCATATGGTTTATCCAATAATAAAACCCCATTAATTGGACGACCTTTTCTACGTTTAGCCATTTACTTACTCAGCTCCTGGCTCAACATCTACGTCGCTTTCATGATTTTTCTCATCTTCAGCAATCGCTTTATCTACCAAGTTGCCCATTCTTACACCTTCAACCATAGATTTGTCATAGACAAAACGTAATTCAGGCATAATGCGCGCTTTGATACGCTTTGCTAATAGTGTACGAATATAACTTGAAGCGTCATTTAAAATCTTAATAGACTCATCAACATTTTGACCTTCTAAAGTAAAAAAGGTCACAAATATTTTTGCATAAGCTAAATCACGTGTTATTTCCACAGCGTTAACCGTTACCATACCTAAACGAGGATCTTTAACTTCACGTTGGATGATCATCGCAATTTCTTTTTGGATTTCTTGACCGACTCTGTCGGTACGAGCAAATTCTCTTGCCATAATGGCTACTCCTCGTAACGCTATAAAAAGCTATTGATAATTCCAATAAACTTTATAGCAAAAAATGGAGGCTAAGCCCCCATTTCATTAATCATATTGTGATGTCTGTTGTTTTAGATTGAAGCTAATATTAATTAGAGCGAGGCGGAAGCACACAGTTAACGAACGTCAATGAGTACTTCCAACAATGCTATTATTGAAATTAGCAATAAAATAAAGTTACAGGCTACGTTGTACTTCTACCGTTTCAAATACTTCGATTTGGTCACCAACGCGAACATCATTATAGTTCTTAACGCCAATGCCACATTCAGTATCTTTACGAACTTCTTGAACATCATCTTTAAAACGACGTAATGACTCAAGTTCACCTTCATAAATCACCACGTTTTCACGTAGTACACGAATAGGTGCAGAACGTTTAATGATACCTTCAGTAACCATACAACCCGCGATAGCACCAATTTTTGGCGACTTAAATACATCACGTACTTGAGCAAGACCAATAATTTCTTGTTTAAATTCAGGTGCAAGCATACCGCTCATTGCTTGCTTAACTTCGTCGATCAATGCATAAATAACACTGTAGTATCGTAAATCAATCTTTTCAGATTCAATAATCTTACGAGCAGCAGCATCAGCACGAACATTGAAACCAACCACAATCGCATTGGAAGCAGCCGCTAATGTTGCATCTGTTTCAGTAATTCCACCAACACCTGAACCAATAATCTTCACTTTCACTTCATCCGTTGAAAGTTTGACTAATGAATCCGAAATCGCTTCTAACGAACCTTGTACATCTGACTTAAGTACCACATTTACTTCTGAAATATCGCCTTCAGCCATATTTGCAAACATGTTTTCAAGTTTAGATTTTTGTTGACGAGCAAGTTTAACATCACGGAATTTACCTTGACGATATAAAGCAACTTCGCGTGCTTTCTTCTCATCTTTAACAACGGTAGCTTCATCACCAGATTGCGGCACACCGCTTAAACCTAAAATTTCAACTGGAATTGAAGGGCCGGCAGATTGAATAGCTTTACCATTTTCATCACGCATTGCACGAACACGGCCATACTCTAAACCACAAAGTACGATATCTCCTTGATTCAACGTTCCTTCTTGAACAAGTACCGTTGCAACAGGACCACGACCTTTATCTAGTTTAGACTCAACAACCACACCGCTTGCCATTTTATCAACAACAGCCGTTAGCTCTAAAACTTCTGATTGAAGAAGAATAGAATCGAGTAATTCATCAATACCTAAACCAGTTTTAGCAGAAACATGACAAAACTGTACATCCCCACCCCAATCTTCCGGGATAACGTCGTGTTGTGACAATTCAGTTTTAACACGATCAGGATCAGCAGTTTCTTTATCCATTTTGTTAACGGCAATAATAATTGGCGCTTCAGAAGCTTTTGCATGTTGAATAGCTTCAATCGTTTGTGGCATAACGCCATCATCAGCAGCAACAACAATAATAACAATATCAGTCGCTTTAGCACCACGAGAACGCATAGCTGTAAACGCAGCATGTCCTGGAGTATCTAAGAAAGTGATCATGCCATGACCAGTTTCTACATGGTATGCACCGATATGCTGTGTAATACCACCCGCTTCACCATCGGCAACTTTTGCTTCACGAATATGGTCAAGTAATGATGTTTTACCATGATCAACGTGACCCATGATAGTAACAACAGGTGCACGCGTAATTGCATCACCAGCATCACCACGATCAGAAAGTACCGCTTCTTCAAGGGCATTTTCTTTCACTAATACCACTTCACGACCCATTTCTTCAGCAACGAGTGCTGCAGTTTCTTGGTCAATAACTTGGTTAATAGTCGCCATAGCGCCCATTTTGAACATAGTTTTCACAACTTCAGCGCCTTTTACAGACATTTTATTGGCTAACTCAGCCACTGAAATCGTTTCACCGATACGAACTTCATTCATTTTAGCTTCAACAGGTTTTGTGAAACCATGTTTTAAGCTTTGCGGTGCAGATAATGTTTGTTTACCTTTACCACCACGACCGCCTTTAGCATTGCGATCTTGTTGATTATTCTTTTTCTTACGACGACGACGTCCACCTTCATCGGCAGAGTCAACTTTATCTTCCGCTTCTTGTGCGTATTTAGAAGACGTTAAATGAACAACTTCTTTTTCTTTCGCTTTACGTTCAGCTTCTTGAGCTTGCCAACGAGCTTCGTTTTCTTCGGCAAGTTTACGAGCAGCTTCTGCTGATTCTTTCGCTTCTGCTTCAATCTTAGCAGCCGCTTCAGCTTCTTGTTGAAGTCGTAATGCTTTTGCCTCATCACTTTCAGCAGCTTTTACTGGTGTTTGCTGAGCTTCTTCAATATTTTTAGCTTTAGCTTGAGCCGCTTGTTTTGCTTTTGCTTCAGCTTCTGCTTTAGCCTGTGCCTTACGTTCAGCTTCCGCTTCTGCTTTTGCGGCTGCAGCAGCTTTTGCATTTTCAGCTTCTTTTGCTTCAGCAATTGCTTTTGCTTCAGCTTCGGCTGCAGCTTTAGCAGCCGCTTCTTCAGCTGCTTTAGCTTCAGCTTCGGCCATTTGTTGCTCTTCTAATTCACTACGCTTAACGTAAGTACGCTTTTTACGTACTTCAACTTGCACAGATTTAGCTTTGCTGCCGCTGCCCATAGTCAATGTAGATTTTTTCTTACGGCTTAACGTCATCTTGCTTGGTTTAGCAGATGAATCATCACCGTGTTGTTTTTTAAGATGTTCAAGAAGAGACTCTTTCTCTTCTTGGGATACAGAATCCGATGCACTTTTCGTTACACCAATATCTGCCAATTGCCCAACCAATCTATCGACCGGTGCGCCTATTTCATTGGCAAGTTCTTCTACTGTTACAGATGCCATCTATTTTGTACTCCCGGTGCTATTACTCTTCATTAAACCAACAAATATTACGCGCGGCCATAATAAGCTCGCCTGCTTTGGTTTCATCTAACTCTTCAATATCTGAAATTTCATCAACACCTTGTTCCGCTAAATCTTCAAGAGTAACAACTCCTCGACTTGCTAAAACAAATGCCAAATGACGCTCTAAACCTTCTAAATTCAATAAATCTTCAGCTGGCTCAGCGTTTTCTAAGGATTCTTCACTTGCGAGTGCTTTAGTGGTTAATGCTGCTTTTGCTCGTTCGCGAAGCTCTTCAACAATATCTTCATCCATACCATCAATATCTAATAACTCAGATGCTGGTACGTATGCTATTTCTTCTAATGAAGTAAATCCTTCTTCGGCTAGTAACAATGCAAAATCTTCATCAATATCTAATTTGTCTGTAAATAACGATAAGACTTTGTCATTTTCAGCTTGATGTTTTTCATTCATATCATCAACGGTCATTACATTCAGTTCCCAGCCGGTTAATTGGCTAGCTAAACGAACGTTTTGACCACTACGGCCAATCGCCATAGCAAGATTGCCTTCTTCAACAGCAATATCCATAGTGCCTTTATCTTCATCAACAATGATCGAAGCAACTTCAGCAGGCGCCATAGCATTGATAACGAATTGTGCAGGATTGTCATCATATAAAACGATGTCTACACGCTCGCCACCTAGCTCACCCGATACTGCCTGTACTCTAGAGCCGCGCATACCAACACAAGCACCAACAGGATCAATTCGCTTATCGTTTGATTTAACGGCAATCTTTGCTCTTGAACCTGGATCGCGAGCGGCTCCTTTGATTTCAAGCATTTCTTCGCCAATTTCTGGCACTTCAACTCGGAATAACTCAATCAGCATTTCTGGTTTGGTACGAGAAACAAACAATTGAGCGCCACGTGCTTCAGGTTTAATAACATAAAGTAAACCACGGACACGATCGCCTGGACGAAATACTTCACGCGGCAATAAATCATCACGATAAATAATTGCTTCCGCGTTATTCCCTAAATCAAGAATAACACTTTCACGGCTCGCTTTTTTCACAACACCCGTGATTAATTCACCCACTTGATCTTGATACGCATCAATAATTAATGCACGTTCAGCTTCACGTATTTTTTGTACGATAACTTGTTTTGCCGTTTGTGTGGTTACACGATCAAATTTTACCGATTCGATTTGTTCTTCAACATAGTCACCGATTTCTAAATCAGGTTGATCATATTGAGCAGCCGACAAACTCATTTCAGCAAATGGGTTTTCTGTTTCAGCATCATCGGCAACAACTAACCAACGTCTAAACGTATCAAATTCACCTGTTTTACGGTCAATACAAACACGTACAACAATATCGCCTTCATACTTTTTCTTGGTGGCAGTTTCTAATGCAGTTTCCATCGCTTCAAAAATACTTTCACGAGGTAATGCTTTTTCGTTAGATACAGCATCTACTACCAGTAATATTTCCTTACTCATGCTACTTAGCCTTTAATAATCGTTATAATTCAATACACTATTTTTCAAAATTATGAACAAGATTGCCCTTGTCAACATTACTGAAAACAAGTTCATACTCTTCATTATCTACCGTTACTATCAAGATGTCGTTTTCAACAGCATTCAAAATACCTTTGAATTTACGACGTCCGTTTAACGGTAGAGATAATCTGACATTAATCGTTTCACCTATCGCCGCTTGATAATGTGCTAGAGAGAATAAAGGTCTATCTAAACCCGGAGATGAAACTTCTAAATTGTATTCTGTACTAATTGGATCTTCTACATCAAGCAATGCACCTACTTGACGACTAACCTCCGCACAATTATCAACATCAATGCCATTTTCATGGTCGATAAAAAGACGAAGTATCGAGTGTTTACCCGCACTAACGAACTCTATACCTAATAATTCAACACCAACCTCTTCAACAGCTGGTCGTAACATGTCTGTTAATTTATGTTCAAATTTAGCCAATCATTTTCTCCAGTTTTCTAGCTTTTAGATACAAAAAAAGGGCATATAGCCCAGCGATAACACATGCTGTAATGCATCTTTTTAAGATACAAAAAAACCCCAAATCGGGGCCTATTTTCACTGAACCCGCAATGTGTATTATTTCAAATAATGGTGTATTAATTTTGAAATAATGAACCGAAACAATAATAAGGGAGTACAAAAAACGTTGTAATCACTTTCAGTGAAATACTGCTACGGAATAAAACGAACAAATTATATAGCGCTGAGACAATAATCGCAAGTCCCTTAAAGAGATAAGTTAGTTTAATTTATTAACCAAAAGACAGAAAAATTGACAGTTTATGAAAAAACCATCGAATATTTAGATAAATTGCGAATTAACAGTTGCTTAGTATTGATACTTTATTCATGGTATAGCATTATTCAACGATTTATTAATTTATTTACTTACTTAACATCTTCTAAATATTAGTTAGCTGTTTTAACAGCTTATAGACTATAGTTGATAATGTGATACATGTGTTTGACTCATGTATTAGTATGTTTTATTGAGGTTTTTAAGGTTTTATATGTATACATACTCGCAGTTAATCTCACGTAATATGATTAGCACGGCAATATTAAGTGTTATTTTTATTGTCATTGCTTATTTCATTACCTCTGAGCAAGTTTTAAAACAACAAAAAAACCAGCAGGAATTAGTTAAATTATATTTTTCAACTAGCTCAGCAGATAATATTGAATCTTTAGCAAAAAAATTAATGCAAAATCAACGCTTTACTTTTTTCAAAGTCGTCAGTGATGATAAACAAGTGATATTTGAAGCGTCCTCGAAAACTAATTTTTTAGCAAACTTGCTTACGCCAAAGCTGGTTAACCAAAAAATATTTCCTCAAGGTTTTTCAGTTTCATTACAAACCAATGCTTCAAATTACGCTCACTTTTTATTAGTCGTTTGCGTAACCATGTTGGTGTTGTCTTTAGTTTTTGTTTTTATTGCTGGTAAATTCAGCATCAATCGATATAAAAACATCATCAGCAGTATAAACGAACAAATTAAAAAAGAATTAACTCACGTATTACAAAACACGGAAAAATCCACTGATGAAGATCTTTTTGATTTACCTGAATTAAATGCGGGTATCAGTGAAATAAAAAATCAAATTAATAGCCATATTTCTGACGCCGGTGCGCTAGAAAAAGAAGCATTTATTGAACCTTTAACTCAGTTAGAGAATCGCTCTCGTTTTGTGCAATTTTTTGAAACAAAAGCAGAATCTATCGATTTTGGTGTATTAACGATCACTCGTTGTTCTGAGTTACAAACCATTAACCAAATTCACGGTTACACCGAAGGCGATAATTATATTTGTAAGGTTGCTGATATCATGAAAGCTGCAGCGACCAAGTTTCAATCATCTAAAATATTTAGATTAAACAGTTCAGATTTTGCCACTATTCTACCTAACACAACTTTGCAAGATGCAGAGAATTATGCAAAAGAATTAACGATCCAATTTAATAAATATCAACAATCTTCTGATTTAGATTCTGTCGGCTATACCGGCTTAGTGAGCTTTAAAAATAATAACCCTCTTGGTGAATTATTAGCGCTAGCTGATACGGGAATAAGTGTCGCGCAAACACAGCAAATTAATTCATGGTATTCACAAACTGACAGTAGCATTTTAGAAAGCTCAAGCGCTAGTTACGGTAACCAAAATTGGCGACAAGAAATTGAAAACGTAATTAAATACAACCGTTTAACATTACTAATACAACACATTAAGCCAACAAGTAGAAATACTAAAACTTATAATGAAGTATTAGCACGCTTTTTAAATGTAAACGATGAAATGCTACCGACAGCATCTTTTATTGCCATGGCAGAAAAACTCGACAAAATTGTTGAAATTGATCGAATGATCATCGAAAAAGTGATCACTGAAATTGCAGATAAAAATCTTCATGATCAACAGTTTGGCATTAATATTAGCTCTCGAACCATCCATGATGAGCAATTTTTAATATGGTTAGAAAGACGTTTATTAAGAGATCCCGCAATTAGTAAAAACCTAGTGTTTGAAATTACCGAATTTGGCCTTCAACAGAACATAAAAACGAGTAAACGTTTTATCGATATGATCCATCGTGCAGGCGCTAGAGTCACAGTTGAACGCTTTGGTGTAGGCTTAACATCCTTTAAGTTCTTCAGAGATCTTAAGCCTGATTACATTAAAATGGACAGTACCTATACACGAGATATTGATGAAGATAAGAACAATCAATACTTCCTACGGTTAATGGTAGATTTAGCACACAGATTAAGTATCACTGTATTAGCTGAAAGCGTTGAAAGCCAAGAAGAAATATTTACATTAGAAAAACTTTTCATAGATGGTTGCCAAGGCTTCCATATTGGTAAACCTCAGCCTTTATAAGCTTTTTAATATTCGATTACTCAACGTAGAGCGTATGGTTACATTCCCACTAGTTTCAATACGCTTTATGTTTGATAAATAAAAACCATTTTTAATATTGTTATTTTAATTGATAAAAATGTCCTCCCCTACCTATGAATAGCAATTTGTAAAATAATCATGACATAGTGTTTCCATTTACTCCTCACAATATTGCATATGCAACAATAATTATTCAATAGATCGGTTGTTATCTTGCCCAGAAAATCGGATAATAAGACTAACTTATTCATTACTATTCATTTAACATGACTGACTACCTATTATTATTAGTGGGCACAGTATTAGTTAATAACTTCGTGCTTGTGAAGTTTCTCGGTTTATGCCCGTTTATGGGGGTCTCCTCCAAAACAGAAACTGCCATAGGCATGTCATATGCAACGACTTTTGTGATGACCCTTGCTTCGTTATTAAGCTACTTAGTAAAAACTTACGTTCTCTCTCCTTTAGGGCTTGATTACTTAACTACAATGACATTTATTCTAGTTATTGCTGTCGTAGTGCAATTTACAGAGATGGTGGTGCATAAAACTAGCGCCAACTTATACCGTTCATTGGGAATATTCTTACCACTGATCACGACCAACTGTGCCGTACTTGGTGTCGCTTTATTAAACATGTATGAACAACATAATTTCTTAGAATCAATTATTTACGGCTTTAGCGCTGCACTTGGCTTTTCTTTAGTGTTAATCATGTTTTCAGCTATGCGTGAAAAACTTGCCAATGCTGACGTACCTACCCCTTTTAAAGGCTCTGCCATTGCCATGATCACTGCCGGTTTAATGTCATTAGCTTTCATGGGCTTTACAGGGTTGGTTAAATTTTAATGTCAATTATTATCGCAATTTTAGTTATTGGAGTAATTGGCTTATTTTTTGGCGCTTTACTCGGTTTTGCTTCGATAAAATTCAAAGTTGAAGGAGATCCACTCGCCGAACAACTTGACGCGCTTTTACCTCAAACTCAATGTGGACAATGTGGATACCCTGGCTGCAAGCCATATGCCGAAGCAGTTGCAAATGGTGAAGCAATTAACAAATGTGCGCCGGGTGGCGATGATACCATCAAAAAAATTGCTGATTTAATGGGAGTTGAAGTACAACCATTAGATGGTAATCATGAAACAGATAATACCCCTAAAGTCGCCTTTATCATTGAAGAAGATTGTATTGGTTGTACCAAATGTATTCAGGCATGTCCTGTAGATGCCATTATTGGCGCAACAAAACAAATGCATACCGTTATTATCGATGAATGTACCGGTTGTGATTTATGTGTAGCACCTTGCCCTGTTGACTGCATAGAAATGCGGCCAATAAACCAAACAACTCGCAACTGGCAATGGGATTTAAATAGTATCCCTGTTGTTCAACTAGATGCTACATCGCAGGAAAAAGAGGTTTAAGTGGAATCGGTAATTGAACGCATAGACAAAGGTCTTTTTTGGAAATTTCATGGTGGAATTCACCCACCACAAATGAAATTTTTAACCTCTGATAAACCTATTCTACAGCTTCCTCTCCCCGAAAAGCTTGTTATACCTATTCAACAACATATTGGTGAAGCAGGAGAAGTAATTGTAAACGTTGGCGATGATGTCGTAAAAGGGCAACCGTTGACACGCTCAACTTTGCCTATTTCAGTTCCTATTCACGCCCCTACTAGCGGAAAAATCACTGCGATTGAAAACGCAACCATTGCCCATCCATCAGGTTTAGAAGAATTATGTATTAAATTAATCCCTGACGGTAAAGATACCTGGTGTGAACGAACAATTTGCCCTGAATATCAGCAATTATCTAAAGCTGAGATTATCGAAAAGATTTGTAATGCCGGAATTTCAGGTATGGGGGGAGCTGGTTTTCCCACTCATATTAAAGTTGGTACAACAGCACAAATTAATTACTTAATTATCAATGCCTCAGAATGTGAACCTTACATCACTGCCGATGACTTATTAATCAAAGAGCATAGTTCTGCAATTCTTGATGGGATTAATATTCTTGATCATCTACTTGAACCTGCTTTTATACTAATCGGTATTGAAGATAACAAACCAGAAGCAATTAAGGCGTTACAAAACGCGACGCAAGGTATTGATAAAATCAAGGTTTGTGTATTACCTACACAATACCCCGTTGGCGGTGAAAAACAGTTAATCATGGCATTAACAGGAACGGAAGTTCCATCGGGCGTGCTACCTACGTCTTTAGGTATTGTAATGCAAAACATTGCGACATGCTTTGCAATAGCCGATGCGGTAATTCATGATACGCCGTTAATAAAAAGAGTCGTAACGGTTAGTGGTCAAGCGCTTGAGAAACCTCAGAACGTTTGGGCATTATTAGGTACGCCTGTTGAATTTTTACTCAACGAATGTGGGTACCCACAACAAGAGAAGAAACATATAATCATGGGCGGCCCTATGATGGGCTTTAGTTTGCCTAATAATCAAGTGCCTATTGTAAAAACAACCAATTGCATTTTAGCTCCAAGTGAAGCAGAAATTCCCAATGATAACCAAGAAGTAGAATGTATCCGCTGTGGACAATGTGCTGAAGTATGCCCCAGCCAACTTCTTCCTCAAGAATTACAATGGAGCGCTAAAGCCAAAGACCATCAACAACTAGATACATTAAACTTATTTGATTGTATTGAATGTGGTGCTTGTGCCTATGTTTGCCCAAGTCATATCCCCTTAGTTCATTATTATCGTGTCGCTAAAGCTGAAATCCGTCAACAACAGTTGCTTGATTTAAAAGCAGAAAAAGCAAAAGTGCGTTTTGAGGCTAGGAAATTACGTTTAGAGCGTGAAAAATTAGCGCGTGAAGCAAAACATAAAAAAGCGGCAGAAGCACGTAAAGCGCGAATGAATTCAGGTACCCCAGAAGCGAATAATGAAAAATCAGCGGTTGCCGCCGCTTTAGCAAGAGTAAAAGCGAAAAAAGCGCAGGCAAGTGCTGAGCCGACAAATAGTGCTAATCCGAGCGATGACGCCAGTTCAGAAAAAAAATCTCAAGTTGCTGCAGCAATAGCTCGCGCTAAAGCGAAAAAATTAGCAGCAAAAGATAATAACTCAATAGCGGAAAAGCCACCTGCTGAAATCAATCCTGTAATCATTGATGAAAAAATAGAAGAGAAGCAAACGTTAGATCCGGCAGAAGCTAAAAAAGCAAAAATCGCCGCAGCCATCGAGAAAGCGAAAGCGAAAAAACTAACGACAGAGGCAAAATCATCAACATCGTCAGAGATAAAGACAGAAACAGTAACAGCACCATCTCCTGCTGACGCCAAAAAAGCGAAAATTGCTGCCGCTGTTGCAAAAGCGAAAGCAAAAAAACAGCAAGCTGAGCAAAAAAAAGAAATTCAATTATCTGCCAATGAAGATATTACTTCTTCGATAAAAGATGAACCAATAGCAGAAGCTGTTACCGATAAAAAAGCCCGTATAGCTGCAGCAGTCGCCAAAGCTAAAGCCAAAAAACAACAAACAGAGTCAAAATAAAAATGGCCTATTGGATTGCAAGTTCACCCCATAACCACCTGCAAAGTAAAACGTCAGCATTAATGCGTTTGGTAATATATGCGACAATTCCAGGCATTCTCACCCAATGGTATTTTTTTGGTTGGGGTAATATCATCCATATTAGCTTAGCAATTGCGACAGCTTTGCTAACTGAATTTACGGTATTATCTTTAAGAGAAAAAAAAGTCAGTGAACAACTCTTTGACGGCAGTGCAATTTTAACCGCAGTTTTATTAGGAATAAGTTTACCGGCTCTTGCGCCATGGTGGATTTCTGTTATCGGCAGTATCTTTGCCATTGCAATTGTGAAGCAACTCTATGGAGGAATAGGTTTAAACCCGTTTAACCCGGCAATGGCTGGATACGTCATGCTATTAATTTCTTTTCCTGTGCAAATGACCTCGTGGCAACCGCCTCTTGAATTAATGTCTGTTCCGTTAGATTTTATCAACACGTTATCGGTTATTTTTACTAACTTTACTTATGATGGTTATTCAGTTGAACAATTACGTACTCATATTGACGGCCATACAATGGCAACGCCATTAGATACTGTAAAAACCAATTTAACCTTAGGTTTAACTATCACAGAAAGTATGAACAATATTGTAATTGGTGAATATGTAGGTATCGGTTGGCAATCGCTAAATTTAGCTTTTTTGATCGGCGGTGTTTTTTTACTGTTTAAAAAAGCGATCCCGTTAGTAACGCCTTTAAGCTTTTTAGGTAGCTTATTTGTTTGTTCATTTATTGCTTTCTTAATAAGCCCAGACAGTAACGCTTCCACTTTATTCCACTGGTTTAATGGCGCATGTATGTTGGGCGCATTTTTCATTCTAACTGACCCTGTATCAGGCGCAACGAGTATTAAAGGTCGTATTATTTTCGGTGCTTTAGCAGGCTTCTTAGTGTTTATCATCCGTAAATTTGGCGGTTACCCAGATGCAGTCGCCTTTGCCGTTTTACTATGTAATATGTCAGCACCATTAATCGATCAGTACACTCGACCACGCACTTACGGGCATAAATAGGAAATATGATGCGAAAAACCATTGAAAAAAACGCCCAGTTACTCGCACTTTTTGCTGTTGCCTGCACAGCGTTGATTGCTTTTGTCAATTTCTTAACACAAGACAAAATTATAGAACAAGAACAACAACAGCTTATTTCAACGTTATCGAGTATTATTGAACCGAGCAGTCATGATAATTCTATTAGTCAAACATGCATTATTCTTGAAGATGAACAATTAGGTGAATTACCACAAAAAGCCTATTTAGCAACCAACAACAATAGCCCTGTTGCTGCCGCCATCACCACCACAGCTCCAGATGGCTATAATGGTAATATCTTTCTATTAGTTGCTATTAACTTTGATGGAACACTTAGTGGAGTTAGAGCAATAAAACATCAAGAAACGCCAGGCTTAGGTGATAAAGTAGAATTACGAAAAAGTCAGTGGATTTTAAGTTTTAACGGTAAAAAAATCCTTGATGAAAATGATCATCGCTGGGCTGTCGCGAAAGATGGCGGCATGTTTGACCAATTTACTGGCGCTACGATTACGCCGCGAGCAGTTGTTAATGCCGTAAAAAGAACCACAAATTATTTTAATCAACATAAAGCTGAACTCTTTAATACCGCACCTAATTGTTCAGAAAATGCCGAGATCAAATAAGCCATGAAACTATCAGATGAATACAAAGAACTCACCTGGCAAGGGCTTTGGAAGAATAACCCAGGCTTAGTACAACTGTTAGGTTTATGTCCTTTGCTTGCGGTTACATCAACAGTAACCAACGCCTTAGGCTTAGGTCTTGCAACCATGTTTGTATTAATTTGCTCAAACGCCACCGTTTCAGCGATTCAACAATGGGTGCCAAAAGAAATACGCATTCCTATTTTCGTTTTAATTATCGCGGCTTTTGTTACTTGTGTTCAATTATTGATGAATGCTTTCACATACGGACTTTATCAATCTTTAGGTATTTTTCTACCGCTTATCGTTACTAATTGCGCCATCATTGGTCGTGCAGAGGCTTATGCTTCTAAAAACCCTTTAAAACAAGCAAGTTTTGATGGCTTTATGATGGGCTTAGGTTTTTTATTAGTGCTAATTGTATTAGGTGGTATTCGCGAAATATTAGGTCAAGGCACCCTTTTTGACGGTGCCGACTTATTACTCGGCGAATGGGCAAGTGTTTTACGTGTTGAAGTTTTTCAACTAGATAATCAATTTTTATTGGCAATATTACCTCCTGGCGCATTTATCGCGATGGGTTTTTTAATTGCCGCTAAAAATAAAATTGATGCTAAATTAGCTGAAAAAGCCCCCAAAAAAGCAAATGTAGAAATAGAGCGTGTTCGAGTTAACTTTGACAGTTAATCTCCAAAAATTGAAGCACAGCTAAACACCGTTTAATTGCACAGATAATAAAATGAATAAACAGAAACGCTTAGAAATATTAACCCGATTACGCGATAATAATCCTCACCCAACGACTGAATTAAATTTTAGTTCACCGTTCGAATTATTGATTGCGGTATTATTATCCGCACAAGCAACTGATGTGGGTGTTAATAAAGCTACGGCTAAACTGTATCCTGTTGCCAACACACCACAGGCCATTCTTGACTTAGGGCTCGACGGTTTAAAATCTTACATTAAAACCATCGGCTTATTTAATACCAAAGCAGTTAACACTATTAAAACCTGTCAAATGTTAGTCGATTTGCATGGCGGCGAAGTTCCAGAAAATCGTGAAGCTTTAGAAGCCCTACCAGGTGTAGGCCGTAAAACCGCTAATGTTGTACTAAATACCGCGTTTGGCTGGCCGACTATAGCGGTCGACACCCATATTGACCGCGTCTCAAACCGTACTAAATTTGCCATGGGTAAAAACGTGGTAGAAGTTGAGCAAAAACTACTTAAAGTGGTGCCGGCCGAATTTAAAGTAGACGTTCACCATTGGCTGATTTTACATGGTCGTTATACCTGTGTTGCCCGTAAACCTAAATGTGGCGCGTGTATTATTGAAGACTTGTGTGAGTTTAAAGACAAGACTGAGTAACTCTCTTTTTTGAAAAGTTTTCAGTCTGTAGATTAAGTTTTAGGGCAACTAACGGCTTCTTTTATACAAATATGGCTAGTTGTATAAAAGAAGCCAATTAAACGCTTGCCATTCTCATCAATAAATAACGCTAATTAACTTGGTACTTGCTATCTGTTCTAATGTAAATCGTAGTGTCTATTTTTCCTTTGTTTTCAATGCCATGTGTAAATTCCCCCTTCGATTCTAAATAACTACCTGCACTTAGGTATTGTGGTTTCACTTGCTCTTTTGAATTGTATTCCACAGAACCGTTGATCACTACTGCCCGAAACTCTGTTGCATTTGTGCTAATCTCGCCTTTAAAGCCTACTGGTAGTTTAATCATTGAACCGCTTATCTTTGCGGTGCTTCCCCAAACATAAGTAAATTGCACACCATCAACATTAATATCATTTAGATCGTTGTCGTTTAACCAGACAATATTGTCTCGATGTAAGTTTAAAGGACGTTCGCCATTATCAAATTTTTCCTTTGAAGGTTTAACTAAGTAGGGGCCTGAATCAATTTCAAGGTAAATTAAGTTAGTTACGTTATTAGCCGCAGTGGTATGCTTTTCGCCTGCCGGCTGAGTCCAAAATGAACCTTCTGGCATCCACATTTTTTCAGCGTTTGGATCGTCATTATGCATTAATCCTTCAATCACAATTCCGCGATAACTAATGTTGTGAATATGTGGCGGAGACTCGAAGCCTTTTTTGAAACGGACTAACATACCAGTGGCGGTGTCCGCAGTGCGATCTCCCCAAAGGTCTGCTGCACCAGGGCTTTTGTCACCACGGAGTGGATTTAGATACCCCCATTTTATATCACTTGCCGCCACTACTTTAGAAGCTTTATCAACGGCAAAAGCTGACGATGACATCAGTGTTGCTGCCAAGGCCAAGCTAGCTACTTTTAAAGATCTTTTCATTTGAAAACCTGCGTTAGTTGAGTATACAGTTACTCTATACCTTAAAATTCATTCGATAAATGAGCGAATGTTCAATACACTTTCGCTAAAACGTGGATAATAGATTTATGTTCTAAGCTTGGTCACAGACTCCAACCTAAGGGGATTAAATGAAAATTGCTGATTTACAAGTATTGCTAAAGGTTGCTGAGCTTCTTTCTATTACCGCAGCGGCCAACAAATTAGATATGAGCTCATCTGCCGCTAGCGTATCGCTTAAGCGTATTGAGCAAGAGTTAGGTGCCCAGCTATTTGTGCGCACAACAAGGCAATTACGTCTAACGCCAGAAGGCGAGCGTTACTTGCCGCTTTGTCAGCAAGCATTAGATTTATTGCAACAAGGGCAGGTGTTAATTAACGAAGAGCAAAAATCTATTTGTGGTGAAGTACGTATGGCGGTATCTTCAGAAATGGGCCGTAACCTAATGCGTGTATTGCTTAACAATATTTTGGATAAACAAAGTGCCGTAACTTTGCGCTTGCATGCCAGTGATAGTCGCGCCGATTTTTACCGCGACGGAGTAGATGTGGCCTTACGGGCAATTACCAAAGAGGCAGCCAAAGAGCTAAATTTGTATGGTTTTAAAATTTGTAATATTCCTCATCTAATATGTGCCGCGCCTAATTATATCGCAAGGCACGGTCAGCCACTAACTCCCGACGAACTCCCTCAACACAATGCGTTACTCTACAAACTATATGAAGTCGTGCACGATCGTTGGGAGTTTTATTACAAAGAACAGAAATACAAAGTTAAAATGAGCAGTAATCGTGCGGTAAATGACGGTGATATTGTTAGGCGTTGGTGTATTGACGGTGTGGGGATTGCTAAAAAATCAGCGATAGATGTGAGTTTAGATTTGCTTTCGGGAAAACTGCAAAGGTTGATGCCGGATTATAAAATCCCATTAACTGAAATGTGGCTAGTTCTACCCAGCCGTCAGTTGATTTCACCTGCTATTCGGCTGATCCGTGACGAACTCAAACAAGAAATTAACAAGCGAAGAGAGCTATTAATCGCGAATCAAATTCTGACCAAAGAAGAATGGCCAGAAGCTGAACTTTAATCTACTTTCCTTATTCTTTAGTTGGCCTACTATAGCGGTAGACACGCATATTAATCGTGTTTCCAACCGCACTAAGCTTGCCATGGGTAAAACCGTTGATGACGTCGAACAAAAGCTCTTAAAAGTCGTCCCTGCGGAATTTAAAGTAGACGTTCATCACTGGTTAATATTGCACGGACGTTATATTTGCGTGGCCAGAAAACCTAAATGTGCTGCCTGTTTGATTGAAGGCTTGTGCGAGTTTAAAGATAAATCAGAGTAACGTTTAGACTGCTTTGAACGAGAATCTGAATGAGGTGTTGCCCCTTGAAAGACTACTTCAAACAAAAGCGAAAAGTCTAAAGAGCATAACAAAGAAACTCTAGGCTGATGGCTATTGCTCACCGTTGATAAAATCGATTTGTTTTTCAATTATAGTGATAAATTTTTCTGTGCGTTTTTGTAACTCTTTATACATATCAAAGTTAGATGCTCGCAGTAACTGCTGATGATGAATGTCATTAATATATTGCTGATTTTTACAAACGTCTTGAAAACGCCCGCTAATCTTGTATCGAAAAAAATAAAGGGAATCGTTAGTTTGTGTCTTCTCTACAAAATAGGGGGATTTGTCAAATGGCCAAGTATTCCAAGATACCCTAGAGTTATCGCTAATATCCAAACTATATTGCTTACTAATAGCTGAATATTGATTGAGTAGGATAATAAAGGTATCTTCATAAAGAGGATAAAAAGACTGGGTGTATAGCTGCTCCAAGGCAACCGTATTCAAATTCAAAGAAAAGTTATACGCAAAGGTGTCGAGTGTTTCGTTAAATATCATCTGACTGTCATTGTTAGCATCACACTTTAACAGATTCTGCATATTTTCAATAAATAGCATTTCTCGAGCCTCGGCAGATTCGATGTAAAAAGAAAATAGTTTATTATTTTCAATCGCTTCTGCTTTTGCTTTCTCAAGCGATTTAGTCGCAAGTTGATTTAAGTCGTTATTATCTTTCCATTCTGTAACTTGCAATGCTACAAAAATACCAATTACAACGACCGAAAAATCAAGGAAAACAGCGAACCAATTTTCCGCTTTCACATGTTTTATAAATTTCCGCAAAAGCATTAAAAATCCCTTTTTCTTTTATTATATAATTTTTGACTAGTACAAACGTATTTATAAATTCATCTTAATCTAGCATAGAGGAAATTAATTAAATATCGAAATATAAGCGAAATTTAGGCTATCGACTAGCCTAAGCGACTACTTCTTGTTCACTGTGTCAAAGTCATGCGCCTAACACGATACGTTTTTCAGAATCTAATGTAATGGCGATTGGGTGACCGTTTTTCTCGTCATGAGGCAGATGGGCTGATTTACGTGCAAAACAGAACTGACTAATGCTCTACTTTGATTATCCTTCGGCTGGCCTACAATAGCGGTGGACACCCACATAGACCGTGTATCAAACCGCACTAAATTTGCCATGGGTAAAAACGTGGTTGAAGTGGAAAACAAACTGCTTAAAGTTGTCCCTGCTGAGTTTAAGGTCGACGTTCACCACTGGTTAATTCTTCACGGTCGTTATACCTGTGTTGCCCGTAAACCTAAATGTGGCGCATGTATTATTGAAGATTTGTGTGAGTTTAAAGATAAAACAGACTAAGTCGTAGTCTGCTCATAACCCAAAAAAAACATTAAGCTTTTGCAAGTTCATGAGCATATTTAAGGCAATAACAGCCAAAAATTTCTGCTCATTTGTGGTGTTAGTTTAAGCCTGATGCATCTTATAAAATGAAATAATGAAGACTATTGCATAGTTGCCATTACAGGCACACTATCAACAAATTGCTCGAAACTAAGGATTTTATTGTTTTCTAGTGTCCATAAATGGGCAACTCTAGCGTTAAACGTACGTCCTGTTTCATTGTACGTACCATAGTAAGTGCCATACGCAAAAACACGATTGTCAGCAGCCACATAACGTTCAACAACGAATCGAAAATCGGTCCATTCCGTTGATAGCCGCTTAAAAACTTTCTTCGAAATCTCCTCAAACCCTATATAAACACCAGCGAGAGGAAAACCATCAGCTTCTTTCCACGTAATATTCTTTGACAAATACTTCTGTAAACTTTTTCCATTTTCTTCTGCAGTTTCACCTTCATATGTGCTATTAATAATATCTAAATTTGATATCATTTGAACATTCTCCTCTTTAATAAATTGTTTTTTATCAGATAAATAAGTCTTTGTTTTTACATAAGCACTGAAAAACAAAAGTGATAACTATTTTAATATTCATTTAACTTCTCCGTTTTACTCACCTAAACTACAGTTGTTCAATTAAGGATTTAAACTGGCTATGGGCTTGGTAGTAATTTTCATGAGGTAGTAAGGCTAAACTGCCTTCTTTTTCTGTAACAAAGGAAGGGAATCCGCTCAGACCCCATTGATTCATCAAATACTGGTTTTGTTGAATATCATCATCAATGTGTTTCTCCTTTAGCCTCATTAAACTTAACCATTCACTTTCTTTAATACCTAGTTGTCTAGCGATAGATGTTAGACAACTAAGGTCACTGACATCCCTTGCGAGCTGGTAGTGTGCTTGTTGAATAGCTTTCAATATATCAAAGCCCCTTCCACAAAGTTGCTCCATAACGCTTACCGCTTGGGCAGTGATGTATGAATCAAGAATAATCGTTTTATTGCTGCTTAATCGATTATGATAGTCTTTCGAAAACAGTTGCCCTGTCGTTAAGGCTATTTTTTTATCAAAACCTTGAGCCATTGTTCGAAAACCTTCATCCATTTCTCGTCTTCGTATCATTCCGCCTGCGTGCAACACCAAATTTATATTTGGTGCAACATGCAGTATTTCCGCAAGAGGAGTAGCGCCATAGCACCACCCACACATAGGGTCAAAAAAGTAATGTACCGTTACCATTTCAATTCACCTTTATGAACTTTAGCGCCAATATTTAACGATAAAGGAAACTGAGCGTCAGGATAAAGTACATTCATTTTATTGATTAGGCTCTCAGAGTCAGCGCTATTCTCTTTTGCTTGTTCAAAATTGGTTAAATAAGTGCTTGTATACTTTAGGTTACTCGCATCAAGCTTTGTGCCTTTTTTCATATGACCAGGCACAACAATCTTTGGAGACAATTCCTTCATTTCAACGAGTTGCAATAACCAAGCGTCCCACTGAGCTTTATCTTGAACATCAGCCGTCCACACATGCACACCGCCAAACACAGCAATATCACCTACAATGGCCTCTATAGACGGAATCCATAAATATGGTCTATGTGCTAACAAACCAGTAGAATCTTTAATTTCAATAGCATGTCCATCAACAGAAAAGGATAATTTTTCATAAGCATTCGGTATTAGTACATTTTCAGGAGCGTTTTTGCCCATTTTAGGCCCCCAATAAGCAACTTTCCCAGCCACTTTCTTTTCAATCACTTTTTTTACTGATGACGTTGCAATAATTTTTGCTTCAGGAAAAAGTTTTTGTAGCGTTTCAGCACCAAAATAATAATCAGGATCTGCCTGACTGATAAAAATAGTTGTTAATTTTTTACCTGAATCTAAAACATTAGCAGCGATTCTTAATGCATCTGCTTTGGTAAAACCTGCATCAATCACCGCGGCTTCAGTATCACCATAAACCAAAGTAGAGTTGACATGAAAACTATTGCTACTCGCGTTATATACCTTTAACGATAGCGGTGCATCGTTTGCGGCATAAACTAAAGAGGCAAGAAAGAGCGTGGTAAGTAGAAGTAGAATTTTATTCATGTTTTATCCTTGTTTAAATCATTAATCATTTTAAGATGAAGCGATCATAAATAATTGACTTGAACAGATAAACGCCAAATACTAAGCATCATTGTTTCATTATACGTGCATATATATGGATAGAATTACCGCTGCTGAAGTGTTTATTGATGTCACTCGATCGGGGAGCTTTACCGCAACAGCAGATAGACTATCGATGTCCAGACCCATGGTCACAAGATATGTAGAGGCATTAGAAAGCTGGTTTGGTGTACGTTTACTGCATAGAACCACCCGAAAAGTAACGTTAACTACCTTAGGTGAACAATGCCTTTCAGATTTGGAGTTATGGATTGATGACGGTCAACGGTTAATTGCCAACGTTAAACCTAACGATGTATTAACAGGCTCAATTAAAATTGCAACCAGTGTATCTTTCGCTCATACACAGCTAATGGCGGCTATTAGCGAGTTTATGATATTACACCCCAAAATCAGTATTGAAATTGACTTGCAAGATACCACCAGTGATTTAGTTAAAAGTCGCATAGATTTAGCTATCCGCATTGCTTCTAATCCTGATGCATCGCTAATAGGCAAACCAATTGCGCTGTGCCGTTCTGTTATTGTTGCCCATGAAAGCTATTTAGCAAGGATGCCTGCTATAAAAAAACCAGAAGATCTCAGTCATCATCATTGTCTCGGTTATACCAATTTTGAAAATCAAGTATGGCATTTGACTCGCGGCACAATACATAAGTCGATTAGCGTTAATGGTCGATTAAGTGCAAATGAAGCAACAGCCTTACTTGAAGCTACTTTATGCGGCACAGGCCTTTCTTTACAACCTACTTATATGGCAAATAAAATGATTCAACAAGGAGATTTAGTTCAGGTATTACCTGAGTGGAAGCCCAACGATATGAATATTTATGCTCTGTATTCATCACGTAAATTTTTAGCACCAACAGTAAGAGCTTTTATTGACTTTATTGATGAGTACCTTAAGAAATACAAATGGGATATTCAGTAAAATGAATATTGCCCTATTCAACTTAAGGGCTAAAAGTATTATTGACTTTACAAATATAACTTTAATGGAAGATTAGCTAATCGTTTGCTTTTAAAGCACTAAACTGCCATTCTTCGATAAATTTTCCACCATTATGTGTATTAACCGCATTAGACGCATAGTGTTGTGCCTAACGCGACAAGTTTAAGAAACAAATACATTTTATTTTTGCGTATAAATTACGGTTTTGTAGGTTATACCGGATACCAAATCGCATCTTTCTTACGAATAAAAATCGCGTAAACAGCCAATCCGATAAATATAACTGATGGTACTGCTGAAGGAACTTCATAAGCAATATGATAATATGTGGCCCCAATCATTACTGGAATCAATCCAGTTGCAGCCAATGCTGTCCACTTGCGCACAAACATCGCAATACCAGCGAGTAACTCAGCTAACCCAATAAAGTATCCAAACCACTCGGGCAACCCCATTTTTGCGAAACTATCGTGTAACTCTGGTAAACCGGCTAGTTTTGCTCCACCAGCCAAAATCATTACCAAACCAAGTAGTACAAGTGGCACCCAAAGTAACATTTTTTTCATCGCTTTCTCTCAAGATTATCAATTTCATTTCGTAGACTATAATTTATTATCAAGTTAATATATATTGATATTATCTTATAAACTTGATTCATATTTTTTATCATGATTACAATAGAACAATTAAAAGTCTTGAGAGCAATTGCAGAAGAAAAGTCACTAAGAGCTGCGGCAAGTAAATTAAACAAAACACAACCTGCGTTAAGCCATTCACTTAAACAGTTAGAAACACAACTGGGATTAGAACTATTCACAAGAGATAGCTATCGATTGAGGTTAACTAACGCGGGTAAAACAACATTTCAAATGGCACTTAAAGCCCTTCGAGAAGTATCGTTGATTGAACAATATGCAAATCATCTAAATCGAGGAAATGAAGCAAAAATTGTTATTGCTATAGAAGCAGCATTCCCTATTGAAGCGTTATTTCCGGTATTTGAACAGATGAGAAAACGATTCCCTTTGACTCAACTATCTATCACTCAAGAATATGTTTCAGGCGCTTTACAACTTGTGGCGGAAGGTAAAGCCCAATTAGCGCTTACTGGCGCACCAATTGATTACTTAGCCAAGTCTAGCGAACTTTTTTCAAAACAGATCGCAGAAGGTGAATTGATTAACGTAGCAACACCACAGATGCTAGAAAAATATCAACCAATGGATTCAATAGAAGCTCTTGTCAATGAAAATCAGATTATAGTGAAAGACACAGGTAAAATAACGCAAGACAATTATTTCAACACACAGACAGGACAACAGCGCTGGTACGTAAATAGCTTTGAAGCAAAGCTTAAACTCATATCCCATAGCCTAGGTTGGGGAATGTTGCCTAAGCACTTAATTTCAAATCAATTAGCTTCGGGAACCTTACAGGAAATTAACGTCGCAGATAAAGATAGTTCAAGTACGTTTCCATTATATTTAATAAAAAACAAATCGAAAATGCTTGGCCCAATATCGAATGAAATTTGGAAGGAATTCTCAGAACTCACGCTTTGATGCTAGAAAAAATTATACATTAGCGAAAATACCCCCGAACACTTTAACGAAACAATATCTCTACCTTTTAGAATTCACTCTTTCAATATATTGTGGGCAAATATTCGAATGTAAGCATATTAAACATTTAGAAATAACATCTACCTTCCTTATACTTTGGCTGGCCGACTATCGCCGTAGACACGCATATATACCGTGTTTCAAACCGCACTAAGCTTGCAATGGGTAAAACCGTTGATGACGTCGAACAAAAGCTCTTAAAAGTCGTCCCAAAAGAATTTAAAGTAGACGTGCACCACTGGTTAATACTGCACGGTCGTTATATTTGCGTGGCCAGAAAACCTAAATGTGGCGCGTGTATCATTGAAGACTTGTGTGAGTTTAAAGATAAAACAGAGTAACTATTAGTTATAGCAATTGTTCACTAAAAACATTGCTGGATCAATTTATCTAAAATTAACATCAAAACACAACAAAAAGCGCTTTAAATTGCATCGACGTACAATAAATACTAATCTAATTAGGAAATAATTATAACGAGCAGGACGCATGGCCTTTTTCAAAGAACTCAAACGACGCAACGTATTTAAAGTAGCAAGTGTCTACTTGATCACCAGTTGGCTAATTCTGCAAATTATTGCCGTTGTTTCGCCTTATCTGCACTTACCTACCTTATTTGGCACAATAGTTACGGTAGTTTTATCCATAGGTTTACCCATTGCTTGTATCTTTGCTTGGGCATTTGAGCTTACTCCGGATGGATTAAAGTTTACCCGCGATGTCGATAAAGAAAGTTCAATTAGCCATCATACCGGTAATAAAATTAATTACTTATTAGGTGGTGCCCTAACTTTAGCCTTGTGTTTTATCGGTTATGATAAATTTTTTACCCATCAAATAGATACGGAACAAACACTGTCTATCGCGGTGTTGCCATTTGAAGATATGAGTGCCGATCACTCACAAGAATATTTTGGCGATGGCATGGCAGAAGAAATCCTTAACTCGTTAGCAAAACTGCCGCAATTAAGTGTTATTTCACGTACGTCATCATTTGCATTTAAAGATAAAGATAATAGTGTTAAGGAGATTGCTTCAGCACTAGGGGTTAACTATATTTTAGAAGGCAGTGTCAGAAAAAGTAGCAACACTCTTAGGATTACCGCGCAACTTATTGAGGCAAATTCAGGCGCTCATTTATGGTCTCAAACTTACGATCGCCCACTGGCTGATATATTCACGATTCAGGACAACCTCACCTACGCCATTACCCAAGCATTACAATTAAATTTATTGCCTGAGCAAGTCATCAGCCAATCAGGCGAAACTAAGCCAGGCATGACAACTAACCAATTAGCGTACGATTTATTTATTCATGCGCGAGAATTGCAATATTTACGCACCACAGAAAGCCTAGAGCAAGCAGAACAGCTACTTAATCAAGCCATTGATTTAGATCCTAATTTTCTTACCGCTAAAGCTCAGCTTTACACTGTTTATCACTTTATGAGTTACTACGGTGTTGCTTCGGTAGAAAATACACAAGCCAAGCAAGAACAACTATTTAATGAGTTAGTGGTTAGCGATCAAGTGTTTGCGATGAAATACTTAGTTATCGGCTATCATATGGCGTATAGCAAAAACCTGTATCAACATGCTGCACAAGCGGTAACCGTTGCAGCGAAATTAAACCCATCAGATCCAATAATTCAAAATTTATATACCTTGTTGCCCAATATGATCAATGGTGATGTTGACGAGTCTATAAGGCGTCGGGAAGCGCGCTATCAAAAAGATCCATTAGACCTGATCAATACTGTTAATTTACTTTCGCAAACTGTTTATGCAGATATGAAAGATAAAGCTATATTTTATTTAGAAAAATTAGAGCAATTAAATTCTGAAGCGTCGATAAGCTTAACAACACAAATTCAATATTACTATTTAATGGAACATGACCTTAAAAAAGCCCTTAATGTAAATTTAACTCATAACGGTAAAAGCAGCGTTAGAAGTGATACTCAGCAAATACGCTTGTTAGCGCTGAACAATCAACTTAACGACGCGCTGACGTTACTTGAACGTTACGCTAATACTGAATCACAAATTAACACTCAAGTATTGGAAACCTTCGGCTGGCTAAAAGCTTATGTTGAAAGGTTTGAGCGTGAAAATATCTCTGCAAAGCTGGCTATTACTAAGCTTGAAGATAGCTTATCGAGCAAAGACTTAATGTTAGTTAATTTATGGCGAGATAGCCTGCTTGGCAATCTTGATAGCGTTGAACAATGGGCAAAAGGCTACCTTGCAAGCGATGCAGCACCCGATAAATTTAATCTTACTAACGTCGATACAATCGAGTTTGGTTTAATTTATAGCTTAGCATTTTACTACCATCCTAATAGCAACAACGATTATTTCAATAAAATTGAAGAGTTATTTAATGCGCAACTGCCTAGGTGTCAGAATAAATATTATATTACGAATGGTTGTGTCCCTTTTTTGTATTTATCGGGCGACATTTCGCAACAACAGGCGGTAACTGACTCGCTGTCGTTACGAGCTATACTTGATGATAATCGAATTGGCGATGATTTATTTGCCGATACATCATTATCGCTTTCTGGGGTAAACATCGATCCGCAATTTAAGGCATTCTATAAAGAACAAATACTCCCCATGTATGCCAAAGTAAATGCCCCGATACACACTGCGATGAGTGCTGCTCCATAGTGTTTAACTTATTATTCTCTCTAGCTAGTGATGCTGCGCTGTAAAACATCCCCTAATGGTCGGTTTACCTGAGTTGGCACTTGGACCAAAAAGTTATCAGAATTTTCACACAGCCTGAGCACAACACAACCTTAAAATTCAGGAATATTTGAATACCTACCTTAATTAACTTTTGGCTGACCTACTATCGCCGTAGACACACACATCGATCGCGTCTCTAACCGCACTAAATTTGCCATGGGTAAAAACATGGTTGAAGTAGAACAAAAACTACTGAAAGTGGTGCCGGCCGAATTTAAAGTAGACGTTCACCATTGGCTTATTCTACACGGTCGTTACGTTTGTGTGGCACGTAAACCAAAATGTGTCGCGTGTATTATTGAAGGCTTATGTGAATTTAAAGATAAAACTGATTGATATATCGACTCCATTAAACGAAGAAACTATCTAAAAAAATATTTTTTCAATTCCTATCATACCGTTAATCAGTTTATAGCGACTCCCCTTTGACAAGCAAAAGCTTTCTATGACAAAAAGAAGATCTGTCAGAAGATCCATATTCGGAGTTTATTAGCTATTTACGCTATCTCCCTGAGGATTTGCACTTGTACAGTGCTTCGTTTGTTAAATCAAAAATTTTGAGCCACCTATTTTGTGCTAAAACAGTGAAACTTTTATTGTCGGTTTTAACCTGAAGCATTTACTTAAGTGCAATAAAAAATCTATATGTGATGACTAAATATCCTTGGCTACCAAATTTAATTATTGTTTAATTTCAATATGTCAGAAAATTTAACTGTGTCATTTTTATTTTTGAAAGGCAGTACTTTTTAACTTAAATTAAATAAAATTATTAGAAGCGAATTTAAAATTTCAACTCAATCGTACAATTGTGCTATAAATATTTTATTTATGTATAAGGAGCTTTCATGCGTAGATCATTTAAACGAATTTTATTAATTAGTTTTCAGACATTTTTTCTATTGGGGTGCGGTGGAGGTTCATCAGGATCTTCTACAACGACTCCTACTTCTCCAGTTACTACTAATAGCCCTCCAATAGCTAATGCGGGTGATGACCAAACGGTATATGACTTAAATAAAGTCACACTGGATGGTTCTAATAGTAGTGACACAGATGGCTCGATTAGTAAGTTTACTTGGAAACAAATAAGCGGTATATCAGTTGTTTTAAATGACTCTTCAACGGTTAGCCCTACATTTACAGCACCTAACGTAGGGGCTGAAGAAATACTTACTTTTGAGTTGCAAGTTACAGATAATGCTAATGGGGTAGCGACAGATCGAGTAGATATTACAATACAAGACGCTAATACTCCTCCTGTTGTAGATATTGAACAAGAGTTTGTAGTAAATGAACAGACCTTACTAACATTAACACCTACAGTAAATGACGAAGACTTGGATTCCATAGAGTATAGCTGGATACAATTATCAGGCTCGACAGCTGATATCAATAACCCAAATGATAAAGAATTAACAATCAATATTCCTGCTACAAATATTGACACCAGTTTGGTTTTTAAGCTGACGGTAACAGACAATGAAGGACTAGCAACAGATGTTTCAGTGTCAGTTCAAGTTAATGATGTAGCATTTACACTTGAATCACACTCTTCAGAAGCAATTGACCCTGCTAATAATACCCAACAACTAAGTTTAAACTTTAATGAAGAGCTAGGAGCAGATATAAGTTCTGTGGAAGTATTTGAAAATGATGAACTAATCAACTTTGAGATTGTTGCTAATGGAATTGCTTTGAATATTAAACCTCATGGTGGATTTAAGTATAGTTCTGATTACAGAATAGCCTTGTCTGAGTTAACTTCTTTTAGTAATTCTGATTTTCAAGGTTCTGATTTAGCTTTCACAACAAAAGCTCGTGATGAAAAAATGTTTGTTGGCGCTGTAGTAACAGATGGCGTTTTAAATGCTATGAATGTCAATGATAGCGCTTGGACGCCTGAATCACTTTTTACAATCCTAAATGAAAATGGCATTAATAATTTTCGATTAGGAAATCGGATAGGTATCACCCCTGAGCTAGATGAAGCACCACTCGACGAATGGGATGATATTCTAAGTAACAATGATCTACCAAATAGTTGGAGTTCACGTGAACTTGCAAGATACACAATAACTAAAGGTGGTAAAGATGGAAACAATCATTCAGTATTCTTATTTCTAAGTGATGCAGCAACTCACGCAAGTACATATTATCCAGGCGATGATTGGGCAGCCTTAACATTTGAACAACGTCTTGAAGCAATAGAACTCCATTCGGCTGAAGTGGCTCAATATTTCTTAGATTTTGGTGTAAATGTCAGCCAATTTGAGATTGGTAATGAAGTTGACTTTGGTATCGCTGGAATTCAGATTGGCGACGAACTAGTAGGCGAAGATATTGATGTAAACTTAAATGATAATAGTGCTCAAGAAAAACTATGGCCATATCATGTTGCAGTATTTAATGCGGCAATAAAAGGCATCCACTCTGTTAATCCTACAGCGAAAATTGGGCTCCACCTTGCAGGTATGGCTTATAGCGAACAAAATATTTATTCTATTGGATTTTTTAAGCATATGATCAATGAGAACGTAGACTTTGATGTTATAGGTCTTTCATACCCTTACCTGATCTTTGAATACAATGAAGGGATTAGTTTCCCTTACTTTAAAAATGATGATTTTAAATTTTTAATAAATTCATTGGCTGAATTAAACAAAAAAATTCAAATTAGTGAATTTTCATACTTTACGGACAGTACAAATATAAAAGTTGCAGTTGAACAAAGGTATTCAAATACAGAAGAAGGTCAAGCTAACTTTATGCAAGACTTTTTGAGCGAATTGAATAGATATCCGGCAATTGAAGGGGTTTATTATTTCTATGCTGATTATTATGATGAAATGGAGGGTCCAGATGAACTTTCAGGGATTGGTTTATTTAGGAATCAATCAACTCCTAAACCAGCTTTATCTAGCAGTATAAAAAATTTCGTAGAAAATTAACTATTTTACTTGTGTATATGAATATACACAGTATTAACTCCCATTAAACAAAGGTGCTGTGTTCATACGTGGTACCTTTGTTATCCTCTGGACTTCCAAGCATAATGAACAAAAAGTAAGCGTCAGCAATACGAAAAACGTGTCCTCAACCTACTTTAAGACGACGAACCTAACCTGAGTACAAAGCACATACCTAACGTGTTTAAAGTAAATAACGATCTACTTTAACTATTTTTTGGTTGGCCAACCATAGCGGTAGATACACATATTATCCCTGCACCAAACCTCACTAAAATTTATTCAGAAAAAACAATGAGTTAGATAAACAAAAACCGTTCAAGGAGGTATATATCGAACTTCCCTAAAATAGAGCCACTCGAAAGGATTAGATTAAAGATTTAAATCAAAGTTATTATTTTACATCAAAGTGTCAAAAGCGTTCTTCATCTCGCAGAGTAAGCACTTCAAAACCGTCAGATGTAACCAAAATAGTATGCTCCCATTGAGCAGATAATTTTTTATCTCTAGTGACTACTGTCCATCCATCTTTTTTGGTTTTAGTTTTGTAAGATCCTTGATTGATCATAGGTTCAATAGTAAAAACCATTCCTTCTTTCAGACTAACGCCAGAATCAGGTTTACCATAATGTAAAATTTGAGGGTCTTCGTGCATTTCTCTACCAATACCGTGTCCACAATAGTCCCTTACTACAGTGTAACCATACTTTTCAACGTGATTCTGTATTGCATTCCCTATATCACCAGTTGTCGAGTTAGGCTTTACTGTTTGTATGCCTTTCCACATAGCTTCATAAGTCACATCTACCAGTCTTTTAGCGAGTGGTGTTACTGTACCAAGACAATACATTTTACTACTATCAGAAATAAATCCATTCTTTTCTAATGTGACATCAATATTAACTATATCGCCGTTCTTTAGCTTTTTCGCCTCGGAAGGTACACCGTGACAAACAACCTCATTTATTGATGAATTTAAAACATATTGGTAACCATATTGTCCTTTGCTTGCAGGTCTAGCTTTCAAGCTATTAACAATGATGTCTTCGACAAAATCATTAATTTCCAACGTTGATTTACCCACTTCAACAAACCTATCTAATTCATGGAAAACCTTAGCCAGTAGCCGACCTGATTCACGCATGAGTTTGATTTCTTCATATGTTTTGATATTGACACTATTCATTGATAAGTTTCATGGTTGCAATATTTTGATTTTGTTTCTCTCGCTCAATAATTTGTTCGTATGTCATCGTAGGATTTTGCTCTGCAATCCGACCAATTTTCATCCAAAACTCTGCTTGAGAGTTTATGGAACGTTCCATTACTGAGCTGTTTTTCCTCACTTCCTCATGAAGTCCATCTGAAATTTTTACTATGCCCATAGTCACCCAAAAAAACATTCGTTTTGCTATAATTTGTAGCATATCATAACAAAACATACACAACAAAGTTTTCTGAATAGCAAATTGTATGGGTATATGATTTAGTAAAATAATTAATAACCAGATATTCGCTTATTATATAACTCATATATAAGTGCCCGAGTGGCTATTTAGCCTTGAAAGCAGATAAATAAAATACATCAATGGTGACTGTTTTATATACCTTAATTATCTTTTGGCTGACCGAACATCGAAGTGGTCACGTATAAATTTAGAATGGCATATCGCACTAAATTTGCCATGGGTAAAAACGTGGTAGAAGTTGAGCAAAAACTACTGAAAGTGGTGCCGGCCGAATTTAAAGTAGACGATCACCACTGGCTGATTTTACATGGCCGTTATACTTGTGTGGCACGTAAACCTAAATGTGGCGCATGCATTATTGAAGACTTGTGTGAGTTTAAGGATAAGGCTGACTAGACTTATGTCTGTTTTAAGCTTTGAGAAACAGGCAGTGAGAGCCTAAAGTCAAAAATCGGCTGCGATGAGGAAATAACGGTTCTCTCAACTAAAGCTTAGTTTCCTCCTCCCAATCTTATTAATTCCAGCATTGTTTTCTGGTAATACAAAAATGCCATTTGAACTCACACTTTGGTTAAGTTCAAATGGCAGAAGTTCAAACGCATGGTTAAACAACAATATTATTTAATAACAAATCTCAACTAACCCTAATCAGCTAGTTTTTGCATAAGATAAGTGTGCTGAAGAGCTAGGCGTTTAGCTGTTTCCTTTAAGTTAGCTGCCGCGCTGTGGCCCCCATCAATATTTTCGTAATACAAGAAATCATGCCCTTGATCTTCCATACGTTTAGCAACTTTACGTGCATGCGCAGGGTGTACTCTGTCATCTTTTGTTGATGTTACAAAAAATACTTCCGGATAATCACTTGCAGGGTCGACATTATGATAAGGCGAAATTTGGCGCAAAAAGGCACCTTCAACAGCATCTTCAGGGTTACCGTATTCACCCATCCATGAAGCGCCTGCTAACATTTTGTGGTAGCGCATCATATCGAGTAAAGGCACAGCACAAATAACTGCGTTAAATAAGTCAGGACGTTGAGTAAACATTACTCCCATAAGTAAACCACCATTCGAGCCACCTTCAATCCCTAGATGCTTAGGACTAGTGATGCCTTTTTCAATTAGGCTTTCAGCCACAGCAATAAAATCATCATAAATGCGCTGACGTTCGGTCTTAAGTCCTGCTTGGTGCCACTTAGGTCCATACTCTCCACCTCCACGAATGTTAGCAAGCACATAAACACCGCCATTTTCTAACCAAAGTTTTCCTCTGAGCGCGGAATAACTCGGGTTAAGAGAAACTTCAAAACCGCCATATCCATAAAGCAATGTTGGATTACTAGAGTCCATTGCTATGTTCTTATTTCGGACAACAAAATAAGGAACTTGAGTACCATCTGAGCTCGTAGTAAAAAACTGTTCCGATACCATTGTGCTCGCATCAAACCAAGCTGGCAGCCCTTTAGCTTTTGCCTTTTCGCCACTTGCCGTGTTGTATGTCCAAAGCGTATCAGGCTCTAAAAAACTCTCTGAGCTAATAAATGCAACATCTTCTTTATCATTCGTAGACCCTATCGATACAGTGCCATTAGCTGGGAAGTCTAGCTTTTCAGAGCGCCATTGGCCATCAACCAAATCAAATGCAAATGCGGCGCTAGTAACGTCTTCAGATATTGAAACTAGCAATTTGCTTTTAGTAGTACCTACATTGTTAAGCGATGATTTTTCATTTGGACTAAACACTATGGTAACGGTCTCAATTTGGCCGTCTTGCATAAAGTCATGAATATCAAAACTGACTAAATCACCGGTTTTAAATCCGCGCCAGTCCTCGTTTAGCTGTACAAGCATTTGGTCTTTGAATAAGCCGTATATATTCTTCTTTTCCGGAAGAGGTAGGATAACTGGAGTTTGCGGTTGACCGTCTTTCATCGGTATCCATTCGTAAATAGAATCGTAAAAGGTAAGAGAGCGCGCATTCATTATTTCGCGCGATCCATTAGCCAATTCAAACACACTGCCCCAGTAACCGACATCTTGTTGCTCGCCTTGACCAATCTCTTTCGCTTCTGATAAAGGAGTGCCACGTTTCCAAAGCTTAGCGATCATTGGATAACCGCTATCAGTCATGGTGTTATCACCAAAATCAACGCCTATTACTACGTGATTTTCATCAAGCCATGACATTGAGCCTTTGGATTCTTCAGTAACAAATCCATCCTTAACCCAACTCTTACTTGCCGTATTAAATTCACGACGCACAACAGCGTCTTTTCCGCCATCAGATAAATTAACAATACAACGCTTATAATCTGGGCCAAGGCAGCTATTACCTTTATAAACCCAATTCTTGTTTTCATCTTTAGCGAGCTTGTCAAAGTCTAGTACCGTTTCCCATTTGGCATTTTCCGACAAATAGCTTTCGAGGGTACTCTTACGCCATACACCGCGAACATGAGTTTCGTCTTGCCAAAAATTGTGTACCTCGCCTCCTCGGTAAGATACATAAGGAATTTTGTCTTTCGAGTTAAGGATTTCTAGGGCTTCTGCCTGCATAGTGTCAAAACGTGGATCTGACATGAGTCTATCTAAGCTGCGAGTATTCCATTTATTTACATCTTTAAGCGCTTTTTTCCCCAATACTTCTTCAAGGTAAAGATGATCATTGTCTGTTTGGCCAGGCGTTTTGTACTCAATGTTTTTGTAATTCACTTTACTTAAAGTCTCTTGTGGTGATGATTTTGCTATAGCTTCTTCATGCTGTAATTGCTTGTTATCGTTTTTACAACCTGAAAGCCCTGCAATAGACAAACTTAGTGCTAGCCCTAACGTCGTAACGCTTGTTATTGAAACTGACATCTTTAGTCCTTAATTTGATGATTTTTATTTTTAAGAGACCCAGTTTAGTTTGAACCTATCAAAGGTTCAAGAGACTGATGATTTGTCACTTTACAGAAGAGATAGGCTGTTGGTTGCTAATGGTAACGTTTAATAATAAAAGATTAGACATAGCTCTTTTTCAACGTCAACTTTAACGCACATAAAACGCAGAAAAGGCGAACCTTTGTCACTTTATGTGGCGTAGTAGATGAAAACAAAAATCTTACCTTTATTATCCATTATCTGGCCTTTCATTGCCGTATACATGCACATTTTTAAAGTATCCAATCACACTAATTTTGCTTCTGGTAAAACGAGATAAAAGTAGAGCAATAGCGACTTAAAGTCATCCCTACAGAATTCAAAATCGACGTCCACCACTAGTTGTTCCTTCTTGGTCGCTATACTTGTGTAGCACACCAACCATAATGTAGTGCTTTTATTATTGAGGACTTGTATGAGTTTAAAGATAAACCTGAATAGCTTTTATTTATAGCGTTTATTCACTAGGAACAATTTATTTAAAATTAACATCAAAACGCAAACAAAACGGTTTAAATTGCATCGCCGTGCAATAAATACTACTCTAACTAGGAAATAATTATAACGAGCAGGACGCATGGCCTTTTTTAAAGAACTCAAACGCCGTAATGTATTTAAAGTTGCGAGTGTTTATTTAGTCACCAGCTGGCTTATCTTACAAATTGTTGCCGTTGTTTCCCCCTACCTCCATCTCCCCACCATGTTTGGCACGATAACTACGGTAGTGCTTGGAATTGGCTTTCCTGTTGCTTGTATATTTGCCTGGGCATTTGAACTAACACCTGAGGGTTTAAAGTTCACAAAAGACGTTGAAGAAGATGAATCTATTCGCGAAATAACGGGCAGTAAAATCAATAAATGGTTAGCAATGGCATTTACCTTAGCCATTGCATTTATCGCGTACGATAAATTATTCGCGCCAAGCGATGAAGTAACCAAAGAGTTATCAATCGCTGTTTTGCCTTTTGCGGATATGAGCCCAGATAACTCACAAGAGTATTTTGGTGATGGCATAGCAGAGGAGATACTTAACTCATTAGCACGAATTAACAGCCTTTTGGTGATCTCTCGAACATCGTCTTTTGAATTTAAAAATAAAAATTCAGATATTCGAAAAATAGGCGAAACTTTGGGGGTTAATTACGTACTTGAAGGCAGTATTCGAAAAGACTCTGAAAAATTACGAGTAACTGCGCAATTAATAGAAGTTGTATCAGGAAGTCATATTTGGTCTGAAACCTACGACCGAACACTTGATGGTATTTTTGCCATACAAGATGAATTAACCTTTGCCATTACCCAGGCATTAAAGCTCAATTTATGACCCAACGAGCTCAATACCGAAGCGGGATTGACGCGTAACGAGCAAGCATATGAATTATTTGTAAAAGGCCGAAGTTTAGCTTACCAAAGGAAGCCTGAGTCGCTTCAGCAAGCACGAAACTATTTACAACAAGCAATTAACTTAGATGATAAGTTTTATTTAGCGAAAGCGCAGCTATTTGCAGTGTATGAGATGGCAAGATCTTACGGGGGCTTAACTGAAGCCGAACGCAACAAACAACAAGAAAAACTATTTAACGAGTTATTAGTAGCACCGCAGTTTCCCCTTAAGCACTATGTTGAAGCAAATTATTTGTATAGCAAAAATCACAATGACTTAGCGTTTGAAAAACTGCAACTAGCCTTCAAACAAGCCCCAAATGATCCTTTTATTGAGAATTCGTATTTACTTGCACTTTCTGGCAGTAAAGGTTTTGAACAAACGGTAGAAAATCGCTTGCAGGTGCTGAAAAGAAACCCTACTAATATTGTCAATTTATACAACCTTGCTTATAGCTCATACGTAATTGGCAACACCGAACTGAGTTTAACAGCAATTAAGAAAATACATGATCAAAAGGATTCAAGTAGTAACGCCATAGATGCTCTGCTGTTTAAACATTATGTCATCGAACAGTCACCACAGAATGCGTTGAACTACTTGCAAAGTATTGAAAGTAAAAAAAATACGTTGCAAAGAGCACAAGAAATTTCTTTACATATTGTGCAAAATAATAACAACATTGCCTTAAAAGAATTACAAAACGATTTACAGGAAAACCCTGAAAACTTTAACGACTATGGGTGGCCTTTAACCTTGTTATATGCAATGCAACAACAGCAAACGCTGAGTTTTGCAGAAACTGAATTACTAGCTAAGTTGCCGCTGCCAGAAAAATTTAAACTAGAAGGCCAAATTATGGCAAACTTACTTCTCGGGGATACAACGTTATTTAATAATACATACGGCAAAGACGGACAAATATCATCAGAGCAGTACGAACAGTTAGCAAAAGATAATCTGATTACGCTGCTACTCTATAGCGCAATATTGAAAAACAAAGGCGCTGAAATTTTACCTGAGCCAGTCGCATTTATAGTCAAAGATTCGCTCTCATTTTGTATGGTAAATGAAGGGCGAGGTGGTTCTGCATATTGCCCATTAGTGCTTTATCTTGATAACAGTTTAACACTTGATGAGCAGTACCAGTATTTTAAAAACTCACTTCAAATGCTCGATGTTTTCTATATAGGTTTAGAATCTTTTTTACTGACTAACCCCAGCTATTATGGTGTAAAACAACATCCAAATTTTGAAATAACAGCCAACCAATTTTTAGATAACACGGTAAGAAAATGGCAATTATCAAACTTGTAGCAAACATAATGAGTTAATTTGCCCCTAGCTTTAAAGGCTTTAACTTTAAAGGCTTTAACTTTAAAGGCTTTAACTTTAAAGGCTTTAACTTTAAAGGCTTTAACTTTAAAGTTTTTAGTTTTAACGCTAAGTCCTTTAACTCACTTTTATGAAAAAATCACAAAAAATGTCTTAAGCTTTAATCAGCAATAATTAACTAATTTATTATTGCTGTGAATCTAGGCAACAACTTAAACAACAAGTTTAGTTAACTAGACACTACGATTTTTTTTCATCAATACTTTAAAATGAGCAGGAGAAATTTTTATACTGTAACTAGCTATTTAAGGTAGGTATAACCTTCTAAGCAGTCGTCATAAAAATCGATCCATTGTACTCCTTCCCTTGGTTTTATCTTGCCTCGTTGAATTTGCTTATCAATTTCTTTTTTCACCACCTGCGCCATAATTTCAGGCGTATATTGCATGGTAGATAACACATTTTTCACCATAGAGCCCCTTACCACTTCTTCCATGTAAAAGTCTTTTGGATCATCATCGTAACTCACAATATGCACTTCATTGAGGCGACCAAATAAGTTATGCATATCACCCATAACATCTTGATAGGCACCCGTTAAAAAAATACCAATGAAATAATCTTCACCTTCGTTTAATGAGTGTAATGGAATATTAGTCGCAACTGTTTCATCACCAATAAATTTATCAATTTTACCATCACTGTCGCAGGTAATATCAACTAAACTGCATAGCTTGCTTGGTTTTTCATTTAATCGAGAAATAGGAACAATAGGTAATACTTGATCAATGGCCCATGAATCAGCAGCCGATTGAAACACAGAAAAATTGGCTAAATATTGAGAAGACAACATCTCAGGTATTTCTTTTAATTCTTCAGGTACAAACTCTAAATCTTGGATAATATTGTCAATACCGCCTAAAATTCGCCAGTAAATTATTTCAATTTTGGCCATTTCCTCTAATGACATAATACCCAGCTTAAACGCTTGCATTGCTTGTTCTTTTAGCTGTGCGATATCGTTATAGACTTCTTGGTGATTTTCACTGGTTAATCCTGATTCAATTTCACGAAAATTGGTGACAATAATATGCTCGCCAGTTTCTTTACGTGTGTTGTACACAACTCCTCGGGGATGAATTTCGCCTATCACCTTTGTGACAACACATGAATGATGAGCTGTCATCGCACGACCACTTTCACTAACTAAATGAGGGTGAGAGACGCCTTCCAAATCACAATTTTGTTTAAAACCGTACACAATATCGGCAATATATTCTTCAATACTGTAGTTACAAGAAGAGTCATTAGTTGATTGTGAACCATCGTAATCAACCGCTAAGCCGCCGCCAACATCAACATATTCAAGAGGTACGCCTTTCTTAACTAAGCGAGAATAAATTAAAGAAGCTTCTTGTACGGCTTCTTTAATGGCTCGAATGTCGGTAAGTTGACTGCCAATGTGAAAATGCAATAACTTAATCGCCTCAGATAAGCCTTCTTGCTCAAGCAAAGACACCGCATTAAGAATTTCAGCGATGCTTAAACCAAATTTTGCCCGCTCACCACTAGAGCTTTCCCATTTACCGCGCCCTTTCACCATCATTTTAACGCGTAAGCCTATCATAGGGACAATATTGAGTTCTTTGGACAGTGAGATGAGCTTAGTTAATTCACTAAATTTTTCAATAACGATCACAATTTTACGATTGATTTTCACCCCGAGTAAGGCAAGTCGCAAATACTCTTCATCTTTGTAACCATTTAAAATAGTTAATGAATTTTTATTGGTGTTATAAGCTAATGCAGCGATCAATTCAGGTTTAGAGCCTGCTTCTAAGCCGTAATCAAAACGCTCACCAGCGTCAACAATTTCTTCGATTACTTCTCGCATCTGATTAACTTTTACCGGGAACACCCCTAGATAGCGCCCTTCATACTCAGCAGACTCAATCGTGCTACGAAATGTGCGATTTAAACGTTCCACTTGAGATCGTAAAATATCATGAAAGCGAATAACAGCAGGAAATTCAATGCCTTTCGCAGACATTTCATCAACAACTTCACGCAAATCAATGTTTAAATTAGGTTGTTCATAACGAGGAGTTACTTCGATATTCCCTTTCTTACCGACAGCAAAATATCCATTGCCCCAACGTTGTACTCGATAGGTTTTTTCAGCGTCTTCTACTGACCAAGTTCTCTCGTTAGCAACATCTGTTTTTGCTAACTCATCCTGTAATTCTGTGTGTGTTTTACTCAATTTTTCTTACTCTTACTTATCTAAACATAACAACAGTTCACGAACGACTTTTGCCGCAAACACATCACTATTACCGGTTTGATCAATTTCTGGTGACAACTCCACAACATCGCAACCTACAAAGTGCTTTTGTTTTAACAATTTGCATAAGCTGACAAAAGAATGAAAATCTTCACCGCCAGGCTCTGGTGTGCCTGTACCAGGAAAAAAACTAGGATCGAAATAATCTAAATCTAAGGTTAAATATACAGGCTTGTCATCAGGAATCGCTGCGATAGCCGCTAAAAATTCTGCACGACTTTGTTTTAAAGTGTGATTAGCCTGCATCCATTGATACTCTTCCTTTGTACCGGAACGAATACCATATTGAATCAGTTGATGACCCTCATTAAAGAGGTCAAACACTCGACGAATGATAGAGGCATGGGAATAATGATACCCTAAATAACCATCTCTTAAATCGGCATGAGCATCAAGATGCACAACCACTAACTCGGGAAATTCTTGTAAATACTTTTTTATCGGCGCGTAAGATATTGAATGCTCGCCACCTAAAGTTATTATTTTCACGTTGTCATTTGCTAAAGAAATATTAGCAAACTGCGCGTCAAAAGTTGCAACGGCTTGATGCCATTGCTGTTCAATATATTCTGGTTCGGATTGCACGGTTATTTGTTTATCAATGGCTAAATTACCTAAATCGACAAAACAAATATCTTGGAGATCTTCATCTAAATAAGGTGAATATGACTCAATACCGTCTGATACCAAGCGCAATGCATCAGGCCCATGTTTAGTCCCTTTTCGAAAACAAGCGGTACCATCAAACTCAAAACCGATAATATGAGTGGTATTTTCATAAATGGCTTTATCATCATATGACCATTCAAAAGGCTTTTTTGTTGGTAATATATTATGGTCAATATTTTGTAGTTTTTTCACGAGATACACTCATAGATATTTTGCGTAATTATGCAAAAAATTCCAAATAAGTATAGTTTTTTTTCATCATTGGATTGTTCTGTTATATTTGCCCAAATAACAACCAAAAAAAATACTTGTTTCATCACAAAAAATTTGTAAAATACCGCACCTTTTTACGTGCCTATAATGAGGATAGCCAATTGTTTTTCGAAGGCTCAGAAAAAAAAGCAGAAGTCCTAATTGATGCAAACAACATTAACTTGTTAACAGATGTAGATAACTCGTTCTGGGCGAAGTTGGTAAATTGCTGCCACGCACAGATACTGTCTACGATTGAAAACTCGTATTGCAAAGCCTTTGTGCTTTCAGAATCGAGCCTATTTGTTTGGCAAGACCGATTCTTAATTTTAACTTGTGGTGAAACTCATTTAATTAATTCTGTCGAGTATTTTATAACGCATTATGGTCGCGAAATAATAACTCATATAATTTATCAACGTAAAAATGAATACTTTGCTCAAGCACAACCGAGTTGCTTTGGTGACGATATAAAAGTATTAGCTAAGTTTGTTGATGGAAAAGCCTACCGGTTTGGCGAACTCGATTCACATCACACTTATATGTTTCATCAAACGAATGATTTCAAAGCAGATGCTAACGATAAAACTTATGAGCTGTTAGCCTATCAAATTAGTAAAAAAGCATCAGAAATACTGACTCAGAAGCATTTATCGAAAGAAGAAGTGAGACGCTTTTTATGTATCGATGAACTATTACCTGAGTTTACTATTGATGATTTTGTTTTCGATCCATACGGATATTCGATGAATGCCATAAAAGGCAAAGACTACTTTACTATTCATGTAACGCCACAAGAAAATAGTAGCTATGTATCATTTGAATCAAGTTTGAATTTAGTGGAATTAGCACCGAAGATTGTCGATATATTAAAGCCCGCATCTTTTGACTTACTCAGTTTTAATGAAGCTGATTTCGAGTCTTTATGTAGTAACAACATACCAAGCGATTATGTTAGCAATGTGCTCGCGTCAACGATGCTAGATAACCATTATCTTGTACACTTTGCTAACTTTATCCTACCGCAAACACAATTTACTTCCCCTATTGAACTCGATGTTTCAGGAGAAAACCATGCACTCTAATTTATGGGTAGAAGAAAAATTCCAAGATTTTTTGGGTTTAAAATTTAAAGTTGAGAAAGTGCTTTTTTCTGGAAAAAGTGAATTTCAAACCGTTGATGTTGTAGAAACCAAAGGCCATGGAAAAATGCTCTTGAACGACGGTTTGATCATGGTTACTGAACGCGATGAATTTGCCTATCACGACATGATCACTCACGTACCACTATTTGTTCATCCTAATCCCAAAAATGTACTAGTAATAGGTGGAGGCGATGGCGGTACTGCGCGTGAAGTAATACGCCATACGTCTGTTGAAAAATGTACTATGGTAGAAATTGATGGCATGGTGGTGGATGCTTGTAAAGAACACATTCCACAGACTTCTTGTGCGCTTGACGACCCTCGTATTAAGCTAATTATTGGTGACGGTGTTAAGTTTGTTGCTGAAACCCAAGAAAAGTTTGATATAATTATTGTCGATAGCACAGACCCCATCGGCCCTGCACAACCCTTGTTTGGTGAAGCTTTTTATCAAGATGTATTTAACTGTTTAGCTGACGATGGCATTGTCGTTTCTCAGGGAGAGTCTTCTTGGTATGCGATGGATATTCAGCAATCTTTGCTTAAAGTGCTAAATGCTGTTTTTCCAAAAAGCTATTTGTACAGTTTTAGTAATTTAACATACCCTGGCGGCCTGTGGAGCTTTACCTTTGCTTCTAAGCAATATCATCCTGTCGATAACTTTAACGCAAATCGTGTATTAGCAAGTAATTTAACCTTCGATTATTATAACGCTGCATTACACAGTGCTTCTTTTGCATTGCCAAGCTTTGTTAAAAAGGGACTTGCCGGTTTAATTGATAACGATTAAAAACTTTTAGGTAAGTGACTTACGCTAAATTTAATGCAAAAATCAATTCAAGGCCGAGATTCAATTTCTCGGCCTTTTATTTGCCAATGAAAAGTTTATCTTGAGCGAATATTTACCCGAAGTTGAAAAGTAAAAAGCCCCGTTACTATTACAGTAAACGGAGCTTTTTAGTATCAAGAAAAACTAATGCTAATTTTCTTTTTCTGCAGCATTTTTCTCGTCTTTATATTTATCAAACCACGCTAAGATATAGCCAACTTTACGCGCTAGATTAGATGGCTTAGCAGCAATGCCATGATAAGCGCCCTGAATACGTACAAGAGAACTTTCTACGCCTTGTAAACGCAAGGCACCATAGTATTGTTCACTTTCAGACATAGGAGTACGTACATCTAATTCCCCGGTAAGTACCATAGTAGGAGTTTTTACATTGCCTACTAATGATAACGGCGAACGATTCCAATATTGCTCGTAATCGTTCCAAGGTAAGTCTGTGAACCAATATTTACTCATAAAGGCATAGATATCTGAAGTACCTATCATACTTGTCCAGTTGATTACGGGTTTTGCGACAACAGATGCTTTGAAACGGTCAGTTTTACCAATGATCCAAGACGTTAGCGTTCCGCCACCAGAGCCCCCTGTCACAAATAAGTTCGACTCATCAACATAGCCTTTAGCAATTGCACTATCAACCATATCCATTAAGTCATTATAATCTTGCGATGGATAGTTTTTGTCAATCAAATTAGCAAACTCTTCGCCATGCGATGTAGAACCACGTGGGTTGCCGTATAATACAACATAACCCGCTGCTGCCATCAGTTGTATTTCTGTTGAGTAACTTGGGCCATACGCGGTATGTGGTCCGCCATGGATCTCTAAAATCAGTGGGTATTTTTTCTTTGCATCAAAATTTGGGGGTGTCACTATCCAAGCTTGTAAATCTCGATTATCTACACTACTTTTTAACGTCATTAATTCTGGCTTGTTCACTGTTTTGTGATCAAAAACATCACCGTTTAAATCAGTAAGTTGTTTAACTACCCCTTTTTTACTCACGATGGCAAGGTCGGCAGGACGATCTCCAGTAGAGGAAGTATACACCACACTACCTTTAGGAGTTACGTCATAGTCTCCTGAAGTATAAGGTCTACCTAAGTTAGTTCCGCCTAAATTACTTGTTATATTTGAAATTTTACCTGATAAACTAACATAGGCTACATTCTTTTTCGCCATATCATCATAGCTGAAATATAACCCTTTACCGTTATCTGCCCATGTTATTTCACCTACTGAGCGGTCTAAATTATTTGTTAGGTTTTCAATATCAGAGCCATCTACATTCATTACATATAATTGGCTTAATTGATTTGACTTGCCATTATCTTCATTGCCAACAAAAGCGACTTTCTTACCATTAGGACTTATCTGAGGACTGCGCTCTGGTCCGGTCATATCAGTTAACTGAGTAACTTTAAGCGTATTAATATCAATACTAAACAAGTCACTATTCAGCATATCAAATTCAGCATCATCTTTTGTGTTTGCCGAGATAATTAATTGCTGAGCATTTCTAGTCCACGCAATTGAACCTGCATGATCATGCGTACCTGAGGTTATCTGTCTTGGTGTTCCACCGATGGTTGGTACAACATATATTTGCATATTACCTGGGCGTTTCATCCCCATACCATCGCGTTGGAAATTAGTTTGGTCAATATACTGAGGTTTTTTTGCCCACTTAGCACCTTTAGGTTTAGAGCCTAATGTAAATAAAGGTTTAGCTTTTGTTGGGGTAAACATAGCAAAGGCTAAATACTTACCATCAGGTGAAAAACTCATACTGCTAGGGCTCATTTCTATATCAGTTACCCGAGTTGTACTATTTGACGCTAAATCTTTTAAATATATTTGTACCTTACCCTCTTTACTTGAGAGATAAGCCATCTTATCTCCATCAGGTGAAAATACCGGGCTAAAGTGGTTTTTACTGTCAGATAGAATAGGTAAATGGCTACTTCCGTCCAATGCAACAGACCATAAGTTTCGGCGCATAGAATCAGTCATAATATCCATGCTTCGGCGCTCGTAAACTACATGTTTGCCATCAGGCGTTACTACAGGGTTAGCGGCATATTCAAGGTTAAATACGTCTTTTAAAGCTAAAACATTCTCTGAGAACTCATCAGCAATAGCTGAATGACTGGCAAATAACGCACTTATTAACAGCGTTAATGACGATTTGATTAAACGTTTTTTATTCATGAAGGTTTATCTCTTATTGTTTTAATTAGATAAATGACAAAGTTGACTTAAACATAGCTTATTCAATGATAAAAACACCATCTATTTAATATAGGAAGTATACTTTACAGGATGAATTACATTTTATAAAAGTGCAGCGAGGTTCGAAGGTTTATTTTAGAATGGCGGCATGCCTATCATACATGCGCCATTTGTAAATTTAACTGTGAAGCTTGTACTTTAGCTAAAATCACTTCCACCGTAACGTTCAACAAGTAAGTCTATAAAACAACGAATTTTCGCAGGGGTATAAGTTCGCGATAAATACAATGCATGCATTGGATAACTTTTATACTTTTCATTAGGTAAAACACTCACCACCTCCCCTGCTTCGATTTCTTGTTTAAATGCCCAAATGGGCCCTAAATGCAGACCTTTATCTCGTAAAACTAGCTGTTTTATGGCGCTAATACTATTAATAACAAATTTGCATTGAGGCTTTATCGTTTTGGTTCCTATCGTTATTCCTGATTCAACATGCTGCTTTGTATAATAGATAAAGCGATGATTTTCTAATTCTTGAATTCGTTTAGGCATGCCATGCTTTTCAATGTATCCTTTAGAAGCAACAAGCACTCTTGGGACATTGCCAATTCTTCGACAAATCATATTCGAATCACTTAGCTCACCAACTCTTATTGCGACATCAATCCCTTGTGTTAGTAAATCTTCAAAATGACTCCCTAATGCTAATTCAACGGTTAATCCTGAATATTTTTCAGACATAGTTTCAAGCACATCGGCTACAAATTCGGCACCAAAGTCATGTGGTGCAGTTACCTTTAGATGGCCTGAAGGTGTATTAACCGTACCACTAATAAAGCTTTCTAGGGCATTGTGTTCTTCGAGTAACTTTTTTAGGCCTTGAAAAAACAAATTCCCCTGTTCAGTCGGAACTGATTGTTTAGTCGACCGTTCCATTAATTTAACATTCAATTTCTTTTCAAGGTTTGACACTCGACGGCTTACTAGTGAAGGGTCGATATTAAGCAACTCTGCAGCGCCTTTAAAGCTACCACTTTCTACAACTTTCACAAATATCTGTTCATTCGAAATATCTTTCATCAGCTTATTGCATTTTAATCAATTAATAGATGCATTTTTCATAATACCCAACTCTTATGCATCTAACTATAGTGTATTTGAAAACAACCACCAAGGAGTTTAATCATGAATTTAAATTTACAAAACAAAGTAGCCATAATAACTGGTGCATCTAAAAATATGGGCAGTGCCTTTGCTATCGCGTTAGCAAAACAAGGCTGTAATATCGTAGTACATTATAACAGCGGAAGTTCAAAAACAGCGGCTGAAAATACGGCAAAACTTGTTGAAAATACAGGGAGTAAAGCATTGATTGTTAAAGCCGATTTAACAACACAAGTAGCAGTAACTGAATTATTCACAAAAGCTAAAGCGGTATTTGGCAAGATTGATATTGTGATTAATAACGCAGGTAAAGTGATCAAACGACCATTTGTAGATTATACAGAAAATGACTTCGACCAATTATTCAATATTAATTGTAAAGCCGCATTTTTAGTGATGAAAGAAGCAGCAAACCACATTGAAGATAATGGCCGCATTATTAATATGGGCACTTCTTTATTAGGCGCGTTTACCGGTTATTACGCCTTATATGCCGGTTCAAAAGCTCCTTTGGAAGATTTTACAAAAGCTTTAGCGAAAGAGATTGGCTCACGAGGAGTAACTGTGAATACTATTTGCCCTGGCCCTGTTGATACGCCCTTTTTCCACGGAGAAGAAAATGATGAAGCCGTGGCGTACCTTAGCTCAGCAAGTGTTGAAAATAGATTAGGTCGAATTGAAGATATCGTTCCAATGATTGAGTTTATTGCTTGTGAAAGCGCTCAGTGGACAACCGGACAAACCTTATTTGTCAATGGTGGTTTTGTAGCAAGATAGGACTAAATTGGGGCTTCTTGCCCCTTATCAAAATTAGGAGAGACGTAATGTTAGTTAAACATGAATTTTCTGCGCATGGTAAACATCACCTTGAAGTAAAAGGAAATAAGCTTATCTGTAAAATAAGTGGTGCTTGGAATTTAGAACAAGCCCAAAATTTTGTTAAAGACCTCAAAGCAACGATAAATCAATATCAATTAGATGCGAGACATCAATGGGTTAGAGTGGTAGATATGAGAGAGTGGGAGTTATCTACACCTGATGCTCAACAATGTATAAATAACTACCTTAAGTGGGAGCAGTCAAAAAACTGTATACAACGATATTATTATGGTTGTAATAGAATCCAGAAAATATTGATATCTGAAAAATATCAAATGTTTGGAAGGTTAACTTTTATTAATGTTATATCAAACGATGATAAATATTTAACTAGGCTTTATGCTTGAACCAATAAGCTTGTGGAAATAGGTTCAACAATTTACGTTTATTAATTTTCATAAAGTATCAGAAGGAAGTTATGTGAGTTTTCAACGTTACATGTTATTTTTAATTATTTTAATTTATTCAATACCTTAGGAGCACTCTCAACCTTCAATATTACCATAAAAATTTCAGCTAAAAACCAAGCCATCCAATAATGAAAAATAGTGAAGGTATTGCTCTCGTCAAAGGTGATTTATATGAATAAAGATAAAAGTACTTAAACACAAAACATGCTTTGATGTTGCACTTATGCTTGATAATGTACTTATGCTCTATGTGGTACTTATGTAAGTTCAAAGTAAAACAAATATGAGATAAAAGTAAAATAGAGTAGCTTTACATATATTGCAGATTTACTCTCTTTTAGGTACAAAGTTCAAAAAGATATCCGTCGATTAAATTGTCTTTCTTCACTGCTTTTTATCTCACTGTTTTTTATCTGACAACTTTGCATCTCACTGCTTTAAAGTAGCACTGCTATAACGTTTGAACATCAAAATTACCATCCCAGTTAATAATAACCACACACTATTTGGACTAGGAACTGTATGTTGATTTACTTGAGTCCATACAGCCCATACTTGCCGCTGCGGATTAGGTGTATTAGGTTGATAATGATCTACTGGGATAAAATCAAAATGATCATCAGGGAAAGGGACTCCTGCAGAAAATGCATCAGGTGATGAATCTGCGTAATTAACCGCAACATGTGCTCCAATATTACCCGATGTATGCGTTCGAAAAGCGGTAAAAATCCAACATTGATCATTGTCAGTATCTTCGCAACCAAACGTTAGTTCAGGCATGGTATCGTAATCGTCCAACAACACTTGGTCTAAAAGTGCCGCCGTAAAAAAAGCTTTATTTACATCATTAACGGGGCCAAAGTCATATCCCCCGCCAGGTTGTTCGAAGAGTTGTCGAGCAGTTAAATCCGAAAACCGCACGTTGTACAAACTACCATCAACTGTCACGTTGTCAGCGCCAATTAGTAAATTATCTGTATTGAGTATTAATGTGGCGTATACATGAGATGCAATGAATTGGCTACAAAGTAAAATGAAAATAGCAGTGGTTTTTCTCAATGAATGGTTCATGATAAATCCTCTTGATTATTTCATTGAAAATCAAGCATAGGCCATACCACAACAGAAATAAAACCACTATTCAACTGCTTACTTAAAGCCGATTTTTCGCAAATATCTAAAGTGTAAATAAACCTGACAGTTGTTATGAGTATGAAAATGCCAGTAAATCTCCATGCCTCATAAAATTAATTTCAGTTTATCCAGAATGATATATCTACTTCTTTATACAAAAAATCGCATAATAGTTTTGTTTTTTATTTAAATCTAAACTAAAAAAATTGCTTGAATTTCATTTACCAATCCCTAAATAAATTATCGTGGTTATCTTGTCTTTTAAAGAGATTTAACCACATCAAATTGTTTAAATTTTATGTTGCTTCCAATGGAGGATATATGATGAATTCAGTTGATTTAACCCCTTTATACCGCAATAGTGTTGGTTTTGATCGTTTTGCTTCTATGCTAGATAATGCATTAACTTCTGACGCATCAGTAAGCGGTTACCCCCCTTATGACATCGAAATGATAGAAGATAACCGATACGCTATTACTTTAGCTGTTGCAGGATTTTCCCAAGATGAACTCGACATTCAAGTTGAAAAAGGCGTGTTAACAGTAAAAGGTGATAAAAATACCAAAGAAAAACCCAAGTATCTTTATAACGGGATCGCAAATAGAACATTTGAACGTAAATTCAATCTTGCAGATTATGTTGAAATAACAAATGCTGAACTTACCAATGGACTATTAACAATTGACCTTGTTAAGGAGATACCCGAAGCGATGAAACCTAAAAAAATTGCAATTAATCAACAGCCAAATGCTATAGAGCATAAAACTGAGGAAGAAACCAAAATCGCTAAAACAGAAAAAGTGGCTTAGCAAGAGGGGGCACTTTATTGCCCCCTACCTTCATACTAATCTATTGATTGTTAGATAAAATAAATTTCATAAGGAGTTTATTAAAAAATCAACTTTCAAACTTGAAGTTTTATATTTAGACCATATCAAAAAAACCGACTCGTTTCGTACATGTTTTCTGGGAATTTCCCCTGCAACTTTGGAGACTTAAACAATGTATCTTTCGATATTTAAAAACGCTCTTAATAAAGCACATTTACCTCGACTTCTGACATTTTATATTCATAAAACTATTAATCTGTAATCCTTGGAGAATACTATGCTTAATGTGAGTAACTTAACTCGCAGCTATGGCAGTTTTGTCGCTGTAGATAATGTGAGTTTTTCTATCAAAAAAGGCGAAATCATCGGTTTGCTTGGCCATAACGGAGCAGGTAAAACCACGATCATGAAAATGATCAGTGGTTATTTAGAAGCTGATACTGGCGAAGTTTCGCTCAATGAATTGTCGTTAAAATCGCAAACAAAATTATTGCAAAAACAGTTAGGATATCTACCGGAAAATTTACCTGTTTATCCTGAAATGACCGTTGCAGAATACCTAGATTATGCCGCTGATTTAAAAGGAATGAAGGCTAATAAGAAAGTTGCTGAAATTAAAAGAGCTATCCAAGCGACTGATTTATCTGCAAAACTGCTTGCACCCATTGAAACTTTATCGCGTGGTTATAAGCAACGCGTAGGGGTTGCACAAGCTATTTTAGGTCGTCCAAAATTATTAATCTTAGATGAGCCAACAAATGGATTAGATCCAGAGCAAACTCAGCATATGCGAACTCTCATCAAGGAAATAGCTAAAGATGCGACGGTAATTTTATCTACTCATATCATGCAAGAAGTGAATGCCTTATGTGATCGTGTTCTAATCCTTAAATCAGGCCGTTTAGTGCTCAATGAAAAATTAGCCGCCTTACAGCACAGCCAACATATTACCGTTAAAACTGATTACAAAAACTGTGACTCTCTCACAACAATATCAGGGGTTAAGCACGTTGAAACTTTCGGAAAAAACACCCTTAATATAGCAATATCAAAACAAGAATTTGCTCAAAATATTTGCAGTGACATAAGCAAAACCATCATTGAATCAGGCGCAAGCCTCTTTGAAATTTATCCACAAAAACGTGATTTAGAAACGGTTTTCAATCAAATAAATAATAATGAATACAATCAAGAAGGGTCAGATAAGGGGGTAGAAAATGCAGCCTAATCAAACTGCTAATTTTAATATAAAACGAATTGCCCGAAAAGAAATTGCTTTGTTTTTTGCTTCACCGATAGCGTACCTTTTTATTGGTGCTTTCATTGCCATCACCCTTTTTATTTTTTTCTGGGGAGAGTCTTTTTTTTCAAGAAATATTGCTGACGTGCGTCCTATGTTTGAATGGATGCCTTTATTACTTATATTCTTGTGCTCTACCCTAACCATGAAACTTTGGAGTGAAGAAAGAAGAAGCGGCACCATAGAATATGTCCACACACAATCAGTGCCCCTATGGCATTTTGTAATAGGTAAATTTTTAGGATGTTTAACCCTCTTAAGCATCGCCCTTTTGATGACCTTACCTTTACCCATAACCGTTAGCCTTTTAGGCGAACTTGACTGGGGACCTGTTTTTTCTGGTTATTTAGCGGTGTTATTACTTGGCAGCGCATATATCGCAATTGGCTTAGCGGTTTCTGCAAGAAATGATAATCAAATTGTTAGTTTGATCACCGCTTGTTCTATCGGCGGCTTATTTTATTTTATAGGAAGTTCAGCTTTCACCGATTTTTTTGGTCATCAAAGTGCAGAATTTTTTCGTCAATTAGGAACCGGTTCTCGTTTTGAAGACATCACCCGTGGCGTAATAGACCTTCGAGATTTGTATTATTATATTGCGTTAACTTTAGTATTTTTAGCGCTCAATACTTACTTTCTTGAACAAGAACGTTGGGCAATTATCACGGATAAAAAAACCGGAAAAAGTAGTTACCATCAACAATGGCAAATGATCACAGCTTTATTAGTAGTCAACTTACTAACCGCGAATTTATGGTTAAGCCAATTGCCACAATTGCGCCTTGATACAACGGCAGGTAAACAGTACTCAATTTCTGAAGCCACTGAACGTTACTTAGCACAATTACAAGAACCTATGTTGATCCGTGGATATTTCAGTCAAAAAACACACCCGCTGCTCGCCCCACTCGTTCCTCAAGTAAAAGATTTACTTGAAGAGTATGAAGTTGCAGCAAATGGTCGTGTCAGAGTTGAGTTTATTGCCCCACAGGAACACCCTGAGCTAGAAGAAGAAGCAAATAGTAAATTTGCTATCAAGCCTGTGCCTTTCCAAGTAGCCGATCGCTACCAAGCATCAATTGTCAGCTCATACTTTAATGTCTTAGTACAATATGGGGATGAACATAAAGTGCTGGGTTTTCGAGATTTAATAGAAGTGAATGCCCGAGCAGAGTCAGATGTAGAGGTGCTTTTACGCAACCCTGAACACGATATAACTAGAGCCATTAAAACCGTTCTACATGACTATCAAAGCTCAGGAAACTTGTTCGACAATGTAAAACAAACCCTAACGTTTACCGGCTATATTTCATCGCCTGAAAAATTACCAGAACAACTGGTTGAATTTAAAACCAGCATTGAAGAACAGTTAAATGCTATTAAAGAAAAATCAGATAATAAATTACACATAGCATTTATCGAACCTGAAAAAAACGGAGGAACAGTTGCACAACAAATAGCTGACGATTATGGTTTTCAACCGATGGCAACAAGCTTATTTTCTAACCAAGCGTTTTATTTTTATTTGACGCTATCAGCAGGAGAAAAACTCGTTCAAATACCGCTTGATGATTTTTCTGATACAAGCTTTGAAAAAAACATTGATGCCGCGATAAAACGATTCGCTACTGGTTTTACTAAAAACGTCGCTCTGGTGACGCCGCCAACTTCACCTTATAGTGGTTACGGCATGTCACAAGCAAACTTTAACCAACTTGAGCGTATGCTTGGTGCAGAGCTTAATGTGATAAATGAAGACTTATCCGACGGTTCCGTTTCAGGGGAAGCCGATGTATTAATGTTAGTTTCACCAAAATCCTTGGATGAAAAGCAAGTATTTGCCGTTGATCAATTTTTAATGAAAGGCGGTACCGTGATCGCCGCAACCTCCCCTTATTCTGTAAATTTCACAGGTGGCGGCTTATCAATGTCTTCCCACCCAAGTGGCCTTGAGGATTGGTTAACTCACCAGGGTTTAACTATCGAAAAAAGTCTGGTGATGGATGCTAATAACTCGGCATTTCCAATTCCTGTTACGCGCAATGTTGGCGGTTTCCAAATTCAAGAGATGCGTATGATAGATTATCCTTATTTCATTGATATTCGAGAGGGATTAAATCAAGACAATTTAATCACCTCTGAATTACCACAGCTAACTGTACCGTGGGCTTCACCAATAAAAATTGCTGAGCAAAGCAATGGCATTACGTTTACTTCACTTATAACAAGTTCAACGAATGCTTGGACATCAACGTCATTAGATATTATGCCGAAAGTGAACCAAAGTGGTGAAACAACCTATTCATCACATGGCGAAACAGGCAAGCAAACTTTAGGGGTACTTGCTCAAGGTAGATTTTCTTCGTATTTTGCTGAGAAAGAATCCCCTCTACTAGCTTCGTCTTCAGATAAATCAGAAGAAGTGAATGCCGAACAATCGACAGAAGGGGCAGAAAGTACCACGAAGGAAGCGTCTACACTTGATGTCAGTAGTGTCATTAAACACGCGCCAGATAGTGCCCGTATTATTTTAATTAGTGCGAATGATTTTGTACAAGATCAAGTTTTACAATTTACCGGCGGTGCTAGTCAAAATGATTATCTCAATAGTTTGCAGCTATTAGTCAATAGTATTGATTGGTCATTAGAAGACCGTGGCTTGATGAGTATTCGCTCACGCGGGAATTTTAATAGAACTTTACCGCCAATGGAGCATAGCGAACAACTCTTTTGGGAATATACAAATTATGTCATCGCTTTTGCGATGTTAGCAGGCATGGCCTTGTGGCACCGCCAACAAAAAAGACGTAAACAACGTTATTATTTAACGTGGTTAGCACAATAGGAGATTTTAATATGAATAAGCACATCCCCCTATTATCGGCCTTTTTGCTTTTACAACTCGTCATTGCTGGTTTATTGTTTTCTGCCAATCCGACCATGGATAATGTGACAGAGAAAAAGCCATTATTAACCATCACCCCTGATTTGATTAGTAAAATTAAAGTCATAGAGGATGATGAAGAAATTACCTTTGTTCAAAAAGATAATGAGTGGCAGCTTGACGGCTATTCTGGGCTTATTTTACAGAAAAACAAATTGAGCGCCTTAACATCTGAATTGGCTAATCTACAAGTAAATTGGCCTGTAACGAGTACAAAAAGTAGTCATGAACGTTTTAATCTGACGGTGGATAATTTTGAAAAACAAATTATATTTTCAGATAAAGATGGCAATGAACAAGTGCTGCTTTTAGGTAAATCGCCGAGCTATAAGCAATTATATGTTCGAGATATAACTGACAACGACGTCTATTCTATTAAGTTCAGTGCTTATCAAGTCAGTGCCGATGTGAACAACTGGTTTGATAAATCGATGTTAGCTATTGATAATATTAGTAAAATTAATCATAGCCAGGTAAATTTAGCTAAAGTAGACGAAGACTGGCAATTAACGCCGCCTTCAAGCCTTGCTGAGCAACAATCCTTAGATACAGCATCAATAGAAGACTTTATCAATCAATTAACTGGCTTGTCAGTAACAGGCCTAGCTACTGAACCGATACAAGCAACCAATACGTTAACAGTTTTAAACGATCAAGATGACGAGTTTGTTTATCGCTTTGCCGAAAATTCAGATAATTATTTTGTGAAACGTGATGACATTGAATATTGGTTTACGCTGCCAAAAGCTAAATTTGAGCAGTTAGCCAATTTAACGTTAAACCAATTTACTACCCAACAAGACAATAATAAGGAGGAAGACTCAGCAACATTATCAGACGAATAACGTTCAAAGTACCTAGGGGAAGCAGTGAAAAACACTTCCCCTTTAACCATTAATAAAATCAAGATTAATAAAACGTGGCTTTTAAAAGCACAATAAATTGAACATATTTTATATTGCTTAATGTGAGGATATATCATGACTTCAATCTACAAACCATTAATCAAATTTATATTCATCTCAATAACGCTGATTACAGGCTTTGCATTTTCTGCGTTTTCAACGGTAAAACAAAGTCAGTCTCACTATCAATCACAATCTCATGAGGTGAATAACCGAATTAACAAGCAAATGAGCAATGCTACAACACAAGTAAATTTCAAACCAAAATCAAAATACGGCAAAAAATTACAACGCGATATAAATAGGTTAATGCCGGGGAATAAACAATTTACCCCGCGCTTTCTTCAATATGTATTAACAGACAAAAAATAACGACAGGAGGTGAAATTATGTCTATTCATTTACCTATTTCATTGCAAAGTGCAGGTAGTTTTGACGCTTATTTAAGCTATGTAAATAGCTTACCTTTGCTTGATGAGCAGCAAGAAAAAACTTTATTTTTAGCATACCAAGAAAAAAGTGATTTAGATGCGGCACAAAAGATAGTGCTTTCACATTTAAGGTTTGTTGCGCACATTGCTAGAAGTTATAAAGGCTATGGTTTGCCACTAGAAGATTTAGTGCAAGAAGGCACTATTGGATTGATGAAATCTGTTAAAAAATTTAACTTAGACTTTGGTGTCAGACTTTCAAGTTTTGCTGTTCATTACATCAAAGCCGAGATACAAGAGTTTGTCATTCGCAATTGGCGGCTCGTTAAAGCGACAACAACAAAGGCTAAGCGAAAACTGTTTTTTAATTTAAGACGACTAAAAGCTAAAACAGAATGGTTAACGCTGCAAGATAAACAGAAAATTGCGGTTCAACTCGAGGTAGACGAAGCAGATATCGACGAAATGGAAAGTCACTTTACACACTCAGATATCTACGTTAATTCGTTAACCACTAATGATGATGAATTAAACGCGAATTCAACAGAGGCATTATTTGAAGACAAAACTGAACATTTTACCGCTGCCCTTACTCAAAAAGAATTTAAGGAAAAGGCGATAAGTAAAATTAAGGAAGTACTTAACCACTTAGATGCTCGCACAAAAGATATTATCGAAAACAGATGGTTAAGCTCAGAAAAGCGAACACACAAATACTTTGCTGAAAAATATGGGGTTTCACATGAAAGAATTAGGCAAATAGAAGAAAAAGCCATAGCTTTAATTAAGCAAAAAATCAGCTTATAAGCGACTAACCTTATTTAGCGCAGTAGCAATAAAAGGCTCTGCGCTAAATTCAATCAGGTTATTCTACAGCTAAATAAAGCTGTGTAATACCAATTCAAACATAGCCAGCCTAGCTATTTCGGACTTGAAACATCCTTAAACATTATCATCTCAACGATGCGAGACGATGCACCATCATAAAACCCCGTATTCTCAACAAACGTTTTTGGGTTTTTAAAGGTGCCAAATAACATATCAAATATCGGAAGATCAGAATAATTGTAACGATGAATTCCCAAGCCATGGTGTAAACTATGACTTTCGGGGCGTTGCACAATATAGCCTAACCATTGGGGTGTTTTAATATTTGTATGTTGAAACGTCGCTAACAATATCGACGCGTAAAGAAAATAACTTGCGGCTTCTGGCGTCACACCAATAACCACCACTAAACTCAAACTTCCCAACATGGTAAAACCAATCATATCAAGTGGGCTAAAGTAAAATGCACCGAGCACATCTACCCGTTCTGCACTATGATGCATTTGGTGAAATATACGCCACAACCATTTATTTTGGTGCATGGCGCGATGCCACACATAGACCAAAAATTCAAAAATTAATAACGCGATAAAGGCGCTAACAAAAGGGTTTAACGATTCTAGGTTAACAATTTGAAATTGACTCAAATAACTATCCCATATCATCGGCATATAGGTCGATAAATAAAAATACAGAATAAACATCACTATTGCCCTTGGATACCAGTCTTTAGGTTTAGGCTGTTTTCGACCAGGTGCAATAAACTCAAGCAGTAAAAGTCCTCCAAGAATAACGAGAATTGTGAGTGATACTGGGTCAAGTAATATTTCAATAGGTGTCGGCATTTTTAAAGTCCTTAGTAAACGAAAAAATAACGTTTCCTAGTATGCGCTTTATGCAATTAGTTACTTAACATTTACATAACGATTAGCTAATACTTATCTAATATTTCACTAATCTAATATTTCGCTAATTAATATGCTAGATTGACTAAAGTAACTATTCGTCAATCATTTACCCCTTACATCATCAACCGTAACGTTAAAATAAAAATAGAAGCTTGAGAAAAATATGAAGTATTACGTAGGCACATTTGAAATAGATACCACTCAATTTCAAATCTCTACTGCTAATAAGTTAATTGCCGTTGAACCTAAAGTTTTCGACCTGCTTGTTTATCTGATAGAAAATAGACAACGTCTAGTGAGCAGAGATGAATTATTCGAAAATATTTGGTTAGATCGAGAAGTATCCGACACCACCTTAAGTAATCATATTAAAAGTGCTCGAAAAATTTTGGGGGATGATGGCGATAAACAGGAAATGATAAAAACTGTTCGAGGCCGTGGCTATCAGTTTATTGCCAAGGTAACATCTACTAACTCAGATACTAACGAAGAATTAGTAGCATTAGAGACGCAACCTCAGCTAGGGCACTTTTCTTTAGCAAAAAATCGAAAGAAATACTTAATTTCTTTCGTACTTTTCTTAATAATCATCACTTTAGGCTACTGGCAACTGACCGCGGAAAAAACACCCGCTCAAGATCGACCATATATACTAGTACTTCCTTTTGAAGCTATCGGCGAAGAACAACAGAAATGGCAACCTTTTGCAGAGCAAATGACTCGACAAGTTATTCGAGAATTAAGAAAAATTGCAAGTTTACATGTGGTACCAACCTCCTCCGCATTTACCTTTAAGCAAAATAAAAACCGACAATATATTCAAGAGCAATTACCTAATGTACGTTATGTTCTTTCAGCAACTATTAATATTCATGGAACATCTCAAATTCAAGTGTCACCTGAATTAGAAGAATTAAAGTCTGGTAAATTAATCTGGGATAATCGCTATAGTAGTCGAGTCGATGATACAACTTTTTTTTCTATTCAAACCAATATTGCTACGGCTTTATCTAAATCGCTAAATGTGGCTATAAACGATACAGAAAAAGCTAGCTTAGGCGAGTTACCGACGACAAATTTAAAAGCCTATGAGTTCTATATTGCAGGGCAAAATCATCGGGACATGCTCACTCATCAATCGTTAAAAAAAGCGATAGAATTATTTACACAAGCGATAAAACTCGACCCAACATTTGAAGCGGCTTATATTGCCAAAGCAGATGCTTATCGCCTGATCATGGCCTATTTTGAAAAACCAATTGAAGTATTACCCTTTGTTATAGATACCGTTGCAGAGGCTCTTAAAATTAATCCAAACTCGGCAGAAGCTCGTTCATCTCTTGGTTTAGCATATATTTTAGCTTGGCGCTGGCAAGATGCATGGAACATGTTGAACCAAGCCAATACATTAGATAACAGCATCGCTTTAACGCAACTTGGGTTTGCGCTTTATTATTCAGGAATCGGCGATGTAAATGGTGTAGTAGAATCGTTAGAAAAAGCAGATCAGCTTGACCCTCTCAATATTGAAATTGCCGACTGGGGACATTGGGCTTTAGCCATGGTAGGCGAATTAAACGCGGCTAATAAATGGGCGGATAATAAACTTCAATTACATCCAGACGTTGGTATTCTTTATAGCGGAGCAAGTGTTTCTGCCTCATTAAAAGGCGAACATCAACGAGCCATTAAACTTGCAAAAAAAGGGATAATGTTAGACAAAGATGCATCTTATCCTTTATTAGCCTTAGCACAAGCTTATGGTCATGCAGGAGAAGTAGATAAAATACCGCCTTTATTACAACAAGCGCAAGCCAGCCTCAATTACCAATGCCCCTATGAAACCGCTATAACGTATTTATTGATAAATAACATCGAAGAAACTTTTAAGCAGTTAAATTTAGCGGTGAATTATCGTTCAAACTGTTTAGTTTTTACTCGCAACGATTTACGGTTAAACCCAATTAGGAAAGATCCTCGTTTCACAGCATTATTAGTAAGACTTGGTCTAGATAATAAATCGATTGAAAAATACTCAAGATATTAGGAACGGCAATAAGCTAATCAAATTATCAATAAAAATAGCAAGTCGTAAATTGCTTTATCAAACAAGAGATTGATTACGTTAGTATCAAAATTCTTTATAATAAAAAAACTAGAGCGGCGCTTAAAATTAATTATCGCCGTATTAAACGATGTGAATTTAATAAAGGCTTATAATGAAATTACTCCACACTATGATCCGCGTTGCCGACCTCGATAAATCATTGCATTTTTATTGCGACCTACTTGGTTTAGAAGAAGTAAGGCGTAAAGAAGTGCCACAAGGAAAGTTCACCTTAGTTTTTCTATCTGCACAAGGCTGTGATTATGAAATTGAACTTACTTATAATTGGGGATCAACAGAAGAATACACCAGCGGGAGAAATTTTGGTCATTTAGCTTTTGAAGTAGACAACATTTATTCCCTTTGTGAACAGTTACAATCCCAAGGAGTTATTATTAATCGCCCGCCTCGTTGTGGTCATATGGCGTTTATAAAATCACCTGATGGTGTCTCGATTGAACTACTTCAAAAAGGCGAGGCATTAGCACCACAAGAGCCTTGGTTAAGTATGGAAAACACCGGCACTTGGTAACTCTTTTTAACGATTAGATATACCGTGCTTCAATAGATGATTGAAAATCAGCGTTATGGATTTTTAGCTTTTATATAATCATTTCCAGTTTACTTTTAGCAATAGTAATGGCGAAATTTCGCAGCGACTTTAGCTGCGGACTTTCTGTTTGCCAATAATGCCAATACAAAGGAATATCAATATAATAGCCTGGTACTAAATCAACCAGTTCCCCGTTTTCAATAGAATCACCTAGCTGTAATGTTGGTAAAAGTCCATAACCTAACCCTGCTATCATCGCTTGTTTAAACCCTTCTGATGATGGACAAATATGAGTAAACTTAGGCTGAGTGTCATACAATTCCTTTAAAAACTGGTGCTGTAACTGATCGTGTTCGTCATACACTAAACAAGGTAAATCGGTAAGTTGATGAGCAGAGGTAATGTCATAGCGTTTAACAAAGCTAGGACTAGCGATCACTTTATATCGAAAAGCACCTAACGGGCTTGCTAAGCCACCATTTATCGGAGCTTTAGTCGAACAAATGCAAACCATTACCTCACCAGCCTTCATCCTTTTTAACGCGATAGATTGATCTTCGGCAATTATTTCAAAACGAAAGTCACAGATTTTTTCTTCATCGGGTAACATTAATGCTTCAGGTAACCAAGTCGCTAACGAATCAGCATTTACCGCTAATTTCACCGTTAATGGTGCGCCTTGTACATTGTCTTCTGCCAAAGAGCGAATACTTAACGCCACTTCAAGTTGCCGAACTTGCTGTAAGTGATTCATTAACCGCTTGCCAATTGCGGTAGGTTTTGGTGGTTGGGTGCGGATCAACACCGGCTCGCCAAGCATCGACTCTAACTGATGGATACGCCGACTGACTGCAGATTGGGTAATAAATAACTTTTTCGCGGCTTTTTCAAAACCTCTTTCGCTAACAATTGCAGCTAAAGCGTCCAAAAGCTGATAATCAATCATGATTTTTTTTCATACATCATTATTTATATTCATTTTACTTATATCAACTTTGTCTTTAAGCTGCAATTCTTTACTGATTTACTAGATTGTTTTTAACGAAACATAAAAATAAAGGGTTGAAATAATGTCATTTTTTTCCGGTATGATGCTGGGGTTAAGTTTAATTATTGCTATTGGAGCCCAAAACATTTGGGTATTAAGTCAATGTATGGCGGGAGCAAATCGTTTAGTTATCGGCTTGGTTTGTATTATTTGTGATACTAGCTTAATTCTTATCGGTGTATATGCAGCAAGTGAGCTACAAGAGTGGTTACCAGAATTTATCCCTTTATTTACTTGGGGAGGAATAATCTTATTACTGTATTTAGCGTATGGCTCATTATCGCGTGCAATCAAAGGCACTTCAGGACTACAGTTAAAAACAACGATTAAAGCAACATGGTGGAAAACGGCACTGGCTGCTTTAGCCATTAGTTTATTAAATCCGCATGTTTATCTAGATACGGTTGTTTTACTTGGCAGTGTTGGTGCACTGCAACCCGATCCAACCTTGTTTGCTCTAGGCGCTTGTTTAGGATCCATTATTTGGTTTACTAGCTTGGTTGGTTTTGCGCCTAAATTAAAAGTGATACTAAACTCGCCAGCGCGATGGCGAGTGTTTGACTTTGGCATTGCATCATTATTAGTGATGGTTGCTGCTCAACTATTTTTAATGGCATAAATCGTTTAGCTTTTTATTTCAACACTGACAATAGGTGACTAAAGTCGTCACTCCAAACAACCGGCTTGTCATTATTTGGTATTGTGGTGCGATACGCTTTGGTAACCGAGTTTTCAAGTAACACTTGGTTATTTGTAAGCCATACCCATTGGGTATCGTGGCCATTTTCTGTTTGCGCTTTGGTTTTAAAATAAACCAGTTCTTTATCGCTTTGCTGTGCTAACCCTTGCATTAACGGTAATAAATTTAAGTGAGTGTTAGAAATATGTACCGCTATCACACCATTAGCAGTTAAATGCTGCCAATATAACTTCATCGACTCTACCGTTAACAAGTGCTGAGGAATACTATCGCCAGAAAAAGCATCGATCACTAACAGATCAAAATTTTCACGATTATTGGCATTTAATGTTTTTGTTAGTGACACTCGGCCATCGCCAACAACGATATCAATATCTGCTTTTGAATGTTTTAAGTAACTAAAATACTGGTTAGCAGCCTCAACCACCGCCGGATTTAATTCATAAAACCGATAACTATCACCTTCATTACCATACGCAGCTAATGTACCTGCTCCTAAGCCAATAAAACCGGCATGTAATGATTGTTGTGATTGTTTTTTCATGGCACTTAATTGTTCAATTGCGATAGCAACGCCAGTATTTTCTCGATAATAACTCATCGGAATATGGGCAGTTTCAGGCATTAATGATTGCGTGCCATGTGAAGTTGTACCATCAATTAAACGACGTTCTTTTTTGCCGTCAATTTCAACATCTTTAACACTTAAAATACCGTAAAAATTCCGTTCACTATGCACATCGGTTTTCACATATAAGTTATTTAATTGCCATAATGTAAGGCCACAGAATATTGCAAGCGCGAGACTCGTAAGTGACAATTTATCAACCCGATTATTTTCTCGATATACCGCGACAGAAAATAAAATGAATAAGCCGACAATAGCGAGCGGAAATTCAAGAAATTGCGTGAAAATATTTTGCGCGACAAAAGCGACCAACACACTTCCTAAAAAACCGCCAAAAGCTAGTGTTAAATAGTAAAACGTTAATTTATCAACGGCAGGTTTTAGCCGAGCTAGTTCACCATGACAAAGCATACAAGCCGAAAATAATATGCTCGAATAAATCACCACTTGCGAAGTAATATCAAACTGTGAGCCAATAAAAAACATAAAAATGGCAATAAAAGCCGTTAACATAAAGAGCGCAAACCAATACCAACGCACATACCATTTAGGACTATGAAAACTAATAATAAAACTCAATAAATACAAACACAGCGGCAATACCCATAGAAACGGCACGGGAGGCACATTTTGTGTCATCGCATTAGTAGTAGACACGAGAAATATCACGCCTAATGTTGAAAATCCTAACCACAATAGTGGTGTCCATCGAGTGTAGATACTCACAAAATCATGTTGCTTGCTAATGTCATCTTCCCGTTCAACTCGCGATTCACCACTCAATTTTGGCTGATTATTATTTCGAGCAATTTGCACTAATAACGCCGCCATCACGATGGCATACACAAAATAGATCACTGACCAATACAAGGATTGCTGAGCACTGGTAAAAAATGGTTCAATTAAAAAAGGGAAGCTTAATAATGCGATTAAAGAAGCCACATTGGATAACGAATAAAGTTTATAAGGCGATTGTTTGTGATTTGCCAAACTAAACCAATGTTGAGCGATTGGCCCTGTTGAAGACAAAATAAAATAAGGTAGTCCAATAGAAGTTGCTAGTAACAATAATATGTTTGTTAACGGTAAGTTTTCTGTTTCTGCCAGTTTAGCCACGGTTTCAACGGGTAAACTGCCTATCGGTAATAAACACAAACTTAACAATATTAATACGCTATGTACGAGCGCCTGCTTTTTGAAATCACCTATTTTTGACAATAAATGTGCGTATAAATACCCGAGTAATAAAAAGGCTTGAAAGAATAGTAAACATGCCGTCCAAACTGCTGCACCACCACCAAAATAAGGCAAAATAACTTTAGCAATTAAGGGTTGCACTTGAAAAAGTAAAAAAGCGCCGATAAAAATGGCAATGAAAAAAAGCATAGTAAACCAAAGAAATAAAACAAAGTCGTTATTTAAAAGCAAATACCTTAATAAATCAAAATTTTATCGACTATTAATGGCAGTCTTTTGATATTTTATCAGCCATTTATACAATAAACTTAAACTCCACTAAACAAGCTATGCGCCTATCACTTACCTATTTAACACAATTACCAAGGAATCACTTGGTCTAAAGGCAATAACTTGAGACAATAGAGCATTATTCAATACCTTATTGGTTACCCATGAAACTTTTAGTTCGCAACCTTTCACGCTCGACAACAGAACAAGAAATACGCATTTTATTTTCAGAACACGGTGAGGTGAACGAATGCACCTTAGTGTTAGATCAAGCAACTGGCAAATCAAAAGGCTTTGGTTTTGTAGTAATGCCTAATGAAAGTGAAGCGAATGCCGCAATAACTGCATTACATGAAGCGAGAGTCGCGAAGAACAGGATCAGAGTTAAAATCGCTCAAGACTAATCCCACTTTTATTGTTAATGAAGAACTTATAAAAACTAATACTAAGCATTATCAGTAATTCCCCTGACATAAATAAAGTATCTCTAACACACTGAATGTATTTAATAATATCTTATTTAACCATAAGGGTATTACTATGAAGTATCAGTAATATCCTTCTTATTAGTTAATTAAGCTAAACATCACTAATGTAACAAGTTGAATTTTTAAGTTTTTCTGTTAGTTTAAGAATTAATTCGTAGGCTGATGTTACTGAGAGGTCTACATAATAAGTGTTATGTACTCGGAGGTACTTTGGAAGCTTCAGCATTATTTAAGAGTAGATTGTCCGACATATCACTGAACTTTACTGTCTATAGTGAATTGTTCGACAATACTCATTCTGTAAATACGCTAAATAACTTTCATTCATTCGTTTTTGGTAACTATCAAAAATGCTTAGTTGATGCTCTCTATTTAGAAATAGCAAAGCTATTTGATCCTAAAGGCAAAAAAGATAAGAACTTGTCTTTCTTGTACCTAATATCATTAACTAATGACATTAATCACGCTGAATTAAAAGAAAATTTTGAAGAATTATGCATACTTTTTAAATCATCAAATTTGAAGGCATATCGAAATAAACTCCTTGCTCATAATGACCTTAAAGCCATTCAAGGAGTCAGGGCAGCAAAGCCAGAGGTAACAACTGAAACTCTAAAGGTTTTACTGGAGCGGTGTTGGTCGTTATTTGGTAAAATTGAATATGCTCTTGGTATTACAGATCGTGCTTATCAAACATCTCCTCATATTCTATTGCCTACAGGAACAGGAATAGATGAGTTCATTACAAAATTGCAAAAACGTACATAACAAGTCGTTTAAAAGGACAAAAAACAGTTGGCTGTTTTCGTTCCTCAACATTTTAGCCAACAATTTTTTGCCTCTTAACGAGGCGTTATGTTGCTATTGAAGCTGTGCAGATTGTATTAAAGGTAAATCAACAAGGAGGTATTACTAATGATCGGAATTATAGCTTTATTTTTTCTTGTTATTATATTTGTTATTGTACACAGTATTGCTAATCGCTTTGCGAATGACTTTTCTAGCGAAAACAATCCTAAACTTAGAAAACGTTTATATAAATTCGCATTTAGTTTTTGTGTCTTACTGTTGGTGGGTGATGAAGTTGTCGGAGGTACTCAAATGGCGTATTTTTGTCTTTCAGAGCCTAAATTAGAAATTCTGGTAGATGATCTTAAAGATCGAACTGTTAAAGGGAGCTCTGTTCGTTCACACCAAGAATTCACATTGATTAAAATTATGAAGTTAATTACAACTGTAGTAGATGTTAATACTGGTGAGTTAATTACTAAAACGTATTGGTATAAAGCTACAGGCGGCTGGCTTAGCCGGACTATAGCTTTTAATGGTAGTAAAAAACCAATTTTATTTAATGGGGAGTGCTCAAATACTAAAGAATTTTATCAATTAAGACGCCAAAATAATGTGAAGTATTTACCGCAATAAAAAGACGATTAACTCGCAACATAACAAGCGCATTAAGCATGCAAGGGAAAGTATGAGTGAATATAATCATTTCTCAGACCGATTAAGAGAACCGTTAAATGAGACTACGAGGAAAGTTAGGCGAAATTTAATGGCAGCATCAGTTATTGGAGTTGTACTTACCAAAGTTGGTTTAGTTCCAACAAAAATTTCAGCTTTTGGTGTTGAGTTTAGTTCATCAAACCAAAACGCATTAATGCTTTTATTAGCGAGCGCAATTGGTTATTTTCAATTAGCTTTCTTGTTTACGTATATTCAGAATTAACCGCTTGGCAGCTCCTATTTACTTCTAAAGAAATGGAAGATATGAAAAAGCAGGCGATTCAACATGAAACTGACTTCCTATCAGGTATAAGTGATGACCGTAAATTTCAGGAGCATATTCGACATTTGTATTTTCGAACCAGACCTACTTTCTACATTAGGTTGTTTGTTGAGTTAATCATTCCTCTTGTTTTTGCGTCTTATTCAGCTTATTCACTACTATCAAAAGATATCAGTCAAGAGTCTCAAGTTGAGGCAGTAGTGGAAAAGCATGCTAACAAGCAAATTAATCAGACAGTTCAAGTATGAGCAACTATAGACAATTTCACCATATTCAAACTAGGCGAAGTTTAAGATGTTTTCGAAGTTAAATATGTTTATTTTCCCTAGCAATTATCCTTGATATTTAGCCACAACACTTTTTATATTTTTTACCGCTTCCGCAAATACACGGAGCATTTCGTTCAGGTACTTTTTCAAAACGTTGTGTTTTAGGTTTATTTAACACGGCTTCTAATTCAAGAATATTTTCTTCTTCACTTTCGTTAACCGTGATCTGGCCATGTAAGGCATGCGCTAACAAGGTGCTTTCAATTTCTGTTTTACGTTGTTCAGACTTTACGCTTAGCGTTAATGGTTTGGCTTCACTGCCAAGCTTAACGTTACGCTTTGGGCTATAACCACTTTTTCCGTATTTTCCCATAACATCTATGGTGCCTTTAAAAAAGAATTTCGACATAACGTTTTCCTAAAGAAATTTAGGTGAATTAAAAGTGGCGCGATGTTAACAGCTTATTAGTGTTAAAGCGATGAACTATCAATAAAGGTAATCGAAAGTTCAACAGATATATCACAATAATAAACATTTAGTGTTGGCTGTTTCTATAAAATTATTGCGGTATTACGACCTTCATTTTTCGCTTGGTACAAGGCTTTATCAGCACGAGAGAGTAACTCATCTTGTGTATCATGTATTTGATACATGGTGGCACCAATACTTATCGTTACTTTTCCGGCAGGACCAAAATTAGCCGATGCTATTTTTTGACGTAACTTTTCACACAAAACAGCTAAACTTTGCTCTTCTACTTCAACGGCTATAATAACAAACTCCTCTCCCCCCCAACGAATCAAGGTGTCATTTTCACGCAATGAATCTTTTAATAAATTGGCAATATGTTGTAAAACTTTATCTCCTTGATCATGGCCAAAATTATCATTAATTTTTTTGAAATGATCGACATCAAACATTAAAAAACCAAAGGGTTTTTCATATCTTAGCGCCCGGCCAATCTCTTGATTAATCGTGATGTTGAGCTGGTTGCGATTGAAAATACCAGTAAGTGGATCCGTTAGTGCTAATTGATGCAACTTCTGTTGACTGATAAAAACAGCTTTTCTGGAACGATCAAATATCAATGCCGCTAAAAAGCCAAATGAAAAACTACAAAAAATCCAAAATACATGTATCGCATAAATATCAGGATCTGCCATTAAAAAATAAGAAGATACTATTAAAATAATTGAGGAAATTACTGCAGCAATAAGCGCATATCGAAAGGTAATACCCGAAATAACAAAAACCCAGAACACACCTAAATAACCTTCTATTAAAAACGGACCAAAGTTAGTTAATTTAGTTGTGATATAAGCATGACAAGAAATAGAGATAATCGGATAAATTGAAATTAAAAACATGACATAGTTATAAAAACGTTTTTTATACGCTAATAAACTAATAGTAAGCAGCAAAGGTACAATAATAAATATATGTAATTGCAGCATTAATAACTGTACGTTGGCAGGCGCCCATGATTTTTCAAGAAAAGTGAAAATAAGATACAAAACAGCCGTTAATGCAGTGACCGCAGAAATTTGAATTTGCCGTGAAGGTTTATCCCATTCGATAAAGCGCTTACGAGTATTCTCATCGACAAAATGTCGAGGTGAATCAAAAGGAAGAATTGACTGAAGTAAATTTTTCATTGCTCGTTATCGGGTAAAAATCAATGGAACCCAATATCCCTATAAGGCATAAGAAATTAGCATATCCTTATCAACGAGAAAATTAAAGTAGATTCATTTAATATTATCTTTAAATAATTTTTTCACCGCTCTTTCGTCATATTTTCGCTATTTAAAGCTCATTCGAATGACAAGGTATAATATGCTTTATACGTAATCATTTTGATGAAAAAACATAGTTGCTATGAAACGCATTTAAAACGTAATGGTAGGAAAACCTTGTTAGCAAATAAAAACTAACGGTAAATCATTAGCATACAAGTTTCATACACCTTTAATGCTGCAAGTTCATGCTTAATAAATAATGCACGAATTTTATAAAAATAATCGCAAATAACAACGGGTTATTCCACTATTTAACAAAACTCTTTGTATAGGGAACGTTGAACATTGCGATTAATTTTCTACTAGCCTGTTTTGCTGTTTTTCTATCAATAGCACTTTATCGTCAACTTGCATTAAGTCATGACTTAACGACAAAGTTGATCGCCGTAATAGTTATCTGGGTAATTACATGCTTTCGATTGGTCATTCACTTGATGATTTGTTTCGTTGATCTGCAATAGTGATTTGAACTGGTTTATTAATTTTTTCATTTTCGAGTCCTCAATGTTTAACTAATGTAAGTAAAAGTACGTTAAATTAATCTTTATTCAGATAGGAAAGATTAATTGGCTTTATCATGAGGTCTTATCAACAATTAGTATATTAGATTAATTCAATAACATTAATCTACAAAACTGATTTATAATTACTCGATACATCTTTTCATTAATTCTTGATGAAATATTTCTTTTAACAAGGTGATTTCATTCGTTCTTATATAGTTAGGTCGAATGATTAACGCAATAGTTCGATGCGGACCAGGTTCATTAAGATGCACCGCTCTAAGTTCAGACTCATTATAAATTAACTGATCAAGCGCCATTTGCGGCACTAGCGTACTGCCGAGTTTTCCCGCAACCATTTGAATTAATGTGTGTAAGCTTGCAGAATCAAAATCGGAGTCTTGCTTTTTATTTTGTAAGCTACACGCAGCCAAAGCATGATCTTTTAAACAATGGCCATCTTTAAGTAGCATCAGCTTTTCAACTGCTAGCTCTTCACTGGTAATTTCTTGAAGCTGGCTAGGACACTCATCTTTATGGCTCACCCAATAAAAATCTTCCTGCCAAAATTCAAAACTCATTAAACCATCAATTGAAAAAGGTAACGCTAAAATTGCTGCATCTATGTCGCCATTTCTAACCATATCAACCAAAACATGAGATTGTTCTTCTAATATCTTCAATTTAAACTCAGGATAAGTTTTACGCATTTCAGGTAAAACTTTCGGCAACAAATATGGCCCAATAGTTGGAATAACACCAAGGGTCATGGCATTAGAAAAAGGCTGTTGATCTATGCTTGCCAGTTGTAATAATTCATCAACTTCTAACTTTACCCGTTTTGCTTTATTAAGAATTACCGAACCTTTGGTTGTTACCAGAACCTTTTTATTATTACGCTCAAAGATTGTCACGCCTAATTGTTTTTCTAGTTCATGAATTGCAGTACTTAACGCTGACTGAGAAACATTGCTGGCTTCAGCAGCCTTTTTAAAATGTAAGGTTTTTTCAACGGCCAGTGCATATTGCAGCTGTTTTAATGAAATCATAATATTCCCCCATTGGCATGTGTTTTATATCAGCGTTATTTTAAGCGCAAAGTAAAGTAAAGTATCAAACTATGCTAGCACAGTAATTCTGTTTTACTGAACATAAAATTCAATTTAATCAAATTTACCAATCACAACCTTCACTTTACTATACCTCCATCGAAAGCAAACAAGCTTTCAATACTTAAAACTTAACAAGACATTTTTTTAAACTAGAGAGGAAATACTCATGGCACAGATAGGCAAATTAATCCCAGAATTTAAAGCACAAGCGTTTCACAATGGTGAGTTTGTTGAAGTTACATCGGAAAGTGTGAAAGGAAAATGGTCAATTTTCTTATTCTATCCTGCTGACTTTACGTTTGTTTGTCCGACTGAATTAGAAGATATGGCAAACCAATACGCAGAATTACAAGAGCTAGGTGTTGAAGTTTATGCTGTATCAACAGACACCCACTTTTCACATAAAGCTTGGCATGATTCGTCAGAGGCAATTGGCAAAATTAAATTCCCAATGATTGGCGACCAAACTGGCAACATTACACGCGGTTTTGACGTAATGATTGAAGAAGACCACATGGCTCATCGCGGTACTTTCTTAGCAGATCCTGACGGTGTAATCCAAGTTGCTCACATTCACGCAGGTGGTATTGGCCGTAGCGCTAAAGACATGGTTCGTAATGTTAAAGCAGCACAATATGTTCGTGAAAACGACGGTGAAGTTTGTCCTGCCGCTTGGGAGCAAGGTGAAGCAACATTAACACCTAGTTTAGACTTGGTTGGCAAAATCTAAGCGCTAACTACCAATTGAACGTTATAGCAATTGCTATATCACTCTCCAAAGTACTGGCGAGAACAGGAAGCCCCTTTTCTCGCCTTTTTTATCCATAGTTCACTAGACGATAAAGGCGGAAATACTATGTTAAATAACGATATTTTAAACGCATTAACAACATATACTCAAAATATGACTAACAAGGTGACGCTAGTTTTACAAACTGGTGAACACGAAAAACGAGCAGAATTAGTTAAATTTCTCACTCAATTAACTTCAGTATCAGACAACTTAACCTTAGTTGAACGAGATGAAAATTTACGTAGTCCTATTACTTTTTATTTAGAAGTTGACGAAAAAAATAATGGTATTCACTTTTCAGGTATTCCCAGTGGGCATGAGTTTAATTCGTTAGTACTAGCAATATTACATTCTTCAGGTACTGAGCATAAACTCGATCAAACCTTGAGTAATATGGTGGCAAAAATAAATGAGCCTTTACACTTTGAAGTGTTTATTTCTTTAAGCTGTCATAACTGTCCTGATGTAGTGCAATCGTTAAATCAGTTTGCCTTATTAAACGATAATATAAACAGTGAAATGATTGATGGCGGTTTATTCCAAACACTTGTTAACGAGCGCAATATTCAAGGCGTACCTAGTGTTTATTTAAATGGCGAATTGTTTGCTAACGGTAAAATCGACACGGCACAATTAGTTGATAAGTTAATTGCACGTTTTCCTTATATCCTTCAAGGCGACACTTCGGAAGCATTGCCGTTACAAGATGTTACGATTATTGGTGGTGGCCCTGCCGGCATTGCATCAGCTATTTATGCTGCGCGTAAAGGTTTGAACGTTACCATGATTGCCGATCGCATTGGCGGGCAAGTAAAAGATACAGTAGGTATTGAAAATTTAATTTCGGTACCGAAAACTACCGGCTCTGAATTAACCGGTAATATGCAAGCGCATTTAAATGATTACGATGTCACCATTAAAGAGTTTTTACGCGTTGATCATATTGAAAAAGCAGATGCTAACAAGAATACAGCCCATAAATTACACCTTTCAAGCGGAGAAATCATTGAAAGTAAAACGATTATTGTTGCCACTGGAGCAAAATGGCGTGAGCTAGGCGTACCAGGTGAAAAAGAAAATATCGGCTCAGGTGTTGCCTATTGTCCACATTGTGATGGTCCATTTTTCAAAGGAAAAGATGTTGCTGTCGTAGGTGGTGGAAACTCAGGCATTGAAGCTGCACTTGATTTAGCCGGCATGGTTAATCATGTCACTGTTTTTGAATTTTTACCAAATTTAAAAGCCGATCAAGTATTGGTAGATAAAGCCGAAGCACATGAAAAAATCACTATTATCAAAAATGTCGCGACCAAAGAAGTTATTGCAGAAAATGGCAAAGTTACCGCGATTGCCTATGAAAATCGTGAAACGGGCGAAATAAAACAACAAGCCCTATCAGGTATTTTTGTACAAATAGGTTTATTACCTAATAGTGACTTTTTAAATGGTGTGGTTGAGCGTACACAATATGGCGAAGTGATTATTGATGAAAAATGTCAAACTACAGAGCCAGGCATATTTGCCGCCGGCGATGTGACAACCGTTCCGTATAAGCAAATTGTTATCGCCATGGGAGAGGGATCAAAAGCCTCGTTATCAGCCTTTGATTATATCATTAGAGAGAGTTAATTATATTAATTAAAGAATGTGAAAATACCATATTTGAACTCGATTAACGTTTTAAAAATGGCTAATAAAGAAGAGTAATAGTAATTAAACTATTACTCTTACTTAACTTATTCCAACAAATTTAAAGTAAAAATAGGACACTTAAAAAGCGATACTTTTACTTTACTAAAAGATATTTCATTTTATTTTGTCGAATACAAACTAAACTCATTAACCCAAATAATAAGAAATAATTCACACTTCCCCCACCGTCACTAGAATCTTTACTAGTGTTAGGTGGAGTTATAATAGGAGCAGGCTCAACGCTAAATTCTAATACGCCTTGAGCACGGTTTTTCCCATCGGTGACTTCATATGTAACTGAATCATTTCCTGAATAACCACTATTAGGAGTATATGAATAATCACCTTCACTCGTTAAAGTAAGTGTACCATTTGTAACATCTGTAATAATTGAATAAATTAGATTTTCACCATCCACATCATGAGTTAATAATGCCCCTGAATTAGCACCATTATGACTTACATTCATGTATAAGGACTCTGCCACAGGTAAATCATCGACGCCTTCAATATCAATAACGATGGTCCCTTGCGTGGCACCCTGTTCTACATCCGAAACTAAAACATTAAAAGTAGCTTGGCCATTAAAATTTGGATTCGGTGTAAAAGTAAACATACCATTACTTTGAATACTTACTTGACCGTTAATTCCTGAGTCAGCAACAATAGAAAATGTAAGCGATTGGTCTTCAACATCATTTGCGATAATTTGTCCTTTAATTTGGTTATCTTCCAACCCAGTAAAATCTGCTATTTCAATAACAGGTAAATCATTCACACTTTCTATGCTGATAGATATAGTTTCGCTAACACTAACACCATTACTATCTAAAACTTTAATTTCTACAGAATCAATACCGTAATAGTTAGGGTTGGCTAGATACTCTAACTCCCCAGAATCATTTATACTTGCCACACCATGTGAAGCCGGTGCTGTGATTGTATATGTTAGCTGATCTCCATCAATATCTAAGATATCTAACGACGCTAAAATTTTGGTATCTTCTAAAGTACTTAAAGAGTTCACTCCAACAGTTGGCGCATCATTCACAGGTAATACTGTTACTACAATTTCTTGTTCGGTAAAATTGCCATAAACATCTTCTGCTTTAATCGTAAACTTATCTTCGCCATTAAAATTACTAGTTGGGGTATAAATAAAACCTGAATTGAAAATTAAATCACCATTTACAGGACTCTCGACAATAGACTGGGTAATTTCATCATTATCTGGATCAATAAACATTGCGGTTATATTAATATTTTCATCTTCATTGACTTCGATAGTATTTATTGACGCTTCAGGGGCATTATTAAACTGCATAAATTTAATAACACCAGAATAATAATCATTTATTATCAGCATATTTTCATTAAAATTTAGTTTAGTATCATAAGTCAAATCTATATTTGTTTTAGAGATAAGAACGGGTAGTAACTCATTAGAAAAATCATAAAGGTATATAGCTTCATTTGTAGCAACCACTAATTTTTCATCAATAATAAGAGCAGAAATCACTTCAGCACTAAAATTGGTTTCTATTGTTTTATGTACGATAAATTCGTTCTCGTCATTTAGAGAAGTTATTTTTATAGCAGTACTATTAATGAAATATAAATAATTTGAATTTACAACAGTTGCATAACTATAAGGGTAGATAGGGTCTATCATCTTAATATAAGTTGGAGTGTCATCTTCCTTGTTAGAGAAGAGGTGGTATTTATAGTTTTCACATCCGTCTTTAGCGAGTAGATAATATTTATACTGAACTAAAAGCTCAGGACAAGTATTATCAGATTCAGGAAAATTAACAACCAAAGGTGATTCATACAGTTTATAAGGGCTTGAGATATTAAGTTTTCCTAAAAAACTGCCGCTTTCGTAACTCCAACCAATATAAAATAAATATTGTTCGTCAAAAATAGAGTCGCTATTGAATCCTTGATTGATACTGCTTAATTTATTAAATCCGTCATACTTTTCAAACTCTTGAATAGAAAGATGGCTACTTCCTAAAAATAAATAATTTCCATTTAAAGGAGTAATACTACGTATTGTGGTGTTACTTGATTTTTTTGAATTCCAAGTAATATTGTTCGGCTTACTAATATCTAGAGATACAAGAGAATCATTTAAAACGCTCGAGAAATAGTATGTATCATCGATAACTACTCCAGGACCTTTATAACCACCTTGATAAAATAAATGCTCTGCATTACCAATCAACATATTTTCTTCTATTGGTATTTCCGAGATACCAAAATTACTTGATACTAAGACGAGTTGCTCGTTTACTAAATCAATATCACTAATTTCTATCGAATAACTACTATTCTCTGCATTAGAAAAATCAACTTCTGAACTTTTAGTAACATTATTAATTGTGTCAATACTGTATGATGAAAATAAATTAAGTGATTGAGACCAAAGGGTATTATCAAAATATTCAAACCTATTTGAGCCCCATGTGTAATAATCTGAAAAATTGTCTTCTATAACTATGCCATTATCATTTAACAATAAAGTTTTTAATTTGCTATTAGGATTAATAATTATCCTATTTTTATCGATAGCTGTCGCATGATTAAAATATAGGTCTTGCGTATTATAAATATAACTATTATTTAGCTCATAAGTACTTTCATCATATCGCTCAATTAAAAAATGCCATTCATCAATATCGCGATTGTAATAGTTACCAATAAAAATAATATTATCATCAACAACAAATAGCATTTTTGAATCAAGTGATTCCAAGCTCTCTTTAGCAACTTGAATCACATTTATAATTTCAAAGTCATCATTAATATAATCAATAATAAATATTTGTTTACCACTTACGATGTATATTTTATCTCTAACATACATATTATCTCTATCTGCATAAAAACCGTCATTTAAATTAATAGAAAATTCTAACGTAAAGTCGGTTATGTCATTTTTACTAAATATAGAAAATTTACTAGCGGTAACAATAACTAAGTATTCATTAAATTTCTCAATAACTTGAATATTTGAATTATTTCCTTCGCTCAGAGAAAACCTTTCTATAAGTGAAGCTTCCCCCTCTTTTGTTGGATCGATAACATCGATACGATTTGAGTTGTGAGTCGAAACATAGTAATAACCACTTAATTTTACCATGTGTTTATAAGACGCAGAGCCCCATTCCCCGTAAGGGATTAATTTTGACTCTTGCGCTGAGATTAAATTTGAGACAAGTAAAAAAGTTGCAGAAAGCAACAGTAATAGAAAATATTTCACAAACATTCCTTTGTATTATTTATTTTTATAATTATTCGATTCCGAAAAGATATTACATTTTATTAACAATCGTGTCACGAAGATAATCTTTATTATTTCTCCTTTGATTCTCTACTTGAGTAACAACGATAGGTTAAGTGAAATTGACGACTTGATTAGAACAAATGTGAAGTTTTATTCTGCCTATATTTGTAAGTAATTTGATTAATTCAATTTAGAATAGCAAATGTAGCAAATTACTTATTACAGTAGAAATGTATTTAAAAGCCACTATCCTGACCATTTAGGTGCTCATTCATTTATAAATGAAAAAAGGGTAATAACATCGCTGTTATTACCCTTTTCAAATCAATTTATAATTTATTTTTTAACGCAAATTAGTGATTTTCAGAGACCATATTCACGGTATATTTTGGAATTTCTACCACGAGATCTTCATTAGCAACACGCGCTTGACAGCTCAGACGAGAATCAGGCTCTAAGCCCCAGGCTTTATCTAATAAATCGTCTTCAAGTTCATCACTTTCTTCGAGTGAATCAAAGCCTTCACGAATAATAACGTGACAAGTTGTACAGGCACATACTTTTTCACAGGCGTGCTCTAAATCAATATCATTTTTCAAGACAACATTTAATACGCTTTCACCAGTTTCAGCTTCTAATACTGCACCATCTGGACAAAGCTCTTCATGAGGTAATACTATAATCTTTGGCATCTTCTTCTCTTTAAACTTTTCTAATCTTTTAGTAAATCAATGAATGTTATTACTCGTTATATATCATCAACCGTTTGGCCTGATAAAGCGGTACGAATCGAAGCATCCATTCGTCTTTCCGCAAAAGCACCCGTATGATGATTTAACGTTTCAATAGTTTTCTCAATTTCATCCGCATTATCACCTTGACTCGCTTTTGCTAACGCAGAAATAGCCTCGTTAATAATAGTAAGTTCTTCTGCTGCTAATAAATGGCTATCGGCAGCTAAGGCTGATTGAATAGATTCAATCACCCTTGCCGCTTCAACTTGCTGCTCTTTCAACATACGTGCTTGCATATCTTGCGCAGCGTTTGTCATCGACGCTTTTAGCATGTTGGTGATTTCTTCTTCGGCTAAACCAAAAGAAGGTTTAACTTCAATGCTCGCTTCAATGCCAGTAGACTTTTCCATGGCAGAAACTTCTAATAAACCATCGGCATCTACTTTAAATGTCACACGAATATGAGCAGCGCCTGCAGCCATTGCCGGAATTCCACGTAATTCAAAACGAGCAAGTGAGCGACAATCGTCGACTAATTCGCGTTCACCTTGTAACACATGAATAGCCATCGCCGTTTGACCATCTTTGAAGGTGGTAAATTCTTGTGCTTTAGCGACAGGAATCGTGGTATTTCTTGCAATAACTTTTTCTACTAAGCCACCCATGGTTTCAAGACCAAGAGATAATGGAATAACATCCAATAACAACATGTCACTGTCGGGCTTATTGCCCGCAAGGATATCGGCTTGAATAGCTGCACCAATCGCCACTACTTTATCAGGGTCGATTGATGTTAAAGGTGTTTTGGCAAAGTATTTTTCAGTTTCAGTGCGCACTAAAGGCACTCTTGTTGAGCCACCAACCATAACAACTTCATTTACATCGCTAACGGCGACTTCTGCATCTTTTAATGCACGACGACAAGCGCGAAGGGTTTTAGCAACTAAAGGCTTGATTAATTGTTCAAACTGAGTTTTGGTTACTTCACCAGACCATTGCTGTTCATTCGCTAACGTTAGGTTTAGTTGATAAGTGTCATCAGTGGTTAGTGCTTCTTTTGCTTTACAAGCCTGATCAAGTAATTGACGTTCAATCGATGTCGATAAAGGACGTTCAAGCCCAGCTTGTTCAACAATATGATCAACCAGAGCAACATCAAAATCATCGCCGCCAAGAGCAGAATCACCACCGGTAGCTAAAACTTCAAACACCCCTTTATTTAAGCGTAGAATTGAAATATCAAAAGTACCACCACCTAAATCATAAACCGCAATAATCCCTTCTTGCTGTCCTTGTTGCTCTTTATCTAACCCATACGCGACGGCAGCAGCAGTAGGCTCACTTAATAATCGTAAAACATTCACGCCTGCAAGTTTAGCCGCATCTTTGGTACTTTGACGTTGAGCATCATCGAAATAGGCTGGGACAGTGATCACAACACCCGTGAGCTCACCACCTAACGCCGCTTGCGCACGCTCAGATAATGCCTTCAAGATTTCAGCTGACACTTGAACGGGATTAATTTTTCCTGCACGCGTGACAAAACTTGGATGATTTTCATCACCACAAAAATCATAAGGTAAAGAGTGGTACTTACTTTTGATGTCCGTTAAAGAACGGCCAATAAGTCGTTTGGCAGAAACAATGGTATTTTCAGGATCAATTATCGCTAAAGCTTTGGCTTTATTACCAACTAAAATGCCTGATTCTTGATAGCTAACTACTGAAGGAAGAATGTCTTGACCGTCACTATCGATTAATGTTTCTGGAAGGCCACTTTTCACGGTAGCGACCAATGAATTCGTGGTTCCTAAATCAATACCTACAGCAAGTCGGTGTTCATGAGGGACAGTGCTTTGACCCGGTTCTGCAATTTGTAATAACGCCATGTGGGGCTCGTAATGTCAAAAATGGATGAAAAGATTAATCGTCAAATAATTGATCTTCTAAACGATCTAATTCTAGGTGAAGTTTTTGATAAAACTTTAGTTTTCGTAAATTTTCGCAAGCGTCTTTATTGGCGCTTTCTGTATTTTCTTCTAGTGATGCTTGCATCGCTTTAAATAGTTGTTGAAATTCAGTATCTAAAACTTGATTAGCTTCAAAAACAGCGGCATCGATATCATCAGAAAATTTTATCTCTGCTAACATTTCACGAAGTTCCATTTGGCGCATCAAAAACATATTATCACTAAAAGTCATTTGCTCACTTGGTAATTCAACACCGCGTAAGCTTAATATATATTCTGCGCGTTTAATGGGATTTTTTAGCGTCTCATAAGCATCATTTACTGCGGTCGATTTTTTTACGGCAAGCATTTGATCTTGACTTGAGCCATGGGTGAAGCGATCAGGGTGCACACTTTTTTGAATCGCTTGAAAACGTTCCGATAACTTTTTTAAATCAAGGGTAAACGAAATATCTAGGCCAAAAATTTCAAAATAGTTCACAACTAAAACCTACTAAGACAACTGAGACAATTTTTGCTGGCGGCGATTATACATTAAAGCTTTCACCACAACCACATTCGCCTTTTGCGTTTGGGTTTGTGAACTTAAAGCCTTCGTTTAACCCTTCTTTGACAAAATCTAACTCAATGCCATCAAGGTAAACAAGGCTTTTGCCATCAATTATGATATTGACATCATTAATTGAAAACATAGTATCGTCTTCATTAAGTTCGTCAACAAATTCAAGTACATACGCCAGGCCAGAACAACCTGTTGTTTTTATACCTAAACGCAAGCCAAGGCCTTTACCTCGATTATCAATAAAGCTTTTAACTCGATCTGACGCAGCAGGCGTCATTGTTACACTCATTTAACGCCCTACCTATGAACTGTGCTTTGTACGGTAATCTTCAATTGCTGCTTTAATGGCATCTTCCGCTAAAATTGAACAGTGAATCTTAACCGGTGGTAATGCTAATTCTTCAGCGATAGCGGTGTTTTTAATTTCGCCAGCTTCGTCAATTGATTTACCTTTTACCCATTCAGTTACTAATGAACTTGAAGCAATAGCTGAACCACAACCGTAAGTTTTAAACTTGGCATCTTCAATAATACCAGCGTCACTGATTTTCAATTGTAACTTCATGACATCACCACATGCAGGTGCGCCTACCATACCTGTTGCAACATTCGGATCATTTTTGTCCATTGAACCAACGTTACGTGGGTTTTCATAATGGTCGATTACTTTTTCGCTATAAGCCATGTTACTCTCCTACTTTTTAGCAGCAACTTAGTACTGCTAAAAGTTAAATTTACTAAAATATCAAACAATTATTAACAAAGGGCTGCTTAGTGCGCTGCCCATTCAATTGAGTCTAAATCAATACCGTCTTTAAACATTTCCCAAAGTGGTGACATGTCACGTAAATGACCGATTGATTTTTGAATAATTTCAATTGCGTAATCAATTTCTTCTTCTGTGGTAAAACGACCAAAGCTGAAACGAATTGAGCTATGTGCCATTTCGTCATTCAAACCTAAAGCACGTAAAACGTACGAAGGTTCTAAACTTGCAGAGGTACAGGCTGAACCCGATGAAACCGCTAAGTCTTTTAGTGCCATAATCAATGATTCACCTTCAACAAAGTTAAAGCTAACATTTAAATTACCCGGGTAACGTTTATCTGGGTCACCATTGATAAATACTTGTTCCATGTTGCTTAAACCCGCCCATAAACGGTCACGCATTTTAGTAACATGAGCGATGTCTTGTGCCATTTCTTCTTTAGCAATGCGGCACGCTTCACCCATTCCAACAATTTGGTGAGTTGCTAAGGTACCACTGCGCATACCACGTTCATGGCCACCACCGTGCATTTGTGCTTCTAAACGAATACGTGGCTTACGACGCACATATAAGGCACCAATACCTTTTGGACCATACATTTTATGTGCAGAAATAGATAACAAATCAACTTTAAGTACTTGCATGTCAATGTGAATTTTTCCAACACTTTGCGCAGCATCGACATGAAAAACGACTTTACGTGCACGACACATTTCGCCAATTTCAGCGATGTCTTGAATGACACCAATTTCGTTATTTACGTGCATGATACTAACTAAAACAGTGTCATCACGCATAGCTGCTTCAAGCTTATTTAAATCGATAAGACCATTTTCTTCTGGATCTAAATATGTCACTTCAAAACCTTGACGCTCTAACTCACGACAAGTATCTAAAACAGCTTTATGCTCTGTTTTACAGGTAATGATGTGTTTGCCTTTTTTGCTATAAAAATTGGCTACACCTTTAATCGCTAAGTTATCAGATTCAGATGCACCTGATGTGAAAACAATTTCACGAGGATCAGCGTTGATTAATTCGGCAATTTGGTTACGTGCAATATCTACCGCTTCTTCGGCTTGCCAACCAAATTTATGCGAACGAGAGGCTGGGTTGCCATAAAAACCGTCAGTGGTCATGTATTGCATCATTTTCTCAGCAACACGCTTATCTACGGGTGTTGTTGCTGAATAATCAAAATATATAGGAAGCTTCATTTGGCTAACTTTCTCCAACTCAATAAAATTATTGTACTAGCAGTCATGTACTATATTTGTGGTTGCTATTAAGGTTTCTAAGGTATGTTTTGATTCTGCTTTTTTTTGCAGGCTATCTTGTCTTTTAGAAACCATTTTGACATTTCTTTGTTCAACGAGCTCAGACAAAGTAATGCCTTGTAAAAAATCTTCAATTCTTTGGCTCAACCCTTCCCATAAGGAGTGTGTTAAGCATTGTTTGCCTGATTGACAATCGCCAGTACCACCACATTTGGTCGCATTAACGCTTTCATCTACAGCACTGATAACATCTGCAACGGCTATTTTGGCTGAGCAACGACCTAAACGGTAACCACCGCCAGGACCACGAATACTATTTACTAAACCGTGTTTACGCAGTCGTGAAAACAATTGCTCTAAATAAGACAGGGAAATACCTTGACGATCAGAGATATCAGCTAAAGAAACAGGGCCTGTTGATGCATGTATAGCAACATCAAGCATAGCTGTTACGGCATATCGACCTTTAGATGTTAATTTCATGAATGACCCCTGTTAAATTGCCGCGCAATTTTACATAACCCTACAAAATAGTCAATTGAATACCTGACTACTACACTCAAGTATTCTAATCGTATTCGAGTAATAACTCAAGTAATACCTTAGTAATTTACTCAAGTATTATTATCGCATTAATTAGTTCACAAGCGTGATAGTTTTATTACCTGCTAGAAATTGCTGACAAGATAATCGATAACCCTTTTTTAATTGGCTAACAGAGAGTTTTTCACGTTCAGCTTGGTTGATTGGCGCTGCGGGGGATAATAAAATTCGACAACTTCCACAGGTACCGCCTCCACCACACACGGAAGGAATATTAATATTATTTTCGGTTAAACCATCGAGTAAATTAGTGTGGGCATTTAATATTACTTCGCCTAAAGGTTGCTGTTTTTTATTTAATAACTTTACAGCTCGGTTCTTCGAAAACAAGGTAAATTGATATTGGCCATTCAATGCAAGTTCAATTGTCCAAATAAACCCCGTTAACGTTAACCATAAGGTGATAAAAGCAAATAGAATAATTTGAACACTATTAAAATTTCCTTCCATGCCATAATCCATAAAATGGAGCATAAAGAAAAAGTCAGCAAAACGTTTATCATCATTACTATGACCTACAAGACGCCCGCTACCAACTTCAATATAAATGCTGGTATTTAATTCGTCGTCATAATTTACTCGCCAGGTGGCATTTTGCTCTTTGGGAAAATCATCGTTGCCATTTTCTAAAAAACTTACATTAATTACCTCTCCCGGACCTTTATAGCTTGCCGAAGCTAGCTTTTCAGCTTTTTCGGCATCAATAATAACTTCTTTCCCAGAATAAGCGTCTACAAGCGTGTATTCATTAAGAAAATGTGGATAAAGCGCCCTATTTTGATTTATCACATAAATAGGTTGCGAAAGTAATTGGCTTAAGGTGATTGATACTATAGTAATGGTAGATTTATTCTGGTCGTTTTTACTTTGTTCACTTTGTTTTTTCAGTAATGCCTCTGGTTCAATCAGTCGCTCTATTTCAATGTTCACAGGTTGCACATTAGATATGCGATATTGCGTGCCTTTCGCTTTCGTGTGATCCATTAAATTAAAATAAAAACCAGACCCAAGCCAAATAAGCACTTGTAAACCAACAATTAATGACGCCCATTTATGAATTTTTTTAATAGCTGTCATTATTGGGCTCTCTTATTTGATAAACGAAAATACAATAAAATCAGCCCACTTAAACCTGCCAACAAACCAAAAAAAGAAAAGGTAAAGAGCAAGTTATTATCAACTTCACTGTCTTGATAATCCATGACATGAAAACGAAATATCCAGTCGAACAAGCGCCAAAACTCATGTCGCTTACCGACGATTTTTCCCGAGGTAGCTGAAACATAAAGCGTAGGTTCGGCAAAATCATCAAAATTTATTCGCCATGCAGGTAAAACACTCGCACGTAACTCAAAGGGAGGATTTTCAGTAATTAGCGAAATGCTTACAATATCACCTTCCCCCGTATACTCCTGTTGTGCAACAGCAACTGCATCTATTTTTGTAATAGGTGATAATAATCGACCTGAATTGGCATCCAGTAAAACATTGTCTTCACCAACCTTAAATCGATACACTGGTTTTGTTAAAAAGCTTGAAAGCTCAATCTTTTTAGCTAATGGGTATTGTCTCAAAAGTGCTTTTATCGAGAAATTGACATTGGCATCCACAAGACTAACTTGCTGGTTTTTTACTAGCGTATCACCATGTATATAATCAATATTAAAAAAGACCATATAAGCGCCCGTTACCGACCAAATAACAAATTGCACGCCCAAAAACAGCATTAGCCACTTATGGGTTTTTCGCGTTGCTTTTAGTAAACTAAAAGGAGGCTTTGTCGTTTGCTTTATTACTTCTTTTTGCATGTTTCTACTTCTTTTTATAATTATTATGTTTTGTAATTGTTTAATCATTTATGACTTTAAAGATGTTATTTAGCCTCACCTAGTACTGACATTTGTCCTTTTCGCCATAAAAAATAAACTGCCGGCAACACCAACAAGGTTAAAAATACCGCACTTGCCATGCCACCAACCATAGGGGCAGCAATTCGGCTCATCACTTCTGAACCTGTGCCTGTACCATATAAAATAGGCAATAAACCGATAATAATCGTAGCCACTGTCATCATAATAGGACGAACACGCATACCTGCGCCTTGGATAATAGCCTTGGTCAACTCTTTATTATCAAATGCTCTTTGTTGCCCAGCACATTCATTTTTAGCTTGTAAGTATGCCTGATTCAAATACACCAACATGATCACACCAATTTCAACGGAGACCCCTGCAAGGGCAATAAAACCAACACTTACAGCGACAGAAAAATTAAAACCTTCTAAATATAATAACCACACTCCACCTATCATGGCTAAAGGCAAGGTTCCCATAATAATCGCCACTTCGACAAAGTTTCTAAAACTTAAATAAAGCAAAACAATGATAATAGCGAGAGTGAGTGGCAAGACAAATTTCAACTTCTCTTTTGCACGTTCCATGTATTCATATTGCCCCGCCCAAGTAAGAGAATAACCGGCCGGTAATGAAAGCTCTTTTGCTAGTTTTTCTTTCGCTTTCGCAACATAAGTTCCCACATCAATATTTTCAATATCTATGTATATCCAGCCATTAATGCGAGCATTCTCACTTTTAATTCCCGGAGGTCCCTCTTCAATATAAACCTTAGCGACATCTGCTAATGCAATTCTTTGCCCTTCTTTCGTCACAATGGGGAGTAACTTTAATTGCTCTGGTGAATCTCTATAGTCTTGTGGATACCGTAAATTAATGGGGTATCGTTCTAATCCTTCCACCGTTTGTGCAACATTAACCCCGCCAATTGCGGTTGCCACTACTTGTTGAACATCTGATATATTTAACCCATAGCGAGCCGCCTTTTGTCGATTAATATCGACTTTTATATAACGTCCACCAGCAACGCGTTCAGAATAAACAGAGGCAGTCCCTTCAAAATCTTTCAGTAATGCTTCAATTTCAAGCCCTATCTCTTGGATAACGCGAATATCGCTACCGGCAACTTTGATACCAACAGGAGTTTTAATACCGGTTGCTAGCATATCTATACGCGTTTTAATCGGCATGACCCACGCATTAGTGACACCAGGGAATTTAACTAAGGCATCTAATTCTTTTTTTAAGCTTTCAGTTGTCATGCCATCTCGCCATTGTGCTACGGGTTTTAGTTGAATAAAAGTTTCAATCATCGTTAACGGGGCTGGATCTGTCGCTGTTTCAGCACGACCCACTTTACCAAACACATTATCCACTTCTGGTATGGTGCGAATCAGTTTATTGGTTTGCTGCAATAACTCACGAGCCTTACCAATAGAGATCCCTGGATACGTCGTGGGCATATACATTAAGTCGCCTTCATCGAGTGGCGGAATAAATTCACTGCCTATTTTATTAATGGGCATAAAGCCAACCCAAGTAATTATTAAAGCAGCTACTAAAGTAAGCTTTGGAAAACGCAACACTACTTTTAAAAAAGGCAGATAACTTGCAATCAATAACCGATTAATGGGGTTTTTACGCTCAGACATGATTTTTCCTCGAACAAAATAGCCCATCAGGACAGGGATTAAAGTAATAGCAAGTCCAGCTGATGCAGCCATTGCATAGGTTTTTGTGTAAGCGAGCGGCGCAAACATTCGCCCTTCTTGGGCTTCTAAAATAAAGACAGGTAAAAAACTAACGGTAATAATCAATAAACTAAAAAATAATGCCGGCCCCACTTCTGAAGCAGACTTAGCAACTAATTGCCAACGGACCTCATTGGTTAACGGCTTATCTTTAGCATGAGCTTCGATATGTTTGTGCATATTTTCAATCATAACGATAGCGCCATCAGTCATGGCGCCAATCGCGATAGCAATACCGCCGAGCGACATAATATTGGCATTAACGCCTTGAAAATACATAATAATAAAAGAGACTAAGATGCCAAGCGGCAAGCTAATGATCGCCACTAGCGAAGAACGTAAATGAAAAAGAAAAACGATACAAACAATAGCGACTACGGCCAACTCTTCGAATAGTTTAGCTTGTAAATTATCTACAGCGTTTGCAATTAAGTTCGACCTATCATAAACGGTGATAATTTCGACTCCATCAGGTAGCCCCTGTTTTAGTGACTCGAGCTTAGCTTTCACACCATTAATCGTCTTTTGCGCATTTTCACCAAAACGCATGACCACCACACCGCCAACCGTTTCACCTTCACCGTTTAACTCAGCAACACCTCGTCGCATTTGAGGGCCAGTAGTAATGTCAGCAACATCTTGTAAAAGTAATGGAGTGCCTTTGTGGTTTAATCCTAAGGGAATTGAAGATAAATCAGCAATATTCTTAATATAGCCGGAAGCCGTCACCATATATTCGGCTTCAGCCATTTCAACGACTGATGCGCCTACTTCTTGGTTACCTTGTTTAATAGCGGTTTGGATTAAACTAAGTGGAATATTATAAGCACGTAATTTATCTGGATGAACCACGACCTGATACTGCTTAACCATGCCGCCGATCGCGGCAACCTCAGAAACACCTGCTACGGTTTGTAGTTCATATTTAAGGAACCAATCTTGAATAGAACGCAATTGACTAATGTCATGCTGACCAGTTTTATCAACTAGCGCGTATAAATAAACCCAACCAACCCCAGTTGCATCAGGGCCTAATTGCGGTTTAGCACTTTCAGGTAAACTAGAGGCAACTTGTGATAAGTATTCTAAGACTCGAGACCGTGCCCAATAAATATCCGTGTCATCATCAAAAATAATGTAAACATACGAATCACCGAAAAATGAAAAACCACGTACTGTTTTAGCGCCCGGCACCGATAACATTGCCGTTGTTAATGGGTAAGTAACTTGGTCTTCAACGACTTGCGGCGCCTGACCTGGATAACTGGTTTTAATGATCACTTGCACATCGGATAAATCAGGAATAGCGTCAACCGGTGTTTTATTAAATGCAAAAATGCCAAAACCAATCAGTATTACCGTTAATAACAAGACAAAAAAACGATTATAAACTGACCAGTGAATTATACGTTCAATCATCTATTTACCCTCACGGTTATGCAAGGTTGTGATAATGAATTCGCCATCGATAATGGCAAATGTAAAATCAATCGATTGTTCTTTTTTGAAAGCATCAATTGATAACAACGGTGAGACCACAAAATCCATCGTTGCCGCTTCTCGCCCCCATTTCTCTATTGGCCCTCTTGAAATATTGACCTGCTTCGCAGCTTTATCAATACTATTAACAACTCCGTTCACACGCGCAGAACTTGATGTGTCATCAGAGTCATTCATATCTTCCATCTCATCCATACTTTCCATGTCACCCATACCCGCCATAATATGAATATTCGATAAGATGTTCTCTCCGTTTTCGCGTTGTGATATTTCTACATGCAGCGATAAGCCATTTTCAAGTTGGCTGATATCAACATTTTCACTGACGATAAAGTCCATGGTCATTTCTGGCCAATCCCATTCATCAATCGCTTGATGAGTCATCGTCACCATACGGTGATTTAACATCACCTTTTCGATCCTCGCTTGGGTCCACACTTTTTTCTCGTTCGCTGGTTCACTTACCGAATCGATAGCCGACATACGAAGAAAGTCCGACGTTTTACTCGACTCCGAATCAATTAAAAATTGCGCAGATACGACAATTTTATCGCCTTCATTTAACCCGGAAAGCACTTCAATATGCTCAGCATCTTGATTACCAATTTTTACGGTAATAGATTTAAATTCTCCCTCGTTTAATGCCAAAACCACACGATCTTGTTTGCCTGTTCGTATTAACGCTTCTTTAGGTATTAATAATTGTTGCTGATCATTTGAATCATGAATCGTTACTTGAGCAAACATATTGGGTTTTAGGGATAAATCAGGGTTTTGAAACCTTAATCGAACTCGCACCGTTCTTGTTTCGGCATCCAATATCGGATAAATATAATCAACTTCACCTTGCCAGACATGTTCAGGAAGGTAGTCGAGATTCATCGACACCTTGTCGCCTTGATGAATTTTTCGATACTGACGTTCGAACACTTCAGCCTCAACCCACACTTGTGAAAGATCGCCAATTGAAAACAGTTTAGTGCCAAGTTCCACATAAAAACCTTCACGAATATTAAGATCTTTAACAAAGCCTGATTGGGGAGCAGTAAACATCACATGCTGCTTTACTTGTTTTGTCGATTTAATTTCGTTGAGTACTTCTTGAGGAATGTGCAGCGCTTTTAAACGATTTTCAGAAGCTGCGATTAAGCGTTTATCATTAGCCGCTAACGTTAATAAATATTCTTCTTGTGCGTTAACGAGCTCAGGCGAATATAGTTCATAAAGCGGTTGGCCTTTTTCCACTAAGTCGCCAGTGGCTTTAATATAAAGTTTTTCGATCCAACCGGCGATTCTAGGATGAATATGGGAAAGTTTATCTTCATTGTACGTAATAACCCCGACGGTATTTATCTGATTATCTAACCTTGCGTAGCTTACTTTTGCCGTTCGAACCCCAAGGTTATTAACGACACTAGGGTTAATTTTGACGACACCTTCTTCAGCGTTTCTTTTTGCTTGTGCATAAACTGGCACAAGATCCATACCCATTGGCGATTTACCTGGCTTATCTCTACGATAATTATCATCCATAGGCGCAACCCAATAAAGTGGCTCATTTGTTGTTTGTTCATTTGAAGCAGAAGATTGTTCGTTTGTAGCTGCCGATTGATTTTGACTTGGGTTATGCATAGCTGCACTATGCTGATTAGAACTATCTTGTGTAGAGCTATCTTGCGTAGAATGAGGTATTCGGCTTAATTCGCCAAACTGCTTATCGTAGGAAACACCCACTGCCAAACCAATTAATAGTGCAATTGTGGTTATAAATAATCTGTTGTTTAACGTTGTTTTCAATGACATTACGTCGCCTTACTTCATTTAATTTTTAAATAAAAATCAAATAATTATCAAGTTATAATATTAAGGGAATTATGCTTTTTTATAGCTATTTACTTTCATACTTAATTTTCGTATTCAAGTTGAGAAGCTATATTTAGCGAAAAATGGACAGATCTGTCCTAGGCTAACGGGCTGATTGGAGGTTTAAATAAATAATTGAGGTATTGTGCTTGATGAGCAGAGGCAATAAATAAAATTTTTGTGTGTTGTGCTTGATTTGTAAATATAAAACCCGTTGAATGGTTCATTAAGTTACTGTAACTACAACTGGCGATTTCACACATACAATTTTTGTCACAGCAATCTTCTTGCGTATTTTCTTGCGAAGAGGAGGTAACCTTTGAGGAATCGCCGCTAATATCAGTACTAGAAAACATCATCGCATGTTGACTGTGATCCATCATTTGATGAGGGTTATCACTGGTTATATGAGAAGAAGATAACGCACTAGTTATCATCATGGCAGAACACGAACTAACTGCTGACGCAGAAACTTGTACCAAGAATAGTACCAGTACTATAAAAGTAATCACTTTATTCGTTATTGAGTGCATCACAAAAAGTTCAATTCGCTCGGTTCAGTTAATTTCAAATCGTTATGGTTAGTTGTTTACGTGAATTTATCACTGATTTCACATAATTTAAGCCTATAAGATTATGCTTAGTCTTGCTAAAAATCAATACCTAACAGTGCAACCTAACTTATTCGCACACAAGAAATGACCTGTTCTGTGTTAATTAAATTTCAGGATCAAACGATTCGACATGCGACTGGCGTCTTTCCGCAGCCGCTTTTTCGTCTTCAACAAATTCACCAACACGTAACTCAGGCAGTGCTTCTTGACAAACTTCACCACCTAATTGGTTAATTTCTTTACACAATATTGCAACTTTATTGTCCATTAAATGCATATGATCTAGTAAACGTCCAATTGCTTTAGCGACTGGATCTGGGTTGTCAGATGATACCGCATAAGCATCGAAACCATATTTTTTCGCCACTTCTTCTCTTTTTTCAGAAGTGTCATTAGATTTATTGGGATTGACAATACGTCCTGGGATACCTACGGCGGTAGCACCAGCCGGTAAATCTTTGACAACAACCGAATTAGAGCCAACTTTACCACCTTTACCTATGGTTATTGGCCCTAATACTTGAGCACCTGCACCAATCACAACATTATCTTCTAAGGTAGGGTGGCGTTTACCACCATTCCAACTCACGCCACCTAAAGTGACGCCATGATATAAAGTTACATCGTTGCCTATTTCAGCCGTCTCACCAATGACGATGCCCATACCATGATCAATAAAAAATCGTCGACCTAACGTAGCACCAGGATGAATTTCTACCCCAGTTAACCAACGAGAAAAAGTCGATAATAAACGCGCAATTAACTTCCAGTTATTACGCCATAGTTTATTACTCAACCGATGGATCCAGATTGCATGCATACCAGGATAATTGGTTAATACTTCAAAAGTTGTTCGAGCTGCAGGATCTCTATCAAAGACACTTTTAATATCTTCTTTGATACGGCTAAACATATTATTTCCTATCTTTTATTGTTGATTGCGTTTTGCTGACTTTTCCACTGAAGACAACATTCCACGCCACATTTTTACTTCTTTACTATCAGGTCGAGCACGATTGATAAATCGTCTTAATTTGGTCATCACTAAACCTGGATGACTCGGCACGATAAATCCGGTTGCTTTTAATGCTTGTTCAAAGTGTTCAAACATTCTTTCTGTTTCTTCAACAACAGGATATTGCTCATCATTATCATTTTTTTCAGACGTTTGTTTATCAAATTGTTTTTGCTCTTGTGCTTTTTCATGCGCTAAAAATGCCATGCGAACTTCATAACTTAGCGTTTGTACTGCCATGGCTAAGTTCAAAGAACTATATTCTGGATTTGCCGGTATTTGCACATGAAAATGACAAAGTTGTAATTCTTCATTGGTTAAGCCGCTACTTTCACGACCAAAAACTAAGGCAACCGGATAATCGCTCACTTCAGCAATTAATTTCTCACCACATTCTCTAGGATCTAACATTGGCCAAGGTAAAGTGCGCGATCTCGCACTAGTGCCAACCACTAAACCACAATCAGTTATCGCTTCTTCTAAAGTGCTAACTACCTTAGCATTCGCTAAAACATCGGTTGCACCCGCAGCTAGCGCTTGCGCTTGGCCATTTGGCATTTCTATGGGATCAACCAAGACAAGTTGGCTTAATCCCATGGTTTTCATTGCTCTAGCGGCAGAGCCGATATTTCGGCAATCAGATGTGTTAACCAACACAATACGAACTGAATTTAACATAGTGTTACTGTCTCTCTTTGACCAATGAGTAAATTGTTATTAACTCATAGTCTGGTATAGGCCTAACGGCTAAAAATGCAGACAATATTAACACAGAACAATATCCTTGTACTGAGAAAAAAGCATCAGATTTTGTTATTTTTACTAGTGCAAATGATTATGAATAAGTCATTTAATGTATAAGAAATAATATGTTACTTTTGCTTTTAACTTTCAAGAAATACGCTATAACTAGTAGCAAGTATTAATTTTGAGCAAATATTATCAATTTGATTCGCTTAAATAAGAGAGATTTGTTACAATGCGCGCCGCTAATTTCTGAGTGGAGAAATTAGGTCTCGTTCTTTTACAAAGTTGTTTAAATTATTAAGGTGATGGTATGCATCCTATGCTAAATATTGCTGTGCGCGCTGCGCGTACTGCAGGTAACGTAATTACTCGTGCTTTCGAGCAAGCAGATAAAGTTGAAATTGAGTCGAAAGGTACAAACGATTTTGTCACGAATGTTGATATTGCTGCTGAGCAAGCAATTGTTGAAACTATTCGTAAGTCATACCCAGAACATACTATTATCGGTGAAGAAACCGGTCAACATGAAGGTTCTGATAACGATTTTCAATGGATAATCGACCCTATTGATGGAACAACAAACTTTGTAAAAGGCATCCCTCATTTTGCCGTTTCAATTGCGCTAAAAGTTAAAGGTAAGCTTGATCAAGCGGTTATTTATGATCCAATTCGTGGTGAACTATTTACTGCTAGCCGTGGTAAAGGCGCTCAATTAAACGGCTTTCGTATTCGTGTAAAACAAAATAAAGAATTAACTGGCGCTATTTTAGCAACAGGTTTTCCATTCAAAAAGAAACAACATATGCCTGCTTATATGAATATGTTTCAAGCGTTATTTGAAAAAACGTCTGATATGCGTCGTGCAGGCTCTGCCGCGCTAGATTTAGCTTACGTAGCTGCTGGACGTGTTGATGGCTTTTTCGAAATAGGCTTAAAACCATGGGATACTGCCGCGGGCGAATTATTAGTCATCGAAGCAGGCGGATTAGTAACCGATTTTACTGGCGGTCATAACCATACAAAATCTGGCAATATTGTCGCGAGTAGTCCAGGTTTGTTGAAAGAAATTTTAAAAGATATTCGCCCTCACTTAGGTGATGCTTTAAGCAAGTAATTCACCGCTTAAGCTGTCACTGACTAAGAAAGGTATGTAGTTATTCTGCATACCTTTTTTTTGTTTTTCTGCAAAGAAAAACCTTAATATCTTCGTAAAAATTGTTAGTGTTGCTTTGCTCTAATGCGATCACGACAAATATTACTGATGGGCTAAAGCATAACTAAGAAAAAAATTATCTATCTGGCGAATAGAATACCATGGATAACCTTACGCTTAATCGCTAATATAGAACTCCAGTCCAATGATTAAAGATGTTAATGATGTATTTACCCTCCTCTGCGAAACAAACTTTCGTTCAAGGCGAAGTTGCCCTTGTTGGTACAGGTCCGGGCGATCCAGATTTATTAACATTACAAGCTTATCGTTTTATTCAACAAGCAGACATCGTTATTTATGATCGTTTAGTCAGTAAAGAAATTATGGCGCTAGTGCCCGATTTAGCTGAAAGAATTTATGTCGGTAAAAAGCAAGCACAACACCGTGTTCCTCAAGAAGGTATTAACCAATTATTAGTTGAGCATGCAAAATTATCCAAAAAAGTGGTGCGTTTAAAAGGTGGCGACCCTTTTGTATTTGGACGCGGTGGTGAAGAAGCTCAACATCTGTTAGCAAATAATGTCGCTTGTCATATTGTACCTGGCATGACAGCCGCCTCTGCTTGTACAAGTTATGTAGGTATTCCACTTACCCATCGACAAGTATCACAAAGCTGTACCTTTATTACAGGTCACGTGAAAGATTGCGGGGAATTAGATTTACCTTGGCATTCGCTTAAAGATGAAAAACAAACTGTCGTTTTTTATATGGGTATTAAAAGTTTGCCGATGATCACACAGAAACTGATTGAAGCCGGACGCAGTGCTAACACTCCAGTGGCGCTCATTCATAAAGGCACCACACCAGAGCAAAAAGTCTATCATGGAAATTTAGCATCATTAGAAGTTATGGTAGAGAAATACCACATCAAGCCGCCTACGTTAATTGTGATTGGTGATGTCGTAAAAACATTTGATGAAAATCAATTAGCGGGTATTGGCTACCTAGCGCCTAATCAACCTTAACCTCAGTTTAAACAAACACTGCCCGATAAAATCACCAAGTAAAAGATCTGAGCATTTAACCTTTGATCTTTTCTTCATAACTCAGTTTTTCCCCTTGAAGCTCAATAGCTAACTAGCCGAACAGCTAGGTATTAGGTATGATAATCAAAACTTTGCAATTGAATTGGTTATGAAAAAAACGTGTATTGTCACTGGTGGTAGCTCAGGTATTGGCCTAAGTATCGTAAAATTATTTCTCGAGAATCAATATCGTGTCTTTAATTTAGATTTAGCCCCCTCTGAATATGGTGAATTTAAAGCGTGCGATGTCACAAATAAAAAGCAAGTTGGCGAAATAATCAAAACAATCAGTGACGAATATGTCATTGACGTATTTATTTCAAATGCGGGAATACATTTTTCTGGCACCATAGAAGATACGAGTGAAGCGGAATTTGATCGAGTGTTTAATATTAACGTTAAAGGTGCTTTTTCAGCGATACAAGCAGTTTTGCCAAATATGAAAACCAATAAAAATGGCGCGATTATTTTAATGGCATCCGATCAAGCTTTAATCGCAAAACATAATTCCTTCGCTTATAACATGAGTAAAACGGCACTTGCTTCAATGGCTAAAACCACAGCTTTAGATTATGCCAAGTTTAATATTCGAGCCAATGCGGTTTGCCCTGGTACAATTGAAACACCACTTTATCATCAAGCGATTGATAATTACTGTCAGCGCTCTGGTGCCGACAAGCATAATGTTCATGCAGAAGAAGCAGCGTTACAACCACTTGGACGATTAGGTCAACCTGAAGAAGTTGCAGAATTAGTGCTGTTTTTAGCCTCTGACAAAGCAAAGTTTATTACCGGCAGCTTGCAAGTAATAGATGGCGGTTATACGGCGCAATAACTAAATGGCTGAGAAGAAAGACATTAATGTTATCGACTCACATATTCATCTTTTTGATTTAGAGCAAGGTGAATATCAATGGTTAAAGTCCGATAAGCCACCGTTTTGGCCAGACAAACATATTATTGAGCAAAGCTTCACTGAAGATGATCTTTTGTTAAATGAAGAATTAAAACTTGCGGGCTTTGTTCATATTGAAGCGGGTTTTAATAATCAAGAACCTTGGCGCGAAATTGACTGGTTAGAATCACACTGCCAACAACCTTTTCGCTCAATTGCCGGTATAGATTTAACGCTTAATGATGAACAATTTTCAACTTGTATAAGCCAAATTAAAACCTATAAGTCTGTGGTAGGTGTTCGAGATATTCTAGATGATAACGCCTTTGAATATTTATCTAGCAAACAAGTGAAATCCAATCTAAAACACTTAGCAGATCAACAATTAATATTCGAATTGCAAATGACGTTAACCGATTTAGTCACGGTTGATTTATTGCTTGAGATATTAAAAAGCACCGCAAATTTACAAATTATCATCAATCATGCTGGTTTTCCTCCTAAAAACATTTCGACTGAAAACGCTCAACAAATCCAACAAACTCAAAGCATGAAACAGTGTATATTAGAGAAACAAAAAACAGCCTGGCAACAATGGCAAATGGCGATTAAAAAACTTGGGCAATTTAAGCAATGTGCGATTAAATGCTCAGGATTTGAGATGATAAATCGCCAGTACCAAGCACCTTGGCAAAATGAGGTTATTAATACCTGTCTCACGCATTTTGGCATACAGCGAGTGATGCTTGCCAGCAACTTTCCTTTGTGTTTATTTTCAATTAGCTACCAAGAGTATTGGAAAAATTTGCTTGATAATCCGCTTTATACACAAAATGAACGAGATAGTTTGTGCTATCTCAATGCCAAGCGAATTTATCAATTCTAGCGTTTACCTGTAACCCACTCTTACTTCTCTAAGTCATTTACTTTGCAATTGGGTCCTCACAACATTCTTTTAAATAGAATTCTTGATAAAAGAGTAATAATAGAACAAAATTCTATATAAAATCATTCATACAACATTTAAATTTAATAAAACTCAAACATTGAGAAATACTATGGACGCCTTTGACAAAAAAATACTCGAGATATTACAAAAAGACTGTACGCAATCAGTCAGCGATATTGCCGATCAAATAGGCTTATCAACAACCCCTTGTTGGCGACGTATACAAGCAATGGAAAAAAACGGCATCATCAAAGGCCGTGTTGCGTTGGCAGATCCAGAAAAGCTCAATGTAGGTTTAACCGTTTTTGTGATGATAAAGACCAATCAACATAACCCTGACTGGTTAAATGATTTTAGTCAGATTTCTGAAGACTTCCCAGAAATCAGTGAGTTTTATCGTATGAGTGGCGAGGTAGATTACCTGCTACGCGTGGTAGTTTCAGACATGAAAGCTTATGATGCGTTTTATAAAAAGTTAATTACTCAAGCAAGTTTTGCTGATATTAGCTCGAGCTTTGCTATGGAAGAAATTAAATACTCCACAGCGTTACCCGTTGATTACGTTTAAAACTAATCATTACTTTTTCATCAAAGCTTTTAAATCCGCAAAAGGATTATGAGTAGCTGTGGATTGATTGTTATCTCCAGCTTTTACCTCTGTTTGATATTGGGCATGTTCGGTATATTTTGCATGCTCATTATCATGACAATAAATACATAATAATTCCCAATTACTACCGTCATTCGGATTATTCGTATGATCATGGTCAACATGATGCACAGTTAATTCTTTTAAATTAGAAAAAACAAATTCGCGCGCACAACGCCCACATATCCAAGGAAAAAGTTTTAGGGCTTTATCACGATAGCCTTGTTCTTTTTGTTTGTAATGTGCACTTGTGCCATAACGATCAGATGACATATTTATCTCGCTTAAAACATCAAAATATAAATGAAAATGGATAAATCCTATTATCCATTGCTAATTCAAAAAGTTTTTCAAAACTTAACGTGTATAAGCTTATTTCAACGATTTTACCGTCACATTAGGCGAACGGTAGACAATTTCATCGTTCAATTCTATACCGATCCCCGGCACTTCAGTGACTTCAAAAAAGCCATCTACCGGTTGTGGATCTTGAATACACAATTCTCTGTTCCAGGCTTTCGTGGCATAAGTGTGATGCTCATGAATTAAAAAGTTAGGTATTGCTGTTTCTAAGTGCAGTGATGCCGCCGTTGCCACAGGACCACCACAAACATGGGCTTGAATACGAATATCATACACATCCGCATAATCGCAAACTTTTTTCGCTTCAGTAAAGCCGCCACATAAACCAACATCTGGTTGTAACACATCAATACTTTGGTCTTCAAAATACGGACGAACATCCCAACGATGATATAAACGCTCGCCACCAGCAATAGGGACATTGACGTTATCAGCCACTTTTTTATGTACTTTAGAATTTAAATAATTCACCGGCTCTTCGTACATCATACAACCAACTTCTTCGATAACTTCACCCATTTGAATCGCTGAAGCTGCACCCATTAATGAATGAGACTCAAAAATAATATCTACATCTTCACCTACCGCATTTCGTATTGCACGAAGTCTATCGCCAAATAAGCGCATTTGCGGCTTTGTAAATAATTTTGTTCTATCAAACGAAGACGTGCCATCAAGGTTGTAAACAATAGGATCTACTTTTACCGCGTCATAGCCTTCTGCTACAGCCTTTAACGCGGCTTCAGCATATTCTTCAGGTTGAAATAACTTTTTAATTTCAACGTCCCAATCAAATTGTAATTGGCTGGCATAAGTACGTAACTTATCATTAACTTTACCACCCAATAATTGATAAACTGGCACACCTAAGGCTTTACCTTTAATATCCCAAAGCGCCGTATCAATTGCACTCATCGCAGAATATAAAACAGGTCCGCCGCCCAAACCCCAAAAGCTTTCACGTAACATTTTTGACCAAAGCAGTTCAGTATTAAAGGGATTAAAGCCGATCAATACTGCTTCTGAAATTTCTTTGATCATCGCAGCGGCAGCGCTGTGCCCCCAGTCATAGGCAAGGCCGGCTTCACCAACACCACTTATACCTTCATCAGTATGAATACGAATAAACACCGGGTTCCATGGCGGTCTTTCAGGACATTCAATATCAAATATTTCTACGTGAGTAATTTTCATTAATAACACTCTTTTTTAAAATTAGTTTTAATTGCCAATAAATAGCCTTTGTATACAGATAATCTTAATCAGCAAAGCTAGGATCATGGCGATAAACACGGCGCAACATAGCAGGCCAAGATTTTTGCCCGCCCGTTAATCCCGTATGAACGACACTTGCTTGCGCTTTTATGCCAGCAACAATTTTTTTCGGTGCATAAACCGGTTCCATCCCCGTTGACATTATTTGTAATTGTACTTGGCATGCGCGGGTTAAATCGTACATATGCATAAAAGCATCGCCAATCGTTTGGCCTAACGTTAATGCGCCATGGTTACGTAATAACATAAAATTACTGTCGCCTAAGTCATTTTGTAAACGCAGTTTTTCATCTTCATTTACCGCTAAACCTTCATAATCGTGATAGCTCATTGACGCTAGTGCAAACATTGCATATTGGCTTAATGGTAATAAGCCTTCTGCTAGACTTGCAACCGCAATAGTCTCATTGGTATGTAGATGGAATACGCATTGTTCTTCATGGCGTGCTTGATGGACCGCACTATGAATCGTAAAACCTGCTGGGTTAATGTCAAAAGGACAATCAGGGTCAATAATATTGCCATCGATATCAATTTTTACCAGATTAGAGGCGGTGATCTCATCAAAAGTTAAGCCAAAAGCATTGATCAAAATATGATCTGTATTCGGAATTCTTGCAGAGATATGCGTATAAATTAAATCATCCCAGCCATGCAGGGCAACTAATCGATAGCAGGCAGCTAAATCAATGCGGGTCTGCCACTCTTGTGCTGATACCTTATTTTTCAAATTTAATTTCGGAAGTTCAAACATACCTGTTCCTTTCTAAGCGTATCAGGAGTAATGGAGTTATTCAGTCGTATTTTAATCAAGCTTGGTTTTGAATAAAAGATAGTTATCATCACTTTTTAATCTAAGTAAGCCTGAATCATTTATTGAAGCCAGCCTTGTGAAGAGTTATTCAATTGCCAACTTAACAATCGCAATAATAATTAGCGCAAAAACTAATATTCGTGTCCATTTTGAATATTTCACTTGTTCTTGTTCTTCCATTGGCTTGCCAAATCGCTCACCTAAAATCACCATTAAAATTACCGCTAAAAAGACTAAACCTAAAATAACTAATAGTGTCATAATAAAATAACTTTGTTTGATAAAAGTAAAAGTTAACATAGAATATCAAATAGTTAACCGATAACCTATTTTCGTCTATAAATGGCGAGGTAAAATGTAATGACAGAACTTGATGACTTTATAGAAAAACGACGATTTATTATTCGTCTAGGCAAAGCATTACATAAGTTTGGTACGCCTGCATACCGTTTAGAAGCGCATTTACAAAGTATTTCTCAGTCTTTAGGCTTACAAGCCAGTTTTATTATAACGCCAACGTCTTTAACCTTTATATTAATGGACGACGACGATAATCAAAATTACAACCATATTTTAAGAGTTACTCCTGGTGATATTGATTTAGGCGCTTTAGCACGTACTGATGAGTTGGTTGATGAAGTTAGTTCAGGTCAGCGCAGTTTATCTGAAGCAATTGTTCGACTAGATGAAATCGCAAATAAATCTAACCCTTATGGCCGAATATTAACCTTTTTTGCCTTCGCCGCTTCTAGCGGTGCATTTGCCATGTTAATGCGTACCAGCTGGAATGATGTTTTTTGGTCTACCCTATTGGGTTCTTTAGTCTGTATTTTTGTTTTTTGGTCTGAGCGCTCAAAGCGTGTTACTGAAATGCTAGAGCCATTATCAGCATTAACCTGTGCTTTATTAGCGTCAGGTATTACCTTAATTGATCCAACCGTAAATGTACCTTTGGTTATATTATCTAGCATTATTGCATTTATACCCGGTTTAGCATTGACACTTGGTTTATCAGAGCTTGCCGCAAGAAATTTAATGGCAGGAACCGCTCGAATAATGGATGCTATTATGGTGTTATTTAAACTCTACTTTGGCGCGGTGTTAGGCATCGCCCTAGGAAAAAAAATATGGGGAGAAGTAGAATATATCGTCCCTCATGTCATGCCAAATTGGACATCCTGGGCTGCCGTTACCACGCTATCAATTAGCTTAGTCATATTATTTAAAGCAAGAAAAAAAGATGCTCCGTGGGGGATAATTTCAGGTTATGTCGCTTTTGGTGCCAGTATGTGGGGTGGTATTCATTTAGGTATTGCATTAGGCGCTTTTGTGGGTGCATTTGCCTTAGGGATTTATAGCAATCTTTTCTCACGTATCATGAATTTACCTTCAAGTATCGTAAAACTATTAGGGTTAGTCGTACTGGTTCCGGGAAGCAAAGTGTATATTGGTTTAAATACCGCAATATCAGGACAAGAAATGATAGGTAATAGCGCCGATATTGGCTCGCAAACATTTTTAATTTTTATGTCATTAGTTGCAGGTCTTATCTTCGCGAATGTTATTTATCCATCCAGAAAAATGTTATAGAAATGGCTATTAATAAAAAAACGGTTAAAGCAAAATCGAAAGACAAAGTCTCATATCATCATGGCGACCTCTATAGTGCCTTATTGAAAATAGCGACAAAGATGTTAAATGAGCAAGGTATAGACAGCCTTTCACTGCGTAAAATTGCTGAAAATGTTGGTGTTTCTAGAACGGCAGCGTACCACCATTTTAAAGATAAAAATGATCTATTATGCGCCATTGCCGCACAAGGTTTTAATCAATGGCAAAAACATGCTGAAAAAATATTTACTAATAATAACCTAACGAAAGAACAACAATATCGTGACTTTGTTTATGGTTATATTCACTTTGCCACTAAGAATCCAAATTTATATGATTTAATGTTTGGTCGTACAATTTGGAAAGATCGGGGCAGTAACGAAACCTTGCGTCTTGCGGCTTTTCCTAGTTTTGATTTTCAAGTAAAAATGACCAAGCATTGGCAACAAATGGCTTTATTACCAAGCAGCGAATCATCATTACGTTTGGCACAAGTTATTTGGGGAACTTTACATGGCATTGCTAAATTAATGATCGATGGCATTTATACCGATAACTCAAGTGTTGATGAAATGTGTGAATGTGCGGTGAATTTATTTTTATCAACCGCGCAATCAACCAGTCATTCATAAAAATGAATCAAAGGAAATCTTATGACCAGCAGTAATACATTAACTAAACTTGAGCAATTTAATGAGTTTTTCACCATTGAATATGAATTTAGCGTCAATGTTAGCTTGCTTGAGAAAGACAAAACCTATGATTACCAAAGCTTTCTTAATCAGATGCCTACTCCATTTAAAATGGCAAGTGACATGGCGACTTTAGATCAGGCAGCACTTAGACCTTTGCAGGCGTTAAGCGGTGTTGCTGGTCAACTTGTTGATTATCTTAATCATCAAGCACAAAAAATAGATCTTTTGATGGGCTATATTTTAAGTCAACAAGTCGAAGAAGCACACCAATATCAAGGGTTAACTTTTGGCGGTGGTGGCATTACTTTTTCTAGCGATACCAAGTTTGATTTGGAAGATTATCTTGAACTGAAAATATTTATTCAAGATGATAATTGTGCGGTTTATTGTTTTGGTGAAATCATTGACATAGAACAAATAGACAATACTTCTGTTTATAAAGTCATTTTTCACTTAATTCGAGATGAAGACCGAGAAATATTAGTGAGAGCCAGCTTACATAAACAATCTGAACAATTAAAAGCTTTGGCTAAAAAACGTCAGCAATCTTCAGAGGATGCCAATCAATAACAGTTTTAAATTGCCAATAAAAAAGAGCTAAATCTAGCTCTTTTTTATCAACTTATTTTAAAAAAGCTAAACGCAAATTCTGTTTAGGGTTCTATCAACGTCTTCGGCAGTCGCTTTTTGTTGTTCAGCATGCTCCGCAACTATCGTCAAACCTTTATTAATATCTTGGCTCAATGACACAACAGCCGCCATATTATCATTGATAGAAGCAGTAGATTGTTGCTGTTGCTCTGTGCCGTTAGCAATTTGTGATGTTAAAGTATTAACTTCAGTAAAAACTTGACCAATCTTTTCTAAAGCGTCTACAACTTCTTCAGATTGTTGCAAACTGTCTTGCGTGAGGCTTTCACCTTTAGCGATAGCATTTACCGCATTGGTCGATTTTTCTTGTAAGCCTTCAACCATAGATTGAATTTCAACAGTAGACTCTTGGGTTCTGTGCGCTAATGCTCTAACTTCATCTGCAACAACGGCAAAACCTCGCCCTTGTTCACCTGCGCGAGCTGCCTCAATTGCGGCATTTAATGCTAATAAATTCGTTTGATCAGCAATGCCACGAATAACATCAAGCACGGAACCGATACGAGAACATTCTTCTTGTAATAAGGCTAACTCATTTGCCATTTCAGTAACTTCATTAGCAAATGCAGCAATGGTGTCTTGACTAGTATTTGACGCTGTAGTTCCTTGTTGCAACAAACTTAATACTTCATTTGACGTGTCACTCACTTGTGCAGCCCCTTGAGACAAGGTAGTAGATGTTGATGCTATTTCATCGATTGAAGCGGCCATTTGTTCAATTTGATCAGCGGATTGATCAACTATAATCACAGAGTCGCTGATTTGACTAGTTAATGAGCCAGCTCCTTGCCTTAACGTATCAGATTCATCTCTAATTTCTTTAATAACATCGGCTAAATTAGCAATAAATAAACTCAATTCATTAACCACATCAGCAAGGTCATCGCTTTTATCATCTTTCAAAGGCGCAGGTGGCGCCTGATCTACACTAATCACTAGATCTAAATAGTGCTTTAAATTATCGATTCGATTAGCTAAAAATTGTGTTGAAAAAAAGAAGCTAGCGGCAACCTGAGCTATCACTAAAACTAAGAGTAATGTTACTACACTACCTTTTTCCATATTTTCAGTAAAAAGAATGACAAACAACAGTGCAATGAAGCCAATAATCGCACTAGGAAATAATAATTTAATATGTAATCGATTGAACATAATCCATCCAATTTTGTCTTGTAGAATTTTATTATTGTCTAAATAAATATTAAGCCAAGTTAACTTATATTTACTCTCTTGCATAAAGTTACAGATAAATAGACGAATTTGCGACATATATTTTGCAAATTAACCGAAAATTTCATCGTTTGTATAACAAGATGTTTAGCTCAAGTTAGCTAGGGGCTGTTGATCTTTCGAGATTGTTTTTTCAGCATTTTGTTGGGTAGTTATACAAGGCAGAGCCTTTGTAATATGGTTTTTAATATTTGTCAGAAACAATCATAGACGAAGCTAAAATCCATCAGTAACATAATACTACCCTATAAAGTCGATTTATCTATAACCTGAGCACCCAAATGAACTTAACCATACTCTTACTTATTTTTTGCTGCTTGGCAGTTGTAATAGGATCTATTATGACGATTAGAAAGTCAGCGAATAAATTTATTTTATCCGAAGAACAGAAAAAGAAAATTAAACAAAGGGAAATAGAACAACAACAAAAAGATAAACTTCAGAAATAACCCACCATGAAAACCTGAATAGTATTCTCCAACTTTTACCATCAAAAGTCTGTTTTTCTATTGTTGTTACACTTCTTACAATTCTTACATTTTATATATGAAATACATTCACTTAGCAGTGTAACATAATATTTACAACAACAACTAACGCTGTAACCAATTGTTTTATATAACAAAAAATACAAAACCTCTTTTTCTATGTTTTAGAAGTTTTAATTAAATCATATCAATACACACAAAAACACAATATAAACCATTGTTTTATATACTAAAAAAACACAATCCAACAAAAATGACGCTTTGAGGCTCCTATTTGTGTCTTTTTAGAAATATTTCGCACAAGGAAAACACTTAAAACCCTGTTTTACATGAATTTAATAGCACTTAAAAAATATTACCATTTGTAACTAAATGGTTAAAACCCTGATATGCCGGTTTGTATAAAAAATGGAGTTAAGTTTAGTATCTCATTCGACTAAAAATGTCGAATAAAAATAAAACTTACAAAGTAACTTTCAGAAAGTTTAACTTTGTAAAAAACCACAAAAATCACTCAAGTGATTCAGGGAGAATAAAATGAAAAATTCAAATACACATTATTTGAAAACATTTAAACGTTCGCTTACTGCAATTGCCATATCGACAGTTATCGGTATGTCAACAGCGTCAGCAGAAGATATTAAAGGTAATGTAATAGTTACTGACGGCACAACAACGGGCTTATCAGTTAAAGCCGTTAACACTGCAACAAATACGACTCGTTCAGTTGACGTAGATGCTGATGGTTCATATCGTCTTTCTAAACTGCCTACAGGTTCATATGAAGTCACAGTTTCCAAAGGGAATACAACATTAGCAAAAGAAACTATTCGAGTATCTTTAGGTAATAATACTACTGCTGACTTTTCTGTAGAGTCATCAGTTGAAGTGATCAGTGTTACTGGTTCAAGAGTGTCTATGGTTGATGTATCTTCTATGGATTCAGGCTTGACTATCGGTGAAGGTGATATCGATAGAATGCCAATAGCACGTAATTTAACTGCTGTGGCATTATTAGCACCTGGTGTTGTTCTAGGTGACAATAAATTTGCTGGCGCAGGTGTCGGCTTCGCATCATTTGGTGGTTCTTCAGTTGCAGAAAACTCATGTTATATTAACGGACTTGAAGTAACTAATACTCGTCAAGGTTTAGGTTGTGGCTCTGTTCCATTTGAATTCTATAATGAATTTCAAGTAAAAACAGGTGGTTACTCAGCTAAATTTGGTCGTGCAACTGGTGGTGTTATTAACTCAAACACTAAAAGTGGTACTAATGATTGGGAATTCACAGCGTCAGCTACATTCCAACCCGATAGTTTAAGAGAAGAAGGTTCTGTATCTCGCCAAAATGGCGGTACAGGTCGAATTTTCCGAGATACACGATCAGATGTTAACGGTTCTACAGAGTTAACTTTCTCTGCTGCCGGCCCTATCATTGAAGATACATTATTTATCTACGCGTTAGTTAACCCAAGAGACACAGAAAGAAGTTACACAGACTTTACTGGTCGTGACCAAGATAATGGTGTTTCTGAGTTCCGTGAGCGTGAATCTTCTGGTTCTGACAACTTGTTCTGGGGTGGTAAAATTGATTGGGATATCAATGAAGATCACCGTTTAAGTTATTTCACTTACTCAGATGAGAATACCGCTGAAGAGAAAATTTATCGTTTCGATGGTGCAAACGGTACTTATGGTAATGAACTGATCGATACAGAAATTCGTGATCGTGGCGGTAAAGCATGGAGCCTTAGCTACACAGGTTATCTTACTAATGACTTAGTTGTTACTGCGATGACAGGTAACATTCGTACAGAATATACCACGAATATTGCTAACCAAGAATGTGCGTCAGTTGCTGATTCTCGTAACACAGCAAACCCAGCACAAGGCTGTGGCTCTGGTGGTCGCATTGGTCAAAATTATGATGATAACGATCAAACACGTATTGATATCGAATATCAACTAGGCGATCACACAATTTCTGCAGGTTATGATTACCAAAAACGTTCATCAACTAACCGTATCGACAGAATGGCGGGTGATCACGCATGGACTTATAACACGATTGCAGCTGATGGTAATTTAACAACCAATGGTATTAACTATACTAATACCACAGGTGCTGCTCATGATTATGTAGCTGACCGTATATTTATCGGTGGTGGTGACTTTTATTCAGACTTAAAAGCTTACTACATCGAAGATAATTGGCAAATTACTGATGACTTATTATTATCAATTGGTGGTCGTATAGATGAGTTTGATAGCTACGCGGTTGGCGGTGGTTTATTAACATCATTTAAAACAGACATTGCTCCTCGTTTAGGTTTTAGCTGGGACGTAAATGGTGACGGTGAATCAAAACTTTACGGTACATTTGGTCACTATTATCTACCTGTTGCGAATAACACGATTTACCGTGTAGGTTCTGGTATCAGTGATTCAACGGCTTACTACACCTTCGATAGTATTGATCCTTCGACAGGTAACCCTGTCAACCCAACGCCTATTACAGGCAACATCACATCTTCAACAAGCATCAGCAGCCCTGCTATTGCTCCAGCTAATGAAGTGTTCCAAGCACAAGAAGCCGACCCATTCTCTAAACAAGAGTTTACTATCGGTTATGACCAAGCGCTTAATGATAACCTATCAGTATCAATCCGCGGTACATACCGTACTATCTTAACTGCGTTAGACGATTACTGTGGTAAGTACTCTTATCCACATTGTGTGATGTTAAACCCAGGCGAAGCTTCTAGCTGGTATAAAGATGGTTTATATTGGGATGGCTCTGCATGGGGGGATGCTGGTGGAAATACAACCGATGGTCAACCAGATCCAGGCTCTTTACGTAAGCATACTAAAGAAGAAATCGGATTACCTGAAGCGAAAAACGATTACTTAGCATGGCAATTATCAACTAAATACAATCAAGATAATTTCCGTTTTGACCTAACTTATACATGGTCACGTAGTACTGGTAATTTCGAAGGTGGTGTCAAATCTGATATCGGTCAAGCAGATGCGGGCTTAACACAAGACTTTGACTTTGCAGCATTAATGGATGGTTCAGATGGCTATCAACCAAATGATCGCCGTCACGTATTCAAGTTCTTCGGTAGCTATGACTATAACGATGACTTAACGTTTGGTGTTAATGCAACATTATCAAGTGGTCGCCCATTGTCTATCTACGGTAAAGGCCATCCAAGTGATGATCCTAACTTATTCGGTGGTTGGGGTGATTTCTTCTACACCTATCACGGTTGTGATTTAACTGATGATGGTGCAGGTGGTCAAGAGTGTTTAAATGAAAACAAACATTATAATAAACACCCTCGTGGCTCAGCTGGAAGAACTTCTTGGACATTCAATGTTGATTTATCTGCAAGCTATATGTTTGAAGTTTCAGGTATCGATATGAGAGCATCTGTAGATGTATTCAATGTGTTAAACAGTCAACAAGCAACTTCTTTAAATGAACATTATGAGTCAGGTTCTGAAGGTACTACCAACTCTTGGTATGGCGCAGCATACTCATGGCAAACACCTCGTTACGTACGTTTAGGTTTAGAAGCACGCTTCTAATTTAAGCTAACGTCAATAACTAAAAAAGCCTCTGATGAGGCTTTTTTTTTATGCACAAAATAATGCGATTTAACCACGTAAATAATGATGACTCTTACGCTTCATTTTATAGTTTAATTACGATAAATAGTTTGAATCAAATGGTAACCAAAACGTGTTTTAACGGGTCCATGAACGGTTAATACTTCTTTTTTAAAGACCACATCATCAAATGCTTTCACCATTTGGCCTTTTTTAAATTCACCTAAATCCCCTCCCTTTTTCTTCGACGGACAAGTTGAAAATTTCTTCGCCATTTGACCAAAATCTGCACCTTTCGCAATTTTCTCTTTGATCTGAGCCGCTTGTTTTTCTGTTTTGACCAATATATGCCTTGCACACGCTAACGCCATTAGGGTTCCTCTTTATTACCTTATTCGGTCAATTATATCTTAATTTCATAAAAATATTGCCTTATAAAAAGCGGAAGTGCTTTGCTTCAAGGAATAAATTGACATAAAATGTCGAGCTATCTTTAGTCAACAATGAGGCTGGCATGTCAGATTTAAATGATTTATTTGAAAACAATAGACGTTGGGCTGAAAAGATCAATCAAGAAGATCCCACCTTTTTCGATAAACTCGCTAAACAACAAAAACCAGAATATCTATGGATAGGTTGTTCTGATTCACGTGTTCCTGCAAATGAGCTTCTTGGCATGATGCCAGGTGAAGTATTTGTGCATCGCAATATTGCCAATCAGGTTATTCATACGGATCTCAACTGTCTTTCAGTGATTCAATTTGCCGTAGATTACTTAAAGGTGAAACACATTATTGTCTGTGGTCATTATGGCTGTGGCGGTGTGTTAGCGTCTATGGATAATGAAAGTTATGGCTTAATTGATAATTGGTTACGTCATATAAAAGACGTGCATCGTTTCCATCAAGAAAAACTCGATGCAATTACCGACCATACCGAGAAATTTAATACCTTGTGTGAACTTAATGTAATCGAACAAGTTGCTAACGTCTGTAATACCACTATCATTCGCAACGCATGGGAAGCTAAACAAGATCTCACTGTGCATGGCTTCGTTTATAATTTATCCGATGGTATTTTAAAGAACCTGAAAGTGTCTTCTTCTAGTGACTCATGAGATAAATAAAAAAGTGTAAACCCAAAAAAACCGGCGAATTTGCCGGTTTTTTTCATTACACGAGGTTTATAACACACCACGTTCCATTTGATTCAATTCAATAGATTTAAACAAGGCAGTAAAGTTGCCTTCACCAAAGCCTTGATCATCAACCCGTTGGATCATTTCAATAAAAATAGGACCAAAAATATTTTTAGTGAAAATTTGTAATAAATAAGAATTTTCTTTTTGGCTATCCACTAAAACTTGGTGATCACGAATTCGTTGGTGATCTTCCTTCACCCATGGAATACGATCAAATACATCATCGTAATATTCTGGGACAATATTCAAGGTATCAATAATATCTTTATCTAGCCTATCTAATGAGCCTAATAAATCTTTTGAGATAAAAGCTAAATGCTGAACACCTGGACCATTATATTCATCTAAATATTCGTCAATTTGATTATTCTTTTTCCCTTTACCTTCATTAATTGGTAAACAGAAGGTGCCACAAGGTGATTGTAATGCATAAGAAACTAACGCCGTTTTTTCGCCTTTAATATCAAAATAGCGAACATCAGAAAAACCAAAGATATCTTTATAAAAATTTGACCAATACTCCATGGTACCTTGATGAACATTATTCGTTAAATGATCAACACGTAGAAAGCCTTTCTCTTCGTTGATCACTGGCTCAGCGATATCTTCAAAATCATCTTCGTAAATAGAGCCTTCAGCACCAAACTTATCGATAAAATAAATTAAGCTATCACCAATGCCGTAAATTGCCGGATAAGGTAGTTTATTATCAGCATCTGCTGCCGACTTAGCACCACGCTTTACTGCTTCTTCAAAAGCAAAATTTGCATCATCTACTCTCCACCCCATAGAACAAATGGCTGGACCATGGCTTTTAGCAAACTCTTTAGAAAAACCGGCTTGTTCATTATTCAATAAGAAATGAATGTCATTTTGATTAAAATAATCAATATCACGTCCTTTAAACTTTTTAGTTTTAGAAAAACCAAAGCCGTAAAAGGCATTTTCCATAAAGTCAGAATCTGGTGACGCGTACTCAGTAAATTCAATACCACGTAAATTTAACGGGTTAGCTAGTTCAGTCATGTTTATCTCTCTTTAACATCAATAAAGTCATTATCACCATGTTAAATAAGAAGAGAAAGCTTCGAGAAAATAGAGTGCAGTATGCTTACGTAAAACTTTATGTACGATAAAATCGTTCAATAAAGATTCGACTCAAAGCAAGGCCAATCAATGCCTACAAAAAGGATGTAAAGTTATTATTACACTAGATTTGATATCACAATAATTTAGAAATTATCTTAAGCAATGCTAGAAAAACTTAATCATTAAGCAAGAAAGTAAACACATGCTGTCCATAACAATCCTGCCATTACTGCGGCAAACGTTGCCGGTACAATTTGTGACTTAACATGATCCATTAAATCACAACCCGTTGTCATAGCACTTAAAATCGTGGTATCAGAAATTGGAGAGCACTGATCACCATAAACACTACCGTTTAATACTGTCGCAAAGCATATCATCATAAATATTTCTGGATTAGCCAAGCCCTGTGATTGGCAAACTGCCCAAGCTAATGGCATAGCTAAAGGAAATGCGATGGCATAAGTTCCCCAACTTGTCCCGGTTGAAAAAGCGATAACCATAGTGATTAACTGTAAAATTACAGGCAAGGTCCAAAATGGTAAATGTTCACCTAATTGCGAAACTAAATATAAGCCGCCACCAATTTCTTTACTGATTGTACCTATAATTACGGCCAACATTAAAATAACCGATGCCATCACAACCCCTTTTAGACCATTACCAAAGCCATCAATTAAATCCATTAATGACATTCCTTTACCTAGAGCAATAAACGCAGACAATAAAAGCGCAGCACCAAAGGCCCAGTTAATCTTAGGAGATTCAAAAACAACGAAAGTAATAACGGCAGTCGCAACTAAAGTGATTAAAGGAAGAATAAACTCTAAGTGATGAGAGTGATAACCTTCCGGTACTTCACAGCGTTGTAATTCTTTGGCACTTAATGGTTTTGCATTTGGCGCATCTAGCTCGCCAGTAGTTAAAGCTCGATGCTGAGCAGCACGAATACGTTTACCTGCAAAAGTAGTGATATTCAAACTCAACAATAAAGTACCTAAAACCGCCAATATGCCATAAAAACTAAAAGGAACACTTGAAAAGAAGAACGCGATGCGATCAGATTCGGTCGCTAAAAAGGATACGCCCGGGACAAATATAAGGGCTTGCACATATGCGGGCCAAGCATTGAAAGCAATAACGGCGGCAATTGGAGAAGCAGTAGAGTCAACTATATAACTCATTTCTTCATGACTGACCTTGGCTTTATCAGCCAAAGGTCTAACTGTCGTGCCAACTAAAACAGTACTCATAGTACCGCCTTGAAAGAACAGAATCCCCATAAACCAAGAAACTAACTTGGCTGATCTTGGCCCTTTAACATAATGCTCTGTCATGTAGTGAGCAAATGCTTGCGCGGCACCAGTTTTCGACCAAATACCTAAAAGGCCCCCTAACAGCCATAAATAAAGCAATAACAAGCCCGCTGCCCCTTCACTAGCAAGATTTGGAATAATGACACTGTCGGTAAGATCATAATCGCCAAGCATTAATGCACCCACAACAATGCCACCAAATAAAGCGGTTAAAGGCTCTCTTGTGATCAAACATAAAGCGATAGTAATAAACGCGGGTAATAACGACCATAACCCATAATGAAAAGCGGGCTTTAACAGAAATAGCGATTGATTATCATCTATCACCCACTGTTGTTTCATGGTTGGTGCTTGGTTAAGCTGATTGAGGTGTTGCTGGTTTAACTCAGATGTTTGATAGGAAACCACATCAGTAATTTCAACTTCCTCTCCTTTATATTTATAAGCATTAACCCCTTTATCAGTTTGGTAAATATCATAAACATAACGCTGTTCAAGCCAGGTTTGGTCAACGTTATGATGTATATATATCGCTAAACTAAATCCGGTAATAAAAATGAATAGGGCTAAACGGTTAAGGTTAGAAAATAAAGTCATCGTTGAAAACATTGATTGTCCTATGCTCTTAGTGGCATTAATAGCTCAAACATAACAAACTTTTTAAGCGAATAATGTTTATTCTTATAACAAAGTTTACCTTTATTTAAACCATTTAGTCATTTTACTTTTGATAATACGGCATTCTTTATTAAAGGTATTGGTTTCCAACGAAATAATACTTGTAATACTTAACGGAAGTATCACGGTTAATTTTACTTTTTTGTCTTTATTTTTACTCTTCTCAATTCAATTAAAAAATAACTATTAGTTTGATTTACTTCAGCTATAATAATTTTGATCACAGCTATTAAAAGAAGATTGAATTTGTATAAGTTGTTATTGAAAATCCCTTTTGTACTTTGTTTGTTACTTTTCTCTAGTTGCCCGATCGCAAAAACAGCCATTGATCTATTTATTTATGTTGATAAACCCCCTTTCACTGTCGATAAAAATGCAAAATTAGGCTTAAACTACGACTTTGCCGCAGCGCTAAATAGACACTCTAAAGAATTTCATTACTCAATCGTTCATATTCCTAAGCCAAGAATATTAACAGTGGATAATAATCCTGGTGTTGTTTTATGGACCACGCCTACATGGGTCGATGATACTGCTATGAGCAAATATGATTGGATTTTAGATTTAATTCCAGAGCAGGAATTATATATTACCCACGACAAAACCATGCATTACCAAGAGGAAAGTTCATTACACAATAAAACTATCGCCACAGTAAGAAGCTATACCTACTTTAATTTAGAAAAATTATTTAAAAACAAGCTCGCAATTCGTGTCAATGTTCATAATGAAAAAGCGGTGGCGTTAATGCTAATGCATAAAAGAGCCGATCTTGGCGTTATCGGACTTCAAACATTCGAGTATTTCAAACGAACCATTCCTGACATTAATGACCATTTAAAAATCTTAACCGGTTATAATAAAGTGTTTCAACGTAGTATTTTAATCAGTCAATCGACCCCTGAGATAAAACAAGATATTCAAGGTTGGCTTAATTCAGAAGAAGGGAAAGCAGAATGGCAGGCAATAAAAGATAAGTGGTTACTCCACTAACCCATACAATATGCATTCTCTTTCTATTTTTATAGATACTACACATGACAAATCAAAAAACATTTATCCTCGGCTTACCCAGAACAGGCACCACTAGCATTTGTAGTAAATGTCTTGAATTAGGTTTTACCGTAGCCCATACCGCTTATACACAAAAAACGTTTAATAATGCTGAAGTAATTGCAGACACGCCTATTTTTACTGACTTTCAAGCGCTTGATGAATATTACCCCAATAGCAAGTTTATTTATTTAGACAGAGATCTTAGTTTATGGTTGCCATCAATTAAACAATTATTACAACGAATGCACCATAATCTTACTCGAAATGATGGTGGCTTTAATCCCTACTTAAAAAGATGCTATCTACAAATTTTCTCCCCATTTACCTTAGAAAATATCAATAACGATCAGTTTTTAACTGATTGCTATTTAAAGCATAAAAAAGATGTGAGCGATTATTTTCTAAACCGAGATAACGATTTTTTGTTAATAGACATCAGTCAAGCAGAAAGCTTAAACCAATTACAATGTTTTTTAGGCTTAGATAAAACCTCAGACAGTTTTGAAAAATTAAATCGTGGCGGTAAAGTAACCGCTTGGAAAGATATTAAGCACCCTTCAAAAGTAGAGTCTACCCACAAGGGTAGGATCTCAACTTTAGCATATTTACAGCAAGACTAACTTTCACGATTGATGGTTAAATTTATAACCATTTCTTACGTTTAAACAAAACGACTAACGCAACTGAAATCGTGAACATAACGCCTAACAAAATAAAATAACCATTTTTAGCTTTTAACTCTGGAATATACTCAAAGTTCATTCCATAAATACCCGCTAAAAAAGTTAACGGCACAAATAACGCGGTGATAACCGTTAAAATACGCATTGTGGCATTTAATTGATGTGAAGTGATCGACATATAACCATCAACTAAATCGCCACAAATATCATAATACATTTGAGAAAGACTTAATAACCTATCTAAACGCTCTCTTAAATCATTAACTGTATGAATTTCTTTTGCGGTAATTAATGACGTTTCTTCATCTTCAAGCAAGGTATTTAAAGTATTACCTATGGCAACGTGATAGTTAAAGGTCCGTCTAATTTTTACCAATTGAGAACGATAACTGGTAATTTCTCGCATCATTTTATCATTACCACTTAATTGAAATTGATCTTCAATTTTTTCTAATTTTGTCTCGAAAGAAAATAACTGCTTTAAATAATTACCACAACTACTGTGAAAGATCATGAGCGCTAAATGCATAGGACTGCGCTTTAAATGTTTTTCGCTTGCAAGATTGAGTAACGAATTGATAGCAATCGAGCTTTCAGTGTGGCAAGTAATTAAAATACGATGTCCAATGAACATACTAATTTGCAAGTTTTCAAAATTTAAACTTTCATTATTCGCGACAAAGCCTCGATACAATAAAAAAATATAATCATTAAACGCTTCTACTTTTGGCGGATGTCTATCTCTTTGGGTATCTTGAATCGCTAGTTGATGACAACCAAAGTCTTCCAGCATCTTCTTTTCTTTGGCTCTATCTAATCCTTCAAGATCAAGCCATAAAAAACTATCATCGTTGTTTTGCCATTGTTGGATAAGCTCTTCACCGCCTAATTTAGGAGGGGTATTGGACGATACTAAAAGAGATTTAATCATTAATTTTTACCTTATTGAAACAATATTTATTGTCGTCAGTTAAAGTCTGTTGTTTATATAAAACAACGCACTTCCAATAAATTAACTTTGGTCTGAATTACACAAAAACTCAACAAATGTAATCCACGTCAATGCCAAACATTGAGTTTTATTTATGCTTAATTATATGCAATCTCGTTTGCCTTTCATCAAAGTATTGTACTTTTTCCCCATTAAAAAAAGCGTCTTCTTCAAGCATAATGCGAATCTCTTTATTCCATATTTTCAAAAAGATGGCATTATTTAATTCAATCGAATATGCCGTATTAGCGTGCAAAGGATAATCCCCACTACCTGCAACACCTTGCTGTGCATCCCACATGCCAATCGTAGTACCTGCTCCGTGACCATGAAAGCCAATTGGGTGAGTATAAATAGTGGGCGTTAATCCTTGAGCAACTGCTTGACTTCTCGCGTTTTTCAACACTTCATTGCCAGTTTTCCCAAGGATAAAGTTGTCAGTAAGAATATCTTGCAGTTTATTGCCTAATGTAAACGCGGCAATTAATTCTTCTGGTGCTTGTTTTTCATTTTCCTTCAAAACATAAGCATGCTGCTGAATATCCGTATTTAATCGTAAATAATGAATACCAAAATCTACATGAAGTAAATCACCAGGTATAATGATATTTTCTTGATAGCCATTAGTGAAACTATCGACATGATCAAACTTTTTATTATCTTGTCGTTGAATACTCACGCTAGGGTGAAACCAAGTTTGCAATCTTAATTTACGCACTTGCTCTCGAAACCACCAAACCAAATCATCCGTCGTTGTTTTGCCAACTTCAATGACATTATTTGAAAAACCTTGAGCAATAATGTCGTGGGTTAAAGCAACCATGCTTTCATATACCGCTATTTCATCTGGGATACGTTGCTCTAACCAGGCAACACCTAGCTTCTCGGCAGAGAAAACACGTGATTGATACTGTTTTGGTAAAACTGCAAAGAGTTTTTCTTTTTCAGTAGCTGTCAATCCGTCAGCATGCGCCCAATGTTGAGATTGATTAAGGCCAATTTTCTTAGGATCATAGTGTTTTATTAAGGCTAGCAATGCTTGCCATTGATCAGGATGTTTGGTTTTATCCCATGCTTTTTTGAAAAGATCGCCAATTTTATAAGGCGCAATCGCATAAGCACTTACCGTGTTATCTAGGTTTTTAGCAAAAACAAGCATGGTTGTACGACGTGCTGATAACCACTGGGCGGGTAAAAATGTTTTTAAGATAGGGTCTTCATTATATTCCCGACTGATCATTAACCAGAAATCTATTCCCGAATCATCCATTAATTTTGGTAATAACTGCTCTACTCTTTGACGAGTATTGTTATTGATAAAGTTCGCTCGCTGCTCCATAGTTAAAACAGTAGCATCATCAAAGGTGATGTTATCGAATGCTTTACCAGAAAAAGTCACTAGCAATAACGTTATAATAATTATAAATTTAGTGTCCATAAAACCTCTTTATCACCGTTATTAAAATACTCAACCGTTTAACTCATCTACTTTATTGCATCTTTATCAGGAACATTTTCTTCAGCTGTATCATCTTTGACTATTTTTTCTTTGGACGTCTCAATTGGCAGCTGTTTTTTCATATAAGCAATACTTTCCACAGGGATGACAATCGCTTCTTTTTCATCAAGATCATAAAAATAAGAGAAGCGACTTGAAGAGCCTAATAGTGCTAGCTTTTGTTCCCCTGTATCGTTTGGTAATAAAGCACTGTAACCATCAAAACTACCCGATTTAATTTTTATTGTGTTATCAATTGCTAAGTTTTTAACAAAAATCACCGTTATGACTGTAATAGCTAAACAAAAAAGGATGGGGTCAGAGTATTTAGGCTTCATGGTTCTTTCAACAAATCGGCCATAACCGCTAAACTTATCCCTAGCCCAAAGTTCTAGTTTAAAGGAAAGAAGGTAAAATATTAGCCAAAAAACAAATACGACTATCGATAAAGGTTCAAGTATAGACGCAAGTAAAAAGTCACTTAAATCAGCAAATTTTAATATTTCGATACCAAATTCTGCATAAAAGTAGTAACTATAAATCACCCCTATAATTGTGACGATAAAATAACAAATAGATAATAGTAATGTCGGATGCTCTTTAGCATATACACGAAGTAAATTATTCATATTATTTTTAATGTTTCATTATTAACTTCACCATACTATATCGAAGATATTATTAACTAAACATTAAATTAAGGTAAATTCATGAAGCAATTCAAGTGAATACTTCGCAAACCCTACAAAATAAGCTAAAGTTGGGTAATAAAAATTAAACGGTCAATGCCTAAAAAAATAATAATAATAAGGCTATAATTCTTAATATGCTTAAAGACTTAACGATTGATGAACTAAAAGTAGGAATGTTTGTGAAAGACATTTTCCTCAAAGATAGTGATCATAAAGTAAAAAATCAGGGAGTGGTTAACTCAGCAAGAACCATTGAGCTTTTAAAAAAGCAAGGTGTGGTTCGTGTTGTCATTGATTGTGAGCAATCAAATTTTTCCGACGATGAACCAGACATCGAAGATAATGAATCCGACACTGAAAACGATGTTGAAGAAACTAGTTTAACCGATGAGTTTGCACGTTCGTGTGATATCTACCAACAATCAGCAGAAAACGTTAAAGCGCTAATGCTAAATGCATCATCAGCTAAACCTCTTTCTATGGAAGCTATGACAGTGCTTGCGGGTGAAATTACCAATTCGATCACCCGAAATGAACACGCAATGACGATACTCACACGTATTCGTCAAAAGTCGAATTATCAATGGGAGCATGCCATTAACTGTGCGGTGCTGATCTGTGGTTTTTCACTTTATCTTGGTTTCAAAAAAAATACCGTTCAAGAATTAACCTTAGGCGCATTAATACATGACATAGGCTCAGCAAAAGTATCGAGAGCCATTTTAGAAAAGCAAGATAAGTTAACTAAAAATGAGATGTCAGTAGTGCAAAAGCATGTGCTTTGGGGAATGGAGCTTTCTAAAAGAGAAGGTTTTTCAAGCCCAATTCTTTCAGATATGTTAGTGAATCATCACGAAAGGCTTGACGGCTCAGGTTATCCAAGAGGCATAGCAGGCGATAAAATATCTAAACTTTCTCGAATTACTGCTATCGTTGATGTTTACGATGCAATGACTGCCGATAAACCTTATAAAAAAGCAATGCTCCCTCAAGCTGTTTTTCGTCATCTTTTGAATGAAAAGAAAAAATTTGATGCCGATATTGTTCAGCAATTTATCAAATACCTAGGCATACACCCGGTTGGTTCATTGGTTGAATTATCGAATGAGAAAATAGCCATTGTAATTGAAGGAAATAGAACGGATCCCCTTAAGCCTAAAATAAAAGTTATATACAGCCTGAAATTAAATAGCTATACCAAACCGGTAGACTTTGATTTAACCCAAGAAGAATTCGTGATTATTAACTCGATTAAAGCCAGTGATTATCAAATAAATCTCAATAAAACCATTCGAGATATTGTTACTTAGCCAAGGCCTTATTTTCAATATAAGATGAGTAAGAAAACGCCCATAAAAAAAGCCAATCACCTGTAGTGATTGGCTTTTAAAGTATTTGCTCAAACTAATAATACCTTATGGCATCATCATTTCTTGATCAGCGCCTTCTTTTTCAATCACTTCTGGGATCAAATCTTCTTTCGATATACCTAAGGCAAGTGCAACGGCACTAGCGACATAAATAGAAGAATAGGTACCAACAAAAACACCAAATAATAACGCGGTAGCAAAACCATGGATAAGTGCGCCACCTTGATAAAATAAAGCGATTAATACTAACAAAGTGGTAATTGAAGTAATAAAGGTTCGACTTAAGGTTTGCGTTAAAGAAATATTAATAATTTCCGCTGGGCCGCCTTCTCGAATTTTTCTAAAGTTTTCTCGAATTCGATCAGAAACAACAATGGTATCATTTAATGAGTAACCTATTACCGCTAAGATTGCAGCTAATACTGTTAAATCAAACTCTAATCCTAAAAAGGAGAATAAACCTAAGGTTAATAAAACATCATGAAATAAGGCAAAAACTGAGCCTAGTGCAAAACGCCATTCAAAACGAAATGCGACATACACTAAAATACAGATAAGTGCTGTAAGCATGGCTAAGCCGCCCTGCTCAGTTAATTCATCACCAACACTTGCACCAACAAATTCGATACGACGCATCACTAACTTTTGGCCTGTACCTTCTTGTAACATAGATAAAATTTGATTACCTAACATTTCCGCTTTAATGTCTTCACGTTGTGCTAAACGAATAACAACATCGCGCGAACTACCATAAAGTTGTACAACGGCATCATCAAAACCATTAGTGTCCATGATTTGACGAATTTTATTTAAGTCTGCTGCTTGCTCAAAACCAACTTCAATTAAGGTTCCCCCAGTAAAGTCTAAACCAAAATTTAACTTATTTATCGATAACGAAGTTATTGCCGCTAACATGATGAGAATACTAAAGATCATCGCAACTTTGCGATGCTTCATAAAATCAACGGTTTCTTTCAATTTTAATAATTGCATATTTTGATCACCTATATTGAAAGCTTGTCGAGACGTTTTCCGCCCCACACAGAATTAACGATTGTTCGCGTACCAATAATGGCCGTAAACATTGATGTGATAATACCGATAGACAAGGTGATAGCGAAGCCTTTGATAGGACCTGTTCCCACTGCATATAAAATTATCGCCGCAATTAACGTGGTGATATTCGCATCAAGAATAGTTGAAAATGCCGCATCATAACCTTGATGAATAGCTTGCTGTACTGATTTACCTTCACGAAGTTCTTCTCTTATTCGTTCAAAAATCAATACGTTAGCATCAACTGCCATACCAACGGTTAATACGATACCTGCCATACCTGGTAAAGTTAACGTTGCTCCCGGAATTAAAGAGATAACGCCAACAATTAGCACTAAGTTAGCCGTCAGCGCTAAGTTTGCCACCACACCAAAGGCGCGGTAATAAATCAACATAAAGATAAAGACAAGCGCGAAACCGCCCATAATTGCTTGAAAGCCTAACTGTACGTTTTCAGCACCTAACGTTGGACCAACAGTTCGTTCTTCAACAATACGGATTGGCGCAATGAGTGCACCAGCTCTTAACAGTAAAGCTAGGTTATGCGCTTCAGCTTGCGTGCCTGAACCTGTAATTCTAAAGGTTTTACCTAAACGACCTTGGATTGTAGCAACACTAATAATTTCTTCGATTTTTTCATAAACAATGTTGCCTTCAGCATCAACTCGATCTGTCGGTTTAAACTCAATAAAAACCGTAGCCATTGGTTTACCAATGTTATTTTTCGTCGCGTTTGACCATTTACTGCCGCCAGGAGAATCAAGGGTTATATTAACTTGAGGACGAGAATATTCATCAAAGCTAGAACCTGCATCAACAATATGATCACCGGTTAACATCACGCGTTTTTTCAATAATGATGGACGACCATCGCGATCATATAATAATTGAGAACTTGAAGGAACACGGCCGTTCAATGCCGCGCTTAAGTCGCCATCACTATCAACCATTCTAAATTCAATCGTTGCCGTCGCACTTAAAATTTCTTTCGCTTTAGCCGTATCTTGAACACCTGGTAACTCAATAATAATATTCTTTTGGCCTTGGCGTTGAACTAATGGCTCTGCAACCCCTAGTTCATTAACACGATTACGAATAATCGTAATATTTTGTTGCAGGGCATACTCTCTAATTTCTTTAAGTTTCTGCTCAGTCATTGATGCAGACAATGTCATTTTGTCACTGTTGTCTTCAAACAATAAATCACGGTATCGTTTTGATAAGAATGATTCAGCAATATCTACGTCTTCAGCATTTCTAAATTGTATCTCAATGGCAGATCCAACTTCTTTGACACTACGGTAGCGAATATTTTCACCACGTAAATCAGTACGAAAATCACCAATCATGCCGTCAGTAGCTTTAGCAATGGCTTCATCCATATTCACTTCCATGGTAAAGCTTACGCCACCACTTAAGTCTAAGCCTAGCTTCATAGGAACACCGCCTACGCTTGCTAACCAATCTGGCGTGTTTGGCGTTAGGTTTAAGGCAACTGAATATTTATCACCAAGATTTGATTCTAATAAATCACGCGCTTTAAGCTGGTTTTCAGTATCAGAGAACTTCGTTAAAATTTGACCGTTTTCAAAGGTGATTTTTGAATAATCAATGCCTTCTTTTGTCAATTGTGACTTAATGGTGTCCAGTGTTGCCGCATTTGCTTCTACGCCGCGTAAACCTGACACTTGTACTGCTGGAGATTCACCGTAAATATTAGGTAACGCATAAAGTGCACCTATAGCTACGACAAATAGTACCAACAATTTTTTCCATAATGGAGAATGGTTTAACACAATGTCATCCTATTTTTATCAATGGCTTATTGTAGTATTTCATAAAATAACTGGCTGAAATTTAATTAAAGCCAGTTATTTAACAATGAATACTATAGATTTTTCATTGTACCTTTAGGTAATACTGCATTAACAGCAGCTTTTTGAACGGTAACTTCAGTACCTTCTGCAATACTAATCACGATAAAGTCTTTATCATCAGACACTTTAATGATTTTACCAACAATACCGCCTTGCGTTAATACTTCATCGCCTTTAGAAAGGGCTGACATTAAACCTTTATGCTCTTTGACACGCTTAGCTTGTGGACGATAAATCATGAAATAAAATACAAAACCAAACACTAATAACATGATAACCATTTCCATACCGCCGCCTTGTGGTGCTGGTGCCGCAGCTGCATGTGCTTGACTAATAAATAAACTCATAATTTCCTCTTATACTTCTTCTATTAAATGATAATTTTTATTGTAAATTGGTCATTTTCACAACCAATTAATCGTTAAACTTGTTCACTTCCTGGCGCTAAAGGAGGCACAGGTAAATCACGTAACGCATAAAATGCTTCGACATATTCAGTTAACTTACCTTGCTCAATAGCATCACGCAATTCTTTCATAATACGCTGATAAAAACGTAAATTATGTAAGGTGTTCAATTGCGACCCTAAAATTTCATTACACTTATCTAAATGATGTAAATAAGCTCGTGAATAATTTTTACAGGTATAACAATCACATTCTGCATCTAAAGGGCTAGTATCCGTTTTATGTCGTGCATTACGGATTTTTAATACGCCGTTGGTGACAAATAAATGTCCATTACGGGCATTTCGTGTTGGCATCACACAATCGAACATGTCGATACCGCGACGCACACCTTCTACTAAATCTTCAGGTTTACCTACTCCCATGAGATATCGGGGCTTATTTTCAGGGATCAAGGGGGTGGTATGATCTAAAATTCTAACCATATCCTCTTTTGGCTCGCCTACTGACAAACCACCAATTGCATAACCATCAAAATCAATAGCTTTTAAGCCTTCCACTGAAATTTCACGTAAATCCTCATACATTCCGCCTTGCACTATGCCAAATAACGCATTCGGGTTTTCTTGGTGAGCATCTTTAGAACGCTGCGCCCAACGTAATGAAAGCTCCATAGAGTCTTTTGATTCTTGGTGAGTAGCAGGGTAAGGCGTACATTCGTCAAATATCATCACAATATCTGATCCCAGTTTTCGCTGAACTTCCATAGAACGTTCAGGCGTTAGCATAATTTTTTCGCCGTTAACCGGAGAGCTAAATTTCACACCTTCTTCGGTGATTTTACGCATTTTACCTAAGCTAAAAACTTGAAAACCGCCAGAGTCAGTTAAAATAGGTTTATTCCAATTAATAAACTCATGTAAACCGCCATGCTGTTCAACAATATCAGTACCAGGGCGAAGCATTAAATGGAAAGTATTGCCTAAGATAATTTCAGCGCCAATATCTTCCACTTCTTCAGTTTTCATTCCTTTAACCGTGCCATAAGTACCAACGGGCATAAAGGCTGGTGTTTCAACAGTGCCACGAGCAAAGGTTAAACGCCCTCTTCTCGCTTTACCGTCTTTGTTAATTAAATCAAACTTCATTGCTTTAACGGGTGATTTTTCTGTCATATTAAATTCCTCAACCAACTAGCGAAACAGGCCAGCGGTTTAGTTTCATCGCATCAATTAGTTCGTTTTTTTGGTTAGCAGCATGGCATCACCATAACTAAAGAAACGATATTTTTCGGCAACAGCATGTTGATAAGCTGTCATGATATTTTCGTAGCCAGCAAACGCGCTCACTAACATTAATAAGGTTGATTCGGATAAATGGAAATTGGTAATTAAGGCGTCGACCACTTCAAATTGGTAACCTGGCGTAATAAATATATCTGTATCACCATAAAATTCTTGCAGTGGTTGGCCTTTTTTAATTGACGCTTTAGCCGCACTTTCAAGAGATCGAACTGAAGTGGTACCAACCGCAATAACACGGTTTCCATTGGCTTTAGTTTCAGCTATTTGTTCGACTACTTCTGCGGGTACCTCAACATACTCAGCGTGCATAATATGATCGGCAATCTCATCAACACGAACCGGTTGGAAAGTACCGGCTCCTACATGTAAAGTGACAAAAGCAAAATTAACGCCTTTATCGCTGAGCTTAGCTAACAAAGCATCATCAAAATGTAAACCGGCTGTTGGCGCCGCAACAGCGCCTGGCTTTTCATTATAAACGGTTTGATAACGCTCTTTATCGCTCTCTTCGTCGGGACGATCAATATAAGGAGGTAAAGGCATGTGGCCAACTTCTTCAAGCACTTGTAAAACAGTGTCTTGCGAATGAATTTCACATTCAAATAAAGCGCCATGCCTTGCCACCATAGTGGCATTGACTTTATTTTCAAGCAGTAACTTGCTGTTCACTTTCGGCGATTTACTCGCGCGAATATGAGCTAAAAAACGCTTATCATCAAGCAGACGCTCAACCAAGACCTCAACTTTTCCACCACTTTCTTTTTGACCAAATAAGCGCGCTGGGATCACTCTAGTATTATTAAATACCAATAAATCACCTTGATTTACTTGGTTTAATATTTCAGTAAAGGTTGAGTCAGTAATTTCACCACTATTACCATCAAGAGTCATCAAACGACTCGATGATCTATTTTCTTTGGGGTAACGAGCAATAAGCTCTTCGGGTAAATTGAAGGAAAAGTCGGCAACACGCATGATATTTTAAGAATATTTACTCAGTGAAAAACCGCGTAATTTTAGAGATCATAGCAACGAATAGCAAGTAAAACCGCGTGAACGACTTTACTTATGGTATTAATTATCACTGAGCTAAATGTTGGCCATTGATATAAAATATCTGCCTTAGCCGTGTTTGTATCGTATGCTGAATAAAAGTTCTTCATGATGCTGTGCTATGAATGATTATAATTTAACGCAAACCTATGCTATTGCGAAAACCATTTTGAATGGATTTGAGCGCCATATTTTTTTATTTACAGCCATCACGCGTTCAGCAAAAGAGCGCTTTGAAAAATGCCAATGGCAAGCCATTCATAAAGCCGCAAAAGATCGAACCGACTACTTTGATAAACGTGTCACAGAAACCCTAAGTACGATAAAAAAAGATTTTGGTATTGAGCTGTTAGACAAACAACTTTGGCAAAACATCAAAACTTGTTATGTCGAACTACTCTTACACCACCCACAAGCTGAGTTAGCAGAAAGCTTTTATAATTCAGTATTTTGCCATTTATTTGAACGAAAATATTATCATAATGACTTTATTTTCGTACAAGCAAGCGACTTAACTGAACAACAAATCTCTGCTGCGCAAATTTATACTCGCTACCCTCTTGCAGAGAAAGGATTAAGTAAAACGATTACTCATATCATTAGAAACGCGAGTTTTTCCGCACGATTTACTCACCCTAAAAAAGAGTTTAGTGCATTAGTGCGGGCCTTTATCAAAAAGCCCCAATTAGCCAAGTTTCCTCTTGAGGCACTAAAGCTCGATATTCTCAATTTTACTTTTTATCGCAATAAAGGTGCGTATATTATCGGCCGTGTGATTTCTCCTGACGGTGAAACACCTTTTATTGTCGCCATAGTCAATGACGAGAAAACAGGCCTTCACCTAGATGCATTACTAACAGAGCCAGAAAATATGGCGGTAGTGTTTGGTTTTGCCCGATCCTATTTTTTTGTAGATTGTTTATACCCACAAGCCCTAGTTAGCTTTTTACAAGGCTTAATACCGCATAAAACCAGAGCAGATTTATACTCCGCCATTGGCTTTCATAAACAAGGGAAAACGCAATTTTATCGCGACTTTTTGCATCATTTAGCTAGCAGTGACGATCAATTTCAATTAGCTGACGGTATCAAAGGCATGGTGATGTCAGTTTTCACCTTACCTTCTTACCCCTACGTATTTAAAATTATTAAAGACAAGTTCGCGCCTAGTAAGAAGATGACGAAATCAGACGTCAAAGCAAAATATCGCTTAGTGAAATTACACGACAGAGTTGGACGAATGGCTGATACTATGGAGTATTCTGAAGTTGCCTTTCCTAAAGCGCGCTTTTCTCAAATATTACTAGATGAGCTGATGCAAGTAGCGCCTTCAATTATCCGCTTTGAAGATGAACTTATTATCATTCAACACTTATATATAGAGCGCAGAATGACACCATTAAACATATATTTAGCCGATGCTAGCGATGAAGAAATCGATGAAGCTATGTTTGGTTACGGGGAAGCAATCAAACAACTCATTGCGGCAGATATATTTCCCGGAGACATGTTATTAAAAAACTTCGGTGTTACGCGTCATGGCAGAGTAATATTTTATGATTATGATGAAATCACTTACATGAATGAAGTCAATTTCAGGGTGATTCCAGAAGCGGTTACCGAAGAACAAATTTTTGCTGCAGAGCCATGGTACTCGGTCGCCCCTGGCGATGTTTTTCCTGAAGAACTAGCAACCTTTGCCTTAGCAAACCCTAAATATCGCAAAGCATTTTTAAAACATCACAGTGAATTACTCGATGCTAACTATTGGCAAAAGCACCAACAAAATATTGCTCAGGGAGTCATTGAGAATGTTTATCCCTACCCTAAAGAGTTAAAATTAAGCCAAAACGAGTTAAGTTAAGGCAAATTGCATATTTATTAGCCGAACAGTATAAAATTATTATTTAGCGCTTTACCTTTGTAATTGCTTGGGTATAATTCGTCTCCGTTGCAGGGGTGTAGTTCCAATTGGTAGAACAGCGGTCTCCAAAACCGACGGTTGGGAGTTCGAATCTCTCCACCCCTGCCATTTCTTTTCCAATTCTCGTGTTATCTACTTATATATTCTTAGTAAATTTTTATAGATCAAATACATAAATTTGTCAGTTTAGAGCCCTTTTTAACGCTTTAATCAAGATGATTTAATCAACATAGATCGCAGAGTTCAAATACCGCTTAACAAGTAGCTTTTTGCTATTTATACTGCGATGATAGCCAAACTAATTTTAAAGACAGAGTGCTAATGACTATCACCACAAGACAATTCAATCACTTAAAAGCGATGGGCATTACCTTGTGGCAGCGTAAAAATCTTGAGCAGCCTTCAAGTGAAGATCACAAAACGCCGGTTAATAATATCACCGGAGATTTTTCTGCCAATGAAATTAACAATCTACAAATATTTCAAGATATTTTACAAGCACTTTCTATCGAGTCTGCTGATATATCCTGGCAACAGTCGCACCTCGACTTAGGCTTATTTAATTGGCAATTTACTGATAACACTAATATTAGTTATGACAAAAAGGTACTCATAACACCAAGTCTCGATAAAATTGCTCAATCATCAGCCATTAAGAAACAACTTTGGCAAACCATTATTCAACATAACTTAAATACTTAAGAACGCTATGTCGCTCACATTTTCACCTATTACCCTAAACGATGTTGGCTCATTAATGCCGATAGAAAACGATTGCCATTCTCACCCATGGAGTGAAAAAACCTTTCAAAGCTGCATTGGTGGACGTTACTTTGGTTATTATCTTAAAGATAACTCAAACAATATTACTGGCTTTTATGTAGGCGAGTATATTCTGGGTGAAGCAACGCTGATGGATATCTGTATTGCACCAAAATTTCAAGGCAATGGCTACGGCAAACATTTACTTGAACATTATCATCACCAAGCTAAATTATTGGGTGCTGAAAAATGGTTACTTGAGGTACGAGCAAAAAATATCTCAGCGTTAATGATGTACATTAATAATGGCTATACTGAAATTGCTCGAAGAACCGGCTATTATCCAAGCGCCATAGGCTATGAAGACGCCATCGTGATGCAAAAGTCGTTGTAAATTCATCATGAGTTATTTATAGAGATGAAAAAAAAGCTTATCAAAATGAAAAGCTTTTTAGTGGAAGAATATAACTACTGAGTCACTTTAATTTTTTCAATAAGATTAACATCTTTGAAAGTCGATTCAGGACTCATTCTAAAATCAAGCTGCACTAGTTGGTTTTTATGATAATCACCAGTTGCATCATATTTCCATTGTTTCAATGCTGTTATTGCCACACGATCAAAAACATAAGCAGGAACACCATCCATTACTTCAACATTTTTCACTTCTCCTTCCCCGTTTATATCAAACTTCAAAACCACAGCACCTTCAATTTCCTCTTCTACAGCTTTTAGCGGGTATTTAGGTTCAACACGATAAGTTGGCATGGCTTCTTTTTTAACGGCAGGCGGTGTCCTGTGTTTCTGTGTGCTGTTGCCATCACCAATATTGCCAGCATAACTTAGCCCAGACAATAGCGTGACAGATAATACTGACGCTAATGCTAAACTCACTTTTGATGCTTGTGTATGCGTTTTTATATGTTTTATACGTTCAAACATGATCTCTTTATCTCCATATTTCTTAAAGGAAAGTTGAGCAAAAGCAAGAGGTGGCGTTGTTTCTGCCGCCACAAGCAGTGCTCGACTATAATTGATCCTGCTTGCAGATTGTTTTCGCGCCAAAACAATTTGATCACAGGAAAGTTCTTGATCTCGGCGAAAGCGAAAGTACGCCAACCAAACCAAGGGCTGAAACCAAAATAACGCTAATAATACAAAGGCTATTAAGTTCCAATAAATGTCATTGCGATCAAAATGACAAATTTCGTGTTCCAGAATTAATGTTTGCTGCTCTTCGTTATACAAAGCAGTAAATTCTTCCGGTAATAATAATTTTTGATTGAAAACACCAACAATCATTGGGCTATAAGTGTGTGCACTTTGAAACACAGATAGTTTTTCAGGTAGCTTAATCGGTAAAGTATCCGCATCAAATTTAACGAAGGTTGTTTTTCGTAAAAACTGTAAATGTGAGACTAACCAGTAAACTATCATCAGCGAGGAGATTAACACCCAACAAGCGATTAACCATTCAACAGTAAATTGTTGTTGTAACGTTTGCGTGGGTAGCACAATAAATTGCTGTATTTTTGCATCGGCAAATTGAGAGTTATGAAACCAAGTGATTGGTAAACTATATAAGGACAATCCTAAAGGTACATATATCCATAAGAAATAGACTTTTTTGGGCCCTAATTTTCTTAACAACAAGCGATGAGATAGTAAAATTATCGATAAAATAATCGTCAACGGAGCTAACCAGCTAATGAGTAAATCAATCATTTTCTTCCCTCTTATTTTCTTGCTCCCAAGAAGAAATAATTTGTTTTAACTCTTCAATATCGTCTTTTTCTAAATGCTTATTTTTCGCAAAACTTGCAATTAATGGTGAAACTCTGCCACTAAACATGCGTTCAATAAGGCTTTGACTTTCAGAGTGTGTATAGGCTTCGCGCTCTACTAATGGGTAATAAAAGTAGCGTCGTTGCTCTTGTTCAAAACTAATCGCAGCTTTTTTTACTAAACGATTTAACAAAGTTTTAACGGTTTTATCATGCCATTGTTTTTTTTGGTTTAATCGTTCAATAATTTCATTTGCAGTCGCTGGATGCTTTTGCCATAGCACCTCAAGCACTTCAAACTCTGCAATGCTAATATCTACACTTTTTTCCATTTTCTTTGCCTTGTGATTACTCATCTTGAATTGAACCATTCAAAATAAAAAACTACCTATTCCAACAATGATTACAAATGTAATCACCAATAAAGAATTACACTTGTAATCAATATTGTCAAATTATTATTGGTTTAAATTAAAATGGATAAAAAAAAATTAAGTGAATCTACAGATTATTGCTGCCTTAAACACTTGTTTTCGATATAATGTTGCGCTTTAAAAATTCGCTAATCGTTCATTATTTTAAAACAGGTATTTTGCATGTCGCTACAACAGCAGGAAGTCGACCTAAGACGCACCTTTGCTATTATCTCGCATCCCGATGCAGGTAAAACCACTATCACTGAAAAAGTATTACTTTTCGGTCAAGCTTTACAAAAAGCAGGCACAGTAAAAGGTAAAAAATCAGGCCAACATGCAAAATCAGACTGGATGGAAATGGAAAAAGATCGTGGTATTTCAATTACCACGTCGGTTATGCAATTTCCGTATGCAGACTGTCTTGTTAACCTGTTAGATACTCCTGGTCATGAAGATTTCTCAGAAGATACTTACCGAACGCTTACCGCCGTTGACTCTTGCTTAATGGTAATTGATGTAGCAAAAGGTGTTGAAGCCAGAACCATTAAATTAATGGAAGTTACTCGTTTAAGAGATACGCCCATCATTACTTTTATGAATAAAATGGATCGTGATGTGCGCGATCCAATGGAAGTAATGGACGAAGTAGAAGATGTTTTAAAAATAAAATGTGCTCCTATTACTTGGCCGATCGGCATGGGGAAAGAATTTAAAGGCGTTTATAACATTTTAACTGACGAAACGTTTCTGTATCAATCAGGACAAGGTCACACCATACAAGAAAAACGCGTAATTAAAGGTTTAGATAACCCAGAGCTTGATAGCGCCATAGGCCATTATGCTGATGACTTACGTGAAGAATTAGAACTGGTGGTTGGTGCCTCTCATGAATTTGATTTAGATGAATTTTTAGCCGGCGAATTAACTCCAGTATTTTTTGGTACCGCATTAGGTAACTTCGGCGTTGACCATATGCTTGACGGCTTAACTAAATGGGCACCAAAACCATTACCTAGACAAACAGATACTCGCGAAGTATTAGCCACTGAAGAAAAGTTCTCAGGTTTTGTCTTTAAAATTCAAGCAAACATGGATCCGAAACATCGTGACCGTATCGCATTTATGCGAATTTGCTCGGGTAAATACGAGAAAGGCATGAAAATGCGCCAAGTGCGCATTGGTAAAGATGTAAAAATTGCCGATGCCGTTACTTTTATGGCAGGCGATCGCTCAAACGTAGAGCAAGCCTTTGCCGGTGATATCATAGGTTTGCATAACCACGGCAGTATTCAAATTGGTGATACGTTTACCGCTGGTGAAGAGATGAAATTTAGCGGTATTCCAAACTTTGCACCAGAAATGTTCCGTCGTATACGTTTACGCGATCCATTAAAAGCGAAACAATTGCAAAAAGGGTTAATTCAGCTTTCAGAAGAAGGCGCGGTACAAGTCTTTAGACCTTTAATGAACAACGACATGATTGTTGGCGCGGTTGGTGTGCTGCAATTTGAAGTAGTCGTGCAACGTTTAAAAACAGAATATAACGTTGATGCGATTTATGAGCCAATTAGCGTGGCAACAGCACGTTGGTGTACTTGTGATGATGAACGTACGTTAGAGCAATTTCAGAAAAAAGCGTTTGATAATTTAGCGTTAGATGGTGGTGATAATTTAACTTATATTGCACCAACGATGGTTAATTTGAATTTGGCTCAAGAGCGTCATCCGGATATACAATTCCATCAAACCCGAGAGCATTAATTTTGGCGGCATATATTTCGTTGTAGTTGCATTGTTTTAGCTTTTTCATTTGTCACTTAGTACACTAAGCTCCTCATGAAAAAGCTCAACGGCTTTACTAAAACTCATCTATATTATTGCCAAAAACGTCTATTAAAATAGCTAAAACAGCTTTATAAAGATTATTTAGGTCAGGTTTTACCTGATCACAAAAAGAGTTAAATAAATGAATATTAAACAACTACTTTCAGAAAAAGTGCTAGCAGCCATGGTTGCGGCCGGTTTACCAGAAAATACTAACCCTGCATTAAGTATTTCCAACCGTGCTAATTTTGGTGATTATCAAGCAAACGGTGTCATGGGCGCGGCTAAAAAGCTTAAAACTAATCCTCGTGAATTAGCCAGTAAAGTAGTTGAACATTTAAACCTAGATGGTATTGCTGAAAAGGTTGAACTTGCAGGCCCAGGTTTTATTAATATTCACTTAGACCAAGCGTGGTTAGCAACTCAATTAACTGCCATTGCAAACGATGAAAAATTAGGTGTCTCACAACGTATCACAGGTACGGATGATAAACCTCAAAATGTAGTGGTTGATTACTCAGCACCAAACCTTGCTAAAGAAATGCACGTGGGGCATTTACGCTCAACCATTATTGGTGATGCAGTAGTGCGTGCCCTTGAGTTTCGTGGCGACAAAGTGATTCGTCAAAACCATATGGGTGATTGGGGCACACAATTTGGCATGTTATTGGCGCATTTGAGCGACAAGTTACAAGCCAATGAAGTGGCTGAAACGGCGCTTGCCGACTTAGAAAATTTTTATCGTGAAGCAAAAATTCGCTTTGACGAAGAAGAAGGTTTTGCCGATAGAGCACGTAATTACGTGGTTAAACTACAAAGTGGTGATGCCGATTGTGCCGTGTTATGGCAACAGTTTATAGATATTTCTATTGCACACAGCGAAGAAATTTATCACAAGTTGAATGTAACGTTAACCCGTGACGATATTATGGGTGAAAGCGCCTATAACCCTGATCTTCCTAAAGTCATTGATGAGTTATTAGCAAAAGAAATCGCGGTAGAAGACCAAGGTGCAAGAGTTGTTTTTATTGACGAAATGGCGAATAAAGATGGCGAGCCTTCGGTATTTATCGTGCAAAAATCTGGCGGCGGTTATTTATACGCGACAACCGATTTATCAGCTTGTCGCTACCGTAGCGGGCAATTAAATGCCGATCGCATCATTATTTTCACTGATGCTCGTCAAGCGCTACATTTCAAACAAGTAGAAATTGTTGCCCGTAAAGCTGGCTTTTTACCAGAACATGTTGGTTATGATCATTGCCCATTTGGCATGATGATGGGCGATGACGGTAAACCATTTAAAACACGCACTGGTGGTACAATCAAATTAGCAGAGTTATTAGACGAAGCGGTTGTTCGTGCCAAAGAAGTAATCGCAGAGAAAAATCCTGATTATTCTGATGAAAAACTTACCGAAGTAGCGCAAAAAGTTGGTATCGGCGCAGTTAAATTTGCCGATTTATCAAAAAACAGAACCAGTGATTATATCTTCAACTGGAAAACAATGCTGAGCTTTGAAGGCGCAACCGCTCCTTATTTACAATACGCATATTCACGTATTCAAAGCATTTTCTCTAAAGCTGAGGTGAACCTTCAAGAATTTGATCAGCATTTTGCGATTGTGGAACCACAAGAAAAAGCTTTAGCATTAAAGCTATTACAGTTAGAAGATGTCATCGATGCAGTAATCAATGAATGTACACCAAATTTATTATGTAATTATCTTTATGAATTAGCGAGTTTATACATGAGCTTTTATGAAGCCTGCCCAATTCTAAAAGACGGTATTGATGAACACGTAAAACAATCGCGTTTAGCCTTATGTGCACAAATATCAAAAACCCTCAAACAAGGGTTAGATATTTTAGGTATTGAAGTAATGGAACGCATGTAAGTTTATTTCATTAAATTAATACCCTAATCAGGTATTGCTTGCCAACAGAGAACAAGCACAATAACTTAATAAACTTAGTATTAGGTTTGAACTAATGATAGATAGTTCATAGTGAAGGAATTTTAATGAAAGTTTTGCTAATTGATAATAAGAGTAAATCATTAACTCATCTCAATGATTTACTCAAACAGCAACTTTGTCAGACCGCCAGTGTCACTGAGCCACTTACAGGTTTAAAACTGCTACAAAAACATAACTTTAATGTTGTGATCGTTGCTGACGATATTAGTAAAACGACTGTTGTTAACTTATTAAAAGCTATCACAATTAAATTTCCCAAGCTTATTCGCATAGCCCATGTAAGCAAACCTATTGCTAAAGTTAACCACTATGCGCATTATGTTTTTACTTCGCCAGTTGAGCCTATTAGCGTTATTAATACCGTGTTATCTTTTCAAGGCAATCATAAAAAAATAACCAAAGATATTATTGTAAAATCAGTCGCTAAAGTTAAAGCATTACCTAGTCCACCTAAAGTGTATTTACAACTGAATGCTATCTTAAAAAATGCGAATACTGATTCGGACAAAATTGCCGATATTATTACGCAAGATCCGGCATTAGCAGCGAAAGTCATTCAAACGGCAAATAATATTTTTGGACAAAGTGATAAACCGTTATCGTCAATTGCAGAAGCGATCACCAAACTTGGTGTTGATACGTTAAGTTGTATTGTGATGACGGCAGAGATGTTTTCTTATCAACCAGACATTCCCAATTTCTCCTTAATTGACGAGCAGGCACATTGCTTGGCAACAGCTCGATTTGCTGCATCTCTAGTCTCGTCAGAGCTAAAACAAGACACCCTCTTAGCTGGCTTATTACACGATATTGGCAAGTTAGTATTATTTGAAATTGATATGGCACTCACGTTAAAGTTTTTCGCTAATGATGCTAGAACGTCAGATGCAATTGAGTTAGAAGAGAAGATTTTTTCTACGGATCATACTCAAATTGGCGCTTACCTATTACATACGTGGAGTTTTCCATATTATCTGATTGATGCGGTTCTCAACCATCATCAACCCAAAAAACTGTTAGGTAAGCAACTAGGAATAAGCCAAGCGGTATACCTTGCCAATTGTTTATTAGAAGAAAAAGATGTTGATAATGAGTTTTTACAACACTTTAACTTAACGGAAAAAATTGAACAATTAAAACAAAAAGCGCTAAGGTTTAAATAACCCAATTATTCATTTCGCGATTACCAATCGCGATGCTTAACCTAAGATTATCGAACTTGGTTTTGCGTGGTTTTGCACGGTTTTATAGGGAAAAGTAATGAAGTACTTTACTGATAGTCATTGCCACATTGATTTCCCCGCGTTTGATGAAAATCGACAACAAATTTTATCACAATGCTATGATGCGAATATTCACAAAATCATCATCCCTGCCGTTTCGCCATCAACATGGCAGTCGGCACTAAACCTTGCTAAAAGTAATCAATCATCTTGTCAGCTTTTTCCCTGTTTAGGTATTCACCCTTGGTATTTAAACGGGCTAACTCAAGATCACTTAGTACAATTAGATGAAACCATAGCGAGCAATAGACAACAACTCATTGCGATTGGCGAAACAGGTTTAGATGGCGTAATTGCCAAAGAGCAAAATAATTTAGCTTTACAGCAATATTTTTTTGAATTTCATCTTGAGATGGCCAATAAATATGATTTACCTACCATCATTCATCACCGCCGCACACATCAAGAAACAGTCAAACAATTAAAATTAACACCGGTAAAAAAGGCCGGCATCATTCATGCCTTTTCAGGAAGTTATCAGCAAGGTAAGGCATATATTGATTTAGGCTTTAAATTAGGAATCGGCGGAACCATTACTTACCCTAGAGCAGAAAAAACGATAAAAGCGGTTAAGCGATTTCCCGTTGATGCCTTGGTATTGGAAACCGATGCGCCTGCTATGCCATTATTTGGTATGCAAGGTAAAAACAACAGCCCGCTTAATTTATTGATTATTTTTGATAAGCTAGCGGAAATTCGCGATGAGTCAAAGCAACAATTAGCAGAAAGTATTGAAAATAATATTCGTGAGTTATTTAAGTGTTAATTAACGCAAACGAAAGCCTTGACGACTAAAGCGATTTAACCCTCGAGTTAAAAAGAAGCCAACAACCACAGCTAAAATCATCATTAAACGAACCAAATCATAATGTTCAGCGGCTTGAGCTTCAATTTCTTTAGTTAATGAATGATTAGCGACCGTGAATCTAATATATCCCTCTAATGTGCTGATATTAACGTTTTGATCATCACTCGCGTGGTCACTTCCCTCTTGAACACTAACCTCTCGAATAAAGGTTGAATATTTATCGCTACGGTCTGCCTTGTTCGATGAAATGCCATATAAATCATTTATCGTTGAGTATTCTTGTGAAGCAATAAGTAACATGCCGGTTTTATCATAAAAACTAAGCTCTTTTATCCATGGAGCTTTGGCAATATCATCAAAGTAGTGCTGTATATTTTTGCGTTCATTAGCATCGTCGCTTTGTAAAAATATTTGCGTAGCGCTAGTGATCTGCATTAAATATTGCTGGCTGATCTGATTAAAGTGTTTAGTGGTTGATTGCTGATTATTGCCATAACTAAACACCCAAAGATTCATTAACACAATGATCAAAAAAATAGCTATAGCTAATTGCATTATTTTATTATAAATCGGCGATATTTTAGGGTATAAAGGCTGTTCGGTATGTGTCGTCAATTGTGTCATTGCACCGTATTAAACTTCCAACTTACTTAACACTATAGAATGTTCTGTTGGACTTTTAAATATCAGCTGATAATAAAATTAATTTTCGGCTGATAAATTCTACTTTCTAACTATAAATAAGGCTTAATTGTGTCAATTGCTGTTAACGAAATTTCATTAAATCATCTTAAAACTCAAACCTTGGCTGACTATATTTCGATAACGCAACAGTCTGATATTTTTCCAATCACTTGCCAATTAACTGAAACAACATTCATTCTTGCCCAGCATTGCCAAGTTAATAGCAACGAATACAAAGCTTCAAGCCTTGCTACATTACCGACGATATCTGAAATAGAACTAGTACTCTTTAGCGAAACAAGTTTTCAACAATTATTAACGATAACTAAGCAATGTCAGCTTGAAATAAACGCTATTACCGCGATAAATCACCGTAATGCTTTAGTCAGTTATCGTTTTTCGGTGCAATGTAAAAACCTCGATGAATCAAAAGCACAACTAGCTAATATCGCATTAAGCGAAAAAATAGAGGCGGCATTAATTAAAAATGCTCCAAAGCTTGAACAAGCTGGGGTGTTAGTCATGGATATGGACTCAACCACTATTGAAATTGAATGTATTGACGAGATAGCAATGCTAGCAGGTGTCGGTGAAGAAGTTGCTGCGGTTACAGAGCAAGCCATGCAAGGGAATTTAGATTTTTCACAAAGTCTACACGAAAGAGTATCAAAGCTTGCCGGCTCTCCTGTAAGCATATTAGCAGAGGTCGCTAAAAACATTCCTTTAATGAATGGCTTAGAAACACTAATTGCAGAGCTTAAACAACATCAATGGCGTATTGCAATTGCATCTGGTGGTTTTACTTATTTTGCCGATCATTTAAAAGACATGCTTAATTTGGACGCGGCTCACGCCAATGTTTTAGAGATTGTAGATAACACCTTAACTGGTAAGGTACTTGGTGATGTAGTTGATGCTCAAGCAAAAGCAGATTGTTTATTATCATTGCAAAAACAATATCAATTACCATTTCAACAAACGGTTGCAATGGGTGATGGTGCAAACGATTTAGTGATGATGAATGCCGCTCACTTTGGCGTAGCTTTTCACGCAAAGCCAATTGTATTAAAACAAGCGGACAGTGCGATTAACTTTGCAGGGCTTGACTGTTTAATACATTGGTTAGCTTAATAAACTTTGGAAACACCACTTTAATTTATCTGTATTTTTAAATAAAAGGTTTGTGTAAGACAATTAAACTTACTTGTATGCACATCCGCAGTACAAATAAGTGTTAATGAGAAAATAGCCAGTAAAGTGATGACATTTTTTGGTGCGAATTTAAGCGTATTTATTTAAATACGCTAACTATCCAATCAATTATTTATCGATTAAATGATATCTGATCATCGCCTCTTGGGTAATATCAAAAACCTGAGCAACACCAGCAACGCTCCAAATATCTTGTTCTAGTTGTTTACCTCTATGTATCGCATAAGAGCTAATGTAGCTTAATTCAGGATTTAGATATTGCATATCAGGGTCATCAGTTCGAGAAACCACCACTTTCAAACAGAAAAATTCTCCACGTTTTAATGCATTACTAATAAATATTTTCTTTAACTTATCTGATTGCAATTCTGAATCAAGCTTAGTGGTAACCGCTTTATCCACCATTTCATTTTCTGGATTTATCGAAACATATAAAATATCTGCAAGAGGACTATCACCTGATTGCATTTTTTTTAAGGTCGAATTCATTAAACTGGTTGCTTGAAGATTATTCAACAACGGGTACAAGTTATAATGATGATTTCTATCACTTAATTGCTTACAGTATGAAAGAATTCGCGAGTTTTTATGATTGGTAGCAATGGTTTCTATTTTATAACGACTACCACTGGTTTGAATCATCAAAGCGACTGTTTGTAAACTAGCACTATAAATATTACGAAGCGCTTTCGCTAAACCAGGACTTAACATTGCGTATTCGTCTGGCGTCAATTTTTCACGATTTTTTTGAATTAATGCTTTAAAAAACGCACGGCCTATATGTTGGTGTTTTTCAACAAAGACACGCAAATTGATAATTGATTTTGAGCTATTAACCCGCATTACTTCATACGGAAGACTTTGCAGTTCAAACGATGAGGTAATTTTTTGTAATTGTGGGAAGGTAATATTAACAATATCACCTCGTTTTAAATTCGACGGCTTATCTAACTCTATTTTTAAGCCTGATGTAGAAAAGTCATGAGAAACCCCTGTCGAAATAACGCCATCAGAATCCACCGTGGCAGATGTTTTATAAACAAAACGAGGTTCTTGGCGTTGGTTATTATAATTAATGCCAACATCATCAACATCAGTACCGTCAGCTAGCCGCTTATGTCCAAAGTTTTTTAACTTACTCGTATTAATATTATCAAAAGGTAAAGTTTGATAAAACGCATGAATATTTTTATCGGTAATATTCAACACAGTAACAATCGAGGTTAACGTTGATAACGAATTTTTTACATCATCGGGCGTCGGCGTGTTTAAATATTCATCTTTTTTTGCCAAGGTGTTTGCTAAAGTCAGTGGCGAATCGGCAAGTTCACTATTCACAGCTAAATAACTAAGTTGTGATATGGCAAAACTTTCTTTTGATGCAGCAAAACCTAAAAATTGCCTCATAAATTCTGGATCTTCATCCAATTGAATATTATCGGCCGTATAAAAATACATCTTGCCTTGACTGACATGAATAAAGCTATAAACCAGTACCGACTTACCTAACATAGCCGCTTTTTTAATTCTTAAAAAACGGTCGGCGGTAATTAAAAAACTTAACGCAGATTGGCGTCTTTCATCTTGCCAATATTGATAAATATTTTGATTGTTATGGCACGTTAAGGCAAAGCGAGGGACAAGTTTGCCTTGTACATCTTCAATAAAAATAGGTAACTCATTAGATTTTGGTAAAGCAAACTGTTCAAAACTACGAGACTGTAAAGCCGAAATAGTATTATCTAAATTAATTTTATAACGTCGTTTATTGCCCTGAATATAGCCTTTTAAAAATTGTCTAAAACCATCTTTTTCTACCGAAGACGAGTAAACCCTACTAACACCCACCAGTTGTATCCCTTCAAGAATTTGAATATTGCGCACTTCATAGGTAAATTTTTCTTTTTTATCAAACTGAAACTCACCTTCTAATCCTGAAAATCTAAGGGTAATTAATTGTCGAATTTTAATGTTTTCAACAGAGTTAAAACGAAATTTACAGCCATTCACACTTATATCAGAACAAGTAGCTTCAACCATTTTATCTTCAGAAAAGTATACTTGCAGAGAAATAGCAAAGTTCATCCGTTCTTCAGCACGATTAAAATAAGGACCAAAGCTATACAATTGAGCAGGATATTGCGATTTGGCGAATACTTTAGCGGGCTTTGCTACTATATCAGGTGACTGAATTTGATTTTTTTCTTTTTGATAGATAACACGAAAGTTATTTTCAGTATTCATAACCGCTTCATACACACCAAAGGTATAAGCTTGATAATCAGAAAAGGCTTCTTCAAATACCCGAATAGCAACATCATCAAGGTAATGTGTTCTTTCTTCGTGCTCAAATGCGCGACATTCGCCGTCTACATGTCCTCTTAAATCGATCAATCGAGTACAAGGGTTTGCTAAGCGTTTCAATTCCATTTTTAACAAAAAACGTTCCGTTTTAGGAATTTTCTTTGTTACGGTAGCAAACTCAGTTTCAAAATCTTTTGATAATACTTTCCCTCGAAATTCATCGATAATGGATTGATATTTTGAAAAATTATTAGTCATTAACGCTTCTATTTATTTACAATAGTGGAAATAAAAAATGTTATATTTAGGGGCTGTTGATCTTTCGCGGTTAAATTTTGTTCGAAATAAAATCGTTTTAATCGCGGCGAGTAGTGTGTAGCCTAGTCATTCTAAGCAAATACTACCCAACAAAATGCTGCAAAAAAAATCTCGAAAGATCAACAGCCCCTAAGTTAAATCATTATAAATTGATTAACTTAAATGTTATATCATTATATTTTAGTTTAACTTTAAGCAAAATTCATACCCTTAAAAGGTCAAAGATGGCAAAAAACAAAACAGCATTTGTCTGTACTGACTGTGGAGCCGAGCATTCACGTTGGTTAGGTCAATGTAACGAATGTAAAGCTTGGAATACAATTTCTGAGTTTAGGCAGGCTAAAACACCAATAAGAGCCAGTAATTTATCTGGTTTCTCCGGAATGGTTGGCACAGAAGTTCAAACTCTTGACACTATTGACCTTGCCGAACTACCTAGATTTTCCGCTGGTTTTTCAGAATTCGACCGCGTACTTGGCGGCGGTATAGTACCTGGTAGTGCTATTTTAATTGGTGGCGAACCTGGCGCAGGTAAAAGTACATTACTACTGCAAACCATGTGTGCACTATCTGAACACATGTCTGCGTTATATATAACCGGTGAAGAATCATTACAACAAGTTGCCATGCGAGCGAAACGTTTAGGGTTAAAAGCCGATTCTTTAAAGTTACTGTCAGAAACTAGCGTTGAAAATATTTGTCATATCGCTGAAAAAGAAAAACCTAAAATTGTAGTTATCGATTCAATTCAAGTGATGCACATGGCGGATATTCAATCAGCGCCGGGTAGTGTTTCACAGGTAAGAGAAGCCGCGGCTTTCTTAACTCGCTTTGCCAAACAGCACCACGTAGCGATGATTTTAGTCGGTCATGTCACTAAAGACGGTAGCTTAGCGGGACCGAAAGTATTAGAACATTGTATTGACTGCTCTATTATGCTTGAAGGTAGCACTGACTCTCGTTATAGAACACTACGAGGTAATAAAAATCGCTTTGGTGCCGTTAACGAACTTGGCGTATTTGCCATGACTGGAACCGGGTTAAAAGAAGTGAAAAATCCCTCGGCAATCTTTTTATCTCGCGGCGAAGAAAACACTCCGGGCAGTATAGTCATGGTACTGTGGGAAGGAACTCGACCTTTATTGGTTGAAATTCAAGCACTTGTTGATCATTCCGCCTTAGGTAACCCAAGGCGAGTTGCCGTTGGCGCAGATCAAAATAGGCTGTCGATGTTATTAGCCATCTTACATCGTCATGGCGGCTTGCAAATGAACGACCAAGATGTGTTTGTTAACGTAGTTGGCGGTGTAAAAGTTGCTGAAACAAGTGTCGATTTGGCGTTGATCTTAGCTTTAGTGTCAAGTTTTCGAGATCGCGCTTTACCACAAGATCTAGTGGTATTTGGTGAAGTAGGTTTATCTGGAGAAATTCGCCCGGTACCAAGTGGCCAAGAACGAATTAATGAAGCGGCAAAGCATGGCTTTAAACGTGCCATTGTCCCATTCAATAATATGCCCAAAGAAGCAATAAAAGGCATGGAAGTGATAGGCGTTAAAAAGCTCAGTGAAGCTTTAGATGTCATCTAATAAACAATTTCTTAATCTAGATAGGTGGTCATTTTCAAACTATTCTTGACTGGTAATAAATGATTTTTATTACCAGTCAAAAATCATGCAGGTTAAATTATACCTTCAAAGTTTAATCGTCTTTAACTTCGTCAATACCTCCCTTATAAATTTGGCAAAACCTTCACTCACCTTTCAAATTCAGCGTATTAGCTTAGAAAAGTTGACTTTATCTACCATCTAGACAAAATGGTTGTGAGAAAATTTATCACTATATATTTATAACAATAAGAGAATTTCCATGAAAAAATCTTTAATTGCACTATCAATCACATCTGTTTTATTAACAGCCTGTGGTGAAAGTAAACAAACACCAGTTGCAGAGACTAAAATAGAAAAATCAGAACAATCAATAACTCAAGTAACTGAACAAAAAGCAGAATTAGGAAGCTTCGGGGTAGATTTATCAGCACGTAATGAAGCGATTAAACCCGGTGATGACTTCTTTATGTATGCAAGTGGGACTTGGTATGACAATTATGAAATGCCAGCTGATAAAACGCGATTTGGTGCTTTTACTGCATTAGCAGAGCGTAGTGAAAGACAAGTTAAAGAGATTATTGATGATGTAACCTCTCGTACTGATCTAAACGCTGATGAAAAAATGATCGCAGATTTTTACCAGAGTTATATGGATACCGAAAACATCAACAAGCTTGGCTTATTGCCAATTCAAGTTACGCTTGATGAAATTGCTACAGCTTCTACAGTAAAAGACATTACTAAGATTTTCGGCGCATCATGGTTAAATGGTACCACTAGCCCTATTGGCGGTAGTATGTGGTTTAACCGTTTAGATGCCGATAAATATGAAATGTCTATTGGTGCTGGCGGTTTAGGTATGCCAGACCGTTCATATTATTTAGAAGACAATGAACGATTTACTAAAATTCGTGCTGCCTATGTCGCACATATTGCTGAAATGTTAGCTTTTGCTCAAGTAGAAAACGCAGAGCAAAAAGCCCAAGCGATTTTAGCTTTAGAAACGAAAATTGCAGAGGGTCATTGGCCACGTGAAAAACGTCGTAATCGAGATATCACGTTAAACCAAATTAAGCGTACCGATCTTGCAATAACTTATCCAAACTTTGATTGGGAAACCTACTTTTCAGAAACAGGTTATCAAGTCCCACAGATTAATATTTCTCAACCTGAACCAATCAAAGCGATGATCGCACTATTAAACAATGAAGATATTAACGTGTGGAAAGATTATTTGACTTACCATACGATAAAAAATAATGCTTCATTCCTTTCAGAAGACGTATTTGCCACTAACTTTAAGTTTTATGGCACTGAATTACGCGGTCAGAAAGAAGCTAAGCCACGTTGGAAAAGAGCGGTCTCTCAAATGTCAGGCACTCAATCTTTAGGTTTTGCTATCGGTAAAGTTTACGTCGCACGCTACTTTCCTGAATCATCAAAACAACAAATGGCTGAGCTTGTTGAAAATTTACGTAAAGCCTTAGGTGAGCGTATCACGAACCTTGAATGGATGGGTGAAGAAACGAAAGTAAATGCTCATGAAAAACTAGCCGCGTTTAATCCGAAAATTGGTTATCCAGACGTATGGCAATCATTCGATGGGTTAACTATTTCTGCTACTGATTTAATGGGCAACCTGAAAAACCTTCGTAAGTTTTTCCGCGAGGACAGTATTTCAAAAGAGTTAAAGAAAACAGATCGTAATCGCTGGGGAATGACGCCACAACGTGTCAACGCCTACTATAACAGCTCATTTAATGAGATAGTTTTCCCTGCTGCAATTTTACAACCACCATTTTTTGATCCAAATGCAGATCCAGCTGTTAACTATGGTGGTATAGGCGCCGTTATTGGTCATGAAATGGGGCATGGATTTGATGATCAAGGCTCAAAATCTGACGCGAAAGGTGTTCAACGTAATTGGTGGACAGATCAAGACAGAGAAGCGTTTGATGCAAAAGCAGATGAACTTGCCGCTCAGTACAGTCAATATGAGCCAATTCCAGGTAACTTTGTTAATGGTAGAAATAGTTTAGGTGAAAACATTGGTGATGTGGGTGGTTTAGCGATGGCTTACCATGCTTATAAACTAAGCCTAAACGGAAAAGAAGCACCTGTAATAGACGGAGTTACCGGTGATCAACGCTTCTTTCTAGCATGGGCGCAAGTTTGGAAAGAAAAACGCACTGAAAAAAGTATGTTAAGCCAGCTTAAAGGTGGAACACATGCTCCAGGGCGTTTTCGCGCACAAGCACCAAGAAACCATGATGCATGGTACAAAGCGTTTGATGTTAAAGAAGGCGATAAGCTTTACTTAGCCCCAGAAAAACGTGTGCGTATTTGGTAATTATTCAATCATCTAAGGTTGATAATTAATCGCCGTTCTCTTCCGTTCATGGAAGCACGGCATACTTTACATCCTGTAAATAAAGGCTGCACCTGCAGCCTTTTTTATTGAGTCTTCAAAGGATATTTATCAACGATAAATAATGTTATTCAGGCTCATAATCTAAGTTTGCCGACAACCAACGTTCTGCTTGCGGTAATGTCATTTCTTTACGCGTTGCGTAATCAATCAATTGATCTTTTTTCAACTTAGCAACCGCGAAATATTTACTGTCAGGATGGGCAAAATACCAACCGCTTACCGCCGCTCCTGGCCACATTGCAAAGCTCGACGTTAATTTCATCCCAATATTTTCTTCCACATTCAGCAGCTCCCACAACAAGCCTTTTTCAGTGTGCTCAGGGCAAGCAGGATAACCTGGCGCAGGACGAATACCTTGATACTTTTCACGAATTAAATCGTCATTAGCAAATGATTCTTCTGGTGCATATCCCCAATATTCTTTGCGTATTTGTTCATGTAGATATTCGGCACTTGCTTCTGCTAACCTATCAGCCACCGCTTTAATTAAGATACTATTATAATCATCAAATTCAGCGTCAAAAGCTTTAACCAATTCATCACAACCAAAGCCCGCAGAAACGGCAAAAGCTCCCATATAATCTTTTACGCCTGATGCTTCATCTGCCACATAATCCGCTAAACAACGATTAAATTGCCCTGAAGGTTTTTTACTTTGTTGACGAAGTTGATGCAGCTTCATTAAAGGTTTTTCACGTTCATCATTCGCAAAAACGACTAAATCATCCTGCTCCCGATGGGCGGGGAATAATCCAAATACGGCTTTTGCCGTTAATTTTTTATTGTTTATCACATCGTCAATCATCGTATTAGCGTCGTTAAATAACTTCGTCGCTTCTTCGCCAATGACGTCATGTTTTAAAATAAGTGGATATTTACCTGATAGCTGCCACGTCATGAAAAATGGCGTCCAATCGATATAATTTCTCACCACATTTAAATCAAGTTCCTCTATAACAGTTACCCCTAACTTGTTTGGCACTTTAGGCGTGTATTGTTCAAAACTTAATGGAAAAGCATTCGCACGAGCATCTTCTAAAGAAATTAAACTCGAACGAGGGCCTTTTTTGTAATGACGCTCGCGCACACGAACATATTCATCTTTTTGTCGTTCAAGATAAGCATCTCGTTTAGATTCATCTTCTGATATAAGCGTACTTACCACAGAGACAGAACGAGAGGCATTTGGCACATATACTACAGGATGCTCATATTGAGGCTCTATTTTTACTGCGGTATGCGCTTTAGACGTTGTTGCACCACCAATTAATAACGGTAAATTCATCTCAAGGCGTTTCATTTCTTTAGCAACATGAACCATTTCATCAAGCGATGGTGTGATCAAACCTGACAAACCAATGATATCGACATTTTCTTCTTTCGCGACACGTAAAATATCTTCACATGACACCATGACACCTAAGTCGATAATATCGTAGTTATTACATTGCAATACTACGCCAACAATATTTTTACCAATGTCGTGAACATCGCCTTTCACGGTAGCCAGTAACACTTTACCATTTGACTTTATTTCAGTTTTTTCCGCTTCAATAAATGGGTTCAGATGAGCAACCGCTTGTTTCATCACTCGAGCAGACTTCACCACTTGCGGTAAAAACATTTCTCCTGCGCCGAATAAATCTCCAACAACATTCATCCCATCCATTAAGGGTCCTTCAATGACGTCTAATGGTCTTACCGCCTCAAGACGCGCAGCTTCAGTATCTTCAATAATAAATTCATTGATACCTTTCACTAATGAATGCTCTAAACGTTTATTCACAGGTAGCTCTCGCCATGCTAAATCGGCTTTATTACTTTGATTTCCTGCTTGTCCGCGGTAAGTTTCAGCAACATCGAGTAAACGCTCTGTTGCGCCATCGTCACTATTTTGAATAACGTCTTCAACCGCAACACGCAAATCTTCAGGAATGTCTGAATAAATAGCCAGTTGCCCTGCGTTAACAATTCCCATGTCCATACCATTCTTAATGGCATGATATAAAAACACCGCATGAATCGCTTCTCGCACGGGGTTATTACCACGAAATGAAAATGAAACATTAGAAACACCGCCAGAAATCATCGCATATGGCAGGTTCTCTTTAATGTCAGCTACGGCTTCAATAAAATCTACTGCGTAATTATTATGCTCATCAATACCCGTTGCTACAGCAAAGATATTCGGGTCAAAAATGATATCTTCAGCAGGAAAACCAATTTCATCAACAAGAATGTGATATGCACGTTTACATATTTCATATTTTCTTTCGCGGGTATCAGCTTGCCCTATTTCATCAAACGCCATGACAATAACGGCGGCACCATAACGGCGCAATAACTCTGCTTGATGACGAAAGTTTTCTTCGCCCTCTTTTAAACTAATCGAGTTTACGATGCCCTTACCTTGTATACATTTAAGACCTTCTTCCAAAATATCCCATTTGGAAGAATCCAACATAATAGGTACCTTAGCGATATCAGGCTCACCGGCAATTAAATTTAGAAAACGGATCATGGCAGCTTTTGAATCAAGCATGCCTTCATCCATATTAATATCAATAATTTGTGCACCATTTTCTACTTGCTGTAATGCAACCGCGATGGCTTGATCATAATTTTCTTCGGTAATAAGTCGTTTAAAAATTGCCGAGCCGGTGACGTTAGTTCTTTCACCAACATTCACAAACAAAGTGTTTTCATCAATGGTTAGTGCTTCTAACCCAGATAATCGACACGCAATTTGACGCGCTTCAACTTTACGAGGTGCAATATTCGCGACGGAATCTGCCATGCCTTTAATATGCGCTGGTGTAGTACCACAACAGCCACCAATAATATTTAAAAAGCCTGCATTTCCCCACTCGGCAACATGAGTATTCATGTCTTCAACACTAAAGTCATATTCACCAAAAGCATTAGGTAAACCGGCATTCGGGTGAGCAGAAACCGCACAATCAGATATCCGGCTTAGTTCGGCAACATATTGTCTTAACTCAACAGGCCCAAGTGCACAATTCAAACCAAAAGAAATAGGTTTAGCATGACGAAGTGAATTATAAAAAGCTTCGGTTGTTTGCCCTGATAATGTTCTCCCTGAAGCGTCGGTAATCGTGCCTGAGATCATCACTGGCAAGCGAACATTAAGCGTTTCAAAAACGGTTTCTACCGCAAAAATAGCCGCTTTAGCGTTTAACGTATCAAAAATAGTTTCAATTAATATTAAATCACTCCCACCTTCAATTAACGCTTTGGTTGACTCAATATAAGCCTCCTTTAATTGATCAAAGGTGACATTACGAAACGCAGGATCATTAACATCAGGAGAAATTGAGCAGGTTCTATTCGTTGGCCCTAAAACCCCGGCAACAAAGCGCGGTTTCTCTGGATTTTTTGCCGTATATTCATCCGCAACTTGGCGTGCGATTTTGGCTGCTTCACGATTAATCTCGGCACTATATGCCTCCATATCGTAATCTGCCATAGCAATAGTTGTCGCATTGAAGGTATTAGTTTCAAGAATATCAGCACCTGCTTCAAGGTATTCAGCATGGATGGCTTTAATAACATCTGGTTGAGTCAGCACTAACATGTCGTTATTGCCTTTAACATCTAAATGCCAATCAGAAAATCTTTCGCCACGGTAATCTTGCTCTTCAAATTTGTATGCTTGAATCATGGTACCCATAGCACCATCAAGTATTAATATACGTTGTGCTAATTGTTGTTCAAAATTTTCAAACGATGCTGATTTTTTCATACTACTCTCAATGTGTTCTAATAAGAAAAACGACGTCAATAATGTAATTATTCGTGTTTAAACTTGGTTTTCTGGCTGTCTTGCTCGAATGTTCGACGCATCTAATAAATAAGGTGTTATTTGATAAACATAATAGTTGAGCCAATTGGTAAATAATAAACTGCCATGACTACGCCATGAACTATGCGGTCTTTTAGTCATATCATTATTAGGATAATAATTTTCAGGCATGATTGCCTTTTCGTCGATATTTAAGTCACGATGATATTCTTCATCTAACGTAGTCGCATCGTATTCAGGATGGCCAGTTAAATACACTTGCTGCTTATTTTTACTCGCCACCACATAAACACCCGCCTCTTCTGACTCGGCAATAATTTTTAATTCAGGTACACTTAAATAATCGGCTTTATCAATATAACCATAGCGAGAATGTGGCACATTAAAAAACTCTTCAAAGCCTCGGGTTAACTGCTCTTTTGGATCAACAGGGCTATGCTGATAAACACCCGAAAGTTTTTTCTTTCTCAGATGACGGTTTAGTCCATAATGATGATATAAAGCGGCATGCGCAGCCCAACATGAAAACATGGTTGATGTGACATTATTTTCAGCCCAATCAAACACTTCGCAAATTTTATCCCAAAATGTTACTTTTTCGTACTCGAGCAAAGCTAAAGGTGCGCCTGTGATTATTAACCCGTCATATTGCGTGTCTTTAATGTCATCAAATAAACAATAAAAATTATCTAAATGCTCTTTCGGAGTATGCTTTGATTCATTGGCATGAATACGAACAAAATCTATATTAATTTGCAGCGGCGTATTCGACAACATTCTTAAGATTTGCACTTCAGTTTCAATTTTATTCGGCATCAAATTTAAAATCGCTACTTTCATCGGACGAATGTCTTGATTTGCCGCGCGATGCTCTGACATTACAAAGATATTCTCTTTATCTAATATCGATAAAGCCGGTAATTCATTAGGGATTTTAATGGGCATAAAGAGTACCTACAACACTGACATTCAACATAACATTTTGCGATTAAACTCGTGCACATAGTTCATACACAGTATAGACACTACTGTGCCTTTTAACTTTGGCTATGTCAACTTCTAAACGTATAGACGTCTAAATGATTTTATTTCATCTTATAACTTTTATCTATTGTGATGGATATACACAATATTTTTCACAACTTGCTTGAATCAGCCCCCATAAAAAAGCCATTACAAGAGTAATGGCTTTTCGAGATTTATTTGAGTTGCTAAGCTAGTTATTTCAGCTTATTGCTCAGTAACTGCTTCTTCTTTTTCAACCTTATCCGTTGCTTTTGTTAATAACAACTCTCTTAAACGACCATCAAGCTCTTTAGCAACTTCTGGTTTTTCGGTTAAATACTTAGTCGCATTGGCTTTACCTTGGCCAATACGGTCACCATTGTAGCTATACCAAGAACCGGCTTTTTCAACCATTTTATGTTGAACACCTAAATCAATTAACTCGCCTAAGCTATTAATACCTTCACCGTATAAAATTTGGAATTCAACTTGTTTAAATGGCGGAGCAATTTTATTTTTAACTACTTTAACACGCGTTTCGTTACCAACAATTTCATCACCGGCTTTCACAGCACCGATACGACGAATATCTAAACGTACAGAAGCGTAGAATTTTAGTGCATTACCACCGGTTGTTGTTTCTGGTGAACCAAACATCACACCAATTTTCATACGAATTTGGTTAATGAAAATCATCATAGTATTCGATTGTTTCAAGTTACCGGTAAGCTTACGCATTGCTTGAGAAAGCATACGAGCTTGCAGACCCATGTGAGAATCTCCCATATCACCTTCAATTTCAGCTTTAGGTGTAAGTGCGGCAACAGAATCGACAACAATAACGTCAACGGCACCAGAACGCGTTAACATGTCACAAATTTCTAATGCTTGTTCACCGGTATCTGGTTGAGAAACTAATAATTCATTAATATTCACGCCAAGTTTTTCAGCATAAATAGGGTCAAGGGCATGTTCTGCATCAACAAACGCACATACTTTACCGTTGCGCTGAGCTTCAGCGATAACTTCTAACGTTAAGGTTGTTTTACCACTTGATTCAGGACCGTAAATTTCAACAACTCGTCCCATGGGTAAACCGCCAGCTCCTAACGCAATGTCCAATCCAAGTGAACCTGTAGAAATGGTTTCTACATCCATACTGCGATTTTCGCCCAGCTTCATAATTGAACCTTTACCAAATTGACGTTCTATTTGGCTGAGTGCTGCAGATAGTGCTTTTTCTTTATTATCGTCCATTTCGTGCTCCACAATTTTTATCTAAAAACTAACTTATGTGACGAAGTATACTGTATGACCGTACAGTATCAAGCTTTTTTACAATTATTTTTATTTCTTTGCAGAAAACAAAAAACAGAGACTTTTAATTAGTTGTTTTTAAAGAGAAACTTTAACGTTAATAACTTTTGGAATTTTCAACTGAAAAAGTTACTTTTACTTTTTAAACGTTGTTTTTTATATTTACACAGGTGTTTTCACAGTTGTTAATCGGTATAAAAATGTTATCTACCGTTTAATAAAAACAACTCGCTAAACGTGCGTTATTTAGCATTAAAATTAAAGAGGAATATTAAAGAAGAAGGTTAACCAACGATTAACTTACACTTATTGCCACTTAATCAATTTTTTTGATTGATATAAACAATTTATTACGCTTGCCTGTTTTCATTTTCCCCATACAATCACCGCAATTATTAATACAAATTAAATAAAGAATACAATGAAAAACCCCTATGAAAGAAACATCAATATCTTTGTATTGATCTTTGTAATATTAACAATTTTAATTTCTTCCTTAGCGTTAGCGAATGACGTTTCACCAGAAGAAAAAGTTAAAAACGTATTTACTAATATAGAAGCAGCTCTGATCCCTTTAAAAAGTGCTAATCAACTATCTCGTAGCAATATTCGCGTAGTTTTAGAGCAGTATTTATTACCAGAAGTTAGTACACAATATTTTAGCCATAAAGTATTAGGACTTCATTTAGCTAAATTATCTCCTGAGCATAAAGAGGCGTTCAGAACTGAGTTAACAAGCCAATTACTTAATACTTATAGTCATTTACTAAGCAAGTATGATAACGAAGCCATCAACATTGGTACGAGTTCACTTTCAAAAAGCGGTAAAGTAGCTATGGTGAATATGACGATTATTGGTAAAAACAAATCCAATAAAGCCATATTAAAACTTATAAAATTGCGCGATGAAACTTGGTTGTTTTATGATATTGTGGTTGAAGGCATTAGTATGTTGGAATCTAAGCAAAAAGAAATCAACGCAAGTTTAAACAAGTTAGGTCCAGAGCAAACGTTAATACAACTACAAAATATTAGAGGTAGTTGATCTCTCAATTAAATATATGATTACCGCTTAAAGCAAATAGTGATCGAAACGTTTAATGTAAGATTTGGGTATTCCCGGTACACATTAAGCGTTTCGATTGCTATTGTAGCCGTTAATCAATAACAGAACTTAAATAAAAATTTAACCATCGCTAACCAAAGAAGGCAAATTTCTTTATAATTATTCACATTCAGGACAAAAGGTTATAAAAATTTTACATGGAATTATGGGATCAGATCAGTAGTTTAACGGCATTATCACCAACATTTTTCAACAATAAGTTCGTGTTATCCATATTATGTATTAGTGCTTTTTATTTATTGAAGTTGCTGTTAGTTAAGGTGATCAAAAAGAAGTCAAAACGCGATAAAAGATTACAAATTAATATCGTCAATAATATTTATACCGTATTGATGATCGTCTTGATCTTTAATATTTGGACAGAGGAAATTCAAAAATTCGCTTTTTCCATTGCCGCTTTTATCGTTGCAATTGTGTTAGCAACAAGAGAATTCATTCAGTGTTTCATTGGCTTTGTTTATATTTTATCAAGTAGACCCTTTAGAATTGGTGACTGGATTCAAGTAGGTAATTACTTTGGTGAAGTGCACTCCACCGATTGGGCAAAACTTACTTTATTAGAAGTAGATAAAGACAGTTATCAATATACCGGTAAAACACTGTATTTACCGAATAGTCAGCTTATTACCTCTGTCATTAAAAACCTTAACTTTTTGAAACGTTATGCTATGCACCATTTCACTATAGTAAGAGATGACAGTGTCAATCCATTTGAATTTATTGATCAATTATATGAAAAAGCGAATGCATATTGTGCAGACTTTAAAGATGTAGCGATGCGATATAATCAGCTGATTGAAAATCGCTTAGACATAAATATTGCTGGACCAGAGCCTCATATTCAAGTGGCTACGTCTGATATTGGTGATACCCAAGTATTCTTTACCGTTTTTTGCCCAACGGATACGGCATTAGAAATAGAACAAAACTTAACCGCTGACTTTATGCGTTTATGGTTTGAACAGAAAAATAAAATAGCCAAAACAAAATAATTTATTAGAAATAATAAAGTACAAAAACTAAAGTACCGAAAGATGAACTATAGATAAATCAACATGGAAGTAGTACTCCTACTTCCATGCTATTAGTCAGCATAGTTATTAACCAGCATAGTTATTTGCATAAATAAACTTGCTTAGCTTTCAGGGGTAGCGTTTGAATTAACACCCTGTTTTATGAGCGTTAATGAACCATCAACATGCACATCCCGTTGAGGAAACGCGACAACAACCTGATGTTTTTCAAACAATTCATCTAAAGTAAAACGAATATTACTGCGAGTAACGCGTAAGCCGCCTTCAACCTTAGAATTTATCCAAAAATTAACTTCAAAGATTAACGCATTATCACCAAAGTCTTCAAAACTAACGACTGGTTTAGGATCAGTTAACACTTCTTTTTGCGCTAAAGTTGCTTCTAAAATCAAATCAGCCACTAGTTTTGCTCTGGTACCATAAGCAACCCCAACACGCACACTAGTACGCACTAAACTGTCTTTAAGCGTCCAATTCACTACCGTATTTTCAAGCAATTTACTGTTGGGAATTAATAAATGTACGCCATCAACTCGTCTAATTCGCGTTGAACGAGTGTTAATTTCTTCTACTACTCCTTTGGCATTTTCAACCTCTAAAAAATCACCTATGCGAATAGGCCGTTCCCACATTAAGATCCAACCGCTAATAAAATTATTGATAATATTTTGCGCGCCAAAACCAAAGCCGATAGCAATAGCACCCGACAAAAAAGCAAAAGCTGCAATAGGAACATTAATGAGATCAAGGGTAGTAATAAATAAAATAGTTATCGCTGTTACGTATAAAACACGTTGCAATAAATGAATAAGATTAGGATCAGTATTTTTAGACGTTAAACGTTTAGTAACAATTCTTGCCGTCCATTTTGTTACTAATAAACCGATATAAATAATAAGGGGAATTAATAATAATTCCCCTAAAGAAATAGGTTGTTCAGAGATTGTAAAAATCGGGGTCGACAATATGGCTTTAATATTAGCAAAATTCATACTCTCTCCTTTTTACGTTTTCATCGCTAAAAAAACCTGTGAAGGGTCGACTAAAAATTTATTGCCAATCGCTTCACGTCCAAACAGCATGAGATAACTCATATCAGAACGGTCGGTTAACGTTATTTCAATCGACCATTTTTCATTACCAAGTATAACCGGTGTGCGAATCACATAACGCTGCTCAGTATTGCCATTCGATGACTTTACTTTTCTAATATCGCTAATCGCCGCCGTACAATTCACAATGGTCTCAACATTATAGGCGTCAGGATGAATATCAAAACTCACGCACCTTTTACCATTTTTAGTCACTTTAGTAATATTATCAACATGTAACGAAGAAGTTTTTGCTCCGGTATCTACCCGAACTTGTAAATCATCAATCGCAAGTTCAGGTAAGGCAATCGATTCTAGACAACCGATAATTACTTTATTTTCCGTACTCATATTCATTCCTAAATATCATTATGCTCTGGTAATAATTGTTCTTGCACCTGTTCAATATGTTCTGCAATTTCTTCATCATCTTCACTAAAGTAAGCAACATGAAACATCGCTTCACCTTCTTGTACTAAAGGAATATTCTGCTTACCAATTAAAATACCTGACCGCGTTGCTTTTACTAAATCAAGTACTTCACCATATGGACTGCCTATTTCAGCTAACACTTGTCCTTTGGTGATTTGATCGCCTAATTCAACCACGTTATGTACTATGCCACTTGCGTTGGCTCTCACCCATTGGCTACCATTGGCGATAAAAGGCACTACTTTCTTGCGTTTAGTTGCGCTACTTTTTCGTTTCATGCCTAAATGTTGTAATACATTTAAAATGCCTTTCATGCCAGCACGAATTGAAAATTCATCAAACCTTAATGCTTCACCTGCTTCGTACAATAATATTTTCGTTTCATTTTTAATTGCCGACTCACGCAATGAGCCATCAACTAAATTAGAATTTAATACCACTGGCACAGCAAATACTTCAGCTAACTCTTTGGTTTCAGCATCAAGCATATTCGCCCGTATTTGCGGTAAATTTGAACGATGTATCGCCCCTGTGTGTAAATCAATACCATAATCGCAATGTTTCACTATTTCATTAAGAAATATATGAGCGACTCGCCCTGCTAATGAACCTTTTGCTGAGCCAGGAAAGCAGCGGTTTAAATCGCGTCTATCTGGCATATAACGGCTTTGATTCACCACGCCATAAACATTCACCATAGGTACGGCAATAACCGTCCCTTTAATGATTTTAAATTTATTTTGGTTGATTAAACGCCTGATGATCTCAATACCATTTAACTCGTCACCATGCACCGCTGCACTAACAAAAATAGTAGGGCCAGGTTTCTTTGCGCGAATAATATGCACAGGTAAAGAAACATTAGCATCGGTATATAACTTGGCAACCGGCAGTTCAATTTTCTTTTGCTCACCGGGTAAAATATCAAATTCACCTATACGTAAAACATCCATCACACTTTTTCCTAAAATTAACCATTACCACGTGTTTGAGTTTTATTTGGTTTCGCGTTTTTTTCTAAAAAATGAAAAACCATACTTGCTACATCTTTGCCTGTCGCAGTTTCAATACCCTCAAGCCCTGGAGATGAGTTGACTTCCATGACCATAGGACCACTTTGCGAACGTAGCAAATCAACGCCACACATATTCAACCCCATCGCTTTCGCTGCATTTACCGCCGTTTCGCGCTCTTCTCTTGATAACTTAACAATTTCAGCAGAGCCGCCACGATGAAGGTTAGAGCGAAACTCCCCTTCAGCACCCTGACGTTTCATTGCCGCAACAACTTTACCACCAATCACTAAACATCGAATGTCTGCACCGCCTGCTTCTTTAACAAACTCTTGTACTAAAATGTTTGCCTTTAAGCCCATAAATGCTTCGATAATCGACTCAGCCGCTTTAGCAGTATCCGCTAAAACTACACCAATGCCTTGTGTGCCTTCTAGCAATTTAATAACAACAGGTGCGCCACCAACATTTTTTATTAAATCTTTAATGTTATCTGGCTTGCTAGCAAAACCGGTACGTGGCAAGCCAATCCCTTTTCTTGATAATAACTGCAAAGAACGTAACTTATCGCGCGAACGACTAATAGCCACAGACTCATTGATATTAAAAGTGCCCATCATTTCAAATTGTCTTGCAACCGCAGTGCCGTAAAAAGTCACCGAAGCACCAATACGTGGAATGATTGCATCATACATAGGTAATTCTTTACCATGATAACGCACACGAGAGCGAGCACTAGTGATATCCATATAGCAATGCAAGGTATCGATAACATCAACTTCATGACCTAATGCTTCACCAGCTTCTTTTAATCGACGGGTTGAGTATAAATTTTCGTTTCTTGATAAAATTGCCACTTTCATAATAATTCCTTACGTTCCACTGAATTTTTTAATAATTTAAAAGGTGTAAATATTTAGGCGGAGTGTATAGTGAAGAATTCAAACATTAAAACGCTATATTTTTATGAGTTCAATCAAAAAAATCGATTAGAAGCGTTTTCGGATATTTTATGAAGATAGAATTATTAAAAACCTTTTTAGAAGTCAGTAGGACTCTACACTTTAGAATTGCATCAGAAAATTTATTTATCACGCAATCAGCTGTTAGTGCCCGAATAAAGTTATTAGAAGATGATCTAGGCGTTTTATTATTCGATAGAAGTCAAAAGCATTTAAAGTTAACTTCGGAAGGAAACAGACTGATAAAACACGCGAATGAAATGATTTTTATGTGGCAAAAAACCAAGCAAGATGTTGGTCTAGCTGATAGTGGCGCACATCAATTAGTGATTGGTTCTATGATGTCGATCTGGGATATCGTCTTACAAGACTGGCTTAAAAAAATTCATCGTAATTTTGAAGAGATTAACTTACTCACTAATACCTATTCGCCAAATGAATTAAGAAAAGGCATTTTAAGTCGAGTGATAGATCTTGCATTTTTATTCGAGCAGCCATTTGTTGAAGATTTAATGACGGAAAAAGTCGCTTCTGTTCCCTTGCATTTAGTAACGACAGAGCCGAATGAAAAGAAAGAGCCGTTCTCTTTAGATAACTATATTATGGTGGATTACGGCGAAGCGGTGAATGCGCAGCATTTACGAGAATTTCAAGACGCGCCACCGGCAAAACATCATATGAGCCAACCTAGAATTGCCCTTAATTTTCTGTTAGATGCAGGTGGTAGTGCTTATTTACCAAGACAAATGACCTTTGAATATATCGAGAGTAATAAATTGTTTTTAGTCGAAGATGCCCCCGTTTATTCGCGGGAAATTTTTGCCGTGTATTTAGCTAAAACTCAGAAAAAAGAAATCATTGAAGATGTTTTACAGCTTTTTCCGTATGTTTCTATTTAAGGTTTTTTAAGATTGTTAACACTATGACAAAAACGCTAAGCCGAATACTCGTAGCAAAATAAAGTAACTCAAATGAGTCAGCCCACTTTATCAATTTTATATACTTGTACTTAAATTAAATTGAATTAACTATAAGTTGAGTATCATTAAAATGAGCTAAAAAATTTGAGTTACTTAAAGCTTTTGCTAAATGACAGAGTTATTTAATGGTATCCGGAATATCATCAACCTTAGGTAACTCAGTAATTGGCTGATAATCAATCATTTCTAATTCATCATTAATGCAAGTCATTAAATAATCATGCATATCAATATCAGCAATTTCATCTTCTACAGCATCTTCTTTACAATTCATTAGTAAACTAATGACAAAATCTTTATCAGCAACTAATTTATCTAATGCTACTTCTTCACCGTTGGCAATATTTAAGGGTAAAAATAACGCCGCTACAACTACTAATACTTTTTTCATCACTGTCACTCTTGTGTTAAACATAGGTTAGATATCCCAATGGTCGCTAAATGAATTTAGTTGTCTATTTAGCATTTTTGTTTCACATAACGAATCTAATCGTTGTCTTATTCGATCTCTTTGTTTAGCCGACTTCCTTGACATGGTTTTTTGTGTTGAACTATAAGCAATTTCATAACCCGCTATACCAGAGTCGAATTCGTCGTCGATTGTTTCTGTTTCATCGTATGTATCAATAATCATTTCTTTACCTTATAAAAATAATCATCATTGGATTTTCGAGTAAATAATGTGCCTAAAATATAAAATAGAAAAGCGAAATATTTTCGCTTTATCAATCAAAAAATTTGATTAAACACGGTAGCGATATTTATTTTATTACTTACATTTTTAGAAGTAGATTAGGGCGTGTTGATCTTTCGAGGTTAAATTTTGTTATTACTGATTTAATTTTGAAATTGAGGCGTTGGAAAATGAGAACTTACTGATAGGTAAACTGGAGTATTTATGAAACTGTTTATTTGTGAAGTGACTTATAAAGCAATAATTATCGTATAAGCTAATGAAATTATTATTTAATTAATGAAGTCGCTTGTTAGACAATAAACGGTACAACAAGCGAGGGAATAAAGGGTGATCAACTTCACTGAGATGAGTGAATTATTTGTTGAATTTTACTTTCAACATCAGAATAACTCGTTGACTCAATAAAACCAATGGAAAAGGTTTGTGGCGTGGTAAAGTATTTTTCTTTATTATGACGACCAAATCCCATCACAGTCATATCAGGTCTACTAACATAATCATCAGCTAAATCATCATCTTGGTGATGAAAAAGATATAACATTCGCTCAGAATTACTATCACCAAATGCTGTCCATTCTGGCGAAGGCAAATCCCCTAAACGTGGTTCAAAAATGTTATGTGCTATACGGTCTTCTGAGGCATACCAAAAACCAGATTGGGCCATTTTACCGCCGGGGATCCCTTCGTATAACACCCAATATTTATAGCCGCTGCTAACTTTTGTCATCGTAAAGTCGCTGCGATCAGGGTAAAAATCCCATTGGCCACGCCAATTTTTATTCCCCGAAATGAATACAATGCGAACATGATCTGACTTTTCAATTTCAATTATTGACGTTGAAGTCTCAGTACTCGCCATCAAAGCATGAAAATAATTACCATCTTGCTTATGTACGGCATTTGGGAAACCACGATATTCACCTTTATGGCCTGAGCCTTTTTTAGGATGAAAACCAAGCCAATCGACACCGTTTCTATCAAGCATACTTGACAAACCACCGCCTTGTTTTTCCAAGAAATAAGTAGCTGACGGTGTCGTTATAATATAAGCATTGAGATTACCGGCCGATTTATCAGTTCCATGGGTTAACGATACTGTATTCGCTTGAGCGGTAGTCACAACCACAGTTACAAAATAAGCGACTATAAAAACACATTCTTTTAATATATTTTTCATGTAATAAGTAAAGTCCTAAATCGCTTTATCAACGCTGGTGCTGACAACTGAATGAATTGACGTTTTACGGGCACTTTTTCTTAATAACAAACCAATACCAAGTATCACCAAGGCACAGGCTAAAAACACCAAACGTCCCCATAATGGATTAGGGATTAATGTCATCAATAACATGCCACTGCCCATAATAACCACCATCAAACCTAACTTATCTCTTTGCTGACAGTCGTAATCATCTTGCTCAGCATCAGCAATTACGGGCGTAATAATGTCAGTGAAAAACTTATCGGTTTCTTGCTTATGACTATCTTTTTCTTCTTGATAAAAAAATGTCGTTAAACAAAAGAAAGACACCGTTATAAGTAAGTGACCTGCAATGGTCAGCATAAGGTTCATGTCAACTGACTCTCGTCGAGTCAGCTCTTCAATACCTATCCAGCTGGCAAAAACTTGTGGCGTTAATATATTCATCATAAACCACGAGACAAATAAGCCTAAAATAACGGTGACCCAAGGCGCCCATTGCGGTGTTTTTTTAATGAATAGACCAAAAATTAGCGGGATCAATAAAGGTACCTGAATCATCGTTGAAACTGACATCATCAGTTCAAATAAACTCAGTTCTTTTAATGACTTAAAAAATAAAGCAAAACCGATTGCCAGAATTCCACAAGCAAAACTGACAATTTGGCTAATCTTTAATAACGCCTTATCATCCATGCTTTTTTTGGCGAAAAAAGGCTGATAAATACTTCGAACAAAAATACCGGCATTTTTATTTAAGGCAGAATCCATCGAAGACATAGAAGCGGCAAATAAGCCCGCGAGTAGTAAACCTACCGTACCAATTGGCATAGCATTTCGAGTAAACACTAAATACACAGCATCACTAGCCTTGTTACCCAACTCAGGATAAGCAGCGGCTGCGTCTGGATACAAAATTGCCGATGCCCAAGGGGGAATAAACCAAATAATACTCCCCACTCCCATTAACACCATGGCAAGTAATGAGGCTTTTCTTGCGTTATCTGAATCTTTCGCGTTTAAAAAACGAAAGGAGTCATTCAAATTCATGATAGTGATCATTTGCTTAGCAAGAAAAAATACAAAAGTACCAACGAGTAATAAACCGTAATTCATGTCTGGCCCCATGATAAAATCTGTTGGAAACTCGTTTATCATTACGGTAGGCCCGCCTACTTTCACTAACGCGATAATCGCACACGCAATTGAAACAACAGCAACCACTAGTGTTTGCACGAAATCAGACGCAACTACCCCCCACGCTCCTGATAACACAGAAACAAAAAGAACCGTTAAACCAGAAATAATAATGGTGTAACTAATGTCGGTATCAAACACTACGCTACTAAAAACGCCTAAAGCATTCAGCCAAATGCCGGCATTAATTAAGCTAAAGACAATCAACGCCCATGAAAAAAATTGCTCATTTTGGTGGCCAAAACGTCGACGAATACCTTCTGTTGGCGTATCAACTCGCATTTGACGAAAACGATGAGAAAAATAGGCCCAGCCGCAAAAATAAGCAAAGGTGTTTGCGAAAAAAACTAAACATACCGCAAAACCATCAGTGAATGCTTTACCTGCAGCTCCCGTAAAAGTCCAAGCTGAAAACTGCGCCATAAATGCTGTTGAACCTACCATCCACCACAACATTCGCCCACCTCCGCGAAAGTAATCGCTAGTGGATGATTTAGCCATATTTTTAAAGGCGAAACCTATGCCGACTATCAGTAAAAAATAACCAAAAATGACAATATATTCATACAACATAAAAACAGCCTTGTTACGATAAGTGAGTTACATCTTGGTATTTGTCATTTTTTCTAATTATATCAATTAACTGTTGGTACTGAGCACCTTCTTTGAAGGTTTGATATGGTGCAACAGACTCCCCCTGAATATCTTTTACAAACTCACGTACTAAATAAGCCCAGTTTCTTTCGGTATCGCCTTCAACATCTGGTACTGACGCGGCAATATCACTAGGTAAAGGCACTTCTTGCCAGTCTTTATTTTCTCCCCAAAGATAAAGCGGACCACTGCCATAATGCCCTTTAATATAAAGCGTTCCTTTACTGCCATAAAAGGCAATATAATCTTCATGAAAACGCGGGTGTAAGCCTCCATGTTTAAACAAAACCGACACTGGCTTTGCGGCAAATTCACTTTGCAGTTTTGCTAATACCGTATAAGACCATTCAACATTACTCTCCCCCCATTTTAATGACTCATCCGTCAGATCATCCGGAATAAAATCTCGGCGTTTTTTAAAGTTATGGACGCCTTCAACAATTGGCGCTTTGCCTAAATCGTCCCTTACCTCGCCATTAATCGCTAAAATTTGTTCACCGATTACCGACGTTACAATGGAAAGTTTATGAGTGAAGTTATTGTTCAGTCGGCCGCCACCGTCTTCTTTCCTATGTGACCAACCAAACGGAATATCGCGTTCTAAGTTGAAGTGCGAAATACATTCAACTTCTAATGGCTCACCAATAGCCCCTTCAGCCACTAATCTTTTTGCGTGCAAGACTTCTGGCATATATCTAAAGCTTGACGCGAATGCTGTTTTCACTGGTTTGGCAAGCGCCAATTGATAAAGCTCTTTAGCCGACTCGCCACATTGAGTTAATGGCTTATCGCTAAAAACATGGCAGCCAAAGGCTATCGCTTGTTTTATCGGTTCAACATGAGCACCACCTGGCGTGCCAATAGAAACAACATCAGGTTGACACGCTTCTAAGGCTTGTTGCCAGTTGGTACCGGCATAAGGAATATTCATTTCTTTTGCCACTTGCTTCACTACGCTTTCTGTACGGCCAACAATGCCAACTACTTCAGCATTGGCTAATCTAAAGGCTTCTGCATGCCCTTGTCCTGCAAACCCAGTTCCATGAATTAATACTTTTACTTTCTTACTCATTATCTTTCCTAACTAATATAAACTGAAAAAACCAAGATATTTGAATTTACTCTTACCAATTCCACACGGTGCCATCTTCAAGACGACAAACCGGTAAATAGGAGCGTTTATATGGCAACTCTTTTGCGGCGTCCTCATCAAAATCAACCCCTAACCCGGGCTCATCACTGACCATCGCCATGCCATTTTCAACGGTGACACTATGCTTAAACACTGCTTGAAGTTGCTCGTTGCCAAAACCAACAAACTCTTGGATACCAAAATTAGGTGCCCAAATATTTAAATGCATATGCGCAGCTAAACAAATAGGCGATAAATCTGGCGCGCCATGTGGCGCTGTTTTAACATTAAATATAGAAGCAAAGTCTGCGATACGCCTTAACGAGGTAATACCGCCAGCATGAGTTGCTGCCACTCGAATGTAGTCAATTAATTGCTCTTGAATGAGATCTTTGCAATCCCAAAGCGTGTTATAGGTTTCCCCTATCGCCATTGGTGTTGTGGTGTGTTGGCGGATCACTCGATAGTTTTCTTGATTTTCTGCCATCGAAGCATCTTCTAAGAAGAGTAGATTGTATTTTTCTAACATTTTGCCGAGTTTAGCTGACTCTATAGGCGTTAAACGACTATGAACATCGTGCACTAACTGCACTTCATCACCTAATCGAGCTCTCGCTTGTTTAAATAATTCATCAATCATTTGAAAGTATTTGGCTGTTGACCAGTCTTCTTCAGGAGGTAATGGTCGATTGCCTTGCAACTCAAAATAATCTTTTTTATCACCTAACACGCCATAAGTAACTTTTAAACCCGGTATAGCAGATTGAAGTCGTATTGCTTTAAACCCTTGGCTGATTAACGCTTCGGCTTTATCTAAAGTATCGGTAATGCTCTCGCCATTAGCATGAGCATATAAAGTAACGCCTTTGCGACTTTTCCCACCCAGTAATTGATAAACAGGCAATCCGGCGACTTTGCCTTTAATATCCCATAACGCCATGTCTATTGCTGCTATTGCCGCCATATTAATCGGCCCTTTTCGCCAATACACGCCACGATACAAGTATTGCCAAATATCTTCAATATCGTGTGGATTTCGGCCAATAAGACAAGGCGCAACATGCTCTTGCAAGAAAGCAACTACCGCCATTTCACGCCCATTTACGGTAGCATCACCTAAGCCAAAAATACCGGTATCTGTTATCACTTTTACCGTGACAAAGTTTCTTCCCGGGCTACACACAAATACCTTTATATCTTTAATGAACACCTGTTCGCCTCACTATCTATTACCCTTATCCAATGGTTTTAACAGTAAACATCTAATCAACTAAATCGATTTACTAAACCGGTTTAGTTGATTAATTTAACACAACAATGCATCATGTCAACCTGAGTTTGCTTTTTACCAATAGAACAACCCCGAATGCCAAAAATTAAAATAATTGATGTTGCACAATGCGCAGGCGTATCAAAAAGTACGGTATCTCAATACCTTAATGGCCGTTTTGATTACATGTCGAAGAAAACCAAAGAGAAAATTAAAGCGGCGGTAGATGAGCTAAATTACATTCCAAACCCAATTGCTCGTAGTCTTAAAACCGATAAAACCAAAACCATTGGCGTAATTGTTAGAGATATTACGGGTTCTTACACAGGTAAAGCGATTAGAGGCATCGACGATTTTTGCAAGCAACATGAATATAACGCCATTATTTACAACAGTGACTTTGATCCTGACGTTGAAGCTAAAGCGTTATATGCCCTAAGCCAACTACGTGTAGACGGTATTATTATTGCGTCATCAGGTAACAACCCAACAATCATTGCTGAATTAGAAGAGAAAGCCTTACCAATTGTGCATTTTCAACTTGAGCACGATAATCAAGCAAAAAACATTATTTTATCTGATTATAAACAAGCATCATTTACTGCAACCAAATACTTAATTGAATTAGGTCATAAAAACATTTGCTTTGTCACTCAAGACTTTACTGAAGTACATTCGAGAAATGAACGCTATCAAGGCTATGCTGATGCATTAAAAATGTATAATATCCCCTTAAATAATGACATGTTACTTTATTGGGATAGAACAAAAGGCTTTCATCAATCCCCATTGAATTTACTGAGTAGTACTGCACCACCAACGGCATTTTTTACCCAACATTTGGCCGTCACCACTCAATTGCTAACGGTATTAAATAATGCCAATGTAGCGATACCTGAAGATGTTTCAATATTAGGCTTTGATGATGTTCCTATGGCTGAGTTTTTTAAGGTACCTATCACTGTCGTTAAACAAGAACCTTATACTATTGGCAATAAAGCGGCTGAGTTACTGCTTAGTATGATCAATAATAAACAACAAGCACCACAAAAAATAACCATTCCTTGCCAGTTAGTTGAAAGATTGTCTTGTAAAAAAATACACTAAAATTAATGCAAGATGAGAAAACGCTACATAAATATAATAAAATAAATAACCGATAAATCTGCGAGAAAGAGCTATTTTTTCATTAATTTTAACGTTTTATAAAACGGGATAAACTTTATTAACTCTTCGATCACTAGCAATGAAAATGCCCAATACAGAGGAAGTTGGTAATATAAAATCATCATTGAACATGCTGGCAACACAATAAACCATTGAGTAACAAAATGAATTTTTAATACGGTTAAACTTTTACCTAACGCCCTTAATACATTACCCGCTAAAGCGTTATAAGTTTTTACTATCGGTAAAAATATATATAAGGGCGCAATGCTCGACAAAGCGATATAGGTTTCGCTTGCGATATTCGGATAAATAAAATGAATGGACAAGCTCAACAAGTAAAAGCCTAGTGCCGTAATGACCGCCCCTATCATCGCTATCGCCACACTACTGATGATCATGTATTTTATTTGATAGGTTTGGTTTTTCCCGATTGCTTGGCTAATGCATATCGCTGATGCATGCGCCCATGAATTAACAAATTGAGCACCAATGCGAATCCAAGGAAATATTAAAGTCACCGCAGCATAGGAATAAATACTTAACTGTGAAAACAACAGTAAATACACTGTGGCACCTACCGCTAAAATAATATAATTTGCGGCAATGGGATAAATTTCAATAAAATGACGTTTACATTCGGTAATAAACAGCGATAGTTGACGGTTAATTGTAAGTTTGACTTGACCGTGAATTTGCCACAATAAATAAGCACAACGTAAACAAACCGCTATTAAACTTCCATAAGCGGCTCCCGCTAGACCTTTACCTTGAAAACTTAATTCACTCAAATTAAATAGTGAAAACAATGTAATATCGGGAAATTGCCAGCCAAAGACCAGTAAATAACTGATCAGGGCATTGATCGGCAATTCAAAAAGATATCCTTTTAAGGGGATATGAGACTTACCCGTACCATTGAAAAAAGCGGTACAAACTTGCGTGCTCGCAGTGACTAGCACCATATATTGACTAATAGAAAGATAAATTAGCGCTTGCTCTGCTAGCTTTTTATCTTGACTAAGCCAAGCAATTACCCCCTCACTGAAAGTTGCTAAACCTATAAAAAAGATAATGGCGGAAATAACGTTTATCGCTAACCCAGAATAAAAGGCCAACGACAAGGCATATTGACTTTTAGCGCCAAAAGCACGACCAACCACTAACTGCGTACCGTTAGATAATGCGAATTGAATTCCCAAAATAAAAGCGATTAATGTTGATGCTATCCCCATCCCTGCCAGAGCAACTTCGCCTAATGGCGCTACAATCAATGTATCAACCATCAACATTGATTGCATAAGCAAACCATTTAAAGCAATTGGCCAAGCAATGGACGCGTTCTTTTTAACAAAGGGGTTTAAGAAAAGATGACTTTTTATCAAACAGTAACCTCAAATTTATATTTTCTAGAGCAAGCTTAACGTGAATACCGACAAATTAAATTCAGGCGCTTTTGTGAAAAAGATACCGTTACCTTTAACGTTTTTTGAAAGTAATTTATTTTGCTATTAGTACCGATTGCCATAGCAGAAATATTTTTATATCAGTATCATTAAGGTACTTTGAGTTTATCTCTGTTACACAGGTTTATTTTCAGCAATAATTTACAACAACAATTTATAAAAACAATAAGTAAAAACTAAAAATCGCCGTTAATGCCTTACCTTAACGAAAAATCGAGTATTACCGAAAGTTTAATTTTCACTATCATATACGACGTTAATTTGAGTCATTCAAATTTTAAATAGAAAAGCATAATAAAAACATGACAGATTTATCACAACACACCCCTATGATGCGCCAATACTTAACCATAAAAGCGGAATTCCCAAATATTCTCGTTTTTTATCGTATGGGTGATTTTTATGAATTATTTTTTGATGATGCAAAAAAAGCGGCTGATTTATTAGATATCTCGCTGACAGCTCGCGGCAAAACAGGTGGTAATGCAATTCCTATGGCCGGTGTGCCGTACCATGCTGTCGAAAATTATTTAGCAAAATTAGTACAATTAGGAGAATCTGTTGCGATATGTGAGCAAATAGGCGACCCCGCCACCAGTAAAGGGCCTGTTGAACGAAAAGTAATGCGAATTGTGACACCGGGCACCGTCAGTGATGAAGCGCTATTAACCGATAAACAAGATAACTTATTAGTGTCAATTTACGAAAATAATAATGGTTTTGGCTTAGCTTATCTTGATATGACCAGTGGTCGATTTGTCGTTTGCCAACCAACAACTCGTGAACAGCTTCAAGCAGAATTACAGCGACTTTCTCCAGCAGAACTTTTATACCCAGAAACTTTTGATGCCTACTCTGTGATTGAACATATGAAAGGCTTGCGTCGCCGTCCCGATTGGGAGTTTGATTTACAAACGGCTCACACCCTATTAAATAAACAATTTGGTACAAAAGAACTTTCGGGCTTTGGTATCGATGATAAGCATATTGGTTTATGTGCTGCCGGCTGTTTATTGCAATATGTTCAAGATGCACAACGTAGTGCGTTGCCACATATTCGCTCTATTCTTGCTGAATCGGCTCAATCTGGTGTGATATTAGATGCGGCAACTAGACGAAATTTAGAATTAACGCAAAACTTACAGGGAAGTAGTGAGAATACCTTAGCGGCTATTCTAGATAAATCCGCCACTGCCATGGGCTCTCGATTACTTAAACGATGGTTGCATTTTCCGTTGCGTGATATAAACGCGTTAACCGCTCGGCAAAATGCAATTGCTGAAATTTTATCTCGCGATATGCAAGCAGACCTATATCAACAATTAAAACAAATTGGCGATATTGAAAGGATTGTCGCTCGTATTGCGTTACGTTCAGCACGCCCTAGAGATTTTGCCCGATTAAGAAATGCTTTATTTCAATTACCACATCTACAAACTCTTATACAAAGCAACGATAACCAACACTTAGCAACATTAGCTAAGCATACTATGCCAATTGATATACTGGCAGAATTACTAGAAGCAGCCATTGTTGAAAACCCACCGGTGCTTATTCGAGATGGCGGCGTTATTGCAAAAGGTTATCATGGCGAGCTTGATACGCTTCGTGACTTAAGTGATGGAGCGACCGAATTTTTAGCTCAACTAGAAGCCCGCGAAAAAGAAAGAACTGGCATTCAAACGTTAAAAGTTGGCTATAACAAAGTTCATGGTTTTTACATTGAAATTAGCCGAAGTAGCTCTCATCAAGTACCTGATGACTATATTCGTCGACAAACGTTAAAAAATAACGAACGCTTTATAACGAATGAGTTAAAGCAACATGAAGAAAAAGTATTAACGGCACAAAGTAAATTTTTAGCACTTGAAAAGCGCCTTTATGATGAACTATTTAATCAAGTGCTCCCTCATTTAGAAAAGCTACAAAATCTCGCTCAATCAATCGCACAATTAGATGTGTTAAATACCTTTGCAGAGCGCGCTGAAGCCCTTAATTATGTAAAACCAGAATTGGTATTAGAAAGTGGCATAGATATCGAAGCTGGTCGACATCCTGTAGTAGAACAAATGACAGAAGATGCCTTTATCGCTAACCCTGTCGTTTTAACCGAACAGCGAAAAATGTTAATTATCACCGGGCCAAATATGGGGGGTAAATCCACTTATATGCGACAAACGGCATTAATAGTTTTACTGGCTCACATTGGCTGTTATGTACCGGCAAGTGCTGCAAAAATTGGCTTAGTAGATAGAATATTTACCCGAATCGGTGCTTCTGATGATCTTGCTAGTGGCCGATCAACCTTTATGGTTGAAATGACCGAAACCGCCAATATTTTACATAATGCTACCAATCAAAGTTTAGTGTTATTAGATGAAATTGGTCGAGGTACAAGCACATACGATGGACTTTCTTTAGCCTGGGCATGTGCAGAAATGCTCGCGTTAAAAATCAAAGCATTTACGCTTTTTGCAAGTCATTATTTTGAACTAACTTTATTAGCTGAACAAATAGATAGTTTAGCTAATGTTCACTTAGACGCCTTAGAGCATGGCGAAAAAATTATTTTCATGCATGCGGTGCAAGAAGGGGCAGCAAGTAAAAGCTTTGGTTTACAAGTAGCGCAGTTAGCCGGGGTGCCTCGAGCGGTTATACAACGAGCAAAACAACGTTTAGCCGAGCTTGAAAATCAACAAGCGCCATCAATTGCGCCTGCTGAACAAGCTTTTGAACAATTGGCATTAATAGATAACAATCATCCAATTATTAATGATTTACAAGCAATTGATGTCAATGAGTTAAGCCCTAAACAAGCACTTGATCTACTTTTTCAACTCAAAGAAAAACTATAACGTTTGAAGCAACAAACTAACGACCAAAAAAACCAGCGCAAGGCCAAGCTGATACGGATATGTGGATCTAATATAGATTGCTTTATAGTTTTGGCAAAACAAAGCCCACTTTTCTAAGGTGGGCTTTTTAGTATTATTACAACAAAGATCTTAATTATTTTCTTTTTACATTAACTCTAATGTTTTTATCATCTTCAAGCTTACCATCCTGTGATGACCAACTTGTAACAAAGAAATCATAATACTTTAATGCTTTTAATAAACTATTATTTATCTTTGAATCTTTAATAACCGTGTAACTAGGCTTGTCTAATATAGCTTCTAAGTCTTCGTCTATTAAGCGTAAGCACTCAGCAACTTCTTCTTCACTGATGTATTGAATTTGCCCCAATAATACACCTACTTTTGAATCATATTCTAATAGAGATGAAAGCGTTGCTCTGATAATTTTCATAGGCAATTGGGGGGTAGAAGCTACTGGTTCATAATTGCCATTTGAATGCGGATAGGAGATCAATTCAATAAGGGCTTTGTTTGGCTCATTTTCATCAAGCAAATGGTATCTTTGCTCGATCAGTAACTTTTTATCTGCCTTATCAAGTTGATCGCTACTGAGTAAACAGATCAGTTCACAATCCTCTAAGACAAATTCTTCTAACAGAGTTTGATTATCAACAAAATTATCAAAATTTCTAACTGAATACATCAGTAATAATGTGCTATCCAACTCTTTCAAAGTAGCGTAAACATTAACATCAACTTCAAGCTTATCGCTGTTAATTAAATACTTTATTTTATCTATAGAAAGGGAATCAAGTTCTTCATACGAATAATCAAGTTCATAGGCGTTATTGTATCTTTCAAAAGTTTGAGAACTAATAGAGTTGCTAGATAAAATAAACTTGTACTCATTGAGTTGTTTCTTTTGAGCGATACAGTCATCACTTGCAAGTAAATCAACAGATTTTTCCATGCAGCCTGAAATAACTTCAGTCCAATCTTCACCTAGTGAGATAATAAAATCTAGATTTTCCCAAGTAGGTGAAAATTTACCTTTTTGGATGAGTGGCGATAGTATTCCATCTTGTTTTTTAAATTTAATTAGTGACTCTATTGAAAAATTAACACCCTCTATGATGTTTAGCTTTTTCTGCAATTGAATTTCTTGTCTTTCAAGAATTTCAGCTACATTTTCATCACTGGCTAAAATTAAATTTTCAGAAACGAGTTGAGCAATTGCGTTTACATTCTGATTGAAAAACTCATTGAAGCTTGTGTGATTAGTGGAACTTATCTGGAAATAGTTTAATCGACCATTTTCAATTTCAACATCACAAAACTCCAACATCACTTGCAAATTAGCTGTATTTACTATGAACATTTGATTTTTAAGCACATGTTCCAAAAACTCTGCGCTCTTGTTTGATTTTTCAAGAAACTGAAATTTAACTTCGATGCTTGATAAAACTTTAAATAGTTTTATTTTGTCGCTTTCATTTTCAGGCATTAGCTGAGAAATAGACTCAGTTGAATCTATGTACTGCTTAATTTCGACTCTGTTTTTATTAATTAAATTTATAGCTCTTGAATTGCCTTCACCAATAGAGATAAATGAGTTAACTAAAAGCTCATTTTTGTCATCTTCTTTTAAATCTGCATTTTGTATTATGTCAATCCAAAAACTATCCCATTTAGCTGTAAGCGCTTTTAACCAATCGACTTTACTATCTACTTCTCTAAAACTCTCGCATATCAAGTCATGATGCTTTCTCGTGTTAATGAATAAACTGTCAATCATGGAGTTTAGAGGTGCCACATCATTGTTCTTAATGAGATGATTAATTATATCGTAATTAAAGAAACAAACTGTCCGATAGTCATCATCATCCAAATACTCTAATGTTTCTTTAGGGTTAATAATACGCTGATATCTATCAGTATCTTCCCTGTCTTTAACTGACATGACATAATCCATATCACTGTTTGTCATGTGACCTTCATGAAAGTGAGTGATGTATAGGTGATAGTGTTTGTCTACATAACCTTTTTCTAATAGATGCATTAGTAACTTTTCATTTTTGATTTTCGTCAAAAGGTCATTTTCTTCATCTGCAAATAGATCAGCTTTAGAGCTTGTCTTTAACAGTTCTTTTGAGGACAATCCTCTTAACCGATCTAGCTCTTCCTTAAGGGCGTTCAATTCTCCGTTAAGGCTTGCTCTTATAGATAAGGCTTTGTCTTCTATTCTTTCTCTGCGAGTGTCGTAGTCAGGCATTATTTCATCAAGCAACTTAGAGAACTTAAAATGGCTGCGTGTATTACTCCCTGACTGATAGCTATAAACTACATTTTGAGTAGAGTGTAATATTTCATCAAATACTTCAGGCTTAATAACTTCTTTAATTGGATTACTATTCAGATGAGTAATTCCGTGATTTGCTAACTTTTCAAACACATGAATTAAACAGTAAGAGTTTAATTCCTCTACTGAAGAAGTTAGCTCTCTGTCTGATGTTTTAATTCTATTTTCCACAGATTCTATGTCTTCAATTAAAGCTAATTCCCTTTCTTTTTTAAATCTCGTTTCATTATTGAAGAATTCAGCCAACATGCCCTTTCCATTGTGCAAGAGGGCAAAGTCATCACAATAAATATTTTTGTAAACAATAAATGAGAAAAGCTTCTGCTTGTCCAGTTTAGGAAAATTTGGCTCAAGGATATCTTTATAAATACCGAATTCAGAGACGATATTTTTCATCATTCGCATATCATCTACATATACGGATATATCACGCAGAAACGATTCATCTAAACTCTTATCAAGTTCGTCATTTGCGTTCAAAATTAATTGTTTTAATTGAGGGTATGAATTGGATTTATTTGCTATCGGAATAACGGGGATTATAGCATCAAAGAACTTTGTTCTATCTTTTCCCTTAAATACATTGTCACGAAGTGCATAAATGAATCTAACTTTTTGCTTAACATCCTTACTGTCATTTATTAGTTTGTTTAATTCTTTGAGTTTGATAAATATATCAGGCTCTTTGAACCTATCTATATCTTCAAAAATAACAACTTCACTTTTTTGTGTAGCAAAGTAATAGATAATCTCTTCTAAATAAATGTTAAATATCGAATCTTTTTTCTGCTGGTCGAAAGCGACCTCCGCCTTCATAGGATTAAACTTAGTAAGATTTAACTTGCCTAAGTGTCTATATAGATCTTTTGCAATAAGTATTGGCAAGCCAATAAAATAGCTAACTAGCCAAAGATGGATATTGTAAATAGAAGGAGAGGAAAAGATTGAGTTTAATACTAATTTAGGAGACTGCTCTGGTATATAAACTCCAGTAGCAAGAAGTGATAACCAAATAAATACACTTATTACTACTAAATAGCTTTGATAAAGTGAAACAGGAACTGGAAATATTCGTCTAAAACGAGAATTTGGTGTTTTTGAGCTGTCGGTTCGATACAAAAGTTGTTGAACTATGCTTTTTTCAATCTTACTTAATACGTCAACATCATTTCCATTTGATGTAATTGTACCATCAGGATTTACATTCGGAGTTGGAACTTGCGCTCGATCTTCAACACCGTCCGTTTCTTTTGTGCTTTTAAAAGAAGCCAGAGATATTGAGGTGTGTTTTAGAAATGGGTAGCGTCTTAAGAATGTATTAATAAAAGAGCTTTTGCCACCCGAATATGGTGCCGTAATTGCGATTTCTGAAACGCTATCCCTTCTGTTAACAAGAAAGTCATTTAACTTTTCGATGTACGGCTCTACATTTTGAGCATTATCTGTAGGGCATAGATCAGGATAACCTTCATACTTGTTAGAAATGGACTTGCCACTAAGCTTTATGAGCGCCCAGCAAGTAGTAGCGATTAATACTTTTAGCCAATTAAGGATTCTGCCGGGAATACCGATTAAATAAAAAAATAGTGCCTTCAAGTTGTTCCATAACCAAGCAAATATAAACATCTTATACCTTCAAATTCTTGTCTTCTTTTAAGTTAATTAAAAAGGGAAAGTCTTCTTGTGCTTTCTTCTCAAACCACTCTTTTAGAGACATACCTTCCTTTTTTACAGCCTCATGTAGCTTTTCTTTAAACAGAGGGTCTGTCTCAATTACAACTCTACCTGACTTACCAATAGCCATTTTACTTACCATTTTGATTAACTAGCCAATAGTGTTATGTAATGTAACATAACACGGTAATTTTATCAATTAGAACATTATGTTATGGTTATCTTCCTGAGTACTTTTCGAAATAAATAATTTTTTCTAGGTCAACATTACCTTTAGCTAACCCTAATCTTGTCGCTGGAGTTGCTTTATATTTTTTCGAAGTATCACAATAGTTGTAAAAAACACGATATATATCAGCTAATTTTTGATACATAACTGGATTGTATGGACTATAGCCATTCCAGATTCTGTGATTGTTAGAGCCAGATTGAAAAGGTCTTTCAAATATACTTACTCTTCGTCTTAGTTTTTGAAAAAATCGGTCTACAGCGTGCAGAGAGCCTTTGCGGTACAAATTTGCCTGATGCTCTAAGTCAAATCGCTGAATATTTGTAAAAGACGATATCATTTTGCTAGGTTCTCCCATGAAAGGAACTGGGTTTTTAATCCAAGCATCTACTGATCCTTCTGGTCGATATGGAGATTGAATACTCTCAATTATCATGTAATTAATAACACGCTTTCTTTGCTGGCTAGATAATGAGTCGTAGGGAATCCCACAAAATTTTTCAATAATATCCTTTGATTTTTGAAACTCGTTTCGCTTGTTGTCAACGGTTAACTCTTTTTCCATGTTAACAAGAAAACCATCGCATCTTCCCTCTATGATTTCTTCTTTAAATGCCGCTAAAAACCATGTTTTCATACCTGAGTCCAAGTCCAGATAAAAACGAGTCATTTCCGTATTTCGAGTCAGCTTTCTTAGTAGAAAGAAATGAGCCGCCATAGTATATTCATTGTGAACTTCCATGCCTTGAGATGGTAATGCGGTATATTTATCGTAAAGTTCTGAAGAGATATCATCATCTTCTAACATTTCGATAGTTTTGTTCTTAATGAATTCTAACTGAGAGCCGGACAGCCGCTTTTTCTTATTAGCACGCTCAGCTTTTGTGTTTTCGAAGTCTGTTCTTAACCATAATCTAGCAAACTTTCGATTATGCTTGAGCTGTTTTGAATCTTTGATTTCTTCAGCTTCTCTTTCAACCTCTTCTGGGACCATGTTAGGGTCATAGTTAAAATTAAAAGCAAAAACGTAATCAGAGCTAAGGTCTGCTGTTGCTATTCCGTAAAACTCGCAGTTTTTCTTACTTTTCCTATTCGTCCAGTTGCTTTTTTGAGAAATCCTATCAGTGCAAAGGTAGAGCCTGTCTAATTTTTTAGATTCATATAATTTTCTTTCTCTATCTGCCACAAAAGCCATACATTGACGATGAAGGAAATCTATTCGTCTGTATACAGCGCCCATACTGAGATCAAATCTAAACTCAAGTACTCTAAAAGGAGACTTACTAACTAGACTCTTGAGGAAAACTTTGTCCAACTCTGTCTTACTATGAGGTCTATCTATTGGTTTAGCAGTAAATGATGTTCCTCAGTCTTTGCAATGAAAACGCTGAGTACCTTTAGCAGTTAATCCCCGCTTCTTTATGTTATAAGTTTGCGTTTCATACGATATACACTCTTTGTTAGTGCAAACCGTACCGGGCTTTGTGAGATAAGAACTTATGCGCTCATACTTTTCAAATACAGCCCTATTGCTTTTCATTGAGTAATGAACTTGATTATTTTCTTCTGATTGAGAATTAATCTGCTCACAAGATTTGCACTTAATAGTGTTGCCAACGATAACGTAATAAGGGTCAGCTTCACGGACTTGACGATTTATTTTTTCTTTATTATATTCTTTAAATAGTTCGGTCTGCCTTGCCTTTTCTGGAGTCAGTCCAAAATTCCCACATCTAGTAAATTTACAACAATTAACCTGAATTCCTTCAAACTCTGCTGGTATCCTTGGTGGTTTATTCTGGCAAGATTTTTTGCTCATAAAAAAAGTGCTACACTGTCTGGGTATACAGTAGTATAGCACTTTTAAGAAGGATACCTAGTTTTTAGATCCACGTATCCGTATCAGCTTGGCGCAAGGCTGGTTTTCTATTTTTATCATTCATTAAACTAACAATGAAATAATTCTGATATTCAAGTCTAATTAAATCGCTATGCCTGAAACAAAGCTTCTATCGATAAATCTTGCGAGCTTAAAATATCGCGCAAACGTTTTAATGCTTCTACTTGTATCTGACGAACTCGTTCTCTTGTTAAGCCAATTTCAACACCAACATCTTCTAATGTTGCGGCTTCATAACCAAGCAAACCAAAACGTCTTGCTAGAACTTCTCGTTGTTTAGAGTTCAGTTCATTTAACCAATGAACAATATTATTTTTAATATCATCATTTTGTAAATTGCCTTCTGGACCTCTTGCTTTTTCATCAGGAATTACATCGAGTAATACTTTATCTGATTCGCCACCAAATGGCGTATCAACTGACGCGATTCGTTCATTCAATCGCAGCATTTTAGTAACACTTTCTACAGGTACATCAAGCTCCTGAGCAATGTCTTCAGCGGTTGGCTCATGGTCGAGTTTTTGTACTAATTCACGTGCAGTACGCAAATAAATATTTAATTCTTTGACAACATGGATAGGTAATCGAATTGTGCGTGTTTGATTCATAATGGCACGTTCAATCGTTTGACGTATCCACCAGGTAGCATAAGTTGAGAATCGAAAACCGCGTTCAGGGTCAAATTTTTCAACCGCACGAATTAAGCCTAAATTGCCTTCTTCAATAAGGTCTAATAAAGGTAAGCCTCGATTATTATAACGACGTGCAATTTTTACGACTAAACGTAGATTACTTTCAATCATACGTTTTCTTGAGGGTTCGTCACCTTTTAAGGCAAGACGAGAAAAGTATACTTCTTCTTCTGCAGTTAATAGTGGAGAAAAACCAATTTCGCCTAAATACAATTGAGTTGCATCTAAGTTTGATGGTGCATCATCCTGAATTTTTGCTTCAACATCCTTTTTTTCTATCGTTGCTTTAACTTTTTGTAGTTCTTTTTCTATGCCCATGCTATTTCTCCCGTCATTAGCAAAGCTGAAATTACTGATTAAATATTCACGTTAGCTCCAATTATTATTAATATTGTTGTTATCTTCTCGGAAGGTATTTTAATGGATTGACAGATTTCCCGCGAAAGCGAACTTCAAAATGAAGCATGACTCTTTCCGCGTCAGTATCACCCATCTTTGCTATAACTTGCCCGGCTTTTACAGCTTGCTGTTCCTTGACCAAAATGTGATCGTTATGAGCATAAGCACTTAAGTAATCATCGTTGTGTTTAACAATCACTAACTTGCCATATCCTCTTAACACATCACCAGCATATACCACCCTGCCATCAGCTGCTGCTTTTACCGGTTCATTACGGCTACCTGCGATGTCTATTCCTTTATTACCTTGTTTTCTCGTTGAAAATTTAGCAATAACTTTACCATTTACAGGCCATACCCAACGTTTAACTTTTTGTGAGAATGTACCTGTTTTACTCAAGGGCTTTTTGACTGTTTTTTGCCCTCTTGTAACTTCACCATACTCCTGCTTTTTATTTGATGCAATAGGTTTTTTTACTACTATTTGAGGTTGTTTTTGTATACTTTCACGGGAGGGTTTATTTTTACTAGCTTTCGCTAATTTAGGAGACAATAATATTTTTTGCCCCGGAAATATTTGATAAGGTGCTGGAATATTATTTAATTGAGCAATGGTTCTTACGTCCAAACCCGCACGCCAAGAAATAGAATATAAAGTTTCACCTTTTTTAACTATATATTCAGTGTCTTTGAGACTGTTTTTTATTTTTTTACTTAAAGGTAGTTGAGCGTTCACGTCTACAACAGGTGCAGGCGTATGTCTTGAAGAACAACCAACAATAAATAAAATCAATATTAGAATAACTATTCTAAAAAACACGTATCCCCTTAGCTCGCTTTTTCTTAAAAATGATGATTTAACGCAATATAAAATACAAAATAACGATTAAACCTACAACTATCCAACCTAAAACATCAACCCATTTTCGTAAACTTTTTTCCATGCGTTCACCACCATAATGGATTAATCCAGCAACTAAGAAAAAGCGCATACCACGCCCAATTGCAGACACTATTAAGAAAGGTAAAAAAGCCATTTGTAAAAAGCCAGCACTGACGGTGAATACCTTATAAGGAACCGGCGAAAATCCTGCAATAAATACCACCCAGACTCCCCAGTCATTAAACCAAAGCACAGCTTGATCAAAGGTTGCTTGTTTGCCCCACTCGGTGATCAAAGGCTGAATCCAGGGCTCAAACATATAATAACCTAAGGCATACCCCGCCATACCTCCAAAAACCGACGCTATGGTAGTAATCGTTGCATACGACCACGCTTTTTTAGGTTTAGCTAATACCATAGGTGCTAACAAGACATCCGGTGGAATAGGAAAAAATACCGATTCAGCAAATGATAGTATTGCAAGTATCTTAGGGGCTAATTTATGCTCTGCCCATTTTAATGTCCATTCATAAAGGGCGGAAAAAATTTTCATTGTACAGCTCCAGGTACTAATGGCACAAAACGAACCGCTTCAATTTGGCGTTCATCATAGCTATCGCCATTACGGGTGATAATTTTTAAAATTTGTGTTTCTTCGCCAACGGGAATGACTAAACGTCCGCCATCAGCAAGTTGTTCCAGTAACGCTTGTGGAATATCAGAAGGTGCCGCCGTTACTATAATTGCTTGAAAAGGCGCTTTAGATTTCCATCCTTGCCAGCCGTCACCATGTTTCATCGATATATTATGTAAATCCATGGCTTGCAAGCGACGTTTGGCTTGAAACTGTAATGATTTTATTCGTTCAACTGAAAAGACTTTCGGGGTTAATTGCGCCAATATCGAGGTTTGGTAACCAGAGCCAGTGCCAATTTCAAGGATGCTTTCAGGCATGCCATCTGCTAATAACAGTTCTGACATTTTTGCAACAATGTAAGGCTGAGAAATGGTTTGTCCCTGACCAATTGGCAATGCGGTATTATCATATGCTTTATGGGCAAGTATCTCAGGAATAAATACATGTCTTGGACTACGGGCGATAGCTTGTAATACTTGTTGGTTAACAATGCCTTCAGCATGTAGCTTTTGTGCCAGTAATTCTCCACTGCGGGTCGATTTGCCGCTTGTGCGACTTCCTACTCTGACATTCATTTTATTATTCTCATATTGTAAAATCGCTGATCCATTCTGTAATTGTTGCCATGCTTTTATAGGCTGTCATATCTATAGTTAAAGGAGTGATTGAAGCATAACCTTCACTGATCGCGTGAAAATCTGTTCCCTCACCTGCATCTAATTCGGCACCCAATGAGCCATACCAATAAATATCTCTTTTCCAAGGATCTTGAGTTGATTTCATGGTTTCAGCTTTATGACGATGGCCTAAACGGGTCACTTTCACCCCTTTAAGCGCTTCAACCGCAATATTCGGGACATTAATATTGATGATTTGATCACTCGGTAAAGGATGTAACTGTAATCGTTGAATAAACTTAGCCGTGACAATTGCTGCTGTTTGGTAATGAGTTTCATCTTTACCTGCTAAAGATACTGCCACAGCGGGCATGCCCATATGTCGACCTTCAGTTGCTGCGGCAACAGTGCCAGAATACAAAGTATCATCACCTAAATTTGCCCCTCGATTTATGCCTGCTACGACTAAGTCGGGTAAAGGGTCCATCAGTTGGCTGATCGCTAGATGAACAGAATCTGTAGGAGTGCCGTTCACTGAAATAAAACCATTGTCTAATGTTTCAGCCCGTAAAGGATTAAGCAAAGTTAATGAATTACTTGCCCCGCTACAGTTTCTGTCGGGAGCAACCACTGTCACTTCGGCAAATTTGCTTAGCTCTTGATATAACACTTTGATACCAGGCGCATGAACACCATCATCATTACTTAATAATATTCTCATTATTTATCCATGACGTGAGCCAACACGTTCTGTTAAATCTTTATAAACAAGTAATTCTCTTAACACCGTAGTAGCAAAACAACCAGCCGCTAAAGTAAACGTAACCGTGACACTTTTTTGTACGTCATTGGTTGTAATTGCACCGTCTTCAATGCATAAACGAATACGACGTCTTTCTTGTTTTAAACCAAATTTAGCGAGTCCGTGACAAAAATCAGCATAACTTTCAAGCAAAGACTCTTCCAATGTCAAAGGTTCAGCCGATGTCATTAACTGTCCTGCTCCCCACAATGGTGCGGTAATATCGACATCTTTTTCACTAAAACGCTGTTCAATTACTTGATCAATGGCCTCAAGAGGAAAAACCGATTGAGTACCAGCAAGCATTAATACATCACCAATTTGTAATTTATCAAAAACATTGTTTTCAAGGCGCTTTGAGATAATATGATTAAACAGTAGAGAACGAGCGGCTGAAAGGTACATGCCACGCTTTTTCTTATCTTTAACTTTTTGCCCGGCAAACAAAGCCGTTGCCCTGTCAATATTTCCGCCATCAATACCAAAACGTTGCTCACCAAAATAATTGGGGACACCAAACGCAGAAACAGCATGCCAACGACGAACCATTTCATTGATATCAGATACATTTCTTAACGTGATTTCGAAGCGATTACCGCTTAACGATCCTATCCGTAATTTTTTATTATGACGGGCATAATCAATAACTTCTATACCATCAATAGCTAAGTCAGATAAGTCATATACTTGTTTACCAGGTAAGTGAACACCAAACCATTGTTCGGTTACCGCAAAGCGATCTTTAAGCCCCGCATAAGTGACCAAGTTTTCTTTGACAGCAAAATATTTCGCGAGCTGTTTGGCGACAAACCCGGTATTTAACCCTGTTTTTCTCACATGGATTAACAAGTGTTCCCCTTCACCACAGGGTGAAAAAGGTAATTGTTCAAATACCTTAAAGTCGCTTTCACTGCTGCGTAAATCACCGGTAACAGTTGGCTTGTCATACAGATAAGTAAATACCGGTAACATTTATTTTTTAACCTCTGCACTGTCTTGTTCTGTTATCACTTTTGCTGATTTATTTTCTGTCAGTAACACGACAGCATGAACAGAGATACCTTGCTTTTTGCCAACATAACCTAATTTTTCAGTGGTGGTCGCTTTCACGTTTATTTGATCTAAATTGCAATGTAAATCTTGTGCTAAACAGGTTCTCATCGCGAGAAGGTGCGGTGCTATTTTAGGTGCTTGTGCCACTATCGTAATATCAGCGTTGCTAAGCTCATAGCCTTTTTCTCGCATTAACCCCACCACATGACGCAGTAATATTCTACTAGAAATATTTTCATACTGGCCATCAGTATCAGGAAAATGATTGCCGATATCCGCTAAACATAACGCGCCTAAAATAGCATCGCATAAAGCATGAATAGCAACATCGCCATCTGAATGAGCAACAAAGCCAAATTCGAAAGGAATTTCTACCCCAGCTAAAACAATAGGACCTTGCCCACCAAATTTATGGACATCAAAGCCATGACCTATTCTCATTGTGTTACCTGTATATTTTTGTCGTTAATCGATTGCTTATTCAGAATAAATTCCGCTAATGCTAAATCGTCGGGATGGGTAATTTTTATGTTTTCACTGCTGCTCGAGATCAACTGACTTTTTTCACCGGAAAACTCTATCGCAGAGGCTTCATCGGTAATGATTGCTTGAGCAAAAAGTGCTTGTTCAATCGATGTTGTTAATTGCAGGGTTGGGTACATTTGCGGTGTTAATGCATGCCAGAGATTGTCTCGTTCAATGGTTTGTTGGATTAAACCATTACTGCCTCGCTTCATAGTATCTCGCACAGGGCTTGCTAAAATACCGCCAATATCATTTGTTAAACATGCATCAATTAACTGATTTAAATCATCTAAGGTTAAACAAGGACGAGCCGCATCATGCACTAATACCCAAGGAAATTCTTTCGGGTCAATAACCGCTAAACCGGCTAATACAGAATCTACTCGTTCTTTCCCGCCATCAACAACCATGACTTTGCTATTTGATGACAGATCAGTCTCTGAAAAATATTCATCCTCAGTTCCTAAAGCGATGATAATTTTTTTAATCATCGGATGTGAAGATAAACGCGTGACCGTATGTTCTAAAATGCTTTTTTGATTTATTTTTAAATATTGCTTAGGACAATTGGCTTTCATGCGCTTGCCAACACCTGCCGCGGGAACGACAACAACCAAAGGTATTTTCTGATAAGGCATACTGTCGTGTTAACCCTTTTTTTGCTTTTTTTTATTGGGGATAATGCGAAAAAAAGTTTCTCCGCTTTTAATCATGCCTAATTCATTTCGAGCACGTTCTTCAATCGCGTCGCTACCAGATTTTAAATCATCAGTATCGGCATATAGTAATTTATTACGTTGGCGTAATTTATCGTTATCTATTTTTTGTCGAGCAACTTCATCTTCAAGCGATAAGTAATCAGGCACACTATTTTTTCCGAACCACAGCCGGTATTGTAATAACACTAAAAATATCAGCAATACAATGGTAATAACGCGCATATTAATAAAAAATAGATCTTTAAAAAGCGATAGATGAATAGGCTATTATAAAAGGCTACTCACAAGTGTAAATACAAATAACGCTTTATTATGCTGCAAAGTATTAAACAAGGGCGGGTTGTTTAAAGTTTCGCCAATTAATAGCACATGAAAGTAGCAACTCTCTCAAGGTTGGAATATGTGGGTTAACTTTTTGATCGTTAAGCCAGCTATGGCCTGTACAAGCAGCTGTCATTACCCGTTTATTCGGCTTTAATAACCGATTCGTTCGATGCGATTGGTTATGTTGATCTTGCTCTTTATCTAAATAAAACCATCCGTGAACATTGGTTCTAATTCGATTGTTGTCTTTATCGATGCGATCAATGGAGTCTAAAACGATAAAGGATTCATGAACTATTGGGATCACTAAACCATGGGTTAACTCTGTCGATAAATACCATTGATTCACCGATTCAATATCTTGATCTTTTAATGGCATGTGTCCGGTCTGTTTTGCCGACCAACTCGCATTTTGCACATCAATAGTAAGCGGGGTTTTTGCTTGAAACATTAAATGAGCGGTGCGCTTGATATAATAAGGTAAACTTTTTAAACGGCCTTGAAATACTTGTGGCGATTGAATATCACTTTTTGCCAACAGCATAATTTCACGTTCATATAAGGCATTACAAAGCTCAGCAAAGTCTGCTGTTTTTGTATCATCTTGCCAAAGTGAAGCTTGCTCTGTCATAAAGTACTTGATTAAATTTTAATAACTAATTGCCTAAGCCTTAAGCATAATGCATTGCAGGTTAAAATTCACCAAAGAAGTTTAACAAAGCGGCGCTCAAATCAATTTTTCATCAAAAAGATTACTGAAAAGAAAATTCTACTTAGCATTGCCTAAAAAAAACAATACACTATATCGTAACTTCCCAATAAACAGAGCAAAATTGACAATGTTTAGTGAAACAGAGAGTGAAAACAAGAACAACACCTTAAACGCTCAATCTTTAGATCCCGCCAGCTTATTAAAAGATGAAATAGACCAAGTCAGCCGTTTTTATAACCTAATAATCGACTTTTTTTCCAATTATAGTTTTCAATTAATTGGCGCCCTTATCATCTTTATTTTGGGTTACATAGTCGCGGGGAAAATAGCTAATTTTGTATTGAGTTTGTGTCAACGTCACAAGCTTGATACGACATTAAGCCAGTTTTTATCAAACACCACCAAAATGCTTATCGTGATTATGATCAGCATAATGTCGTTAAATAAATTAGGCATAAGTGTTACACCATTTATTGCGGCAATTGGTGCTGTTTCTTTAGGCGCTGGTTTAGCGTTACAAGGGTTATTAGCGAACTATGCCGCCGGCTTTAACATTATATTAATTCGACCATTTGTAGTGGGCGATACCATTACTGTGCAAGGTAGAACAGGGATCGTGACAGAAGTGTTATTGGCGTACACTATTTTATATGATGAAGATAATGTAAAAATCACCATTCCAAACAAACATATTGTAGGTGAAATACTGTCTAACTCGAATGGCGACTCATTATTAGAATTAACGATTGGAATTGCTTATAAAGAAGATCCTATTAAAACCATTGCCTTACTAGAAGGTGTTATTAAAGATCTCAATATTGCCAGTAGCTCAAGAGAGCCACAAATTGGTATTGGCGAATTTGCTGATAGTTCAATCAATATAGATTTACGTATTTGGACACCCACTGAAAACCTTTACGCCTCGAAATACAGCGCAAATAAAGCCATTTATTCAGCTTTACAAGCCGCGAATATTGAAATTCCATTCCCACAACGAGATGTGCATTTAATTGCGAATGAAACATAAAAAAGCATTTAATGAATCAATAATGAGCGGATTATTCTCAATCCTTTTATTTAATTGATTTAAAAACAAAAAACCACTCAAAAGAGTGGTTTTTTTAATTTTACTGCATCATATGTAACGAGATACATTGAAGATAATTCATTTTAGCGCAAAGCGCTCACACGGAGCTGACGATAGTCAGTGAGTATGAGCAATGCAACTATAAGATGAATTAGCAATAATTTATCCGTTACTGACCTTTAACTTCAGATAAGCCATTGAAGATTGCTTTATCACCTAAGAACTCTTCAATACGTAATAATTGATTGTACTTAGAAACACGATCAGAACGACATAAAGAACCTGTTTTAATTTGTCCTGCAGCAGTACCAACGGCTAAATCAGCAATCGTTGCGTCTTCAGTTTCACCTGAACGATGAGAAATAACAGCAGTAAAACCTGCATCTTTCGCCATTTTAATCGCCGCTAAGGTTTCAGTTAATGAACCGATTTGGTTAAATTTAATCAAGATAGAGTTACCAATACCTTGCTCAATACCACGCGCTAAAATTTTCGTATTTGTCACGAATAAGTCATCACCAACGATTTGAACTTTGTCACCAATTAATTTAGTTTGATAAGCAAAACCGTCCCAATCTGACTCATCTAAGCCATCTTCAATTGAAACAATTGGGTATTCTTCACAAAGCGTTGCTAAGAAATCAGAGAATTCGTTCGCGGTAAATTGCTTGCCTTCACCCGTTAAGTCATAAATACCTTTGTCAGCATCGTAGAATTCAGAAGCTGCACAGTCCATCGCTAACGTAACGTCTTTACCTAATACGTAACCTGCTGCTTCAACGGCTTCTTTGATTACCGCTAAAGCGTCAGCATTAGATTCTAGATTTGGTGCAAAACCACCTTCATCACCTACAGCTGTGTTCATGCCTTTTGCAGATAATACTTTCTTAAGAGCATGGAAAATTTCAGCCCCCATACGTAATGCTTCTTTAAAGCTATCAGCACCAACAGGTTGAACCATGAATTCTTGAATATCAACGTTGTTATCAGCGTGTTCTCCGCCATTGATGATGTTCATCATAGGTAAAGGTAAAGAGTAAACACCCGGAGTACCGTTTAAGTCAGCAATATGCTCAAATAATTGTACGTTCTTAGCATTTGCAGCAGCTTTGGCTACCGCTAAAGAAACCGCTAAAATAGCGTTAGCACCAAAGTTCTCTTTGTTTTCTGTGCCATCTAAGTCAATCATAATTTGATCTACTTTAGCTTGTTCTAAAGCGTTTTGGCCGATTAACGCAGGGGCAATGCTATCATTAACTGCGGCAACTGCTTTTAAAACACCTTTTCCTAAATAGCGAGATTTATCGCCGTCACGTAATTCTAACGCTTCACGAGAACCCGTTGATGCACCTGAAGGAGCAGCAGCGCGGCCCCATGCACCAGACTCTAAGTACACATCGGCTTCAATTGTTGGGTTACCACGAGAATCCATAATTTCACGTGCAATAATTTTACTAATATTTGACATTGTATTTCCTTTAAATCTTACGTTTACGTAAACTTCTAAATTAAGGCTAAAAATGAAAACCGTAGCACTTGGCTACGGTTTTAGTTATTTTTTATTTTAGTTTGATTGCTGCTTTTGATGATCAAATGAGGCAGCAATAAAACTTTCAAATAATGGGTGTCCATCGCGAGGTGTTGAATTAAACTCAGGATGAAATTGCCCAGCAATAAACCAAGGATGATCTGGTATCTCAATCACCTCTACTAAGGTTTTATCCGTAGATAAACCTGAGAAAACTAAGCCAGCGTTACTTAATTTCTCACGGTAGTTATTATTTACCTCAAAACGATGACGGTGTCTCTCATAAATTGTTTCACTACCATAAACGTTATACGCATGGGTACCTTTCACTATGTGGCACAATTGAGAGCCTAAACGCATGGTTCCGCCTAAATCTGAATTTTCACAGCGGTATTCAATTTGGCCTTCTTCATCTAACCACTCGTTAATTAAGCCAACAACGGGATGAGGAGTTTCCGTATTAAATTCAGTACTATGCGCATCAGTTAAACCTGCAACATTTCGTGCATATTCAATTAATGCCACTTGCATACCTAAACAAATCCCTAAATAAGGCACTTTATTCTCTCGGGCATATTGAGCAGCTAATATTTTACCTTCAACACCACGTTCACCAAAACCACCCGGAACAAGTATCGCGTCTAATTCTTCTAATAATCCAACCCCTTTAACTTCGAGGTCTTGAGAATCAACATATTTAATATTTACCGCAACTTGATTTTTTAAACCGGCATGTTTTAATGCTTCATTTACTGACTTATAAGCATCAGGTAATTCAATATATTTACCTACCATACCAATCGTAATTTCACCCTTAGGGTTAGCTTCTTGGTAAAGTACTTTTTCCCATTCAGATAAATCAGCTTCAGGTACATCTAAGCCAAAACGTTTAACAACAATTTCATCCGTACCTTGCGCTTTTAACATCGCAGGGATCTTATAAATGCTGTCAACATCACGCATCGACACTACTGCTTTTTCTTCAACGTTAGTGAATAAAGCAATTTTTCCACGCTCTGCATTTGGAATAACTCGGTCTGAACGGCACACTAAAATGTCAGGCAAAATACCAATCGAGCGTAAATCTTTTACTGAGTGCTGGGTTGGTTTTGTTTTGATTTCACCCGAAGCTGCTAAATAAGGAACTAAGGTTAAGTGCATAAACATTGCACGATCACGACCGACTTCAAGCGCTAACTGACGAATCGCCTCCATAAATGGTTGTGATTCCATATCACCAACAGTACCGCCTATTTCAACCATAGCGATATCGTAGCCTTCGGCACCTTCAACAACTCGACGTTTAATATCATTAGTAATATGAGGAATAACTTGGATGGTTGCCCCTAAAAACTCACCTTTACGCTCGCGCGCTAAGATATCTTGATAAATTCGACCAGAAGTAAAATTATTGAGTTTTGTCATTTTGGTACGAATAAAACGTTCGTAATGACCTAAATCTAGATCGGTTTCAGCACCATCTTCTGTAACAAATACTTCACCATGTTGAATAGGACTCATAGTGCCTGGATCAACATTTATATATGGGTCAAGTTTAAGCATAGTAACCTTAAGGCCACGAGCTTCGAGAATTGCCGCAAGCGATGCAGCAGCAATACCTTTACCAAGAGACGATACAACGCCACCGGTTACAAAAATATATCTAGTTGTCATGTGATACCAAATGTCAGGGGAAACAGAATTTTTATATAAACTTGTTATGTTAGTTTAGCGTCGTTTTAGATAAACACACCACCCTAACAGGACGGGAAAGCATTATACTTAATATAGGGCAAAACGACAATATGATCTGACGATCAATCTGCACAATTATTTTACAGATAGCGCACATGATATTAATTAGGCGAGATCATTGAAAAAGCCATTAAAGTCATTACTATATATTTATCACCTCCTATCAAAACGCATTTTATGACAACGCCATTGCAAAAAGTTATTGCCGCCATTGACGCAATTAACCAAGAAGACCCCAATGTTACAGTAGTTAATAATCAACCACAGCCAAAAGAATTAGTGTATGGACATTATATGACGGGCTGTTTAAATCAATATTGGCCAGATTCAAATGAACATCTGCAAATAGCGGTGCGAGCGCAACACATTAAACGTTGGCACCTGCAACGTGCTGAGTTTCCAATGGGAAAACAAGGTTATTTAACCTGGCGAAAAGAATTAGGTAAGTTTCATGCAGAAACAACCAAACAATTAATGCTAGAAAATGGTTATGATGAAAATTCGGCAGAAAAAACAGCAAGCATTATCCGTAAAGAAAAATTAAAATCAAACACCGACAGCCAAACATTAGAAGATGTTGCTTGTTTGGTTTTTTTACAGTACTACTTTGATGAATTTGCAGCCAAATATATTGAAGAGGATAATGAAGAAAAAATTATTCGCATTGTGCAATTAACTTGGAAAAAAATGTCAGAAAGAGGTCATGAAATCGCATTATCATTAACCTTGCCTGACCATTTAGCCGCTTTAGTGAGTAAAGCCTTAAGTTAACCATGACATTAACATAAATCATATCGAATAAAACAACACGTTCGTTTGGCTCTTTTAAGTATCCTCTTTTGAAAGAGGCAAACGAGCAACAAAAACAAAAGGACAAGCCACGAGTAAAATCACAAGGATTCTCAGGTAATTATTGTCTAACAACCAACAAGAATAACTCACACCTAAAACCATAGTTATCAACGAAATAATTTTTGCCCGTTTGGGAATCGAGCGAGACGTTTGCCAATGATAAATCATCGGCCCAAAAGTTTTATTGTCGAGTAATTTTTGATGCAAGCGCGGGGATGATTTAGCAAAACATCCTGCCGCGACTAATAAAAATGGTGTTGTAGGTAAAATAGGTAAAAAAACGCCTAACCCAGCTAAGCCAACAAAAAATATGCCGACAACTTTTAAAAACATATCAACCTAACTAAATCAATCAAACACCCTTGGTATCATATCTTTTGACAGTCTTGAGTACAAACTAGATAAAGCTACACTCATTACATCGTTATATTAATCGGTTAACTAATTTGCCGAATAATTGTTATGTACGTTAGGATGTGTTGAATTTTCGAGGTTAAATTTTGTTCAAAATAAAAGTCATTTATTCCAGGCGTGAGTTAAATAGCATGGTTGTTCCTGGCAAATAGCGAACAACGAATAAAAAATGGCTTTTAATTGAACCCTTCGGGCAAGGTTTGTTTGTCATTTCTACTGCATTATTGCTCATTGAGGTGGCATAACCACATATCCTTGGCAATGCTTTGTATAAATACCAAACAAACGGTTGCAAAAATTATCGTGAAAGATCCCCGCCTAATGCAAAGGCAGCTTCTCACCGGTTAACGAGCCGCGCCATTTTTTATCGCCCTCCACAAACAGTAATTCACCGTATCTTCCTTTTTTAATACTGGAATCAATTGCGATAACTTTTCCTTGATGTCTCGTTTCTACTTGTTTTTGCGAAGTATGCCCCACCACTAAATAATCAATATCAAAATGTGCAAGTAACAAATCAATTTCTTGTGCACTAGCGCCATTATCTTTAAAGTAGCCGCGGTACCAAATTGGTCCATTTGATTTATGTAAATACTCTCCCCAACCTTCACGTGGACTCGCTAATTCGTCCATAACAAGGTTAGCCTTAAAAACTTGGTTAATTGCTGATAGCGAACGTTTTTCTTTAGCAAGTGATGGATGAAAACCGCCATGAGCAAAGAGCATATTATTAATTTTTACTAAAACAGGTTTCGTTCGTAACCAATCCCCTAGCACAGTACCTTTGCCATAGAGTTTTTCAAATGGCTGGTTAAGTTTTTTAGCAACTTCAACATATTTTGGGTGTAAATAACGCAAATCACCATTAAGCACCATGACCTCATGGTTACCTAATAACAAATGCAATTTACCACCGGCAAGCTCTGCTTCTTTTTCTAAGCGATATAAAAACCATAATATTTCCGTTACTTTATCACCACGGTCAAAAACATCGCCGGTAATAACAAAGTGACCTTTGCCAAACGCCCAATGATTATTTTCATCAATCACTCGATTGTTTTTTAATAAGGTATTCATGACGCCATACTGACCATGAAAGTCACTAGTAGCCACCACGTTGAAGTCACCCTGAAAAGTTAATACTGACTGCTCAGTAAAGTTAATTCTGTCAACAACCACATCAGTAGTACAACGGTTAAACGATTGCTTATGGTTGTCATTTTCGACAAACTCATTGTTTACCGTTAGTTTTTCAACGTTACCATTACATAACCAAAATGCTTGAAGATTATCTGGAGTATTAAAAATATAAGGTCCATCATTAAATTGCTTTTCAACTTTCGGCTGAACATCCACTATTTTAGGCGACGTAACGTTTGCTGAAGATACTTTATCAGTATTTGCTTCTACTTTTTTTGGTGTGGCGACGGGGTTATCCGCACTACAACTAATCAGTAAACTCACCGATAACGCCGTTTGAAGCAGCGTTAAAAAATATTTTTTAAATAACATAAAACTACCTAATTCACTGTCAAAACATTTCACATCCATATGAATTTAAAGATCATAAAATCCATTGGAATTTGTGACACGTCCTTGTGTCTTTTAACCAGAGAAAAGGTTAAAACTTAACTTCGGCGCCAAAATAAGCAAAGCGACCAACACTACTACCATAGCCACTGTAGAAGTGACCACGCCCACTTAAACTAAATGAACCTTGGTTATCAAAGATATTGTTTATGCCACCTGACAAACGTACTTCAGCTCCGCTTTCAGTATCCATGGTATAAGACACTGAAATGCTATGTTTTATATAAGAGCCAATTTCGTTAAACGCTAACGTTTCTGGATTCTCGATACAATCTGCGTTTCCTGCCGCACAGTTTTCATCATTAGTAGCCATATCATCAAGCCAGCTTTCTTTATCATCTTTATCGACAGTAATAGCTGCTTTATATTTTGTACTCCAACGTACTCGCCATGCATCTTTATACCAAGTTAATGAGGCAGAGCCTTGCGTATCAAAAATATCTTCGTTGAAATAGCCCACATAGTCAGTAGTTTCTAAACCATCGGGTGATTGCACGGTTTTTTCCCAGTCAATAACATGCGTCCAATCAGTTTTTAACTTAAGACGACCATTTTCATTTAAGTCATAAGCATATTCAAGAGCGAAATCAACACCGCTTGTACTTATCTCATCAACGTTATAGTTACGTTGCATAATTTCAATTAAAGCACCGTCTTCATCACGTTTTAAATCATTACAAAATGAGTTGCTACCACCTTTTTCATCCCATGAAAGTGAAGAGTCATAACAATATCTCATGATGTCTTCATTTGAGTAACTCGATAAAGCATCTTCAATTGCAATATCGTAATAATCAACAGCAATACGTAAACCTTCTGCGAAACCAGGTGCTAAAGTAACCCCAACAGTAAAGGTATCAGCGGTTTCCTCAATAAGGTTTTCATTACCCACACTTGGAGAATAGTTGTTATCACTTTCATCAAATTCGCCATCAACTAATATCGCCGCAGCTATGGCTGGCTCTTTACGGCAATTGTCATGTCCTTCATCAGTTGAGGTTGCGGTAGTGCCATAACAAATATCCGTGAACGAGTCATAATCGCCAGCAGGAGGAGATAACAAGTCATCGATAGATGGTGCGCGTTGTGCTCTTGCCCAATTTGCTCGAACCGCATAACCATCAACAATTTCCCACACTAAACCTGTTTTATAACTTTTTACTAAGTCTGTGCCTGACCAACTATAATCAGCAAAACGTGCCGACACTTCTGCCGTTAAGCTCTTCGCGCCTGCAACATTTTTTAATAAAGGAAACGCAGCTTCAGCAAACACTTCTTTAACTGTCACTTCACCAGAGTATTGCGGTACATAGTTAAAAGTAATACCCCCTTCTGTTGCGCCACCACCGGTTTTCACTTCTTGTGAATCTTCACGCCATTCAAAACCAAACGCAGTTGCCACAGGACCAGCAGGCATTTCAAATAAATCTCCCGCCATATAACCGGTAATCGTTAATTGCTCTACTTTGGTATCGATCGTAGGATTTGCTCGAATATAATCAGCAACCTCAGGTGTAATAGAACCTTCGCCGAATAAATTCATCGGTAAACAACCATCTGCCCTTGCTTGTTCATCAGCACATTGAATGGTTACACCATCTTCTGCATACTCAGCATCTAAGGCATACGCCGCTTTAATCGTATTAATTTCATTGCCACGTAATTGCGCTTGGGTAAATCGTCCGTAACCTACCGACAAATCCCAATCCCAATCACCGTCAAATACAGTGCCTTGCAAACCTGCCCACGAACGAATAGTGTTTCGTTCATTGTCAGTATAAATTTGACCAACCTCAGTAAATTCACGATCCCATTTAATTGTACTTCCACCACCAGCAGCAATTTCTGCCGGTACATATGGGTTGTCACGAGAAATCCGACCCATATCCACTTCACCAAACTCACCTGTTGCTGGATCAAAGGTGATCACTAAATCGCTTTCATCTTCACTTTCTGGTGCTTTATTATTAAACGATTTATTTAAACTGTGTTGAATTTGCGCATAAAACGAAACGTCGTCGGTTAATTCAAAATCAACTTTAATCGCGGTATTTAATCCTTCGTCAGGTACCTTAAGCTGTACGTATTGATCCGTATCAATACCATATTGTTCTTCTACCCAATCATCGCGCAATGTTTGTCCGTCATACCAAAAGCCGCCAATACCACTACTGCCTTCATGAAAAACCCCTCCTGGGATTGAATCGCTTAAGCTACGCCAATCTGACTGACTAATATCGCGCATACATTGCCCATCTTTTGGCTCCGCTTCTGTGAGCATGGCATTACACATTCTTTTATCATCATAAAAATGTGACTCTTGCTGCTGCGCTCTTTTACGATCGCCATAAGTTAAACCAAATTGCTTATCAAAGGTTGAACTGACATAAACATAACCACGGCCATTAGCAAATTCGCTACCGTAATTTAAATCGAGAGTGAACTCTTTTGCGCCCCCTTCAAGACTTTCGCCACCACGGGCTTTAAATTCAAAACCTTCTTTATCTTGCTGAGTGATAATATTAACAACACCGGCAATAGCATCTGAGCCATAAGCGGCAGACGCGCCACCAGTGATCACTTCGACTCGATTTACCATACCAGTTGGAATAGTTGATAAACTGACAGAATTACTACCATGACTATTTGAAACAACGCGTCTGCCATCAATTAACGTTAACGTTCTACTTGAACCTAAATTACGTAAATTAATGGTTGAAAGACCTGTAGCCGTTATATTTGATTGAGTATTCGTGTTGCTGCTGCTTTCTGAAATTTGCGGTAATTCGTCAACTAAAATTTCAGATAATGACCCTAAACCAGTATCTTCAATACCATCTTTGCTCATAATAGCTAATGGTGTTGCTACGCTAAAACTGTCACGTCTTAAGCGTGAACCTGTTACGGTAATTTTTTCAGTCGGCTCAGTTTTTTGAGCATTTTCATTGATTGTTGTCGAGGTTTGCGCTTGACGTGATACTTCATTAACGGCCTGCGCATTATTAGCAAAGGTCGATGCTGACAATGTCACCGCAGAACTAAAGATTGCAGTTTGTACGGCAACCGAGATAAGTGATTTATTCATTATGTTTTCCCATTCATGTTTTGCACTTTGGCATTTTCTTATAATGTTTTTATCAACGACTTTTTCGAGAAATATCAATTCACAGACAGATCAATGACACTTTCGAATCAGTAGTTAGCAATAAATAAATTATTGACCATGACTTTTCTAAGTAAAATCGTTATAAAGTACAATCGGTAGTAACTCGTTTATATATCTATTCAACATCTATTTGCATATTTGTTAAAAAAATCAACAAGTAACAACAAAACTTTTCGCTAATAATTTTTTGTCAAAATAAAAATTTTTACACTTTTTTCCTCAATTACTTGCTATATTTCATTGTGTCTATAGGCCGAAATCGCTATGATTTAACATTAATAAATATTCCTAAAATAATAATGCTAAGGCGCTTTTTTAAATCTTATGAAATTTGACCAAGCATTCATGATTGGTACATGCGAAGTAATTCCAATTGAATACGCAATAAAATTTGATGGTCATGCAAAGCAATCTATCCAACCCAAATTTATTGAAGTACTTTGCTATCTTGCCAAGCATTTTCCTCGTGTGATCCCCCGAGAAGAACTGATAGAAAATGTTTGGGCTGGTAATAATTATGTCGGCGAAAAAGCATTAACCAATGCTATTTGGCATTTAAGACAAAGTTTAAAAGGCATTAACGACGAAGATGAAACCATTGAAACTATTAGAAAAGTTGGTTATCGATTATTAGTTGAGCCTCAATACATTACTGATTCTCGTGATGAAACTGTGGCAGTAAGTGCTCAGCAAGTACCTCACAGTAAAATTAATCGGCAAAAAATAGCGGTATATGCATTAATAGCCGCGCTAACAGTCGGTTTGATTTTTAGCTTTATCAATACTTCCCAAAACTTTGATCAAGCAGTGATCACCCAAATAACTAAAAGTCCCGGCAGTGAGCTTTTTCCTGCCCCATCACCTGACGGCAGACAAGTTGTGTTCAAATGGTTAAATGATAAGCACAGCAGTAACTTATACATCAAAGATCGCAATAACCCGCAGTTATTACCGAAACAATTAACCTTTGGTAGCGCCTATGTAGGACACTCGGTTTGGAGTAATGATGGGCAATATTTATATTTTTCTCGCAAAGACAAAAGCAATGATGTTTGTCAGGTGATCCAATTAAAAGTTTTAACTCAACAAGAAAAGCCGATTGTCGATTGCCCCACTAATGGCGGTTATTATTATTTAGATATTTCCCCCGATGATAAAACTCTAGCTTTTCATGGTTATAGTGAGCCAGCAGATGACAGTGGCATATATTTCATAGATTTAACCAATAGTACGAGTCAACCAGTACGTTTTTCATGTCGTAATCATTGTGATTATAGAGAGCGTGATTTTGCGTTTTCGCCAGACGGCAAAAGTATTGCCGTTACCCGCCGTGTAAATAGGTTTAATGAAAATATTTACTTAGTTAACTTAACCACAAAAAAAGCAGAGCAATTAACAAAAGGCGAAGAAGATATTGTCGGCTTAACTTGGCATCCAGACGGTGATAAATTGGTTTATGGCGCACAACGTGCCGATATTCGACGAGGTTATATCCTAGATGTCCATTCGAAGGCGATCACTAATTTTCAATTTGAAGGATTTAGTTACCCTGCTTTTGCCAAAAAAAGTAAAGAATTGTTCTATCAACAACGTTATGAAAAGTATTATTTAGCCAGTTTGTCATTAGATAACAATGTTGCTTCTAGCCCTTTTCCTATCATAGAGTCTGAATTTAGCCACCTTGATCCCCATTACTCTAGCAACCGAGATCGTATTGCTTATGCTTCCAATGAGTCTGGCTTTTACGAATTGTGGATTTCAGATACTCAAGGATTAAATAGACAACAATTGACTTTTTTAAAGCAAACCATTCGTTATCCTAGATGGTCGCACTCTGGCGACAAGATCGCTTTTCTTGGGCCTGTTGAATCAGACAAAGCTGATAAAATATATATTTATGATTTAACCAGTAACAAATTATCAATTGTGCCAAGTTCACATCAAATTCATAATCGTCCGACTTGGTCATGGAATGATAAAGCCATAATTTCAGCTGTTTATGAGAAAGAATATGTAGATTTACATTACATCAATATAGAGACGGGTGAAAGCACTAGAATTTCAAATGATGGTAGTCGATTTGGTATCATGACTTCTCCAACGACTGTTCTTTACACTGGTGAGCGCAAAGGTTTATGGCAATTAGAGTTAACGTTTGATAACCAACAATTATTAAATACTCATGAGAATAATCAACCATTAAATAAAGTCAGCGGAAAAGTATTTAAAACGACTTATACCTGGGATCACACAGAGCAAGGGGTTTACTTTCATCAAAAATATGACAAACACCATCAAATATCGTTTTATAACTATGCAGAGCAACAAAGCACGCCAATATTAAGGTTACCAAGAAGTACGCTTAGAACAAGTACGACATTAAGTAAAATAACTACAAGTAATGAACTGCTATTCTCTCGAGCCTATTCTCCACAAGCAGATATTAAATCGTTGAGTCACCCGTTACTTTAACTGAACTGAGCTGAACAAACCTGAGAAGGGCTGGGATGGGCTAAATTGCAGATTAACAAGAATTAACATGAGGAGTATTAATGTTAACACTCCTTTATTTTCGTGTTTAAAAGGCGATCATACACGCTGCTTTTAACTGTTTTTACCTGCCAACTTTAGCCTCTATTTAAATAATAAAGTAAGTTACCTTTCAGTATTCCAATTAAATAAGTACGCGCCTAAAACTAAAAATATTGCTGACATAATCGCCAACACACCTAAGTGGTAGCTAATATCGGCTAGTGTAGCCCCCTCAGTAATGATCTTACGCGCACCAGCAACTAAATGCGTGAGCGGTAAAAAGTCAGCGACCGTTTTAAGCGCATCAGGGGCACCTTCTAAACTAAACCACACACCAGAAAGTATCATCATTGGCCAAGAAGCTAAATTGAGTAACCCTCCGATTAACTCTTCACTTTTACTACGACAAGCCACTAATAGTCCTAAGGTGATCAAACTAAACGCACCTAAAAGCCCAACAATAAATAAATCTAAATAGCTGCCAAGCATGTAAAAATCAAAGAAAAAATTACAGCCGATATAGACCACAGATGACGTGAACATCACGATAAAAGCACGAGAAAACAATTGTGCGCTAACAAATTCAAAAGCAGAAAGTGGTGTAGCTTTTAAGCGCTTTAATACTGAATTTTTACGATAACGAACAATGACATAACCGACACCAAACAAGCAACCAAACATCATGTTCATCCCTAACACGCCAGGCAATACCCAATCTACATAACGTATTTTTTTGCCCTCGGTGGTTAATTGTTGAAAATCTTGATGAGAAGCTAAAAATATTTTCTCAACTAAATAACCATTGGGTGATTGCTGATTCACCCAATATTGCTTTGCTGGAAAATCAATCAACATATCTAAACTATGCTGCGATAACTTTGTTTTAGCTAAGGCTTTATCTTGATAATCAACAAAGCTAATAAACTTAGTGTCTAAAAAAGTCGATTGTGCCGTCGATAAATTCATCACTCCTACTTTATAGGCCGCTTTGCCGTCACCAGAAAAAACAAATGACATACCGACTAACAATAAAATAGGAAATGCTAAACTCCAGCCTAATGAAGATTTATCACGAAAAAATTCAATATTTCTCGCTTTCACCACGGCTAAAAAACGTTTGAAATTCATATTATTCCCTCAAAGAATGGCCGGTTAATTTTAAAAATAAATCATCTAAATTGGCAGATTTTACGTGTAGGCCTTCCAGTGAAACTTGCTCTTGCATTAACAAAGCTAAAGTCGATTCCACTTGAGTTGTGGTGATTTCGACCCGTTCGCCAACCACTTGCCATTGATACCTTTGTATTAAATCTGCATTGACTTGCTCGGTAGGTAAATATATAAAAACATCTGAAAAATGCTTATCTAATAAGTGATGTGGTGTACCACTTTCAATGATTTTTCCTTTATCCATAATCACCACTTCATCGCATAATTGTTCCGCTTCATCCATATAATGTGTGGTAAGAATAACCGTTTTATTTCGGGCCTTAATATTTTTAATCAACTTCCAAAAATTTCGACGCGCTTGTGGATCTAAACCTGTAGTTGGCTCATCAAGAAAAACAATTTCAGGATCGTTTATTAGGGCGAGTGCCAGTAATAATCGTTGTCGCTGCCCCCCCGATAACAAACGGTTATCTCGATCAAGAAAATCACCTAGATCACACAACTCAATTAACTGCTCATGCGACAAGGTGTGTTGATAAAAAGCGGTGAATAAATCTAGCGTTTCTTTCACCGTTAAAAAATCTTGTAATGCGGTATTTTGAAATTGAATACCTATTTGCTGCGAAATATCGTCATGAATTGGTTTGCCATAATACTCAACCGAGCCAGATGAAGGCTGAATAATACCTTCCATTATTTCGATTGTTGTCGTTTTACCTGCGCCATTTGGCCCTAGTAAGCCAAAGCATTGCCCTTTTTTTATCGAAAAATCGATACCGTCAACCGCATTCACATCATTGTAAATTTTGGTTAATTCTTTTACTTCTATGACCGATGTCGTCAAAGGTAACTCCTTTTTGCGCTTAACAATTATTAGAAATGGTAACTCGCCAATTAACAAATTAATACCTTGTTTATTGAAAAATTAAAAAAGCGTTGTAAACAACTGTGAAACTCATTTCAATTCACATCGCCAATGAATTATTTATTTAAGAAAACCGTTATTCTTTTCGACTTTCATTATTCAATTAGTTTACTTGTTATGTCAGATATTATTAAATCATTAGATTGCTTATTGATAATAATTATCATTTGCATTAAAGTTTTTTTTCACTTAATCTAAACAGACAATCATCAATAAAGTGAAGATAAATGGAGTGTTGAACATGTTAATTAACCAAACCAATATTGACCAAAATTTAGCACAGGTTGCTTTGCCGACAAATGTTCTAGAAAAACTAATTTCTTTAGGGATTGTTCACGGTAATGAATGTCGCTGTTTAAATAAAGTCGCCAAAAAGGTGATATGGCAAACCTTATTAAATAATAGCGCCCATATTGCTAGTTAACTTTAAAGGACATGAAATGGAAAAATCAAAAACTGAGTTGCAACCTTTTGAAAATTGGCTAAAAATCTTAATCAATACTTATCGAATCCACCCAAGTCATGGTTTAGCCAAAGTGATAAATTATTACTTAGAACGCATTATTAATCATGAAGATACTAAGTTTGATCATAGAAAACTTGCGCAATATTGTTCGATGAAAAAATTTTGGCTGTGGCGCAGTGCATAATCCCACTCACTCGTTATTAATGATTCCGTGAAGAAAACATAAAGAATAACCCGGTTTGTTTACGTGTGAGCCTTTTGAAATAAGTAACTAACACCATCGATTACAGTATTATTTAATTGTTTTTTCCCTGTTAAAGCAAATTCTTGGCAAATGCTTTCAATTGATTGTTTTTGTAATAGTCGTTTTACTAACACTTCAATCAAGCGGTGATTCTCAGTATTTTTTTGCGAAATATTGTTTGAGTAAGTAGCAAGAAAATGAATTAATTGTAGGTGTAAGCTATAGCTACAGTTATCAAATAAACTTTTTCTAGCGATAAAATCTTCAATCACTTGTTGATCAAAATCTGTTAATACCGGCAAACTTTCTGCTGGCCATTGCTTAATAATGCTAATAATAACTTGTGCGGGAATTGGTTGATATTGTTCGGTAAGTAGATAAGTAAAACTACAGTAAAACTGTTTTTGTAATTCAGTAACTAAATAAACAGCTTTAGCGTTTAATGGTTGTAAATACATGCTTGAATGCTCACCACTAGCTTTATCCACAGAAAAACCTAGCCGCACCAATGAATAATGCGCTTTATGCCAAAAACTTAATAACGATTCATTAGCTCCGAAACTTGTTCCGAGCAAATCAATACTGTTTTGCTCAGCATATTGCTTAATATGACTCAGTAACTTTATCCCCAAACCTTGTTGTTGAATACTCGGCAATACAGCAATGCGCATCACGCGTAAATAATGATAATCGAACGCTTCTGTACAATGATTATGTAGAAATAAAGACTGTGGTAAAAACTGATTTTTTAACCGACGCTTTGCGTTAGCTACTTGATTTATTTCGTGCTTTTCAGCATTCCCTTCTTTTAAAGTCAACGCAACAGCAACTATTTGCTGATTAATGGTTAAAACAAATAATCGCAGCGCTTTGTTATTTAACAGCAACTTTAAGTCACTTGGCGAGGTCTGATAATGAGCGGTCACTAATACTGAAAAAATTTGCTGCAATAAACCTTCATCGGCAATTAATTGTTGTTGCTCAATACGCCTAAACATTACATGGTCGTTCTTACTATGTGCTTGAGTCGACTGTTCCAGTGACTTTTTATCCATGTTTTTATTTTCAAGTGAAGCGCTTCTTACGTTCTTATTCTCGGTGCACTTGTTTTCGGTAGACAATATTGCGGTAAACGAGCTTTCGACGTTATTACTTTTTAATAAAAAGGCATCAAAAACAAAAGATTCTAGAGGATCATTTTCCGCCCAACGAATGGGTTGATGAATATGATATTGATTAAAATGAGGCGTTTTTTCCGTTAATAGTTGAGTAAATTTCACCGCAAAACCACGACCTGCCCCTTCATAACCGTGTTGCGTTGAAGAAAAAACAGCACGATGATAACTATCAACGAGTTGAGATAAGATATAAACAGGAATTGCAGCAGCCTCATCTATTAATAATAAGTCGGCTTTTGGCTTTTCTTTGATAAGTACATCAACAGCAATAAATTCAATGCAATGACGATTAAAAACAAAAGTGTTTTGACTAAGCTCACCTTCAGGGCAAGATTGTTGTAATTGTTGAAAAAAAATCGCTAATGCATTGCTATGAGGCGCGGTAATAATAATTTTTTGCGAAGCTTTGCTAGCATTTTCAATCCCGATTAGCTTAGCAACCGCAATTGCCAACGCGGAAGATTTCCCTCTGCCGCGATCGGCTGTTAACAATAAAGGACGTTTGCGATGCCCTAAAGCCACCTTTTCAATAGCATTTACCGCGCATTGTTGCTGAAAGGTTTTACAGCCATTTTCTCTTGGCGAAAAATTCAGTTCTTGTGCTGATTTATACTGAATTTCACTAATTTCTTGTCGTTCAACTATGACCGGTAAATCATTATCCGTTTGCGATAAAGCAAAACTAAACCTATCGTTTTTTGCTTTAGTTAATATCCTTTGCAAAAATAAATTTTCACTGTCGAGAGCTTGCGCTTTACTGCAATGCCAAATCATGACACCGCCTGCGACAATAGTGCCAGAAAGCGCAGCAAAGGCATCCGGATGAAAATCAGGATCGTTAAAAAGCACAACATCATTTTCACGACCTAACTGTTGCCTAAAGTTAGCAATCACGTCACTATTAACATCAATGAACGCTTCACCATAAGTGATTACACGTATGGAATTATCGCAAGTTGCATTTTGTGATAACTGCTGAATAAAAGTAGCAGAAACTTCGCTTGCCCAAGCACTATCTCCTTGTAAAACGATTAAGCTTCTTTGGCTATTTTTGCGCAATTGTTGAGTTAAGGTATTAAACCAAAAACAGATGTCAGATTGACTCACTATGATGCTTATTTTTCAAAAAGATAGCTTGATTCTAACAAGCATTTTAAAAAATCGGAACTATAGCAAATAACAATCAATTAGCTGAGCCATAAATAATGGCTAAAAGTTAAGAACATTGATCCAGATCATATTGAGAAATTAGAGAATAAGTAACAATAAAACCTCTAATAAAGTAAGGATTAATTTATGACTGCACACAGCTCCCCTGAGCAAATAAAAAAATATGAAAAAAACACATTCGTATTTCTTGCTGTTTTTCTAGCCCCGATCCTTTCCATTATTATTGTTGGTGGCTTTGGTTTCATGATTTGGATCAGCCAAATGCTTTTTGGCCCTCCAACTTCTTAATAACTTGGCAAAGTATTGACTTCATATATGACTCAACCATTAGAAAACCCTAGTAGACGAAGATTATTCAAAGGGAAGATTGCAAAACAACCTTCATTACCGCGCTTACCTTGGGTAAAAAGTGAAAGTTCTTTCACAGAACTATGTAATCAATGTGGTGACTGCATATCTGTTTGTGAAACAAACATTATCAAAAAAGATGAATTAGGCCTGCCATTCGTCGATTTTAATACCGATGAATGTACTTTTTGCGGCAAATGCCAAGAAGTGTGTCAACAGCCGCTTTTTCTTGATAAAAACATCATCGAATCTAACCAAGTCCAACCTTGGCCAGGCACTATAACCATTAATCAAACGTGCTTAGCGCAGAACAATATTATGTGCCAAAGCTGCCAAGATGTTTGTGATACTCGCGCTATTTTATTTAGTTACAAATCATCAAGTATTCCTGAACCAAGCATTAATTTAACCGACTGTAATCAATGTGGCGCATGTATTTCTACCTGCCCTCAACAAGCCATTACATTAAATTTAGCAAACAACATTGAGGTGGCTCATGTCTGAGAACATAGTGCAAGTTGTAAATCCTTCATCACATGAAGTTCAACAGAATGAATACCATGTTGCGAGTTTTGTTGCACATGCGATGCAAAAAAATATCGCTGATGTAACAGAAGAAATAACAGGCACTGAAGGTGCTGAAATACATGCGGTCAGTGAAGAAGGAAAAATAGTATTTACCATAGAAGCCTCAAGCCAAAAGAAAATAGGTTTCTTGATTGACCAATTAAAACATCATGTCGGGTTGTTAAATCTATCCCCGATATATCATCAATTTCTAACTGAAGAATAATAGGTACCTATATGACTATTAATCGCCGAGAATTTATAAAAGCAAATGCTGTTGCCGCAGCTGCTACGGTTGCCGGAGTATCTATCCCAGCTAAAGCCTCTAACCTTATTACCAGCAGTGATGTCACTAAATTAAAATGGGATAAAGCGCCCTGTCGTTTTTGTGGTACAGGTTGTAGCGTTAATGTTGGAGTGATGGATGGCAAAGTTGTTGCCACCCACGGAGATATTAAATCACCGGTTAACAAAGGGTTAAACTGTATTAAAGGCTATTTTTTATCAAAAATTATGTATGGTAAAGACAGATTAACCACGCCGTTACTGAGAATGAAAAATGGGAAGTTTGATAAAGAAGGAGATTTCACGCCAATAACTTGGGATGCCGCTTTCGATATTATGGCGGAAAAAACCAAACAAACGCTAAAAGAAAAAGGTCCTACCGGCATTGGTATGTTCGGCTCTGGCCAATGGACCGTATTTGAAGGTTATGCCGCATCAAAGTTAATGAAAGCGGGTTTTAGATCTAACAACATAGATCCAAATGCCCGTCACTGTATGGCATCTGCTGTTGGTGGCTTTATGCGTACTTTTGGTATTGATGAGCCAATGGGTTGTTATGACGATATTGAAGCTACTGATGCCATGGTGCTCTGGGGTTCAAATATGGCAGAAATGCACCCTATTTTATGGACACGTATTACCGATCGTCGATTAAGTGCACCACACGTTAAAGTTGCTGTGTTATCAACTTATGCTCACAGAAGTTCAGATCTTGCTGACAATAGCATGATTTTCACCCCGCAAACTGATTTGGCGATTTTAAACTTTATTGCTCACTACATTATTAAAACCGATCGGGTTAATAAAGATTTTGTGAATAAACATACCAACTTTAAACTTGGCAATACCGATATTGGTTACGGTTTACGTCCTGAGCATCACCTTGAGCAAAAAGCGAAAAACAACGGTAAAACCGCTGGTGGCTCTTCACCGATAAATTTTGACCAATATGCAAAGTTTGTAAGCACTTATACCGCAGAATATGTCTCGAAATTATCTGGCGTGCCGGTTGACAATCTTAACGCATTAGCTGAACTATATGCCGATCCAAAAACCAAAGTGTGTTCATTTTGGACTATGGGCTTTAATCAGCATACACGTGGCGTTTGGGCGAACAACCTTGTTTATAATATTCACTTATTAACCGGTAAAATTTCAACCCCAGGTAACAGCCCATTCTCATTAACCGGGCAACCATCTGCATGTGGTACGGCTCGCGAGGTAGGAACATTTTCTCATCGTTTACCTGCGGATATGGTTGTTAATAATAAAAAACATCGCGACTTATCAGAAAAACTATGGAAAGTTCCAACAGGCACTATTCCTCCTAAGCCCGGTTATCACGCTGTTCTACAAAACCGTAAATTAAAAGATGGTGAGCTCAATTTTTATTGGTCTATGTGTAATAACAACATGCAAGCTGCGGCTAACCTTAATGAAGAAGCGTATCCTGGTTATCGAAACCCTAAAAACTTTATTGTAGTTTCAGACCCTTACCCAACAGTTACGGCTCAAGCGGCAGACTTAATTTTGCCAACAGCTATGTGGGTTGAAAAAGAAGGTGTGTATGGAAATGCAGAACGAAGAACGCAAGCTTGGTACCAAATGGTAGAAGCTCCACAAGGCGCTAAATCTGATTTATGGCAATTAGTTGAGTTTTCTAAACGCTTTAAAATTGAAGAAGTGTGGCCACAAGAATTGCTCGATAAAAATCCAACATACAAAGGTAAATCAATGTATGAAGTGTTATATAAAAATGGCCAAGTCGATAAGTTTTCGATTAATCAAGTCCCAACTGACAGATTAAATGATGAAGCCAGACATTTTGGTTTTTACATTCAAAAAGGCTTATTTGAAGAATACGCAAGTTTTGGTCGTGGTAAAGCACACGATTTAGCCGATTATGATAGATATCATCAAGAACGCGGTTTACGTTGGCCTGTTGTTGACGGTAAAGAAACGTTGAGACGGTTTAAAGAAGGCTCAGACCCCTATGTCGAAGCCGGTAGCGATTTTCAGTTTTATGGTAAAAAAGATGGCAAAGCTATTATTTTCGCCTTGCCTTACGAGCCACCAGCAGAGTCACCAGACGCAGAATTTGATATGTGGCTTTCAACAGGACGGGTGTTAGAACATTGGCATTCAGGCTCAATGACCCAACGTGTACCCGAATTATATAAAGCTGTACCTGATGCATTAGTATATATGCACCCGGATGATGCTAAAAGTAGAGGCATGCGCCGTGGCGACTTAGTCAAAATAGTTTCACGCCGTGGAGAGGTACAAACTCGCGTTGAAACCCGTGGCCGTAATAAGCCGCCAAAAGGCTTAGTGTTTATGCCTTGGTTTGATGCCAGCCGTTTGGTAAATAAAGTCACTTTAGATGCAACTGATCCCTTATCAAAACAAACTGACTTCAAAAAATGTGCTGTGAAAGTAGTCAAGGTATAGGAGAAATATATGAAAACTATGATCAATCATTTAGTAAAAACACTTGTCCTTTCAATCCTTTTCACTACTTCGGTATTGGCTGCAGATAAACATGTCGCGACACTACGAGGTGAAGTAAATATTGATACTCAAGCGGAGCCTTCAGCCATTGCAAATACAGTGAATAAAGATATTAAGCAAGGAAGAAATTATCCAATGCAGCCACCGGTGATCCCTCATAAAATTAGAAACTATGAGGTAAACTTAAATTCAAATAAGTGTATGTCTTGTCACAGTAGAAACCGTACTGAAGAGTCGCAAGCTCCTATGGTGAGTGTTACACACTATATGGATAGAGATGGCAACTTTTTAGCAGAAATATCACCAAGACGATATTTTTGTAACCAATGTCATGCGCCCCAAAAAGATGTGAAACCTTTAGTAGAAAATACCTTTATTGATATGCACACATTAATGAAATCTAAAGTAAATACTAAGAATGAGCATTAGGAGTCACTGATGAAAGAGATAATAAAAATAGGTTGGCAAACCCTGAAAAAACCCAGTGCTTATTTCAGTTTAGGCTTTTTAGTGATCGGTGGTTTTATCGCAGGTGTTATTTTTTGGGGGGGCTTTAACACCGCCTTAGAAGCAACAAACACTGAGGAATTTTGTATTAGTTGTCACGAAATGGAAAATAATGTTTATGAAGAACTGAAAACAACCATTCACTTTTCAAACCGCTCGGGTGTTAGAGCAACCTGCCCTGATTGTCATGTTCCGCATAAATGGACCGATAAAATTGCGCGTAAAATGCAAGCGTCGAAAGAGGTATGGGGCAAAATTTTTGGTACGATTAATACTCGAGATAAGTTTTTAGCTCACCGCAAACGACTGGCTCAAAACGAATGGACCCGTTTAAAAGCAAATGACTCGCTAGAATGTCGAAATTGCCACAACTTTGATTATATGGACTTTACTGCACAAAGCTCTAGAGCATCACAGCAGCATTCAACATCACTTGCCGATGGTGAAAAAACGTGTATCGATTGCCATAAAGGTATTGCACATCAATTACCTGATATGAAAGGTGTAGAAGGCTGGTAATTGGATTTACCTTATTGATTGAGCCAGCATTTTGCTGGCTTTTTTTATCAAAATAAAATAACGAAAATATTTGAAAATTTTAACAATCTTGCCTATGTTACAAAATATGATGAGTCATGAATTATTAGGTACCCATTATGTCAGACGATATTTCCGAAAATTTTACCAGTGATGATGTTGATACAGACTTAACAGTAGACGTAAAAGACTCTGAAGTTAAAGACGCAACCATTCGTCAACGTATCGATGACTTATTAGAACAAAAACGCTTAAAAGCACTATTAGACGACAGTGAAGATTGGTAATAAGCTCATTTGCATTGCGACACTATCAATGTTGATCCGCCTAACTTTTTGCTTAGCAAAACACCTATAAACGACCGTTAAATCACGTGTTGATTGTGGCTATCAACACGATAAATGATTTTCGCTACAAATTTTTCCTGTTAGAATTAACCCACTCCACTTTTTATATATGATTAACAATGACTTTCCTTGAAAAACTTCGTTGCCTATTAACCTTTGGACAAGGGGTTGCGCTACCTGCGCCAGAAATATTACCGACAACTTCACCTTTTGACATATTTCAACAATGGTTTGATGATGCTAATAAATCTGGCATCTTGCTACCCGAAGCTATGTCGGTGAGTTCATGTGACGAACACGGTCAGCCTAGCTCTCGCATGGTGCTATTAAAGTCTTTTGATGAAAATGGTTTCGTTTTTTATACTAATTACGACAGTAGAAAAAGTATCGAGTTGGGTGCAAATAATAAAGTAGCATTATTATTTCATTGGAATGTTTTACAACGACAAGTGCGTATTGAAGGAACCGTTGAGAAAACTAGCCAACAACAATCAGCTGATTATTTTCATAGTCGCGATCGAGGCAGCCAAATTGGCGCATGGGCCTCAAAGCAAAGTCAAAAGCTTAATAATGATAACGAATTAAAGCAACGCTTTGAAAAATATCAACAAAAATTTACTGGTGAAGAGATTCCATTGCCCGATTTTTGGGGTGGGTTAAGAGTAAAACCTCATTACCTAGAGTTTTGGCAAGGTCGAGCAAGCCGTTTACATGACCGTATTTGCTTTGAAAAACATGACGACAAATGGCAATGGTTTAAACGTCACCCTTAATTGAACAATTAAAAATGGCAGCTTTATAGTTTTTATGGTTTAATTTTAGACTATTCACTTTTATAAAATTTGAGGTTGATACAGGGCTAATTTTGAATCTTTTAAAATGTTACATTATTGTCTTGTTATCGCTAGCGCCTATTGCAGCTAAAGCTCAAAAGGTTATTGTTGGCCTTGAACCTTTTCCGCCATTTATAAATGAAGACGGCTCTGGTTTTGCCATCGAAATGTTTAATGCGTTAGCTGAGCAATCAGACCTGACTTTTCAATTTAACTTAATGACATGGGGTCGAGCAAAAAGAGAATTAAAATCTCATCATGTCGATCTAATTGGCATCAGTCCAAAAAATAATGAAACCGCTGAATATTATCAATATGCGAAAGAACTTGATTGGTCTTTTATTGCCACAGTTGATCTTTTTTCTAAAGATAAAAATAATTTAATACTAGAAAATCTCCCGAATAAAAGCATTGGCACGCTTATCGGTAATGCTGATTTTTTTGCTGAATTGTCTGAAATTCCAAGAAGTAAATTCATAGAAATTAGTAACCTTAAGCAACTTGTTAAAATGATGGATAAGGGGCGTATTAAAACGGTAATATTCGATAGAATATCCATGATGTCGACGATTAAAAAACTAAAATTAGCGAACATTCATTATCAAGAGTTAATGAAAATACCGGCAACCTTTGCAGTAAAAAATACGCATGAAGGTCAGCAACTACAAAAAAAGCTCGATACCTTGATGAGCGCTAAAAACATCGAAAAGTACCAAGAAAAATTATCGCTTTACAACAAACTACCAGCCACAGGCATTGTTCAAATCCATGATTAAATCAGCTTTTGCTAACGTAATAATTCAAGTTAAGCTTAGCAACCGCTTCAACGACTCACGTAAGGAACTAACTAAGGTACAAATTTAATATTTACTAAACAAATATCTAATGAACAATTGCCTACAAAACAATTACCTACAGAACGATTACCTATTGAATGAACACATTTGAATAATCATAAAACTTGTACTTCACTCTTGTTCAGGGCTGTGTTAACTTTATCGTATGCAAACAATCACGTTAATCAATAAAAATGTTTATTTATCTGCCTTAATTACGGCATGGATAAGTCCTGTTTGTATCTTTCCCAATTAAGGACGATTAAGCGCTATTCTTCTTAATCGTCCAAGTTAAATTCTATCTATAAAAACTTTATAACCCAGTATTACATGTTTGTTTTCTTCTCTTCGATGCCAACAGGTAATTTGGTTATATTTTCCCATTAATTTGATCAATATTGAGCACACGATATGCAGAGTAATTTTTGGAGTTATCTTCTAGAAACCACAGAGACCATTGAGTCTAGCGAACAAACCATCAGCTTAAACCAGCTAGAATCTCGCCTACAAAACATTGGTTTTTTATATGAAAAAACCTTTGATCCTGTCGACTCTTTTGAAGCATACGTTGCCTTAAAACTAATTAATACAATTTCGCAAACGATTCAAAGTAATGCGATACAAGAAAATGCTATTTAAGAAATTGAATAGCTTGAGCTACTATTAAGGAGATTAGCGAATGAACCAACCTAAAATAACCATTTGCGGCAAAGATTACGATGATATTTATGATTTACTGGAAAATGAATGTGATGAATCATCCTATCATTTATTAAAAGAAGAATTAGACCGCGCCAATATCGTTAAATTCAATGAACTACCAAGCAATGTCGTTCGTATGAATTCTACGGTAAAGTTTACAGTTCAAGACAATCAAGAATGCTTTTCGTTAAAACTGGTTTATCCGCAAGAAGTTCAAGATACGGGAACTATCTCAATTTTATCCCCTGTAGGCAGTGCCTTAATCGGGTTATCCATTGGCCAAGAAATAGAATGGCCACTCAAACACGGCCAAAAAACCATCGTTCATATTGACGCCATAGATTAAGTTTGCATACGACACGCTGGTATGTTTTTAGTAAGAGGTTTAAACGTTGCTGTTTGAAAAGGTTTAAACCTTCATTACTTTCCTAGTTAAAACCATTCGTCTTCATCTGCTAGCACTTGAATAAAGATTTTTTTTAGCTCATTGATATTGATATCTTTATTTGCATACTGCAATAAATAAACAGGATAGGAAAATTCAGGCGCATCAGGCGTTAATTTAAGCGTGCCCTCGTGCAAATGACGATTAATAACACGCGTGCGAAAATAGCCACTACCGCCACTTTTAAGCATGAGTTGCAAAGCGACGGGCCCTAAACTAATTGAAATTTTACTGCGAGCAAGTTCAGGTAAAGCCTGATCATGAAGTCGTTTAAATTCATCCCCCCAATCGACATACAAGTACGGCTCTGGTTGTTCGACCGATTGCACACGTACTAGTTTTTCATCTAATAAGTGCTCAACTATGGTACGAGAGCTGTACTCAGGTTGGTGCACTAAGGCGACATCTAAACCACCCGATCGTACTTTCTCATTTAATTGCTTTTTATCACCGACTTCAATGGTTATCGCTAATTCCGCAGCTTCTTTATTTAACATAGCAAGTAAAGCAGCTGCAATGGGGTTCCACAATGTCAAATCAACGCCAATCGCCAAACTGTTTTTTGCATTATCAGGCAACGGTAAATCTCTTTTAGCAGCGTCCCAGGTTTGCACAACTTGTCTTGCGTAAGATTTAAAGTGTTCGCCATTTTTTGTCAGTACAGCGCCACTTTTATTACGAGTAAATAACGTGCAATTTAATTCGCTTTCTAATGATTTAATGCGGGCTGTGATAGTCGTTTGCGTGACATTAAGCGCGTTAGCCGCTGCACCAAATGTGCCCAATTCACAAATGGTAAGAAATGTTTTTCCAACAATATAATCCATAAGCACCTTTTAATATCAAAATTATAAATAATAAATCGAATTATTATTCATTATACATAAAGCACTGAATTGATATACCCTCTTCGCACCAATTTTGTGCTTACGAGCCAAAATAGCGCATCCCTTAATTTTTATACGTAGTACAAGAGATAAAGATGAACAAGCCCTCACCAACTAAATTATTAAAAATTGCAAATTCACTAATGCTAATTACCGCACTAATCACAGCATTAGCGGTTTATTTTGTTTATGGTATTGAAGAAAAGTTAACCATGATGCAACTCATTGGTGGCCATATTACCATTATGGTTATGCCTGCCCTTTTTAAACTTTCTTATGTTTTACGGTTAATCAGTTTAAGAAGTGTGGGAATAGCAGAATGAATTTACTCAACTTAATGAATGAGTGCCGATTATTTTTAGGCATACAACCGATCAGACCTTCTGTAAAAGAAGTTTTCGTGGCCTCCTTTACCGCGTTAATCGCAACTTTATGTATCTTCTGCCTATCTAAAACATTGCTTAGTCATTTAAATGTGGCTACCGAGGCTTACATTCTGATCTCCATTGCTGCAACATCTGTGTTGGTTTTTGTCGTCCCCCATGGCGTATTATCACAACCTTGGCAAGTGATTGGCGGTCATTTTATCAGTGCCGTTATCGGGGTATTATGTTTTAAGTATTTTGGTGAGCACATCCGTATTGCAGCGGCACTTTCAGTTTCGCTTTCTATCATGGCAATGATACTTTTTCGTTGTGTACACCCTCCTGGAGGCGCTACAGCGCTTGCTGCGGTAATCGGTGGAGATGCAATACATCAGTTAGGTTTTTTATATGTGCTTGTTCCCACCCTATTAAACTCGCTATTAATTGTGGTTGCGGCAACCTTGTTTAACTATCCTTTTCAATGGCGCCGTTATCCTTCTCATCTATTTTATAAAAACAATTTGGCCACTGAAATTTCGCCGGGTGACAGGAAAAATGAGATCACCACTGAAGATTTTTTAAAGTCAATTCATGAACATGCTTCATTTATTGATGTGACCGATGAAGGTTGGATTGAAATTTTTGAAAATGCTAAAAGACATGCCGAGCTTGATGATGTTCATCCAGCCAATATTGAGGCAGGTTGCTCGTATAGTAATGGTAAAATAGGTAACGCTTGGGAAGTAAGAAGTGTTGAATCCTTCGTTGGTAAAAACATTGTAAAATACAATATTGAAGCAGGTGTAAATATTGGTTTTTCAGGGCAATGCTCAATAAAGAAATTTATTCAATGGTCTAAATTTAAAGCCGAAAAAAATGACAGCGGCATTTGGGGGAGAGTGGCGTAATTCCTAATGCACCACAAGTATTTAGGTTTATATCAAATAAAACAAAAAACGCCGCTTTTGCAGTGGCGTTTTGTACTTTGTAAAGCTGTTATAACATGTATAACCTTTAGGTTTAACCAACTAATGCCAATAAGATACCGGCAGCAACCGCTGAGCCTAGCACCCCTGCAACATTTGGTCCCATGGCATGCATTAATAAGAAGTTATGAGGATTTGACTCTAAACCAACCTTATTGGCAACTCGCGCCGCCATAGGTACAGCCGAAACACCTGCCGCACCAATAAGTGGATTAACTTTCTCTTTACTTACCTTGTTCATGAACTTCGCCATTAAAACACCCGACGCAGTACCAATTGAGAATGCCACAGCACCTAACGCTAAGATACCTAAAGTTTCTACATTTAAAAATGCTTCTGCGCTCAATTTTGAACCAACGCCTAAACCTAAAAAGATAGTCACGATATTAATTAACTCGTTTTGTGCTGTAGAACTTAAACGATCAACCACACCACACTCTTTCATCAAATTACCTAAACAGAACATGCCAACTAACGGAGTAGCTGCCGGTAAAAAGAAAATTGTCATTAATAATACCCCTAATGGGAAAATTACTTTTTCAATTTTGGTGACATGGCGCAATTGTGCCATTTCAATTTTACGTTCATCTTCAGTGGTTAATGCACGCATAATTGGTGGCTGAATAATCGGTACTAAAGCCATGTAAGAATATGCGGCAACCGCTATTGCACCTAATAATTCAGGCGCTAATTTAGACGCTAAAAATATCGCAGTAGGGCCATCGGCTCCACCAATAATGGCAATTGCTGAAGCATCTTTTAAAGTAAATTCAAAACCTGGAATAGCATTTAAAGCGATAGCACCAAATAAAGTTGCAAAAATACCGAACTGCGCAGCAGCCCCTAAAAACAAAGTTTTAGGGTTAGCGATCAACGCACCAAAGTCAGTCATCGCCCCAACGCCCATAAAAATAAGCAATGGGAAAATACCTGTATCGATACCTGCATAATAAATATAATGTAATAAGCCGCCAACTTCTGAAAAGCCAGCTACAGGTATATTTGTTAAAATAGCACCAAAACCCATAGGTAATAATAATAATGGCTCAAAATTCTTAGCAATGGCTAAAAAGAGTAATAAACACCCCACGAGCATCATGATCACTTGGCCTAACTCAAAGTTAGCTAAGCCAGTTGACATCCACAATATATGTAACGATTCCATTAGTGCACCTTATGCCAAGCTTAACAATATATCGCCAACAGTGACCGAGTCACCTTCTCTAACGTGTATAGAAACAATTTCACCGCTACTAACAGCACGAATTTCAGTTTCCATTTTCATCGCTTCCATCACGATAACCACATCACCGGCTTCGACGTGGTCACCTTCATTGGCTAACACTTTGAAAATATTACCCGCAAGAGGAGCATTTAAAGTTTCATCGGCACTCACCGAAGCAGATTGATGAGTTTCTGAATCGGTAGAAGCTGAAACAGAGTTTACTGAGCCACTTGGACCAACAACCACTTCATAAACCTTACCATCTACACTGACAGAATAATTTTCTGTCGCGCCTTTAGCTGCGCTTGCAGTAGAGGTAACTTGTACATCCTCTTTTGAAGGAGCCGGCTCAAATGCCTCTGGATTATTACGATTTTCTAAAAACTTCAACCCGATTTGCGGGAATAATGCGTAAGTTAACACGTCATCAATCACTTCATCGGCTAAAGCAATATTTTTCTCTTTTGCTAAATCATTTAATTCGGCAGTTAAATTATCAATCTCAGGTGAAATTAAATCAGCTGGGCGACAGGTAATTGCTTCTTTACCATCTAATACACGCGCCTGAAGTTCTGCATTCACTGCCGAAGCCGTTGCGCCATATTCACCTTTTAGTACGCCAGCAGTTTCTTTCGTGATTGATTTATAACGCTCACCCGTTAATACGTTTAAAACCGCTTGGGTACCAACAATTTGTGAAGTTGGGGTAACTAATGGAATATTACCTAAATCTTTACGAACGCGAGGGATCTCTTTTAGAACGTCGTCAAATTTATCAGCAGCGCCTTGCTCTTTTAACTGACCTTCCATATTCGTTAACATGCCACCTGGCACTTGCGCAGATAAAATACGTGCATCAATACCTTTTAAACTACCTTCAAACTTGGCATATTTTTCACGTACTTCTCTAAAATAGGTTGCTACTTCAGCAAGTTTTTCCGTATCTAAACCAGCATCACGGGCTGTACCTTCAACGATAGAAGCAATTGTTTCTGTTGGTGAATGACCGTAAGTTTGACTCATTGATGAAATAGAAGTATCAATCACGTCTATATCAGCATCAATCGCTTTCATATGAGTCGCAACACTTAAACCGGTAGTTGCATGACAATGAAGGGCAATCGGTAACGAAACGGTTTCTTTCAACTTACCAATTAATTCTTGTCCGTCATAAGGCTTTAATAAACCAGACATATCTTTAATACAAATTGAATGCGCTCCCATATCTTCAAGTTGCTTGGCCATAGTTAACCAACCTTCAAGCGTATGGACAGGGCTTTCAGTGTAACTCAACGTACCTTGAGCATGGGCACCAACTTTAACCGCTGATTTAATTGCCGTTTCTAAATTACGTACGTCATTCATCGCATCGAAAATACGGAATACATCAACACCATTGATATGTGCACGTTCAACAAACTTTTCTACCACATCGTCAGCATAATGGCGGTAACCTAAAATATTTTGACCACGAAAAAGCATTTGCTGCTTCGTTTTTGGCATCGCCTTTTTTAACGCGCGAATACGTTCCCAAGGATCTTCACCTAAATAACGAATACATGAATCAAAGGTTGCACCACCCCAAGATTCAATAGACCAGTAGCCAATTTCATCTAACACTGGAGCTATCGGTAACATATCTTCTAAACGAAGACGGGTAGCCAATAATGACTGATGGCCGTCTCTTAAGACAACTTCTGTAATACCTAAAGGCTTTGACATGTGAGAATGCTCCTATTTATTTTTACTATGTTGTTGACGGTATTGTGATACAGCAGAACTTATTGCCGCCACAACAGGAGGTGAAATCCCTCCTTTTTCAACGTTCGTTTTATTAGTTTTGCGCTGAGGTTTTGATTGAATAATAGGATCTGGAAATTTGATCGCTAGCTTTAAGAGCACTTTATTGATAAAAATGATCAATATCCCTAAAAAAGCAAAAACAAACACCATTCCGGCTAACATTAAAGTACCGGCTTCAACAAATAACTGCGTTAAGTTATCCATGATTTATCTCAATCTATAAAATGATGGAATTAGAATAATCACTCCAATCACCAAAAAGCAAATGAATTTTCGCCGTTTCAGAAAAAAAAATCCAAGTCAATAGTTAATCAGGCTAATAAAAGAGGAATATTCAATTTTTTTTAATAAAAATTCAATTTTTAGTTATAAAAACAGATATTGTATACAATCAACCTAACAGTAAAAACATAGCTCAAAACGGTATAATGCGATATTGTATACAATACTTAAGCAAAAACACCCCCTGAATATACAGTGCATATTTCTCATTTCTATTTACCAAGACAATGTTTAATAGTACTAATTTTCACCGAAAAATGATAAAAAACTCCCTGCTATGATGAATCAAAATTGATGATTTAAATGGCAGATCTTTGTTAGATTAACTAGTAGGGTAAATAATACCTTCAAAACGCTTTTTATATTCCCCCTTCCCGGCCTTAGTAATATTGAAAAAGGTTGCCCAAAGTCCTACAAATTTAAATACTCAAAAGAAATCGTGAAAGCAACTCAAACGTATTGTCTGATTTGAGTACAAACGAATAGTTTATGTGGTTAATGCTAGGAGCTGTTGAACTTTCGCGGTTAAATTTTGTTCGAGATAAAATCGTTTTAATCGCGGCGAGTAATGTGTAGCCTAGTCAATCTAAGCAAATTCTACTCAACAAAGCGTAAAACGATGTTAGCCGAATCCTTCGGACAGCGTTTATTGATCATTTTTAACGGCGTTGCCCCACAAGGATGTGGGGTAAGGTGACTTTGCAGGAGCATAAAGTCTTTATCGCCTTTTTATGTGGAACAACCCTATTACAAAGGCTCTGCCTAGTATAAATACCCAACAAAATGCGGCAAAAACAATCTCGAACGATCAACAGCCCCTAAACGTCTGTACAAATTTTAAAGGTATTTAATAAGCTCAGTACTCCACTTTTTTGTTTTTCAATACTGATAGGCGCATCTGTTGCCGTAAAAAAGTCAGAATACCCCTTCATCAAGTCTGGCGGAATATCACTAGCAGTCTTAAACCCCATTGACCATTGAGGAAAACTCCTCGTGTCAATATTTTCTCTTTGAATGATAGTATTGCGAGTATTTCTATCATCCTTTAATATTGACTGGTAGATGTCATCTACAACAACCTCCTCTCCTTCAAGAACTTGCATGAAGTTATCTTTAGCATAAAGCAATAAGCCTGTTACATTGTGTTTTTCATTTTTAATTCTAGATTGCTTAAGCAAATCTAATAAATTTTGCTCATTCATCTCTCTAGTTGCATAGCTAATATAAATTAACTGAATCACATTACTTCCTTATGATTGATTTAAACAAAATAATAAAAGATATAGTAACCCTAACTTAATTTACGTATTAGCTAAAGGGATTAAATATAGGTGAGTTAAGAGTTGAAATTGGTTATCTATTTATATAAAACGAATTACCAAGGAATAACAATACAATGTTTTTTAATAACCATCAGATACAAAAAAGCCCCTGTAAACAGGGGCTTTTTTGCTTAATGTGGCGGACGCGGCAGGAGTCGAACCTGCGACCGCCTGGTTCGTAGCCAGGTACTCTATCCAGCTGAGCTACGCGTC
>NZ_JAUOPE010000009.1 GCF_030546755.1 Colwellia sp. 1_MG-2023
AAGGTCAAGCACCTTCTACTCTTTACCACCCGCGCCGAATCACTAATTCAAGCCCAGTATCGTCCACCACTATTTTTATCCTAATAAAACTAAAAAAAAGACCAAAAGGTCAAGCACCTTCTACTCTTTACCACCCGCGCCGAATCACTAATTCAAGCCCAGTATCGTCCACCACTATTTTTTATTCTAATAAAACTAAAAAAAAGACCAAAAGGTCAAGCACCTTCTACTCTTTACCACCCGCGCCGAATCACTAATTCAATCCCAGTATCGTCCACCAATACTTCAATAAGTACCTATTAGTTATCAAAAAAGATAAAGGATTCTAAAGATAAAAGTATTCGAATATAAAAAGGTCAAACACCTACTACTCTTTACAACCCGCGCCAAATCACTAATTCAAGCCCAGTATCGTCCACCACTATTTTTAAATCATACATAAACTATTCAGTAAACAACGTCGGCTTCTCTTAAAAAAGCATTTGAACTTTTGCGTCCTATTTTCAATTAATTAAAATATTAAGCGTAAAAGTAAGTTTATAAATTAACGTGGAAATATGAATTATGATATGCACAAATAAAATGTAGCAAAGGCTACAAGACTCTATCCCACAAAGAGTGAGCAAGCATTAGCATTTGATAATGCAAGTTGAAAAAGTTTTGTCTAATCTATGAGAATCTACCTGTTTACTTATGATTTATAAACTTAAGCGAAACATTCGAAGCCGTAAATAATTTTACTTTTATAAGTTTGAGTTGGCTCATAATGAATACTGGCGAAATGCTCTATATTGGGTGCATCAACAAAACCATGACACTCTAAACAAATTCCTGCATGTTTCTCAAAAGGTTGTGCTAGATAGTTGCCAGTGTATATTTGCATGGTTGGCTGGTCAGTAAACACAGATAACAAGACTTTATTATTTGCATTGTAAAGTGTAGATTTCTCTTGAGATAACGGGCCATTATCTAAAATAAAACAATGATCTATACCATTATCTTTTATAACTTGTGGGTAATCACAGTTATCAACAAAGTCTTTAATTAGCACACCGGCTCTCAAGTTATTTTCGAGAACCTTGGTCGATTGTATTTCACCTGTGGGAATACCATTATCAAAACGCGTTAAAAATGAAGACGTTCTTACATTTAAGGTTAAATCCATACAAGAAGATTGCCCTAAATTGAAATACGCATGATTTGTTAAATTCATAGGCGTCACCCTATCAGATGTACCTGAATAACAAATTACTAATTGGTTTGATTCTGTTAGTTGATACTCAACAGTAAAATGATTATTTCCAGGAAATCCTCTATCTAAATCGCTTGTTTTAAATAGAAACTTTACATAACTTGTAGTACGAGAAGACGCTTCTATTTCCCACATACACAAGGCAAAATTATCTTCCCCACCGTGTAAACAGTTTTCATTGTCATTTTCTGACAAGTAATACGTTTGATCACCAATAAAGAAACTAGCATTTGATAAGCGGTTACATACAGGGCCACATGTAGCCCCAAGATAATACTCATCAGATAAAAATTTTTCAGCGTCATCGTAAACGACGGTCATCTCCGTTAACTCCCCTTTTACAGGAAACTTAATTGAGCTGATACGAGCGCCAAAATTAAGAAGTTCAACTTCCATTCCATTGGCATTTGTTAACGTGACTTTACTTAATAAATCATTCAATTTTGATAGCCTTGTGGATTATTAGACTGCCAGCGCCAAGTATCTTCCATCATATCTTGTAAACTTTTTGTCGGCTGCCATGCCAAAATTTCTTGAGCTTTGCTTGAGTTTGCCCAAAAAGCAGGTAAATCTCCACTTCGTCGAGGTGAAAATTCATAACTGATGGTTTGTTTGGTAAAGTTTTCAAATCCATGAACAATATCTAACACAGAAAGTGGCTCTCCGGTTCCTAAGTTAAATGCCTCACAACACCCCTGCTCTTGTTTTAGTAACCAAGTTAGCGCATCAATATGACCAACAGCCAAGTCAGTAACGTGAATATAATCACGTAAACAGGTTCCATCTTTTGTTGGGTAATCGTCACCAAAAATAGCCAATTTATCACGTTTGCCTACCGCCACTTGGGCAACAAATGGCATTAAATTATTCGGTATGCCATTAGGATCTTCTCCTATTTGGCCACTTGCATCTGCACCAATAGGATTAAAGTAACGAAGGTTAGCAATTTTAATTTCAGGATCGCTAACAGCGACATCCATTAGGATCTGCTCAACCATAGCTTTGGTTTTACCATAAGGGCTCGACGGGTTGCCAAGCGGTTGGGTTTCAACGTATGGTGGCTGGTTAGCTTCTCCGTATACCGTCGCTGAAGAGCTAAATACGAGGCAATTGGTGCCGCACTCTTTCATGACTTCAACTAAGGTTAGTGTCCCTTCGACATTATTTTGATAATACGCTAATGGTTTTAAAACTGACTCTCCTACCGCTTTTAAACCGGCAAAATGAATAACAGCATCTATCTTTTCTTTTTTAAATATATTAATAAGTGCAGCTTTATCACGAATATCTGACTGATAAAATGTCAATGATTTACCTGACAGCTTTTCAACACGAGTCAATGATTCTTGTGAGGAATTAAATAAATTATCTACGACTACAACCTCATAGTCGCTTTTTAACAATGCCAAAGCTGTATGACTTCCAATATAACCAGCACCGCCTGTAACTAATATTTTTTTCATAATTAACTCTTTTAATGATTACTTTAAATGACGGCAACGCCTTTAACAGGTTGGCTAATATAAATGCTTTCTTTTAATCCAGAAAATGTTTGATATTTTTGTTCAACCACTGAGGTCACACTGGCAACAAGGTCATCGGGTACTAAAGCAACTATGCACCCGCCAAAGCCACCGCCGGTCATTCTTACTCCACCTTGACTACCAAGTACTTCATGAATAATTTCAACCAAATAATCAATTTCAGCAGTGGTTATTTCAAATAAAGACTTCATTGATTCGTGACTCGCAGCCATTAACGAACTAATTTGCGAGATATTACTTGAATTAAATGCTTGCATCGCATCTAAAGTGCGTTGATTCTCGTAAACAATATGCTCAGCACGCTTTGCCACAACGGGAGATAATTCATGTTTATGTGATTCAAAAAGTGCGATAGAAACATCACGTAAATGACTGACATTAAAATGCTTTGCTGCCTCTTCACATTGCTCACGACGAACATTATATTCGCTATCAACAAGGCCACGTTTAACATTAGAATTAATCATCATAATTGTCATACCGTCAGGTATATGTACACCTGTTAATTCCAGACTTCGACAATCAATACCTAATGCCATTTTGTCTTCGCCACATGACGAAATAAGCTGGTCCATTATACCGCAAGCACAACCAACAAAGTTATTTTCAGCCGCTTGACTAATAAGCGCGATATCCTTGTTATTAATGTTTAAAGAACAAAGGTGATTAAACGCATACGCTATACCAACTTCTAGCGCAGCAGAAGAACTTAAACCGGCTCCTTGCGGCACATTTCCCGTAACTGCAATATTACAACCAGATAAACTATGACCTCTTTTGGCTAATTCAGACACGACACCACGAATATAATTAGCCCACATTTTGTCTTCAATAAAAACAAGTGGTTCATCCAAAGCAAACACATCTGTTTGACCTTCATAATCTAATGCAACCACTTTAACTTGATTATCATCACGTCGAGATACCGCAATTAATGCCGAATAATCAATACAACAAGGTAAAACAAAGCCATCGTTGTAATCGGTATGCTCACCAATTAAATTCACACGACCTGGTGCCTGAACTATAAAATCTGGTGCGTGGGAAAAGGTTTCGGCAAAGCCAGTATTTACTTTATCAATGAGTTCCATACTTTACTCCTGAGACGAGTTTGATTGTGACAAATAATGAATATCAGATAATTCAGCGAGTTTTGATGCAGCTTGCTCAGCCGTTAAATCACGTTGAGCTTCTGCCATCATTTCATAGCCAACCATAAATTTTTTCACACTTGCAGAGCGTAATAGCGGCGGTAAAAAACTCGCATGAAGAGTCCATTCAGGATGCGTATCACCATCAAAAGGAGCACCATGCCACCCCATAGAATAAGGAAATGAACATTGAAAAAGGTTGTCGTACTTAGTCGTTATCTTTTTCAATATATCTGCTAGAGTAACTTTTTGAGATGAGGTCAATTCTGTCATTCTTGCGACACTAAATTTAGGTAATAGTAACGTTTCAAACGGCCAGGCCGCCCAATAAGGAACAACGACGACCCAATCACCATTACTAGTAACAACTCGCTCTTCATTGAGTAATTCTTTTTGCATGTAATCATAAAGTAGGTTTGAACCATACCGCTCATAATAAGCAGATTGGGCCTTTTGTTTTTTCTCAACTAAAGTGGGTAATTGCTGTTGAGCCCATATTTGTCCATGTGGATGAGGATTCGAACAGCCCATCACAGCCCCTTTATTTTCAAAGACTTGCACCCATTGATAACTTCGACTTAAATCAGAGTACTGATTTTGCCAAGTATCAATCACATAACCGATTTCTTTAACCGTTAGCTGCGGCAGGGTTTTACTATGATCAGGAGAAAAACAAATTACTCGACTTTCCCCTTGTTCTGTTGACATCCTAAAGAGTGGGTCATTATTTTCAACTTGCGGGGTATCTTGCTTTAACGCTGCAAAATCATTGGTAAAAACAAACGTATTAGCATAGTTATCATTAACCTCGCCATTAATACGCGTATTACCCGCGCATAAAAAACAGGTTTCATCATAAGCAACCTTTTCTTCCTCACTCGATGATTCTAATTGACCTTGCCATGGACGTTTTGCTCGATGAGGTGAAACCAAAACCCATTCTTCTATTAGAGGATTAAACCGACGATGTGGATGTTCTGTCGGGTCAAATTGATCACTCATAATTAAACACCTAAATTATAATTAATAGTTACAAGATAAAATGTAAACGTTTTCCCCTTATTGTGCAAGAAAAATTTCATGAATATCCATCACAACTTTACCTTCCTTAATTTAAAGACCCACAAATCATCAACCCAATCAAAAACAAAATGTAAACGTATACCTATACAGGCAATTAAAATATTGCTCGTATTGAAAATGTCTGTGTAGAGACCATTTTAAGGGTTGTTAATAACGCAGCTAAAGTCAGTCAAAACATAATCGAGATAGTTTCTTAAATAATGAGAATATTAGTTCTACGCCAAATAAATTGGAGTATTTAACTAGTTATAATAAGTAGAAAGGATTTGCCCGTATTGACAAATGAATAATCAATACGAGCTAGCGCTAAAAAACTGACTATTTAGCGTTGATATATTGGAAAGGGCCAGTCCAGTGATAAGTTTGACCTTTTAGCTGTAATTGATGCTTAGCCGCTTTTTCAATCTGCTTATTAGCAACAACAAAATAGCGGGTATTTCCTTTCACCGTTTTAATGGCTACTGCGGTATAGTTGTCATCATCTTGTAGCACAGTTAATTCAGCAATATTACTGTTTGAATTATGGGCTGACTCAGAAACGGGAGTATAACTGCCATGTGGCTCAATCACTGATGCAAAAAGTGTTTGTTTAGCATTCGCTCTGCTAAAGATAATAGCGGGATCTTTACGTAGGTTAAACTGAGGATCATTCGCGCCAATACGAGCAAGTAACACTTTATCGTCTTTTTCTGTTGCCATAGTTAAGGTATAAAAACTGCCTTTATCTAACCATGAAAATTTAGTATTACTATTATTGGCTTTAGCTTGCGCTTCTAAATAAAGATGTTGATAGCCATTTTTATCGCCTAAAGGTTGTAAACTACTCGGAATTTGGTAATCAACATTTGATTTTAAAATTTGACCAAAATAATAAAAAGGTAAGTCATATTGATGACTGTTTTGTGCATCTGCTTTAAATAAGTCTAAGACAAAGGCTTTTTCAAAATCTTCATCTTTGATCATGGCCATTGTTCTTTGCATTTTAGTACCTGGGTAGGCGTTTAGTTCTTCAGCACTGATCACTTGAACATTTTCATTTGAAGCATCGTAAAAGCGCAATTGAGAATGATGTTGGCTACCTATTTCATATTTTCCAGCAAAATGCGAGGTTCTATTTTGCACTAAGGTATTATGAGCAATGGTTTGTTTTGCCCAAGTTTTATTTTCAGGCAGGTAATTACCGCCACCTTTTTGCTCAATATTAACAAAACGTGCTAAACCGTAGTCCTGCATAATTTCTTCGCCTTGCCCATATAATGAGAATGATAATTTGTCATAATGTCCATGACTTAAGCCTTGGGCAGTATATTTAAATAACAAGGTTAATGCTTCATCACCATGACGTAATAAACCTAAACCACCTTCATCACCCTCTGAGCCATCTGAGTAATTCTCAGAGCCTTTAGTAAACTTTTTCGCTAAGCCATCACGAATACCCGCAGCAACGGCATAACCGGTGTCATCAAGTAACACGCGACCTTGTTGTTGAGCAATACTCAATAAGCGAGGATCTTTATTGCCATAAAAATAGGCGATATTAACCGCCGTGACTACCGCATCATTGTAGTAAGACATGCCTTTTTGGCCATCATTTATAGGGAAAAAATCACCATCAGCGTCAGATAAATTAAGTAAAACATCTACCGCTTTTAATAACACACCATTTTTATAATTTAATACGTCAAGGTCAGGTCTTGCATTATTTAAGGCTTGCGCAAAAACTAAGAACGGGTACATAGCGTAACGTTGATAATAAGGGCCTTCAGTGTAATATCCATCAGGTGAAAAAGGTTCATTTAAGTTTGCGAAAAAACCAGCCCCCTGTCCTTCGACTTTAAGGAACCCGCCGTCATCATCTTTAGCGCCAATTTCTAAGCCATCTTCTTCTAAACCATATAAAGCGCGTTGGATAAGTTCTTCATCTTGCATCACTAAACCTATCATACCAACCGCAGCAGCTCCCCAGGTACTATGGTTGTGAACACGATTAAAAAACTGTGGGCTATCTATAGAAATATGGTCAGCAAAAGGTCTAAATAAATTATCTTCTAAGACTTTTCTATCTGAGGCTGGTAACCAGTCATAAATAGCATCGTAGGCTTGCGCCGCATATACTAACCAATTGGAATCATTGAGCGATTGCCAAAACAGTTTACCTCTTGCATATGAACGTGTTTGCGGATGTAAAGGTAGATCTTTATACATAGCTTCATATTGAAAAAACATGTCACGAACATAGTTTGCGTACTTTTCATCTGCTAAAATTTGAAAAAGTACACCTGCCTTCTGTAATAAAAAGAAATTCGCTTTATGTCGTTGATGAGTATAACCACCAGAAAAATCACGTGGTACAGGTGTATCAATACCCTTAGCTATTTCGGCATCTACTTCTAATTTCAATTGTTGTAACGTTTTATCAAATAAAGGTGTTTTTCCTAAATTTGCTTGAATTTTCGTTATGCCTTCTTTTGTTAATATTAATCCTTTGCGATCACTTGCATTACAGGCTGACAAAACAAGCCAGTTGAAAGCGATTAACAGCAAAGCAATAATTATATTGGGCTTCATGTAGTAGATACCTCATCCATTATTTGAATAATAAAAATAATTAACCATTAGGTTAACACTTAGTTATGCCTAGAAACTTACTGTACATTGTTAACGTTCAGCGCGAATATTAAAATTTTTTGATGGTTCTAACCAAATTAGCCTATATTAATAAATATTAACTCTCTAATTCTGCGTTCAAGCTTTAGATATTTAACACACCATCCCTGTTTTTCTATTAACAATTCACACCAAATTTTGGTTAACACGTCCTTAGTATGAATTAAAACACCTTATTACAAATTGGTTAGAACATCTTCGAGTTAATGTATATAAAAACCCTTAATTGGTCAACCAAAAAGCAATTTAAGGCAGTTAATTCCATCATTTTTAGCTTTATTTTGTTCATTTTACAAACTAATTGTCGATTAATATTTTACCAACTTTTGCTTTCTTCATGACAATCCAAATAAAAAACAAACTAATATTTATCTTATTAATTTCAAACAGATGGAACAAAAACATACCAATTAAAAGCTAGATAACATACAAATTAAACCACATTGGTAATAATAAAATTAGATAAATTTAATAAATACCCTTACCAAAAAGGTTGACCTTTTAGTTTTTAATTGTAAGTATAATGGTAATTCTTTGTAAGGAACTGATGATTTTTTATAAAGAAGGGTTTATCAAAAAAAGCATATATAAAATTTATTCAATAAAAGTGTTAGGTAAAAGAACATTTTTATTTTTAATGATAAGAACCACACTGGGGAAAAACATGAAACAAAAACTATCGAAAATAAGCTTAGCGGTACTTTCTGCTACTGCGCTTAATATGACTACATCTGTCTACGCGCAAGATACAGCGCAAGATGCAGTAAAAAAAGCCAAAGAAGTTGAAGTAATTGAAGTTACGGGTATGCGTAGTTCACTTACAAGCGCACTTTCAGAAAAACGTGATACAGATAACTTAACCGAAATTATCATGGCAACTGATATTGGTAAATTACCTGATCAAAACTTAGCAGAAGTACTTGAAAACGTAACAGGTATTCAAATTACTCGTACCGCTGGTATAGGTACTGGCGTTCAAATCCGTGGTAGTAATGCTAACCGTGTAGAAATTAACGGTGCTTCAACGGTAGGTTCAGGTGCTGGTCGTAGCGGCATGAATTTTGAAGATTTATCTGCAGCTATTATTGCAGGTGTTGAAATCACTAAAGCACCAGAAGCTAAAACAACTGAAGGTTCTATCGGTGGTACAGTAAACTTACGTACAATTCGTCCTCTTGAATTATCTGAAACATTAGGTTCTTTACGTGTTCAAGGTGAAGACAGTAGCCTTACAACTGATGGTGTACAACCTCGAATTTCAGGTGCATATGGTGACAACTGGGAAACTGACTCTGGCCGCTTTGGTGTGGTAGTTAGTGGTAGCTATACGAAACAAGAAGCGACATCTTTCCGTCCTCGTGTTGACCGCGATGGTAGTCTTGTTGAAAACGTAAATGCTGATGTTTACCGCAATGGTTCATTAGAAGATCAAGCGACTAAACGTCCAGTAGCTCAATCTTTTGACTTTTTAGGTGTTCAATTCTTAAACCAAGAATTAGAAAACTTTGAATATGAAACTACTAACTTAGCTACAACGTTTGAATTTGCACCAAATGCAGATATGAAATTTTTCTTTGATGCTATTATTACTTCTCAAGAACGCCGTCAAGACAGTACTCGTGTTCAAGCATCAGGTGTAAGCAGTGTTTTAAACTATAACTTACCGACTGAATTTGAAACGGTAGATTTTGGTTCTTTAGACGGTGTAGATTTAGGTAGCATACAAGCGGCATTACGCGGTACAGTTCAACCAAACTTAGGTGTGGATGACGATGATCCTAACTTACGTTTTAACAGTGATACTGGTGCTCGTGTAACTGACACTCAAGTATTTAGACTTGGTGGTGAATGGCAAGGTGAAGACTTATTTATCAGCGCTGAAGTATCAACTTCTAGCTCTGACACAAGAACACCTTCTTTAAACTCTCAATTAAACTTTATCAACCCGAATCCACTGACACCACTTGATGGTTCAAGTAATGATAACGCGGTACCATTTATTTATGATTTATCTGGTAATGCATTATCTTTTGGTGTTGATTTTGACTCTCCTTACGCACCAACTGTGGAAGACTTATTAAGTCCTAATAACGTTGTACTAGACCAAGTAGATTTAACGCGTAGTACAGTAGATAATTCAGACGACGCTTTCCGTATTGATTCAACCTACTTTATCGACGATAACATTATAACTTCAGTTGACTTTGGTTACCGTTATAACAAAGCAGAACATAGCGCTGTTTCTATTACTGACCGTATTGGTGGTTTCAGTAAAATGGTTGATAGCCCGAACGGTTCATTATTCTCTGAAATTTTAGTTAAAGGTCCAAGTCACTTTGGTGATGCCGATGGCCGTGAATTAGCACACCGTAACTTCTTAATTGTTGATCCTAACCTTGCATTCTCTGACCCTGATAAAGTGTTATCAGTTCTAGAAGGTGCCATGGCTACTCATGGTGGTAGTCAAGATTATTCAGATCTAACACCTGGTGATACAGCGGCATTTAACATTGAAGAGAAAAATCATGCGTTATATGCTCAAGCAAACTTTGAATATGAAATGATCCGCGGTAACTTTGGTGTACGTCACGTTAAAACTGACATTGCATCAACAGGTAACACGGTTGTTAATGGTGTAGTTACACCAACAACAAACACAGCAGATTATAGCTTTACATTACCTCGTTTAAACATTGTTGCTGATGTACATGAAGATGTGCTGGTTCGTTTAGGTTGGGGTAAAGATATTTTACGTCCTAACTTTGGCGACTTAAATACTTCTGTATCATTTGGTACTAACGAAAACCAAGCGGTTTCATTAGGTAATGCGGCACTTGAGCCAGAAGAAGTAACATCTTTTGATATTGGTGCTGAGTGGTATTTTGCTGAAGCTGCTGTGGTAAGTATTGGTTACTTCAAGAAAGAACGTACTAACTTATTCGTTACCGAATTAGACAGTGCTTCACTTGATGCTAACGGGATGAGAGATGATAACCCAGCCTGTTCTGGTGGTGGTATTTGGAACCCTGCTACACAGCCTAACATCCTTGGTGATCCTAACACTGTAGGTTTATGTGTTGACCGTGAATCTAAATTTAACGATTCAGCAACAACAACTCAAACAGGTATTGAAATGGCATTCCAATATGACTTATCAAGCTTTGAAGAGCAGTTAGGTTGGGCGTCAGGATTTGGTATCGTTGCTAACTATACTATTCAAGAATACAAAGGTGGTTCTGCATTCTATACTTCTGCAACACGTGGTACTGATATCTTTAATGCCATTAAAGGTGTGTATGATGACGGTCAATTTGTTACTTACACTTCAGAACGTGGTCTTTTAGATTTCTCTGAAAATGCTTATAACGTTGCTGTTTACTACGAGAAGCATGGCTTATCAGCTCGCTTACGTTACACATGGCGTGATGCATTCCGTACAGAAGATACTGCTGCGGGTGCAAGTCTTAACTCAACGTTAGGTTTCCCAGTAACTACACATGCTAGAGGCCAACTTAATGCAAGTGTTAGCTATGACGTAAACGAAAAGTTAAACTTAGGTTTAGAAGCAGTTAACTTAACTGAATCAGATATTACACAATCTTGTGTTAACGAAGGCGCATTATTATGTGCTCAAGGTATCACAGACCGTCGTATCACATTCGGTGCTAGCTACCGATTTTAATAGCACGTGAATATATTTTCTTGATATATTCACCAAATAGCTGCAATGAAAAGCAAGCCTGATGGCTTGCTTTTTTATTTATATCTTTAACGTCTCAGAAATATTATAAATTAGGTCATATCGCATCTCTTACAATCATAGCTATGATTTATTTACGAATAAAATACATTTGGATACCACTGTATAAGGTTACATGTTATTTAAGCATTTCAATCTCGCTTTCGCTCCCAAAGTGAGTTAGAACTTAAAAATAAATCACACTTTGATATCAGCATGAATATGCAATCAGTAAAAGGTAGTTGGGTGATTTTTGCAGACCATAGCCAAATTTTGTATACGTTTAATCAAGTTTTACATTTTAAAGCTCAATACTATTTAACCATTCATTTGCATCTTTATGGTTATCAAAATATTTAATCTCTACATTGGTTAAAACTACATGTGTAATTTTTAGAACTTCTACTTGAAGATGAAGACTATAAACTACCGCCAAATATTTCAAATTATTCTCATTTAGCCATAGGTTAAAGTCATGTACGTAAGTTCTGATATCTGGAGTCGCTAACTCCCATTGACTTAAATCGACTAGACAAACCCAAGGTTTATCAATTATACCATTTAGAATTGCTTTTGTTTCAGCTCCCCACTTTTTTGCTGTCTCAAAATTCCAAGAACCATATGCTTTTAGAATGTGAGTTTTCTCTTCAATTGCTAAATCATATGAACCATGCTCTTCCATCTTAACCTCAAGGAAAAAGTGATTAAAAATATCCTATATCATGCATCTTCTCGCCATATTGACTTAAAAATCAAATAGGTGTTGTATTACTGTTTAAAAGACAATGACAAGATTGAACAAATTGTTAGTGTGATAGCTGTAAATTTTATTTCTTTCAAGTTAACAGCTACCACCATGCTCAATATGAAAAGGGATTATAATAGAGTCGGTTGCTCTATTAATGAAAAGCTCTGCAGCCTTAATACCTTTTTTTTCACTATTTTGATGAACCGTTGTAATTGGAGGGTTCGAACGCAGCGCTTCATCAATACCATCAAAACCAGTTACTCGTATATCTTCAGGAATATTAAGCCCCATTGAATTAATTTCTTTAATAGCTGCCAAGGCAATCAGATCACTCATACAAAGTAAAACATTTGGCCGAGGAGTAGATGTTAGTGCTTCTCTAACAGCAATCAAAGCAGAATGATGTGTGCTTTGGGGAATATTCCACACCCTATCAGCCCTGAGATCGACATTTAATTCTTCAATAGCCTTGTGATAACCATTTAATCGTTGATGAGCTATAGAACATTGAATGTCTGTATTGGGTAAATCATACACTCTACATGTCAAATTTGAGTCGAGTAATCTTAATCCTAAAATAGCAACAAGATCATCTTTTGTATTTATAGCCAGTTTAGCTATCTCATAAGCAGCTTGCTGATTATCAATACCAACCGAAGCATTACGCTCTATATCAAAATCTGCCGTAACTACTTTTTTTGATGTTGTTCTTAATTGATCAATCAATTTAGTGTTTCGGGGGCTACCATAACAAATAAAACCATCTACGAAGTCTGAAACCGCATTAATATTATCTGATGTTCCAGAGAACAATAATAAATTCACTTTGGACTTTTCTAACACTGACGAAACGCCTTTTACAAAATTACTTGCTACAGGGTCTGTTATCATATATTCAACACTGTCAGGCAACACTAAAGCGACAATATTAAATTGACCCTTTCTTAATGACTGAGCTGCTTTATTAGGGCCCGAATATCCCAGCCTTTCACATGAAGCAAGAATATCCTCCCGCTTTCTTTTAGAGAGCTGATCGGGTCGGTTAAAAGCATTTGAAACAGTTGCATTTGAAACACCAAGTTCTTTTGCAACACTTTTAAGTGTCCATACTTTTTTTTCAGTCATGTGTACCTTTTAAATTTTCTATAAGTTAACTATTTCGTTTTCATATTTTGAATCGTATTATACGCCTATTTCTTTCTAACTTTAATGCGGTAAAACACAACCTTTTAAAGTTTATTGAGCAAAGTATTTAGGCAGATAGTACTTGTTTTATTACCTTCTTTTACCTCAATTAAAGCGCTTTTTTCTGTTCGGTTGAGTAATAAAACTGCGCTCTGCTCACCTTTAATCCACTTCATTTTTAACATTGAAGCATCACTGCTAACTGCAAATTTACCATTAAAAGTTTCACAACTATTACGTAACTGAATAAGACGAATCATCGCTTTAGTAAAAGGTTTACTTAGTGCTTCTTCAATACTTTCGCGATTTAAATATGGACGGTTAATATCTCTTCCCACATTCGTTTTTGCTAATAATGTCATTGCATTTTTTTCCGCTAACAAACCTGCATAATAGATTTGTGGTGTGCCAGGTGAAAAAAACTGAATGGCTCTAGCAACTAAATAGTCAAAATCATTTCGCCCAAGCGCATCATAGTACGTGCAATTCACCTGATACAAATCAACATTGCTTGCTGCTGCTCCTGTCGCTTTTTGGCTTTCACCTTCACTATTTACATGAATGGTTTCAACCAGTTCATCTATTTGGTCATTAGTAAGTAAACCCGCTTTACCATTCATTGGTCCAACATCAATAATCCCAATTCCATCATGTGTATCTAAAACAGTAATACAATTTTTGGGTGATATTGTTAACCACTTAGTTAATGCTGTGAAATCATTACTAAAAAGGCTATGTAAAATCAAAGGAGGTAAGGCAAAATCATAAACTCGATCAACACGTTTAGCTATTTCTATTTGAGTTTTATAGTAGGAATGAATTTCTACTAGCGTTTCTATCCCTAATTTATTTGCTGATTTACTTAAATCATCAATAAATTCAAATGTTTCATCAAGCATGAAACAACTTGTTCCAGCCTTTTTTAGTGCATAACCTGCTGCATCTAAACGGATCATTTTAATATTATTTTCTGCAAACGTGTTTAAGATACGCGTTAAGTAGTCTTTTCCTGATTTAGATCTAACGTCTATATCTATTTGATTATCAGTAAAAGTTGTCCAAAAATCTGCACTTTCATTATTAGGCAATGAAAAATTAGTAAAACAACTACCCGGTCTTGGTCGATAAATTTTCTTTCGCTGCTCTTCACTTAAGCCGTTAGGAAAAACTTTATCTTTAGTTAAGAATAAATCCCAAAAAGGAGACTGTTCACCGTTAGCTAATACATCTTTAAATTCTTTAGACTTAGCCGACATATGGTTAACAATAAGATCTGCCATTAATTCATAGCCTTCTCCTAATTGTTTAACATCATTCCAACAACCTAGCCTACTATCAACTTCAGTATGATCTATTGGATCGAAGCCTGCATCACTGCCATCAATGGGATAATAAAATGGTAACAAATGAACACCTGAAAATAAATCTGCGAGTTGATCATTTAAAATATTATTTAAAGTTTGGGTATTTGATCCGGTTAACCTATCGATGTAGGTGATGAGTTGTACATTATTTTTCATAACTATACCATTAAATTCTAGTTGCATCTTAATCGATTAAGATCTATCTTTATATACATTAAAACTTTAATCAAGAAGAATTTTATTTATTTTAAGTTGTTAAGAACAGGCACAATAGAACAAACACTTAATAACACATTTATTTATTTAACTATTTCTATGTAAAAACATAGTATTTAGAAACACAAACTGCTTTGATACTGCTTTGTTCATGTGTAGTTAAAAACGTAGCCAGAGGAATAATAAAATGACAAAAGCATCTTTTACTGCACCCTTATCTTTTAAAGAAAAAGTAGGTTATGGCGTTGGTGATATGGCCTCAAACTTCTATATGGGGTTCTTTTCGCTATTTCTTCTTTATTATTACACAGATGTTTATGGTATTTCGGCAGCGGCTGCAGCAACCATGTTGTTGGTGACAAAGTTTATCGATGCTATTAGTGATCCTGCGATGGGATTACTTGCAGATAGAACTACCACTAAATGGGGTAAATATCGCCCCTATTTACTATGGATGGCGATCCCTTACGCGTTATTAGGCTATCTTTTATTTTTGGGTCCTGAATTTGGCGACACAGGAAAGTTAATTTTTGCCTATGTATCATATTCATTAGTTATGTTGGCATATACAGCCATCAACGTTCCCTATTCAGGATTAATGGCCGTTATTCATCCCGAATCAAGAGAGCGTACTAAAGCGGCCCAGTTTAGGTTTATTTTTGCATCAATTGGCTCTTTGGTTGTCGGTGCATCCGCTAAACCTTTAGTTGAGTTGTTAGGTGGTGGAAATGAATTGCTAGGTTTTCGTTTTACTATCATTTTATTTGCAATACTCTCTGTAGCTGTATTTTGGTACACCTTTGCCGTGACTAATGAAAGGGTTATAACTAAGAAACATAAAGCTAGCATCAAAGAAGATTTATCAGCTTTATTGGTAAATAAATCTTGGTTAATCTTAGTGTGCACAGGTATTTTTATTGTCGTTGGCTTGGTAGCGCGTTTTGCTTCAATCGCCTATTACACCAAATATTATATGGGCGACGATGGAGTAAATATTTTCTTATGGATGGATCAAACCACGCTGATAATTTCCTGTGGTTTACTAGGGCAATTATTTGGTGCGCTTATCACACCATTTTTGGTGAAACACATTGAAAAACATAGATTAATGTTCGTCATTAACTTATTCCATGCAATATTACTATTCTTCGGTTTTACGATATCACCAGACAACCTTTCATTGACAGTTATAGTTCACACATTAGGCATCATTACTTTTGGTATTGCTATCACCCTATTATTTACTATGTATACAGATTGTGTAGAGTATGGCGAATGGAAAACGGGAAGTAATAGCGCAGGATTAACTGTGTCAGCTTCTATGTTTTCGTTAAAACTTGGCTCTGCAATTGGTGGGGCGTTACCGGGGTTTATCCTTGCTTCATTTGGTTTTATTGCCAATCAAAACCAATCACCTGAATCAATTGAAGGTATACGATATATGTTTAACCTCTTACCTGCCATATTCTTTTTATTGGGTGCAATATTAATCTTATTTTATAAGATAGATCGTCAGCTTCTCACTACAATTGAAAATGACTTAGCTAAACGTCGTCCTTAAGGCTACAATGCCTTCTCATAAATCCAAATAGCTATTATTACTCACAAAGTGCCATGATTTTACATAAAAATCATGGCACTGCTTTAAATCTAAATGTAACAATTTCAAAATTTAATTCCGTTTAAATCGATTCATCATTTATATTTTCAAATTAAATATCTCTGTTTTTCAATAAATTAATTTAATCAGTAAACTTTTTAAAAAAAAATACTTGCAAAATCACTGCAATTCAACCTAACATTATCTTAATCGATTAAGACGATTTGAAGTATTATTAAAAAATTATAAAAAGACTTTAGAAACATGGGGTGAGAAGATGAAAAAAGTTACATATAAAAAATTATTATTAAGTGCATTAGCTATGGCTATAAGTTCTAGCTTAAATGCAGCAGAAACAAATGCTGATGAAGCAGTAGAAAAGAAAGGACTTGATTTTGAAAGAATCGTGGTGACTGGAGTTGCGGGCAAAGGCTCTACGGTAATGGCATCAAGTGTATCGGTAAGTAGCTTATCAGTGGATCAAATAGAAGTAACAACACCAAGAAGTTCAGCTGAGGCATTCAGGTCAATACCCGGTATACGCTCTGAATCTTCTGGCGGTGAAGGTAATGCAAATATAGCCGTACGTGGTTTGCCGGTAGCAGCCGGTGGAGCCAAATTCTTACAAATACAAGAGGACGGTTTACCTCTTTTACAATTTGGTGATATTGCTTTTGGTAATGCAGACATTTTCCTTAGACTAGACAGTACAATGGAGTCAATTGAGTCTATTCGTGGTGGCTCTGCTTCAACTATAGCAACAAACTCACCTGGTGGCATTATCAATATAATCAGTAAAACAGGTGAATCTGACGCTGGCAGTGTTTCTACAACAATCGGTTTAGATTACGACCATACTCGAACTGATTTTGAATTTGGTGGTGAGCTTAGCGACAGCATGTATTTTCATCTTGGAGGCTTCTATCGTCAAGGCGAAGGCCCAAGAGATTCAGGTTATACCGGTAATCAAGGTGGTCAAATCAAAGCAAATATCACTAAAGAATTTGATAACGGTTATGTAAGACTTTACTACAAGCATTTAGATGATAAAACGATTGCCTATTTACCTATGCCTTCAACGATTAGTGGTGGCTCTGTAGGTGACTTTGACCCATCAAGTGACACACCACATTCAGCATACTTTACTTCATTATTGACAACAGATGGTAACGGTAACCGTCGTCGCTCAGATATGCGTGATGGAATGAATCCTAAGGTTGATTCTGTTGGTGTTGAAGCGGCATTTGACTTAGGAAACGACTGGTCAATTGAAAATAGATTTAGAACTTCAAGCACTAAAGGAAGCTTTACGTCTCCATTTCCAGAAAGCATTCAAAATAGCCAAAGTCTTGCCGACAGTCTAGCAGGTTCAGGAGCTACACTAACTTATGCCAATGGTCCTTCTCAAGGTAAAGCCTATACTGGTGACAACTTGATGCGTATTCATACCTTTGATGTTGAAATGAGTAATTTAGACTTCATGGTTAACGATTTAAAAATATTAAAAACGATTGGTGATACTAATATCACGTTTGGTTATTACAAATCATTGCAAAACATTGAACAATCATGGCTTTGGAACTCATATTTATCTGAAGTTAAAGGTGACAACGCAGCACTTATCAATGTTTCAGCGGCAGATGGTACTAGTTTCTCTGACGATGGTTTAATTGCTTATGGCGTACCTGCTTGGGGTAACTGTTGTACACGTAACTATGATCTTCAATATGATGTCACTGCACCTTATTTTGCCATCAATTCTGTTTTTGGTGACTTTACTGTTGATGCCAGTGTTCGTCATGACAGTGGTGAAGCATCAGGAACCTATGCCGGTGCAGTACAATCTCAAATTGATATGAATAGAGATGGCGTTATCTCAGTACCTGAAATGAGTGTTTCCTCTGTGAACAATGCATCGCCTTCTCTTGTTAATTACGACTGGAGTTACACATCATACTCAGTCGGCGCTAACTACATTGTAAATGACGATTTAGCTGTTTTTGGTCGATTAAGTCATGGTGGTACAGCTAATGCTGACCGCTTAGCATTCGGAAAAATAGCAGCCGATGGCTCTGTTAATCAAGAAGATGCTGTTGATGAAGTTGATCAATTTGAAGCGGGTCTTAAATATCGTCAAGATGAATTATCTGTATTTGCTACAGCTTTCTTTGCCGAAACTCAAGAGCAAAACTTCGAGGCGACAAGTCAAAAGTTCTTTGACCGAGTCTATGAGTCATATGGCCTTGAATTAGAAGGTGCCTATTACATTGGAGATTTTGACATCCGTGGAAACGTGACTTGGACTAATGCTGAAATCACTAAAGATGCGGTAAACCCTGGTTCTGTAGGTAATACACCAAGAAGACAAGCTGATTTTGTGTATTCATTGATTACACGTTATAACTTTGAACAAGGTTCGGCAGGTATCAGTTTAATCGGCACAACTGAAGCTTATGCTCAAGATGGAGGAGATCAAAATGCTGCAGATATCCTTAAATTTGATGGATATACACAAGTAAATGCATTCGCTCAATATTATTTATCTGACTCATTTAGTATTGCACTAAATGTAAACAACTTGTTCGACACTACAGGTATTACCGAAGCTGAAGAAGGTAATATTCCTACAAGTGGTATTATCAGAGCAAGAACCATCAACGGTAGAACTAGCAGTATTACGCTTAAGTACGATTTTTAATCGTCTATTTAATTTAATCTAATTAAATCATAACAAAGCCCATATATTTGGGCTTTTTTTTCAAAGGTAAATTTATGCTTTCTTTACTCAGTTATGGAGAAGTGTTGGTCGATTTTTTACCCACTTCGTCAAGCCCCTCTACATACATGCCATTAGCCGGAGGTGCTCCTGCCAATGTTGCGGTAGCTTTCGCTAAATTAGGCGCAACAAGTTACTTTGCTGGTGGTATTAGTGAAGATAGTTTTGGTCAAATGCTAATAAAACAACTAGACCATGAAGGCGTTAATACTACTTTCGTTAAAAGAGTAAAAGATGCAAATACCGCCTTAGTTTTGGTTAGTTTAGATGATTCAGGTGAGAGAACCTTCAATTTTTATCGTCATAATACTGCTGATACGAAATATGGAAAAACACAAGTTGATGAAATCAATTGGCAAGGAATTGGAATTTTTCACTACTGTTCCAATACATTGACTGAAGAGATTATGTATGAAGACACACTTTACGCCTTAAAAAGTGCTAAAGAAAATCAAGCTTTGATCAGCTTTGATGTTAATTTACGCCAGCAACTTTGGCATGGAGTAACGCTATTACCTGAACGAGTTGAAGCATGTATTAAACTAAGCGATATAATCAAGTTAAGCCGAGAAGAAGCTGAGTATTTGGCACAAGCAAAACAAGTAGATGTGAATAGTTATATAAATCATATTTTATCGCTTGGCGCTAAACTTATTGTAATTACCGATGGGGAAAATGCTGCTCAAGCTATTACAACTGATGATTCTATTACCATTAATGTGCCTAAAATATCACCTATTGACACAACCGGTGCAGGCGATAGCTTTATTTCAGGCTTTCTTTTTCATTTAGTCCAATCAGCCAAATCCGACGAAAGCCCCCAAGGGTTATTTGATGCAATTAAACAGATTGATAGAGTTAAAACGGCTGTGTCATTTGGTGCTAAATGTGGTGCATTTACTTGTCAAAAGAAAGGTGCATTCACAGCACTACCTAAAATAACTGACCTCAATTTTTTATAATTTACCTATTATTCTGAGAAATAACATGCAATCTAGAGAACAATTAAATAGCTGGCAACAATTAACTCAACATGCGCAACTGATGAAAAATCAGCATATGAAAGATTTATTTGCACAAGATAGTCAACGGTTTAGTAAATTTTCAATAAAATTGCCATCTATACTCTTAGATTATTCTAAAAACACCATCACAGAAGAGACATTGTCTTTACTCACTGATTTAGCAAAAGAATGTGAAGTTGAAGCATGGCGTGAAAAAATGTTTTCTGGTGTGAATATTAATAAAACCGAAGATCGTGCTGTTTTACATACCGCATTAAGAAATAACGCTAAAACGCCTTTTTTTGTTGATGGAAAAAATATTTCTCAAGAGATTAAAAAAACATTAAATCAAATTAAAGAATTTAGTGACAACATCCGTCAAGGACATTGGAAAGGATATTCAGGTGAACCCATCACTGACATTGTCAATATTGGCGTTGGCGGCTCTAACTTAGGCCCACAAATGGTAACCGAAGCATTAAAACGATTTAGCGATAATCGCGTTAATGTTCATTATGTTTCTAACGTTGATGGTACTCAAATAGCTGAAGTACTACGTCCACTTAACCCAGAAAAAGTTTTATTTATTGTTTCGAGTAAAACATTTACCACCACTGAAACCATGTTAAATGCTAAAACAGCGATAAAATGGCTAACCGCATCATCATTTGATCAATCCGTTATTGCAAAACATTTTATTGCCGTCACTGCCAATAAAGAAAATGCCATGAAATTTGGGATTTCTAAAGAAAACATCTTTGATATGTGGGACTGGGTTGGCGGACGGTTTTCATTATGGTCGGCTATCGGCCTCCCTATCGCGATTAACCTTGGCTTTGAACGATTTCAAGAGCTGTTAGATGGTGCTTATGAAATAGATTGTCATTTTTGTTCTACTCCTTTAGAAAATAATATTCCCGTCATATTAGCTTTATTAAGTGTATGGAATTGCACCTTCTTGGGGGCTCAATCTCAAGCCATTTTACCTTATGATCAATCCTTACATATGTTGTCAGCTTATCTGCAGCAAGCTGAAATGGAAAGTAATGGTAAATCTGTCAATTGGGATGGTGAAACGATCACTTATCCTACAGTTCCCTCAATATGGGGAGAATTAGGTATTAATGGTCAGCATGCTTTTTATCAATATTTGCACCAAAGTAATAATATTGTTCCAGCCGATTTTATTGGCTCTGTCGAAAGTGTTACGCCAATAGAAGGTCATCATGAAACCCTTATGGCAAATTTCTTCGCGCAAACTCAAGCGCTAATGGAAGGCGTTGATGAACAACAAGTTAGGGCTGATTTAGCCGCAAAAGGACGTCCACTTAGCTATATTGATAAAGTTGCCCCACATAAGGTACATAAAGGTAACAGACCAACAAATACATTATTAATGAATAAAATATCTCCTTTTACCATTGGTAGTTTAATTGCCATCTATGAACATAAAATATTTGTACAAGGTATTATTTTACAAATATGCTCATTTGATCAATGGGGAGTAGAACTTGGTAAAGGCTTGGCAAGTAAAATTGAAGATGAACTTCATAATAATATTCAAAACCCATCACATGACAATTCAACTGCTAACCTCATAAAACATTATCAAGAAGTGAAAAATCGTATCTAATGTTAATATATAAATAAAATTATCAACGTGTAAATTTAATATGTTGAAGTTAAAAGAATAAGAATTATTATAAAAAACAAACCCATAATTGATAAACTCTTAAACATAAAAGCTATCATACATATTGCTTACAAACGCCATTAAGTAGAAAAATTAAGCAAACAACTGTCGTAAAACTTTTTAACTTGTAGCCAATATATAAGTTCATTTTTTTCTGGAACATTCGTTGCTAACTATTGAAATTCACCGTAACTATAATGCCAAGACGAGTTGTTAAAATGAATGTCTAGTTTCTGGCGAGTAATTACCTGATACAAAGCGAGATATGAAAAAACATATTCATACCCAATACCACTTTAGAAAGTATAAGCCTGAATAAATAAGTCAGTAAATATTGAAGTGTTATTTAATTAATAACTATATTTTAAATGCTTAGCATCAGGCGTTCTCAACACCTTAATCAAACTATGGTTTATTTTTCTTAGCTCAGCCAAAACAAGTTGCGCGACTTCTCGTGCGCCTAATGCGTTTAAATGGGTATTGTCTTTAATGCCATTAGGGTAATTAGGGTGTAAATTTGCTTTGATATGCATAAACCTTAATGCTGATTGTTCATCACCTAACGCTTGAAAATATGCTTGAGTGACTTTTTCCATATCGATAAAAGTCACCTTAGTTTCATTGGCGACTTCTTTGACAAGATCAGCATAAATAGGATGTGTATCTTTAATTTTGCCATCTTCAGAAAAATAACGCCTGGTAATTGGCGTCATTAAAATTGGCGTAGCATTTTTATTTTTTGTTTGATTAATAAAAAGCGTTAAATTCTTTTTAAACTCAACAGGAGCCGTGTACCGGTCTACTTTATGTTTTGATTGATCATTATGGCCAAATTGAATAATGACATGATCACCTGGGCTCAATTCTTCAATAATCCCTTGCCACAACCCATCGCTAATAAATGTTTTAGTACTTCTACCATTCTCAGCCCTATTTTCAACGGTGACTGTTTCATCAAAAAAATAACTAAACGGCACGCCCCACCCCATCTCTGGATAATCTTTCACATGTTTGATCGACATAGTTGAATCGCCTGCCATAAATATTTTAGTCATAACCTCTGCCGATTTTGCAACTTTACTGACTGCAAACAAGCAAAGTATGCCGTATATCATTACAATATTTTTCATCTCTTAAACTCACATAAAATACTTTTTTCATTAAAATCACATTTTAATCAACTCTCTCGCCTCTTCTAAACGAAACTAAAATTTACGTAAAAACACATAAAAATTTATTATTGATTAAAAATTGACATCCTTATTTGATTGATGCTACATTTTTATGCCACCGGTGGCAACCAATAATTTTAAGCTGATAATAACTTAAGACTAAAATTTAATTAGGATTGAAAATTAATTAATGCTGAATGATTAAAAGTTATGATTCCGGAAAAATAAAACAACAAATACGATAGGCTATCAAAGGATCAAACATGACTAGCATGAAACTAACTACTCTAGCAACGGCGTTAGCAATAGCAATACCTGTTTATGCTCAAAATGCGGAGACACCGCCTAGTAACCAACAAACATCACCACAAGAAAGTGCGGATAAAAAGCCAACTGAACCAAAGTCAAGCAACGAAAATGCAGATGCAATTGAAGTGATCACGGTGCAAGGGGTTTTTCAAGCAGACTTAAAAGCACGAGCAATGGAACGAGACAGTGACAGTTATAGTAATGTCATTGCCACTGATGACTTAGGCAATTTTGTTGATCAAAATATTGCTGAATCTTTACGTCGTGTGCCTGGCGTTACATTAGAGCGAAGTGAAGGTGAAGGAAAATATGTTGCTGTGCGTGGACTTGGCCCTAAATTTGTTGCCGTAAGCATGAACGGTGCTGAGTTATCTGGCATTGGCGATGATCGCAAGGTAGGTTTAGATGGCGTATCAGGTGACTCTCTTGGCGCCATCGAAATATTCAAAACACTCACCCCTGAAATGAACTTAAATTCTATTGGCGGCGCAGTCAATATTAAAGCCATTTCTGCATTTGATCGCAATAAAGACACCTTAAAAGCAAAATTTCAAGAATCTTACAATGAATTAAAAGGCGAATTTTCTCCTAAATTCAGTATTGACGGTACAAAATTATTACTAGACGAAAAACTCGGTATTGGCTTTGCTCTCTCTTACGAAGATCGTAAAACGCAAGTCGATGAAAATCGCCATCATAGCACGCGTGAATTGAATTTTTTAAAAGGCGGTATTGGATTAAGTCCTGATGAATTAGCTATAGCGCCTGAAATATTGATCCCTGCTCAAGTCGAAAACCGCCGCGAATTAGCAAGAAGAAAACGCACCAATGCGACACTCAATATCGAATTTAGATCAGACGAAAATAATTCTTATTACCTTCGCGGCAACTATTCAAATTATACCGATGATGATATTGCCTTACGTGAATATTATAACTTTTATAATGGTGATCAAGATGACGAAGTTATCTTTGTTGATGGTCAAACTAAAGCATTCGCGGTTTCTGATGTTGACGTAATGAACCAATACTTCATTCAAGAAGGCGAGAAAACCACTAAAAACTTCAGCATTGGCGGTCAGCATTTTATTGGAGAGAGTTGGACGTTTGATTATGAATACGCTCACTCTGAAAGTGATGATCTTGGTGTAGGAGACCGAAGAGTTCAGTTTAGAGAAAGAGAAAATATCGTTTATGGCCAAGCCTTTAAAGATCATATCGATGCGCGTGTACTAACCCAAGCAGAAGCAGCTGCCTTGGGTGGTTTTGAATTAAACCCAGATTCAGATGTTTTTAACGGTGAAGCTGATGCTGATATTTCGACTTTATCCAATATGGAATTTGATAATTTATTTATGGAAGACAGCGTCAGAACAGACAAAATAACCAGTATTAAAGCTAACTTACGTAAAGACTTTTATTGGGAGCATTTAAACTATATAAAAACTGGCTTTACTTACAATGCACGTGAACATAACAATAACAAAGATCGTTGGAGTTATGATCCAAGCACTGAAGATTGTCTAGGAAATGAAGCATGTATTTACACAGTAAACTCAAATATTACTGATTATGGCCATGCGATCCCTGACGACCATTTTGACTACCCATTAGCCTATCGTAATGAGGTTGAATTTATTGTTGATAATTCAGTTATCACACGCGAAAGTGCTACCGGTGGCGAGGCTTCAATCGATAGTACTAAAGATGATTATTTGTTAACTGAAGATACCTATGCAGCCTATATAATGGCAGAACTCCCACTAAGTGATGAGTTAACGATTATTACGGGTGTTAGGTATGTGAATACTGAATTTTCTTCAACGGGTAACCTTTCGCTGGAAAATGATGATTGGAATTTTGGTGGCACTCACACCTTAGATGTTTCAGTACCATTACCTGAAGCGTCAATAGAATACAGTGAATATTTTCCTAGTTTACATTTGAGGTATGAACCTGCAGATGACTTATTAGTGCGTGGCTCTTTATGGACAAGCTTTACTCGTCCTTCATTCAAGCAAGCACGTGGCTTTGCTAAGTTTGATGATGACATCACCCTCTGTGATCCAACCGTTGAACAAATACCAGAGCAAAGTGGTCAAGAAGGCTGTTATGCATCGCCAGAAGGACAAAGTGCCATTGAGTTACAAAATTATACCTTAGGACAAAATAATGCAGTTCAGGTAGGTAACCCTAACTTAGTCGCAATGACATCAAACAATTTAGACACTTCTGTAGGTTGGTACCCGTCTAAAGATTTATTTGTTGAAATCGCGTTATTTTACAAAGATATAGATAATTTTATTGTCGATGTAAAAGGTATTCGAAAAGGTTTAGATGAACTACCACTTACCCTACCCGTTGACCACGTCACCGACTTTGTTATTCCACAAGATCTAGCGTTAAACCAAGTGGATATTACATTAAATGGCGATAAAGCAACGGTTTACGGTATTGAACTTAGTTATAACCAGTTCTTTGAAAATGGCTTGTTTTGGCAAAGTAATATGACCTTTGTACACAGTGAAGCGGAATTAGATCCAACCATTCGTGATGAAAAAATGCCTTTACCAGGGCAAGCCGATACCACGGTAAATATTTCATTTGGCTGGGAAGATGATGATTTATCACTGCGTTTAATTGGTAACTACCGCGATAAAATTCTTGAAGAAATAGGCTCTTGTCCAGCAGGGATTGATGTCAATGATCCACGCTACTGTAAAGACTGGATGGATAGATATCAAGACGATCTAGTCACTGTTGATTTTAAAATGAAATACGATATTTCCGATCGAATGTCCGTATATTTTGATGCCATCAATATCACTGAACAAGCTGATCTACGTTATTTACAAGGCAACAGCTTATCAGGCGGCAACGTGCTATATCAAAAAGAAAAATACGGCTCTACCTACCAATTAGGTATTAATTACAAATTTTATTAGTAACTAAAAACAAAATAAAGACAACAACTTAGATACTAAATCAAACTTATTTTACGCAGTGAACTGTTAAAAATAATCAATCATTCCTAGGGGGGGATGTATGAAAACAAAAAATAAACTTGCAACGAGTATATTTACCGCCATAGCCTTAATTGGCTGTGGTGCAGAATCAACCGTAAATGTAAAAGAAGCCCCATTACCGCCTATTCAAGGTGTTATCGTTGATAGTCCAATAGCGGGCATTTCCTATAGCAGTGATTCGGTCAGTAATGGCACCACTAATGCTGATGGACAATTCGATTACTTTCGCGGAGAAGCCATCACCTTTTCGATTGGTGAAATCGTTTTTCCTAGCGTTGCGGCCACGAATATAATCACACCATTAGAAATTTTTAATACTGATACGGCTTTTCATCCTGCGGTGATCAATGCGCTGCGTTTATTACAAACACTTGATAGTGACGGCGATCCTAGTAATGGGATTTCCATTAGTGAGGCAGCGAAAAGTGTCGCCCAATTAAACTTGGCAGAAGGACAAACTGTCACTGACTTTTTCAGTCAAGACGCTGCCGATTTTGATGCTGCTATACACACTTGGCTTGCTGACGCTGGCACAGTGAACACTGCGCTTATTTCAGCAGATCAAGCAATATTACACTTTGTTGATTATCTCTATGAACAATATAACAGTACTCAACCGAATGCTTTTGCAACGGCCAGTTTTACTGGTGAAGTGTTTAATCCATTTTTAGCCGGTAGTACCGCAAGTCTAGAGCAATTACTTTTTTCACCGGCTGATGATACCAACCAGTCAGGCACATTTTCACGCCAAGTTGAAGGCGTAGAAATCGCCGCCGGCAGTTATGAGTTTTTATTTGGCAATCGAGTACTCGCTTTCACCCCTAGCGATTCATCTGACACTCAATATATTATTTCTCGCTCACATAATACGGTTAACGATGCGTATAGTGTGTGTGTTACGAGTGATGCAAGTGCCCTTGCCTCACTCGTGTTAACTTGCGATAACGATGAAGATGCGAAAGATAACATCCTAGTTTTCTCTCAAGAGCAAGCCACCAGTGAGTTAGAAAAACTAACAGAACTTGCCGATCAAGTTGGCATTGCACTTTCTGAAGATTTTGATACCAATACCGATAATTTCTTTTCTTCCAACCATAAGAAACTCTCAGATGAGCAAGGTGCTGGCGCGCTTTACTTCAAAACGGGTGGTAGTCCAAGCTTAGATGAAGCATTAGGTCAACTTACGTTAGCCGGTGCTCGTTTTAGTATTGGTAACACCACACCAGAAGTTGAGACAAAAAGCAGTAATACCACGAGTTCAGGTATCTATAATATCAGTGAAGGTTTTACTATTAGTTTTGACGTTATTGCGCACAATAGCTCAGGCTCACTTTCACTTTATGTAGATAATAACACGACAAGCCAAGGGAATTCGGCACATGGTGATGCCTCTAAATTTTATGGAAAATCAATAAATGAAGAAAACACGCCAGCAGGTCAGCGCTTTAGCTACACTTATGTGCCGGGTGAGGACGTTGTTACGGGTAGTGACTTAACGTCACCAGATGCGCGTGGTGTGTTATCAGCGAGTATTCAAACATCGTTTTTTCAACTTCGTACAGACAGCGCCGCTTCAATCACCATCAATAATTTAACCATTGAAACCATTGCGACAGACGTACCTGATATTGAACCACCCGTTGAGCCTCCTATTGAACCACCAGTGGAGCCACCGGCAACGATCCCGAATGTTGGGCTACCTTTTTCCGCTGACTTTATCGGTGTCACTGCAGATATTTTTTCTGTGGATTACCAAACCATTGTTGATGCAGATGGTCTAGAAATACCAACGTATACCCGTACAGGCGGTTCAGTCAATGTTGTTACTGACGGTCTAGAAATTAGCAGTGGTCGTTTTACTATTGGTAACACCACACCAGATGTAGAGACAACAGCTGATGATACTAGCACGACCGGTGTGTTTGACTTATCTCGTCCTTATAATGTCGTGATGGATATTATTAGTATCGACGACCCTGATGGTGACAATAATTTCCAAATCTACGTTGATAACAATACCTCAAGTAGCTCGAAATCAATTCATGGCGGTGACTCTAAGTTCTACAGTGAATTAATCAATAATTTAACACCGGGTACTACACTAACGGTGCCAGGCTTTATTGCCACTAAAAATTCATTCCTGCAGTTACGTACAGAAAGCGGTGGGACGGTTGTGGTCAATAATATTCGCATTGAATACATCGATGAGAATTTATTATTAGAAGAAACTTTTAATGGTACGACAGCTGACACTTTCTTTACTGCACAGTACAAAGCATTACCGAGTGATACCACAGCGCCTTTATACAATATCACGGGCGGTGGTAGTGCAATGGTATTTGCCAATGATCAATTAACATTAAGCGGGAGTCGCTTCACTATTGGTGAAACCAATCCAGGCACAGATACTGCTGATGGTGTCATGCCAGCAGGCGCTCTTGATTTAAGCAAACCTTATAAAGTATTTGTCGACATTGTTGCTATTGATAGCGCAAGTACCATGACAAAAGACTTTCAAGTGTATGTAGATAACAACACTAGCAGTAGCTCTAAGTCTCACTTAGGGGGAGATTCTAAATTCTTTGCGTCAGATCTTGCTGATTTAACTGTTGGCCAAACGTTAGAAATTGAAGGTTTATTAGCGAGTTCGCATTCATTCTTACAATTTAGAACCGAAAGCAGTGCCACAGTAACCATAGACAATATTCGTGTTGAATATCTTGATAATAAAGAAATTCACAGTGATGATTTTGAAACTACGACTGAGTTATTCTTCACAGCTGATCATCGTAGTTTACCCAATGATGACACCACGCCGCTTTATAAAAAAACAGGTGGTACAGTCGTTATTGACGCCGGTCAATTAAAACTAGACAGCGGCCGTTTTTCACTTGGCAATACCACGCCCGATGTTGATACTTCAGGAAATGATACCATGACAACGGGTGTCTTTGATTTATCAAAGCCTTATAACATCAGTTTTGATGTAGTGTTAGCCGAAGAGCCAACTGACGATCAAGGAAACAGCTTTCAAATATATGTCGATAACAACACCTCAAGTAGCGCTAAGTCGATTCACGGTGGTAGTTCTAAATTCTATAGTATGCCGATTGCAGAACTCACCACCGGAAAAATGGTGATCGAAGGATTTATCGCTACTGAAACCTCTTTCCTCCAATTACGCACAGAAAGCGGCGGTGTCGTCGTTATCGACAACTTAAAAATTGAGTATTTAGCAGACCCTGAAGACGATACGTTTAGCTGTGCTAAAGCAACTGAATTATATTTCTGTGATGACTTTACCGGTGGTAATTTAAATCAATGGCAAATATTGGCCTCTACCAGTGGCTCAACAGCAGAAGGGACATTTGACATTCTGGCCTTAGAAGATGGCAACAAAGTGATGCGCTACACTGCCGGCGGTGCAGGCGGTGAATTAATTGTCGCCTCTGATGCGGCAATGACTAACGTACCAGAAAATGGTAACTACTTTGTAGAAGCGACTATTCGCCCACGTCAAAACAGCACAACCGCTAACAAACAGTTATATTTATTAGGCCGTTATGACAGCGCGGGCAATTGGTATGGCGGTGGTTTAAACCTGCAAAATTCATCTAGCAGTACCCAAGTTGAAGTTGCAATTTCGACTGATGGCTCGATTTCTCGTCCCGTACAAAAAAAATCCCCGCTGTTATTAGGTGAAAAAGACGGTATCGACGATGGCGTTTGGTATACCACGCGTTTTGAAATGATTGATGGTGATTTAACCGTTTATTTAAACGGCGAAAAAATGGGGTCAACAAATGACTCCACTTATACTGCCAAAGGATTAATCGGTATCTTTACCAACAATCGCTCTTTTGAATTAGATAATTTAAAAGTAGGTGATCCAAGTATTAAGCCTATTCAGTTAACCCTTGATTATAAAGAGCCAACCTGGGAAACAACCACAACAACGGCTCCATTAACAATCAATGTGTCAGCATTTCAAGATGACGGTCTTACCGCTGACTCATTTACGGTAACATCAAGTAACCCGAGTGTTGTAGAGGTATCAATTGACGGCAACGTTATTACACTCACGCCAACAGGTGAAGGTGACGCCACCGTTACCTTTGTCTCAGGATCTGATACTAATATCGTACGTACCATAGAAATTAGTGTCGCATCAGGCTTTGTGATGCCTACGGCAGAATATGGTGATATTAGTGATGTCGTCACCCCGACAGTCAGCAGTATCAGTCAATATATAGATACCAATTTATCAATCACTTTTGATTCAGCAATCACTTTAGGTGCTTTAGGTGAAGTCCGTATTTATAAAGAGTCTGACAATTCAATTGTTGATTTGCTGAAAGTTGACCGTAAAAAAGGGGCAAATGTCGATGTAATTTCCGCACCTGATAAAACACGATCACTAAACTACACCCCTATTTCTATTGCCGATGACGGTAAAACACTTAACATTGACCCACGCAACGACGTATTAGAATACGGTGAAAGCTATTACGTTGTTATTAGTGACGATGTGGTAAGCGGCGCACAACTAAATGGCATTGACTTTACCGGCCTAGGTGAAAACAGCAACTGGACATTTACCACTAAATTTACTGCGCCATCGGGCAATGAAATCTTAGTTGATGATGACGGTGCTGCTGACTTTAGAACCCTTCAAGGCGCATTAAACTATGTGATGAATAATGTCGCTAAAGATGACCCTGCGACCATTTCAATTAAAGATGGTATTTACAACGAAATGTTATATTTACGTAATCAAAATAACATTACCATTCAAGGGGAAAGCCGCGAAAATACTATCGTTCAATATGACAATTATGAATCATTTAACGGCGGTTCAAGTGGTCGTCCGGTATTTTTAGTTGAGTCAGCAGATATGCTTGTTCTCAACAACTTTACCTTAAAAAATGCCCATATTCGCAGTAATGAATATTCAAATCAGGCTGAGGCTATTTACTTTAATAGTAGCTATCGTTTAGTGGCAAACAACATGAACTTTATTAGTGAACAAGATACGTTACTTGTCAAAGGTTATAGTTGGTTTTACAACACGTTAGTCGCTGGTAATGTCGATTTTATTTGGGGTTACCCTGTAGCCGCTTTATTTGAAGAAAGCGAAATTCGCACTATTGGAGATTCCAAAGATGGTGCGACCGATATTCCTGTTAGCGGTGGCTACATTTTACAATCACGTACACCTATTGAAACAGACCCAGGCTTTGTTTTCTTAAATAACGAGTTTACCAATGGACCTGGTCCATTAGGAAATACCGTTGCTGACAATTCAACCTATATCGCGCGAAGTGCAGGTAAAGCTGACGCATTCGATAACGTTACCTTGATCAACAATAAACTCGATACACATATTATTACTCAAGGTTGGTATGAGTCACCGACTGCAAACCCTGAATTTCCAACAGTTGCTAGCGGTTGGAGAGAATACGGTAGCATGGATATTAACGGTAACCCGCTCGATATAAGCGGCCGTGTTGGTGGATATGAACTATCTGAAAATGAAACCACAAACTTTTTAACTCGCGCCGCTATATTTGCTTCTTTCAATAACAATGCAGGATGGGATCCTCAACCTTTAGAGACCCCTATTTTGCCTGACGAGCCTGCTGGTGGCGCAGACACGCCAGAAGCAACCATTGGTTATGGCTTTGCAGGCTACAATTTTGAAGTGACAGGTGGTGCCGGTGGCACAACAATTACTGTCGATAATGGTGCTGATTTAATCGCTGCCTTAGCAGATGCGAAATCAAGTAATACCCCCATCATTATTTATGTTGATGGCACAATTACCGACGCTAATAGCGGTTCAAATGGCACAGCAATCGATATCAAAGATATGGATAATGTCTCAATTGTTGGTGTTGCTGACAGAGGGGAATTTGACGGTATTGGTATTTCAATTCGCCGTGCTAATAACATCATCATTCAAAACTTGAAAATACACGAGGTATTAACCCAAGGTAAAGATGGTATCTCTATCGAGGGTGATGATGACGGTTCAACGACCTCAAATATTTGGATTGATCATAACGAACTATATGGTTCATTAGAGGTTGATAAAGATTATTACGACGGATTAATAGACTCAAAATCTGGTGCAGAAAATATTACGATTTCGTACAACTATCTACACGACAGCTGGAAAACCTCATTACATGGCCATAGTGATAATGATGATAGCCCGAACAAAAATCGTCATATCACTTTTCATCATAACCGTTTTGAAAACTTAGAGTCTCGCGTACCCTTATTCAGATTTGGTAAAGGGCATATCTATAATAATTATTACAATAACATCCATTCAACCGCCATCAATTCACGCATGGGCGCTGAACTACATATTGAAAATAACTATTTTGAAAATACGCAAAATCCGATAGTGTCTTTTTATTCAGATCAAACAGGTAGTTGGCATAGCTCAGGAAATTTCTTTGGTGAAAATGTCACTTGGACAACACCAGATTCAGGGGATTTAAGTGCTGAAGACGGAGCATCGACAAGTAGCTATCAAGCACCATACGATTATGTGTTAGAAGATGCACAAGCTGTGAAAGCGAGTGTGATTAATAATGCCGGTATCAATAAAATTGACCAAAGTGACTTAGACATTCCTGAGATCACTGAAACAACGCCGGTTGATCCTCCTATCCAAAGCACCCTTGATTTACCTTTTGAAGAAAACTTCTCTGCCGCGGATGCTGATGCATTTTTCAGTAATAGTTACCGAGACCTTTCAGGCTCAGCCGGTAGTGATACCCCTTTATTTCATCGGGTAACAGGAAGCGTTAACGTATCAAACGGCGAGCTAACGATGACAGGTGCTCGTATTAGTATTAGTAATACAACACCTGAGGTATCAACGACGGATGGTGACACAACCACGACTGGGCTTTTTGATTTATCAGTGCCGTATCAAATATCGTTTAAAGTGATTGCAATAAGTGGCAATACGGATAAAAACTTCCAAATTTATGTCGACAATAATACCTCTAGCAGCAGTAAGTCTATTCATGGCGGCGCTTCTAAATTTTATTCTGTTGCATTAAAAGATCATGTTGTTGGCCAAACTTATGTCGTCGATGGTCTTGTTGCTTCGTCAACCTCGTTTATTACGCTTAGATCAGAGAGCGATGCCACGATTACGATAGATGATTTAACTATTGAATAATTGACCAAATAATTTAATAGCAGTCGTCGTAATAAGTCATGTAACCTAAACTCCCTAGGGTTACATGACTTACCTTTTTCCTTGAGAAAATAATGCCCTCCCCCAAGTAGCACCTGAACACTTATAATCGGTTAAAGTGACATATTCGTAATAATAGCTACTAGAACAAAAATCTTACCTAGTTCACTCAACCCTTATATTGAATAAAAGTACAAAAATATAATTTTCATATCTAAACGAAAATGTGATGACTTATAATTAAAAGTTAAAATAATAATGAATTTTTTAAAATTCTTCCGATAAAAACCCATAGCAAATCTGCCACCGGTAGCAATTTCATTGACTTTCAGGCAATCACTTAACTATAGGCTACGTATTTACTAGTAATACAGCTTAAATTTTTCTTATATAAATTATTTGACAACCTTAATATTACCGTGTAGTTTTTTATTAATGCCACCGGTAGCATTAATCAAAAAATGATAATAACTCGCACATTTAGTTTAATAATTTTAAAAAATACGTTATTAACTTCAATCGATATGCCACAGGTAGCAATGTGTTAAAAGTCTAAAAAAGACAAAGACAGTACTTAAGTAATGTCTCATTAAATAAAAACATAATCTCGGGGAAAAACATGGAAACTAATCTGAAGAATTTTAAACTCAATCGCTTGCTAACCTGTATGCTATTAAGTAGTACTATTTCCGGTGCTGCGTATGCAGCTGAACAAAATACAGCGACTACGCAAGAAAACAAACAAGCTGCTGATGAAATAGAAGTGATTGAAGTTACCGGTAGCTTTAGAGGGGCACTCAGCAGAGGTCTTTTCGAAAAACGTAACGCGACGAATTCAAAAGACACCATCATGAGTGAAGATGTCGGTAAAATGCCAGATCTCAACCTTGCTGAGTCGCTACAACGTGTACCTGGTGTCGCTATTACACGTGAAGGTGGTGAAGGTCGAAATATCACGGTACGTGGTATGGGCGCAACTTACTCACAAGTCACGTTAAATGGTATGCAAATTCCAGCATCAACGGGGGGGTTAGATTCTTCAGGTGGTGTTAACCGTGGTCGTTCTTTTGATTTCAACATGTTTGGCTCTGAATTGTTTGGCCAAATGGATATACACAAAACGTATGCGGCAAGTTTAGAAGAAGGCGGGGTCGCCTCAACAGTTTCTCTGCATACGCTACGCCCGTTAGATAAGCCAGGTTTTCATGCGACGGGCTCTCTACAAAGTTCGTACAACATACAAAATGGTGATACCAATCCCCGTATCAATGGTTTTGTCAGTAATACATTTTTAGAAGATACTGTCGGTGTGTTAGTAGGTGTCAGTACTAGTAAACGTACTGTTAAACAAGAAGGGTTTGGTACCGTTCGTTTTACAGGTCCTCACGTCAGTGGTGAAAGTTGGGCAGACACAAGTTCAACCATTATAAATGGAACACCTAACCCTTCAGCGAATAACCCAGATTTTGTTGATGGTGTTGATGATCCGCTTGATTCTATGTGGACACCACGATTACCTCGTACAGACTTATTTAACCAAGAACAAAGTCGTAATAGTTTTTTAGTCTCTCTACAAGCCCGTCCAATGGATGATCTTGAACTTAGCTTAAATATTTTGGATTCAACACGTGATGCGGATGTGGAATCATATAACTTCTTTGCTCAGTTTCGTAATGTATATGGTACGCTTACACCAACAGAAGTCACCTTAGATCCTTCAGGTCGTTATATCACCGCAGGTAAGTTCAGTGGTGTCGCTCCTCGTTCTGAAAGCCGCGGGCAATATTCTACCAGTGATTTTAACCAAACCGTCTTTAATGCTGATTATCAACTAAACGATGATATCACCTTAAGCTTTATGGCAGGTAAAGCCACGTCAGAGCATGATGAAGAGCAATACCGTTATAACTTAACCGGTAATGCCACCACATTTGAATATGACTTTACTGGCAACAGTAACTTACCCACCATGTCTTATGGCTACGACATTACTGATTTTACTAACTTCAGTTGGACAGGCCCACATCACCGCCGCGATAATGTCACGCGTGAAAATGAGACAATACGCGCCGATATTACGTGGGAATTTAATGATGAAGGCTCAACCCTTAGAGCGGGTTACACTTCAAATAGTCGTGTAATTGACTCAACTCACACTCGTCAACCTGGTGGTTTAACGTCCCCTAATGACCCAAGTGCAAGTAATACTAAGAGTTTATCATCAATTGCCTCTGATTTTGGTGATACTATTGGTGCGCCCAGTGGCATGTTCTCTGACTGGTTAGTGGCTGACATTGCTGTTGCACGTCAAGAATACAGCGCTGGCACATTTTTACCAGACAATCGCAGTGGTAATTATGTTGTCTCTGAAGATACGGAAGGTTTTTATGTCGATGTTGATTACTATTTTAATGAACTCACTGTAAATGCAGGTGTTCGATATGTAGAAACTACCGTTTCAGGTGATGCGAGTGATTTAGAAGAAACCTATGACAATACCTTACCAGCATTAAATTTAACGTATAACGTCACTGATGATTTATTGGTGCGTGCCGCATGGTCAAAGAACGTTGTTCGCCCTAATCCTCAGTCTTTAACAGGTCAAGTAATTGGCACACCTATCAATGGTAGTGCGTCAGTTTCAAACCCTGGTGTAGGCCCAGAAACTGTTACTTCAATAGATGTCAGTGCAGAATGGTATTTTGCAGATGAATCATATGTTGCCTTTGTTTATTTCCAAAAAGACATCACCGATGCGATCACTTCAACCACCCAAAATGGCGTGACACTGCCGGCTGAATATGCGGAAATAATTGCAACAGATCCTATTTACAATGTAGGAAGCCCAAGTTATGACCCAAGTGCTGTTGACGCTTATGCGACCAACCAGTGGAACTTAACCACTCAATCAAACTCTTCAGAGGTTGATGAGATTTCAGGTTTTGAAATTGCGGCACGTTACGTATTCCCAATTGGCGTAGGTATCGATGCAAACTACACCAGAATAAAAAGTGACGACATTGTGCAAGGTTTATCTGAAAACGCTTATAACCTAGGTGTTTTTTATGAAAACGATACCTTTGGAGCGCGCTTATACGTTAACGCACGTGACGATTACCAAACCGGTGGTTCAGCTAATGGTAACTTGACCCAAAACAACACTGGCCCGACTCGTGTTGACTTCTCATCATCATATAATTTCAGTGAGACTTGGACTGCCACACTAGAAGTTATCAACCTGACAAATGAGCAAGAACGTAATTTTACCACTGGCCCAACGGGTGACATGAATTTAATTCGAGAGTACAACTCAACCGGTACAGAGTTAATTTTAGGTGTTCGCGCGACATTCTAAGTTAATCACACAGCGTTTATCACTAAAAGCTCGACATGAAAAGGTCGAGCTTTTTTATATCAAAAGAACGCTTTAATTCTCAAAAAAATATACGACTTTACTCGGCTTATTACTTGAAGATGAGACGCAGTTAACTCTGGCTAAACTCACAAATATGTAGCGAATAAGCTAATAAAAAAGTGACAACAATGTCACCCCACGTAGAAGGTTTTTAACTTTTATGAAAAATTTTTCATTAAAAAACAAAATATCTCATCTATTGATATGCAGTCTGTTTATCAGTATATCAGCGCATGCCAACAATGATATCCCAGCAAGTGTTTCAAACAATGATTGGGCAATGGTGGATAAAATACTTGCCAAGATTCAACTACCTAACATTCAATCACAACGCTTTACTATTTCAGACTTTGGCGCAATTTCTGGCGGTACAAATGATACTAGGCCAGCCATTTTGGCAACCATCGCACATGCGGTAAAACACGGTGGCGGAAAAGTCGTTATTCCTCAAGGTATTTGGTTAAGTAACGGCCCTATTATTTTACAGTCGGGCATTAATTTACACCTTGAACAAGGCGCTACATTACTATTTAGTGCTAATGCTGACGACTATTTACCTGTGGTAAAAAAACGTTGGGAAGGCACAGAAATCTTTGGCTATTCTCCTATGATATATGCCCATAATGTTGAAGACGTCGCGATCACCGGTAAAGGGGTAATTGACGGTAATACCGATAGTGACTTTCATTTATGGCACGCCAAGCAACAGCCAGATATCATCACATTAAGAACTATGGGCATCAAAGGTGTACCGGTAGAACAACGACAATTTGGCCAAGGGCATTTTTTACGCCCGGAGCTCATTCAATTTTTTGGCGCTAAAAGAGTGTTACTTGAAGGTTATACAGCGAAAAACTCCCCCTTTTGGGTCAATCATTTAGTCTATACCGATCATGCTACTGTGCGCGATATTAAAGTAGACAGCCATAGAAGTAACAACGACGGGATAGATATTGAGTCAAGCACTTATGTATTAGTCGAGCATAGTCATTTTCGAACGGGTGATGATGCGGTGGTAGTAAAATCTGGCCGAGATAAAGATGGCCGAGATATCGGCAAACCTAGTCAGTACATAGTTGTGAGAAATAACGACATGGGCGGCGAAGATGGTATTGCACTTGGCAGTGAAATGTCTGGCGGTATCAGTCATGTTTATTTCACAGATAACATATTAAGAAGTGGCAAAGCCGCTATTCGTTTTAAGGGCTCGCTAGATAGAGGCGGCTTGGTTGAACATATTAGAGTTCGCAATATGACCATTGCGGAATTTGACGATATTTTTTGGTTTCAATTAAACTACCCAGGCGTGATTGAAGGTGGACACCCTTCTGTTTACCGTGATATTGTTTTTGAAAATATCACAGTAGAAAAAGCCAAGCGAATCGTATTTGAAGCACATGCTTATAAAGACTTTCCTATTGAAGATATCCTATTAAAAGATGTTACAATAAAAGAAGCAAAACAAACGCTTATATTGGAACATGTAAAAAATTTAATTTTCGATAATGTCTCAATTAATGATGAAGTGATCAATAAAACCTATAATCAACACTAACTTTTAATCCATTTCAAACAATATCTAATGGGATTTAAGTTTGCGTTAAGCGTAAAATCAACCCCATTAGATAACAAATAACATGACCTCATCAGATAATATTTTTTCTCTTTTAAATATCGCATTTAGTGTTACAGCGCCAATTTTCATCCTGATTTCATTAGGGGCATGGCTTAACCATATAAAATTTATCAATGAAGAATTTATCCGTATTGCCTCAAAAGTTATCTTTAATATTGGTTTACCGATAATGTTATTTACCAATACGGCTACTCATGACTTTAATAAGCTGATCAACCTGACTCATTTAGCGATTATTTTAATAACCACAATCTCTGTATTTTTTATTAGTCAGTTTACAGCGAAAAGATTTGTTGAAGCTAAACGTGATACAGGTGTTTTTGTTCAAGGTGCATTTAGAGGAAATTTGATTATTCTAGGGTTAGCTTTTTGTGCAAGTGCCTATGGCGAAAAAGGAATCGCTATCGCTACCCTGCCAATGGCGATCATTATTATTGTTTATAATTTATTATCAATTTACACCCTTAACGCAAGTATACTCTCGCAGAGTTTTTCCGTAAGAAAAAGTATTGATGACATCATTAAAAACCCCTTGATCATCGGTATAGTGACCGGCTTATTAGTTAATGCCATCAAATTACCAATACCAAATGTGATCATGAAAAGTAGTCATTATCTATCACAAATGACCTTACCTTTAGCTTTATTAGCTATTGGTGGTTCGCTCAATTTTTTACAAATGAAAGATAATTTAAAACCGGCAATCGCAGCAAGCGTCCTTAAAATCATCGTCAGCCCGATCATCATGATTATTTTATTATTGCTAATTCCGATTGAAAAAACAGCCGCGGGAGTTTTATTCTTTTTAGCCGCCTCACCTACCGCCACTGCCAGTTTTATTATGGTTAAAGCCATGAATGGTAATAGCGATTTAGCAGCAAAAATTATCATTCTATCAACATTCGTTTCAATCATTACCGTAACATGTGGCTTTGCCATACTTGTTGCGTGTAATTTAATCGCGTTAAATTAAGTCATTAACAAACCTCATTTTCTGATTAAAAGACATTAATATTGCGACTTTCAATCAAGATTGCTTTATCAATAGTAATGAAAATTTTATTTTAAACAAAAACAATTGCCACCGGTGGCAATTGTTGATAAAGTTCAGTAATAAAGTTAAATAAAAAATAAAACTATACCTATGCTATTAAGTTACATAGCTATTCGCTAAATTTCATAGTGTGAGTTTACACGACAGTTAAAGAGATTCATCCCAATGGATAATAATAGAAGATTTGTACTTAAAACCTTAGCATCAAGCTCTATGGCTTTGGCTGGATTATCGGCTTGCACAAATAATGCACTCACTGACATACTTGTTACTGATGCCGCTCCTGTAGATGATTGGCTACAAGCCCAAATCATTCGCGATTCAATTATTGTCCCAAAATTTCCTGAAAAAGAATTTAATATCGAAGCATTCGGTGCGATTAATGATGGTAAATTTGACTGTACATCAGCGATTAACGATGCCATTCAGGCTTGCCATCAAGCAGGTGGAGGTAAAGTAATCATACCTGAAGGTAAGTTTTTCACTGGCGCTATTCATTTACTTTCAAACGTTAACTTACACCTTGCTGATAAAGCGATACTTAGTTTTAGTACGGATCCTAATCATTACCTACCCGCCGTATTTACTCGATGGGAAGGGGTTGAAATGATGGGCTATTCACCGTTAATTTATTCGTATAAACAAAAAAATATTGCCATCACAGGAAATGGCACGCTAGAAGGCAATGCTGACAACAACACGTGGTGGCCATGGAAAGGACCTCATAAAGAGGCTCATTGGCAACTTATTGCTGGCGAAGACCAAAAGCCCGCTCGAACACAATTAATTCAAGATGCTGAAGATAACGTACCAGTTCAAGATAGAAAATACAGTGAAGGTGCCTTTTTAAGACCCCCTTTTATCCAACCCTATTTATGTGAAAATGTGTTAGTAGAAGGCATCACCATTAAAAACTCGCCATTTTGGCTATTAAATCCTGTACTGTGTAAACACGTAAGAGTGACAGGTGTAACCTTTTTAAGTCATGGACCAAATTCCGATGGTTTTGACCCTGAAAGCTGTGATCATGTTTATATCGATAATTGCTTATTTGACACCGGCGATGATTGTATCGCGATTAAATCTGGTCGTAATGCGGATGGCCGACGCTTAGCAACCCCTTGTGAAAATATTGTGATTGAAAACTGTCATATGAAAGAAGGTCATGGTGGCGTTGTTATCGGTAGTGAAATATCAGGCGGCGTCAATAATGTCTTTGTGCAAAATTGCACTATGGATAGCCCTTACTTAGAGCGAGCGATACGTATTAAAACCAATTCGATACGTGGTGGGCTTATCGAACATATACGGGTAAGAAATATCGACGTAGGTACAGTAAAAAATGCCATCGTAGTGAACTTCTACTATGAAAAAGGCGATATTGGAAAATTTGATCCCACCGTACGTGATATCAAAATTGAAAAACTGCATTGTAAAAATGTATTAGATAAAGCGCTATATCTACGAGGGTTCGAACGTGCTCCTATGTACGATATTCATTTAATCGATTGCAAATTTGATGCTGTAGCAAAACCATCAATAGTCGAACATGTTAAAAACTTTACCCTTACAGCAGTATTTATCAACGGTAAAGAAATATCGAACAACACATAAAACACTTAAGTTAACGCAAGGTTTATCTACATAAATAAGCATTAATTTAACTTTCATATGCTACCGGTAGCGATATTTAGATAGCATTGAATTTAAACAAATATATACGAAAGAAGGTTTAAGGAATTTTACATGACAAACGAGTCAACTCTATTAGCATTACACCCTGATAGATTATTTTCAAGCGATGCTGCTGTGATCAAAGTTGCACGTGAACTTTATGAATCAGTAAAAGATTTACCCATTATTAGCCCACATGGTCATACTGACCCTCGTTGGTTTAATGAAAATGAAAACTTTGGCAATGCCACTGAGTTATTTTTAAAACCAGATCATTACGTATTTAGAATGCTCTATAGCCAAGGGGTTAAATTAACCGATTTAGGCATTCCTCAACATGGTGAACAAGGCGATTTAGCCTCTTCAAAAGCAGCAGATCCTACCAAAGCATGGCAAATATTTGCTGATAATTACCACCTATTTGCAGGGACACCTTCAGGTTATTGGTTAGATTCGGTATTTTGCGATGTTTTTGGTTTCAAAGAAAAGCTTTGTAGCGCGAATGCTCAACACTATTATCAAGAAATTACCGCGCAACTTGCAACGCCAGCATTTAAACCTCATGCATTGATGGATAGATTTAACATTGAATTTATTGCAACTACAGAAGGTGCATTAGACGATTTAAAACACCATAGAGCAATCAAAGATACCCCTATGGCAAAACGTGTTGTAACTAGTTTTCGTCCTGACGATGTAGTTGATGCTAGCCGTGAAGACTTTATCGACAATGTAAAAAAACTCGGTGAAATCACAGGTAAAGATACCAATACGTGGCAAGGTTACCTTGATGCAATTAAAGTCAGGCGCGCTTACTTTATTACGGAAGGACGAGCAACGGCAACAGATCACGGCCACCCTACAGCATTAACGGCTGATTTATCATTAGCCGAATGTGAAAGCTTATTCGCTAAATGCTTATCGGGTCAATCAACTGAAGATGAGCAAGAGTTATTTCGAGGACAATTACTGACTGAACTAGCAGGTATGAGTATTGAAGATGGCTTAGTGATGCAAATTCACCCTGGCGCGCATCGCAATCATAACCAACCAATATTTGACGTATATGGCCGCGATAAAGGTTGTGATATTCCAAGCCAAACCGAATACGTCAACGCATTAAAACCACTATTGAGTAAATACGGTAACCACCCTGATTTAAACATCATCTTATTCACATTGGATGAAACCACCTATAGCCGAGAATTAGCGCCGTTAGCAGGACATTACCCAAGCTTAAAACTAGGTCCTGCTTGGTGGTTTCATGATAGCCCTGCCGGCATGTTAAGGTTTAGGCAACAAACTACTGAAACCGCAGGTTTTTATAATACAGTGGGGTTTAATGATGATACTCGGGCATTTTTATCAATCCCTGCCCGTCATGATGTTGCTCGTCGTGTGGACTGTCGATACTTAGCTGAGCTGGTGACCAATCATCAAATTGATTTAAAAACGGCTCATGAGTTAGCCTACCAATTAACCTACGGCTTAGTAAAAAAAGCCTATAAATTATCACAATAATACTCGAGAGCTAACACGTAGAATAAAGTGAAGATAACATAGTCATTGATATCACGCTTTGTTCTACTTTAATAAGACCGTCTGGGGGAAAGAATGTTAACCAGTAATAAAGCTTTGATTAAAAATAGAAGGTTCACAACCTCGTTAACGCCTTGCTTAGCGCTGACGATGTGTTTGGCAATGCTTGGCTGTTCAAAACCAAGCAATATCGAGCAAACGTCAGATAAGTCATCAATTAAAGAGGCTTTGCTGCCGACACACAAAAAAATTGCCGAAGTAGAAATTATCAACCCGTCAACATTTGTTCGAAAAGACGAACCCATATACTTTAGTTATTATGACCTAGGTATTTCAGCACCAACATCAAGTGATAGCATCGAAGTATTTCATCAAGAAAACCAGCTTCCTACACAACATATCGACAGTGATTATGATGGTAAAAATGACGGTATTTTATTTTTAATCGATTTACTCGATAATCAGACAAATACCGTGACCATTAATAATAACAGTGTACAACAAGCAATTTCACCGCCTGTTTTTAAAAAACGAGTACAAGCTGAAATCTCTCATAAAGTTGACGGACAATGGCTAGCTCATACTAAGCCTGCCGAACATTTAAAAGATAAGAACCTGCAAGAATATCAGGGTGGAAAATTTCAAAATGTCTCACAACTAACACCACCAGATTATTATTCAGATCATTCAAATTGGATCCGTTATGAAGGTCCTGGCATTGAATCAGACAAAGTGGCTTATCGATTCTACCTTGATTGGCGTAATGGTTTTGATATTTTTGGTAAATTAACCAAAGACCCTATTCTTGACCAAATAGGACAAGATGGTTATGAGTCTTATCATCATATGCAACCTTGGGGGATGGATATTCTCAAAGTTGGCGGGTCATTAGGTGCTGGTGGTTTTGGCTTAATCGCTTCTAGCAAAACACCGACTTTAGAACATGTAAAAGATGTTACAAAACGCCAAGCCATCATTGCAGAAGATGGCAATATTCAAAGTCGGGTTAACATTAATTATGTCGGTTGGAAAAACAGCCTAAATACACAAGATTTAATCGCTAATATTTCAATGGTTGCAGGCTCTCGATTAGCTAAAGTACATTTAAACTTAGAAAAAGACTTACCTAATATCACCGCAGGTGTTGTTAAACATCAGGGGAGTCAGTTTATTCAAGGGGAAATTAATACTAGTGCGTATCAATATTCATACATCGCAAGCTGGGGTAAACAAAGCTTAGATGATAGCCTATTGGGTATGGCGATCTTTTTCAAAAAAGGCCAATTAATTAAAGTCCTCGAAGATGATAAAAACTATTTAGTGCAACTGAAACCACGAGGTAAAAGTGGTGAAACTACCGTAGAATATTATTTTGCTTCAGTTTGGCAACCAGAAAGTGGCATTGATAACAAAAAGGACTTTATCGCTTATTTAGCACAAGAAGCTGAAAAACTGACAAGAAAACCAAGAGTTTACTTATCTACAGCACTAACTGAGCAAGCTCATTCAATGCCCTTAACGGCTGAAAGCGCACTCAACTGGGGAAAAGCGTTAGCCGACGCTGAATTAAATCGTAAAGCCTTAGGGTATTTTCATAATGGTTGGGATGTAAATCGAGCACGTAAACCTAAGTTTGAATACGATATTATTGGCCTACAACCTTTCACTTTTGACTTATTAGCAGATTTAACAGGTGACGAAAAATACCGTCAAGTTAATGATAAAGTGACTGCAAGTTTTATTACCAACCAAGGAAAAATACTGTCTTATCATAAGAAAAATTTCAATATAGATAACATTCCTCCAGGTAGAAATTTGCTTAAACTATACCAAAGAATAAACGATGAAAAATTCCGCCTCAGTGCGGCCGCATTAAGGCAACAATTAACCGAGCATCCAAAGACCTCTGAGGGCGCTTTTTGGCATAAAAATAGATACCCAGATCAGTTATGGTTAGACGGTGTATATATGGGTATGCCATTTCTAGCCGAGTATGCCATGATGTTCGAACAAGGTCATCAACAACAAGAAAGCCTTCATGAAGTCGTCAATGAGTTTAAATTAACACGTAAATACTTACGCGACGCAAAATCGGGCTTGTATTATCACGGTTGGGACGAATCAAAAAATCAAAGTTGGGCAAACAAAACTACCGGACAATCGCCTGAATTTTGGGCGCGTGGTGTGGGCTGGTTAGCAATGGCACTTGTTGATGTGTTAGATTCGATCCCTGAAAAAAATGTTGATGATAGAGCATTTTTAATTGAAATGATCAATGAACTCGCCGTCGATATTGCCAAAGTACAAGACAAAACATCGGGTGCCTGGTGGCAAGTGTTAGACAAACCCAATGAAGTTGGTAATTACAAAGAGTCTTCGGCAACGGCTATGTTTAGCTATTTCTTTGCTAAAGCCATAAACAATGGTTATTTAACTGATGAATATAATGCGGTTGCTCAATCTGCGTTTAAGGCACTAATAAACGAATTTACTATCCTGCATTTAGATGGCACAACAAGTATGACCAACCAATGTTACGTAGCAGGCTTAAGTTATGGCCGTGATGGTAGTTATGACTATTACATGAACGAGCCAATTAGCGTTAATGACCCTAAAGGCACAGGTCCTTATATATTAGCCAGCATGGAAATGTATAAACTCTTGAAATAAAAGAGAAGCTAAGTTTCAGATATCATTTATATAGCTCAAAACTCACCAATAAAAAAAACCTGATAGGTTAATCTGACCTATCAGGTTTTTTATTATTATTAGCCTAGTTTCATTTAAGCAATCTAACTCAAAGATTATTTTTTATCAGTAGATTCTCGTTTGACTAAATGAGGTTTAACCAGCTCATCTAAGGTTATTTTTTCACTGTCAGCTGATTGGCTTTTATTGATGAGTTTTTGTACCGCTAAACGAGCCATATTGCTAACGGGTCTTTTTATTGTCGTTAACGAGGGAATAATTCTTGAGGCTAAAATATTATCATCAAAGCCTGCAACAGATAGTTCTTCAGGCACTTTAATGGCTAAATCACTGGCAACACGAAGCACTCCTGCAGCCATTTCATCGTTGTTTGCCACGATAGCCGTTGGTCTTTTGCTAGCAGAATTATTGGCGTTAGCTGAATCGGTTGTTCCTAAAAGCTGATGAGCACATGTTATACCGCTTTCGTAACTGTTTTTTCCTTCGATAATCCGCTCTGGCGGTAAAGTCACGTTACATGATTCAAGTTCTGCTAAAAAACCTTCCATACGCTCCATTGAAGAGCGATATCTGCGAGGACCAGAAATAAAACCTATATCGGTATGTCCTAACTCAACAAGATGATCCGCCATAGCTTTCATGGCCTCACGCTCGTCTGAAACCACAATATTATCATGATCATCTAAATCAACTGAAGCTAAGCGCACATAAGCACAATTTGCTTCTCTGATTGCCGCTGCCAATGCTTTATTTTCAGAAACTGGCGGCAAAATAATTACGCCATCTAATTTTGAACGAGCAATAAAAGATAAACAATCTTCGATAAAATCAGGGCTTTTAGAATGGCATGGGTGAACAACAAGCTCATACCCTAATGCCGAACAAACACTGAGCGCACCACGTTGCACTTCATCAATATATAAAGCATCAGGGTTATCGTATATTAATCCTAATAAATATGATCGACTCGACGCTAGCCCTCTCGCTTGTTTATCTGGCGAAAAATTAACTTCTTCAATGACTTTAAGCACCTTTTCTCTCGTCGCTTCACCTACCGCAGGCGAGCGATTAATGACCCGAGAAACAGTCCGCTTAGAAACCCCTGAAAGTCTTGCTACATCATTTATGGTTACCGACATAAATATTCCTGCCTATAGTGAGTCGGCAAGTTTATCACCAACCTCTGTTCCTTAAAAGATCTAACCTAGATCTATGTTTATTTTGATTAAAACACCTTATCGCATTCACTAACTCGTTTAATTTATTAAACCGAAAAATCGAGGTAAGGTTTCGCTAATAGCTGGTACATAAGTGACTAACATCAATACAGCGAACATCACTAAATAAAGTGGCACCATAGGTTTAATAATTTTATGCAGTGACGTTTTTGCTACAGCACAGCTCACAAATAACACACTTCCTACAGGTGGTGACACAAGCCCTATCGATAAATTCAGTACGATCATAATACCAAATTGAATGGGTGACATGCCAAACTCCATTGCAACCGGTAAAAATATTGGCGTGAAAATTAACACTGCCGGTGTCATATCTATAAAAGCCCCCACCACGATTAAAATTAAGTTAATTAACAATAAAACGATTAAAGGGTTTTCACTTAATGTTAAAAAGAATTCACTGATCGTTTGAGGAATATGTGTGTAGGATAACAACCAAGACATTGCGGAAGATGCGCCAATGATTAACATAACAATCGCGGTAGTTTCACACGCTTTTAATAATAAAGCGGGTAACGCTTTAGGATCAATTTCTTTATAAATACCAACCGAAAGAACCAGTGCATAAAGTACCGCTATCGCGCCGGCTTCAGTCGCTGTGAAAATGCCACCAATAATACCGCCAATCACAATAAACACTAACAATAAGCTAGGTAAAGCAGCCACTATTTTTTCAAGAGCGACTTTTAATGGTAAACGTGCCGTTACCGGATATTTATGACGAATTGCATATAAAGAACACACCAACATTAATGCTAACCCTACTAAAATTCCGGGTAGATACCCGGCGACAAATAATGCCGCAATAGAAACACCACCACTTGCAATGGCATAAATAATTAGGATGTTACTTGGCGGTATTAGCATTCCCGTGGTGGCTGCAGACGCGGTAACTGCCGCGCCAAATTCAGCACTATAACCATGCTTTTTCATTTCAGGGATCATAAAACTACCAATAGCAGAGGTCGCGGCAACAGCAGAGCCAGAAATAGCACCAAAGAGCATACAAGACATAACATTAACGAGTGCTAATCCCCCCGGTAAAGCGCCAATTAACGCCATTGCACATTCAATTAATCGTTTAGCAATCCCGCCCTGCCCCATAATTAAGCCAGACAAAATAAAGAAAGGGATAGCTAATAATGCAAAACTATCAATACCGCCTGCCATTTGCTGCGCAATGGTCATCGCGGCTGGCGTAAAATCAATATGCATGATCAATGCGACTAAGGTTGCCACACCAATACAGATTGAAATAGGTACATTTAAAAACAATAAAACGAAAAAACTAACCACTAAAACAATTGCGGTAATATCCATTAGCTTTCTCCTTTTATGGGATCTTTTGTTTGTGAGTTGGAAGCACTGGGTGTGGATTCAATTAGTCGAATAATATTATCAAGACAAAACAGCATAATTAACGTGCCAGATAAAGGTATTGCTGAATATATCAATCCCATATTTAACCCTAATGCGGCAGAGGTTTGCTTTAATTCAATGTTCATTAACACAAGCAATGCTCCGCCATACATCATGACACCGCAAGCAAACACTAAAACAATCAATTCAATTAAAATTCGTACTGGTTTTTGTTTTACGGGTGCAAGTTTATCGACAAAAAGATCTAAACCTAAATGCGCTTTAGATTGATACGCGTAAGCAGAGCCTAAAATACCAATCCAGATAAGTAAAAAACGAGCCAACTCTTCAGTAAATGAGCTTGGCGATTGCATAATAAAGCGTGAAAACACTTGCCAAGTAACGGTTACCACAATGGCAGCCATCGCTAACATCAATATTTTTTCGAGTAATTTACTAATAAATGACAACAGCATTTGCATCATTTTACCCCTTACATCTTTTTAATTTGAATGATTTGCTCAGCGACAGGGCTGTCAGCAAAAGAAGCATGAAAATCAACCATTTTGGCTTGAAATGATGCTTTGTCGGGATAAATAATCGTAGTACCGGCTTGCTCTACCGCTAACATCGCTTCCTCAGATGCCTTTTGCCATAATAGTTTTTGATGTGCCACGGCATCACGCATAGCAGCCGTTAACCAAGCTTGCTGTTCGCGAGACAAACCTTGCCATACAGGTAAACTTGCCAGAATAACGTCAGGCACAAAGGTGTGCTCATCTAAACTGTAATATTTTGCAATCTCGTAATGACGAGAGATAAAGTAACTTGGTGGGTTGTTTTCGGCCCCATCAACAACACCTTGCTGTAATGCAGCATAAAGCTCCCCCCAAGCAATTGGCGTAGCCGCGCCCCCTAAAGCCTTAACAGCAGCAACGGCTGTAGGGCTATTTAAAACTCGGATCTTTTTACCAATTAAATCATCTGGCGTATTAATCGGCCCATGTGAGGTATAAAAACTCCGGCTGCCTGCATCAAAATATCCCATGCCTTTAAGACGAACCTTTTCAACTTTTTTAAGCAACCCTTGACCAATATCGCTATCGAGTACGCGCCAAAAATGCTCTCGATCACGCATCAAATAAGGAATACCAAACACTTGCATTTCGGGTACAAAACCCTCTAACGGGCTCGCTGAAACCTTAGTCATAGATAAACTACCAATTTGCAACAGCTCGATCATCTCTCGCTCTGTACCAAGTTGTGCCCCCGGATATATCACCACCTCCATTTTGCCGTTAGAATAATGCTTTATTCGTTCAGCCATATATTGCATAGCAACATGAACCACATGACGCGTGTCATGGGTGTGCCCCAAGGTTAATGTAGTTTTTTCGTTTTTAGTCATACAACTAACAAGAAGCAAACTAATTACTAGCGTGAAAGCCCTTAACAATAATTTATTTTTCAATGCCTTAATTTTCATTTTTACTTCTCATTAATGGAATGAAATAACTCTCGACTATCGCAATTGGTTGGGTTGATATTTATCCATATCGTCATAATCTAGATTTTCACCCGCCATGCCCCAAATAAAACTATAGTTTTGTGTGCCTGAGCCTGAGTGAATTGACCAAGGAGGAGAAATAACCGCCTGTTCATTGTGTACCCAAATATGACGGGTTTCTTGAGGTTCGCCCATAAAATGGCAAACCGCTTGCGCTTCTTCAACCTCAAAATAAAAGTACACTTCATTTCGTCTATCATGCTGATGCGCTGGCATGGTATTCCAAACACTGCCCGGCTTTAAACAAGTTAATCCCATCTGAAGCTGACAAGTTTCTACGACGGTATTAATCAACATTTGGTTAATGTCGCGCTCGTTTGATGTTTCCAAGCTCCCAAGGTGAAGGACATTAGCGTCTGCGGTTGTCACTAATTTGTTTGGATATTTATGATGCGCTGGTGCAGAATTTAAATAAAATTTAGCCGGCTGCTTTGCATTATCGCTAGCAAATACAACTTCTTGAGTATCTTTACCGAGATATAAAGCATCTTTATAACCTAATTGATAAATCTCACCATCAGCGGTAACTGTGCCTGAAGCGCCAACATTGATAATGCCTAGCTCACGACCATGTAAAAACGTTTTTGCTTTTAATGCATCTAATGTTTCTAACTTTAACGGTGATGATGTTGGTACCGCACTGCCTACCATAAAGCGTTCATAGTGAGAATAAACCCAATAAACACAGTCTTTTTGCATTAACTTTTCAACTAAAAACTCATTTCTTAACTGCGCAGTATCAAACCCTTTAACTTCGTTTGGTCCTACCGCATATCTAACTTCAATTTCTGTGGACATAACTTATCCTATACTTATTTAATTAATTCTTTTCTTATCAACATGTAAACTATCAACAACTCAGCTAGCACTTAAACTATCGAGCTAACCAGCCGCCATCAACAGCAAGCACATGACCATTGACATAATCACTCGCGGATGAAGATAAAAATATTGCTGCACCAGCTAAATCTTCAGGATCTCCCCAACGACCTGCTGGAATTCGCTTTTCTATCTCACTATTTCTAACGGGATCATCTTGAATAGCTTGCGTATTATCGGTTTTAAAATAACCAGGTGCGATGGCATTAACTTGAATATTATGACAAGCCCATTCATTAGCTAACGCTTTTGTCACACCAGCAATCGCATGCTTACTCGCCGTATATGCTGGTACCGTCATGCCTCCACTGTATGACAGCATTGAAGCGATATTAATAATTTTTCCACTACCTTTGGCGATCATCGTCGGTGCTAATGTTTGTGCTAACACAAAACTTGCATCTAAATTTACCGTCATCACCCGCTGCCATTCTTCATATGAATACTCAATGGCAGGGCTTCTAAAAATAGTACCACCAACATTCACTAAAATATCAATACAGCTATGTTCACTCAGTAACGCTTGTGCCGTAGTTTTTACATTCGCAATATCACTTAAGTCGACGGTACGCTCTGATGCAATGCCACCATTTGCTTCGATCATACGAATGGTTTCTGCACAACCATTCTCTTTACTACTGCTACAAATAACTTCAGCTCCGGCGTTTGCTAATCCAATAGCTATTTGTTGACCTAACCCTCTGCTTGCTCCAGTAACTAACGCTTTTTTGCCATTTAAATCGAAGAGCTGTATTGCCATTTTTTTTCTCACTTTGATCATTCTTTTAGAATCGTAGATTGCCACGATGTGGTTAATGAAGTCTATTTTTCGCTACCGGTGGCAATTTGTCAAATATTATTTGCCACCGGTGGCAAATTTAAGTAGGATATAAAAAACGCAAAAGCAATATAGGTTTAATCATGCAAACATTAAATAGGAAAAATTTTAATAAAAACAGTTACCCAACCAAAATTATGCAGTTTGGTGAAGGAAACTTTTTACGGGCTTTTGTTGATTGGCAAATAGACAAATTAAATGAAACAAGTGACTTAAATGCAGGTATCGCGATTATCAGACCAATTGACTATGATGCCCTGCCCTTATTAAATGAACAAGATGGTTTATACACCACAGTGATTCGCGGTATTAATGAGTCAGGAGATACCGTAGCGGAGCAACGTATAATAAGCTCGGTAAATGAAGAAATTCCAGTGTATAAAGAGTTTGGCAAATTTTTAGCGCTAGCCGAGAATCCGGATTTAAAAATTATTTTTTCTAATACCACAGAAGCGGGTATTGAATATATTGATACAGATAAGTTAGCTGATGCGCCAGCGAAAGCATTCCCGGCAAAGTTAACGCAATGGTTACATCATCGTTTTAACACTTTCAAAGGCGAAAATGACGCAGGTGTAGTGATTATTCCGTGCGAATTAATTGACTATAATGGTGAAAAATTAAAAGAAATCGTCTTTCAATACTGCCAACTTTGGCAACTAGACAATGAATTTATCGAGTGGTTAGAAAATAGTAATCACTTTTGTTCAAGCTTAGTTGACAGAATTGTAACTGGCTTTCCGCGCGATGAACATGCAGCACTTCAAGAAGAATTCGGTTACTTAGATAACTTTATGGTTACCGCTGAGTACTTTCATTTATTTGTTATTCAAGGGCCAGACTTTTTATCCGATTTATTATGTTTAGAAAATTCAGATCTCAACATTAAAATTGTCGATGACATTTCACCCTTTAAACAACGTAAAGTTGCTATTCTTAATGGTGCTCATACGGCACTTGTACCACTTGCGTATATGGCTAATATCAATACGGTTGGCGATGCATTAAATTCACCTTTATTTGAACGTTATTTAAAAGCCCTGATTTTTAATGAAATTATTCCAACGTTAGATTTACCTAAAGATGAATTAGAGTCGTTTGCCAACGATGTGCTTAATCGCTTTAGAAATCCTTATATTTGCCATTTGTTGATGTCTATCTCGTTAAACAGCATGACAAAATTTAAAACACGTTTGTTACCGCAATTATTAAAATTTGTTGACATTAAACAAGCAATACCACCACAACTTGCTCTAGCTTTTGCCGGTCAAATTTTATTTTATCGAGGTAATCGAAATGGTGAATTTATTGACTTGTCAGACAGTGAGCAATGGGTTGATATTTTCAACCAGCTTTGGCGCAAATACGACACAGGTGTCATCGATTTGCACACTTTAGTCAATGAAGTGTTATCAGCGCAATGGCACTGGGAAACAGATCTTAGCCAAATAAATGGTTTCGCTTTGGCTGTTTGTGATTATTTAGCAGCCATGTTGGCCGATGGCGTTGAAAAAACGATCGCAAATACCCTTTAGGTTATAACAATGAAAGAACTAATTAAATTACATCATAGCGATACCGTTGCTATCGCATTACAAGATTTGACTAGTGGTCAAACGATTAATGTAAATGAAGTCACGATAACGCTAAAAGAAGATATAGGTAAAGGGCATAAAGTTGCGCTTGTTGATTTAAAGAAAGACGATCAAGTGATCAAATATGGCGCGCCAATTGGTTATGCGTTGTCTGAAATTTCACAAGGGGCATGGGTCCATACACAAAATATTAAAACCAATTTGCATGATGAATTAAGCTATCAATATAAGCCTGACTTTTTGCCCCCCACTACAGCGGTTGATTCACCGCCTGTCAACATTTACCGTCGGGCTAATGGTGAAGTAGCTATACGCAATGAAATTTGGTTGATCCCTACTGTTGGTTGTGTGAATGGCATGATCAACCAAATGAAAAAAGAATTTTTAGCCCAACATCCTGATCTTGATATTGATGGAATTCATACTTTTCCTCATCAATTTGGTTGTTCACAATTAGGTGATGACTTAGAAACCACGCGTATTTTATTACAAAACATGGTGTTACATCCAAATGCAGGTGGCGCATTAGTGGTTGGGTTAGGCTGTGAAAATAACCAGCTTTCAGTATTTAAAGAAAGTTTAGGTGATTTCGATGATAAACGCGTGAAGTTTCTGATAACCCAGCAATCTGATGATGAAGTCGCAGATGGTGTTGCGCTATTAGAAGAAATCTACAGCGAAGTTAAAAAAGATAAACGCGAAGCAGGTCGCTTATCTGAAGTTAAATTTGGTCTAGAATGTGGAGGAAGTGATGGGCTTTCAGGCATAACTGCCAATCCACTTCTAGGCTATTTTTCTGATTATTTAATTGCACAAGGTGGCACAACAGTACTCACTGAAGTGCCCGAAATGTTTGGTGCTGAAACCATTTTAATGTCGCGTTGTAAAGACAAAGCCACTTTTTATGACTTGGTTGATATGGTTAATAATTTTAAGCGTTATTATACCGATCATAACCAACCTATTTATGAAAACCCCTCGCCCGGTAACAAAGATGGCGGTATTACGACACTAGAGGATAAATCTCTTGGTTGTACGCAAAAAGCCGGCAGTAGCCAAGTGCAAGCGGTTTTAAAATATGGTCAGCGACTTTCTGTACCTGGGCTCAACCTACTTGAAGCTCCCGGTAATGATCCTATTGCCACCAGCGCATTAGCATCAACGGGTTGTCATATGGTGTTATTTACTACCGGTCGTGGTACGCCTTATGGCGGCTTTGTACCTACCCTGAAAATAGCGACGAATAGTGAACTTGCCAATAAGAAAAAGAGATGGATTGATTTTAATGCTGGTGTTCTGGCTGAAAATAAAACCATGGAAGAAGTACACCATGATTTCATTCATTTACTTGTTGAAATTGTCAATGGCAAACAAGCCTGGAATGAAGTAAACGACATTCGTGAAGTAGCCATTTGGAAAAAGGGAGTAACACTATAATGGCTAAAAAGAAGATAGCAATTATCGGCGAATGCATGATTGAATTATCCGGTCAGCCTTTTTCTCCTATGAGGCAAAACTATGGCGGTGATACCATCAACACCGCCATATACCTCAACATGCTAAGCAATAGCGCTATTGATACCCATTATGTAACCAGTATGGGAGCAGACCCGCTGAGCACTGCGATTGTTAATAAATGGCAAGAGCATGGTGTTGCTACCGATTTTGTTTTAACGAACCCTGATAAACATGCGGGTTTATATATGATTCAAAATGATGCAGACGGCGAACGAACGTTTCAATATTGGCGCAATGATTCTGCCGCTAAATATCTTATTCAGCATGAAAAGTTTATGGGTGTACTCGACACAATCAATCAATTTGACGCGGTATATTTGTCAGGTATTTCACTGGCAATTTTAACTGAAGAAGATTGTCATTTACTGCTTGGTTATATTGCAAAATTAAAAGCCAATGGCGTTAAATTTATTTACGACAGTAATTATCGCCCAAGTTTATGGTCAAGCAAGAATCATTGCGTAACCGCCAATAATAAAGCTTATAGCATGGCAGATCTTGCACTAGTAACTTTCGATGATGAAGCACTATTATGGCAAGACTCACACATTGAAGAGACCCGAGCTCGCTTACATAAAGTTGGCGTAACAGCTTTAGTGGTAAAAGATGGTGCAAATGGCTGCCAATACAGTGAGCTCAATCACAATAACGACATCATAGTGTTTAAGTACTCAACTCAGGCTGTTGATCAGATAGTAGACACTACTGCTGCTGGCGACTCATTTAATGCAGGCTTTTTATCTCAGTGGCTGCTAGGACATTCAATAGAGCAAAGCGCACATTGCGGCAATGCGCTTGCTCGACAAGTGATCCAACAACAAGGCGCTATAGTACCTATCGACAAAACGTTAATAGTAACTGCTTTGCAAATATCACCTTAATTTAACTATTGAATTCATTTACCTTATTTTTCACTTATTTTATTTATATCTTAGCTAAGCAGGTGTCACGCTCATGAGTAACATTAATAAAACATTTTTTTATCACCTGCTCATCATCAGCATTGTGTTTTTGGCATTTGCTATATTCACAAACGCACTAGCGAATACGCCGCCCATCGGCTTAGCACCCGATAAGATCTTGTACGTCGATAAAAATAATCCTGACGCCTTTCACACGATTCAAGCAGCAATTAACCATAGCAGTGAGTATAAGTCAGTGATCGTACTCATTGCGCCAGGTTATTATAAGGAAAAACTCTTTATCACGAGAAATAATCTCAGTTTAGTGGGCAGTTCGGCAAAAAGCAGCATCATCGCATTTGACGAATTACGTAGTAATTGGCGAGAGAATCATCAAAGTGATTGGGGGGCAGCCGTGATTAATATCGCAGGTAGTGATATTAATATTGTGAATTTAACCGTGATTAATAATTATGGTAGAAAGCATAATACCTCTGAGCACCAGTTTGCGATCAGAGGTTTTGAAAATGCCACTAGGATCACCTTACATCAATGTCATATGATTGCCGATGGCGCTGACACAGTCAGCTTATGGAATAAAAAAAATGGCATGTATTATCATTCTTACTGCACATTTGAAGGCTATACCGACATGGTATGTCCACGCGGAAGTGCATTAATCGAAAACTCTACGTTTATAAACCATAAACAATCAGCAACCTTATGGCACGATGGCGAATTAGATCCACAGCAAAAACTCGTGGTAAAAAATAGTTATTTCAAAGGTACACCAGGTTATTTATTAGCGAGACACCATTATGATGCGCAGTTTTATCTTATCGATAATCATTTCTCTAAAGAGATGGCAGACACGGCTATTTTTAAAAAAACATATAACGACACGTCTAAAAATAGAGCAAATAAATATGGCAGCCGATATTTCTTTTATAATAACCAATCAGAAAATAGCTATCCGTGGCTAAAAAATAACTTTGTACCTGATGACAATTATTTAGGGCATCAAACATATGAGCAATGGGTATTTGATAATCAATGGTCGCCAAAACAACACTTAGCAATAATAGAAAAAGCCATTACAGAAACGGCATTTGCATTTGATGGCTTCTCTTATTGATATAACGAATAAACGTTTTAACAAGGTAATTAGCAAATGAAAACATTAACGACCTTAGTCGCGACTATCTCTTTACTTGTGTGGTTTATTTCTCCCGTAGCTTATGCTGATCACTTCGTTAAAAAAAATCTCGCTTTCCCTGGGGCAAAAGGGTTTGGTCAATATTCTCAAGGTGGCAAAGGTGGCGATGTTTATATTGTGAATACGTTAGCAGATGATCCGAAAAATCCGCTCAAAGGCAGTTTACGTTATGCGCTAAAAAGAAAGCATCCTAGAACTATCGTTTTTTCTGTCTCTGGTGTTATCCATCTAAAATCACCAATAATTATCAAAAGTGGCTATCTCACCATTGCTGGACAAAGCTCACCAGGTGGCATCACAATAGCTGGTGCTCCCATTAAAGTTTCCAACACAGAACATATCATTATTCGTTACATGCGCTTTAGACTAGGTACTTTTGGGCTTGCAGAAGATGCTATGTCGGTAAGAGACAGCTCTGATGTGATTATCGATCATTGCTCTTTTAGTTGGGCAGTAGATGAAGTTGCCAGTTTTTATAATAATACTCGATTTACTCTCCAACACTCCATTATTGCCTATAGCTTAAATGATTCAATTCATCCAAAAGGAAAACATGGTTATGGCGGCATTTGGGGGGGGAATGAAGCAAGTTTTCTTAATAATGTAATCGCCAATCATAATAGCAGAACACCTCGCCTTAACGGCCATAGATTAAAACCACCCTACCCACAAAAATTTGAGTTTGTGGAAATGGCGAACAACGTTATTTATAACTGGGGATCAAATAATATCTATGGCAGTGAAAATGGTCGATTCAATTTGATCAACAACTACTATATACCGGGTAAAAATAGTAAAGCTAAACAATTCATCGATCTTTGGTATTCTCCTCAACTCAGTAAACAGCAAGCATATATTAAGGGTAACTTTTACTATAGTGCTGCTGAGCTAACTAAAAATAACCACCTTGGTGTTATGTATCGTTTAGCCAAAAAAGCGAAAAAAAAAGTTATTTCGGCCAGTAATCCCTTACTGAGTCAGACCCCTTTAGTACCGTTTCAACATCCTGATTACATAAATCATTTTGAAAGTGCTGAAGTTAGTTATAAACAGTTAATTGACTCTCACAATGTAGGTGCAAATAGAAATGCGAATGGCGTTTTTATTGATAATATCGATCAGTTAATACTTCAGCAAATTTCTACTGAAAAGCAGCAGCCACAAGCAAAACTAATAAACCATGAGTTTGAATTAATAAAAAGCTGGGTTGATTATCAAAAACAATTTACTGCTTTTCCAAACATCAAAGATAAAAATCAAGATGGCATAAACGATACTTGGGCATTATCACCCCAAAAAAATGCAAAAAACATTTACAGATATTTAAATTCATTAACCAAATAAAATCTATAAATGCCAAAAAGATAGACGTTCTTCGCCTGTTACTCTAGCTCAAAAAAACTAATGAATTAACGTAGAAATATAGTTTAGCCTCTGAATAGGATTTTTAATTTCAGATAGTGTATTCACTAAATTTAGCAGCACTAGTAGTCAATGAATTTTAGGGTTACAAAACTCTAGTATTAATAATAAAACAGTGAAAGAATAAAGATTGATTTACTTGCTATGCATTGAAATAAGCCTATAGCTAAATGTTTATAAACGATTAAATAAAAAGGAATAACATTGTTAAAAAGAAGTATTTTTTTCCCGATTTTACTTTTGTTACTTATGTCTTGCGGTGAGTCATCTACATCTAAAGATTTACCTTTAGCTGAACTAATCTCGCATAGAGGACTTAATGAAAATAAACTCGACGGCTTTGACGCTGCTATAGTTTATGGTTATCGTTTACTAGAGGCTGATGTACGGATAAGGAACGGTATCCCTGTATTACTTCATGATGATATTGAATGTTTAGATTGTACAGCTTTAGTTGATTTGCTTGAACTAGCAGAACAAGAAGAGGTAACTTTATTTTTAGAGTTCAAAGAATTTAAAGCAATTGACGCATCACTCGCTTTGATAAGTCAATTTAATGTTGATGTGGTACTTATTTCAAATAATGCTAACGATCTTATTTATATTAACTCTGTTTCAAATTATAGTTTAGGGTACATAACATTAAGTGATTATGATTTAGCCAGTTTACCAAGTATTGATTATCTATTAATTGACCACCAAAAGGTAAATAAATGCATAGACGGAATTCAATGTGTTGCATGGACGGTAACGAAAAGGAAGCAATTCGATAAAATAAAGCACAAAGTAGATTATGTTATAGCAGACCTATTTTAACGCTAATTATAATTAGGTTTTACTCTACTCGTATCATATTTCTCAGTTTGCTCTGACTTGTAGCCTTATTATCTTGCTTTGGCTAAGTAGAATATTCGCGAGTAACCGCTTCATTGCGGTTTTTTATTGCCTAAAACCTTTAAATTCTGACTACTGTATAAGGTTCCGGATAGGTTCCGTGATTTTAAAAATACGGAAAACAAAAAAGGCCAGTATCGCTACAGGCCTTATTCTATATAGTTGGTGCAGATGGAGAGACTCGAACTCTCACGCCCTAAGGCACCACCCCCTCAAGGTGGCGCGTCTACCAATTCCGCCACATCTGCATTTTAAAATTGTTTATTAATCTGGGATATCGCTGTTATCAGCTGTTTTCTTTTCAGCGGCAGCAGGCACGTCAGCATTTTCAGAAGTAACAGGTTCTGCACTTTCTTGAATAGGTGCATCATTACCAGGAATGGTTTGTTCTACTGGTGCTGCTAACTCGTTCCACTCATCGCTTGACTTCACGCGGTTTGCAGTTAAGTTACCCAATACTAAACTGATAACAAAAAATGCAATGGCTAACCAAGTCGTCGCCTTAGTTAAAAAGTTACCTGAGCCACTTGAGCCAAATATAGTTGCTGAAGAGCCAGCACCAAATGAAGCGCCCATATCAGCACCTTTACCTTGCTGAATTAACACTAAACCTATTAAGCAAACTGCTACAATAAGGTAAATTACTATTAAACTTTGATACAACATATTTTACTATCCTTTCGCAGCCGAACAAATAACTTTAAATTCGTCGACTTTTAAACTAGCACCGCCAATCAACCCACCATCGATATCTGGTTGCGCAAATAATGTTTCGCAGTTAGAAGCATTAACACTTCCACCGTAAAGTAATGGCACTTTGTTCGCGACTTCAGCATTACTCAGAGCAAGAAACTCTCGAATAAACTGATGCGTTTGTTGTGCCATTTCAGGTGATGCTGTTTTTCCTGTACCTATTGCCCAAACAGGCTCGTACGCAATAACAACATCATCAAATTTTTCAATACCAATATTGTCAATCACCGACTGTAATTGTGCCGATAATACAACATTAGTTTGCTCGTTTTCTCGCTCTGACTCACTTTCACCGATACATAATATAGGTGTTAAGCCCGCATTAAGTACACAAGCCACTTTTTCAGCAACTAACGTGGATGATTCTTGATAAATATCACGTCTTTCTGAATGCCCTACAATAACATATTGTACAGCGCATTCCTTCAACATATCGACAGATATTTCACCCGTATATGCACCACTTTGATGTTCACTGACATTTTGACTACCTAAGTGAATACTTTTTTGTAAGCTTTCACGTCGCGCTATATCAGTAAATGAAGCAAGGTAAGGAAAGCTTGGACATACTACCACATCGACATTTTCAGCCAATTCTATTGCATTCAATCCTGTAATCATTTCATTGATTAGCGATAAGTTGCCATTCATTTTCCAGTTGGCAGCAACAATTGAGCGTCTTTTCATTTGTCTTTCCTAAATCAAAGCGGCGAGATATTAACGAACCTACTCACAAGATACAAGTATTTCACATAATAACTTGTTCATTTGCTCAATATTCAACCGGTTAACAAGCTTTTTTAACAGCTTCAGCAATTTCGTTCGCCAATGCAGTCACTTCATTAAGTTCTGGCCCTTCAACCATAACGCGAATTAATGGCTCTGTTCCTGACTTTCTTAATAACACTCGACCACGCCCAGTAAGCTTTTCATTGACTTTATGAACCGAAGAAACCACTGAGTCTGCTTGTAATGGATCGTTATCACCAGAGAAGCGAACATTCACTAGCACTTGCGGGAGTTTGGTCATACCTTGACGTAACTCAAATAAACTTTGTCCAGACGAGCAAACGGCCGTTAAAACATTTAACGCGGCAATAATACCATCGCCTGTTGAGGTATGTCTTAAGTTTATAACATGACCTGAGTTTTCAGCGCCTAATTGCCAACCATTTTGCTTAAGCATTTCCATCACATAACGATCGCCTACTTTACTTCGCGCAAAAGGTACTCCCATGTCCGCTAACGCTAATTCAAGTCCCATATTACTCATTAGCGTGCCAACAACCCCGCGAATACTACCAGACTTTAAATCATGACTGGCTATGACATAAACACATTCATCACCATCAACAACATAACCTGTGTGATCAACCATCATTAAACGGTCACCATCACCGTCTAAGGCAATACCTAAATCAGCTTGATGCTCAACTACCGCAGCACTTATGGCATCCATTGAGGTTGCACCACAACCATCATTGATATTTTTACCATTGGGTGAAGTACCAATTTCAATGACCTCAGCCCCTAATTCTCTAAAAACGTTAGGTGCAATATGATAAGTTGCGCCATGGGCACAATCGACAACTATTTTCATACCCGACAAAGAATATTCACTTGGGAAGTTACTCTTACAAAATTCGATGTAGCGCCCAGCTGCATCATCAATTCTGTTGGCGCGACCCAAATTTGCGGAATCAACACATCCCATGTCTTTATCTAGTTCAGCTTCAATGGCAAGTTCTACTTCATCAGGTAACTTTTGACCATCTTGTGAGAAAAACTTGATACCGTTATCGTAAAATGGGTTATGAGAGGCACTGATCACAATTCCTGCTTCAGCACGAAATGTTTTAGTTAAATAAGCTATAGCAGGAGTTGGCATTGGACCTAATAAGCCGATATCGATACCTGCGGCAGAAAAACCAGCTTCAAGCGCTGACTCAAACATGTAGCCAGAAATACGCGTGTCTTTGCCAATTAATACCTTTTTGGTGCCTTTAGCGGCTAAAACTTTGCCCGCGGCATAACCAAGTTTCATCACAAATTGAGGAGTAATAGGATACTGCCCTACTAATCCTCTCACGCCATCAGTACCGAAATATCTTCTTTCAGACATTTTTATTCCTTAATTTCAAAGTGTCACGCGCAGGTGGTTTTATGCGTAATTGCTAATATTTTTATTGCATCCATGGTTTCTTTAACATCATGAACTCGTACTATAGTTGCGCCATTTTGAATGGCTAATAGAGCCGTAGTGATACTACCCACTAAACGCTCTGATACTTCTCTATTTAATAAATTGCCTATCATAGATTTACGAGAAGTTCCTGACAAGAGGGGTAAACCTAATGATTTAAATGCAGCTAATTGAGACAACAATTGATAATTTTGCTCAAGTGTTTTACCAAAACCAAAACCTGGGTCTAAAATTATCCGATTTCTGTTTATACCAGCGTCTTCACATACTGCAATACGTTGTTTAAAAAAGGCAGAAATATCGTCAATTAAATCGTCGTAATGAGGATTCTGTTGCATGGTTCTAGGTTTGCCTTGCATATGCATTAAACAAACCGGCACAGAAGATTGTGCAACAACCTCTACACAATGAGCATTTTGTAATGCACGCACATCATTAATCAAATCTGCGCCATATTCTATCGCCTGAGCCATTACGTTTGATTTACTGGTATCAATTGATACCGCAACATCAAAACGCGCTTTAATCGCTTTTAATACAGGAATAATTCGAGAGATTTCATCAGATTCCGCAACATCAACAGCGCCCGGTCTTGTTGACTCACCACCTATATCGATGATACTTGCGCCCTCGTTGATCATAATCTCAACTTGGTGAAGAGCATTATCTATTTGAGTAAATTGGCCACCATCAGAAAAAGAATCAGGGGTAACGTTTAAAATGCCCATAATTTGAATATCGTTTTGATTAAAAGATATGGCTGCGGGGCTAGTTAAAATATTCAAACAAGTCTCTTATTTTTATAAATATCAAAATTAAATAAAATAAAGCCCCGATTCACTAAGTTTAAATCGAGGCTTATATTCAATAGAACAGCGAATTTATTTTGCCGGAATATCGGACGGCTTATCTAAATCAGCTTCAACTTTTTTTTCTTCATCTTTCACGTCAGTTTTAGCCGCGCCAGATTTTGGTGGTTCATTTTTATCAATGTTATCACCATGAAAGTCTGATGGTGGACGCACTTCTCTGCGCGCCATTAAATCATCAATTTGTAACGCATCTATCGTTTCATAATGCATTAACGCATCTTTCATCGAGTGCAAGATATCGATATTATCTTTTAATATTTTCTCTGCACGTTGATAGTTACGACTAACAAACTCTTTAATTTCAGCATCAATGGCTTGTGCGGTTTCATCCGACATATTTAACGATTTTGCAGAAGTACGGCCTAAAAACACTTCACCTTCTTCTTCAGCAAATAGCATAGGGCCCATTTTTTCCGATAAACCCCATTGGGTAACCATTTTACGTGCTAGTTGTGTAGCACGCTCAATATCGTTAGAAGCACCGGTTGAAACTTTATCAGCTCCATAAATCATTTCTTCGGCAATTCGACCACCGTAAAGCGATGAAATATTGCTTTCTAAATGCTGTTTAGAGTGACTAAATCTGTCTTGCTCTGGTAAGTACATAGTGACACCTAGGGCACGACCACGTGGAATAATACTCACTTTATAAACCGGGTCATGATCAGGAACTAAACGACCAACAATAGCGTGACCAGCTTCATGGTATGCAGTCATCTCTTTTTCAGACTCAGTCATTACCATTGATTTACGCTCTGAACCCATCAAGATTTTATCTTTCGCTTTTTCAAACTCTTCCATTGAAACAACACGACGAGTACAACGCGCAGCAAATAATGCCGCTTCATTCACTAAGTTCGCTAAATCAGCACCAGAAAAACCTGGCGTACCACGGGCAATTACTGATGCTTTAACATCATCACCAAGTGGCACTTTACGCATATGCACTTTTAAAATTTGTTCACGACCACGAATATCAGGTAAGCCAACAGTTACTTGACGGTCAAAACGACCAGGACGTAATAATGCAGGATCTAACACATCTGGACGGTTTGTTGCGGCAATGACAATAACGCCTTCATTACCTTCAAAACCATCCATTTCAACTAGCATTTGGTTTAGTGTTTGTTCACGTTCATCGTGACCACCACCCATACCTGCGCCACGTTGGCGACCAACGGCATCAATCTCATCAATAAAGATAATACAAGGTGCTGACTTTTTCGCTTGTTCAAACATGTCGCGTACACGTGATGCACCAACACCGACAAACATTTCAACAAAGTCTGAGCCAGAGATAGTAAAGAAAGGCACTTTTGCTTCACCAGCAATCGCTTTGGCTAATAAGGTTTTACCTGTACCAGGTTGACCAACCATAAGAACACCTGATGGGATTCTGCCACCAAGTTTTTGGAATTTTGAAGGGTCCTTTAAATAATCGACTAATTCAGAAACTTCTTCTTTCGCTTCATCACAACCGGCAACGTCAGCAAACGTTGTTTTAATTTGGTCTTCGCTCAGTAAACGAGCTTTTGATTTACCAAAAGACATGGCACCTTTTCCGCCACCGCCTTGCATTTGACGCATGAAGAAAATCCATACACCAATCAATAAAATCATTGGAAACCAAGAAACAAATATAGTCGTTAAAAAGCTTGTTTCTTCAGGTAATTCACCCGAAGCATTGACGCCTTGCTTAACAAGATCATTAATTAAGTCGCGATCGTAACCGCCAGGGATAACAGCAACAAAAGTTTCACCGCTACGTTTTACACCTTTAATGACACCATTTCGATCAACATTTGCTTCTCTAACTTGTCCTTGACGAACATCTTGAATAAAGCGCGTATAATCGACTTGCTGTTCATTAGCATTATTTGGCGTAAAACTCTGAAATACTGACATCAACACAACAGCTATTACTAACCACAAAATAAGATTTTTTGCCATATCGCTCAACTTAATGACCTCTTGATAAATTTAACACCCAACAAATATTGTTCAAAAAACAAACTCGATAAAGTGTCTTAAAATAATTATGTTTAATTTACTACAATTTAAAGCCTGTCGCTACTAGATAAACCTCTCTTGATCTCGCACGAGACGATTGAGGCTTTCGAGTTTTAACCGTTTTAAATACTTGTCGGGTTTCTTTCATAAATTGTTCAAAGCCCTCGCCTTGAAAAACTTTCACTACAAATGCACCATTTTTTTTCAAAACCTGATGACACATATCTAATGCTAACTCTACTAAATACATGCTTCGTGCAGAATCTGCGCTGTCATTGCCGGTAAAATTTGCTGCCATATCCGACATCACTACATCAATATTTTTACCATTAATGCGAGTAAGTAAGGCATCAAGAACGGCTTCTTCTCTAAAATCACCTTGCAAAAAATCGACCCCCGCAATCGGATCCATTCCTAAAATATCACAGGCAACCACTTGACCACTATCACCCACAGCTTTTACGGCATATTCAGACCAGCCACCCGGCGCAGCGCCTAAATCAACGACCTTCATTCCAGGTTTGATCAGCTTGTCTTTTTTATTGATTTCTTCAATTTTAAAAACTGCTCGAGAACGTAAGCCTAACTTCTTGGCTTTTTTTACATACTCGTCTTCAAAATGTTCCTGCATCCATTTTTGGCTGCTATTTGATAATTTACTTTTACTCATTTAGCTAACTTTTCACTTCGGTCGAATAAAAATCAAACAAAGCTTTACACGTTTTATTAGTATTACAAACAAGATGAGGGTAAAATAGCGTTAATTCAAGCTAACTTGTAACGAAAATTGTTAATGAGCCTAAATAAAAAACAAATCCAGCATTTAAAAGGGCTGGCACATTCATTAAAACCGGTTGTTTTACTAGGAAATAATGGATTAACTGAAGCGGTAGTTGCCGAAATCGATTTCGCTTTAAATCATCATGAGTTAATTAAAGTAAAAATCCCTACCGATGATAGAGAAACCAAAGGATTGATTGTTGACGCTATTTGTCGTGAAACACAATCAACGAAAGTACAAGTGATAGGTAAAACATTAGTGATTTACCGCCAATCACCTGAACAAAAAATTCGTATACCTAAATTATAACGTTTAATTTAAGCCGTTATACATTAGGGGCCGTTTAAAAATTAACAAAAAAGCCAAGTAGTTTAATCACTACTTGGCTTTTTCATTATTAGTCACTTAATTCAAAGTTATTTATTAATTATTGAGTATTGTAACAAGCGGATTAACGAGAAATGTTTCTTGAAAAATCACCACCTTGGCCGGTTTCTACAAGTTCACCATTAACAAAATACAGATAAGTACACTCATCACGTGTTGTTAAACCATCTTTATGAATGCGATTAGTACGATAAAATAAAACGCGAACAGTATCGCCCTCTTTTTCATAGGTTTCATTAAAATCTGCAACACCTAAACGGTTTGTGACATCGACAATGCTAGATTTTAAAGCAATACGACTAATTTTTTTTCTATTAGTGTATTCACGATTTTCAAAATCACTTGTCATATTATGACCATCGTCACCACCCACTGAAACAACACAACCAGTCAATGATAAGGCTAACGGAGCTGCAATAATTAACGCTAAAATAGATTTTTTCATGTTTTTTACTCTTGTGATCAAATTGTTATTTTAAATAACACTTAGCAAAACTCTCTCCAAAACTTACAACTTATTGATTCAAAATAGTTTTATCAAAATAGTTAGTAAATTAGCTAACACCTAAGCTAATATTTTCGCTAAAATATAGTTTTTTTCACGAAGACAAAGTTATCAATATGACCATCAATGATGAGATTTTAGCCATTGCTAATCGGCTTGCAAACCAAGGTAAGAAACCAACGGTGGCTTTAATAAAAACAAAGCTCTCTCAACCCGTTCCTTTACCTCAATTAATTTCTACGTTAAAAACTTGGCAACATGAGCCAAGTTTTACTGAAGTTAGCCCTGTAGAAATCGAAGAAACAAGTGAAGTTCCTATGAATAATGAAGCAATAAATGAAATCGTTAATCAAGCTATTGCTCCGTTAAAAGATGAAATTAAGACGTTAAAATTACAGATTGAACAATTAATGAATAAAAGTTAATCCGTTTCAGCAGCAATATAAATATCAGGTTGTAAAGTCGCCATAAATTCAGTTAATGAGTCCGCGATTTTTTTGTGGGGTTTGCAACCAACCCTTTCTGCCCATACTTCTCCAGTGTCATTTTCAACAGTAAGCATAATATTTTCATCATCGGTTACCGCAAAAAATAACGTGACAGCTTGTTTTAGTTTTTGCTTCATTAGTACGTGGCCGATGAGATTTTCTTGCAATCGAGCAAAGTCATCTTCACTCCAAGCAAATAATAATTGCAAATGTCCTTCTGAGCAGCTTGCTGGAATATTTTCACTAAAAATAGTGGTGAAATAGGTAATAATCGAAGGGTGAATCACTAAGTCTAGGGCACTTTCTAAATTTTCAAACGACAAAGCGGGTTTCATTTCAACCGGTCGCCAACACATTAAGTCTTGATCAAACTTGTTTTGTAAACATGGCGATGGCCACTGTTCATCATCTTCAACCAAAGGTAAATGCTGTAGTTTTTCTTGATATTGTTCAACATAGCGCTGACTAAAGGTAAGTATATTCGCTGTTAATTGTGTGTCAGTTGTTTTCATCTAACAAATAATTCCTATAAAATAATATAATGCAGCGAAAATTACTTAGCGAACCATCACTACCATGAGCCATTATAACAACGCATCAGAGTTAGATAAATTAACTTTAGGCAAAACTACACAGTACATTAGTGAATATCAACCGTCATTATTACAAAGTGTTCCTAGAAGCCTAAATAGAACAGAATTAAATCTAACCGCTGAAAATTTACCTTTTAAGGGTGAAGATATTTGGTACGGCTATGAATTATCTTGGCTTAATAATAAAGGTAAACCGGTTGTCGCGGTTGCAGAATTTTCATTTCCTTGCACTAGCCCTAATATCGTTGAATCAAAATCTTTCAAACTGTATTTAAACAGTTTTAATCAAACAAAGTTTACCGATATACATGCTGTACAAACAATACTTTGCCAAGATTTAACGAAAACTTGTGGTGCGCAAGCAAAGGTTACGCTATTTAACGTTGAGGAGTGCCCAGCGTTAAATATCAAGCAAATACCGTCTACTTGTATTGATGAACTAGATATTGAAGTTGAAGAGTATCACTTACAACCAGAGCTCTTATCTTTAGAAAATGACGAAGAAAACACCGATGAATTACTGGTATCACATTTATTAAAGTCAAATTGTTTGATCACCAATCAACCAGATTGGGCAAGTATTTATATCGATTATTCTGGAAATAAAATCAATCATAAATCGTTGTTAAAATATCTAATTTCTTTTAGGCAACATAATGAATTTCATGAACAATGTGTCGAACGCATTTTTTGCGATATTCAGCGTTATTGCCAACCAGAAAAATTAACTGTCTATGCCAGATATACACGCCGTGGTGGTTTAGATATTAACCCCTTTAGAACGACAGAAAACAATAAGCCGTTTTTCGCGCGAACAATAAGACAATAATATTCTTGTTTATAGTAATGAATTAACTAAAATTTATAATTAATTCACAGTTATTCATATACTAATGCTGACTTTTATTAAATCAGCGTATAATATTAATAAATAATTGATTATTTTATCACTTATCTATTTTACATTTTCATTAATGAATACCAACAGATAAATAATTTATTCAAGAAAACACAAGGAATTTGACTTTTCATGAGCGGTAATTCAACAGTCGATAGAGAAATAGCAGCACTAAAACGAAAGCTTGATATAGCTATTGAATCACGTAGTGCTATCGATGATGAATTTAAATTTCAAACAACGTTATTTACCGAGTTTATTATTAAGCTCAGTCAAGCGAGTAAAGGCACAGATTTATCTTTAGATAATAAATTAGCGAAATTGCGATTACTATTCACTAAATCAGCTCCAATTGCTGAAGTGCAAAAGTTAGTGAAAGAAATCACCTTGCTGCTACAAAAATTTTCCCTTAAAAAAGAACAAGAAATCATTAATTTACAAAGTGAATTCAATTTAGCCGGACAAGCACTCCAAAAAATTAAAGGTTTACCTGAAGACTTAAGACGACAATTGCGCACACTGTTAAAGGATAATGAAGAAACAAAAGAAGCGTTGGCGCAATATATTCCTTTATTGACTCAATTAGTGAATTTTTATCAAATTGCATTAAAAAAAGATAATGTAGCAAGCAGTACTGGGGGCTTATTAAACCAACCAAAAACGCCAACTGCCGCAAATATAGTGTCAGTGCCAGATCAAAAAATCATTAAGCGTTTTACGGAATTTTTAACCAAAATTAATGTTTCACGTCAGTATCAAAATCAACTACTAAAAATAAAAGCTGAACTGAATGAAAATATGCCCAATGAGAAACTACTCAATAGTTTTTTAGCGGCCTTCGATGTGATTAGTCATGATTTAGTTCATGAAAGAAATACCGCAAAAGTGTTTTTATCGACATTAAGTGAAACACTCTCGACCATTCAAACAGCGGTAAAAAGCACAATTACCACCCAAGAAAAGTGTCATAAGAAAAATCAAAAATTAAACACTCAGCTACAAAACCAAATAAACAATATGGCACATGGCTTAGATCAGGCAAATTCACTTGTTGATATTAAAGTCGATATTAGCGGTAAATTAGAAGCAATAGTTAACACCCTTGATGAAAAGGCATTATTAGAGAACACCCTACAGTTAGAATTAGAAAAAAAGCTTGTCGACATGCAAGCGAAAATAGAAAAACTTGAAGAACAAAGCATAACATTTGAAAAACGAATTCAAGAACAACAAGCAAAAAGCTTACAAGATGCACTTACCAAGCTAAATAACAGAGCCGCTTTCGATGAGTATTTCGCTAAAGAAACCGTTAGATACCAACACAATGGCGGTTTATTATCAATTGCAATTGCTGATCTAGATAACTTTAAAAGAATTAATGATACTTATGGACACACCGCCGGAGACAAAACGCTACAAGTGCTAGCAAGTACATTCAAAAAGCATTTAGAAAACGATGCTTTTATTGCACGATACGGCGGCGAAGAATTTATCTTTATTTTCAGAGATAAAAGTAAGAGTGAAGTCAACGAAATACTAAACTCTTTAAGAGCTAACATAGCTAAACTGCCTTTTAAATTTAAAGATAATAAAGTATCAATGACGCTATCAATTGGTGTTACTCATATAAAAACCGATGACAATGTCCACATAGCTTTTGAAAGAGCGGATACTGCACTTTATAAAGCCAAAGAAGAAGGAAAAAATAGAGTTATCTATATTGAATAAATCAATTTGGAAACCATCAATTTGATTAGTTAAAAGGAGCAATACATGCATACACACTTAGACCCTGTTGGGAATATGAAGTTACTTTCTCCTATTGAAGTTGCTCAACTACAACAATCTGCCTCAAGTAAGTTATATAACCTTTATCGAAATTGTTCATTAGCGGTATTAAATTCTGGTAGCCATACTGATAATGCAGAAGCTATTTACCAAAAATTTCAAGACTTTAACATTCAAGTATTACGTCGCGAACGCGGTGCAAAAATCTCCCTCGAAAACCCTCCTGAACATGCTTTTGTCGATGGAAAAGTCATTCTTGGTATTCAAGAACATTTGTCCGCGGTGTTAAGAGATATTTTATTTACCAGTCAACGTTACAAAAACATTTCAGGTGAAAATGAAAATATCACTCATATCACCTTTGATATTCTAAGAAATGCCAATGTCATCATTCCCGATAGTGAGCCGAATATGATCACTTGTTGGGGAGGACATTCAATTAACCAACAAGAATATCAATATACCAAAGAAGTTGGTTATCAATTAGGGCTACGTGGTTTTAATATCTGCACCGGCTGTGGCCCTGGAGCCATGAAAGGCCCGATGAAAGGCGCTACAATTGGTCATGCAAAACAACGAAACAACCATGGTAGGTATATTGGCTTAACTGAACCAAGCATTATTGCTGCTGAGCCACCAAACCCTATCGTTAATGAATTAGTGATAATGCCTGATATTGAAAAACGCCTCGAAGCTTTTGTGCGTGTTTCTCACGGCATTATTATATTTCCTGGCGGTGCAGGAACGGCTGAAGAGTTACTTTATATTTTAGGTATTATGCTAAATCCTAAAAACCAAGAACAAAAATTACCGATTATTTTAACCGGACCTGCATCAAGTGCCGCCTACTTTGAAAAAATAGACGCATTTATTGGTGCTACCTTAGGGGAAAAAGCACAAAATCTGTATCAAATTATTGTTGATGACGCAGAAAGTGTCGCCAAAAGCATGAAATCAGGTTTAGCTGAGGTATTATCCTATCGTAAACAAACCGGTGACGCTTATCACTTTAACTGGTCTTTGGTGATAGAACATGATTTTCAGCAACCTTTTGAGCCAACACATCAGAATATGGCTAAAAATAAAATCAGTTTTGATTTAGACATTGCAACGTTGGCGGCAAATTTACGACGAGTTTTCTCAGGAATTGTTGCCGGCAACGTAAAGTCAGAAGGTATTAAAGAAATTCGAGATCATGGTCCTTTCCAAATTACCGGAGATAGTCGTATTATGTCGCTGATGGATGAGCTCCTCACTTCCTTTGTAGAACAGCAACGTATGAAACTGCCCGGTACTGAATATATACCGTGCTACCAAGTCATTAGGGAAAAATAGATGTCAGTGCATGTAGTATTAATTGACGCTTTAAATTTAATTCGACGTATTTACGCAGTTCAAGAACGACCTTTTTTATTGAATAATGAATTAGCAGACAATACCAAAAAACAAGTGTTGTTTAATACTCAGCAAGCCTGTAGCCAAGCTTTACAAAAGATAATTGACTTACAACAACCCACCCATGCTCTTGCAATATTTGACAGTATAAAGCCCTGTTGGCGATATGCTATTTACCCTGATTATAAAAAGGGTAGAAAAAAAATGCCTGAGCACTTAGCTGACAAATTAATTGATATACAAGATGCCTTTATGGAACAAAACGTTGATTCGTTGATTTCTGAAGAAGATGAAGCTGATGATTTAATTGCAACTTTAGCAATTAAAGTTGCGTTACGCGGTCAAAAAGTCACGATTATCTCAACAGATAAATGCTTTCTTTCGTTATTAAATCAAAATATAGAAGTATACGATTACTTTAATCGTCGATACTTAGATCATCACTACGTAAAAGAAAAGTTTGATGTTAAAGCGGATCAATTACTAGATTTATGGACGCTAACGGGAGATTCAACGAATAAAATCCCAGGTGTTGCGGGGATAGGTCAAGTCACTGCATCTACGTTATTAAATCAATATGGTTCATTGAATGCCCTTTTAGTTGCCAACGACTTAAAAAGCAGCATCAATGAAAAACTTAAACAACATACCGAACAAATTGAATTAAGCAAAAAGCTGCTGCAATTAAAGCAAGATATCCCGCTTGGGTTTAATTTAAAGGATATTAGATTAATAGATACCACTCATAATTAACTTTAGTTAATAAATAAGTACAAAATAATACGAGTAATTATCAGGTTTAGTCGTTAAAAACTTCCAATCATTTTCGCATATCGTTATGCTATACAAAAATTTTACATTAAATCCTCTCGTTTAAAGGTTAACATGAACAAAAAAGTCATTTCGCGTATCTTATTAGCTTTAGCTGCATACGGCATTTTCGTTGTACTTGTAGTGAGTTTTTATGATGACAGCCCAGCGAACATGCAATGGGAAGATAGAGAAGCCTACAATAGACAGTTTATTAGCACACTAAAATTAGGTGAATTCACCTTTGATCAAGCCATTGAAAAACTTGGCAGCCCTGATATTACTGAAGCTAAGAAGTCGAAAGATACAAACTATCAAGTGCTATTTTATCGAACACAACATGTAAAGTCTGATGGCATTACAACTCAAGATGAATGTACGTACCTTTTATTTGTTAATGATCAACTTGCAGAATATGCCAAAGCAGAACATTACAAAGGTTTAGACGACGTTATTACTGAATACTCAATTAAGCACTCGTTAGAAAGCCAAGTAAAACACTTAGACAGTATTGCAAACTAGTGTATTTAACATTGGCTGTGTTTTAAGCTAACTTAACAAAGCAAAAAAGAGCAATTGATTGCTCTTTTTTTATTGGCTGAAATCACCAAAAATCTGAGTAATTTGCTTACCTTTGATTATCTCGGTGCACTTTATATTTCACTAACACAGTAATTTCATCGCGATCATAATACAAATGTTTGGCTTCGTAATAACAATTAGGCAAAGCTGCTTTTAATTTTTCCAGTAGTTCTTTGACGGTATCGTATTTTTTCGCCATCGGTAGTTTTAAATTAACAATAGCTTCGCGACAATAGCCCTCTGTAAACCAACGAATAATCAAATCAACCACGCGCTGTGGTTTTTCAATCATATCGCAAACCAACCAATCAACGGGTGTTTGATCGGGAATATTCACTTTTTCGCGCTTTTTAGTTTCACGTACTAACCAATAAATCTCATGTTTAATCGGCTCATATTTAAAACCGTCCACCATGCGATGTTTCACTTGTCCGGTTTCCATCAATGATTCTGCCATCGGGCCATTATCAATAGACGTTACCATCATGCCTCGGCGCACAAGTTGATATGTCCAACCACCAGGTGCAGCTCCTAAATCAACAGCTTTCATACCAGAGCTTAATCGATTCTCTCTTTCTTCTTTAGGAATGAAATACAAAAATGCTTCATCTAATTTTAATGTTGAGCGACTTGGCGAAGCGCTCGGGAATTTCAATCTAGGGATCCCCATCACATGAGGAGAAGTATTATTGCCTAACGAATACCCTAATATTACTTCAGTACCGCTGAAAAAAAGTGCATGTAAAACAGCACCTTCATGTTGATTTTTTTCCGTGAGAATCTTTTTCTTTCTAAGCGCTTGTCTTAACGGAACGGCTAATTTTCGACAAAATTTTGATAAGGCTTTACCGTCATTCGTATCAGGCGTTTCCATTCTTAAATCAGCATACTGCCATTCGCTACCTAGCTCCTCAACTATAGCTTCAACCCGATTATAATCAGGAAGCTCAATTTTATCTGTTAAGGTAACAAACCACTGACGCGTAAAAACAAGGCGCTTTAGTGGTAACTTTTCCATGATTTTTTCACCATCTTCTGGATTATTAAGATGATAAAAAACAATACCTTCGTTTTTAGTTATCTGTAAATAACCAAAGGCTTCAAGCCAAGCCGCTTTTTCTTGAATTTCAGCACCACATTCTTTTTCAAAGCCGGGTCTGCAATATAAAACTATTGATGTCATGATTTTTCTTTACCTAAAAAAGCTAAACTTAACCAACCTAGCGCTAATGTTATACCGCCAAGGGGAGCAAACCCACCGAGACTTAACATGCCAGTATAGGTTTTCAAATATAAACTGCCACTAAAGAGTATTATCCCTACAATAAATAAAATCGCCGAAATACATAAAGTCCGTAATTGACTATGTCGATAAGCTAAACTGACAACCAGTAATGCAAGTGTATGAATAACTTGATATTGATGTGCAGTTATTAAACGAACCTTATCTATTTCATTGATATGTTGGCCAGCATGGGCTAACCAAGCGCCGAATAATACAGAAAAACATCCACTAAGGGCAGTAAATACTATAAATACTTTGACAAAGACCTGCTTGCTTTTCATTTGATTAACTCTTTTTCATTTTTGATCAACGTTAATAAATTAACGCCTTGCTAAAACTAGCTGTGGTGACTGATATATTCTGTTATTAATTGTACAGCGGATTGCATATGTTGTTGATGCGTGAAGCCTGACTTTACTCGTGGCTTTAAATCATGATCACCGTCGGCTAAAAAAGCAACCTGACAAAGTGAAGATAAGCGATACTGCTCTATTTCCTGTTTATTACCTAATGCATCTCTCTCACCTTGCACAATTAAAATGGGTGTAGTGGTATTTTGTAATGGTGTTAAACGTAAATTTTCCGTTTTTTTTTGTGGGTGAAAAGGGTAACCTAAACAAACTACCCCTTTTACTTTCGCTATTTTATTTTCGACTAAGGTTGCAGCAACCCTGCCTCCCATAGACTTTCCGGCAAGAAATAGCGGCAAAGAGGTTTCAAGATTAGATAACACCGTTTTAAAGCAATTTAACAATGTTGGCATTCTCTCTGGTGGATAACGTTTGTTATCTTTAATGCGCTTATCCATATAGCCAAAATTAAACCGCAGCACATTAATTTTTTGGGCATTTAATAATTCAGCTATGGTTTGCATAAAATCAGAGGACTTATCAGCACCAGCGCCATGAGCAAAAACAAGCAAGGCAATAGCATCGTCTACGGTATTTTCAATCATTGAAATATCCGGTAAGTTTTCTGCCGATAAATTTACCAAGCTTTTTTCTATATTATTCATCATTTAATTGTTCTTCTGCAGCAACCGTTTCAAGCACCCATTCTCTAAAGGCAGCTATTTTTCCTACATCAACCTGATGTTCACGGCAAACAAGATAAAACGAATCTTTGCTAATTAGTGTGTGCGAAACGGGCTTAACTAGTCGTCCAGCATCAAGGTCAGGTTTCGCTAAAACACTTTGCGCTAATGCTATACCTTGCCCATAAACAGCTGCTTGCACCACCATCGCTGAATGACTAAAAATAGGGCCATGGTTTACATTGGTACCTTTTACGCCCACATCTTTAAACCACCGCTTCCAATCTCGCCGAGAGGTATCATGTAATAATGTATGATTGGTCAAATCATGAACAGTATTTAATGGTTTAGTCCCTTCTAATAATAACGGCGAACAAACCGGCACTAAATATTCAGTATGGAGTTTATCAATGTGAACGCCTTGCCAGCGTCCTCGCCCATGAAATATAGCTATATCAACATCTTCTGTTAATGAATTCTCTGCTTGGTCAACGGCTTTGATCCTCACATCGACATCAGGGTTTAATAAATTAAAAGCATTTAATCGAGGAACTAACCATTGAATCGCGAAACTTGGTTGCAAACTTACCGTAATTGCACCTTTTGCTCCACGCGCTAATAGTTTTTCAGTCGCTTCATGTAGTAAATTGAAAACATTTTTTATATCAGAATAATACGATTGACCTTCTTCTGTTAGCAAAAGCGCACGATTTTTTCGCATAAATAACTTTAAGGCTAAATGTTCTTCTAAAGATTTTATTTGATGACTTATTGCTGCTTGAGTAACAAACAATTCTTCTGCAGCACGAGTAAAACTCAAATGTCTAGCAGACGCCTCAAATGCTCTTAATGCATTAAGTGGTGGTAAACGTACAGCCAATGTAACACCTATTATATTATTTAATTATGACAGTTTTTTGAATAAAAACTCTAATCAAAAACCCAAAAACAAATCGCATTAGTTTTTCTAATGAAAAGCATTATAAAATGTCATTTTATTTATTACCAGTATTACCTTATGATTTACCCATAGATGAAGGACACCATCTTTACCCTACCATGACATATCAAGTAGATGTGCAAAAGTAGCTGGGCAAGAATGTTTACCTAAAGAAAACATTAGACCACGAGAGAAAAGGTCCTAAAACATCTATAAGGATATTTGACGTTTTATACAGGTGACTATAATGAAATTACTTACACAACTCTCTACCGTTTTAACCCTAGCATTAGTCAGCACACTTGCTAATGCAAACACAACCAAAGTAACTACTACTGAATTAGCTAAAGCACAGCCAATAAATGCTGCCGAATTAGTTAACGCCGTAGAGTTAAATCTTGTTCAATCTATGGAACAATTAAAAGTTACTTTTGTGAATGAGGCAATTAATAATCAAAAGTTCTTAATTACTCAAACAAACTCTGCTCGCACTAATAAAGATTTTTCAATCAAGCTTTCATTAGCGGCAGAATAAAGCCAGATTAATAATTTTAGGTATAAATTCATTCCCAACTGAATTTAACCTTAGTTAAGCGTTAAAAGCTTCTCTAGGGCGATTGACGTGATAAACCACATAAGGTTCTTTGGTTTGATGGCTTAATAATCTTTTATGGTTAAAATAAATGCTCGCGCATAAATATTTAAGGGTGCTGATGCACCCTTTTCTTTAACTGAATCTTGATAACAAAACGCTATTCGGTGATCAAAGCAGGAAAGCTTTTAACCAGTTCGTCTACCGCTTTCATTTGCTCTAAATACGGGGCTAATTTATCTAAGGGTAACGCACAAGGACCGTCGCATTTTGCAACACTAGGGTCTGGATGAGCTTCTATAAACAAACCGGCAATGCCTAATGCCATACCGCTTCTTGCCAATTGCGCTGCTTGTGCACGACGACCATCAGCAGAATCTGCACGACCGCCAGGTTTTTGCAACGCATGCGTGGCATCAAAAATTACCGGTGCATATGATTTCATCTCTTCCATGGCTAACATATCAACCACTAAGTTGTTGTAACCAAAACAGCTGCCTCGTTCACATAAAATAATTTTTTCATTACCCGCTTCAGCAAACTTTTTAATAATATGACGCATTTCATGAGCCGCTAAAAACTGAGGTTTTTTCACATTAATAATGGCATTGGTTTTCGCCATTGCGACAACTAAATCAGTTTGACGAGCAAGAAATGCGGGCAATTGAATAACATCAACAACATCGGCAACTGGCTGAGCTTGATACGGTTCATGTACATCCGTTATTACAGGCACATTAAAAGTTGCTTTTATTTCTTCAAAAATCTTTAAACCTTCATCTAGCCCAGGGCCTCGATACGAATGAACAGAAGATCGATTCGCCTTATCAAAAGAGGCTTTAAAAACATAAGGAATGTTTAACTTTTCAGTGACTTCAACATAATGCTCAGCAATTTTCATCGCTAAATCACGAGATTCTAAAACATTCATGCCACCAAAAAGTGTAAAAGGTTGCTCATTGCCAATGGCAATATCACCTAACTTGATCTGAGAAATACTCATTGTCTTTCCTAACTATTAGTTCTTTAAATTGATTAGCCAATCGCCTGTAAAATTTGACCACATAACCATGCCATATAAGTACCAATGGTATAGCCTAACACCGCTAACAACACACCTACTGGCGCTAAAGATGGATGGAACGCAGATGCAACGATTGGCGCAGAGGCGGCACCACCGACGTTCGCTTGGCTTCCAACCGCCATATAAAATAAAGGAGCTTTAATTATTTTAGCGACAATTAACATTAATGAAGCATGAATAATCATCCAGATGGCGCCAATGATAAAATATATCGGTGCATCAAGGATCATAGTGACATCCATTTTCATTCCGATTGTTGCAATAAGAATATATAAAAATGCCGAACCTACTTTAGATGCGCCTACCCCTTCAAGTTCACGCGCTTTAGTAAATGACAATGCAATACCAACAGTACTAGCAAAGACGATCATCCAAAAGAACTTACTATGAAAACTAAATTTCGCTAACCCTGGAAAGTTTTCAATAAAATACGGCGTAATATTATCGGCAAACAAATGAGCAAAGCCGGTAACACCTAAACCCACAGCCACAATAATCATGATGTCAGAAAGTGTTGCAATTCGACCATGTTTGGCGTGAAACTGTTCAACTTTTTCTTTTAAGTCAACGATCGCACTTGTGTCTGCACCGGTTTTCTTATCAATATTACTGGCATTCGCCGACATAACCAGTAACACAGCCATCCATAAGTTAGCGACAATCACATCAACGGTTACCATGGCAGAGAAAATTTGATCACCTGCGCCATAAATTTCTTTCATTGCTGCTTGGTTCGCACTGCCGCCAATCCAACTTCCTGCAACCGTTGTCATACCGCGCCAAACCGCTTCGGGCCCAGAAACACCTAATAATTCAGGAGCAATACTTGAGACGATTAATAAAGCGATAGGCCCCCCAACAACAATACCTATGGTACCGGTTAAAAAGAGAATAACGGCTTTATTGCCTAATCGGGCTATCGCTTTTAAATCAACACTAATGGTTAATAAAACCAGACAAGCCGGTAGTAAGTAACGTGAAGCGACATAATAAAGTTGAGAGGATTCTCCATCAATAACACCAAAAGTATTTAATAATGAAGGAAGGAAATAACATAATAAAACGGCAGGGACAAAACGATAAAAATTCTTCCAAAAAGTTACTTTACTTTGAGCGGTATAAAAAACCAAACCAAGCATAATAGCGATAATACCGAGCACGGTAGCATCATTTGTTAAAAGTGGCGTTTGTTCAACCACTTCTGGTGTTGTCGATAATGCAAACATACTTTCTCCCAAAACTGTTTGTCTAATTATTATATGATTGTTTTAATTATAATTTTTATAAATCTAAAGGTAATAATTTAAATTTTTTAGCCTCTGTATTGACAATATCGTTAGTGTAACACGGTATCAGCAATAGTAATTTTATCTAATTGCAACTTCAATAATTGCGCTGCGGGATCTTGTGGACATTCTTTAACAAAAAATTGGTAGTCATCATACGCCACTTTGAAACAATCTAATTGATGAAGTAAAAAGCCACGGTCTCTTCGTTCAAATGGATCATCCGGTCTAAGTGCTAACAACAAATCTACACACTTTAACGCTTTATCAAATTGCACTTCTCTTATTAATGAGTTTTTTAGTGAGGTTAAATACTCCACTAAAATACTTTTCACTTCCATTGGAGCTAAAAATGCTTGCGTTGGATCTCCGTCTAAATCACCTAAGCGAGCATCTAACTGTTGCCAATTTAACGATTCACCACTGACAGGTTCAAAAATAATTGAATAAATATCATCACAAATAATGCGAACCATCACTTTTTCTGGAACAAAGACGATCTCAGCTTCCATATCACAAGCATTAACAATTGTTTGCACTATCGCCGCTTTAAGCACAGGCGCCATCAACTTATATTCAACTGCCGATGCAATTTTTTGCGAAACAACCGGCCAAACCTGACGCTCGTTATCAAGAAAAAGTTGGCTAACATAAAGCTCATTGATTAAACATTCAGCTTTTTCCATGGGTTCTTCAATATCGATAATCGCTAAGCGACAAGCTTCGATAACCTCATGTAACCTATTCTCAAAGCTTGGTGTTTCTGAAAAAATATATTCTTCAACCAAGGCAAATGACGATAATAAATTTCTTTGTTCTGAGTTGATCTCAGACATCAACAAATCATTCATTTATAACTACTAAAACCTTATTGCTCTGTTTATTCTAAGATATGGGGTAAAAATAATTTTTAAAGTCAGCTTTTTTAAAACTGACTCAATCATATGCTTAGAAGAATACTGTTTCTTTTGACATGGCAAGTCTTGCCACCAATAAAATCCACCCCATCGCTCCTAAATATCCAACAACTTGCATCATTTTATTTCTAGCAAGTTTTAACGTGTAATACCCAGTAAATATATAGGCGATAACGGCAATTAGTTTTTCGCCAAGCCATAATTGCTCAAATGGGTTTAATGCTAATTTTATCATCATTGCAACGCCTAAACCTAATAGCACAGTGTCAATAATGTGCGGCGCTATTTTTACCCATTTTTTATCTAACTGCGCAGAGCCAGCTAATGTCCAATAAAAGCGTAATGTAAATAACAGCACACTTATTAAAGCAATTGTCATATGTAAATGTTTCATGTTTTATCCTTTTATTTATTATTATTGTTTAGTTTATTAATGATGACGTTTATAACATGCGTATGTCACGCGATCGTTACCGTTATAATCTTTTACCGTTTGTATTTCACTAAAACCATGTTGCGAAAATAATGCGTGTATTTTCTTCGCTTGCTCAAAGCCATGCTCAAAATACAACCATGCATTATCGTTTAAATATGCAGTTGAAGTTTTGATGATATGTTCAATATCAGCAAAGCCTTGCTGTTTAGCAACAAGCGCACTTTTTGGTTCAAATCTTACATCACCTTGCTCAAGATGTTCATCTAATTCGTCAATATAAGGTGGATTACTAACGACAATATCAAAGGTTTTACCACTACTTATGCTATTAAACCAATCACTTCGATAAATTGAAACTTTGGAAAATCCTAAGCGTTGTGCGTTAGATTGAGCTAATTCTACCGCTTCAAGTTGAAAATCTACCGCATCTATTTGCCAATTTGACTGTTCTGATGCTAAAGCAAGTGCTATTGCACCAGTTCCTGTGCCTAAATCTAAACAGTTAACCATCGAATTGGTGTGATTATTTAGGACAGTCTCTACTATAACTTCAGTATCAGGACGAGGAATGAGTGTTGATGAAGAAACCTGTAATTTGAGTGACCAAAATTCTTTGTAACCCAAGATATAAGCAATAGGCTTACCTGCTTTACGCTGCTTGAATAACATGACGAATTGTTGAAATTCTTGCTGTGTTAATTGTTTTTCCGGCCAAGTAAGTAAATAACTTAATGGTTTATCAATAACAAAACTTATCAACAATCTAACATCCAGTTTGGCACTATCAGATAATGGCGCTAAAACTTTAGCGCCATTATTGATTAAAACAGCAACGGGATCGGAAGCAGAAAAAGGCATATCCATAAAATTAATTAAACTAAATTAATTTTGTTCAGCTAATGCCGCTAATAAATCAGCCTGATTTTCTTGTAAAATTGGCTCTAAAACCAGCTGTAAATTACCTTCCACTACTTCGTTTAAACGGTATAGTGTTAAATTAATACGATGATCTGTCATACGACCTTGCGGATAATTATATGTTCGAATACGTTCTGAACGATCACCACTTGCCACTAAGTTACGACGAGAAGACTCTTCTTCACTACGGCGTTTTTCATCTTCAGCTTGTTGTAAACGTGCTTGTAAAACTGACATCGCTTGAGCACGGTTTTTATGCTGTGAACGCTGATCTTGACACTCAACAACCACACCCGTAGGAATATGGGTAATACGAATAGCAGAGTCGGTTTTGTTAACATGCTGTCCACCAGCACCTGAGGCGCGGAAGGTATCTACTTTAAGATCGGCTTTGTTAATTTCAATCGCTTCTGATTCTGGAATTTCAGGCATAACAACCACAGTACATGCTGAGGTATGCACACGTCCTTGAGACTCAGTTTCTGGCACACGTTGTACACGATGACCACCAGATTCAAATTTCATTTGGCCGTAAACCCCTTCACCGATAATTTTAAAGATAACTTCTTTAAAGCCACCTTGTTCACTATCGCTTAAGTTCATTACTTCAATTTTCCAGCCTTGTTTTTCACAATAACGAGTATACATGCGATACAAATCACCGGTAAAAATAGCCGCTTCATCACCACCTGCTCCAGCACGTATTTCAACGAAACAGTTATTATCATCATTGGGATCACGAGGTAATAAAAGAATTTGTAATTGGTCTGATATTTCTTCAACCGCCTTTTTCGCTTCTTTAAACTCTTCTTGCGCCATTTCACGCATATCAGGATCGTCATCTTTAAGCATTTCTTCTGCCGTGGCAAAATCATTTTCTGCTTCTTGATATTGATTAAAAACACTTGTCACTTCTTCTAAGCGTTTAAATTCTTTAGAAAGCGCTAAGAATTTTTCTTGATTGGCAATAGTTTCTGGATCTGATAACAACGCTTGAACCTCTTCAAAGCGTTCAACTAAACCTTCAAGCTTTTGATAAACTGATTTATTCATTAAATATTCTTTTATTTGCTATAAATGAGTGAAATTCCATTCGAAAGTATAACTGATAGTAATCGATAAGAGTTAACAAGAATGATTTATTTTAGATTGCGGGCAGTGTAAAGATTTCAACAACGACTTTCAATAATTGCTACTTATCTATTTGTAAAACGTCTCTTAAATAAACAATTTTATCTAATTCTCCCCCTTGGGCTGCCGTTTGAATGGCATTGGTAGGGGCATGCATTAATTTATTGGTTAATTTTGTCGCTAATTCAGCAATGACGGCTTCTGGTGCTTTATCACTTTGTAATTGTTGCAGTGCTTTTTCGAGGAGTACATCTCGCTCTGATAAACACTGCTTACGATAACTAACCACCGTATCTTGTGTGTTTAACCCTCTTAACCAAGACATAAAACCACTGGTTTGATGATTAACAATCGCTTCTGCTTCAACGGCAGCTTTACGGCGGTTTTCCATATTTTGTGCAATAATGCTTTGTAGATCGTCAACGGTATATAGAAACACATCTTCTAGATCAGAGACTTGTTCTTCAATATCACGAGGTACAGCTAAATCAACCATAAACACAGGACGGTGTTTACGCTTCGCTAAAGCTTGCTCAACCATTCCTTTGCCTATTAAAGGTAACGTACTACCTGTAGAGCTTATCACAATATCAGCATCTGCCATATGCTGTGGAATTTGCGCCAAAGTGATCACATCAGCACCCACTTGTTTCGCCATATCCTCTGCACGATTTAACGTTCTATTCGCTACCGTAATATGGCCAACTTTATTTTCATAAAGATGTTTCGCCACAAGTTCTATTGTTTCACCCGCACCAACTAGCAACACTTTCGCTTTTTCTAAACTCGCAAAAATATGCTTCGCTAAATTAACCGCTGCAAAAGCTACGGATACAGCACTTGAGCCAATTTCAGTTTCTGTTCTTACTTGTTTTGCCACACCAAAAGTACGCTGAAACAAGCGATCCATCACTAATGCCATAGAACCTGCAGCTTTCGCTTGACTATATGCTTGCTTCATTTGACCTAAAATTTGTGGTTCACCTAAAACAAGGGAATCAAGCCCACAAGCAACTCGCATCATATGATTTACTGCTTGTTGGTCACTGTGCCAATATAAGCTTGGAATAATAGTAGACGCAGGTACGTTATGATGATGTTCAAGCCAAGCAATCACTTTTTCTTGAGTAATATCGTATTTTTCAGAAGCAACTAAATATAATTCTGTTCTATTACACGTGGATAGTATCGCCGCTTCTTTACATTGTACGAGTGAAAGCATCTCTTGCAGCGCCACAGACAATTTATCGGGATTGAAAGAAATTTTCTCCCTGACAGCGACGGGCGCAGTTATATGATTGATACCAACGGCAACTATGGACATACGTTAACTATTAAACCTGCTTAAAAGTAATTTATTAAAAACTTACTTTTATTTAGAAAGAATTAAATTAAATATCTATGATAATAAGGTATTATGCCTGTAGGTTTTCACATACAACCTGATCTATCACAAACTATTGTGTTAATTTTACGAAAGATTGGCGGTGATTGAAAGCAATCACCTCGATAAAACTTAAAAGTATCATTAAAAGAATGTTCATGACTAAAAACATCATCGCGCTACTTTGTCTATTACTTCTCCTACATGGTTGCGCCAGCAATAAAATTATTGAGCGTTCATCAACGAGCTTGCATGATACAAAAGAAGCTCGACTTGAAAAACTAAAGCACATTCAACAATGGCAAATAAAAGGTAAAATTGCTTTCCTTCAGAAAAACAAACGAGAAAGCGCTTCATTGTTTTGGCAATACCATCAAGATACCGGACAACAAACGCTCAAACTCACGACATATTTAGGTATCAATGTTTTAACGCTTCACACGGATAATGGTCAACACAGAGTTGAAATAGATGGCGAAAACTATCAAAGTGACAATTTAGAACAATTAATATATTCACTAACCGGTTTAATACTACCAACAAACGCGCTAAATTATTGGCTAAAAGGTCAAGTATATTCGGCTGCCGATACAATTTCTTATGATAAACAGTCTGAATTACCCAATAAACTTACTAGTTATTATCAGGGAAACATTTGGCAGATCAGCTATAAAAAGTATCAACAAGTTAATGATGTTTCACTCGCTCATCAATTATCCATTAAGCAAAATGACTTAACCATCAAAATTATGATCAATCAATGGAAGCTATAACTATGCCTGTTAGTTTACCTACAACTGACTCCCCTTTTTACCAATTTCCATCACCCGCGAAACTAAATCTATTTCTCCATATTGTGGGCAGAAGAGCGGATGGTTACCATGAACTTGAAACTGTTTTTCAGTTTTTAACATTGGGCGATAGCATCTCAATAAAGCGTACAATAACCCCAAGCATTACCTTATTAACTCCGATAGATGGCGTTCACAATGACGACAATTTAATTGTCAAAGCCGCGAAATTATTACAAGAAAAAGCACCTTCTCCCTTTGGTGCTGAAATAAAAATAACTAAATTACTGCCCATGGGCGGTGGTTTAGGGGGTGGTTCTTCAAATGCCGCTACCGTATTATTAGCACTAAATCTGTTATGGCAATGTAAGTTAACTTTTCAACAACTTGCTGAGTTAGGGTTACAACTAGGAGCCGATGTTCCGATATTTATTCATGGATTTGCTGCATTTGCACAAGGCATTGGCGAAAAATTGTCGCCCGTTTATCCTGAAGAGTCTTTTTATTTAATTAGTAAACCTAATTGTAGTATTTCTACGCAACAAGTGTTCACGGCAAAAGATCTGACTCGTAACACCCCAAAGCTTGATAGCAAAGCATTTGATAATAAAACATACACCGAAGGCTATTATAATGATTGTCAAAATTTAGTAATAAATCACTATCCTGAGGTTGCCAAGTTGCTTGCTTGGTTGATAGAATACGCGCCGTCTCGAATGACAGGTACAGGCGCTTGTATTTTCTCTCGCTTTAGTTCTGAACAAGAAGCTAAACGAGTACAAAAATTACTTCCTAATACCGTTACTTCATTTGTTACTAAAGGTATTAATACCTCTTCTCTACATAGTGTTTTGCAGCAATTAGAGTCTGAGATTTGTACTTAATTTTTTTGAAAAAAAGCCTTAAAAATTGGCTTTTTTAAAATAATGTGCTGATAATTAACACCATGTTTTATTCAGCATTCTACTTATAATGTCAAAAGTTTCTGAGGAACTGCTAGTGCCTGACATGAAGATCTTTGCGGGTAATGCCACCCCTGAATTGGCCAAACAAATTGCTAACCGTCTTTACATTACGCCAGGTGAGGCCAAAGTAGGAAGCTTTAGTGATGGCGAAATTAGCGTTGAAATTACTGAAAATGTTCGCGGTGCTGACGTTTTTATCATCCAATCAACGTGTGCCCCAACTAACGATAATTTAATGGAACTTATCGTAATGATTGACGCGCTTCGTCGTGCATCTGCTGGTCGTATTACTGCTGTTATGCCTTACTTTGGTTACGCTCGTCAAGACCGTCGTGTACGCAGTGCTCGTGTACCTATTACCGCGAAAGTAGTGGCAGACTTTTTATCAAGCGTTGGTGTTGATCGTGTTTTAACGGTTGATTTACACGCTGAGCAAATTCAAGGTTTCTTCGATGTACCAGTTGATAACGTTTTCGGTACTCCGATTCTTTTAGATGATATGAAAGAAAAGAATTTAGAAAACCCAGTCGTTGTTTCTCCTGATATTGGCGGTGTAGTTCGTGCACGTGCAGTGGCCAAATTATTAGATGATGCTGATCTTGCCATTATTGATAAACGTCGTCCTAAAGCAAATGTTGCTCAAGTTATGCATATCATTGGTGACGTTGCAGGACGTGATTGTATTATCGTTGATGATATGATTGATACAGGTGGCACATTAGCTAAAGCGGCTGAAGCGTTAAAAGATCATGGAGCAAAACGTGTATTTGCTTACGCAACACACCCAGTATTATCTGGTAATGCTGCTGAAAACCTTAAAAACTCTGTGATAGATGAAGTTATTGTTACTGACTCTATTCCGTTGTCGCCAGCAATTAAAAAGCTTGGTAATGTTCGCCAATTAACGTTAAGTGGCATGTTATCTGAAGCCATTCGTCGCGTTTGTAATGAAGAATCAATTTCTGCGATGTTTGATAGCTAAGCAACTCAGAAAATACTTTATTTTTCAAAAGCACCTTAGGGTGCTTTTTTTGTGGCGGAAATATTCTACTTTTTTGTCTACACTTAACCTATGTTCAACAGCACCAGCTAAGGCGTCGATGAAGGTATTTAATAAAACAATAACGTTTGTTGTTCTTTTATTTTCGATAAGTGCGTCTGCCTCTATTCAAAAAACACTGTTCATTAATGATATAAACTGGCCACCCTTTTTCTTCCAAGAAATAACAGGTAACAATATTGGTATTGGCAAAGAAATTATTGATCACTGTTTAAGTCAACAAGACTTTAAGTGGCAATACAAAAATCTTCCCATCAAAAGAACGCATCAACATATGGCATCAGGTGAACTTGATATCAGCGTCTATTCTTATCAAAAAGCAAGAGAGGATTTTATTATTTATGGCACTGAGCCTATTTTCTATTCACAATATGGTTTCGCATCAAATCGCCAAGACAATGTCAAAATCAATAATTTAGATGACATAAAACAATATCAAATAGGACATTTAGCTGGCTTAGCGCATACACAAGATTTGATGAAAATAATTGAAGAAAAAAAACAACTTGATCAAGTCACCATTGGTTATAGTATTGATGCTATGCTCAAACAACTAATTGCTAGCCCACAGAGATTTCAAATACTGCCTAATTCCATAGAAACACTGTCATGGCGGGCAAAACAATTACACATTGAAAACAATATACGTATTCATAATTTTATTTTGAAACAAAAAGCTTATTACGTCACGGTATCGAAAGCGAGTGAAAAGATAACTGAGCCGAGTATATTTTTAAATAAAATGGACTCATGTATTAAAACGTTAAAGGCATCTGGTAACTACCTCAAAATAATCGAAAAGTATGGCCTTACAACACAATAAAGTTCTTCTTTATTAATAATAAATATAGTAAACATTTAACCGATTAAAAATCTTACCCTTTACAGTAAAACATGTGAGTTACTCATTTAACGAGCCACTGAACCTATAATTCCTTTACTTAATTTTAGGACGTGTTGATCTTTCGCGATGATTTTTGCAACAGTATTTTTAATCAATCATAGATAAATTACAGTAATCATTTGGTTTTCAAGTCATCCAATGTTATTATGCCGCGCCTTTTTTATCTGTTGATAAATAATTCTTAAGGTAAAAAGTGGCAATGCGTTATTTTTGGTCGCAAAAAATAACAAAATTTAATTTAAAATTAAGGTATTAAACCATGACTGATTTATTTACTTTGGATGCTGAAGTACGTACAGACTTAGGGAAAGGTGCGAGCCGCCGCCTACGTCACGCGAACAAAGTTCCAGCTATCCTTTACGGTGAAGGCAAAGAGCCTGTTTCTTTAACATTGGCGCACAACAAAGTATTTCGTGCACAACAAGAAGAAGCTTTCTACTCTCACGTTTTAACATTAAACGTTGATGGTAAGCCTGTTGAATGTTTAATTAAAGACATGCAACGTCACCCTTTCAAGCAAATCATTATGCACATGGATTTCATGCGTATTGATGCTACTCATGCTGTTCACGTTAATGCTCCTGTTCACTTCATCAATGAAGATGTTGCAGAGAAAAAAGGTGGCAAAATTGCTCATCACATTAACGAGATCGCAGTTAGCTGTTTACCTGCTAACATTCCAGAATTCATCGAAGTTGATGTTGCTGGTTTAGAAGTTGGTCAAACGTTACATTTATCAGACATCACTTTACCTAAAGGTGTAACTTCTGATGAATTAGCTAAAGGTGAAAGCCATGACCAAGCTGTTGCTTCATTAAATGCACCGAAAGGTTCAAGCGATGAAGAAGCTGGCGATGAAGCTGCAGAAGAAACAGCTACTGAAGAATAATCCAAAGGACACTATCCTTTAGATGACTATTCAACTAGTTGTGGGCCTGGGTAATCCAGGCCCTGAATATACAAAAACCCGCCACAATGCTGGAGTTTGGTTCGTAGAAGAACTCGCTTCACGCTATAACATTTCGTTAAGACCCGAAAAAAAATACTTTGGATTATACGGCAAAGGCCAAATTGGAAATGAAGTCATTCATTTACTTATTCCAACAACGTTTATGAATAAAAGTGGTCAATCGGTTGCCCCACTGGCAAATTTTTTTCGCATCCATGTAGAAAATATTTTAGTCGCACATGATGAACTAGATATGGAACCAGGCGTTTGTAAAATTAAAAAAGGTGGTGGTCATGGCGGACATAATGGCTTGCGTGACATTATTGCACGTATGGCAAATAACAAAGAATTTTATAGGTTACGCATAGGTATTGGCCACCCAGGCCATCGAGATCGCGTGACTGGCCATGTACTTGGCAAAGCTCCAGCAATTGAGCAAGAAAAAATAGATCAAGCCATTGATGAAGCATCTCGCTGCATGGATATTTGGCTTAAGGATGATTTAAAAAAAGCACAAAATCGTCTGCATTCATTTAAAGCGTTATAATACAAATCGTTAATCGCTTAACATATTAAGGTAATATCATGGGATTCAAATGCGGTATTGTTGGCTTGCCCAACGTTGGTAAATCTACACTTTTCAATGCATTAACAAAAGCAGGCATTGAAGCAGCAAACTTTCCTTTTTGTACGATAGAGCCAAATACTGGCGTAGTACCTGTGCCTGATCCTCGTTTAGATGCATTAGCAAAAATTGTCAATCCTGAAAGAGTCTTAGCGACTACCATGGAGTTTGTCGATATTGCAGGTTTAGTTGCTGGCGCTTCAAAAGGTGAAGGCTTAGGAAATAAATTTCTGGCCAATATTCGTGAAACAGATGCCATCGGCCATGTAGTACGTTGTTTTGAAAACGATAACATCATCCATGTTGCTAATAAAATTGACCCTGCCGCAGATATTGACGTGATCAACACTGAATTAGCTTTAGCTGATATGGATACTGCTGAACGTGCCATTACCCGTCAAGCAAAACGTGCCAAAGGTGGCGATAAAGACGCAAAATTTGAAATTCCTGTTTTAGAAAAAATATTAAAACATGTAGAAGAAGGTGAAATGGTTCGCTCTTTAGAATTAACTAAGGAAGAAAAAGCAGCCGTTGCCTATCTTAACTTTTTAACGATTAAACCAACCATGTATATTGCCAATGTCAATGACGATGGTTTTGAAAACAACCCTTATTTAGATGTTGTTCAAGCAATAGCTGACAAAGAAGGCGCGGTAGTCGTTGCAGTTTGTGCTGAAATTGAAGGTGAATTGTCTGAAATGGACGATGAAGACCGTAAAGAATTTATGGCAGAAATGGGCTTAGAAGAGCCGGGCCTAAATCGTGTGATCAACTCAGGTTATGGTTTATTGCATTTACAAACTTATTTCACGGCCGGAGTCAAAGAAGTGCGAGCATGGACAGTTAAACAAAATGCCACAGCCCCACAAGCAGCGGGTGTTATTCATACCGATTTTGAAAAAGGCTTTATTCGTGCCGAAGTGGTTGCCTATGATGACTTTATTGAATTTAACGGTGAGTCTGGTGCTAAAGAAGCCGGAAAATGGCGCTTAGAAGGGAAAGACTACCTCGTTAAAGATGGTGATGTTGTTCACTTTAGATTCAATGTGTAATAGTTAGCTATTTTTACTATTTACTTTTTATTTTAAGCGAGCGAAAGCTCGCTTTTTTATTGTAAATTATTTATCAAAGCGCGATCAACTCAGCAAAATACTATCTAATTAATCTAGCTTTATAGAAAATACACCAAAATTAACCGCCAATAAACTAACGTTTCCTTTCACGGTTCGACGCTAATTATCTCATTTCGAATATTTTCATTTCAAAACATGTCTCATATGCATACTAGGGGCTGTTGAACTTTCGAGATTGTTTTTGCCGCATTTTCTTGGGTATTTATACAAGGCAGAGCCTTTGTAAGAGGGTTGTTCCACATAAAAAGGCGATAAAGACTTTATGCTCCTGCAAAGTCACCTTACCCCACATCCTTGTGGGGCAACGCCATTAAAAATGACCAACAAACGCTGTCCGAAGGATTCGGCTAAAATCGTTTTACGCTTTGTTGACTAGTATTTGCTTAGAATGACTAGGCTACACACTACTTGCCGCGATTAAAACGATTTTATCTCGAACAAAATTTAACCGCGAAAGATCAACAGCCCCTAATTCAAACATTTAAATATTTTTCTTTACATATGAAATTTTACATATACACTATTTCACATGTTAAAAAATAGTGAAACTATATGAACACGTCAACTGAATTTCAAGCAAGTCAACAAGTATCAATAACAAAGCAGAAAGTGCTTTTTTTATGTACGGGGAATTCTGCGAGATCACAGATGGCAGAAGCACTGTTAAAGCATAAAGCAAGCGATAAATTTGACGTGTTTAGCGCAGGTACTTCACCAGAAGCAGTTGATGTACGCGCTATTGAAGCGTTAAGTAAATTTGGAGTAAACGCGCAAAACCTTAAATCTAAAAATATTAAAGAATTTGACGGTGTAAATTTTGATTATGTGATCACTCTTTGCGACAAAGCGAATACTGAATGTCGAAACTACCCTCAAGCAGAAACGCAATTAGCATGGGATTTTCCTGATCCTAAAACTCGTACTGGTAATAATCCTTTTTCAGCCACACTGAGCGAGCTGAACAATCGCCTATCAATGTTTTTATTAGTAGAAGAAAAAAAATGCCATGCGGTTCACGAGGAAGAAAATAACAATTCATTAAAAAATGTTGACCCTATCACATTTTATAAAAGTCTTACTGACGATATTCGTTTAAAAACATTAATGTTAACTCACTACCATGGCGAACTGTGTGTATGTGAATTAATGGCAGCATTAGACGAAGACAGCCAACCAAAAGTTTCTCGCAATTTAGCGGTACTAAAAAAAGCAAACATACTCACCGATAGAAAGCATGGCCAATGGGTATTCTACCGTATTACACCTGAGTTACCGCTTTGGGCAAAGTCTGTAATAGCGCAAACAACCGAAAATAACGTGTCATTAATCGCGGCTGAATTACAACGTTTAAACGCAATGAATAACAGACCCAATAAAACTAATTTTTGCCAATAACAGTTTGTGAACTGAAAAATATTAAAGGATCATAATGGGAATTTTTGAACGCTATTTATCACTTTGGGTTGCCTTATGTATTGCTCTAGGGGTAATACTGGGTTTATGGCAACCGGAAATTTTTCAGGCTATCGCTACCTTTGAAATAGCTCATGTGAACATTGCCGTTGCAATATTTATTTGGGTAATGATTTATCCAATGATGGTGCAAATTGATTTTTCATCCATCAAAGATGTTAGTAAAAACCCAAAAGGCTTGATACTTACAATTGTTATTAATTGGCTTATCAAACCATTTTCAATGGCGGCATTAGGTTGGTTATTTTTCAATGGTTTATTTGCCGATTTAGTCGAGCCTGCTTCTGCACAAGAATATATTGCTGGTATGATTTTACTCGGTGTAGCCCCTTGTACGGCGATGGTATTTGTTTGGTCACAGTTAACAAAAGGCGATGCTAATTACACCTTAGTACAAGTATCTGTCAATGATGTGATCATGGTATTCGCGTTTGCGCCCATTTCCGCATTATTACTCGGCGTCAGTGATATACAGGTGCCATGGCAAACATTACTTATTTCGGTAGTGTTATACGTTTTATTACCTTTAATTGCCGGTATTATCACTCGAAAAATATTAAATAACCGTCAAGGCGAAGCCTCACTTAATCAGTTATTAACGACCTTAAAACCTTGGTCGATTATGGGCTTACTCGCTACCGTCATTTTACTATTCGGCTTTCAAGCGAACACGATTATTTCAGAGCCCCAAACTATCGGTTTAATTGCCATACCATTAATGATCCAAACCTATGGTATTTTCATTATCGCCTATCTTGCAGCGAAATGGTTAAAACTGCCGCATAATATCGCTGCACCAGCCTGTTTAATTGGTACTTCAAACTTTTTTGAATTAGCGGTTGCTGTCGCCATATCACTTTTTGGCCTTCACTCTGGCGCAGCACTAGCGACTGTAGTTGGTGTGCTCGTTGAAGTACCTGTGATGTTGTCATTGGTTTACATCATTAACCGTACGCAACATTGGTTTAAGTAATATTCGCTCAAATAATATGAATAATTGGAAAACTCAATATGCTCACTCACCCTTTTGATATTTTGACGCTAGAAAATGGCGCAAAGCTTATTTTTACGCCATGTCCAGGCACCAAAGAAGCAAAGTTAGTTGATGCTGTTAGTACATTAAAACAAGCTGGCACAACGATGTTACTAACCCTTATGTTTGATGAAGAAATGGAAAAACTTTCGGCCACAACATTACCGGAAGTATGTAAAAGCAATGACATTATTTGGCTGCAACTGCCTATATCAGATGATGCAGCGCCAAATCAAGCATTTGAAGACCAATGGCAAGCACATAAAGAAAGCATCTTAGCGAACATTCAAAATAAAGGCACAATTGCAGTGCATTGCAAAGGCGGCTCTGGTCGCACCGGTTTAGTGATTGGTCTGATCTTATTAGCGTTTGGTTACCCGAGTAATAAGATTATAGAAATCGTACAAAAAATTAGACCAAACTCGCTAAAAAATCCCACTCAGTTAGATTATTTTAACGCAAAACTTTAAGGCAATACTATGACAATTAAAATAGGAATCAATGGCTTTGGCCGTATGGGACGTTTAACAATGCGAGCGGCATTTGATTGGGATAATATTGAAATTGTTCACATTAATGATCCTGCTGGCGGTGCTGAAACATTAGCTCATCTATTAAATTTCGACTCTGTACAAGGTCGTTGGCATCATGAAGCACAAGCCAGCAGTACAAGTGATGGCGAGGTTATGCTGATCAACAATCACAGTATCACTTGCACGCAAAATATTGCAACGCAAGATACTGATTGGTCACAATGTGATCTAGTTATTGAAGCCTCAGGAAAAATAAAAACCAAAGCCTTGTTGCAAGCATACTTAGACCAAGGGGTTAAACGTGTGGTGGTTACAGCTCCGGTGAAAGAAGACGGTATTTTAAATGTTGTGATGGGCGTCAACGATGATTTATACGATAAATCGCTTCACCCTATTGTCACTGCAGCCTCATGTACAACTAACTGTATAGCGCCTGTAGTAAAAGTTATTCATGAAAACATTGGTATTAAGCATGGTTCAATCACCACCATTCATAACATTACCAACACGCAAACCATTATTGATGCTCCGCATAAAGATCTGCGTCGTGCTCGTTCATGTGGTACCAGTTTAATTCCAACCACAACAGGCTCGGCTACGGCTATCACACATATCTTTCCAGAATTAAAAGGTAAGTTAAATGGTCATGCGATTCGAGTGCCACTAACAAATGCATCAATTACTGATTGCGTTTTTGAAGTAGAAAAAAACACCACGGTTGAAGAAGTAAATCAGTTACTTAAAGCTGCTGCTGATAATGAATTGAAAGGCATTCTAGGTTATGAAGAGCGTCCACTTGTCTCGATAGATTATAAAGGTGACCCACGATCGAGCATTGTTGATTCGCTTTCAACTATGGTAGTGAATGATACTCAAGTGAAGCTATACGTTTGGTACGACAATGAATGGGGTTACGCCAATAGAACGGCAGAATTAGCCCTTAAAGTCGGCTTATCTGTTGTATAAAAATGTTACATACATGAGGAATAACCTTCTATGAGTCTTTTAACCTTAAAGACATTATCACCACAAATTAAACAATACTTGGTGATCACAGGTAATTATTGGGCTTTTACGTTAACTGACGGTGCCTTACGCATGTTAGTTGTGCTGTACTTTCATCAATTAGGCTACAGCCCGTTAAACATAGCAATGTTATTTCTATTTTATGAGATTTTTGGCGTGATCACTAATCTTGTCGGCGGTTGGCTTGGCGCGCGCCTTGGCTTGAATAAAACCATGAATATCGGCTTGGCGTTTCAGATTATTGCACTTGCTATGCTAGCGGTACCTGCTGAAATGCTGACAGTTATATATGTCATGGCCGCGCAAGCATTATCTGGCATCGCTAAAGATTTAAATAAAATGAGTGCGAAAAGCTCGATAAAATTATTAGTGCCTCAAAATACGAATCATAATGATAAACAGGAGCTAAAACACGAAAGCGAAGCAACACTATATAAATGGATAGCTATTTTAACTGGCTCTAAAAATGCTTTAAAAGGCGTCGGCTTTTTTCTTGGTGGACTGTTGCTTACCTTACTTGAATTCAAAGGTGCGGTAATATTAATGGCGACTGTGTTAACTATCGTTTGGCTATTAAGTTTACTCATGTTGAAAGCTGATTTAGGTAAAGCGAAGAACAAACCTAAATTTAATGAGATTTTCTCAAAGAGTGCAGATATTAATATTCTATCCACTGCTCGCATGTTTTTATTTGGCGCTCGTGACGTATGGTTTGTTGTCGCATTACCAGTATTTTTAGCAGTAACATTTAACTGGGATCATTGGTGGGTTGGTGGTTTTATGGCAAGTTGGGTGATTGGTTACGGTATCGTTCAATCATTTGCGCCACTGATTACGGGAAAAAAATCAGGGAAACCTCCTTCGGGTAAAGCAGCTTTCATTTGGGCAAGTTACCTAACAATAATTCCCGCAATTATCGCACTAACGCTACAATTCAACTTTTATATACAAGTATCACTTATTGCTGGTTTATTGATTTTTGGTGCTGTATTTGCGGTAAATTCTTCATTACACAGCTATTTAATTGTTAGTTATGCAGGCAAAGACGGTGTGTCTCTCGACGTTGGTTTTTACTATATGGCTAATGCTATGGGCAGGTTAATTGGTACGCTACTATCCGGCTGGGTTTACCAAGAGCATGGTTTACAAGCCTGTTTATGGATATCAACGCTGTTTTTAGCAACCGCAAGCTTATTATCTATCAAACTAAAACGAGATTAATATCATCTTTATTTGAACTTTTATTTTTTAAATTCAAGGTATTTTGATAAATTCTTCCATCGCTAATGTTCTCTAGCATGGCTGCTGTAGGTAAGCAGTCATCGTCAACATAATCAACAAAGTCACCAGCGGGATCAAACACTAAAATATCTAATGCTAATCGATCTAAACCATATAACCCTCTATGAATCATATCCGCAGAAAATACCAATAAATCCCCGGCTGATAGCTTAATTTTTTTGCCCAACGACAATGGCTCGTTACTTGTTCGACCATTTTCTTCTTGCCGTACATTATGCTCTTCTTCATTGTCCCAGCGTTTATGCGTTTCAGGCACAAGTTCCATACCTAATTCATCAAATAATGGCACCCGTAAATGCACTACTTGAGTTTCTTGAATCGCCAGTTTTTGTCCTTCAATATCATGATCATATTGGCAATCACGATGCCAAAAGTCTTTTAGCTGTGGATTAACTGGATTAAAAAATAACTGAGTATTCATAAACGATGGCGAATCTGGAATGAGCAAATCGATAATTTTCATTAACTTTTTTGAGCTAATAAAGTTAAACAACTTAAGTCGATCAGTGGTTGATAAGTATTGACTGCCGGTAATTAACGAAGAGTTAAAGGCTTCTTCTCGATAAAAAGTCGCGTGATCTTTTTTCCAAGCGTGATGAAAGGTTAAAATGACTTTCCTTAATGCGGCGATTTCATTTTCTGAAAAGTAATCTCGAATAACGAAATAGCCCTGTTCATCATATTGCTGAGCTAACTTTTCATGGAACTGATGATTTTCGTTTAACATTTACGCCTATTTACCCTCAACTAACTGTTCGCTCATTATCGCTTATTAATGAAGGTTTCAACATAACTATTCACTTTCTATGGACGATATTTAATGTCTTCATTGTGACAATTGAAACTGCCAAATATTACTAGTGTTCACCTCTACTTTATCACAAGCAAATTCTTGGTGGTTAAATGACATATCACAGCTAAACGGTACTTTTTTATCAAAATTATGTACGGTTTCTTCTACTCTTAAGTTCACATCGAAGACACGATATTCCTTATTCAATAAATAATAAATCTTGTCATCTCTTAATTGCCAGTGACGCCAGCCAGAAATTGGTAAAGATTGAATAACCCGTGATTCTTGCTGAGTTTCTAAATTTATTTGAAATAAACCAGGTTGGGTAAATTTAGTGAAATAAACAAACTTATCATTGCCTTGTACACTATAGCCACCTTTGCTCGTTATTTGTTTGGTGTGAAAATCAACTAAACTTAATTGCCAGATATTCCACATATTATTGATTTCAGCACTAAACATAATGGTTTTGTTAACAAAAGCAACATGATGAATTTTATTAAATGAAACTGCTAGTTGTTGCCAAGTTTTCTCTGTCACAGAATAAAGATATAAGCCATTGTTCATGCTAACAATTAATTGCTGATCATTGGCTGACCATGACATTGCGCTAACATATTCAATCGTGTCATCAAATTCGAGTGCATAAGGCTCTTGCTCCTCTTGTTTGATGTAAATAGACAACTGACCATTTCTGTCGGATACAAAAGCGAAAATATTCGATTGATTACCAAACTTAGCGCGTTGGCTAATACCACTGCTTTGGGTTAACGCTTGAGGCGGCACATCATTTTTTGAATAGTTAAAGATATTTACCGTTGATTGACCACGTTCACTAAAAATATATCCACTTTCTTCATCCTGCATCAAACGACTAAAACGGTCACTTTTTTCTACTGATGTTAATGCGAGGTTTTCATGATCAAATCGATATAAACCGGTATTATTTGACACCAAAAATTGATTATCATCCTGCCAAATCAAACCATACACATTATTAATAAAAGGGTCATTGGCTCGTACTTTATTGCTGTTAAGATCAAGCAACTTCAGTTTGTCAGTGCCTTCCCCATCATACTCCACCACTGCTAAAGTCAAACTATCTTTAGAGAGTGCAAATACGTAATCGCCTAAATTATTGCCTAATTGAGTAGGATGAGTCAGTTGTGTTTTTCTTCCTGTATCTATTTGATAGGAATACACGGCATAAGGTTCAGAAATACTATTTCTAAATCGATATATTAAGCGGTTTTTTCGGTCATCATGTTCGATAGGGGTGAAGACGTTTTTTCCGCAATCAATCAGTTGACGAAACTGCTGACTGTTTTCATCAAACACAACAATTTCACAAGACCTTTCTTCAAGGTTATTCAATCGTGTAGCATAAATGCTGCCATCGTTCGCAACAATCACATCGGTATAATAAAAATTATCCTGAGTGAGTCGTTGCGCTGTCATATTCGCTTGTTGAAAATACACTTGAGCGTTAGTTAATTGCTCCGAGCGATGCAAGTAATACAACGTTTTAGTAGCACTTGCGTAGAATGGATTAAAGGCACTGCCCATGGTTGAAGTAACAGGTTGACGTTCAATAATTTTTACATGAGAAACCGTTTTAACACCATTAAAAGCAAAATAAAAAATTATCGCTAATATCAGGATAAAACTAAGCAGCCAATAGCTTTTGATGCTCGGCAATTGAACCCATTGTTTTATCTTGAGATCAGGGTATTCATTATTACTACCGTTATCAGAAGTGGCGATTAAACTTGGCTTTACGGTGAATCGATAGCCAACTTTACTGACGGTTTTTATCCATTGTGGCTTAGCGGGTTCATCTTCAATTAATTTTCTTAATTCTCCAACCGCTCTATTCACTGCCGCATCACTAACAATTCGTCCATGCCACACTTCGTTTACTAAAACATCTCGAGGAATAGCATCTAAGGGATGTTGGCAAAAAAAGATTAATAGTTCAAAAACACGCGGCTCACACTCTATTGCCTCACCGTGCTTTGTGACGATTATTTGTTCAGAGTCTACAACAATATTGCCAAAAGCAAAGTGCATTCAGTAACCTATTTGTTAATCATTATCATTTCATTATCTATTCATTGTCACCTCTTTATTGAGTTGAATCAATAAGCTGACAAACTAAAGCGCATAAAAACAAACTGGTTAAACTAACATCAAGGAATAAAAAATGCGTTTAATTATTTACACCTTATCCGTGCTTCTACTTTTGTCTGCCTGTTCAAGTGACTCAAAAAGCGCTAAAAATTCAACGGTAAAAAAAGATGAAACAGTGGTTGAAGTTGAGTTATCTTCGTCAAACTTACCTATACCTGATCATCGCTTTTCGAATCATTATCAAATTTTAATTTTTGGCAATAGTCATACTGCGGGGCTAGATCCACTGATAAAACTACTTATCAGCTCTGGTAATGAAAATCTAACCGTTGAGGTTGTTAATGCCGGTGGAGGCTTTCTTGATAATTCAAGCAGTAAGCAAAGAAGGTTAACACTCTTAGAAAGCCAACCATGGACACATGTTATTTTACAAGGTCAAAAATATTCACAATCTGGAGCATATGATTACTCAACCGCGGCAACTAAGGCGTGGATACATACGGCGAAGTCATTAAATATTACGCCAATTTTGTTTCCTGAACATCCTCAAAGAGGTAACTCAGAAGAAGGAAAACGTATTCATACACTTCATTCAAGCATTGCCGCCACACAAAAAGCCTGTGTAGCACCTGTAGGACTAACTTGGGATAAGGTGATAATGACTGAGCCAACCATTAGTTTGCATCATGACGATGGCAACCATGCCTCATTCACAGGAAGATTATTAACCGCATATATTTTCTATGAAGTGATCACCGGCCAACCGGCAGATTTGCTACCGTTACTTAATTCAACGAAGGTCGACGACGCAACTCAGCAATTTTTAAAGCAACTTGCTTCAGCAACCATTCAAGTCAATCTTCCTTGTAAATTTAAGGACGAATAAATCTCTTATCCATTTTTTCGTCATTTACTGTCACTAATTAGCTGTTGATAGCGAATAGTTAGAAACAATAAATGGCGATTAAATACGAAGATTCAGTCATTTTCTCATGAGATAATGTAGTGAAAAAGTTTAATTAAGGTATAGTTAAATTAACCATGATAAATAGCCATAGAAAAGAGTTAAAAAATTAATCCTCCTACCTCATTGTTAGTCCCCAAAATTAGTCACACTGAATTAAAAGTCGCGACTTTCAATTTATTTAATTACCTTGAACCGCCGAACGCTTACTATGAATTTGAGCGAATTTATAGCCTTGAACAATGGCAAAAAAAGCAACACTGGATAGTTAGCTATCTCAATAAATATCAACCAGACATTATTGGTTTTCAAGAAGTATTTAGTATTGAATCATTAAAAACATTAGTCAGAAAACAAGGTTATTGCCACTTTGCTGTGGTGGACGAACCGCAAATTGAAGGTGACTTTATTTATTCTAAACCTGTAGTCGCCATTGCCTCTAAATACCCAATCATTAAAACCATATCAGTAAAGGTGAATAGGGAATTAGCGGCTCTTATAGGTTTAACGGATCAATTTTCTTTCAGCCGCAACATATTAAGAGCGACTATTGATATTCCTCATTTAGGTCATACCGACTGCTATGTTGTTCATCTCAAATCTAAACGTTCGATGATCGAATTTGAAGAGAAAAGTGCAAAGCATTCACCAGAAAAAACCATCATTGAGTCTCTAAAAGCACAAATTGCCGGCAGTTGGGGTTCAACAATACAACGTGGTAGTGAAGCCACATTATTAATGATAGAAATGATCAGTCGTCGTGAACACTCAAACCATCCCATTATATTAATGGGCGATTTTAATAACACCTTAGACGATGGAGTATTAAGTCAATTATTAACGAATACTTTACGATTTGCTTCAACAACAGATATCGATAATTACCTAACAAAATATTGTTTAAATGATGCTTGGCAGTTAAGTCAAAATGTTGCACTCAATAATAGCCTTTCCCAAGATGAAATTAATGAAAAAGCACGTACCCCTACTCATTATTTTGCAGGTAAAGGCTCAGTGTTAGATTACATATTATTATCGTGTGAATTTGATGCCAGTTACCACGACAGTCTTTATCAAGTAAGTGACCATCACACTTATGATAAGCATTTGATCAACCCTATCTTTGACTACGATGGTGAAAGTACTGACCATGGCATTGTTTTAATCACGTTAACATTAAGGTCATAATGTTAACGTCTTAATGCTAACGCTTAAACCATATTAACACTTACTTAATTTCACTTTCAGTGCTACTGTTAAGGTAAAGGCGAAAAGGATTGAGTCAGACCTATTAGCCATTCCTGCTAATGATTTACTCTTCGAATATTACCAAATATCAACAAAGTAAGAGTGAATATGAAACTTAACATAAAGCAGTTTTTCATTAGCTTAGTGACTTTAGTGGTTATGAGTTTGTCACCTCTTAGCCATGCCAATCAACTCACTTTTGTTGCGGAAGATCTACCTCCTTTCCACTTTAAAGACCAAAATAATAAACCAACTGGCGCTTTGGTTGACATGATTGATGCCGTGATGCAGCATGCAAAACTCCCTTATAAAATTGAATTAATGCCATTTGCTCGTATTTATAATTCAACGATTAAGCAAGAAAATATAGTGATGCTTTCATTAATGAAAAGTGATGACAGAGCAGAAAAATTTAAATGGATAGGTAAAAGTTATAAAAGCCAAGCCTTTTTAGTTGGTTTAAAAAGTCGTGCCGATATAAATATAAAAAATCTCGAACAAGCAAAGCAATATGTAGTTGGCACTATTCGTGGTTATCATTCCGCTCAATACTTACAAGATGCGGGGTTTACTGTGAAAAAAAACCTGCACTTATCTGTAAACTATAAGCATATGTGGCGCATGCTATTTGAGAAACATATTGATTTTATTTTAACTAACTTTGTGGCTATTGAACGTGAAATGAACAGTGTTGGCTTTGATCAAAATAAAATTAAGCCGGTTATTGAATTAACGGATTTTCCCGGTGATTTATTTCTTGCCACCGGTTTATCTACACCCGACGATACCGTTATCAAACTTTCAAAAGCATTAGTTCACATTAAAGAAAACGGGACTTATGATAAAATAATGACTAAGTGGGGATTATAAAATAAATAACCTGAACTCGGTTTTAGAGATTCTTAATTCATTGAAATATATAACTTATATTTCTAGTTTATCTCTAGCTTGATAGTTTTTGCTCAATTCAAGGAAAATACACGCGTCAATAGCTAGTCTATTGCAAGTGTATTTAACGCTGAAGTTAGTAAAAATAGCTGCTAGAGAAGGATTTATTAAGCCGAGCTCGTGTTAAATAGCATTGCTGCTATGCCACTTGAACTTATAGCTAACTTAAAACGTTAACTTCTACGCCATTTTAACTTTATCTGCTTTTATCAGCATATCGCCATAACCTTCTACCTTGCAATCTAAAGGATGATCGCCCGCTAATAACCGCTTTATTGTGGCTTTACTGCCAATTTTAAGCACGATAGAACTTCCCTTTACTCTTAAATCTTTTACTAAGGTTAACTTATCGCCAACCGATAATTGATTTCCATGGATATCTTTCACAATTATTTCGTCTTCATCTGGCTCAGATGGATCCCATTCATAATGACATTCAGGACAAATTAAAAGAGATTGATCTTGATAAATATACTCTGAAGAGCAATTTGGGCAATTAGGCAAAGTTTCGCTCATGGTTCACGGTAAAAGGCTGATTTAACACTACTATTATTTTATCAAGGTAACGTCATTTTTGAAAAGTAAAAATGAGGACAATTAATTGGTTTTAACGTGTAACTTTTTCTTATTATCGTTAAAATAAATAAAATACTTCTGTCGATTTTACTTAAGGTACACCTGTGTTCAAAAATATATTATTTAGTATGGTTTTGGTTTTCATATTTTTTACAACAATGCCATTAAATGCCGCCAATACCAAAGGACAATATATTCAACCAGATAATTTATCACCAAAAGTGCGAATTGATACCTCTATGGGCAGCATAGTAATAGAGCTAGATAGATTAAGAGCAAAAATTACCGTAGATAACTTTTTAGGTTATGTGATCCGAGGCCAATATGACCAAACACTTATTCATCGCGTAGAAGAAGGTTATTTAATTCAAGGTGGCGGCTTTATGACAAACTACGCAGAAGTAGAACCGGATGAGCCCATCTTTAATGAATCAGGCAATGGATTAAAAAATAAGGAAGGCACCATTGCTATGGCAAAACAATTGAGTGACGCTCATTCTGCCACTAATCAATTCTTTATAAATTTAAACGACAACTCTAACTTAGATCCAGGAAATTCATGGGGTTATGCGGTATTCGGCGAAGTTATTGAAGGTTACGAAGTTTTAGAAGCCATATCTGCAGTAGAAGTGGGTTACAGCGAGCACTTAGGCTACCCGACAGTGCCTAAGAAAATGATCAAAATTTTAAGAGTAGTTGTACTTGAAGAAGAGGAAATTGATTGAGCATTTATTCGCTAGCTAAAGTTAATTGAATTTGCTTCATTTTATTTTCCTTTCTCCTGCTTCAATAGCTGATATTGGTAATTAAAGAGGTCTTATACGATCTTTAATACAATACGTCCGAAAATAAACATCAGGCATATTAATTCAAAAGTATCATCACATAATAGGATCGTTCAACTTTCTAATGTTTATCTATACTTGGCAGCCAGCGCATTTGATATTCTAATTGTGTTTCGTTCTCTATTTGAAATCCTTGTCGTTGATACAGTTTTAACGCTGGATTTGCCAAGAGCACATTTAAAGTAATAGCAAGATTTCTCTCTTGAGCTTTTTTCTTTAATAAAGATAAAACTCGCGTACCTATGCCACAATTATGAAACGCTGGCAGTATCTGAAATTGCCGTATATGTAACCTATCATCCAATAAGGCAAATTTTACTAGTCCTATCTGCTCATTATCTTTATAAATGATATGAGAATCAGTAAAAAACTCATCGATACGTTGAAAATGCTGTTCATCATTCAGCACAAGGCCAGCTTTTTCCAAGTGTTCTGTCATTGATGCTTTTCTTAGGACAAGCAAAAACGGCTTATCAATTTGACTCGCTCTTTTAAAAGAAATAGTTGTTTTCATAACAGCAGTTTTTCAAATAAATAATAGTAAATTATACCTTTCTCATCACTATAGACGAGCTTTGTTTTTTGAGAATTTGATCCGTTTTACCATAGTTGAACTGACTTTAGTGCTCCATTGAAAGCAACTCAAACCTGCTACAACGAAGGCGGCACCTATCACCAAGTTGAATGATACATGCTCATTGTTTAATAACGCACCCAGCGACAAAGCCAAAACAGGTGTGATCATAGTAATCAACGCAACTGTACTAGCCGTTAATTTTTGTAGTACGTAAAAATAGGCAATAAAGCCAATCAAAGAACCAAATACTCCTAAGTAAATAATGGCAAGAATCGAACGTAGATGCCATTGCTGATAATTTAACGAACCATCAAAAATTAACCAAACAATTAGAAATAAAGGTGTACAAAACAATAACGCTCCTATGGTCGTTGATAACGGATGAATGGTAATTGTAATACTTTTAACTAACACACCGCTTAAGCTAAAAAATAACACGGCAAAAAGCACCAAAATAATGCCAATATAGCCGTCTTGCGATAGCAACAAATTATCTATACATACGATGAACAACCCCGTTAAGGCAACCACTAAGGCTATTTTTTTCGTTAAAGTAAATTTAGGCTCATTGATTAATTTTTGTGCCAACACCCCTGATAAAATAGGGGCTAAGCCAAAAATGAGCGAAATCAAACCTGAAGAAATATATTGAGCGGCATAATACGAAAGTAACATGCCACCGAAAATACCAAGAGCAGAGAACAGATATAATTTAACGGCATCGCGATGCCACGGTAACTTAATACGATTAATTTTTAATAACACTAATCCTAATATTAACGCGATCAACATACGTAATAATACTGCTAACGTTGGATGAACGGATTCACTACTCCAAACAATCCCCAATGGTGTTGTCGACCAAATTAATACCACGGCAATATAGGCTGTGGAAACATTCATTGCATTCTCCTTGTTCTCATTGCTGAGTTAACGTAATACCAAGGTTAAAAACTTTGGTAAAAGTGCAATTGATACTGAAGTATTCGCCTAAAAAACAAAAACCGCAGTATACAAACTGCGGTTTTAAAATGTTTAACGTAATAGTTACACTTTAGCCCACAGTAAATTCCCACCAGCGCATGACATTATTCGTCATACCTTTTTGGCGACAATTGACTGAAATGAGGGTTAAAATATTGTTCATTTAAATTAATTCAATTTAGCTAAAATTTGTTTTATTTCAAAATTGAGCAAAGAAGTGAAGCTCAATACGTTATATTTTGATAATGACTGCCATCAAGTTTTAAGTCAATATTTATAAAGTGTTTTTCAAGTAAGTTTAGCTAATTTACGCTTTTTTCAAATAAGCAGCAACCAACACAATACGAGTACCATTTACTTTACCTTCAATATGCTCAGGGTTATCCGTTAAAGTAATACCACGTACTAAAGTGCCTTGTTTTGCCGTAAAGTTTGCGCCTTTTACTTTTAAGTCTTTAATCAGAGTTACATCATCACCGTCATTAAGCTCTGCACCATTACTATCGCGTGTTGGTCCTTCTCGCTCTGCTGCTGCAATCCCCTGCTCGGCCCAGGTTTTTACGTCATCTTCCATATAAATCATATCTAAGGCATCTTGCGCCCAACTTTCCGCAGAAAGTTTATGTAGCATGCGATATGACATTACTTGTACCGCAGGCTCTTGATTCCACATACTATCGTTTAAACAACGCCAATGATTGATATCTAATTCGCTTTTACCATCGATTTGGCTAATACAGTTTTCACACAAATATACACTTTGTTGAGCGCTCAAATCACTCGTAGGAGGTACAGGATACACAGATAAGTTATTGGTTGATGTGCAAAACTCACAACTACTATTACTACGATTTTTTAATGCTTGCTCAGTAGGCATAATAAGGCTCCTATAAAATTTGCCGCTATTATGCCTTTTATGATGATCTTCTGCGATCACTTTATAGCGTATACGGTAATTAAATATGCAAAATGCAATTTTTGTAAAATCAATAATAATAAAAAGGCCGCAAAAGCGACCTTATTCATTAGGGTGATATAGTTAATATAAGTTAACTGTTTATTTCTTTTGCAGGCTTTGTTACTTCCAGGCCGTCTTCACCGGCAAACTTATCAACCCATAATGCGATAGCGCCATCGCCAGTAACATTACAAGCAGTACCAAAACTATCTTGCGCTAAATAAAGAGCAATCATTAATGCTAAAGCAGCATCGGTAAAACCTAGCATGCTCCCTAATAATCCTAAAGCTGACATTACCGCTCCACCAGGTGCTCCAGGTGCGGCAATCATAGTAACGCCAAGCATTAAAATAAAGCCCATCATAGTAGCAATACTCGGAACAGATAATTCAGGCGTCATTAACATTACAGCGGTTGCACAGGTGATAATAGTAATCGTAGATCCACTTAAATGAATAGAGGCACATAAAGGCACAGTAAAGTTAGCAACGCCATCGCTAACATCATTAGACTTATTCGCTTTTAAAGAAACGGGAATCGTCGCAGCACTCGACATCGTTCCTAAAGCGGTAAAATAAGCTGGCATCATATTTTTCAATAATTTAACTGGTGATTTACCTGTTGCTGCGCCCGTGGCCACATATAAAACCGTGATCCAAACCCAATGCATAATAAGCGCTAATACCAATACTACGCCAAAAGTTTTTAGTGTACTAAACACGGTACCGTCTACTGTCATTTCGGCAAAAACACCGGCAATATAAAACGGTAACGCCGGAATAATCACTTTACTTAAAAGCATTTCGATAATGTCTTTTGCTTCATTTAAAGTGGTACGTAACGAGTTTGCATTGGTTGCACTGATACCGATACCAAATATAAAGGCGATGGCAAGTGCCGTCATTACATCAAATAAAGGTGTAATAGAAATATCAATAAAACCTTTTAGTTTTTCACCTTCTACCGCTTCCACAAGGTGTCCGGCAGTTAACCCCGGTAATACATTACTGGCAACGATAAATGCTAAGAATCCTGCAATTATCGTTGAACCATAAGCAAGACCGACCGTTTTTCCTAACAATGATCCCGAACCTTGTGGCAATGAAGCAATGCCGCTTGCGATATAAAACAAGATGATCAAAGGAATAGTGAATTTAATTAACTGACCAATGAGGTTTTGAATCGTAAAAGTAAATTGAACGAGCACATCTGGCGCGTATAAACCAATTAACATACCAGCAACAATACCAGCAATTAACTTTAAAACTAAATTCATAAAATCTCCGATTATTATAATAATTGTACGGTTATAGAGTAGGAACACTCTGATAGTTTCATTCTAACCTGACTCTTTCTGCCAGTGAACCATAATTTTCTGTTGATGTTTATTTTCACTAAATGGCTGACAAACAAAATAGCCCACCACGGCAGCTAATTCATTATTGATAAATAACAACGGAAGACGTTTGCGCTGCCAAGGCGGAATGGTTAATTCTTGTAGCACTTTTTTTAATGGTCGACTTTGTTGCCGATAATCAGGTAAGCACTTAGGATTGTCATGCTCAAAGGCAATTGACAAGGAATGAATTGTTTCAGGTAATGATAGGGTTAATGCCTTTTCTTGCTTTTCATTAATATGTTTTTCATTCGAAGTAACAAAAACACAGCCTAAATTGTCTGGCATTGTTATCACATAATCGCCATCAATAAGGGCGAGATCACAATCATATCGCCAATCTGTAACAGAGTGGTAATCTTGGGTTAAATACAGTTTATCTTGAAAGCGCCTTAACCAAATATCCCCCAACTTCACGGCAGGATTTTTATCTTTTCCTGCTTCAGTTAATTGTTGATAAAGTTGTAGCAATTGTTGCTGACTTGGCATTAAGGCTTGATGTTGTTGAATAAAATACCGAATTACCTGATTAAATCTAGCTTGTGATAACAATAATAACGCGGCAATCGATAACACGCGTTGCTCAACTAAACACTGAGTTAAATCTTGCGCGGCAACTTCATCTAGAATACGTTGCGCCTCTTGGCAGTGTTGTGCGCTTCGCGTCACAGTGTCATTAAAATTAGGCCAGCGTGCTTTTAACTGCGGCAATATCTCTTTGCGTAAAAAATTACGATCAAAACGAGTATCAGCATTGGATTCATCTTCAAGCCATGCTAACTGATGTTCTTGAGCATATTGAACAATGTTTTCTCTAGAAATTGGTAATAGCGGTCTTAATAGTTTCTGCTCTGAATTGGCAAGTTTCGATTCACTAGCCATCGCTGACAACCCTTTTAAACCAGAGCCTCGTTTTAAAGCGAGAAAAAAGGTTTCCACTTGATCGTCTTGATGATGTCCCGTCACAATCACGGCATTATTTGGGCTCAAGTCAGCTAAGGCTTGATAACGTTCATCCCGTGCTTGGGCTTCTAAGCTTGTTCGTGGTTTGTCAATAATATTGACGTTTATGGTTTTGAAATCAATTTTGAATAACTGACATTGCTGTTTCGCGAATTGCTGCCAAAGCTCTGCCGACTGACTTAAGCCATGGTTCACGTGAATAGCTATGACCTTTTGTTTCAGCACATTATTTTGTTTTAACTGAGCAACGGCGTGTAACAATACTTGCGAGTCAACACCACCGCTATAGGCGATAACTATAGGAGCATCAGGGTATTGATTAAAAAAGGCTGTCAGTGTAGATAAAATCATAACGTTGCAGGTCAAGTAACCATTCGAGAAGATGTTGCTAATCGAACATTTGCTTGACCTACATTTAAACGGTTAATAATGCAAAAATTAACAATAGCCAAACGACATTAAACGTTCATAACGTTTTTCAATTAATTCGTCTTTTGATAAACCTTCAAGCTCCGATAAGTCTTTTTTGATCGCTTGCTTTAAAAAGGCTGCCATTTCATCCATATCACGATGAGCGCCACCTAACGGTTCTTCAACGATATTGTTAATAAGATCTAACTCTTTAATACGAGCAGCAGTAATACCCATCGCTTCAGCAGCAGTTGATGCTTTTTCAGCTGTTTTCCATAAAATGGATGCACAACCTTCAGGAGAAATAACCGAATAAGTCGAGTATTGTAGCATATTCACGCGATCACCTACGCCAATGGCTAAGGCACCACCAGAACCACCTTCACCAATGACCGTACAAATAATCGGTACATTCAAACGCGCCATCACTTTTAAATTAGTCGCGATCGCTTCACTTTGACCACGCTCTTCTGCTCCAATACCTGGATATGCACCTGGCGTGTCAATAAAGGTAATGATTGGCATATTAAAACGTTCGGCCATTTCCATTAAACGAAGCGCTTTACGATAACCTTCAGGGCGAGGCATACCAAAATTACGTTTTACTTTTTCAGACGTAGAACGACCTTTTTGATGACCAATAACCATGACCGGTTTGCCATCTAATCGCGCTGTACCACCAATAATGGCATTATCATTTGCATAAGCACGATCACCACATAATTCGTCAAAGTCGGTAAAAATTCGCGGTAAATAATCAAGTGTATAAGGACGCTGAGGATGACGAGCCACGCGCGCTGTTTGCCACGGATCTAAACTCGCAAAGATTTTTTGTGTTTGAATTTTATTTTTTTCACGTAATTGCGTAATTTGTTCTTCAAGATCAAGGTTTAACTCCTGACCATTGTTCACCAATTGCAATTCTTCAATTTTGGCTTCAAGTTCCGCAATTGGTTGCTCAAAGTCTAAAAAATTTAATGACATATGTTTTACTTACCTATGTTCTGTTGTACTTATATTTTACGCTAACAATGCTAAATTTTTAAAAGCTTAGCACTATCTATTTAAATTTTAAGGCAATATTATCTTCACCCAACAAAATATTTAATTGATGCAATAAGGCATCTGCTGGGGTAACTCGCCATTGTACGCCCAATTCTAGCATAGCTTGTGCTTCATCTCTTTGATAAAAAACACGTACCGGACAAGTTCCATCTTTATAAGGCGTTAGCACTTGCGTTAATGCTTCAATAAAGTTGTCTGAAATAGCATTTCGATCAACCTGTAAATCTAACGAAGTTACATAATTTTCACGGGCATCGGCAATTGTCATGATATCTCGGCCGGTCATTGTAAGGCCTCCGGAGTAATCATCAAAGCTGACCTGTCCACTACAGACTAAAATTGCATCAGAAACGAGTAAATCTGCAAAAGTATCATAATCATCAGGGAACAACCTAACGTCCATGCGAGCACTTTTATCATCAAGCGTTACTAAGGCCCAACGACGCCCTCGTTTGTTTACTAATACTCTAACGCCAAGTACTAAACCAACCGCTGTAGCCGTTCTATCCTTGCCCGTTGGTTGCATGCCAACCAATCTGGCAGAAGCATATTTTTTAATTTCAGTTAAATAACGATTTATCGGATGACCTGTTAGATATAAACCGAGGGTTTCTTTTTCGCCATCAAGCCACACTTCTTCTTGCCACATAGGCACATCTTTAAAGGCTTGTCGTGTATCTTCTGGCTCTTCATTAATCAAGCCAAATAAATCGTCTTGCCCTAACGATTGTGCTTTAGCGTGTTGTTCAGCAGCTTTAATGGCGTCAGGTAAAGTTTCAAATAACGCCGCACGATGCGGGCCTTCTTTACCATTTGGGTTCACTTTAGGGCCTAGCGCGTCCATCGCTCCTGATTTAATTAATCGTTCTAACACGCGCTTATTGGTTTTCTTTAAATCAAGTCGCGCACAAAAATCAAATAAATCAACAAAATCACCACCGGCTTCTCGTGCAGCAATAATGGCTTCAATAGGACCTTCACCAACCCCTTTTACCGCACCAATCCCATAAACGATTTGATTATCATCATTGACAGTAAATTTATACTGACCGCTATTCACATCTGGCGGCAGTAAATCAATGCCCATGTTTTTACATTCATCAACCAAAGTGACAATTTTATCGGTATTATCCATATCGGCAGACATAACCGCCGCCATAAATGGTGCAGGATAATGCGCTTTCATCCACAATGTTTGATATGACACTAAAGCATATGCGGCTGAGTGAGATTTGTTAAAACCGTAACCTGCAAACTTTTCTACTAAATCGAAAATTTTCATTGCAAGTTCGCCATCAACACCACGATTGATAGCACCTTGTTCAAAACCCGCACGCTGCTTAGCCATTTCTTCGGGTTTTTTCTTACCCATGGCACGACGTAACATATCTGCACCGCCAAGCGTATAACCAGCGAGTACCTGAGCAATTTGCATGACTTGCTCTTGATATAAAATAATGCCGTAAGTGGGTTCTAATATGGGTTTTAAATCTTCGTGTTGCCAGGTTGAATCAGGATAACTCACCTCTTCACGACCATGTTTACGTTCGATAAAGTTATCAACCATCCCTGATTGTAATGGACCAGGGCGAAACAGTGCTACTAAGGCGATAATATCTTCAAAACAATCGGGTTTAAGCTTATCAATGAGTGACTTCATGCCACTTGATTCAAGCTGGAAAACGGCTGTAGTTTCCGATTTTAATAACAATGAAAATGACTTTTTATCATCAAGTGGAATAGAGGCAATATCGATTGGCTCTTTGCCGGCTTTTAACAGTTTGCTATCAGCCATTTCGATGGCCCATTGCAAAATAGTTAAGGTACGTAAACCTAGAAAATCGAATTTAACTAAGCCGGCATCTTCAACATCATTTTTATCAAATTGAGTAACGGGGTTTTTGCCTTCATCGTCACAATATAAAGGCGCAAAATCAGTAATTGTGGTTGGAGAAATGACCACACCACCAGCATGTTTACCGGCATTTCTGGTTGTGCCTTCAAGAATGCGGCACATATCAATTAAATCTTTTACTTCGCTGTCTTGTGCATATGCTTCAGGCAGTTTTGGCTCTGCTTCAAAAGCCTTCGCTAATGTCATACCGGGATCAGGCGGTACTAATTTTGAAATACGATCGACAAAACCATAAGGATGACCTAACACACGACCCACATCTCGAATAACCGCTTTTGCAGCCATGGTGCCAAAAGTGATGATTTGAGATACCGCATCTCGGCCATAAAGCTCGGCGGTATGATCGATAACTTCATCTCGTCGATCCATACAAAAGTCAACGTCGAAATCAGGCATTGATACCCGTTCAGGATTCAAAAAGCGTTCGAAAAGTAAGTCATATTCAAGTGGATCTAAATCGGTAATTTTTTGCGCGTAAGCAACTAAAGATCCAGCACCTGAACCACGGCCTGGGCCTACTGGAATATTATTGTCTTTACTCCATTGGATAAATTCCATTACGATCAAGAAATATCCCGGAAACCCCATATTATTGATAACATCTAATTCTATTTTTAAACGTTCATCATAAGGTTTTCTTTTTTCTGCAAAATCAGGTGAATCTTTATCAAATAAAAACTCAAGGCGCTCTTGTAAACCTTCTTCAGAAACTTTAACTAAGTAATCTTCTATCGATAAGCCTTCGGTTGGAAAGTCAGGTAAAACATATTCGCCAAGCGTGACTGTAACGTTGCAGCGTTTAGCAATTTCAATGGTGTTTTCAATAGCTTCTGGAATATCTTGAAACTGCTCAATCATTTCCTCTTCTGTGCGAAGGTATTGCTCAGGACTATATTTTTTAGGTCGGCGTTTATCATCTAAAGTGAAACCATCATGAATGGCAACTCGGATCTCATGGGCGTCAAATAAATCAGCAGAAAGAAACACTACTTCATTCGTTGCCACCACAGGTAATTGTTTATTCTGTGCAAGTTCAACCGCTAAATGCAGGTAATTTTCTTCATTTTCGCGCCCGGTTCTAATTAATTCTAAATAAAAATGATCCGGAAAGTATTGCTGATAAAAAGCGACCATTTTATTAACCAGATCATGATTACCTTTCAATAGCGCAAGACCGATATCCCCTTCTCGGCCGCCAGATAATAAAATTAAGCCTTCGGCGTATTCAATTAACCAGTTTTTGTCAATGACCGCTTTACCTTGGATATGTCCTCGTAAATACGCTTTCGACATGATTTCTGTTAAATTTTTATAGCCTTTATTATTGGTAGCTATTAGCACTAAACGGGATAATTCATCGCCAAGTTCGTCACTTTTCACCCAAAAATCACTACCAATAATTGGTTTCAAACCGGCGCCATGTGCAGCATGGTAAAACTTAACCAGACCACACATATTCGTTTGATCAGTTAATGCGATGGCTGGCATTTTATGTTCTGCCGCTTTTGCAACGATTGGCTTAACTTTATTTAGCCCATCACACATCGAAAAATCGCTGTGCACACGAAGATGAACAAACTTAGGAGCTTGCTCGATGATAGTTTCTTCGGACTCTACAGACTGGTTTTCTAATTCGGACATTTTATGATTCTACGGCGCTATATTTTTATTAGGAATTATTAGCGATAACGGCAGCTACGGGTTTAAAACTTTTTCGATAACAGTCTAACACACCAAATTCAATAATCTTCTCTAAATGTGCTTTTGTTGGGTAACCTTTATGTTGGGCAAACCCATACTGGGGATAACACTTATCTAGCGCTATCATTTCGTCATCTCGGGCAACTTTCGCGATAATCGATGCGGCACTGATCTCTGCTACTCTCGCATCGCCTTTGATCACAGACTGACTAGCAATTTGGCCATTGTCATGATGAAAACTTGGCGAACGATTACCATCAACTAACACATAATCAGGTTCTATTGATAATCCTTGTACCGCACGTTGCATCGCTAACATAGTGGCATGTAAAATATTTAAGGTATCAATTTCTTCAGGTGTTGCTCGTGCAATAGACCAAGCAAGGGCTTTTTCTTTGATTTCTGTTGATAACGCTTGGCGTTTTTTTTCTGACAGTTTCTTAGAATCCATTAAGCCATCAATAGGATTATCGGGATCGAGAATAACCGCAGCCGTTACAACATCCCCCACTAACGGCCCTCTACCTACTTCATCTACACCAGCAATGCAGTAGGCAATTGGATATTCAAAAGGTGCAAATTCAGTTTTTACTTTAGTCATTGACCGTTACTCGGTAACTTTTTGTATAACAGGAGAGAAATTTTCAGGTAGCAAGCGAATAACAGCATCAGCAGATTCTTCACTGGCATTTTGCTTTAAGCTTTGATGAATAGTCATAAAAGCTTGATCAAGGGCTGATTGATCTTGATATAACCTTTCTTTCACTAAAGGTAAGATTTTTTCAACACAAACATCTTGTTGTAATAACTCAGGAACAAGCGTTTTATTCGCTAACAAATTAGGTAATGAGAACCACTGTAGCTTGACCATTAATTTGGCAATGATATAGGTGATAACGTTAAATTTATAACAGATAATCATCGGCCGTTTTATTAATGCCGCTTCAAGAGTAACCGTTCCAGAAGCAGTTAATAAACAATCACTCGCCGCCATGACTTGTTGGGTTTTATTTATGATCACTTGGACAGGTAAATCTGGAGCAATTTCACGTTTAAGTTGATTAAACTGCGCGGCTCTTTTATCACTGATCATAGGTGCCACGAAAATCAGTGAATCATCTTCAGTAAATAATTGCTGCGCCGTTTGTAAAAAAGGGGCGACTAATCGCGATAGTTCACCACCTCGACTTCCCGGCATCAAAGCAAGTATTTTACTTTTTTGTGGAAGTGACAGTTCAGTTCTTGCAGTAGTTTTATCGGATATTAGTGGAATATCATCCGCTAACGGATGCCCAACAAACGTACAAGGTACCTTGTGCTGATCATAAAAGCTTTTTTCAAACGGTAGTAACGACAGCACCATATTCGTGGCTTTGGCTATATTGAAGATGCGTTTTTGTCGCCATGCCCAAACGCTTGGACTGACATAATGAACGGTTTTGATCCCTTGCACTTTTAATGGTAACTCTACACGTAAATTAAAATCGGGTGCATCAATACCAATAAAGACATCAGGCCGGTTGGCAGAGAAATGTTCTACAAGAGTATCTTTAACATGAAAGAGGCGTCTTAAACGTCCTAATACTTCAAAGATCCCCATCACGGAGAGCTCTTCCATATCAAACAAACTTTCAAAACCAAGTGCCAACATTTTCGGTCCGCCAATGCCAATAAACTTAGCATCAGGGAATCTTTTTAAAAGGGAGGTCATCAGACCTGCGCCTAAGGTATCACCAGAGTGTTCGCCTACAACAATGGCAAACACAGGTGATTGAGCAACAGGTGCTTTTTTTGCAATGTCTGAATTCATCATTCAGACGCTTAACGGATTATTCCGCGCTGCGAAGATGCAATGAAGTCGGTGAATAATTGCAGCTCTTGACTAGTTTCCAGCCCTTCTTTTATCTCTTTCAGTGCTGCTTCAACCGTTAAACCTTGACGATAAACTTTACGATAGGCTTGTTTAATACTGCGAATAGTTTCAGGGGTAAAGCCTCTGCGTTTTAAACCTTCAGCATTTAAGCCAAAAGGTTTTGCTGCATTACCAGAAGCCATAACGTAGGGTGGCACATCTTTTAATATCAATGAGGTAGCAGCAACAAAGCTGTGAGCTCCAATATGACAAAACTGATGTACACCAGACATACCACCTAATATTGCAAAATCACCAACATGGACATGTCCTGCGATAGAAGCATTATTGGCTAAGATACAATTATTACCCACCATACAATCATGAGCTACATGCGTGTATGCCATGAACAAATTATTATTGCCTATTTGGGTAATACCTTGATCTTGTATTGTGCCTCGGTGAATCGTACAAGATTCACGAAAAACATTATTATCACCAATAATTAATTCTGTAGGTTCACCTGCATATTTTAAATCTTGGCAATCTTCACCAATAGAAGCGAACTGAAAAATGCGATTACCTTTGCCTATTCGAGTCGGGCCGTTAATTACCACATTAGCGCTAATATGGCAGTCGTCACCTATCACCACATTTTTACTAATATATGTCCAAGGCCCGATAGTTGCATTGTTGCCAATGACCGCACCTTCTTCAATGATTGCTTGTTCATGAATCAAATGAATTTGCTCCTATAAAGCGATTACAACTTACGACGCGCGCACATTAAATCAGCTGAGCAAACAACTTTGCCATCAACTTTTGCTTCACCGTAAAATTTCCACATGCCTCGACGTTCTTTAATAAATTCAACATGTAAATGCATGGTGTCACCCGGTACAACAGGCTGTTTAAACTTGGCATTATCGATTGACGCAAATAAATACATTTCATCTTCTTCACGGCCTTCAGTAGTTTTAAAGCCGAGAACACCCGTTGCTTGCGCTAACGCTTCAAGAATTAAAACACCTGGAAAAATAGCGAGCTCAGGGAAGTGCCCCGTAAAAACAGGTTCGTTAAATGTGACATTTTTAATCGCGTGTAACCATTTACCGGCTTCGTAATCTAATACACGATCGACAAGTAACATCGGATAACGATGAGGGATTAATGTTTGAATTTCTTGTACATCAATAACGTTTTTTTGCGATTCCAAATCACTGTCCTTCTTATTGACTAAGTAGTAACGAAAGTTAACTGCGTATTCAATTTACGACTAACTTTCGCCTTTTAATTGAGATATTTCTTTTTCTAATGCTTTTATTTTTTTATTAGTGGAGTCTAGTTTACGAATTCTCGCGTTAGTTTTTTGCCACTCTTTATTAGGTTGTGCTGGTAAACCAGATGAGTATACCCCACTTTCGGTAATATTTTTAGTCACCATTGCAAAGCCAGTGAAAACACAACCATCCGTAATATTAATATGGCCATTTACGCCAACCATTCCTGCTAAAGTACAATTTTTTCCAACCACTGTACTGCCGGCAATCACACTACATGCGGCCATAGCAGTATTTTCACCAATAACGACATTATGGGCAATTTGTATTTGGTTATCTAGAATCACACCATCTTTAATAATGGTATCGTCAAGTGCACCCCGATCAATTGTGGTACTTGCGCCTATTTCAACGTTATTACCAATAATAACTGAGCCTAACTGCGGTATTTTAACCCAATTACCTTGATGATTAGCATAACCAAAACCGTCAGAGCCAATAACCGTATTCGCTTGAATTAAGCAGTTATCACCTATTTCAACGCGGTGATAAACAGAGACATTCGCCCAAAGCGAGGTTTGTTTACCTATTTTCGCCGCTTTGCCAATAAAACAACCAGCACCTATCGATACACCTTCGGCTAATTCAACATCAGATTCAATCACTGCATTTGCGCCAATTGAAACATTCGATCCTATAATTGCACTTGCATCGACTACCGCTGTTGGATGAATATTATTAGCGGTTGGTGGCGTTGTATCTAATAATTGCGCGAGTAAGGCATACCCCATATAGGGATTTTTCATCACTAAGGCATTGGTTTGACAATCAGCTAAGCAATCTTCGGTAATGATAACTGCGCTAGCTTTCGTTTGACTTAATTGCTGTTGATATTTCACATTCGACAAAAAGGCGATTTGCCCATCTTTAGCATTCAATAACGTAGCAATACTTTCAATTAAGCAATTTTCATTACCGTGAACACTAGCGCCTATTTTATCGGCGAGTTCTTTAAGTGTATAACTCATCTATAGCGTATTCTTCATTAAGGGATAGGGGCGAACTATAACTAGTTTAAGCTATTAATTATTGAAAAAGAAATAAAAAGATACGTTACCTTAGAAAAGTAACGTATCTCTATCAAATAAACTTTTAGCTTAAATAATCAACCTAACATTGAGTAGATTAATTGTTATTTAATTTTGCTTACTTGCTCAACAACTTGCTCAGTAATACTCGTATCAGGTTTTGCAAATACCACTGCTTTTTGCTCAAGAACTAAATCATAGTTACCTTTTGCTGCAATACCATCAATCGCTTGACGAACTAAAGCAACAATTTTGTTTGTTTCTTCATTTTGACGCGCGCCAGCTTTTTGCTGTAAATCTTTACCTTTAATTTGGTAGTCTTGGTAAAAAGTCGCAATTTTTTTATCTAACTCTTCAATTTCTTTTGCGCTCATCAAAGAAGAATCACGTGTTTTCTTTTCTTGATAATATTTAATATCTTTTTCAAGTTGAGCAAGTTCAGCTTTAGCATCTTTAAACTCTGCTTCTAAGCTTTGCATAACTGCAGCAGTTTGTGGGATTTTCCCCATCACTTCTTGGAAATTAACTACAGCAATTTTTTGATCCGCTGCCATTGCTGCACTTGATAATAACGCCCCTGATGCCACTGTTGCTAGCGCAATTGATTTAAATAGTTTTTTCAATTTCTTCTCCTAACTTAAAGATATTCTTTACACATTTTTAATTATATTGGGATCGATTTTCCGTTTAAAAGGTTTGACCGATATTAAAGTTAAAGAATTTGGTGTCATCACCCTCTTCTTCTTTTAGCGTCTTAGCAAAACTAAAGATCATTGGTCCCATAGGGGATAACCACTGTACCGATAAACCGGCAGAAGCACGATATCGACCTACGTCAGAATAATCATCAATTTTAGCAAATTCTTTTGGTGCTAAGTCGCGATAATCGTCCATATTAAATTCAGTGTCCCAGACATTACCCGCATCAACAAAGAAACTCGTACGAACACTATTTGAGAACCCTTCATCTAAGAATGGCGTTGGTACAATTAATTCAATACCCGCTAACGCAATTGCATTCCCCCCTACTGAACGTTGAGAGCTATTCACAACATCATGATCAGGTCCTAAACAACAACCGCCGCTGCCAAGAGCATCTGGTGTTCCAGGAATTGATGTCGGGTAACGGTAAATAGCACGAGGGCCGACAATATTGGTTTCAAAGCCACGTAAGGTGTCTGAACCACCACCGGCTCTAAAGTTTTCCCAAAATGGTAAGACTTGATCATTACCATTGATACTATCATAACCATTACCATAACCTAATTGTAAGCTTGTTTTAAAGCTCCAACCTCTCGCGATAGGGAAATACCATTTAGTATCTAAATTAATTTTAAAGTAATTGGTATCTGAATTAGGTGTCGTCATCTTATAAGATAAGCTTTGCTGCGAACCTGCCGTTGGGAAAGTACCACGGTTTAAGGTACTACGTGAAATAGCGGCAGTAATATCAAAGTTATCAAATTTTAAGCCTGCATCAGGATCATTCGGATCTGAATACAATTCATAAAAGCTTTGAATTTGCTCATAAGTTTGTAAACGAGTAATACCATTACTCTTATAACCTACGCCAAAATTCAAGCGTACATATTCATTGATAGGAAAACCAAAGTTTAAGCCAATACCATAAGTTTTATTATTATATTCAACTAAGTTTGCACTACCCGCGTCAAACTCATTGTAGAAAATAGACCCACCTAAAGAAATCGCATCAACCGTAAAGTAAGGGTCGGTATAAGACATATTAATACTACGAGAATAACTTACTGTATTAATATTTACCGCTAAGCGATTACCTGTACCTAAAAAGTTATTCTGTTGAATACCTGCATTCAAACTTAATTTAGTCGTAGAACCGTAACCAATACCCGCGGTAAAAGAACCAGAAGGCTGCTCTTTTACTGTATATTCGATATCAACTAGATCATCTTCTTCTGGTAATTGAATCGTCTCAAATTCAACTTCTTCCATATAAGGTAAACGTTGTAACCAAGCTTTTGAGCCTTCAACTAAGCTATTTGATAACCAAGCGCCTTCCATTTGTCGCATTTCACGGCGAAGTACGCGATCGGCTGTTACATGGTTACCCTTGAAATTAATACGGTTAACATAAATGCGTTTACCAGGATCAACCGAAATACTTAATTTTACTGTTTTGTCTTCTTCATTGATTTCAGGAATAGTTGTCACTTTTGGATAAGCATAACCAAATCTTCCTAAAAATTTACTGATGGTTTCTTCGGTATAAGTGACTTCTGCACCGTTATATAACTTATCAGCACGTAATGGGTTAATCGCTCTAATAGTACGTTCAAAGCCCGCCATATCACCAACAAAGTCAACTTCGCTAACCGTGTATTGTTCACCCTCAGTAACGTTTAACGTAATGTAAACCGCTTTTTTATCCGGTGTCATTGAAACTTGTGTCGAATCAACTTTATATTGTAAATAACCACGATCTAAATAGTAACTCTCGATCGTTTCCATATCACCTTGCAACGTTTGCTTTTGATAGCGATCTTGCGCCATAAAATCCCACCAAGGAGAATCAAACGTTAATTCGGCTTTATCTAATAATGTTTCATCGGAAAAAATTTCATTGCCAACAATGTTAATTTGTTGAATAGAGGCTGCATCACCTTCTGTAAAAACAAACTTAAGATTGACACGGTTACGAGGAAGATGAGTGATTTCAGCTTTTACATCAGCATTGTATTTACCAACGCTGTGATAAAAATCTTCAAGGCCTACTTCTAAGCCAGTGATAACAGTTTTATCTAAGGTTTCACCAACACGAATATCTGAACCATCAAGACTTTCAATTAACTGCTCATCTTTAAGATCACTATTACCTTCAAAGGTAATTTCACTGATAGTTTCACGTTCTCTTACTTTAAAAATTACACGCTGACCATCTCTAAAAACGGCTATATCGTTAAAGTGACCTGATTTATATAAAGCTTTAATTGACTGAGAAATACGAAAATCGTTAAGTGTATCTCCGACATTAAAAGGTATATGAGTTAATGCGGCACCTAATGCGACACGTTGGAGACCTTTAACTTGAATATCTTCTACTTGAAATTCTTCTGCAGCTTGAGCTGTTGTACCTAAAGTACCTAACAGAACCGCTAGGGCAATTTTTTTAATCATCATAAAATATAAACTTAACTACTTCTTCTTATTTATAATCGCGATAAATCGTTAAACAATGCGATACTCATTAACCCTAATAACGCTAGTGTACCAAATTTAAATCCAATTTCTTGAATTTTTTCTGGTACGGGTCTACCGGTAAAAAGCTCTATAAAGTAATAAACTAAATGCCCGCCATCAAGTACTGGCACAGGTAAAAGGTTTATTATCCCTAAATTAATACTAATTAAGGCTAAAAAGCCCAAAAAATATACCAAACCGTAACCCGCATGATCACCAGCACCTTGCGCTATTGATATCGGGCCACTTAAATTTTTCACTGAAACATCGCCTGTGATCAGCTTACCAATCATTTGAAAACTCAAGGTAATTAATTGCCATGTTTTATCTAAACTTTGAGAAAAAGCTTCAAGTGGTCCATAAGACAATTCAAACTGATACTCTTTAGGGTAAGGGTCAGACTTTGACGCTAAACCTAAATAACCAACCACTTGCTCATTTCTTTCGATACTATCTGGAATAGCCGTTAACGTATTAATTCGACCATCGCGTTCAACATCAATTACAACTTCTTGATTCGGAAATTGCTTAATTTGCTCAGAAAATTTCTGCCATTGATTATTTACAAGCACTCCGTTTACCGATACTGGCTTATCTCCAACTTTTAATCCAGCACGTTCTGCAGGGCTATCTTTGGCAATCACTACAATTTCATTGTGAACTTTTGGTCGAAAAGGCGTTAAACCAATACTTTCGATAGCGGAAGTTTTTTCCGGTGAAAACTGCCATTCTCTCGTATCAAGTTGATAACTTATTGCTGATACACTGCCTTTGTTTACCGTTTTAATCACTAAACTTGGTTCACCAATATTGGCGACTAAGGCTAAATTTACATCTTGCCAATCTCGTGTTGATTGTCCTGCAATTTCGATAATTTCACTATTCTCTGGCAGATTAGCATTTGCCGCAATCGATTGTGGTGCTACTTCACCAACAATTGGTTTTACGCTTGGCATACCTAAAAGAAACATTAAGTAAAAAGCAAAAATAGCAAAAATAAAGTTTGCTAATGGTCCCGCAGCAACGATAGCAATACGCTGATAAACAGTTTTGCAGTTAAAGGTTTTATCTTTATCTTCATCAGCAACATCGTCAACTCGCTCATCGAGCATTTTAACGTAACCACCCAAGGGGATTAAGGCAACCACAAATTCTGTGCCGTGCTTATCTGTTCTGCGCCAAATGGCTTTACCAAAACCGATTGAGAAACGTTCAACTTTAACTTTATTTCGTCGAGCCACCCAAAAGTGGCCATATTCATGCACGGTTATTAGGATACCTAATGCAATGACAAATGAAGATAAATTCCAAATAAAATCAATCACTAAACTATATTACCTTATCTTCATTTTTACGGTTTTTATCCGTTAATTGTTTGACAACTTCTTGAGCAAACTCTCTTGCAGACATATCTAAAGAAAACACTTCATCAATATTTACTACCCTTTCTGAGACAAATTTTTTCACAGAAGTTTCATTTATTTTATAAATATCGGTAAATTTAATCTGATTGTTCAAAAAGGCATCAACCGCAACTTCATTAGCCGCATTTAACGCAGTACATGCACCTTGCCCCTGCTTACAGGCTTCGATGGCAAGCTTTAAATTAGGATAACGTTCAAAATCTGGTTGCTCAAAATCAAAGGAAGGCGTATTAAAAAAATCTAATGGTTCCACACCTGCTTCAATACGTTCAGGAAAAGCCAGTGCATGAGCTATGGGGGTTCGCATATCAGGATTGCCCATTTGTGCGATAACCGAGCCATCTTTATATTGCACCATTGAATGAATGGTACTTTGGGGATGAAGTACTACTTGAATATCATCAGCTTCAACATTAAAAAGCCATTTCGCTTCAATAAACTCCAAGCCTTTATTCATCATAGTGGCAGAATCAACTGAAATTTTTCGGCCCATTTCCCAGTTCGGATGTGCACAAGCTTGATCAGGTGTAACAGCAGCTAATTCACTCAGTGCTTTGGTTCTAAAAGGTCCACCTGAACCTGTTAATAAAATTTTACTAACGCCATTATCAGTTAATTGACAGGTACCTACATTTTGCTGCGCCATACTTGGCAAACTTTGAAAAATAGCATTATGCTCACTGTCGATAGGTAATAACTCAGCGCCTGACACCTTAACCGCATCAATAAATATTTGCCCTGAAGTCACTAACGCTTCTTTATTGGCCAACAGAACTCGTTTGCCTTTTTTTACCGCAGCAAGGGTTGGCATTAAGCCCGAAGCACCTACAATAGCAGCCATTACTGTATCAACCTTGCCAGACTCGGCAATACTCGTTAAGGCATCAGCCCCCGAGAGAACTTGTATTTTTTCAAGCCCTGCAGCTAATAACCCTTGAGCTAGTTTTTCTGCCGATGCTTCACACACCATAACGGCAATTGTCGGTTGAAACTCACGACACTGTGCCAAAAGCAATTCAACATTTTTGTTGGCAGAAAGAGAATAAATAGAAAATTTTTCAGGGTGAAGTCTAACGACATCTAAGGTATTAACACCAATAGAGCCTGTCGAGCCTAAAATACAAAGATTACGCATTGTCATGAATAATAAAACCTACCAACCAAGGTATGCATAACATAACGCATAAACAGGGGCTGTAGCGGTTAAACTGTCAATTCTATCTAATATACCACCATGACCAGGTAATATAGTACCACTGTCTTTAATGCCGGCTTGGCGTTTAAACATACTTTCATTTAAATCGCCTAAAACAGAAATGGTGGTGATAACAACGGTGACGCCAAGCACTAAAATAAACTGTTGTTGCGTCCAACCTAAATTAGCACCTGCTACCGCGACTAAAATACACGCAAAAATGACTCCACCAATAAAACCTTCCATTGTTTTACCTGGGCTGACATTAGGCATTAATTTATGTTTACCAATTGATTTACCAACAAAATAAGCGCCAACATCAGCACTCCAAACCATGAGAAATAAAAACATGATCAGTTGTGCACCTTGGTAGGGGTCAACGTCATAATCATTCGCACGTAACACAACAAACGCTAACCAGGTTGGTACGAGTGTTAACCAACCGAAAACGCCACGAATAGAACGATGACTCGCCCAAAACGAACTGTAGCGAGGGTATAAAAACGTTAAAGCTGCTGATAACAGCCACCATGCTACGGCTAGCCATAAAATAGATTGAATCGTTACTTGAAGCTGAGCTTGCTCGTTCCAAAATGACATTAAGGGAAAGTAATACCATATACCACTGATCAAAATAATAGTGGTAAGCACAAACGCTATCCGACGGCGTTTATTTTCAAAGCCCATTAATGGCCCCCATTCCCATGCCCCAATTGCCATTACGGCGGCAATAAAGATAGAAAAGTTTTCAAGCGACATATAAAAAATTGCCGCAATAGCCAATGGGGCTAATAATAATGCTGTAATAATACGTTGTTTTAACAAACGAAACCCTTTTATAAATTTTAGTTATTAGATTTTATTTTTATTTTTGCTCTTTTACTTGCTCGCCTGTTTGACCAAAACGTCTTTCTCGTTGGTCAAAACAGCCCATCGCTTTCAGAAATTCTTCTTCTTTAAAGTCAGGCCATAATACTTCGGTAAAGTAAAACTCGGCATAAGCCGCTTGCCAAAGTAAAAAATTGCTAATGCGGTAATCACCACCCGTTCTGATCAATAAATCAAGCTCAGGTAACCCCGCTAAACTTGTGTGTTGATCAAATGATTGCTCAGTAATATCATCAACTGACAATTCGCCTTCGCTTACTTTTTGTGCAAGTTGCTTAGCTGCATGGGTAATATCCCAACGGCCACCATAGTTAGCAGCGATAGACAGTACCATATCATTGTTGTTTTTTGTTAATTTTTCTGCGTCGTTAATTTTTTTAATCAGCTTATCGGAAAATCGACTGATATCACCAATCACTTGAAATCGAATATTGTTTTTATGTAGTTTTTTGACTTCACGAGTCAAGACAAACATAAAAAGATCCATTAAAACACTGACTTCTTGCTCTGGTCTTTGCCAATTTTCGCTGCTAAACGCAAACAAAGTTAAAGCTTTTACACCTTGCTTTCTTGCGGTAGAAACTACAGCTCTAACAGATTCAACACCATTTTTATGACCCACTACGCGTGTCTTGCCGCGTTGTTGTGCCCAACGCCCATTACCATCCATAATAATGGCAACATGTTGTGGAATAACTGTGTTATTCGTTTCTTTTAGTTGTTGCTCAATCACGTAAACTCCACTCAACAATCTCTATTTTTGTGTGAAATAAAAACGTCGTATTAATGTTGAACTTAATACGACGTTATCAAATGATGTGGAGAATTAAATTTCCATTAATTCAGCTTCTTTATCCGCTAAAATAGCATCAACTTGTTTGATATAAGTATCGGTGATCTTTTGAATTTCATCTTCTACTTGATGCATTTCATCATCACTGATTTCTTTTTCTTTATTCAATGACTTCACATCTGAATTCGCGTCACGACGAATATTACGAATGGCAATTTTACTGTTTTCGCCTTCACCTTTTACCACTTTCACTAAATCGCGACGACGCTCTTCCGTCAATGGAGGTAAAGGAATACGAATCAATGTACCTTGCGACATAGGGTTTAATCCTAAATCAGAAGACATAATGGCTTTTTCTACCGCACTAATCATCGATTTATCAAACACGGTTACAGCAATTGTACGAGCATCAGGAATAGATATGTTGCCCACTTGGTTTAACGGAGTATCAGAGCCGTAATATTCAATGGTAATATTATCAAGTAATGACGCATGCGCTCGACCCGTTCTTACTTTATTTAAATTGGTTTTAAACGCTTCAATACTTTTACCCATTCTTTCTTGAGCATCTTGTTTTATTTCATTTAACACTTTGATAATCCTTAAAACTAATTACTTAAAAATATTAGGAACTGTTGACCATTCAGTTTAACTAAAATGAAAAGTCTTCATTCCTTAATCTAAATTTTTAGCATGATCGATGATTGTGCCTTCATCTTCACCCATAATAACGGCTTTTAAAGCACCAGGCTTATTCATATTAAAAACACGAATCGGCATATTGTGATCACGTGCTAAAGTAAAGGCTGCTAAGTCCATTACTTTCAATTCTTTTTCTAACACTTCTTGATAAGTTAGATGACTGTATAATTCCGCGCTTGGGTCTTTTACTGGATCTGCTGAATAAATGCCATCAACTTTTGTCGCTTTTAAAACAACATCAGCTTCAATTTCAATGCCACGTAAACAAGCGGCAGAGTCGGTAGTAAAAAACGGGTTACCCGTACCGGCGCTGAAAATTACGACACGACCAGATTTTAATAAACTGATACCTTCAGCCCAGTTATATCTATCACAAACGCCAGCTAAATCAATGGCCGACATTAAACGAGCATTCACAAAAGCACGATGTAATGCATCACGCATAGCCAAGCCATTCATCACAGTAGCTAACATGCCCATTTGGTCACCAACCACTCGGTTCATGCCCGCTTCAGCAAGTCCTGCACCTCTGAATAAGTTACCACCACCTATCACTAAACCAACTTGAATACCCATTTCAATAAGCTCTTTAATTTCTTGAGCCATACGGTCTAAGATTTTCGGATCGATACCGAAACCTTCATCACCCATCAGGGCTTCACCACTAAGTTTTAAAAGAATTCGACGATAAGTAGGTTTTGGGTTGATGCTCATAGAGTATACATTCCTGATCTGAATTATAGATATAAAAAAGCCGCGGTCGAAATTAACCGCGGCTATTTTAATACGTTTATCGCACTATCGAAAGTCAAAAGTGCAAAAACTCGCTTTTATTATTCTTTACCAACAAAAAACGCCTACTTAGTAGACGTTTTTTATTCAAGATGTACGGTGCAATATTATTGATACTGCTCGCAAATCAAATAAGAAAGGCTTAAGCTTTAGCAGCTGCAATTTGCGCTTCTACTTCAGCAGCAAAATCTTCTTCTTTCTTCTCGATACCTTCACCAACTTCTAAACGAACGAAGCTAGAAACAGTTACGCCTTTCTCTTTTAATACATCACCAACAGTACGCTTAGGTTCCATAATGAAAGCTTGACCCGTTAAAGAAACTTCACCTGTGAATTTCTTCATACGACCAGTAACCATTTTCTCAGCGATTTCAGCAGGTTTACCTTCATTCATCGCCATTTCAATTTGGATACGCTTTTCATTAGCAACAACATCAGCAGGTACGTCATCTGGCGTTAAAAATTCTGGCTTGCTTGCAGCAACGTGCATTGCAATGTGCTTAAGTGACTCAGCATCACCTTCACCAGCAACAACCACACCGATAGTAGCACCGTGTTTGTATGAAGCTAAAGTAGTACCTTCAACATAAGCTACACGACGAACATTGATGTTTTCACCAATTTTTGTCACTAACGCAATACGCTCTTCTTCGAACTGTGCTTGAAGTTCTTCGATTGTTGCTTTTGAAGCAGCTGCAGCATCAGCAACTTTGTTAGCAAACGCTAAAAAGTTAGCATCTTTTGCTACGAAGTCTGTTTGACAGTTAACTTCAACTAATGCGCCATCTTTAATGATGATTTGACCTTCAGCAGCGATGTTACCTGCTTTTTTAGCCGCTTTCGCTTGGCCAGACTTACGCATGTTTTCAATCGCAAGTTCCATATCGCCGTCAGCTTCTTGTAATGCTTTTTTACAATCCATCATGCCCGCAGCTGTGCGTTCACGAAGTTCTTTAACCATTGCAGCAGTAATTGCCATGAGTTAATTCCTCAATTCTGTTACCCCTAATCTTTTATTTAAAAAGTTTAGGCATAAGTATTAAATAAGTTGCCACAAAAGCAGAAAGCGAAAAACGCGTGCTTAAGTGGCAAATGCAAAATAAAACGATGTTTTACGTATTAACTGAAATTATTCAGCTTCAACAAAACCGTCTTTTTCAGCTTGTACAACGATGTCTTTTTCACGACCTTCGATTACAGCATTTGCTGCAGAGTCAGTGTATAAAGTAATTGCGCGGATCGCATCATCATTACCAGGAACGATGTAATCAACACCATCTGGGTTTGAGTTTGTATCAACTACAGATATTACTGGAATACCTAAGTTGTTAGCTTCTTTAATAGAAATGTGCTCGTGATCAGCATCAATGATAAATAAAGCATCAGGTAAACCACCCATGTTTTTAATACCACCAAGACTTTTATCAAGCTTTTCCATTTCGCGAGTACGCATTAACGCTTCTTTTTTAGTAAGCGCTTCAAAAGTACCGTCAGAGCTTTGAGCTTCTAAATCTTTTAAACGTTTGATTGATTGACGAACTGTTTTCCAGTTAGTCAACATACCACCTAACCAACGGTGATTAACGTAGAATTGATCACATTTGATTGCAGCATCTTTGATTGCGTCGCTAGCAGCACGTTTAGTACCTACGAATAAAACTTTACCTTTTTTAGATGAAACACCTGATAAAAAGGCTAAAGCATCATTAAACATAGGAACAGTTTGCTCTAAGTTAATGATATGAACTTTGTCACGAGCACCAAAAATGTAAGTTTTCATTTTTGGATTCCAGTAACGAGTTTTGTGACCGAAGTGAACACCTGCTTTAAGCATGTCGCGCATTGAAACGTTTGGCATAATATTTTCCTTTGGGGTTAAGCGTTCATATACCCAATATATTCGACCCAAAGCACTGTAATATAACAGTAAACCAGAGCACCCCGATATATCTTCTACAGGTATATGTGAATTTATAGTACGTACCAATATTTGGCACAGTTAGTCGTTCAACTTAAGCAGCGAAATAAATAATTCTTTAAAATAAGAAATATAGATCCCTCTAACTTAAATTTAGCGGCGCACTTTATATCATAAAGCACAAGAATTAACCACAGTTTTTACTAAAATTTTGAAATATAAGGCTAGGTTTATTGCGAGAGAGGCGTTAAAATTCACTGGTCTTTTATTTTTACAGGTTTATATATATGTCTAGTGAGTTATTTTTCATTTACGATTCTCATTGTCCGTGGAGTTATGCGGCTACGCCTTTAGTGAAAAATATCGCATCTGCTTATCCTAAAATGCCTATTCATTTAATGCACTGCGCTTACTATGATGGTGACAATAAAGTAGATTTATCAACCGTAAAGGCAGTAAAAGAATTAAGCGGCGTTCCTTTTGGGCAAGATTATCTAAACTCTTTATCTGATAATAAAGATTCTACATTAGCCGCTAATTTATTAACTTGGGTTCAACATAAATCAAATAAGCACGCTTTAGATTTATTGATAGCAATGCAAAAAGCCCATTTTGAATCAGCAAACGATTTAACTGACAAAGATGATGTGCAACCACTGATAGATAGTTTAAAACTTTCACCACCAGCAAAAGCACTAAAAATTGAAAAACTCACCAAAGACGCTGAGTTTACTTTTCATGATATTAGTGAATTACAAGAAGTCATAGGAACGAATGCAATTCCAGCTTTGTTATTAGCCCATAATGACACGTTAATTTTGCTTAACCACAATTTATATTTAGAAAACCCTGAAAAAATTGTCGAAGCCATTAATACTGAACTTAAGTCACACTAAATAATTAGCATGGCTTAAGCTCAGCCATTCACTCATTGTCTCATATGGGAATTAATGGTTACTGAAACACTAATTCCCCATTTTCAACAATTAAGTGAATTGTTGAATTTGTTGAAAACTCATTTGACAGTATTTTATTAGCCAATGGGTTTTCAATGAGTTGTTGAATAGAACGTTTTAACGGTCTAGCACCAAATAATGGATCAAACCCCGCCTCTGAAACTAGCGCGAGCGCTTCTTCAGAAACTTTCAACTCAAGTCCTTTATCGGCAATACGTTTCGCCAAGGATGAAATTTGAATACCAGCAATTTCTTGTATTTGCTCTGATAGTAAGGGATGAAATACCACCGACTCATCAATACGATTAATAAATTCTGGTTTAAAATGATTACTCACTTCTAACATAACTTGTGCTTTCATCGCTTGATATTGGCTATCATCAGTAAAACTTTGAATGATTTCCGAGCCAATGTTTGATGTCATAATGACAACGGTATTTCTAAAGTCTACGGTTCGACCTTGACCATCCGTTAATCGACCATCATCAAGCACTTGCAGCAATATATTAAAAACATCAGAATGTGCTTTTTCAATTTCATCTAATAAGATCACAGAATAAGGTTTACGTCTAACCGCTTCAGTTAAATACCCTCCTTCTTCATAACCTACATAGCCTGGAGGCGCACCAACTAAACGAGCAACAGAATGTTTTTCCATAAATTCTGACATATCAACACGAATCAAAGCGTCTTCACTATCAAACATAAAATGGGCTAACGCTTTGGTTAATTCAGTTTTACCAACCCCAGTTGGTCCTAAAAATAAAAAGGAACCTATCGGCTGATTTGGATCAGAAAGTCCAGCTCGAGAACGTCTTATCGCATTTGAAATAGACACTACAGCTTCGGATTGTCCGATAACTCGTTTGTGTAAGTCTTCTTCCATTCTAAGCAACTTATCGCGCTCACCTTCCAGCATTTTTGACACAGGAATACCAGTGGAACGACTTAATACATCAGCAATTTCGACATCGGTAACTTTATTTCTTAGTAAGCTCATCTCATGCATTTCGGCTTGAGTGGCTAAGTCGAGTTGCTTTTCTAACTCAGGAATACGACTATATTGCAATTCCGCCATTCGATTTAAATCACCGTTTCGACGTGCTGCATCTAGCTCTAACCGAGCGTGTTCAAGATCGGTTTTGATCGCTTGCGTACCATGTATCGCCGCCTTTTCTGACGTCCAAACTTCATCGAGCTCATGATACTCTTTTTCTAACTCAGATAATTGATTTGTGATCAGTGCAGAGCGCTGTAACGACGAATCATCGGCATCATCTTCTAACGATTTTTGTTCTAATTTTAACTGAATTATTTTCCTGTCGAGTTTGTCTAATACTTCAGGTTTAGAGTCCATTTGCAAACGAATACTTGAGGCAGACTCGTCAATTAAATCAATTGCTTTATCAGGAAGTTGACGATCGCTGATATAACGATGAGACAAAGTAGCAGCGGCGACAATAGCCGGATCGGTAATCTCTACTTTATGGTGCAGCTCATAACGCTCTTTTAAGCCACGTAAAATTGCGATGGTATCTTCAACACTTGGCTCATCTACTAATACTTTTTGAAAGCGACGCTCAAGAGCAGCATCTTTTTCAATGTATTGACGATATTCATCTAAGGTAGTAGCACCCACGCAATGTAAATCACCTCGAGCTAAGGCTGGTTTTAACATATTACCGGCATCCATAGCGCCATCGGTTTTACCCGCGCCAACCATGGTATGTAATTCATCGATAAATAAAATGACTCGGCCTTCTTCCTTAGCAAGTTCATTAAGCACCGCTTTTAAACGCTCTTCAAATTCACCTCGGTATTTTGCCCCCGCAACTAATGCGCCCATATCGAGCGACAATACGCGTTTGTTTTTCAAACCTTCTGGTACTTCATGATCAACAATTCGCTGTGCTAATCCTTCTGCAATAGCGGTTTTCCCAACCCCAGGTTGACCAATTAACACCGGATTATTTTTAGTGCGACGTTGTAACACTTGAATAGTTCGACGAATTTCATCATCGCGACCGATCACAGGGTCTAATTTCCCCTGCTCAGCACGTTCGGTTAAATCAACCGTGAATTTATCTAAAGCTTGGCGAACATCTTCAGCATTTTGATCGTCAACCTTTTGCCCGCCACGCACATGCTCAATGGCATCTTTAATGCGTTGTTCGGAGGCGCCGAGTGTTTTTAAAATTTGTCCAAGCTTGCCTTTATCTTCTAGTGCCGCTAATAAAAATATTTCAGAAGATATATATTTATCACCTAGCTTTTGCGCAAATTTATCGCAAAGATTCAGTAAATTTCCCATGGCAGCAGATAACTGAACATCTCCACCTGCACCTGATACTTGAGCTAAATCATTGATCACTTTTTCAACTTGGCTTCTTAATGAAAAAACATCAACACCTGCACTTTTTAAAAGCGGAAGTGTACTGCCATTATTTTGATTTAAAAGCGCTAACATTAAATGTACAGGCTCAATAAATTGATGGTCTTTACCTAATGCAATCGATTGCGCATCAGAAATTGCCACTTGAAAAGTTTGAGTAAAACGGTCTAAACGCATAAATATTCCTTACAGCCATATCACTGGACTTACGATTAATCTTAATTAAAATTTATGGGCGTTTAATAATATTTCAAGCACTTAACTACGTTTAAAATTACGCCTTTGATTTAAATCAAGTTATCAAGGTTAGGTATAAAATAATGATGATGGGTTATTTTATACAAATAATTGCAGCCATTCTGCCGGTCTTTTGTTCTTTACGATATGAATAATAGCGCTCATTTTCAGCATAAGTACAATGAGAATTAACAGAAAACTGGTTAACCCCTAATTCAATAAATTGTATTTGCGCTATTTTTGATAAATCAGCAAGCCACTTATTCGCTTCAAGGCTGTGGCTATTTTCAATAAATGCCGATGAAAATTGAGTATTCATCTGTTCAAATTGTTTTTTTACCTCAACACCCACTTCGAAATTTTTTTGGCTGATGCAAGGACCAAACCACGCGTATATATCACGATTATCGCTGTGCATTTTAGCTAAAGTTTGCTGAATGATCCCACTGGCTAAAGACCGCCAACCTGCATGTATGGCAGCAATTTCTGTACCTTGTTTATTTGCTAATAAAATAGGTAAACAATCAGCAGTCATAATGGCTAACGCCAGTTTTGGCGTACGCGTGATCACAGCATCAGCTTCAATAAACGAACTAAGTTTTTCTACAGTGAACACATGATTACCATGCACTTGATCTAGCCACTGAATTTCTGTATTTTTCGGTAAATAAGCGAGTAATGCTTGTCTATTTTCTTCTACCTTTTTGGCATTATCAGCAACATGTAAACCTAAATTAAATTGCTCAAACGCCGTAGGAGCCATTTTTTCAACGGAAGATGACAATGACGCGTGATCAAAGCTTGTTTGTAAATGACCAGTTGGTTTTATAAAAGGTGTTGGGTGTAAACGTGTCGTTTGAAATGCCTGAATATGTTCAACAGGCATTTCAACGTTATCAAAGGCGATATTATTTTTAGGGTTTAGATTAAAAATCGGGGGTTTCATTCAACTGCGTATCTTCACGAAGAATATTGGTTAAAGCGACCATATCATGCGGAATTTCTGCATGCCATGTCATTTGTTCCCCTGTAATAGGATGAAATAACGATAGCATTGCCGCATGTAAGGCTTGGCGTTTGAATCCTTTTAATACTTCTCTTAATTCAGGCGTCGCATTTTTAGGAGGACGAGGACGACCACCATAAACCGGATCCCCCACCAAAGGATGAGTAATATGCGCCATATGCACACGAATTTGGTGAGTTCGGCCTGTTTCGAGGCGTAAGCGTAAACGAGTATGCAAACGAAATTTTTCCATTACACGATAATGTGTAACGGAAGGACGACCTGAAATAGTCACCGCCATATGGGTACGTTTAGTTGAATGACGACCAATAGGTTCATCAACAATACCTCCAGCGGTCATAATACCACTGGCAATAGCTTCATACTCACGGGTAATTTCTCTGGCTTGAAGTGATTCAACTAAATTAGTTTGCGCAGCAATCGTTTTAGCCACCACCATTAAACCGGTAGTGTCTTTATCGAGTCGGTGAACAATACCTGCTCGTGGCACAACATCAACCTGTGGACAATGATGCAATAACGCATTTAAAACAGTACCGTCTGGATTACCCGCTCCAGGGTGAACAACTAAACCTGCAGGTTTATTGATCACTAAAATATCATCATCTTCGTAAACAATATTTAAGGGAATGTTCTGTGATTTAAAACGTTCTTCAGCTTCAACCTGAGTTTCAATACTGATCGTTTCACCACCATACATTTTTTCTCGCGCTTTGGTTAATACTTCACCATTAACTTGAACGTGACCGGCTAAGATCCATTCTTTTAATCGTGAACGCGAATATTCAGGGAACATTTCCGCAATGGTTTGGTCGAATCGTTTACCTAAACATGATTCAGGAACGATATCTTTGTGTTGAATTATTTCAGCCATTAAAATCTCTATTAATTAGCACTGTGCAAGGTTTGATTGCTAGGTTAGAATGCCAGTGCTTATTTTACCTGTTTGATAAATCAATTACACCAAATAATTACGTTGGGTAACTGAAACAAGTAAACATTTTATTTTAACGAACATACTAACGAGTAAGTGAAGTTAGTATTTTAACGTAGTGATACCAAGGTCTATGGACAAACTGATAATTAAAACAATTTTTTTAGTACTAATTTTAACTTTAGTGGGCTGTTCTTCATCTGAAGATACTGAAATCGATAAAGTACCAGACAAATCAGCACAAGCATTATTTACTGATGCACGGGAAGCTTTAGATAGCGGCTTATACAAAAAAGCAATACAAATACTGTCAGCCATTGATTCACGTTTTCCTTATGGACCAATTTCTCATCAAGTTCAGTTAGATTTGATTTACGGTTACTATAAAAGTGGCGATTCGGCCCAAGGTATTGCATTGGCTGAACGTTTTCTTAAACTAAATCCAAACCATGCGAATGTTGACTATGTCTATTACATGCGTGCGTTAATCAACCTTTCTACCGAAGACAATTTATTTCAAGACTTAGCTGGGATTGATCGCTCTGATCGAGATCCTACCGCGGCACGTGAAGCGTTTAATGACTTTAAAACGATTTTAACTGACTTCCCGCAAAGTAAATACGCGACAGATGCAAGACAACGTATGATTGCGATTAAATCACGCTTAGCTAAATATGAACTTTCAGTAGCTCGTTTTTACTTGAAACGTGAAGCTTATGCATCTGCGGCCAATAGAGGACGTTTTATCGTTGAGCATTATTCAACAAGCCCTGAAGTGGAAGCAGCCTTAGAAATTATGATCGAGTGCTATCAAGCAATGGGGTTAAGTGATTTAGAAAGCAATGCAAAACAAGTGTTAGCAGCGAATTATCCAAGTAATCAAAACGCTGATGAATCAAATGATTAACCTTTAATTTAAAATTGAAAATAAAAATGGCGACTATAATTAGTCGCCATTTTTTTAATTATTGCTAGAAGCATAGATTACAAGAGATAACTTATCTAAAAATGCAATTAAATCGCTTCACCATCTTCTTCACCGGTTCGAATGCGGATCACTCGTTCAACATCAGTGACAAATATTTTACCGTCACCAATTTTTCCTGTTTGTGCAGAATCCATAATTGCTTTAATGCATCGCTCAACAGAATCATCTTGAACCACAATATCAACTTTCGCTTTAGGTAAAAAATCAACCATATATTCTGCGCCTCGATAAAGCTCAGTATGACCTTTTTGACGGCCAAAACCTTTGACTTCAGAAACTGTCATACCTGTTACGCCAATTTCACCTAAGGCTTCGCGTACATCATCTAATTTAAATGGTTTAATAATCGCTTCAATTTTTTTCATAGATTAACTCGTTGATAATAAATAAACGGCAGATATTACTATTGTACACAATTGATTATAGAAATAAATTTTAAGTTCTAACAATAAAACCCATCACATATTTTTTAGAGTTTGGTACACTAAGTATTAAGCGCTTTTTGACTTTATTCACGCACATAGGAAAACAGATGAACCCGCAAGATATCATTGACGAAATGAAAGTTTTACCCTCAATTGATGTAGATTTTGAAATTGAACGCCGTATTCAGTTTATCAAGTCACAGTTAAAAAGTTCTGGTTTAACCAATCTTGTCTTAGGTATTAGTGGCGGTGTGGACTCTTCAACCTGTGGCAAACTTGCACAACTTGCCATCGATGAATTAAACCAAGAAGCAGCGGAAAATTCTGATAAGCATTATCAATTTATTGCCGTTCGTTTACCTTATAACGTACAAGCCGATGAAGTTGACGCACAATTAGCTGTCGATTTTATTCAACCTTCTCATTGCTTAACCACTAACGTACTTGCTGGCGTAGAAGGAGTACATAACGAAGCGGTTCAAGCGCTAGAAAACAACAATCTCCTAACTATGGGAGACGCTCAAATTGATTTTTCAAAAGGCAATGTAAAAGCAAGAACAAGAATGGTGATGCAATACCATATCGCAGGAATGATAGGCGGGCTCGTTATTGGCACGGATCATTCGGCCGAAAACATCACTGGTTTTTTCACAAAGTGGGGAGACGGTGCATGTGATTTAGCGCCTTTATTTGGTTTATCTAAACGTCAAGTAAAGCAAGTTGCTAAAAAATTAGGTGCACCAAGTATACTAATTGATAAAGCGCCAACGGCAGATTTAGAAGAATTATCGCCCAGTAAAAAAGATGAAGATGCTTTAGGCATGAGTTACGATCAACTTGATGACTTTTTAGAAGGTAAACAAGTTGATAGCCAAACCTTAGCAACCATTCTTGCTATTTATCAACGTACTCAACACAAACGTTCTCCTATTCCAACAATTTATGATGTTTAATCACTAAAAAATCGATAACCTGACTGGAAAATAATTAGTTTACCCTCTATACCTATTTTACGTTTAATTCTTCATGGATGATGAATAAAATGAATAGGTATATTGGTTTTACGTTAATTGAAGTGTTAGTTGCATTAGCTATATTAGTTTCACTCACGGCCATAGGTGTGCCCAGTCTTATCGATTTCACCGTCAAGTTAAAAGTAGATAATGAAATATCACACCTTTATCGCTTATTGCTCTCTGCCAGAAATGCAGCAATAAATACCGGAAAATCCACCACAGTTTGTCCATTAAATGATGCCAATTATTGTACTAACGATTGGGCTCGATCTATTTATGTGTTTACCGACAGTAACGATAATAAACGCTTTGAACCTAACAACAATGAGCACATTATTGTAATGAAAGGTGCAATTGATGAACAAGATAAACTGCAATACGGTAAAAATAGAGTCGGAGTAACTTACGCTGCTACCGGTTATTTATCGAAATGGGGACAAAATGGCACATTTAAGTACTGCCCTAAAAACCATGCAAATCACTCTAGAGGCATCATAGTAGCAACGTCCGGTAGGCTATATAAATCTTACCAAAGCCAAACAGGTAAGCATCAAGGTAAAGACAAAAACAGAAGTGGAAAAATAATCCTTTGTGATTAATTCACTGTATCACTAAACAGTAAGCAATCAAGTTTGAGGAATTAATCTGCTGACGAATTTACATTGGCTGAAAAAGTCATTAAATGATATAACTTACTTAGACGGTTTAAAGTTTAAGTTGTATTTATCATGAAAAGTCGTAGAAAAACGATAAAATTAGCTTCGATGCAACAAGGTTTTACGCTAATAGAACTATTGGTTAGTGTTTCTATTCTTGGTGTATTAATGATGATTGCCTTACCTAATTTAAATAGTTATTTAGTTGAGTCGCGAGTTGATAATGAAATTTCAGAGTTACATCGTCTTATCTTAACTGCCCGAAATGCGGCGATAAATAGTGGCAAGAATGTAACTTTATGTCCGCTGTCAGCCTCAAACGTTTGCGGAACTGATTGGAAAAAAGAGTTAACTGTTTTTAATAATACCGCTGATAACACAAAGTTTAATTCAGCAAACGAACAAGTGATTAAAGTTAAATCACAAATAAAAACTAACGATTCTTTAACGCTCAATCAAACATCTTTAGTGTACGCCCCAACAGGTCGACTAATTAGTGGCAACAACAGTGTTTTCACTTATTGCCCAAAAGATTATCCTGAACTTGCAAGAGGCATCAATATTTCATTATCAGGGCGAGTTTACGCTAGCCAAGACACCGATAACGATGATAAAGATGAAGATAGAAGCGGCAATGAATTTACTTGTAGTTAACTAACTAAGTAACTAAGTAACTAAGTAACTCACGATAAGTAAAGTTGATAAAAAATTATTGGTAATAGCTAAAGTGCTATTGCTTTATTATCGCTTAAAAGTCGTCATGTTATATAACGATGACGACTTAGTACAAAGTATTAATCTTCGACCAATACGCCCCACACGTCATGTTCATCGGCGTGGATAATTTGCACCCAAACTTGATCGCCAGGCTCCACATCATATTCATCAGATAAATACACTTTACCATCAACTTCTGGCGCATCCATGTATGAACGCCCAACTGCACCAAGCTCGGTTACTTCATCAATTAAAATTAAATATTCTTGTCCAATACGAGCTTGTAATTTTTCACTACTAATTTTCGCTTGCACCGCCATAAAACGTTGTAAACGATCTTCCATCACTTCTTCTGAAACATGATCAGGTAAGTCGTTTGCGGTAGCACCTTCTACTGGCGAATATTTAAAACATCCCACCCGGTCTAATTGTGCTTCTTCTAAAAAGGCTAATAGTTCTTCAAATTCTTCTTCTGTTTCCCCTGGAAAACCGACAATGAAAGTAGAACGAATCACGAGTTCAGGACAAATTTCTCGCCATTTTTTAATGCGTTCTAATACACGATCTGAGCTACCAGGGCGTTTCATCAATTTCAAAATGCGTTTATTAGCGTGTTGAAAGGGAATATCTAAATATGGGAGAATTTTACCTTCGGCCATTAATGGGATGATGTTATCTACATGCGGATAAGGATAAACATAATGTAATCGCACCCAAACGCCCTGCTTGGCTAATTCTTCACAAAGCTGTTGCATATGCGTTTTTACCGGCATGCCTTCGTAAAAATCAAGTTTATGTTTTACATCTACGCCGTACGCTGAAGTGTCTTGCGAAATCACCAATAACTCTTTTACACCGGCATTCACTAAACGTTTGGCTTCACCTATAACATCACCAACAGGACGTGAGTCTAAATCACCACGCATTGAAGGAATAATGCAGAAAGTACAACGGTGATTACAGCCTTCAGATATTTTTAAATAAGCGTAATGTTTCGGGGTAAGCTTCACACCGTGATCAGGTACTAAATCAATTAACGGATTGTGTTTTGGCTTTTCAACATGCTCATGAACTTGTGCTAACACTTCATCGTAAGCATGAGGACCTGTAACACCAAGCACGTTAGGATGAAGCTCAACAATTTCATCTTTTTTTGCTCCTAAGCACCCAGTTACAAGTACTTTTCCGTTTTCTTTAAGCGCTTCGCCAATAGTATCAAGTGACTCCTGCACCGCAGAATCGATAAAACCACAGGTATTTACTATCACCATTTCTGCATCGTCATATGAATTGACAACGTCATAACCTTCGGTGCGTAGTTGAGTCAAGATTCGCTCAGAATCTACTAAGTTTTTCGGGCAGCCGAGACTCACAAAGCCTACTTTTGCAGCGCGTTCTGATTCTTTCTTGGAGCTAACAACTTCGTTATGTTGCTCTTCAATCATTTTTGAAGGAATGTCTAACGTGGTTGTTTGACTTTCGTTCGAATTACTGCTGCTTGGATCAAATTGTTTTACGGTCATAGGTTTCTCAACAGACTCTTTTCGTATAACTGGTGTTTTTACTAATTTCTTATAAAGAGAAGAGTAACGTCATTAATATTTGTTTAGCTGCCAATATTACAAATTAAATCCATAAATTATGGCAGTTGTTTAATGAGCGAGATTATACAGGAATGTTTAATTGGGTGGTAATAATTGCAGTTGTTTAATAAATGTAAGGAAAACGGGTGGTTATGATTGTATATGTGTCTAATAAATTTACACTTTTGAGCATAAAAACCCACCCAACACTCCTACACCATTGAAAATAAATAGGTTTTATATCTTGGTGCAGTTTGTGCTTTTTAACAATAAACAATTAATATCACTCTACAACTAGGAATGTAGAACAAGGGAAAATATGATTAATATAAAAATGTTAAAAGCTACTTTGGCTGGTTTAATTTTATCTTTAAGTGGTTATGCTAGTGCAGGAATAATTACATTTAATGATAGAATTACTTTCGAAAACTATCTTTCATCTTTTCAAACTGATGGTTTTGACAACTTTGTAACTGGCACCACGCAAATTTCTTTAGTTCGTAACGATTTCACGATCAATAGCTCAAACACTACGTATCAAGCGGATGAAAACTATTGTAATGGATATAATGATTCTCTTTCATTTACATGTAACAACGATTATTTGTGGAATTATGCTACAAGTTCAAGCTCTACAATTTTATTAAATAATTCATTCAACGCTATAGGGTTTGACTTCACCCAAGTTCATTATTCAAGTACTATTCAAAATTTGAACGTAATATACGAAGGGGTAACATACTTAAATACCGCCGCTTCAGAGCAATGGGGATTTTTTGGAATTGTTGATACATCAAAAGACATTGCTAGCTTACAGTTTAACCATAACCCAACTTATATGGGGATGGATAATGTAACTACAGGCGCTTATTCACAAGTTCCAGAGCCCTCTACCCTTGCTATTTTCGCATTAGGTATTATCGGCTTAGCATCAAGAAGGTTTAAGAAACAGTAAACTAATCTGTTCATAGTTAAACAAAGCACCACTTTTCTTTCATAAGAAGCTGGTGCTTTTTTATTGCCTGTATTTATCAATACGTTTAAATGTTGAGATGAAATTTAACAATTAAAACAAATGAAGGGACAGACTCGTTACTGTCGATTACAACTTAATTATGTTGCTCTTCAATCATCTTAGAAGGTATATTTAACGTGGTGGTTTGGCTTTCGTTCAAATTACTCCTGCTTAGATCAAATTGTTTTACGGTCATAGGTTTCGCAATATTCATTAATGTAACTCAATTAAGTTGCTATTAACTTTATTAAAACGATCAAATATCACCGACACAGATTTATCTAAAACAATGTCAGTAACAAAAATATCGCTTGGTAATACTAAGTGAACTTGCAACGTTTTATCTTTAAATGAATAGTATTTTAATTGTGACGTTCGACCTTCTGACGAAAAATAATAAAATCCCTCATCACTCACTTTTAGTCTATGGGGCATAATACTTTTTAAATCACTAGCAGGTATTTTAAACATAACGTCTACTTCACCTAAAGGCGATTTTCGCATCAATTGTCCATTTAACATATCACCATAATATAAATGACTACCATCTTGGCTTTCTTGCGCAATAGCGCCGGCATTGAGTAGAATTTTTTCTGATGCTGAGGTTTGTAGATTCAATTTATAAATATTGTATTGCCCTGCTTCAAAAGCACTGAAATAAATAAACTGCTGATCGTTTGACCAAGAAAGCAAAAAAACTTTTTTAGGTAAGATAATTTTTGATATTTCAGAGTTATCTTTAAGATCGAACACCGTCATTTCTGTATTAGTTTTTGCTCTCGTAACAAATGCTATTTTATTTTCTTGCAAATTAATAATCGGTCGTTCAATCATACTAGCTTGAATATTGGTTACTTTCTCAAGACCATGGTTGCTATATCGCCAAAGTTCATATAAACCACTACGATTTGATGAAAAATATAATGTCTTAGTGTTAGGCGCAAAAGCAGCGTTCATATCGATCATCGAGCTATTTGCTTTTGATAAATTGTTTAATGCAAACTCCCCTGCGCTTTCTATATTGATTGTTTTAGTTCTATTTTCATAAATTAGATTGTCAGTCTGCACATGACTAGAAATTTGTGATGGCGTATGACCAGGAAGAGAGTTAAACGCAGGGGTTATTTTTTTATTGATTGTATTAAAGTACCAAATACCTAGTTGCCCAGCCAATTGGCCAGATAACCATAGTGTTTTATCATCTTTCAGTGAAAGTCCTCTAATGCGACTAAATTGATCATTGATGAGAGTAGATGCTTGACTCGCTATGTCATATTGATAAAGGTGAGATGAGCCACCTATTACGGTGGAAACATAATATAATGATTTATTGTCATGGCTAAACGTCGGGAATGAATTATTCTCTTCAGGAGTATTGATAAAGCGTACTTCTCTATTAATTTCTCCTCTATTAAATTCTCCTCTGTTAACTCCCCCTAAGTTAACTTCTGCTAATTGTTGACGATTATCAGCCAATAAAGCCAAAAAAAGTCGCTTACTGTTATCTGAAAGAGCGAAGTCAACTAGCGGATATTTTACTTGATGGAGGCTTACTTCTTTAGCTGAACTAATTTCATGCTGAATAACTTCGCAAGTGGTTTTCGTCTGACACTTAATGTAATACCAAAAATTATTATCTTTTGACCATTTAGGTTTTCTGTAGTCTAAGCCGTCATCAATGACTGTTCGTTTTTGTGTTGCTATATCAAGAAGTACTAATTGGTTATTAGTTGCTTTAAAATTATTTTTTTTAATAAATAGAACTTGTGAGCCGTCAGGTGAAATAGCAGGCGAATTTGCGTAAATTTCAGTATCAGTTAATAACCTGATCTCTAAATGGGAGGGAGATCCTTGGTTAGATTCATTGATGAACCATAGAATTATGCTAACAAATAAAAACCCAGCAATTAAAACTAAAATCAAATGGTTACGACTTTTCGATTGGCTTATTTTATTTTTTAAATTAGGCATATCTTCAAGAGTATGCTCTCCGATTTGAGGCATTTCATAAATAAAGCAATAGCCTTTTCTGGCAATAGTTTCAATATAAACTGGCTTTTTAGGATCGTCTTTTAAAATTTTTCTCAGCTCGAAAATAGCACGGGTAACAACTTCTAGACCAATCACAGAATCGGGCCATATCTCCTCAGCAATTTTATCTCTGCTGACAACCTCTTTTTTATGTGAGATTAAGTAGCATAAAACCTGCATAATTTTAGGCTCAACTTTGTACTCTTCACCATTCAAAACCAATTTATTATGTTGAGGAAGCACTAAATACTCACCTAAACGAAAACTATTACCGCCTAATCCACCCATGTAACCAACTGATTTTAAATGTGAATAAATACATAATAATTAAATTATAACAATTATATCGTTTGAAATCTCAAACATATTATAAAGAAATTAATTTTAATCACTGAAGAATATTTTATGAAAAAATTGAATGTTTTATTTTCAATGGCAACGTCATTATTGTTATCAATGCCTCAAGCAGCAAAAGCAACAAATATTACTATTACGCTTGAAGGAAAAGGCGAAGTAAACGCCAAAGAAGCGGATATAAAATGTAGTCAAAACTGTACTATAACCAATACATTATCTAAGAATACTTTAGTACCAACAGCAAACTCTGGTTGGTTATTTGACGGTTGGTCAGGTCAACAATGTGATTCAGGTTCACAAGTATTAACCAGCGAAATTTACACCCGAATAGGAGGAGATTCAGGTGGTGCGAAAACATTAAGAACCGCTGATCTCAATGGTGACCATTTAGATGATTTAGTCTCTATTGGCTTATTTACAGGAAATATTTCTTTTCGGAGTAATGAAGGTGATGGCAAATTTAATGCAACTTTAATTGACTCTGATTTACATTACCCAACAGCACTTGATTTATTTGATTGGGACGGTGATAGCGACTTAGACTTATTTGTTGCAGAATTTGGTCAAAGTAAAATAAAAATTTATTTAAATGATGGACTTGGAAATTTTAGTTTTTCTCAACATATAAAAATAGCAGGGATTAGCCCTTACTCATTTAAAATAATCGATAAAAATAACGATGGACAACATGACATCGTAATATCCTCATTTTCAGCCGATATCTCAGGTGATTTATTAGTATTAGTCGATAGTATCACCAAGGCTAAAACACAGTGGTATATTAATGATAACGGCAGTTTTATTGCAGAAGAGCTGTTATCTTCATCAGCATCAATGACGATAGATGCCTATCAAAAAGATGACATTGTTTCCGTCGTTACCGCGGAGATAATTAATGGTGAGGTCGCACAATATCGTTCAGGTTCAAGAACCATTGTCGATACTGGTATTGGAACATACGGCGCGGCTTATGGTGATATTGACAAAGACGGTATCATGGATGTATTGACAGCCCATTATAGACCTTCAAAATTAAATTTAGTTTATGGTACAGGGCATAGCAGTTTTAGTGCTGCACAATTAATTGCAGAGCCTGACGAAGGTGTTACTGCAACATCATTTGGTGATTATAACGATGACGGTTACTTAGATGTCGCTACGGGAGAGTTTAATAGAAAAATGTTTTACTACTTTACAACAGAAAGTTATAAAGACTGTGTGGTATCAACAGAAGCTGATATTTCTCTAACAGCAACTTTTATGGAATCAGCTGATGAAAATGTCAATAACCCAGAGAATCCCCCAACAACACAAGCTAAAAGTGAGAGTTCAGGCGGCAGTTTTTATTACTCACTTTTATTACTGAGTTTATTGTTACGACTGAAAAGAAAGTAACGCTAGTACAGCTTATGTCTTTATCATGAAGTGAATATAACTGCCTATCATTAATGCACATAAAGGTTTTAGGGTAGGCAGACTATAAAGAAGTAAGCACTTGAAACATATGCAAAACAAGTCACTATTTCAATTTAAATAAAATTTCACATATACCTTGCATGAACAATCCAACAGCATTAATTACCGCTTAGATTTTAACCTTACCCTTTTTCCAGAACAAGACGGCTTTAAAACTCTTCATTTATATTAAACGTTCAAATTTGCTCGTATGAAATTAATTTTTTGTACTTTTCGCTTTCTCATCAAAATTTTGAATGGCTTTCATCGGTTCAATATTGATAATTTTAGAGCGGTTAATGGTTATTTTGAAACGCTGAATATACTCTTCACTTTTCTTATTACCTTGTACTAACACCAATGTCATTTGGTAGCGGCGTTCAACCCCTTGGTTTGAGATTTTACTGCCGTCAAAAGAATATAAACGCCCTTCACCTTTTTTAAGGTAGCGAACAAATGGGGTTAAATTAAACAGTATTTGATTCTGTATTTCATCAAAGCCCGGCAAAAACTCTTTGGATAAAACTTTTGAAACACAACGAAAATGCAGCAGTTGCGCAGATTGTTTATTTTGCTGCCGTCGCTTTTGTAACTGTTGTAAAACCTTTTTAGGTAAATGTTTTTTGCTAATGTATTCAAGCCAAATTGTTTGCGAACACACTTTAGTTTGGCTTACGCTATTACTGAATATATGCTGCCATTTGGCTCGTCCCTGTTGGATCTTACGCCAGATAATACGTGTTATGTCTTCTTTAAAGGTTTCTCTTAACCCGTAAATAAAACCAAGTAACGCGATTAATACAACCGATACCTCGGTAAATGCCGAACGAGCGTTCAAAATAATGGTCATAACAAACGCCATAATTATCGCCGTAACCGTACCACGTACAACCCGTTTTAAATTTGTGTTTAAATGATACGTTTTCTTTTGAAAAACAACGCCATATTCACTTAAACGCTGTAATAAACGCATTTTATTCGTGATGCGGTTTGGATCATCCATTGTCACTTGTGAGTTATATTTGAGTTCAATACGATAAGCGTTTTCTTGTCGGCACAATTCAAATAAACTTTCACGTTCTTTAGATTTTTCACTACTTTTAGGGCCATTTGCCAACAAAGTTAAAAATGACTGTTCAACATACCAACTTAAATAGTTATCAACATTATCAAAATATGAACTGAGTTTAGGATCAGACGGGGTGTAGCGGCGCAATTTTTTCAACAAGGATTGAGTTTGCTCGGCTAATTCGATGGCGCTTTGATAAAAATCATCAGCCGACTCAATTTGTAATGTCTGCTTTAAATCCGTATCTAAGGCCATTCTTAATTGGTAAGAAAATAAATTTAAATTGCTACGGTAATCACTTTGCTCACCTTTTTGTTTACTGATAAAACGACTTCGCACCAAGGGCAAGTGTATTTGATCTGAATAATAAGCACTATGCGCTTTAATACTGCTATAAAAGTAACTTTCTTCAGTCAGCGTACTGGCATTTATGCCCATTTCATCAGGAATTGAAAAGTAGAGATCTAAGCATTGATATTCTTGCGGTAATAACTGATAGCTTAATTTAAATGATAAGTTTTCATCTTGTAATAATGATGTTTTTTTCAACGTAAAAATATTCTCCTTTAATGTTGAGTTGCCCTGTCTAATTGATGAATTATCAATTTATTAAAAGTGATTTTCAGGTAGTGAAATTTCAATAGTAATTAAAATAAAAACTACCTTTAATGTTACTTAAGTATCTGTCAATTTTAGCAATTTTGCTAATTTAATTTAAGTTTTTATTGCTGTAGTAGTGTTATTTTTACCGGTATTAATTAATCTAAAGGATTTCACCACTATTACACTATTCCCCAAGTAGCATCATTTACTAAACAGTTTCCATTAATGATGAATATCTCAATTATTCATAAGCTTTCGCCACCTTTGTCAAATAGTGGTAATGTATCGCTTGTTCACTACAAATCTCTTATCTTATCAATGACCTAACCTTTGGTGATGACACAAAAAAATATAACTATAAATAACTCTGACCATAAATACTTATGAAGTAATTTTAGGATTATTGTCTAATATTTTTACACAATAAATACATTCAAATAAAAAAAGCTTAACTTTCATAAACTTAAATACTGGCACTAGTATTGCTTTGAGCATATTGCTCTATTGTGCAATTTCAAAGGAAAATAAAGGAATAATTATGAAATATAGTTTAAAACAATTAATGGCCGTGGTTGTGTGCTCTGCTGCATTTATCTCGACTAATGCCTCAGCCACATTAGTTTCAGCTGGTGAATGTACTACCGACAGCGTGACATTAGATCATGTTTCTGTTGTTGGAGATAATACGAATACCAATTTACTTGCTAATGGTCATGATGCTACTAGCTGTATCGGTACTTATTGGGGTCAAGATTTTATTGGAGGGGGTTCTTATACTGAAAATAACATCGGTGAATTAAATGATGGATTTTTAAACGGCCAATGGGGCGTTTTAACCGGTAACGAATTTCTTGATGGCCCAGAAGATTTACAAGATTTAGACGGTGACGGTAACGCAACGGATCCCGGGTGGATTCATTTAGGTGATGTTTGGAAAAAACAAAGAACTCAAGGATTTAACAACTTTTACGATGAAGTAGGAAGTCAAGAAAGTATCACTTTACAAGTGAATGATTTATTAACCTTAACATTTGGTTGTCGTGAATATAATGCTGGCTTTTTTACTACTAATTATAACTGTCACAATAATTCTGGCTATTGGGAATTAAGTACTAAATTAAATGTTATTGAAGATGTGCAAAGTTTATTAGGTAAGGCTACTTTTGATCACTTAGCTTTCTCAATTAACTCAGCGACACGCTTTGCTGTTTATGACTTTAATTTCAAAGATATTTTTGCAGCAGAAAACAATGCTGCTTTAAACTTTAGTACGCCTTATATGTTAAGCGGTAGTTTTAATATGAATGATTTCCCTGTATTTAATAATGATGCACAACCATTACATATCAATGTATGGGCTAGAGATCCTGCTGAAGTACCTGAGCCTTCAACTATTTTCCTTGCTAGTTTAGGTTTAGTAGGTTTAATGTTAAACCGCAGAAAAGTTAATCGTTAATCGTTTAACGTTTGAAAAATTACAAAAGCTAGGCATTTGCCTAGCTTTTTTTATGCCTAATTTAATTCATGAAAATATAATAATTACAGAGTATTGAGCCTGCTTTAACTCTTATCTTATTTATATTGTGAATAATGTCTATTTCAGGTTCGCTTCTAAATAATTTTGATATTGTGCAACATGAGGCTTTTCAAACAACAATTTACTTTGAGGATCAATAATTATTAGATCAGTAGCTAAAACTTTAAGTGTATGGGGTTGATCCATTGTAAAAATTCTAGTTTCGCCGTTTATTGATACTTCTAAAGGCATAGGAAACGCCATATCGTTAGGTGTTTTCCATTGTATGGTTAAGCTGTTTTCTGTTCTCTTTTGAATGACTTTAGGTAAATCTGCTTGATAAAAGTAAATATCAAAAAACCATTGATAATTCTCACCTGTTAATCGATTAACGATACGAAGGAAGTCATCTGTATCTGCTAACACGGGATCGAATGTCCCAGGTTTCGGATCTTGTATGCCATACACAAGTTCAGTCGTGGCATTAAAAAAGGTTTTATCTCCTATGAGGTAACGTAAGGTATGTAATACCCAAGGTGCTTTAGCGTAAATATCAGCACCTGGGCCACCTTTTTCTTCTTGATAAACTCCTTCAACGGTTAACAACTCTTTGCTAACAATAGGAGCTTTGTTACGAATTTTTAAACGCATATCGTACATATGTGACATATAGCCAGCTTGGCCATGCAAGTATTGCTCATATAGCGGATGCATATAGGCACCAAAACCTTCATGAAGCCACATCGCATTGGCATTTTTATTCGTCAATTGATTAGCAAACCATTCATGAGCAAATTCATGAAACATTAACCAATCGAACCCATATTTGTCGGCTTTATATTGGTTTCCATAAGCATTAATTGTTTGGTGCTCCATACCTAAATGTGGGGTTTCAACGATACCAATTTTATCTTGAGCAAACGGGTATGGCCCAATTAAGCGTTCAAAAAATTGAGTAATGTCTATTAATTCTTGCGTTAATTTTTCAGCTTTTGCTTTATTTTCGGGTAAATGATAAAACTCAACCGGAATCGCATTACCATATTGGCTGTTAAAGGTGGTTTTAATCACATCATAAGGCCCGACATTTATTGCTACACCGTAGGTATTAAGTTGCGATAAACTTTGCCAATGATAAGTGCTAGTAGTGTCATTTTCGGTTACGGAAGTTAATGTTCCATTAGCTGCCGCCACTAAGCCTTTAGGCACTGTGATGTGAAGATTGGTGGTTTTCGGCTCACCTATTGGATTATCAATACAAGGCCAAAATAAATCGCAACCTTCACCTTGAACGGCAGTGGCAATCCAGTCTTGATTATCATTCGTTTTAGACCAAACAAAACCGCCATCCCAAGGAGCTTTCACGGCTTCTCTGGGTTTACCATGATAATGAATATCAAGGGTAAACCGCCCTTTGATAGGTTTAGATAAATTAATTAACAACAAGCCTTCAGGGTTACTATAATGTGTTTTGTCTATCACAGTCCCATTTACACTAACTTGTTCAATAGTAAACAAATTATCTAAATTAATCCCTACTTGATTTCTAGCATTTTTACTAATGAATGTTAAAACTCCTCGTCCATCAATAGCCTTATTTTGAGGAAAAATACTAAAATGTAGATCAGCGTGATCCAGTCGTAAACCTTGTTGTGATAATTGTAATGGGCCATCACTATCCATCGTATATTGACTACGTTTGACTGATTTTGCATCAACCGTAATAATTAACATGCATAATAAAAAACACGTTACTATTCGCTTCATGGCTATTTCCTCATGAGAAAGTTAAAAAGACATTATAAATATCAGGTTAGCGATTAAAGTATGATAATAAAAGTTAAATGCGGTTAACGCAGTATACGGCACCACGAATAACCTAAATGATAACTTACCGAGAAAGGTAAAATTATTTTGATGACTTGTTTGCTATTACCAAATTTTACTTAGCGCGGACTTGAGACGATCCATTTTGTTAATTTTTCTAAAACTTTATGAGGCTCTATCGGTTTTGTTAGATAATCATCCATGCCTGCATCTAGACATTTTTGCTTATCGCCTTGCATTGCATTCGCTGTCATCGCGATTATCGGTATAGCAATATTTTCAGAACCAGCTTCTCCTGCTCTTATTTTACGCGTTGCTTGATAACCGTCCATTTCAGGCATTTGACAATCCATAATAATCACAGAATACGGTTTTTCTTTGGTAGCTTCTTGAATACGTTTTAAGGCGTCAATACCATTTACGGCGACATCGGCTTGTAAACCAATGTTTTTTAATACACTTAAAGCAACCATTTGATTAACACGGTTGTCTTCTACCAGTAAAAGTCGAGTGTCTTCAGGCCATTGTTTATTCGCTTCAACGGGGTTTTCGTGCTCGTTTGATAGGTCAAGAGCATTTTCACCTTGTTGCTTACTAAACGGGCTGAGTATTGGATAATCATCATCTTGAATAACCGTTAATGCATGCATTAAATCATTAATGGTCATTGGCTTTGAAAACCAAGTATTAATACCTATTTTCGCATAATAGCTTTCATCTACTTGCTCATCTATCGAGGTCATCATGACCAGTTTCATTGAGCGATACTTTGCTTCTGCTCTAATATACTTAGCTAAATGCTCTCCTTTCATCGTTGGCATATCACAATCAAGAAAAGCAATATCAAAACATTGTCCTTGAGTAGTAGAAAACCTTTCTTGGCATAGACTTAGTGCTTCTTCGTTATCAGCTGCAACAGAAACCGTTATTCCCCAAGCGTGCAATTGTCGTCTTAATGCTTCACGTGATGATTGATTATCATCTACTATTAACGCGTGTAATGAGGTATTAGCAAATGACGGTGAACTTAACGGTGCTTGTTCACTTTTCTCCACTAAACAACTGATTTCAAAACAACTTCCAAGCCCATGCTCACTTGAAACTTTTACATCACCTTTTAGTAAGTTACATAGCTCTTTGGTGATACTAAGCCCTAAACCTGTGCCGCCATATTTTCTTGTGGTAGAAGCATCAGCTTGATTAAAAGCGTCAAATAAGTATGGTATTTTTTCAGTGGGTATGCCTATACCCGTGTCTTTAATCTTACAATTAAACTGAAGTTCATCAATAGTTTCAGTCGGTGATAACGTCGCTGTTATGACTATTTCACCTTGCTCTGTAAACTTAATTGCATTACTTAAAAGGTTAGTAATTATTTGTCGAATTCTGTTCGGATCCGATTTAATTAAACTTATTTGAACTTCGCTCAAATCAAGTACGATTTCGATATTTTTTTTCTGAGCGGCAAGTGCAATAGATTCGGCAAGCTTTCCGAGTAAATTTCGAACATCAAAATCAATTATTTCTAATTCTAACTTCCCTGCTTCAATTTTTGAAAAATCAAGAATATCGTTGATAAGTACCAATAATGATTTTGCACTAGAGTGGGCAATACTCAACCGATGAGCTTGTTCTTGGGTAAGTTGGCTATCTTTTAATAAACCAAGCATACCTAACACGCCATTCATCGGAGTTCTAATTTCATGACTCATATTCGCTAAAAATTCAGATTTAAGCTTAGTTGCCTCTTCGGCTTTGTTTAGTGCTTCCGTTAAATCTTGCGCTTGCGCTTCTAGTGAAGCTGTTTTATCACTCACTTGTTCTTCAAGCTTTTGAACAAAATATTTTTGCCTTGAAATTTCAGCATATTGAATGCGTGTTCTTAAATAAATAATGATAAAAATAGTTAATAACAACACAGATAAATAAATCAAATAGGCCCACCAAGTCGTCCAAGGTGGTTGAGATATCGTTAAATTTATTGATAATAAGTTCTCGCTCCATTTACCTTCTTTGTTCGCGGCTTTCACTAAAAAGGTATATTTACCGCCGTCAAGATTGGTAAATGCGGCAATATTTCTATTTTCTATGTTAATCCAATTATCATCATAACCTTCTAGCTTATAAGCGTACTGGTTTTGATTAGGTGAAATAAAATCTAATGCTGCAAATTCAAATGAAAAAAAGTAATCACGATAAGATAGATTGATATCAGTAACATAAGAATAAGGAGTTGCTAGTTGAAAAGCTTTGCCCATTTTACTAAAGCCGGTTAAGACAATATTAAATTCACTGTTTTTTGTATCTATAGAAGCAGTACTAAAAAATTCAATGCCTCTTTGACTACTGGTGAATAACGTTTCATTTCTTCCTTTTTCAAGACTATTAGGATAATAATTACTACCGATTAAACCATTATTACTATCATAATTTGTAACTTGTTCCGTGACGGGATCTAACTTCGAAATACCTTTATTGGTGGTCAACCATATATGATTGTTTTCATCATCAGCCACTCCACGAATTAAAGAAGTAGGTAAGCCATTTTTGCGACTAAAATGCTTAAAATCATTCGTTTCAGGTCTAAATAAGTTCAGCCCGGCTTGAGTAGCAACCCAAATCCCCCCATTTCGGCACTGATGCACATCTTGAATAATACTGCCAAGTAAACTGTTTTCTTGTTCAGGATTTTCATTAAATGAAGTAAACCCTTGATTGACTTCATCCCATAAGTTCAAGCCATCTCCTGTACCAACCCAAATATTCTGATCTTTATCTTTAAAAATCTCTGATATTTCTGGGTGCGACAAACCTGAAGCATCATCCATATGGTGAAAACTTTGCATCACAGGATCATATTGATAAATGCCGCTTTTATATGTCCCAATCCAAAGTATGCCATTTTTGTCCATATTTAATGCACGTAATTCTCTGAATTCTTTATGTTTAGCATGAGTATTGGGGATAGTAATTAATGCTAATTGTTTGGTCGTTAAATTAAATTTAGCTAACCCTTCATCTTGGGCAATCCAAATATTTTTATTTTCGTCTTGAAAGACAATAGGTTTTTCTATCAACCTATCCCCTTGATAACCATTTTCATCACTAAAAATAGCAGAAGTTAACTTTTCTAATTTCTGCGTTTCGACATGCCATTTAAATAATTGAGAAGTTGACGATACAATGAATAAATCTCCCTTTGAATCAACTGTTATTCCATTTGGAGGAACTAAGCCTGAATTATTAATAGGCTTAAATTTTTGATGAGGAACTAATTTATATATACCTTGGGTTTCGTTGGTAACCCATATTGTTCTACTGCTATCTTCAAAAACAATACGAAGCCCACTGTTCGTATCAAGTTCAAACTGTTCTATTTCATTGCTTATATTTGATTGCCGAAATAATCCTTTACTGGTAACAAACCAAATGTATCCGTTTTGATCTTCAATCATAGAATTAACTTGATCGAGTATGTTTCTTTGTTGAAATTTCAATCGAGTAAAAACATGACTTTTGGGATCAAAAAGAAAAGGCCCTTTTTGAGTGCCTATATAAATTTTGTTAGTAGATGTTTTCAGGATGTTACGAATTTCGTTAGCGCCAGTTGGGCTGTTATTATCCGGTTCGGGTAAATAATTACGAAAAGAGTGAGTAGTTTTATCGAATAGGTTTAATCCGAAACTCGTTGCAACCCACAAACTATTTTTATCATTATCTTCAATGTCCCAAATTCTATTATGAGACAGACTCTTATTATCGCCCTTTATTTTTTGAATATGCTCAAAACGATTGTTGCCTAAATATTTGTTCAGGCCTTTATCATAAGTACCAAACCAAAAAGTATTTTCTTGATCATGAAAAAGCGATTGCACACGAGTAGATGAAATAGAGTCGATACTTTGGGGGTTATGCAAAAAGTTTTCGAAAATTCCTATTTGCGGATCATAACGATTTGCCCCTCCTCCCCAGGTTCCTATCCATATTTTTCCCTGATGATCTAGCATAAGATTACCGGCGTCATTATGCGATAAACTATTTTCACTCGTGCTATCGTATTCGAATAACGTAACTTTGCGGCCATCGTAGCGCATCACACCATTTTCAGCGGTACCAAACCACAGAAAACCTTGATGATCTTGGATAATTGAATAAATTTCTGAGGAAACAAAACCATCTTCAGCGGTGAGTTTTTCAACAGAATACTCGTTTACAAGTTTCGTTGATTGCTGATAACTATTTGCTGATACATTAATTGTTACTATCAAAATAATTGAAAAGAGTAAGCGATGAATCAATTGTTTATAAATCATAGGCTTCTTAGTTTTATCATTTCAACCAAATAGATAGTAAGGCTCAAATATGACATTAGTTCATTAGATGAATAATTTCTCATAAATAGCCATGTAAATTAAGCATTAGATGGCTATCTTTGAAAAGTAATCTTGCTCGCTAAAAGAGCGTTGATACTTTCAACATAGCAATACAGAAAAATTTCTTATCAAATTAATAAATTAAGCAATATTTATGGTGTTAAGTTAAAACTAGAATATACTAAAATTATCATCAAATAACAGAGTCATTATGATAAAAGTATTTTTTATTTTGTATTACATAATACTTATTGCTTGTAGTTATCCATTTCTAGTGAACGGGCAAGACATCGATTCCCTTGAAATCATTGAGGTAACTGCACAAAAACGTACGCAATCGGTACAAGATGTCCCAATTTCAATTGCGGCTATTTCCTATCAATCATTATCTTCAGCCAAAATAAATCAAGCAATGGAAGTTACCACGTTAGTTCCTAACGTGAATGCGACACGTTCTATCAGTGGTTTAAGTAATTACTACATTCGTGGCGTAGGTATGGATGGTTTTAACTTATCTTCAATTCCGGCTGTTGGACTGTATGTTGACGATGTTGCTATTCAAAGCCCTGCCCTAGCAAATTTTGCGCTATTTGATTTGAATAAAGTGGAAGTTTTAAAAGGGCCACAAAATACCCTCTTTGGTAAAAATACGACAGGTGGCGCACTCAATTTTTTTACCAATGAAGCTAATAACGAAGACGAAATAACTGGCTTTGCTGAAATAAGTATAGGCAACTATCATCTTATTAAAACTGAAGGAGCACTTAGTTTTCCGCTTTCCGATAAAGCCAGTGTAAGGCTGTCTGGTTATTCACACCAACGAGATGGCACAGTTACCAGTAATATTACCAACAACCCTACTGAGTATAACGATGTAAATCGTTTTGGAGCCCGCTTAAAACTGTTATATAGTTTTGACGAAGATAGACAATTATCAATCAGTTTATACGGTGGTCAACAAGCTCAAATTGCTGAAGTAAAAACAGCAATGAGCCCCGTTAATGATGAGTTATTGATTAACATTAATGATCAAGACCTAACAAGTAATCACTCTTCCATGATTAACCCTCCTAATGATGTAGAGGCATTTGGTGGTTACTTAAAGTTTACAACAACCCACAATAATTTTATTTTTAATGCCATTTCTTCTTTTGAAAATGTGTTATCTAAACGCATGGATGATTGGGGAGGACAACATTTAGCATCTAGTGTTTATCAATCAGCAATTTATAACTCAACAAATACCGAAGCTATCTCACAAGAATTTCAATGGCAATCAAAATCAGAAAGTAACATTCATTGGATAATTGGTTTGCTTTATAACCTTGAATACGGCGATATCTTTCAAGCGGCATTAATTGATCCTGGCGGACCTGGTAGACCTGACGACAGTATTGATGATGCAGGTATCGGCCCTATGTTTGATAGAGGCGCTTGGCTTGATCATAAAAGCCAAACACTATCAGCATATGGGCAATTTACATATCCGATAACGCCAAAACTTAATATTACTACGGGTTATCGTTGGACGACTCAAAAGCTTCAACCAACAGTTCATTCTGCCGGTATGATGATGGATCTACCAGGACAAGAGTATCCATTAGGGAGTTTAGGTTGGTATAGTTTAGGGAACAATGATTTTGATCGTTTTTCTGATTTTATGGGTTTTAAAAGAGCTGAGCGATTTATTAACGCCAACGGTGGATTTCCCGCTTCTGAAAAAATAGATGAAAAGTTCAATGAGTGGGGAGGGAAAATTTCATTAGATTACCACCTCCATAAAAACATGATGCTTTACGGTGCTGTATCTCGTGGTTTTAAAATGGGAGCGGTAAACTCTAATCCTACCGTTACCGCATATAACAGCTTACTCAATAAAACGGTAAAACCTGAAAGTTTAGTGACAACAGAATTAGGCTTCAAAACAGATTTATACGATAACACGCTGCGTTTTAATGGTGCGATTTTTAAGAATACATGGCGTGATTATCAATTTTTTCTCGTCTATAACCCCGGTAATCCCGCCAATTTATTTGCTTCATTGGTTAATTTACCAACAGCAGAATCAACAGGGGCTGAAATTGAATTGAATTGGAAAGCCTCTGCTAGTCTTCGTTTTAACATCGGCATGGGATGGTTAAATTCTAAAGTTACGGATGGTCAATTGAACACTTCAGGTATTTCACCACTTATTGTCGACGGTTTTCAAAACCAAGTAGTTACTGGTAATGAGCTCACCAATGCTCCTAAGTTTAGTTATAGTATTTCTGCACTAAAAACGGTTGAGTTTAATGACAGTGATCTTGAACTAAGTCTGCATTATACTTTTTTAGACAAACATACTCATCAATTAGCCGGTACACATAATAATATTTGGCGTGAAAACTTTTCTGAAGGTATGTTAGGCTTATTAACATTAAATAGTAGCTTTTATTTTGGCTTAAATAGAGAATATCTAGTATCACTATGGGTAAAAAACACAACCAATGAAAAGTATTGCACAGAGCGGGCTATAGCACCTGGTACCTCTCCTGATACAGCAAGATTATGTGCACAAGGTGATCCAAGATCAGTGGGACTAACATTTAAAAGGACTTTTTAGTTTAGTATGATGACATTCTCTACCAAGAAATTATTTGAAAAACCGGCTCTATATGCTTTATCCGTGCTCATGATTGGCATGACTGGATTGATCGTTTTATTTAATTTTTCGTTAGAAAATGAAAAAAAAGCAGCGTATGACAAATATCAACAACGTGCTGAATTAAAATCGAAAGATATTGAAGCTGAAATTAAACGGTCATTTTTTCAAGTGGCTTCCATTGCTAACCTGTATTCATCGTCGGGCTGGGTAAGTCACTCAGAATATGCTCAATTTGTCACACGAGTTTTTCCAAACTTTCCAAAAGGAAGAAGGATCAGTGTCATTCATCATGTCCCTTCATCCTCACTAGAAAGCTATTTAAATAATATTTCTCAAAATGTTGAGTCTGTTTTTTCACAGTTTGAGGTATTTAATTTTACTTCGCCAAACATACGGAGCAAAGCAACGACCACTGATAATTTTTATAATATTGTTAGTTATACTTACCCTGAAATAAATAGAGCTGACTTTATTGGCCGTTCCATTATTAAATCATCACCTATTGCGCCTTTGATTTTTCCCGCGATAGAAAATAAAACCCCTATCATTTCTGATTTATCACCAAAACTAAGAAATATAAGAAAAGAGCCTTTTCTTATTTACGTCTACCCTTTTTTCTCAACTGATTCTATTCATAATGATGCAAGCGAAGTCAGTGGCCTAATTGTTTCAAGCCAATATATTTCTGATTTTTTCATCAATAATTTAATCAATACACCAATGGATAATTTTAGTTATATTTTAATTGATAGTAAAAATAACGAATTTCATTTTCCAAATAATAAGGTAGTTTCGAACTCAGAAGGAGCAACGAGCAAACTACCAAAAATAACGTTTAATTTTTCCATCAACTTAGTTAACAACCGTTTCGACTTGATTGTTATCCCTAATGTTCAACAATTAACTCAACCTAATCGTTTACTTGTTACTTTATTCATTGTCGGCAGTATTTTAATTGTAGCGATAGCCTTTATTACTTATTCATTGCTTTCTCGCCAAGGTCTGTTAACTCGAGAAGTGAAACGAAAAACCTTAGCAATTTATCAACAAAGAAATCAATTATCAGACCAAAATCAGCGACTCATAAAAGCCGTTGAAGCGGCAAAATCATCAGCCAATGCTAAAACAGAATTTTTAGCTAACATGAGTCATGAAATCAGAACTCCGTTAAATGGGGTGATTGGCTTAACTGAGCTATTAAATAGAACAAAACTCGATACTGATCAACGGGAGTATGTTGAAAAACTCACCTATTCAGGGAGGCACTTATTATCTGTTATTAATGACATTTTAGATTTTTCCAAAGTGGAAGCTGGAAAAGTGGATTTAGAAATCGCGGCATTTTCTATTTATAGTATTATCGATAATTTGTATAACTCTTTTGAAGAAATTGCTAAAGCAAGAGGGATAAACTTTACCATATCTATTGACGGCTACGTACATCCTGACTTAATGAGCGATGTATTTAGAATCAACCAAGTTTTAATGAATTTATGCTCAAACGCTATTAAGTTTACTGAAAAAGGAAGTGTTGATATTGTGATTTCGATGAATAAAGTAAATCATGAAGAAGATATTTTTATCCTTAGATTTCAGGTAAAGGATTCAGGTATTGGCATGGACGAGAAAGATATTGCCACTTTATTCAATAAATTTAGTCAAGCAGACACTTCTACCACAAGAAAATATGGCGGTACGGGTTTAGGTTTATCAATTAGTCAGAAACTTTGCCAGGCGATGGATGGCGACATTAGCGTTACGAGTGAAAAAAACAAAGGAAGTTGCTTTACTGCTTTTATGAAAATACGGTTGAATACTGATATTCTTATCGATGATCATAAAACTCAACAACAAAGTGAAACCTTACTAAAAGAAAATATTGAGATTCTTATTGTTGATGATAACCCTATCGCATTAAATATTATTAGTAACTACCTTGAAAGTATCGCGATTAAACCGATTACTGCACAATCGGCTGAAGAGGGGTTAGAAGTATTAAGAGATTCAGAAAGCGATATAAAACTGATAATATCTGATTGGAAAATGCCACATACCGATGGCTCTGGATTCATTCAAGAAATATTAATGCTAGGTCTAGCTGTTGTACCAAAAGTGATTATTTTATCCGCTTATGAAACGTCTTCCATAGAAAAAGCCCGCGAAGCACTACCTATAATAAAAGCGGTATTGCAAAAGCCTTGTCCTACTGAAGTATTACACCAAGCGATTATGTCTGTGTTAAAAAATAAAACACCGATAAAAGAAACAGTGATTATACAAAAACGATTAGTAGGCATTAATATTCTTGTCGCAGAAGATAATAATATTAATCAATTAGTCATTAATAAAATACTCAGCTCCGAAGGTGCTAAGGTAACTATGGCGAATAATGGTGTTGAGGCGATTAAATTAGTTAATACACCCAATAATATAGATATTATTTTAATGGATATTCATATGCCGATTATGGATGGGGTTGAAACAACTGAAATCATCCGCTCAAATAAAGATATAAACATTGCAGAACTGCCAATTATCGCACTAACCGCAAATGTAATAGAAAGTGATGTTGCAAGCTATTTAGAAGCCGGTATGAATGCTCATGAGTCTAAACCAATTATTAAGGAAAGCTTAATTACTACGATTCTTAAGCTAGTTAAATGAAAGCTCAATATTAAGTTTTCTATATAACGTTTAGGGCAAAGACACTTAATCATAACCAGAGCAGCCATTTTAATGTTAGCTTTTTATATTTTAGCAATATTGGAAATGCATGCTATTTAACCTTAATCATAATAAGTCGCTCTTAAATCGCTACTATTTAACGTGATAAAAAAGCCAACGGTTAATGTTGGCTTTTTATTATTTGATTGACCCGTCCTAACTATTTACATATTCGGATAATTCGGGCCGCCTGTTCCTTCAGGTGTTACCCAAGTAATGTTTTGGCTTGGATCTTTAATATCACAGGTTTTACAATGGATACAGTTTTGTGAGTTGATGACAAACTTTTCACCCTCTTCGCTTTGCTCCACTTCATAAACACCTGCCGGACAATAACGTTGCGCAGGCTCAGCATATTTCGGCATATTCACCGTTAATGGGATCAATGCATCGGCCAATTTTAAATGACAAGGTTGCTCTTCTTCATGATTGGTATTGGATAAAAACACTGAAGATAACTTATCAAAACTTAACTTATTATCAGGTTTTGGATAATTGATCACAATCGACTCAGACGCAGGCTTTAATTGCTCATGATCTAACGAATCATCTTTAAAGTTAAACGGTAATTTTCCGCCAAAAATATTTTGATCTAGTGTGTTGTATGCACCGCCAAGAAAAGTACCAAACTTATGCATTGCAGGACCAAAATTACGCGTATTGTAAAGTTCTTCATATAACCAAGAGTTTTGATATGCTTCGGTAAAATCCGTTAAATCTTTGCCGCCTGAGTTTTCAGTTGAAGCGTCAGATGATAAATCAGCAAAAATAGCTTCAGCCGCTAACATGCCTGATTTCATCGCGGTGTGATTTCCTTTAATTTTGGCAAAATTAATCGTGCCCGCATCACAGCCCACTAATAAACCACCCGGCATGGTCATTTTAGGTAAAGAATTATAACCACCTTTTGCCATGGCTCTTGCACCATAAGAAACGCGTTTACCGCCCGATAAATATTGAGCAATTTTAGGATGATGCTTATATCGCTGAAATTCATCAAATGGGCTTAAATGTGGATTGCTGTAATTTAAATCAACAATTAAGCCAACAAACACTTGGTTATTTTCCGCGTGATATAAATAACCACCACCGTTGGTGTCTTTATCTAAAGGCCAACCTGCCGTATGAACAACCAAGCCTTCTTGATGTTTTTCAGGATCAATATCCCAAATTTCTTTAAAGCCTAGTCCATAATGTTGAGGCGATTTATCCGCATCTAAATTAAACTTTTTAATTAATTCTTTACCAAGATGTCCTCGACAACCTTCAGCAAAAACCGTGTATTTGGCCCGTAACTCCATACCTGGTACGAACGAATCTTTAGGATTACCTTCAACATCTAATCCCATATCACCGGTTAGCACGCCAGCTACGCTACCATCGTCATTATAAAGAACTTCTTGCGCAGGAAAGCCTGGGAAAATCTCAACACCAAGTTGTTCAGCTTGCTCAGCCAACCAACGACACATATTGCCCATACTAGCAATATAGTTGCCCTCATTATGCATAGTTTTTGGCACGCTAAAATTAGGTAGTTTTATCGCGCTTTCTTCACTGTTGAATAAATATATATCATCACCAGTGACTTTAGTTGTTAACGGTGCGCCCTTTTCTTGCCAATCGGGAAACAACTCATTAAGTGCTCTAGGTTCAAAGACAGCCCCCGAAAGAATATGCGCGCCAACTTCTGAGCCTTTTTCAACAACGCACACCATTAATTCTTGTTCTTTTTCTTGTGCTAATTGCATAAGACGACATGCCGTTGATAATCCTGATGGCCCAGCACCAACGATTACCACGTCAAATTCCATTGATTCACGTTCCATAATTTCTCCCAAAATTGTTTCACTATTGAATTTCAAACGCACGTTTGATTTTCAAACACCTGTTTGATAATATCATACCTATAGAATTTTCGTCAGTAAATACTATGCTGTAAAAGAGTATTTACTGATATAAAACATATTTGCTCATTTTGAGATAAAGTTACGTTGACGTTGACGGAATCTAAAAGTAACCTTTGAGCCAATAAAACTAAGTCTAGTTCATTATTCTTATTGCGATAAAAACTAGGCAAAAAAAACCAACAAGCATAATTAGAGGCAACGATGAAAGTATTAGTCCCCATCAAACGTGTCATCGACTATAACGTTAAAGTTCGCGTAAAAGCAGACAACACTAATGTTGATTTGGCCAATGTAAAAATGGCTATTAACCCATTTTGTGAAATCGCAGTTGAAGAAGCCGTTCGATTAAAAGAAGCCGGTACAGCAACAGAAGTTATTGCTGTATCAATTGGCGATAAAGCGTGCCAAGAACAGTTGCGTACCGCCCTAGCATTAGGCGCTGACCGTGCTATACAAATTGAAACTGACCAAAATTTAGATTCATTAAATGTTGCTAAGTTATTACAAAAAGTTGTTGAAGAAGAGCAACCTCAATTGGTGATTTTAGGTAAACAATCTATTGATAGTGACAACAATCAAACAGGTCAAATGCTTGCTGCATTAACAGGTTTAGCGCAAGGTACTTTCGCTTCTGAAGTAAAAGTTGACGGTGATAAAGTCAATGTGACTCGTGAAGTAGATGGCGGTTTACAAACGGTTGCACTTAACTTACCCGCAATTGTAACTACTGATTTACGTTTAAATGAACCTCGTTATGCCTCATTACCTAATATTATGAAAGCTAAACGTAAACCATTAGATGTAAAAGCTGCAGCAGATTTTGGAATCGACTTATCACCACGTTCAACACTTTTAAAAGTTACGCCTCCTTCAGAGCGTCAAGCAGGAATTGTGGTTGAAACAGTGGATGAGTTAGTAGAAAAGTTAAAAAATGAAGCGAAGGTGATCTCATGAGTATTTTAGTTTTTGCAGAGCACGATAATAACGAATTAAAAGCCGATACTTTAAAAACAGTAGCGGCAGCACAAGCCATTGGTGGCGACATTCACTTATTAGTAGCAGGCGCTAACTGTGCTTCAGTAGCTGAGCAAGCAGCGAAAGTAAATGGTGTCAGTAAAGTACTTGTGGCAGACAATGCCGCTTATGAGCACCAATTAGCTGAAAACATCAGTTTATTAGTGACCGAATTAGCTGCTGACTACGAACATATTATCGCAACCGCATTAACCACAGGCAAAAACTTTATGCCACGTGTAGCGGCATTGTTAGATGTTGCTCAAATCTCTGACATTATTGGTGTTGAATCAGCAGATACCTTTGTTCGCCCTATTTATGCAGGTAACGCTATTGCTACCGTACAAAGCTTAGATAGCAAAAAAGTGATCACCGTTCGTTCAACCGGATTTGATGCTGTTGCAACCGATGGTAATGCCGAAGTCGTTAATATTGACAAAGCAACTGATGCGGGTACGTCAAGTCATGTGAGTGATGAACTTACCGTTTCAGAACGACCTGATTTAGGCGCAGCAAGTGTCGTTATTTCTGGTGGTCGAGGCATGCAAAATGGTGATAACTTCAAGTTATTAGAAGGGATTGCAGATAAATTAGGTGCTGCTATTGGTGCTTCTCGTGCTGCTGTTGATGCAGGTTTTGTTGCCAATGATATGCAAGTGGGTCAAACCGGTAAAATTGTTGCTCCAGACTTATACATTGCTGTAGGTATTTCAGGGGCAATTCAACATTTAGCCGGTATGAAGGACTCGAAAGTAATTGTTGCTATCAATAAAGATGCTGAAGCGCCAATTTTCCAAGTTGCCGACTACGGTATTGTTGGTGATTTATTTGACGTTTTACCAGAACTTGAAGCAAAACTTTAAATAAACTTTAATCTTTAAAACGTAAAAAAGCCAATTAGCAACACTGATTGGCTTTTTTGATGCATAAATTTTATTTACTAAAATATTAACGGTTCATTTCTTTACTTAAAATAAACTTCTAATGCTTCATTGCCGCCAATTAACTTACCGTCAATAAAGACCTGAGGCACGGTCTCTGCATTTGCCACGGCTTTTAAGGTGGATAAACTAATATCTTTGCCAACCTCTAACGCTTCAAAAGATAAACCTTTTTCATTCAATAACTGCTTTGCTTTTTGACAGAATGGGCAATCAGGTTTACTAAACACGGTAACCGTCTGTTTCTGTATAGCGTTTGGGTTTATATAATTAAGCATGGTATCAGCATCAGAAACTTCAAACGGGTCACCTTCAACTTCTGGCTCTATAAACATTTTTTCGATAACGCCATTTTTAACTAACATCGCATAGCGCCAGCTACGTTTACCAAAGCCTATATCGCCTTTATCAACTAACATCCCCATTGCTTGTGAAAAATCGCCGTTACCATCGGGAATAAAGCTAATTTTTTCTGCATGCTGGTTTTCCGCCCAAGCGTTCATTACAAAAGTATCATTGACTGATAAACACACAATTTCATCAACACCATTGGCAAAAAAGGTTTCAGCCAATTCATTATATCTAGGCAGATGTGTTGAAGAACAGGTAGGAGTAAAAGCACCGGGTAAGGCAAATACAATGACAGTTTTGTTATCAAAAATATTCTCTGTCGTTCGTTTTGTCCATGCACCATTGTCAATGATAGAAAAGCTCAATGATGGAATTTTTTGTCCTTCGATATTTTTTAACATAATACTCTCTTGTGTTGTTTATTTAATAAGTTGAATTAGGGGCTGTTGATCTTTCGAGATTGTTTTTTAACCGCGAAAGATCAACTGCCTTAATTATCGGTTAATTTCAGTAATAAATATAATATATTAATTTTATGATATTAATCTATTTAATCTATCATATTAAAAAGATTGTTCTTTCTCTGTGATAATGCTCGTGCTAATTTTAGATCAAAATCAACAAAATTCATTATTCATCACATACGTCGTATTTTTTTTCGTTGAGTTTTACTATAATTTAGCTAAGTTCCCTTAAGAGTATTATTTATGTCTTGGCAAGACCAATTATCCGATCTTGTGTATTCAACCGATAAAGGCAAAATTAAACCCGAAAAAGTAAAAACCATCACCCCTAGCGATGGGTTTGCTAAAGTTAGAAGAGAAACAAAAGGTAGAAAAGGTAAAGGCGTGATGGTGATCAGCGGCTTAGGTTTAGATGCCAAAGCGTTAAAAGACTTAGCCAGTAAACTCAAAAAAAGCTGTGGTACAGGCGGCAGTGTCGTAGATGAAACAATAGAAATACAAGGTGACAAGCGTGAGGCTATTCAGAAAATTTTAGAAAAATCAGGCTATAAAGTTAAATTTATTGGTGGTTAATCACTAAAAACTCTCCATCATTTTATATGAGATAATAATGACAACGATACAACCAAGCGAGTTATCAATTTTACTAATTGAACCTTCAGATACTCAAAGTAAATACATCATAAATCAGCTGAAAGCCCAAGGTATTAATAAAATAACTTTGGCGAAAAGTTTAACTCAAGCGCGAGAAATACTGACTCGCCAACATTATGATTTAATTGCCAGCGCCATGTATTTCGATAACGGTACCGCATTAGATTTACTCAAAGAAATCAAACACTCTGAACGTAATCAAGACTCTGCATTTATGCTAGTTTCAAGCGAATGTAAGCGCGATAACCTAGAAGAATATAAACAGTCAGGTGTTGTAGCTATTTTACCAAAACCTTTTACTTCTGAGCATTTGCATGCAGCGATTAATAATACGATTGATTTACTAACGGCTGACGAAATGGAGTTAGAATACTTTGATGTTCATGAAATCCGCGTTTTATTAGTTGATGACAGTAAATTAGCCCGAAACCATATTAGACGTGTTTTAAATAACTTAGGTTTACTTAAAGTTACCGAAGCAGTTGATGGCAAAGAAGCGATAAACTTACTCAATGATAATATGTACGATTTAATTGTTACTGACTACAACATGCCAGAAGTTGATGGCAGAGAATTAACTCGTTATGTAAGAGAGCAAAGTCAACAATCTCACCTACCTATTTTAATGGTAACCAGTGAAAGTAACGATACTCATCTTGCCAATATTGAACAAGATGGCGTAAATGCATTATGCGATAAACCGTTTGAGCCTGAATTTGTCAAACAAATACTTTTTAGATTACTAGAGCATTAATAGAACTTTAACCGATTTAATAGTGCTTATCATATTGATTAAGCTTTAATTTGATAAGCACGTAGTTTCATAGCTATTTTATTATGGGAAACGTTTAATCTTTCGGCTAACTTTCTCGTTGTAGGATATAAAGGATAAAGCGCAGTTAACAATTTACGTTCAAAGTTCGCTTGCGCTTCAGCCCAATCAGTTATGCCTTCTTCGATAATGTCTTCTTTGATAATGCCTTCCTCGATAATTGAACTACTTTGAATACCATCATTTGATTCAAACAAAACACTTCTGACATTTTCCACTGAAATATTATCGTTTTCGCTAAGTGCGACGAGTCTAAAGATAACATTTTCCAATTGACGAATATTCCCCGGCCAATGGAAAGCCTTTAACATTAATAACGCCTCTTCCGTTATATAAGGGACGCGCTGATTGACTTGACTGGCGGCATTTAAGACAAAATGATTCACCAACAATTGAATGTCTTCGGTTCTATGCCTTAAAGCAGGTAATTCTAACCTCAGCACGTTTAATCGATAATAAAGATCTTCGCGAAACTGTTGTTTCTCGATTAATTCGGCAAAGTTTTGATGACTCGCACTGATCACTTTAACATCCGCAGTAAATTCTTTAGTACCGCCCACTTTTCGATATTTGTAATCTTGTAAAAAACGTAATAATTTAGCTTGCAGATAATTCGACATTTCTGCTATTTCATCAAGAAAAATGGTGCCGCCATGCGCAAGTTCAAATAATCCTGGTTTTCCCCCTTTACTGGCTCCAGTAAACGCTCCACTTTCATAGCCAAACAATTCACTTTCTAATAATTGCTCTGGTAAAGCCGCACAATTAATCGTTAAAAAAGGCTTCTGTTTTCGCTCACTTAATTGATGTAAAGCTCGAGCAATTAATTCTTTGCCTGTACCGGTATCACCGGAAATTAGCACAGGTAAGTCTAACTCAGCAAAGCGTTTTACTTGCGCGAGTACCAAACGAATTTTTTCAGAAACACCAATAATTGACTTTAAAGCGTCATCCGTAGAAGACTGCATAAGAGCGAGTTGTCGTCCTACTTTATCCATAGACTTTAAGCTGATCACAGCACCTGTTATTTTGTTCGCAGAAACAACAGGATTAACATCGGCAATAAAAGGTTGTTGCAGAAAATTTATCGATAAACTTACTTCATTTGAAGTTAAAAAATGTTTAAGGGGTACATCTATCAGCTGAGTAATATTGCTATTAACCAATGGACGTACTTTACGGCTATCGACAATTAATTGATTGGCGGCAGCATTACTCGCCAAAATAACACCTTGTGTATCAATATCAATAATAGGATCTGATATCCTACTCAATAATGTCTGTAAGTGATTTTCTCTAAGCTCAGCAGGCATTTGGTCTATTTCTTCACAACCAATAATACCGGATACTTTTTTTAATGAACGCTCAATCTCTGCAAACGATAATTTGCTGCTATCAAGATGTACAAAAGTAAGATGCGTTTGCACTTCAATACTTTTTACATTCCAAGATTTAAGAGAAAATATCGATAAAATCTCTTGGCTAATACCAATTCTGTCGGATGATTTAATTTTAACGCGCATACTGTATTATATTTATTACAACGTAATAATTATATTACACTCAAAATACCAATAAATTCAATATAACCAGTGAAATTAACCATGTATTTCTTGCCCTTAACAAATTCTGTAATATATTTATTACGCCATTATTAAGCGCCACACAAAAATAAACATAAGCCACTGATATTACAGATTTTTATATAGTTGGATTCGTTATTGCTTTAACAATAGCTAAAACTAATTAAATAACGATTAGTTTTAACTTTCCCATGAAAACAATAATTAGAGAGCAATATGCATCACAGTAAGTTTATCGAGACCCAAGCAATTCATTCAGGCCGAATTAATGATGAGCAATTCGGTTCATTAGCGACGCCTTTATATCAAACTTCGACATTTATTTTTGATAACGCAGAACAAGGTGCTGAGCGTTTTGCAGGCGAATCAGAAGGGTTTATTTATACCCGCCTTGGCAATCCAACCACTAGACAGTTAGAAATGCGTGTCGCGGCAATGGAAGGCATGGAAGATGCAGCAGCAACAGCAACTGGTATGGCGGCGGTATCAGGTGCTTTATTAGCCAATCTTTCTGCGGGTGATCACATTATTTCATCTAAAGCCGTTTATGGCTGCACATTTGCGCTTATCAGCCATATGTTGACAAAGTTTGGGATTGAGGTGAGTTTCGTCGATATGTCTCAACCAAATAATATTATCGCAGAGATAAAAGAAAATACTAAAGTGTTGTTTTTAGAAAGCCCGGTAAACCCCAATCTAGAAGTTTTAGATTTAGCCAGTATTCTTTCAATCACTCAAAAGCATAATATTATTTCAGTCATTGATAATACTTTCATGACACCGGTTTTACAGCAACCTGCTAAAATGGGTGCGGATATTATTATTCATAGCGCAACTAAATACTTAAATGGTCATGGTGATGTTGTCGCAGGTATTATTTGTGGTTCATCTGAAATGATCAATCATATAAAGCTGACCGCGTTAAAAGATATCGGTGCAACGATGAGTCCTCACGATGCTTGGTTAATACTTAGAGGATTAAAAACCCTGCATTTGCGGGTTGAACGTCATTGTCAAAATGCTCAATTACTGGCAGAGTTTTTAGAGTCACACCCCAATGTAGCCACAGTTTATTACCCTGGTCTACCCTCTCATTCAGGGCATAAATTTATTGGCAATCAAATGAAAGCCGCCGGTGGAGTTATTGCTTTTGAGTTACATACTAATTTAAAAGGCGGAACAGCGTTTATCAACCGAATGAAATTATTTTCAATCGCAGTAAGTTTAGGTGACGCTGAATCATTGATTCAACACCCTGCTTCAATGACCCATTCACCTTATACAGATGAAGAACGTAGAGAAGCAGGAATCAGCGATAGCTTAATTAGGATTTCTGCGGGGTTAGAAAATGTGACTGACTTAATTGAGGATTTACAACAATCGCTTGATGCCATTGAAAACACTTGTCAAAACGTCGCTTAAATTCTCCAAAGCAACTATTGAAAATGACTCAGCGTTATTCATTCAAGCATTGGATAATATCGCTGAGGCTAACGATTAATAAAACAATTAAGCGCTAGCCTCAAATAAATATCAGATTTATCTGCCTTTTTTGGGCTTATTCTTTCTACCTCTGCCACGCGCTTGTTTTTTCGCTTCGCGCTCTGCAATTTTATCTTCTTGTAATTTAGCGAAATGTAAATTCTCTTGTTCGACCATTTCGGGCATTTCAAAAGTTAAACCGCCTAATGTTTTATCTCTAATTTCATTAATTAAAATTGCAGAGGCTTTATGGAAGTCGACTCGACCGCCACTTTTTACACAGCCTCTAATACGGCCAATATTTTCAATCAATTCAACTTCAGTTTGAGGTAAATCTTCGAGTTTATATCTTTCTTTTAAACGCTGAGGGTAAACTTGTAGTAAATACTCACCGGCAAAACAGGCAATATCGTCATGATCGAAAGCGGTATCTTTTACTGCACTGGTAATTGCTAAGCGATAACCACTATTTTCATTAACAATTTTTGGCCAAAGCATACCTGGGGTATCGTAAAGATATAAGCCTTCTTCAAGCCTAATTCGTTGTTGACCTTTAGTAACCGCAGGCTCATTCCCTACTTTGGCTTTGGCTTTACCCACTAATGTATTTAACAAGGTAGATTTACCTACATTAGGAATGCCCATAATAACAACGTTTATTTGCTTCCCCGCTTCATCTTTATTAGGCACTAACTTCTTTATTAATGATGGGATAGTTTTCGCGACAGCAGAATTATCAGTTGTCATCGCGATTGCTTTAACATTTTGTTGTGACTCTAAATATTCAAGCCATTGCTTAGTTTTATCTGGATCAGCTAAATCACTTTTATTTAAAATTTTAATTAATGGTTTGTCCCCTCTGATCTCAGTGATCATCGGGTTTTCACTACTAAATGGTAGGCGTGCGTCACACACTTCTATAACGACGTCAATTTGCGGAAGAATTTCTTTAATTTCTTTTTGAGCCTTATGCATATGCCCAGGAAACCAGTTAATAGCCATAATGAATCTTTAATAAAATAAATAAGATTTTATCATCGATGAAAACGAAAAGCTCTCAAACCAAGATAATATTAAAAGCTTGTTTGAATAAATTGCTATTTTATTTGTTTGATTAAAAATGAATGGCTGATGAAATTACAACTATCGGTTACTAAATCGAACTAAATGAAGAATTTTTATAAAAAGCCTTTTTAAATAAGGTATTAACGATTACTATTTAATCGACTAAAGGTATAATTATCGTTAGTATGGAACTAATTAAACATTATTAATTATCTCGGTTAAATCAGTGAAGATAAAAAATTTACACCTTTTATTTATCCTTCCATTGCTCGGCTTTTACATGAAAGTAGCTGCTGAAGAATTAACTGTGGTTTACCCAGAAGTAAACGCTCCATACGATCAAATATTTCAACAAATAACGCGTGGCATTCAAAGTGAATTTAAAGGCAAAGTTCACCATTTAAAACTTCCCCGAACTTTCGACGCCGAGAAACAAGCAAACATGATTACCACGCACAAAGTTATCGCTTTAGGCAAACGAGGCATGCGTATAGCGAAACAACTTTATAATGATAAGCCAGTGGTTGTAGGCGCTTTACCTATCAAACCCAATGGTATTTCAGGGGTTAGTTTAATGGCTGATCCAAATGTTCTATTTGATTCTTTGCACGAATTAGCGCCAGAAATAACGGCGATAACAGTTTTATATAGTCCGGCCTCTGAGTGGATAATTTCAGATGCGCAAACCAAAGCTCTCGCAAAAGGCCTCAAATTACACCCTATTGCCGTAGATGATATTAAGGCTGCCGTCATTGCATATAACAAAATATTTGAAGGTTCTAATCTTGAAAAAATGGCTATATGGTTACCACTTGATCCAGTTACGGCGAATGAAAAGATTATTGTACCTACTATTTTAGAAAAGGCTTGGGAAAATAAAATGGTGGTATTTTCAAGTAAACCGACTCATGCAAAACGAGGAGCATTATTTTCTGCGTTACCTGATAATGAGCTACTTGGTCAACAATTATCTCGTCTCATTAATAGTGTAAATTATAAATCTAGACCATCTACCGTCAAAACATTAGAAAAAATTAAACTCGCCGTAAACTTAAGAACTGCCGCCCACTTAGGTTTTGATTATAATTCAAATGAGCGTTCAGGATTTGCGCTTACTTTCCCTAATTAACGTTATTATTGTGTCTTTAACTTTTCTTCAAAAATCAAATAAAAGTATTAAAAACCAAGTTATCCGTTTTATGATCCTTGGCATTACTTTGATGACTATCATTATCAGTGTTGTCACTACACTAGGCGTAAACTTTCAATCTCAACAAATGATGCTAAATAATGCTTATCAAATAACGGAAGGTTTAGCAAAACAAACTGTTTTTTCACTTTTATCAGGGGCGAATCAAAATGCTCAAGAAGCTATGGAGCAAGTGCAAGGGTTTCAGTCTGTGGTTGCCGCTAGGCTATCACTTGAAGATCACAGTGACTTTCTGCTTAGCGGTAATTATCCTGAAGAAGTTAACCGAAGTAACGCCAACATAATATCCACTCATGTGATCCAAGAAACCGCTGATTATTGGTTAATTAAAACTCCAATAAAAGAACTTACACAATCTAGTCCCAGTGAAGAAGATGAGTTTGAACTTGATTCAGAAATAACTGAAGAAAAAATAATTGGTTACGCTGAAGTTATTTATAGTAAAGATAAACTTCACGAAGCGCAGCGTCAGGTTGCAACACTTATTGCTATTGTTGGTATTTTATCTGTGACTATTTTGAGTATCGTGCTTCGTTTGGGACTATTAAAATTATTCCAGCCGCTAGCCATGATCGCGAACATTATGAAAAAATCACAGCAATCTGGAGAGCATTTACTGGCCAAAGTAAATGGGGCGAAAGAAATTCAAGATATTGCGAGTGCATACAACAATATGATGGCTGTTTTAAAGCAACAGGAGTACGACTTAATCATTCATCGAGATCAATTGGAAGTGGAAGTTGATATTCGAACCAAAGAACTTGTAGAGGCGCGAGACACAGCATTAATAGCCAGCCAACATAAATCTGAATTTATGGCAAACATGAGTCATGAATTACGCACGCCTATTCAATCAATTATTGGTTATGGTGAATTAGTTATTGAAGAACTCGAATTAGAAGGTAATTTTGAGCTTATCGAGGATATGGATAAAATCGCAAAGAACTCTCAGCGTTTATTAAACATGATAAATAGTTTGTTAGATCTGGCTAAAATTGAAGCCGGAAAACTCGACATTACCCTCACTGAAATTGTTATCGATGAATTGGTAGTTAACTTACTTGATACAATCGGTCCACTAGCTCAAAAATCTCATAATACCTTTAAAATTAATCAACAATGTTCTTTAACAAGAATCACCAATGACAAAGATAAATTAGAACAATTATTGCTCAATTTATTAAGTAACGCATGTAAGTTTACCAGCGATGGTCAAATAACATTAACCATAAACAATGACGATACTTATATATATTTTGAAGTTCAAGATACAGGTATAGGTTTATCTCAAGAACAACAAAGCTATATCTTTGATGAGTTTCGTCAAGTCGATTCTAGTCAATCTCGTAAATTCAGTGGCACAGGTTTAGGGTTAGCTATTTCTTTGCGCTTTGTCGAATTAATGCAAGGAAAAATAACCGTAGAAAGTGAATTAGATAAAGGCGCTAAATTTACCGTCATTTTACCTTTTAACTCTTAAGGTAGCTCATATGGTTTAGCTCACATTATGATTCAAAGGGTATGACTATTTAAATTCGACGTATTGCCTTACCGGTATATTCAACATCAACACATTTTAACGGTAGAAAAGAATTAGCGGAGGAAGTTGCTAAATTACGATGACATGCAACAGCACCGCTAGCCACGGCATACGCTTTAATATTATACCCCTCTTCTGGCGTGAAACCTTGATCTAATAAAAAGGCTGATGCATAGCCGCCACTGTTGATTGTTAATGAATAATGATTATCTAAATATTCACTTAACGCTTTAGCAAATTTGAGATATTTGCCTAAGGCAATACCTAGTTCTTTTTGCATTAATTCATAAGGTTGTAATCGTTCATCATCTTTATCAATGGGGCGAGCAAAACCAACAATAATAGGTTTGCCATTTTTAGTCCTTTGATCTGAAATAATACTTGATAACGTTTCACCATTTTTATATCGACGATAGGAATTATCTAAAAACGTCATACATGAAAAAGTCGTTTGACTACCTCCATAAGCCCTAGAATCTGTAGACAATATAGCGGCACTAACTGCTGCAACACATGTTGAGTTAGTGTCAGCCGCATAGGCGCTGATTTGATTACACCAGATTCGACTATCAGGGTAACTTAACCCCATAAAGTTAATTTCTATCCAGTTTGCGATATTTTTATCAACATGCTTGCCTGTTGCATTTAAAATATGAACTTGCATTAACGTGGCGTTTTTCATCAAATCATTCATAAGAGAATAATGATGAAGATTAACGTCAACACCACCTTGCCAGTGCCCTACTTGGCTAAATATTTGATGATTTCTTTGATCCCAGTATTTCGTTTCACTCATTTTTTAATCGCTTCAACAATATAAGTTAAGGTGTATAAATATGTTGTTCATCTGACAACATAGGAATCGCCGTGATAGGTTTATGAGTTTGTTCAACACCATGGGCAAAGACTCCTGGCGCACAAACTAACTGAAATAACCCTACTGCTTCACGCGCACCTATACCCAACTCACAAAATACTGCTGCAGCAATCCCTGTTTTCAACCATCCCATATTGTATTGATAAAGTGACTTTGCAAAACGTTGTGCCCACAAAATATAAGCAAAGTCTTCGATATTAGTATCTTCAGGTATTAACGAATCTACTATTTTTATTGAGAATTCATCAACACTACCATATTGATTCCCAAATCCAGGACAAATGTGAAACTCTCCAAGATTGTTATCGGGGGTTTTCAGCGGTAAATTTTCAAGCACTTTATTTATTGGTTGATTAATATTGCTTTGCAAAAACAGCATAGATTTTTCAACTTCCTTGGCGCCATTCGACTCTCCCCCTAACACAGATAACCCTATCGGTAGTAAATGTTCGACATTCGCTTTACTTACACCAGCGACCATAGAGGCTTTCACTGCAGGATGTCTTGGCCCCAAATTTATCAACGCTACCATTAAGCGTTCTAACAAGACAACCTTGTTTTTATGCGGCAACTCCCCGGTAAAAAGTAATAACAAAACGCTGACGAAACTTTGTTTCTGCATTAATTCGGTGACATCATAACCATGAAGAAAGTTATTCTGGGCAATATAAGGGTTATTCACTGAAGGTTGCTCTAAGTAAATACTCGTTTGAGCTTTATTTGCATAAACAAAATCGTTCTTAACTTGGCTTTGTTTATTTTTATCGTGAGAATTAGTTTTACCCATTAAAACTTGTACCTTAGTTCACCGTATAACGTTCGGCCAGAAAGAGGTAAGTCATTCGGCAAGTTAACCGTAGCACCATTATTCAATGACGGCTCACGAGCGTCTTCATCAAATAAATTTCTCAACATAAATGAAAGTGATGCGGGAAAGTCTTTTGGTTGCCAACGAACAGTAACATCGGTAATGATGTAGTCATCTATATCTGCTCGAAGATCTGCTGTTTGTCTTTCTCGCCCTCTTACCCAATTACTTTTAATATTGGTATGTAATTCATCCGATATTTTCCAATCAAGTTGAGCATAAAACTGACTTGAGGGAACAAACGCAACATTTTGATTTAATTGATCGCTACTTGCTTTAGACCAAGTAGCATTACTTGCTAGTTTGACGGTTTTACTGATATGCCAATTCACTTCGAGTTCAACACCATATCCTGTTTGTTCACCAAAGTTTTGCGCCGTCGATGAAGGTTGTCCCGCATCAGGTACATACTGAATGATATCGCTCCATTTGTAGTCATAAAAACTCAGTATTGCTCCCAGCCCGGTTTGAGGATGATAATCAAAAGCTAACTCAGTGGTTTCCATTTCTTCAGGGTTAAGATCTGGATTACCTAATGCAACGGGATTGTTTATATTGCCAGTATCAGCAAAAGATGGTGCTCTAAAGGCTCGTCCATAAAGGAGTTTGGTTGATAAGTTAAGTGTGGTTGACCATACTAAGGCTAATCTAGGGTTAGTCGTACTACCAAAATCTGAGTAATCATCATATCGAAGTCCAGCGGTTAACTCCCAGTCATTGGCAAAGTTCCAAACGTCTTGTATAAAAGCAAACTTATTGATTCGGTCTGTTTCTCGCAGGAATATATACGGAGTATCTGAAACGTCAACGAGAGGCCCTGTTGGATCAATAGGCTGACCATCAGGTCCTAAGCCAAAGTTTTTTGTTTCTTTAGTTTTATACATATCACCTTTATGAAATCCTGCCCCCATACGAATAATATGATTATCTGCACCTGTATAAAGACCGGTTAAATTGAAACGGGTATGACGTTCCCAGACTTCAGGGTTGCCAATGAAGCCATTAGGGTAAGCGCCACCAAAGGCGCCTTTAGGATAAATAGTATATTGATCGATGTCTTGACTTGTATCGAAATAACTGGCTTGGGCAGTTAATTGCCAATTATCGTTTAAATTACTTTGATAATTAATATCTATATTTCGCCTTTCACTTGCTTTATCCGCTTCCGGATCAAGTGCTGCTGCTAAACCGGCGCCTAAACCTAAATTCGTCCTTTTTTGTAAGCCAGCACGTATTGTCCAATCAAAGTAATTAATCTCGCCACGAAAATCTATATTTTTGGTACCTAGGCTTAGTTTTCCTGGAGCCAATGAGGCATTAGTGCCAAAAAGTTGGTCATAGCGAGACTGAGCATCAACTTCAATGGTTTTATCGGAGCCATCTGTTTCATGGTATTCTAAAATAGCTGAGTACTTAAAATCGCCGTCATCATTACCATAAGAAAACCATAAATCTTCAGTAGAGTGACTACCAACACGAACGGATAATTCATTTTCATCAATATCATTTGCATTTTTAGTGATTATATTTATGACACCGGCAAAGGCATCAGCACCAAAAACGGCTGATCCTGGACCACGTATAACTTCAATTCGTTCAATCGCCTCAACGGGCATTCCCCCCCAGTTTTGATTTCGATTTCCTAAAAACGAGTTAGTGATCGGTATACCATTGATTAACATTAATACCTGTGGTGTATATTTACTATGAACCCCGCGAAAAGTATAAATAGGTGTATAAGTATTTGATAGGCGAGAAATATGTAATCCAGGAACGGCTTCTAAAACGTCATCAATGTCCATCGCACCCATATTTTTAATTTCTTCAGACGTAAAAACACTTGCGATTGCAGGTGCTTTATATATTTGAGTTTTAATACCTGTAGCTATTGCTACCATTTCTTCACTGCCGTAGAAATCATCAAAGTAATCGTCTTCATTACTTTCCACATTTTCAGCACTAACAAAACCAGTCAGAGCAAAATATAGAGCAAGAGAACTTATTTTTAGTTTCATAATGTTTGGCCTTACAAGTACACAATGGAATTAGTTATTTTTTAACGTACGATTTATTCATAAGCATTAACTTGCTCAGCATCTTCGGCTAAATTTTTTATTCGTGACATCATAGGTGGAACCTCGTTAGGGTCAATCCGAACATCAAGTAAAGTGGGAACATTAGCTTTAAATATAGCGTCAAAATCAATTTTATGTAGTTCCTCTACTTTTTCAATAATATGGCCTTCAGCTCCTTGCGCTTTTGCTAAGGCAGCAAAGTCGACTTCATTGAGTTCCCAGCCAATCGATTCAGCTTCGCTAAGCTGTTGGCCAAAACGGATCATGCCATAAGCAGAATCGTTTAAAACGATAAACAATATGGGTAAATTTTGTTGCACTGCAACACCAATTTCGTGCGAACTCATTAACCAAGCACCATCGCCAGAGATACAAACATGAGGTTTTTTAGGAGAGGCAAATGCGGAACCAATAACAGCTCCTATTGCCCAAGCCATACTGCCAAACTCCATTGAAACACGGTAAAGTCCGGCATTAGAAGAATGGCTCAGGTAATGTGTAGCCCACGCCCATATATTACCTGTATCTATAAAAACGCGTGTCGAAACAGGTAACTTACGGGATAAATACGACATTAATTTTTGAGGTTTAATAGGACTTTCATTGGAGTGACATTTTTCAGGTTCGAGTAAATCAATATAGCCACCAACAGCATTTAGATGACATTCAAACTCAATACCGCACCATGTTCTTTGCCAGCTCTTGGCATCAATAGCATTCAATAAACGATTGAATATAATGTCTAAATGCCCACATACATGTAATTTAGCCATAGGTGAACGACTAAAACTTTCAACAGTTTCATCAATATGTATAAGCTTATTAAGCACATCATTTGCTAAATTACCCAAGCCCATTTCAGTGATCGATGTGCCAATTGCTAAGACAAGCTCTATCTCTGGATTTTTAAATAGCTCACGTGCTGACTTATGCCCAGCATAACCATATACACCGCGATATAGAGGATGGCGTTCATCAACCCAACTTTTCCCCATTGGCCCAGTGACAAAAGGGGCATTTATAGACTCTGCTAGCTTTTGAATTTGCGGATATGCTCGCCCACAACCATGACCGATAAATAAAACAATATTGTCTGAGGAAATAACTTCTTCAATTAATTGCTCTACAGCAAGTTTATCTACAAGAGATGACCTATTCATCAGGTAATTAACATGTACATTAGGATTTTCATGTGGATAAGAGCTACGCAGCACATCCGATGGAATACTAATATGAGCAGGACCGCGAGGCGATTGAGTTGTTTCCATTAATGCAGAAATAAGTTTTGATTCTAATTGAGCAGGATGTGAAATTAATGAGTTAAATTTAGTGCAATTTCTTAATATTGCTACGGTATCAATAGCGGTTTCACTTGAGTCTTGCAGAGGCTTCTTACCAAATTTAGGTAGCGCGGTTTGTGCCGTGATGACCAGCATTGGACTTTTATCTACAGAGGCAGATGCAACGCCAGTAATTAAATTTGTTGCTCCTGGGCCCGTTGTAGAACAAACAACGCCCAATCTTCCCGTTTCTCTATAATAACCATCAGCCATAAAAGCTGCACCACATTCATGTCTAGCGATAACGGCTTTAGGCCCTCCTCGCCTCGCTGAACGAGCTAAAGCATTATAAAAGGGTTCAATTGCTCCACCGGGGACACCAAAAACATATTCAACCCCTAGTTGATGTAAGTATTCAACGATTAAATCTGCATAATCAGTAACATTTAAATTAAGCTTTATATCTTCTTGGTGGGTATTATGACTTTGAGTATTGACGTTAACTTCAACATTTTTTATAGGTTTCATTGTTTCCCTAAACTTAATTAGAACAATCGAATATATCGACGTTGAGATTATAAATAATCATTAATTCACAGTATTAAAAATATCATTATCCTTAACCCCAAACTTCTTATAATCCTTTACCTACAAATATTCACAATTAAAACTTCACAATTTCTATTAACTTAAAAACTAATAATTTTACATTATATCAATATGTTGCATTTAACAATCAGAATATCTTGAACAACTTTTATTTTTTATTAACCACTAATAATGGTGATACTTTATGGCCATGAATTTCATCAATATCCTTTGGCTTAGCGATATAGTAACCTTGTGCATAATCAACCCCTAACTCTTTTAGCTTTATCAAGGTATCTTCATCTTCTACAAATTCAGCTACGGTTGTCTTGCCTAAAGCATGGGCGGTATCATTAATTGCTTTAACTAAAACTTCATCGATTGGATCTTTAAGCATGTCTTTGACAAATGACCCATCAATTTTCACACTACCTGCAGGTATTTGTTTTAAGTACGCAAATGTACTGAAACCTGTTCCAAAATCATCAATTGAGAAATGGCACCCTAATTCATTAAGACGAGTGACCATACGTTGCGTCCCCGTAATATTCGATAAACTAGCCGTTTCTGTCAGTTCAAAAATAACCATCGACGGATCAATATTATATTGAACTAATTTTTCTTCTATAAATGTAAATAAACGATCATCGGTAAATGCTTGTGCAGATAAATTAATTGCTACCCTTTTCAAAATAGCATTATCTTTCATCATTTTAAGCGCTTTACCTATAACATGACGGTCAAGCAAATTCATATCTTCAGCTTTTTCTAAAGATGGAATAAAGTCATTGGGAAATATAATTTTACCATCAACGATTAACCTAACTAATGCTTCATAGCATTCAATTTTATTTGTATTTACGTCAATAATAGGTTGAAAATGTAAGATAATATTATCATCAAAGAGAGCATTTTGTAGTTTTTGCACCCATTCAAAGCTTTGTTTTAATTCACCTGTAACTCTATCTTCGTCACTAAATATATGAGCTCGATTTCGCCCTTTTTGTTTCGCTGCAAACATTGCGATATCAGCTTGCTGTAAATAAGTATCACTTGATGCTGACTTGCCATCTATTGCTGAAATTCCAATACTACAACTGACTTTGTACACTTTATCAGCAAACTTAAAACTTGAATCTGCAATCGTTTTACAAAGCTCAAGTGCAACGTTTTTTGCGTCGTCAACATTAGTATCCATGAGTAAAAAAGCAAATTCATCTCCCCCAATACGACATAAAACATCACTTTGTCTTACCCGCTCAGAAAGTAAGCGAGCAATTTCCTTTAGGACGAGATCACCTTGATGATGGCCTTGGGAGTCATTGATCACTTTAAAGTGATCTAAATCTATATAGAGTAAAGAATGCAATCTAGAAGAACGTTTTGTGTCCGTTGAAATATTTCTTAATTTATCATCAAAGAAATGCCTATTATTTATGCCCGTTAACATGTCATGCAAAGCTATGTGTTTTAGCCTTTCTTCAGCGTTCTTACGGACGGTAATATCATCAATAGTGCCGGAAATTCCGATCAATTCATCATCCTTATAATAAGGAGAAAAACTAACTTCACTACAAAAGTACAAACCATTTTTTTTCAATAGTTGTACTTCAAGGCTTTCATGCGAACTGGTTCCTGATAATAGGTGTGCGCATGCTTCTTCAACGTATTGATGTAGATTTGAATTATTACCATGTATAAAATCAGTAAATGATTTACCAATGGTTTCAGATACAGTAAAACCAGACAGTTTAAACCATGCATTATTTACAAACATGATTCGACCTTTGGTTGATAACTCTATTACCACACTATTTAGACTATCAAGAACTCTATAATGATCTTTAGATAAGGAATTGTATCTTCGTTGTTCATCTTTCAATGCCAAGGCTTTTGCTATAAATTGAGCATTCGAAATAAGAAAATCTTCTCGTTTAGCTGCAATATCACACACCTTTCTAAGCTGTTCGGCTTTAAAAGGTTTTTGAATATAATCAGACGCTCCTTTCACTAACATCAGTTCTGCCAAATCAATTGTTCCGTGAGCAGTCATGGCAATAACAACTTGCTTAGGGTTCAGTTCGATGAGTACATCAAGCACTTCATCACCTGACATACCCGGCATCATAATATCGAGTAAAACTATATCGTATGAATTTTTTCGAAACGCTTTGATGCCGTCAATTCCGTCTACGGCTATGTCCACCGAAAATTTATGCTTTAACATTCGATGTACTAGATTTGCAGTGTCTTCTGTATCTTCAATAACAAGAATTTTTTGCTTTTTATTTAATGTCCCTGTTCCCGAAAACATTTGGTTAACAACATCTTGAATAATATCTAGCTCTTGATATGCAATAACTCTATCAATATCAAACATTCGAGCAGTTGTTTCGGCAATACGTTCACTATAATTTTCTGTAATAAGCAAAATAGGAATATCTTCACTTGCCGCAAGAATTCCCGTTCTAATTAACCTTGACAACCTCCAGCCGTCAATTTTTCCAATATCGACTTCGGTGATCACAAGATCAACTTTCTTAGTTCGTAATAATGTAATAGCATCCGCGCTATTAGATGTTTGAATTATCGTATGGCCTGAGAATTCAAGCTTAATATTAACCCTATTACGAATAGCATCATTACTTATTATTAATAATATTATCAAACGGCTACCTAACCATAGTTATGTGCAATTAGCCCAACATTTGTATTCATATATTAACAACCTCACAGATCAAAATTAGATAGTACTATTTTTCTAACTTATAAATAAAAATAAATAATTCATTATATATCAAATTAATACAATCAAATTTAACTATATAACTATAATAAGTAAAGGATTATTAAGGCGTTATTAGTAATTGAGATTTACCTTGTAATATAGTGAATGATCGTGATAAGTGCCATCTTAATAAGGATTTTTATTGCTTATAAAGTTTAAGCCTACTTATATTTTCTACAAAAAATGAATTTGTTTTTAGACGAAAATAAGACAACAGTTGAGAACTATTATATTTGGTTATAAAACGTTTCCAGTATTATAAAATGCAAGTGTAGTTTACAAAAAGAGAGAAAAGCTACACGCGCTTACCATCTGATGCTAACGCGTTTTATTTAAAATGTGCTGTATAGATAAGTATCATTATTCTAGCAAGGTTGGAATTGAAAATTAAGTAAGACCTTACAATAAGTTAAACCCAGAAAAGCAAAAAGCCCGTCACTTTCGTAACGGGCTTTTGACGTGCATGGATGCACTAATGTCGAGCTGCCATGGATGGCAAGGAACGACCTAATTAGAAGCCTAGCAATGTCCTACTCTCACATGGGAACTCCCACACTACCATCGGCGCTAACGCATTTCACTACTGA